>NZ_KE384389.1:28991-162332 GCF_000425485.1 Flavobacterium tegetincola DSM 22377 | reverse complement strand
TTTACCTTACTCTTTTTTTCTTTGTCTTATCTTGCGATAAGACGGCTGTCAATTCAATATGTCTATGAACGTGTCATTCTTGTTTCTCGTCTCGTGTCTCACTTTTAGTGTTTCTCGAAGCGGGTGCAAAAGTACATCCTTTGTTTTAATCTGGCAAGCTTTTTTTGAAGTTTTTTTAAAAACTTTCGTTCCTAATTTCTCTTCTCATAACCTACTCAATCTCTCAATGAACTTATTCTCTTGCGGGGTGCAAAGATAACTTCTTTTTTAACTCTGACAAGCTTTTTTGAAAATATTTTTTAAGCTTATTTTCTCCAAACCTTAATCCTCATTATTCTTATGAACTTAGCCTCTTAGCGGGTGCAAAACTAATACTTATTTTCTTATCCCGCAAATTTATTTTAGATTATTTCTAACCCTCTTCGCTTTGATAAAAACCAGTATTTCATATGAACTTCGCCGTTGTTGCGGGTGCAAAAGTAACACTTCTTTTCACTTAAACAAGCAGCTTTGTAAAGTAATTGTAAAGTATTTTTTAAGTCGCTTTATTTGTGTGGGTTGCAAATTAAGTTTCTTTCTTTACCTTATCGTTGCAGATGTATTTTGAAGTATTTGTCCGATTTAGGGATGCTCCTATATATAGGTATATCTTTTGTTCTTGTCTACTTTATTCTCTACGCACTAATTTTTAACTTTCACTGCATAGCCTGGGACATTTTCGCGAAAGAACTTAGTTTGGTTACAATTCAATTTTACATAGTTGCAAATGCTTGTTTCTTTTGAAGTATGCCCTATTTAAACTCCTATTAGTAAATACTTATATGCACCTACCACACAGCAACCGCTTAAGTGCTTCATTATCAATCTACAAATGTTGCATAACCATCTAAGAACTAAAGACTTTTTAGGACGGGTTGCAAGATGGAAAGATGGAAAGATTGGAAGATCTGTGAATGTGAATGTATTACGCGTATACTCTATGTGGTCCTTTATGTCTGTATCAATAATTGATCGCATGATTTTACTCCTATATATACTACACATTTTAAAGACACTAATTTTTTAGCCACTCCTCATATTCTACCTTACTTTGTTATAGAAACTTGTCACGCAGTTGCGAAGTACATTAATCTCATACTATAGTATATGAATGATAAGTCCACTTCTCCAGTTTTCTTTGATGCAGGCGCACACAGGGAAGCATTGGACTTTCAATGTAATCTATTGCTAATTTCCACATTTGTTCTGTGCCTACACTGACCGTTTGGAAATCGGGTGTCACTCAAAATGTAAAACAAACTTTCAATAATGTTGTTGTTGTTTTTTTCTGCGGAAAAACAACCTCCCTAATGGTTTATTCACGAACTTAAAAACCATCATATTCAACAAGAAGTATTTAAAAACCAAATAAACGCATCTGCTCCATTAAAAAGCAATTATAGCAACAAACCTTTATTAAAATTCCACGAGATAAAACAACGGACCTGTAAGAAAACAGCACTGATCTTTATTGAGTAGGATTATAGGATCTAGTAGGTCCCTGCCTTACCACTAAAAAAAGAATTTAATTATCAACAAACATTCCTCCCGCCCCTGCAATAAAGTCGACACAAATTGCAATTATCAACAATTCTCAAACGGTTCAATTGATAAACTTAACCAAAAATCCATCAAAAAAATTGGGATAACGAAGCCTAATCCTTTATATTTACACCTGATTTGATGCGAATAGCAGGAACTGTTCGAGACTTTCAAATTGCTAAATTTGCTCAAAAAGACGGGTTACTAGCCGCTATTTTTGAGCTTTTTTTATGGATGAAAGTCAAATAAACGACTGAAAATGGGATGATTTCTTCTACTAAAAGGCTACAATAGTACTTTTTGCAGTGCTTTTATTCCTTTGAAAGTAGCTTCATAATTACCATTGAAAATCTTCCTGACGGCATTTTCACTTCGTCAGGACGAGCAAAAGGATTGGTCAGGACGAAGCAAAAGTTGCGTCGGGACGAACTGGAGGTGTTTTTGCCGCTATAAAGCATAAAAAAAAGCCCCGAGTGCAGGAACACTCGAGACTTTCAAACCACTAAATTTACTTTAGCGACGGGTTACTAGCCGACTTTCTGGTAGGATAAATTGCCTAAAAGCAATCGCAATTTCTTACCTGGACGGAACAGAATCCGACTCTTGACAATGTCATTTGCCGTTACTTCTGCGGCAGTATCTTTTCCAGAAGCGCTTACACTGATCTGAAAATTGCCCAAACTGCCTAACTTTACAATCCGACCTTGACCCAACTCCTTAATGATGTTCTGCTCCAAAGACCGCAATACGGCATAACAATCCGTGTCGGTTAGGGTACTTTGGTACGCAATCATTTCGGCTAGCGCTTCCATGTCGGTTTCGCCATTGCTTATTGCAGCGGCATAGAATTTTTCAGGGGCCACCATGTCCTGCGGGTTTTTTCTTGGTAGCACTTTATACTTTACACTCATGCTCTTAAAGAATTAGAGGTTCAATAATTTGGTAAGTATACTCTTTACAAGTTCCTTACTTCCACGACAAAGATTGTGATTTATTACGGTAATAAAAAGCCAAACATATTCACAATTAATATTATTTATAAACATCGTAGCGAAATCAAGGGTTAAGCAGCATTACTATTTTAAAGTATTTATTTACAGTATTTTACAAGTATTAACGCTAAAACTACGACTTAAAATATAATAATTTGTTTAAATATAAAATAGTTAAATGTACAATTATTTAACACTTTAACATTTAAAAACTAATTCTTCGTAACTTTAGGGAATTGCTGGGATTAAGGCACATTTAGCATCAGAATAAGTGCATTGGATCAAGATTGTTCCCAGCATTGGTTTTTTCCGCGAAAACGATGGATTATCCCCATTGAAACAATAAACCATTCTATAATAGTTCAATGATTCTTGCGGTTTCTGATAATGCGACAATCATTTTTTGGTAATGCAAAATATCGTCGTAATTCAATTCTCGGCCTTTGCGGTCTTTGAGCCATTTTTGTGCCGGTTGGTAGCCGGCTGTATCAAAGCTCCAAGCCATTTTGGAGCTTTATTTGAAGCATTTGCAGTACTAATTGCTACTGTCGAATGCTCTTTACAAATTGATCAATTTCATTTATACCATTATCAGAAAGATGTTTGATAAAGGCACTTCCGATGATACCCCCTTTAGCAAATGTACTTGCGGTATTAAAAGTAACTTTATCATGGATACCGAAACCAATTAATTGCGGACTTTTTAAATTCAAGTTTTGGATGCGTTTAAAATAGTCTTCTTGTTTACTGCCAAATCCAGTGCTATTTCCAGTGACACTTGCCGAACTCACGGTATAAATAAATCCATCAGAAACGGAATCAATTAATTGAATGCGTTCATCGGAGGTTTGAGGTGTAATCAATAAGACATTGATCAGTCCGTATTTTTCAAAAAGTGACTTATATTCTGCAACGTAAACCTCTAGTGGCAAATCTGGAATGATCAAACCATCAATGCCCACTTCGGCACATTTTTGGCAAAAAGCTTCCACGCCATATTGGATGATAGGATTGAAGTAGCCCATTATGATCAGCGGAATCTGTACGTTTTTTCGAATAGCTTCTAATTGTATAAAAAGCACTTGTGTTGACATTCCGTTTTTCAACGCTTCAGTTGCACTATTTTGGATGGTTGGTCCGTCAGCCAAAGGATCGCTGAACGGCAATCCAATTTCAATTAGGTCTACGCCACTTCTCTCTAATTGTTCTATGATTCCTGCAGTATCATTCAAGCTTGGATAACCTGCTGAAAAATAGATGGACAGTATGTTTTCTTTTTCTTGTAATTTTTTATTGATTCTATTCATTGGTTGTTTATTTGAGTACTAACTTTTAAGTACATTTAATTGCTGATTTAATGTAAATGAGTTTCTAAAACAAGTTCCGAATGACGGAAATAAGGCTTGTCGTGCTGTCCAGATGCTTGTCATGCTGAATTTATTTCAGCATCTACATTCAGTGTCAATAAGATCCTGAAACAAGTTCAGGATGACAAACAACATTGATTCGTTTGTTACAATTTAAAATAGTCGATATACGTTTGCAAATCTTTATCACCTCGACCTGATAAATTTACTACTACTACATCTTCTGGCTTTAGATCCATCACGTCCAATGCTGCAAATGCATGCGAAGTTTCGATAGCTGGAATAATGCCTTCCATTTTAGATAAAGCCAATCCTGCATTCATGGCATCATCATCCGTAATTGAAATAAATTGAGCTCTTTTTGTTGCAAACAAATTTGCATGCATCGGTCCCACTCCAGGATAATCCAATCCTGCTGAGATGGAATACGGCTCTGTAATTTGACCATCGTCCGTTTGCATCAATAACGTTTTGCTTCCGTGAATGATTCCGATTTTGCCTAAAGCAGAAGTTGCCGCACTTTCACCAGAATGCACGCCCTTTCCAGCGGCTTCAACTGCAATAATTTTCACTTCCGAATCGTCAAGAAAATGATAATATGCTCCCGCAGCATTACTTCCTCCACCCACACAAGCTACTACATAATCAGGATTTTCACGGCCTTCTTTCTCCAATAATTGACTCTTGATTTCCGTGGAAATTACACTCTGAAAACGCGCCACCATATCAGGATAAGGATGCGGACCTACTACTGAACCGATGATATAATAAGTGTCTTCCGGATTATTAATCCAATCCCGAATGGCTTCGTTAGTGGCATCCTTCAAGGTTCTTGAACCAGAAAGAGCGGGTCTCACTTCTGCACCAAGCATTTTCATTCGTGCCACATTGGGTGCTTGGCGTTTAATATCCACTTCTCCCATAAAAACAATGCACTCCAAGCCCATTAAAGCACAAACCGTTGCCGTAGCCACACCGTGCTGACCCGCTCCCGTTTCTGCAATAATTCGGGTCTTGCCCAAACGTTTGGCTAACAAAATTTGTCCAATTGTATTGTTGATTTTATGCGCACCGGTGTGGCACAAATCTTCTCGTTTTAAATAAATCTTTGCATTGTACCTTTCCGACAGGTTTTTGGCAAAATACAAAGGCGTTGGACGGCCCACATATTCCTTTAACAGAGCGTCAAATTCTGCCTGAAAATCCGGTTCGGCTGTAATCTTTAAATAGTTTTGACGCAATTCTTCTACATTTGGATACAGCATTTCGGGAATGTATGCGCCACCAAATTCGCCGTAGTATCCTTTTTCATTAACGTGATAAGTCATGGTAATTTGTTTTAATTTTCTTCTTCTTAGTTTTTTCTCGCAAAGTCGCTAAGAAGCAAAGCTTTATATTGTATTTATATTGTAAAAATAATTAGTGTTCATTTTTAAATGCGAAGTTTTCTATCAGTTCTTCGCATTGTTTTTTGTTTTTCATTCCAGCCGAAATTTCAAGTTTGCTGTTGCAATCTATTGCATGCAAAGGCAAATTCATTTTTCGCAATTGCTGAACGGCTGCTGTATCATCCACTCCTATTCCACCGCTCAAAAAGAACGGCTTTTGTGAAGTGTACTTTTCTAAAATTTTCCAGTCAAATTGTGTTCCGTTTCCTCCTGGAAATTTTCCTTTGGTATCCAATAAAAAGTAATCACTCACTTTTTCAAACGGTTCCAAAATTTTAAAGTCAAAAGCTGCTCCAACTGAAAACACTTTAATGACTTTTACATCAGAACTCAACTGCTGCTTTAAACGTTCACAAAACTCAACCGATTCTTTTCCGTGCAATTGAACAGCTTGCAATTGATGTAAATTGACTAGTTTCACAATCACCTCAACCGTTTCGTCCACAAAGACACCCACTTTTTGAATTGCATCTGGCAAAGCTGGAATGACTCCTTCAAAATACCGTGGCGATTTTTTTGCAAAAATAAAGCCCAAGTATTCTGGATTTAAAGCTGCTATGTCCAAAATATTTTCCGTTTCTTTCATTCCGCAAATCTTTACCGCAAGGTTTTTGGGAATTTGTACTTGTTGACTTTTACTTGACATTGTTATCGGTTTTGCAATTGGTTGATAAAATCACGCGCTGCAACTCCAGCATTATCTGTTTTCATGAAATTTTCTCCAACCAAAAATCCTTTGAAACCATAATTTTCTAAATCAATAATATCTGCTGTAGAAGTAATTCCACTTTCGGATATTTTTACAAAGTCGGATGGAATAAGTGCTGAAAGTTGTTTACTGTTTTCTAAACTCACTTCAAAAGTTGCCAAATTCCGATTGTTTACACCAATCATATCTAATGTGGGCATCAATGATTTTTCCAATTCCTGTTGATTATGAATTTCAAGCAGCACTTCTAATCCTACACTTTTGGCACATTTTGAAAATTGTTCAATTTCAGATCGGGTCAAAACCGAAGCAATAAGTAAAATCAAATCGGCACCACTGGCTTTGGCTTCTACAATTTGGTATTCGTCAATGATGAATTCTTTTCGCAACAACGGAATAGTTGTGCAAGCGCGTGCTAAAATCAAATCTTCCAAAGAGCCACCAAAATATTTAGTATCCGTAAGTACTGAAATTCCTGCAACTCCCGCGGCATCATATCCTTTTACGACTTCTTCAACTGAAAAATCATTGTTGATGATGGATTTAGATGGAGATCGGCGTTTGTGTTCGGCAATAATTCCGCGTGTTCCGTTTCTTAAATTGGTACTTAAAGATGCTACTTGCCTATCAAAAAATACGGATGCTTCCAATTGTGACACTGGAATTACCGACTTTTTAAGCGCTACTTCTTTTCGTTTATCTGCTATAATTTTATCTAAAATGGTCATAATACCGGTTTATTTTATCGACTTAATTCTTGTAACGTATGCAATGCTTTTTTCGCATTTCCCGAAAGGAGGCTTTCCTTTGCTTTTTCAAAACCTTCTAGTCCCGTGCAATTGGTAACCGTAGAAATGGCCATTGCTGCATTGGCACACACTACATTATTCTGCGCTTGAGTTCCTTTTCCTTCAATGATGTTCAGAAATAATTGTGCGGAATCTTCAACCGTTTCTCCTCCTTCAATTTCTTTGCTCGAAATAACCGAAAGTCCAAAATCGGATGGATTGAACATTCCTTCTTTGTGATTTTTGATGATTTTAGTCGGACCTGTTAAAGCAATTTCGTCATATCCATCTAAAGAATGTAGAATACTAAAATTGGTATCCGTGTTTTGGTACAGATACGCATACATACGAGCGAGTTCCAAATTAAAAACACCCACCAGTTGATTTTGTGGAAACGACGGATTGACCATTGGTCCCAACATATTGAAAAATGTTTTTACGGCAAGATCTTTTCTGATTTTTCCTACGTTTTTCATCGCAGGGTGAAAAAGTGGTGCATGCAAAATCGCAATTCCCGCTTGATCCATGCATTTATTGAGGTAATCCGCATCGGTTGTGAATTTGATTCCCAAGTTTTCCATCACATTACTAGAACCCGAAATGGATGAGACGCCGTAATTTCCATGTTTAGCCACTTTTACTCCGGCACCAGCGGTGACGAAGGACGCCAAAGTAGATATATTGAACGTGTTTTTCCCATCGCCACCTGTTCCACATAAATCAATGGTATTGTGTGAAGAAAGGTCCACCCGAATACACATTTCCAATAAGGCTTCTCTAAATCCTTGCAGTTCATCAATCGTAATGCTTCGCATCATGAACACTGTTAAAAAAGAGGCGATCTGACTTTCGTTATAGCTTCCGTGTGAAATGTGTATCAGGACTTCACGTGCTTCTTCTTTGGTAAGCATTTCGTGATTTATAAGTCGGTTTAGGATTGTTTTCATTCGTGTTTTTCTGTATATTATTTTTTTGCCACAGATTAAAAAGATAAGAAAGATTAATCTGTGAAAATCATGTAATCTGTGGTGTAATTTGGTTTTTCTTATTCTAACTGTTTAACCAATTTGCCAATATCTGTTTTCCATTCGGTGTTAAAATGCTTTCCGGGTGAAACTGAACCGCACGAACATCAAAATTTTTATGTCTCAAAGCCATAATTTGGTCTTGCTCATCCACAGCGGTAATTTCTAAATCGGCAGGAAGCGGCGATTGAACTACCCAAGAATGATATCTTCCAACTTCAAATTCATTTGGCAAACCTTGAAATAAAACTTCATCATCCACTGTGATTTTAATTTTAGTTGCCACGCCGTGAAACACTTCATCTAGATTAATGAGTTGACCTCCAAAAACTTCTCCAATGGCTTGCTGGCCCAAACAAACTCCTAAAATGCTTTTGGAACTGGCATATTTACGGATGACTTCTTTTAACAAACCTGCTTCGTCAGGAATTCCAGGTCCTGGAGAAAGTATGATTTTCTCAAAATCCTCTAATTCTTCTAAATCAAATTCGTCGTTTCGCAATACAGTTACTTCGGCATCCATAGCTTCCAAGTAATGTACTAAATTATAGGTAAAACTGTCGTAATTATCAATGACTACTATCTTTTTCATACGTAGATATTATTTTTTTATCAATAGAATATGGAAATGGCATATCGCAATCCGTCTTTGCAACCCAATCTAGATGATGCCCCTTTCCTATTTGAATTTTCTCTAATTATATATTTTCTGCAACGTCAAGTGCTTTATTTAACGCACGTAATTTATTATACACTTCTTGCATTTCTGCTTCCTCATCTGAATGTGCCACAATTCCCGCACCAGCTTGCGAATGCAGTTCGTGATTTTTGCTTAAAAAAGTCCGGATCATAATGGCATGATTAAAATTACCCTCAAAATCCATAAAACCAATTGCTCCACCGTAAAAATTTCGGTTTGTCTTCTCGTAGTCTTCAATGAGTTGCATCGCCCTGTGTTTTGGCGCGCCACTTAACGTTCCTGCTGGAAAAGTATCAGCTACCACTTGCATGGTGGTTGCTTTATCGTGCAGACGAGCGGTTACCTTGGAAACCAGGTGAATCACGTGTGAGAAAAACTGTACTTCTCGGTATTTTTCAATTTCCACTTGACTTCCATTTCTGCTCAAATCATTTCGGGCTAAATCGACCAGCATGATGTGTTCGCTGTTTTCCTTTTCATCTTTAGCTAATTTTTTTGCCAAAATCGCATCTTGTTCGTCATCACCTGTTCGTTTGAACGTTCCCGCAATGGGATGAATTTCTGCTTTCCTGTCTTTTACAATAAGTTGTGCTTCGGGCGAAGACCCAAAAATTTTAAAATCTCCATAGTCAAAGAAGAACAAGTAGGGCGAAGGATTAATGCTTCGCAAAGCTCTATACACATTAAATTCGTCACCTTTAAACGGTTGTGTAAAACGTCTTGACAACACCAATTGAAACACATCGCCTCTTTGGCAATGCTTTTTTGCCAAAGCAACATTTTCTTTAAAATCTTCATCTGTTAGGTTTGAAAATCCTTCTCCTTCTTTTTTAAATTTATACGTAGCAATATTGCGCGACTGCAAAAGTTGTTCAATTTCTGCCGTGTTATCTGTTCCATCTACGCTGTGGCAAAAAATATAAGCCTCATTTTTAAAGTGATTGATGGCAATGATGTTTTGATAAACGTGGTATTGCACTTCAGGTATTGATGTGCTTTCGTCTTTTTTAGCAATATGCACTTTCTCAAAATAACGGACAGCATCGTAAGAAATGTAGCCAAATAATCCGTTGGTAATGAATTTAAAATCATTATTATCGGTCTTGAATTGCGATGAGAACTGCTGAATTAATTGGGCAACATTTACCTTTTTATCAATTAGCACTACTTCACTCGTTCCGTCTGGGTAGGAAGTAGTGCACTTTTCGTTTTCGATTTTTAGTGAAGCAATGGGATTACAACAGATGTAAGAGAAACTATTGTCGTTCCCCCGGTAATCGCTACTTTCCAGTAAAATGCTGTTCGGGAATTTATCTCGGATCTTTAAATAAATACTCACTGGCGTTATTGTATCAGCGAGAATCAGCTTGTATTTTGTATTTAGAATAAAATTTTTCACAACGGATATTTTTGATTTTAAATTAATTAGGGAAACAAAAAAAAGGCTTGTCGTTCTGACAAGCCTTTCTGTATATTGAGTTTCAAATAATACTATAGGAGCTTACTTCACGACGTTTGACGTAAATTTTCCCCACCACCAAGTATTGTTTAAAAAAATGTTCATGATCTTTATTTGATGCAAATATAGGAATGTAATTTTAGATGGTGCTTTTTTTTAATATAAAATTATAATTTGTTCCTTAAAGGGTGGGAGATGGAAAGTATGAGATGGAAAGATGGGAGAATTGATTTACAACATCAAGATTTTCACAAAAGAAGAGGCTGCGTTTTTTAAATAAATCTAATTAGCGTAAATTTGAACTCTTATTTAAAATACAATTATGAGCAACGCTACAGTGTTACACTATATAGAAGAAGTACTAAAAAACAGTCCATCAGGTTGGTTGGAAACAACCACGCACCGACTGGATATTTATAATGAAGAATTGGCTAAAACGCAATTTCTTACGCAGTTTGAAGAATTATTCAATAAGAATAAAGCTACAAATGCTGCTTTAGAAAATTTGCCTACGGCTTATGATTACATCAGGCTTGGTCATCCATTGTCTTGTGTTTTGGAATGGACTATTGGTACATTACATCAGTTGAATTCTGAAAGTGTTATTAGTTTTTCTTCGCAAAG
This sequence comes from Flavobacterium tegetincola DSM 22377, assembly GCF_000425485.1. Lineage (GTDB taxonomy): Bacteria > Bacteroidota > Bacteroidia > Flavobacteriales > Flavobacteriaceae > Flavobacterium > Flavobacterium tegetincola. Next base: position 151,639 of record NZ_KE384389.1, on the reverse strand, counting down.
CGTTCCTGTTTTGGCAGTATTGCGCAAAAATTTATTAGACAATAAGAAGACGAAAATAATATATACGACTGCGTTGCCAAAATCATTTGATGCCGAAATTGTTAAGAATATTTACGGCTACAATTTTGAATTGGAACAATTGAATGCTGGAGCATCAATCCCTGAATTTGATGGAAGTATCGTTTATATTTCCGAAGATAAAGATTTCTCTCACATTATAGATTTAAAGGGAATCGACTTTCTTGTGAGTTTGCACGGCACTTTAGGAAGTGTTCTAATTGTGAACGGGAAGAAAAATGAATCTTACATTTCAGACATCCAGCATGTGCGAAGAAGAGAAACCGTTGCTATGACACCTTCTGATTGTTTGCTTGCTTTACAAAATTTAGTTTCACAAACGACTATTGAGCCTACAAATTCAAATGTTGAAAACGATAAAAAATCCGTTTTGAATTCTATTATGGAAATTACGGGAAGTCCTTCTAAAGCGCTTGTAGCTTCAAGTGGTTTGTCCATCCAATATGCTATAATGATGGGATTGATACACGATGCTTCTGAAAATCACGGAGGGAAAAGAATTAAGATTATCGTTCCGCCCAATTGTTATGGAGGAACTAATGACCAAGCGAGACGTGTAGCTGCCTGTCTGGAAAATGTGGACATCGTAGATTTATTGGTGGATGGTGATAACGATATGGTTCAAAGTATTGAAAATGTTCTCGTTCAAATTGCCAAAGAAGATGCTGTACCGTATATCATTGCCGAAATTCCAACGAATCCAAGAGTTGAAGTACCCAACCTTATGGACTTGCAAGCGGTTTTGACGAAAGTCAGAAAAACACCCGAAGAAAATACAGCGATAAATCCTGTATTTATCTTGGATCAGACGTTTTGTCCAAACGTTCACTTTTTAGGCGAAGGTGAAATTCTTTCAAAAGTACGGACCATTTCTTTTGCAAGTGGCTCTAAATTTCCAAGTGGCGGTCAATGTACTGCGGGATATTGCGTAGGAAATCTTGAAACAAATGCTTTAATGGAAAAAATTGAATTGCATCTGGCACTTTGCGACAATGAGGCAACTGCACTGCAATATGCTATTTTAGCAAAACAATTGCCATCAATGAACCAGCGGATTATTGATGCTTACAAAAACACACGCGAATTTGTAAACTACATTCACGAAGTTTTGCCTGACGCTAAAATTAATTTTGTTTCCGAGGAATTGGCCGAACAAGGGTTTACTCCTTCAGTTTTTTCATTAGATCTTCCAACTAAAGGAAATACAGATGCAGAAAAGGAAGCTCACAAAAGAGAATTAAACTTAAAATTAATTCACATGATGATTACCGAGATTCCTAACGAAAGTAAATTTTGCGTGAGTTACGGCCAACTAAAAGGATGTTATTGGACTATCCCTGCCACTTCCACACAAGGAACGACCAAGGAAGGCGACAAGGATTATATAGTTCGTGCTTCGCTATCCGGAAATATGGACTTGAAAAAACACAAAGACGTATTTTTGAAATTTGTGGAGGAGAATGTTGTGGGTTCTAGTTTGTAGGTTATGAGCAACGGATTGAATTTGTAGTGACGTTGATAGAAGGACATTGTATGAAATACTTCGTAATTGACATTGCTAATACATTTCTCTAGTTGTACCGTATCGCTTTTATCGGAGAAATTTTAGTGATGATGTACGATGGAATCAAGAGGATTAAAAAGCAGATTACAACGGTAAGTAGATTAATTAAAATAATATTTTCTATACCTATATATACAGGTGCTTGATTGACATAATAATTTTCGGGGTTGAGTTTTACAATCCCGAAATGTTTTTGAAGCAGCAAAATCCCTATTCCAATTGCATTTCCCCAAAAAAGTCCTTTCCCAATAAGGTAAAGCGCGTTGTACAAGAATATTTTTCGGATGCTCCAGTTGTTTCCTCCCAATGCTTTTAAAATTCCAATCATTTGTGTGCGTTCCAGAATGAGCACTAATAAAGCAACCACCATATTGATTGTAGCAACAAAAATCATTACGATAAGGATAATTTGAATATTGATGTCAAACATTTTTAGCCATTCAAAAATGAAGTAGTATTTCTCTACAATCGTTTTAGAATCAAATGGTTTGGCTTGATTTTGCTTGTTAAACGTACTTCTATATATTTTTGCCCCAAGAGTTTCAATTTGGTCAAAATCATTTACAAAAATTTCAAACGCTCCTACTTCATCCTTTTCCCACTTGTTCATTCGCTGAATGTGTCGGATGTCTCCAATAATATAATTGGCATCAAATTCTTGAAAACCAGAATCAAAAATACCTACGATTTCAAAATTTCTTCGGTTGGGGTATTTATTAACTTCATTTTTCAAAAAGAACGTAACAAACTTATCTCCTAATTTAAGATGAAGTCGGTTTGCAAGAAATTTAGAAATAATGATTTCGTCATTCAAATTTGAATCGACATTGGGTAATTTACCTTCAAGAATATATCCGTTAATACTTTTCCAATCGTAATCTTTTCCAACACCTTTGAGTACAGTCCCTTCAAAAGTGTTTTGTGTTCTAATAATTCCAGTTTTCGTAGCAATGGCCTGAATGTGCGTTACTTCAGGAACCGCAGTAAATTTTGGATAGAAATCTTGATGTATAGAAATGGGCGACAACGTTTCTTCAGACTGATTGCTATCGTAATTAGAAACAATAACATGACCGTTGAATGCCGAAATCTTATTGCGAATCTCTTTCTTTAAACCGATTCCTGTGGCAACAGAAACCAGCATCATAATAATTCCAATGGCAATTGCCGAGACTGCAATTTTTATAATTGGTCCAGAAATACTACTTTTATGGTTTTTAGCCGTAATGAGTCTTTTTGCGATAAAATATTCTAAATTCAAACGTTTTAATTTTCATCAAAAATACTTCATTCGCATTAATAACGCTCTATCTTATCCTTATAATTATATTGTTTTGCTTATGAATGCTGTTTTTTCACATTTACAAATTGCCATGAAAAATAGATTTTCCCTCTTTCGTCCTTTGCACATCATTACACTTTTACTGCTTTTAGGCTCTTGCAAAACGGTGACTGCCACAAAGTTTTCAAAACCCAATCGTGTTGCTGTGAAGCCAAAAGTGAAGGCAATCAAATTTATGACAGGTGCTGATAATTTACACGATCATTTTGAATTGTTCCAAGATAAAAGAGTTGGAATTGTAACCAATCAGACCGGTTTAGTGACTTATGAGTCTTTTGTTAAAACTGGAAATGATGGTGCATTAAACAGCCAAAAATTGCAAGTACGCACCGTTCATTTAGTGGATTATATTACAGAGAAAACACCCCTAAATTTAGTAAAAATCTTTGCACCCGAGCATGGTTTTCGAGGTACTGCAGATGCTGGAGAATTGGTAGACGACAGTAAAGATGCTAAAACAGGATTGCCAATTCTCTCTTTATATGGAAATAATAAAAAGCCATCGCCTGAACAATTGAAAGGAATTGATGTGTTGATTTTTGATTTGCAAGATGTAGGTGCCCGTTTCTATACGTATATTTCGCACCTTCATTATGTAATGGAAGCGTGTGCTGAAAATAACATTGCTTTGGTACTGCTGGACCGACCCAATCCAAACGGTGGAATTGTGGACGGACCCACTTTAAATCCCGAATTTTCCAGTTTTGTAGGCATGCATCCGATTCCGGTTTTACACGGAATGACCATCGGCGAATATGCTTTGATGATAAATGGCCAAGGTTGGTTGAAAGATGCAGTGCAATGCAACTTGAGTATTATTCCTTGCGAAAGTTACCGCAGAACGATGCCGTATGATTTACCCATAAACCCATCGCCGAATTTACCTAACGCACAATCTATTAATTTATATGCGAGTTTGTGCTTATTTGAAGGTACAAATATCAGTATGGGACGTGGTACTTCTACCCAATTCCAGATTTACGGTTCGCCGAACTTACCTAAAACTGACTTTAGTTTTACTCCGCAACCCAATTTAGGAGCGAAAAATCCTTTGTACAATGGGCTGATTTGTTACGGCGAAGATTTAACACAAGTTGAAAAAGTGGATCGATTGGAATTAAAATGGTTATTGAAAGCGTATAATGAGTCGAGGGACCAAAGTAAGTTTTTTAATTCATTTTTTACGAAACTCGCTGGAGGATTGGTATTGCAAAATCAAATTGAAGCAGGTTTTTCAGAAGAAACCATTCGTGCGAGTTGGCAAGAAGATTTGGATGCGTTTAAAAAAATGCGATCCGACTATTTATTATATCCTTAAAGTCTGAAAAACAATAGGAACTGATTCATAGAAATTAACATCAAAAGGCAATCTACCTCAAACAATACGTTTTGAACTACTTAATATTTACAGTAAGATGTGAATTTTATAATTTTAGTGGGAAATTTATTAAAGCGAATTTATTACTTTAGAGAAAAATTTCAAAACCAATAAACCTCAAACCATGAAATACTCAGAAGTGATTTTTAGCTTGATGGATGAACTCCGAAAGCTTGTTGAATTTATGAACCAATACATCCAAAAAGGAATCGAATTATTTGATCAAGCACGTCTTTGGATTGCAAAAGCGATTGAATACATCGAAGGCCGCATCAATGAATTTATTTATAACGTTAGAAGTAAAAATGTAGATTTCTTAGAATTTTCTGAAGAAGATTTGTTTGTTTAAAAGTATAAAACCCTGAATAGTCAGGGTTTTTTTTGTTCTATAGAATTAATATAATAAGTCATCGCATCGTATCTAACGAATGATATTAAAATTAAGTAATGTTTTTGAAATATAATTTTTAAATCCAGTACAGTGTGTGGAAGAATTATAATTGCATTCTCTTTTTCATTTCCTCTACTATATTAAAAGCAGCGGGACAAATTTCCACATTTTTCAACGTCAAATTACTGATTTGTTGAAACTTCTTTCGGTCTGTATGCGGAAACTCTCTACACGCTTTCGGTCGAACATCGTAAATCATACAGTAGTTTTCTGCATCTAGAAATGTACAAGGCACAGTTTTCAAGACATAATCCTTATCTTCATCAATACGCAAATGTTGATCAATAAATTGTTGAGGCTTTTGACGAAAATGTTTGGAAACACGCTCAATATCTGCTGAAGTAAAAAGTGGTCCCGTAGTTTTACAACAATTAGCACACTTAAGACAATCGGTTTTTTTAAATTCAGCTTCGTGCAAATCTTGCATGACATAATCTAAATTTTTAGGCGCTTTCTTTTTGAGCTTATCGAAATACTTTTTGTTTTCGTTATGCTTATCTTTGGCTAATTTTCCGAGTTCGTTTAAAGGTGGTTTCAATTCTATATTTTTGAAATGCAAAGCTAAGCAACTTCCGAACATAACCCTTAAAGTATCTGTAAATGTTAGATTTATTTGGCAAAGCTATTCTCGATTATCAAACTCAAAATGCTCCAGAGTCTTTGATTACCGCTACATCAATATCTGAGGAAGATGAAATGGACGTCGAATACCTCTTTAGATCGTATGATTTGATGCCCAAACTTGAACAAAAGGCGTTGCAATTGGCGTACGGAAAAGTATTAGATGTGGGAAGTGGTGCTGGAAGTCACGCTCTATCGCTACAAAATGACAGAAATTTAGCTGTAACCGCGATAGATATTTCTGAAAATGCGATTAAAACGTGCCAGTTGCGAGGTATTCAAAACGCTATTGCTATTGATATTTTGCAATTTAATACTACAGAGAAATTTGACACCATCTTACTATTGATGAATGGCACTGGGATTTTTGAAACCTTGTCTAAGACGGCTGTTTATCTTGACAAATTGAAAACGCTTTTGAATGCAGATGGACAAATTTTGATTGATAGTTCCGATTTAATTTACATGTTTGATGAAGACGAGGACGGTGGCGCTTGGATTCCAGGAAATACGTATTATGGAGAACTTACGTTTACCGTGCAATATAAAGGCGAAACAGAACGTCCTTTTCCTTGGTTGTACTTGGATTACAATACACTTCAAAATGCAGCATTCGCAAATGGTTTTAATTGTGAACTCATTAGCGAAGGCGAACATTATGATTATTTAGCACGCTTGACACTTGCTTAATTATATTTGAATCAAGTTGGTTGTTTGAAGTATATTTTCTAAAGCTTGAAATAAAATATCCAAATCTGCTTGAGAATTGTAGGCATTTATAGAATATCTTAAGTATACATTTTCGTTCAAGACCATTATGGGAACTTGAATTTTATACTTATCATATAATAAATCTTTTAATGCTTGCGGATTTTTAGTCTGCACCGGAACACTTGCCATTTGACCAAAGAATTCATTAGTTAGTGGCGCTATTTCTTGCGATCCTAACAACTTGCAAAAACGAGGATAATTTTCTAAAACTAATGCTTTCGCAAGTGCTGATTGTTCTTTCCAATGGTTCTTTTGTAGAAAATCAATAACAGCTGGCGTGCATAGAAACGCCGAATTGTCATTTGTTCCTTGGTACTCGTGGTAATCCAGAAACTGACTTTCGCCAGGCATCAAGCTTTCATACCCCCAACTGACTATTAATGGTTCAAGTTGGTGCTGCAATTCGTTCCGAACATATAAGAACGAAGCACCTTTTGGAGCCAACATCCATTTATGCAATGTTCCTGTGTAATAATCAGGATTCATTTCGGTGATATCTAAATCAATGTGGCCTGGAACGTGTGCTCCATCTATAATTGTTGTAATTCCCAATGCTCGCGCTTTATCACATATTTCTTTTACGGGAAAAATAAGCGCAGTTGCACTTGATATATGATTTAAGAATATTATTTTAGTATTTGCAGTCAACCCTTTCCAAAATTCCTCTAAAATTTTTTCTTTGGAAGTTATAGGTAATGAAATAGGTTGCCGAATGTACTTTACTCCCGACATTTTACAATAAAAATGCCAAGTTCGATCCATTGCACCGTATTCCTGATTGGTGGATAAAATTTCATCACCTACCTTTAAGTTCAGACTTCGCATTACCGTATTGATCGCAACCGTTGGATTAGCGGTAAAGAAAAAGTCCTTTGCCTCACAATGTATAAAAGAGGACAAAGCATCTTTAGCTTTCGCTAAGTGCTGACCAAACTTCTTTTGAACAAAATAAACCGGATCTCGCTCCATTTCCAACTGAAAACTTTGGTAGTTTTCTAAAATCGCTCTAGGCGTTGCTCCAAAAGAACCGTGATTAAGATGGGTATATTCAGGATTGAGTAAAAATTGCTCTCTCATTATTTAATATTTATAAAAAAACCCAAACGTATAGTTTGGGTTTCTAGATTTAATTTTTTCTACTCTTCTAAATATTTCATCATGATTCCTTGCAATTCAGCTCCCCATTCTTGACCAGCAACTTGCGATTTTGCAGTAATGGCACCTGTTGAACTTGCAATCTTCTTCCCTACTGGCGAATCGTAAAATTTAATCATCTGTTTCACGTCTTCGTGCGTATACGTTTCCATGTAAATTTTTGCAATTTCATCGTACAAAGAAGGTAATGTTGCATCAAATTCTTTTCCAAAATCTGCTCTTTTAGCTAACGGAATGTTTTCCATTATTTGCTGTTTTGCCATCTGCATGGGTGCCGCAGCTCCAGACTGTTGAATAACTTTAAGAACGTCTGCTTTAAAAGCATCTTGTGCCATTACAAAATGAGCTACAAAAAAGAATGCCGCTGTAATTATTAATTTTTTCATAGAGTTCACGTATTAGTTGAACTCAAATTTAAAACTAATTTATGGAATATTCAAAAATTTATGCGTCTGTAATGAAACGCGCCATTTTGGATTATTCATTACATAATCCACAATCAAAGGCGTCATTTCGTCTTTCTTGCTCCATTCTGGCTGTAAAAATAAAATGGCATTTCCATTTACCTTAGCCGCTTGCTCTTCGGCAAATATAAAATCATGTTTATTAAATATGATTACTTTTAATTCATGTGCTTCAGCATAAACAGTTTCGGTAGGTAATTTATTTTTCTTTGGAGACAAACAGATCCAATCCCATTTGCCCGAAAGTTCGTAAGCTCCAGAAGTTTCTATGTGGACTTTTCTATTCTTTTCTTTCAATTTTTGCGTAAGCAAAGTCATGTCCCAAGTTAATGGCTCACCACCTGTTACCACCACCGTTTCAGAATATTTAGATGCATTGTCAACGATCGTATCAACATTTGTTGGTGGATGCAATTCTGCATTCCAACTTTCTTTAACATCGCACCAATGGCAACCTACGTCACAACCACCAATTCTAATAAAATAAGCTGCGGTGCCGGTATGATAGCCTTCACCTTGAATGGTGTAAAATTCTTCCATCAATGGTAACATCGCTCCTTTTTCAACGGCAACCTGTATCTCTTTTGCTAACATTTTGTTTTTAATAAGGGGGCAAAGGTAGGGAATGGTAATGGTAATACCAATTTCAATGGCAATTTCAAGGACAACTTTAAGGACCGTGTATTCATTAGATTTGTTCATGTTCAAAATGATACTCAAAAGGGCATTGCAATTAAACTTACAAAGAGCACTACAGCAATCCAGTCATTCATAACGCTAGTTCAACTTACAATAGTTGAAGTTGATTGTGATAGTGAATTATATTTTTGAAAGCATACATAAACTTTAGATAAAATCTAAAGCACACAAAAAAACCGATATCATTACTGATATCGGTTTCAATACATTGTGAAAACTGCTTATTAAAGTGCTTTCAATCGTGCTTGTGCCACTTCATTTGTAGGCTCAATAACTAAAGCTTTTTGGAATGCATCCTTCGCTTTCACCTTGTCAGAGGTTGCGTAAAAGGTTCCAATGTTTGTATAAGCTTCTACAAATTTAGATTTATTTGCAGGTTTGTTTACCTCTTCAATCCCTTTTTCAGTTACCACTTTGATAAACTCTTCGTAGTTCGCAACCATCTTAGCTTGTGCTTCTGCATTAGTTTCTAACAAACTATTTACACGTGCTTTGTAAATGTAAGCGTCTTGCGTTGTAGGAGAAACTGCAATTACATTGTCAAATGCTTTAGATGCTTTTTCAACAACGATTGGATTGATTTTCTCTCCTTGTGGTAAATTTACGTTACCAAAGTACAATGCATAACCCAAGTAGAAATTATCATACAAGAAGTTTTGTGAATTTGGATTAGACGTTGCAACTTCATAGATTGCAGCAGCATTGTTGTATAATTTAATGTCAAAGAATTTCTTACCAATATCATTTAACTCATTGGCCATTGCTGGATCCATCTGAACACCTTTCAACATGTCAGCTACACCACTATCAAACGAAACTGCTTCAATTGCGTAAGTGTCATTCCCTTCTGCATCTTTAGTAGTTGTTAAAGATTTTCTAGTTTTTGCCATACCTAAATAAAGGTAGTCACGACCTATTGATTTCACATTAGGAGTAGCAAGGAAGTCGTTCAATGCTTTAATTGCATCATCATCTTTTCCGTTTTCGTAAGCAGAATAACCTAAATAACGTAAAATACGAGGATTTACTTTATCCAACTTTTTCATTTCATTTGCTTCTGCTTCCAAAGCTGCATAGTCTTTAGTTAAAATCAAGAAATCAGCATGACGCATTCTTGAATCCAAAGAGTAGTCCGTCATTGTCATGTACTTCTCATAATATTCAATCGCTTGCTTGTTATAAGCTGCATAATTTTCTTTATCATTCAAAGACCAAACATAATACGTTTCAGCTAATTCTCTGTAAGCTGGACCATAATTAGGATTGATGGTTAAAATATTTTCAAATGCACTTTTTGCCTCTTGAAATGCTTTTGAACCTTTAGTAATTACACCCAACTGCAGTTTTGCTCTCAAAACCGATTTGTCAGCGTCGTACGCATTTCTATAGGCAGAATAGGCTTCGTTAACGTTACCATCTCCGTAATATGCATCTCCTAATGATAATAGCACTTGAGCATCAGTAGACTGAATTGCTTTCGCTTTATTTAAGAAAAGTAAAGCAGATTTATAATTTGGAGTCTCTGCGTTCAAGTAAGCACGACCGATATAAAGAAACTCTTCAAAGTCCTTACGTCTCATGTCAGCTTGCGCTTTATTAAAATTCTCATTTGCTTTAGCAGCATTATTATTGTCTAAAGCAATTTGGCCTAAACCAATATTATTGAAGTTTGCATTCTTTTTAGCAAGAAGTCCTTTTTGGAAATAAAGCTGAGCAGAATCTTGTACTTTTTGAGTCAAGTATAAATTCCCTAGGATAAAGAAATTTTTTCCTTGATCCGAATCTGAAACAGTCAGACCTTTTAAAATTAATTTCGCATCTTGAAATTTTTCAGCGTCAATGGCCGTTTGGGCTTGACCCAAATCTTGAGCAAAAGATTGTGCTCCAACTGCTAAAAATGCAACGCTAAATACTTTTAATTTGTTCATAGTTCTTATTTTTTGTTTAAATCTTTTCTTGTTATAATATTTCGTTCTGGAATGGTTATCGGTAGTAAATCTGATTTTAAAACAATTCGTTGGCCAATATCTCCTACTAGGAACGAAGCAAAACCCGTACCTAAACCAGCGAATCCTTGATAATTTAACACATAGATGCTCCTTTTTAAAGGATACAAACCCTTACCTAGACTGGCTTGGTTGGGAAAATGATACACTTTATTATTAGTTGCCGTTTTAACATCTTTAACTGCCAATACATTAATGTCAGCAACTAATTTTTCCCATTCTGGGTAAGGTTCTGTAATTGCATCTAAGCCTACAACCCCAATTGCATCAGGATTTGCCACTATAAAATCAAAAACTTCTTTCGTCGATTTTAAAGAATATACATTCTCCTTCGTTCCATTTTTTACCTTTGCCCAGCGATTCATGTACGTGACAACACTAGAATTTGGATCCTCAAAAACTAGACTTTTTACGGTGGAAGATTTTTGCTGAAGCAAATTATACACTTCGTCTAAATCTAATAATGTATCATTACTAGCTTTACTACGAATAAAAACCACTGCATCTGATGCAAAATGCGAAACTCGAGGAATTACTTTTTTATTGTGAAAGTAGTTCTCTTCTTCTTGCGTTAACCTGCGGGTCAATACAGCCATAGTTGTTTTCCCAGCCAACAAATCATTTACGATTTCCGACTCGGATTTTGCAGTGAGGTTGATTTTTGCTTTATATTGATTTTCAAAAACATCTACTTGTCCTTGTACCATCGACTGTATGGTCTTATCTACATAAACATCAATTTCACCAGTTAAAATAGTTTGTTCATTCTGGTCCGCATCCATTTTATCTTTGCACGCAAAGACAAAAATAAAGGTTACAATCAGCATGGCAATTATTTTAAGATACGAAGGAACTAGTTGCTTTCTCATTCTTTATAATTTTGAATTAGACGTACGAATCGAAAAAAAGAATATACAATGAGTAATACTCCAAATGCAATCCTATACGTTGTGGTTAACTGAAGAGGAAAGTCTTTCCAAAATATGATGAATATGCCAAGTGCAAAATAAATCAGGAAAAACACTATTCCTAAAACGAGCAAAAATCGCACTTTAGGCGATTTCTGAACTCTCTTATTTGTATTATTATCGTCTGTCATGAAGATTATCCTCCTACAATGTTAATTGGTAATGAAAATAAAACACGCACTGGACGACCATTCTGAATACCTGGTTTCCACCTTGGTGATTTTTTGATCACACGAATCGCTTCTGCTCCTGTACCGTAACCTATGTCACGTTGTACTTTGATATCAGTTAATGATCCGTCTTTTTCAACAACGAAAGAAACGTAAACTTTACCTCTTACATCCTCTTCAGGAGCTTGATAATTTTTACCTACGAATTCATAAAATTTTTGAATACCACCTGGAAAATCAGGCTTCACTTCTACCGCTTGGTATACTGTGTTGTCTTCAACAATTTTTACATCCTTTTCACCTTCACCCGCTGGAATATCAATAACGATTTTTCCATCATCACGACCTTTAATGTCTTTTGCACCTACATTTTTGTCTTTCAGTTCCTCAATAGTTCTGATTTCTTCAACTACTTTCTCTTTTTCAACCACTTTCGGCTTAACAAATTTAACTTCGTCAACTTTAGGTGCAGGAGGTGGTGGTGGTGGTGGTGGTAACAATGGTTTCACCTCTTCAACTGGAGGAGGCAATGTTACTTTAGCCATATCCACCATAGTCACTTGCTCTTGCTCATCGTCGTCACTTGAACTCCAGTTAATCAGCGGTATAGCTAATAAACCTGCGAACACAGCGCTACCAATTAGCAAAGCTAAAAGTGTCATTTTAGGATTTTCTTTCCTTAAAACATAGGCTCCATAGTCTTTATTACGACCTTCAAACACCATGTCAATCCATTTCTGTTTGTATATATCTAGTTTCATACTATATTTTTTTTAAAATTTAAAGACTAAAACTACTCTCCAAACAATTGATTATCTTCTTTTGTAATATCCACGATCGCATATACTTTTACTTTCGCTATGGCCATTTCATCTAAGACGTCAACTAAATTCATATAAGTGGATTCTTCACTTGCTTTGATCAAAACAATTAAAGGTTCACCATTTGGTTTAGCTGTAGTTCTTGTAGCCATTGGTACAGACTGAATTTTCTCCAAGATTAACTTTCGAAGACTTTCTTTTTCGTAAGTAATTACTTTAGGCCCTTCTTTTGGACTAGCCAATTGACCCATGTAATACTGTAATTTATTGTCTGGACCTAAAATAAGGTTTAATGTACGCTCTTCAGAGATTAGAATATCTTCCTCCGGCTTGTCTTTATCACCTTTATCTGGCATTGCCAAATCCATCGACTGTGGTTTTGATAACGAAGTCGTCAACATAAAGAACGTAATCAAAAGGAATGCTAAATCCACCATCGCTGTTAAATCGACACTAGAATTTTGCTTCTTGCTTCTAACTTTTCCGCCCTTTGCTTGTTTACCTCCGCCAGTATCTAATTGAGCCATTTTTTATCTTGTTTTAACTATTCTCCTCTCAAACCAGTAACCAAATTAAATTTGTTTACTTTTTGATCTTGAAGAATATCAATTATTTTCTTAATTTCTGGATACTGTTCTTTTGCATCACCTTTGATCGCAAAATTCAGCTGCTGCTCATTCACTTCCGCATTTGCGTTACGTGCTGCTTTTACCCATGATGTCAATTGATTATCCGTTGAATCATGAGGAATTCCATTTTGTACACCCTCTTTATTTCGATCAGCAGAAGATAATTTTATCAATCCATTTAATTGGTTTACCGGAACTCCGAATTCTTCCATTAAACTGAATCGTTTTTTCTCTTCGTCACTAAAAGTAAGATTATACTCTTCGCTTATCAATTCCAACGTTTTAATTCTTACATCAGCTGCTTTCACACCAAAGAATACTTTACCACTTCCTGCAATTGTAATGATCGCAAGGTCTGTATCCGGCAATTTCACTTGCACTGTAGATGCAGGCGTTTCAACTGGAACAATTTCCGGTTGCTTTGCGGTTGCAGTTAAGATAAAAAACGTCAACAAAAGAAAGGCAACATCACACATCGCAGTCATATCAACCGCGGTAGCTTTTTTGGACATTTTAACTTTCGCCATATTATTTTTTTAATACCTGGTCAATTGCAAAGAATTGACCAGGTAATTATATTTATTATTGTTTTGAATTAACCTCTTAAACTTCCTCTTGAACGTCTGTAAGTTCCTACGATAGTAGAAGCCGCTTCGTCAATTGAGTAAGTTAAAGTATCAATTTTAGACGTAAAGAAATTATAAGAAATAATTGCTAATGCAGAAGTTGCAATACCTGTTGCCGTGTTAATCAAGGCTTCAGAAATACCATTTGCCAATGCAGCCTGATCTGGAGCTCCAGAAGTTGCCAATGCACCAAATGCAGTAATCATACCCGCAACCGTTCCTAAAAGACCTGCTAATGTTCCTAAAGATACTAATGTAGAGATAACAGTCATGTTTTTCTCCAACATTGGCATTTCAAGAGAAGTAGCCTCTTCAATTTCTTTCTGAATCGTTTCTGCCGCAGCTTCACTATCAAAACCTTCACGTTTAACTTCGTTATATTTAATTAAAGCTGCTTTAATTGCATTTGCTACAGAACCTTTTTGTTTGTCGCAGTCAGCAATAGCTCCTTCAATATTTCCAGCTACGATATTAGCTTGAACATCTTTCATGAATTTATCTAAGTTTCCAGTTCCACCTGCTTTAGAGATCACGAAGAAACGCTCAATAGAAAACACAACTACCATTACCAATAATCCGATCAAAACTGGTACGATTTTTCCTCCTTTGTAAACCATTCCCATATAATTTCCTGGAAGCGGGTGACCCGAATTGTCTCCACCTTCAAAATTTCCTGGAGCACCCATTATGTATCTCCAGATTAGAATTCCAATTCCAATACATGCTACAATTGCAATTCCTGCGAATAAATTTCCGCCAGTTGAACCACTTTCTTTCTTCGCTACACTAGCATTTGATGCGTTTGCCATTTTTTTTAATTTTTAGTTTTTTAAATGTAATCGCTGCATTTTAAAACAGCATTTTTTATTTAATTATTTTAACAGAACGACAAATTTATATTTTTAGACCATATAAAAAAATAAAATATCTCATTTTATTCATTATTAACATTAATTTCTGAAATGTAAGCTCCTTTTCGAAATGTTTCAATTGTAATAAATTTTCAGTTATTGGTTAAATTTATTGAGGATACGACCTGAAATCAGACTTGCATCACATATTTTTAAGTAATAGACTGCTAAATACACAAACAAATCTTCTGCATTACTTAGAACTCAAAACGCCATAAAATTATTGTCCTACGTTTTAAAAATAACATTAAATTTACATCTATTGGCTTACAAATTGGTGAATAGTTGCAAAAAACTACTTTATAATTTAAAATTGTTCGTATTTTAGACTTCGATTTAAGCTCAACTTACATACAACATGAAATCAAAAGAAGATTTTCTAGAAACGATAAATAGCGGATACAGCTTTAAAGGCGAAAGTATTATTTTAGGTGGCGCGATGTTAGACGGCTCCACACTTCCTGATACCTATGTGAAGATACCTTTAAAAACATTAAACCGACATGGACTCATTGCAGGTGCTACTGGAACGGGTAAGACAAAAACAATTCAAGTTCTTTCCGAACAGCTATCTTTGCATGGCATTCCGGTTTTAATGATGGATATTAAAGGCGATTTTAGTGGAATTGCCGCTCCTGGCGAAGCACTTCCTTTCATTGTCGATCGCCATGCAAAAATAAATCTCCCCTACTCAACCGCTAAGTTTCCCGTTGAATTACTGACATTATCGCCACAAAACGGCGTTCGACTTCGTGCTACGGTATCGGAATTTGGCCCTGTATTGTTCTCAAGGATTCTTGATTTGAACGATACGCAATCCGGGATTGTATCGATTATCTTTAAGTATTGTGACGATAACAAGATGCCGTTACTGGATTTGAAAGATTTCAAAAAAGTCATCAACTACATTACGGATGAAGGTAAAGCAGAAATCACGGAACATTACGGCAAAATATCAACTTCCTCTACCGGGACGATTTTGCGAAAAATTATCGAACTCGAACAACAAGGCGGCGACATTTTCTTTGGTGAGAAATCATTTGATGTAAGTGATTTAATGCGTATTGATGACGAAGGTAAAGGGTATGTTAATATCCTTCGATTGACGGACATTCAGGACAAACCAAAACTATTTTCTACCTTCATGCTGAGCTTGCTTGCTGAAATTTACCAACAAATGCCAGAACAAGGCGACTCGGGACGACCTGAATTGGTACTTTTTATTGACGAAGCTCACCTGATATTCAATGAAGCCAGTAAGACGTTGCTCGACCAAATAGAAAGTATCGTCAAGTTGATACGTTCTAAAGGTGTTGGAATTTATTTCATTACCCAAAACCCGATGGACGTTCCGAGTGGAATACTAGCACAATTGGGATTGAAAATCCAGCATGCGCTTCGGGCGTTTACTGCAAATGATAGAAAAGCGATAAAAAGCACTGCCGAAAACTATCCGATTTCCGAATTTTATAAAACCGACGAGGTACTAACAAGTCTAGGTATTGGAGAAGCTTTAGTAACCGTCTTAAACGAAAAAGGAATCCCAACCCCACTTGCCGCAACGATGCTTAGAGCGCCAATGAGCAGAATGAACATCCTTGACGACGCTGAAATTTCAGCGATCAACAACAATTCCAAGCTAGTAAAAAAGTACAGCGAAGTCATTGATCGAGAAAGCGCTTATGAAATCTTAAATAAAAAGATTCAAGAAGCTGTTAAAGTCGAAGAAACCAAAGCTACAGCTGCAAAGCCCGCTACCAAAACAAAAGCGGAACCCATGAGCGACACCACTAAAACAGTGATAAAAGTACTAACCAGTGCTACCTTTATTAGAGGCGCTTTTGGAATCCTTAGTAAAATGTTTAAAAAATAATCCTATGAAAAGATACACCTTACAATCCGCTCCATTCGTAGTCCCTACGACAGACGGAAAGCTAATAGAAGAGCATTTCGGGAAGGCTACTGATGGCAACTCAGACATCTCAATAGCACACATGGTAGCACCTCCCCATTGGACTGAGCCTTTCCAACGACCAGAATTCGCAGAATATACTTATATTATTAGCGGAAAAAAGCAATTCATTATTGAAGATGAAGTTGTGATTTTAGAAGCCGGACAGTCGATAAAAATTGAAGCAAATACCCGCGTTCAATACTCGAACCCTTTTGACAAAAAATGCGAGTACATATCAGTTTGTACACCAACGTTTGATTTCACAAAAGTGCATCGAGAGGCATAAAAAAAGGTAAGCTTTCGGGCTTACCTATATTATTTATTTTAATAATTCTAGAATTCGTTGTTCCACTTCTGGCGAATCCCATTTTTCTTCGATATTATTCATTTTCAAAACCTCTTGCATGATCTCATTTTGAGCATCACCAATCGCTAAAGCTTCCGCATAAGGTTGCAAACTAAAAGTCACACGACTGTATAATGGCGTCCATTTTTCAGGATGTTTATCTGAAAACCATTTTTCAATTTTCTTTTGTAAAATGAAATTAGCATCGGCAGTCAAATCGCTCATTTCTATAAAGTTTCGCTTGGAAAGTTCTGCTATTGCATCTGCGTTAGGCTTGCGTGAAATTTCGTACTCAGAGAAAATTTTCTTCCAATCGTCTCCGTACTTCTGCATCATTTCATGCAGAACCGTAATGTCTTCAAATCCAGCATTCATACCTTGACCATAAAAAGGAACAATAGCGTGGGAAGAATCGCCTATTAAAGCTACTTTATCTTCATACGTCCATGGAAAACATTTCATGATTGCCAAATAACTGGTTGGATTTTTAAAGAAATCACGTACCAAATCGGGAATCACTTCTTTAGTGTCTGGAAAAAATTCAGCGAAAAATGCCGTTAAATCTGCCTCAGTTTTAATATTTTCAAAAGAATTTTCACCTTTAAACGGCATAAATAAAGTACATGTAAATGAACCTTGCAAATTAGCCAACGCCATCAACATGAAATTTCCACGAGGCCAAATATGCAATGAGTTTTTATCTAATTTATGAGAACCGTCTGCGTTGGCAGGAATGTGTAATTCTTTATACCCAATTTCCATGAATTCTTGTGAATAATCAAACATGGATTGACGCTGCATTCGGTGTCGGATTCTAGAAAATGCACCATCGGCACCAAAAACCATATCAAATTTCAATTCTCTCCAAGCGTCTTGTTCGGTTTCACCCTCAAATAAAGTGACTGTTGCCAAATTAACGTCCCAAATTTTATGTTCAAAGAAAAAATCTACACCTTCTTTTTCAGCCAAATCAATCATCTTTCGATTTAAGATTCCACGGGAAAGCGAGAAAATTGCTTCGCCCTCCTTGCCGTAAAATTGATTGTTTAGCGTTCCGTCTTTAAGGTGAATCCCTCTTTTATTAACCGGAATTCCAATTTTACGAATTTCTTCGTCCAATCCAATGTCTTCTAATGTTTTCCAGCCTCTGTCCGACATTACCAAATTAATGGATCGTCCTGAAAACTCAATATTTCTAATGTCTGGACTTCTGTCAAAAACAGAAACGGAATGACCCGCTCTTTTAAGGTAAATTGCCAATAGTGTTCCAACCAATCCGGAACCTACAATGGCCATTTTTTGAGGCGTTTGCATGAATTTCTTATAAGAATTACGAAATACAAAAGTACTGAAATAATAAAAGTAAGCATTCATTTCTTTTAACTATTTCGTCCTAAAGCTTTATTTTTTGTTTAAATTATTTACCTTTACGTTAAACAAATTATATTTGCAAAAATTTTACGCATGAAAGAATTCGACCATTCAACCATAGACTCCATGTTAAAAGTACCACGTCTCAATTTGATTAACGCGATTACGGGTTACAAATCGGCTAATTTAATTGGAACTATTTCGTCCGAAGATGTTTTGAATGTAGCTGTAATAAGTAGCGTTACACATTTGGGTAGTAATCCTCCGATGCTAGGTTTTATGCTTCGTCCGATGCCCACTGCTCCAAAAGACACGTATAGAAATATCAAGGACAATCATTATTTTACAGTAAATAGCATCACCAAAACGATGATTGCAGCTGCACATCATACTTCTGCCAATTACTTACCTGAAATTTCAGAGTTTGACAGAACCAATTTGGAAGCGGAATTTCTAGATAATTTAAACGTCCCGTTTGTAAAAGGAAGTCCCGTCCGATTATTATGTAAGTATTTAAATGAATATAAAATTGAAGAAAACGGCTGCATGCACCTCATCGCTTCAATTGAAAAGATTTTCATTGAAGATGAATTACTGCAAGACGATTTTTCAGTGCGATTAGATTTGGGTGAAATCGTAGCTATAAATGGAGTTGACGGTTATGCACTTCCAAAACTTATAGATCGATTTACATATGCACATCCAGACCAACCCACGAAATCCGTTTTATAATGGCGCACAAAAAAGTAAATCTTCCCGAAAAAATATGTAAAACCTGCAAACTCCCTTTCGCTTGGCGCAAAAAATGGGAGAAAAACTGGGAAGTCGTTTTATATTGCAGTGAAAAATGCAGGCGTGCAAAAAACGGATAGCAATCCGATTTCTCTAGTGAGAATTTTAATCATTATTATTTTTTAAACTTAAATCTTTATCCTCTAATGAACAATCTTGTTTGGTTTACTACTAATTTAAGAGTTGACGACAATCTAGCTTTAGCTGAAGCATGCAAAAATGCAGAAAAAACAGTTGCTGTATATTGTTTTGATCCTCGACATTTTGCAGAAACTAAGTACGGATTTAGAAAAACGGAACGATTCAGAGTAAAATTCTTGATTGAAAGTGTCGCAGAATTGCGTGAAAATTTACTAAGGTTAAATATTAACTTGTTGGTTTATTTCGAAAAACCAGAAAATGTCATTCCTAAATTAGTAGATGAACATAAAATTGCAACTATTTATTTTCAAAAAGAATGGACCAGTGAAGAATTCGATGTTTTTGAAAATCTACAGAGAAATGGAAGACTTAAGGAAGTAAATTGGAATGCATTTTACTATCAATTTTTATTTCATCCTGAAGATATTCCGTACCAAGATATTGACAACTTGCCACAAGTTTTTACCGTTTTCAGAAAAGAGTGTGAGAAAAAAGTATCGGTTCGAGAAGTAAACTCGATTTCAGCAAAGTCAGAAACAAATCTGATTATGAATGAAACAGTCATCCCAACATTAATGGACTTGGGATTGGATTCCTTTGAAGTACATCAAAATACTGCATTCCCATTTAAAGGAGGAGAAAACCAAGCGTTGAAGCGGATTGATAATTACTTCTTTGAAACTCAAAATCTATCGCAATACAAACAAACCCGGAACGGACTAATTGGTGCCAATTACAGTTCAAAATTATCGGCCTGGCTGGCAAATGGAAGCGTCTCTGCCAAAACTATTTATTGGAAAGTCAAAGAGTATGAAGCGGAATTTGGCTCAAATGAAGATACGTATTGGTTGATTTTTGAATTGATTTGGAGGGATTATTTTAAATATATTTCAATGAAGTTTGGAAATAGAATATTTAAACTCGACGGCATTTTGAATAAAAACTACGAATGGAAATTCAATCAGAAAGCGTTTAATCAATGGACTTCTGGAAATACGAGTGAACCTTTTGTCAATGCAAATATGATTGAACTCGCAAAAACCGGATTTATGAGTAACCGGGGACGGCAAAATGTAGCAAGTTTTTGGACCAAAGAATGGCAACAAGATTGGCGAATTGCCGCTGCTTACTTTGAAAGTTTACTCATTGATTACGACGTTCATTCTAATTATGGCAATTGGATTTACAATGCCGGCGTTGGAAATGACCCGCGAGATCGGAAGTTCAACATTAAACGACAAGCGGAAATGTATGATGGAAATCAGGCTTTTCAGAAGCTGTGGTTGTGAAAAATTTGTTTCAAGTTTAAAGTTTCAAGTTATGTTGGACGATTCCGAACTTGAAACTTGATAACTTGAAACTTGAAACAAAAAAATTATGAAAAAACTACGCTTAATTCTTGGCGACCAACTCAATCACGATCATTCTTGGTTTGATAAAAAAAGTGATACTACGCTTTACATCATTGCGGAAATGCGTCAAGAAACCGATTATGTAAGACATCACATACAGAAAGTGGTGGCATTTTTTCTATCGATGCGGAATTTTGCGCATTATCTAAAAAATAACGGACATCAAGTTCAGTATTACAAAATTTCTGATTCTAATAACACAATTGAGTTGACCGCTTTACTCTCAAATTTAATTGAAAAAGAAAAAATTACGCGATTTGAATACCAACTTCCTGATGAATATCGACTGGATGTTCAATTAAAGGATTTCTGTAAAACTTTAAAAATCGAATCGCAATCCTACGATACCGAGCATTTTTATACGTCAAGAACAGAACTCACCGCATTTTTTAAAGGGAAAAAATCGTTATTGATGGAAAGTTTCTAT
Source organism: Flavobacterium tegetincola DSM 22377 (assembly GCF_000425485.1). Classification (GTDB taxonomy): domain Bacteria; phylum Bacteroidota; class Bacteroidia; order Flavobacteriales; family Flavobacteriaceae; genus Flavobacterium; species Flavobacterium tegetincola. The sequence continues at coordinate 130,542 of NZ_KE384389.1, read as the reverse complement.
CGTGAAATGCGGAAGAAACACAACATTCTCACCGTAGGAGATTTGCCTTTAGGCGGAAAATGGAATTTTGACCACCAAAACCGCAATAAATATAAAGAGGAAGTTCCAATTCCTTTTCCATTGCAATTTGAAACCGACGTTTCTGAAATTGTAAAAGAAATTGAAGAGCAGAATATTTCTACAATGGGAACTATTAATGCTAAAAATTTTGAATGGCCGACGAATCGGAAACAGTCTTTGGAAGTACTTAATTATTTTTGCGAACATTTACTAGAACATTTTGGAACTTATCAAGATGCCTTGTACACTGGTCATAAATACCTATTTCACTCCCGGATTTCTTTCGCAATGAACAGCAAAATGATTGGTCCGAAAGAGGTAATTGATACAGTTATCAACTATTTTCATGCGAATCAAGAAACCATTGAGCTTTCGCAAGTTGAAGGATTTGTGCGACAAATTTTAGGTTGGCGGGAATATGTCCGTGGCATATATTGGAAAGAAATGCCAGAGTATAAATCCAAAAACACGCTCGAAAACACTGGCAAGCTACCTGATTATTTTTGGACTGGAAAAACAAAAATGAAATGTTTGCAGCACGCGCTTTCGCAAAGTTTGGATACGGCATATGCACATCATATTCAGCGTTTGATGGTAATAGGAAACTTCACTTTATTGACACAAATACATCCGAATCAAGTGGATGCTTGGTATCTTGGCGTTTACATTGACGCAATTGAATGGGTAGAATTACCCAACACGCGAGGCATGAGCCAATATGCTGATGGCGGAATTATGGCTACAAAACCCTACGTTTCTTCTGGAAGTTACATCAATAAAATGAGTAATTATTGCAGCGGATGTCATTATAATGTCAAAGAAAAACTGACGGATAATGCATGTCCATTCAACAGTCTATACTGGCATTTTCTGGATGAGAAAAAAGAACATTTTACCAATAATCACCGGATGGCGATGATGATGAGTTTGCTAAAAAAGATGGAACCTAGTGAATTGGCCGCTACGAAAGAGAAGGCGATTTCTTTGATGGAAAATATTGAAAATTTATAGCTAAATCTACATTGGTCTACTTCGTCATGCTGAATTGTGTTCAGCATCTAAAAACGTTATTGAGATTCTGAAACAAGTTCAGAATGACAAACGTTTTTTCTTGTCCTGCTGAATTTAGTTCAGCATCTAAAAAAATATTGATGAAAACCTGAGACAAGTTCAGAATGACAAAAATCTACACAGACTGCACAAATTTTGACAAATTAATTTCTTTATAATCTGTGTAAATTCGTGCAATCTGTGTAAAAATGTTTTATTTATTTTTTAAAAACAATCGTTTCTCCAACGTGCAATTTATTATTCTTAGCCAAAACGCCGCACATGTGAAACAACATTCGAGCACCTACGTTTCCGTCCCAATCGTCGTTTTCGCCAGGAGCGACTTCCACTAAATCAAAACCGATAATTTCTTTTCCGCTCTCGGCTAATTTTGATAATAAATAAGTAGCTTGTTCAAACGAAAATCCACCAGGAACAGGCGTTCCCGTATTTGGACAATACCAAGGATACATGCCGTCAATATCAAAACTAATCAACACTTTTTGCGGTAACGCATCAATAATTGCCTCACATTGACTTTTCCATGAAGTCCCTTCATAGGTTTCACGTTTTAAATCGCGGTCGGTGAAAACTACCACTCTATCTTTTTGCGCAACCTCCACTTCCTGTTCACAAAAATCACGGATACCGACTTGCACAATTTTAGAAATTTGTGGCAAATGCAACGCATTATACATAATTGAAGCATGTGAATAGGTAAAACCTTCATAGGCAATTCGCAAATCCATGTGCGCGTCAAGATGCAAGATTCCAAAATTGTCGTGCAATGTCGCCATCGCTTCGTAATAGCCTAAAGGTGTCGAATGGTCTCCTCCAAGTAACGCTACTTTTTTACCTTTTTTAGTCCAATATAGAACGCGTTCCCGCAATGTTTCTTTCATTTCATGACACACCGCGTTGATTTTATCCAAATCACTTTGCAACTTTGGGTGTTCTGCAATCACTTCGCCTTTTTCTAAAGCTTCAATAATTGGCTGTGCCAGAGCTTTGTATTCCGCACTTTGTTGGCTCCAATTATCTGAATGTTGTCCTAAGTCTAAATGCATTCCTAGTTTCCATAATTCAGGAAATTCTTGGTGGTGCAAATCAACTTGAAAAGACGCATCCAAAATGGCTTGAGGTCCTTCCGAAGCGCCTGCGCCATAACTCACGGTTACTTCCCAAGGCACGGGAATGATTATAATTTCGCTTTCTTCTGCTGAAAAAGGTAATCCGAATATACTTTCGTCCGCTAATCCGGGCTGGGATGGGTTGAAGTTTTTTATTTTTTCTTGTTTGGTCATTTTTAAAAGGGATTGAAAGATTGAAAGACTTAAGGACTGAAAGACTAGCAACCTAGATTTTATATTTTATAGGGATTGAAAGATTGAAAGACTTAAGGATTGAAAGACTAGCGGTCTAGATGTTAAATTTTAAATAATTGAAAGATTGAAGGACGTAAAGATTGAGAGATTGAAAGACTTGCAACCGAGTTGTTATTTGTAAAAGATTGAAAACACAAAATTAATAATTACTACGCAATTTTTTGATGAAATTATTTATCATAACCATTATTCGATAGAGTTCTTTTAAAAGTACTGCAACAGTTTCTGGATTTGCATATTCTAAATCTTGAGAAATTAAAATTTGAGTTTCGATTTCTCTGCAAGAACCTAAAGAATATTCTAGAAAGCGAACAAAATCTTTATCTGAACTTCTTGAAGAACCTTCAGCAATATTTGATGGAACTGAAACTGCAGCTCGTCGAATTTGCGAAATAAGTCCAAATTTTTCATCGTCAGGAAACTTCTTTGTCAGTTTATAAATTGGTGTACAAATTGCCAAACTCGCTTTCCAAATTTCTAATTCTTTATAGTTATGCATAATTTATATTGAATTTGATTGAAAGATTGAAAGACGTAAAGATTGAGGGATTTTGATATGTAAGGATTGTCTGTTCTTCTATCATTTTGTCTTTTTGTCCCTTTATCTTTCTATCCTTTTGTCTTTCTATCTTTCTATCCTTTTGTCCTTCTATCTTTCTATCCTTTTGTCCTTCTATCTCTTCACAGAAAGAATTCCCTCTTTCAATATTTGTCCAAACTCATACATGTCTTCATACGAACAATACAAAGGAACTGGTGCAAGTCTAATAACGTTTGGTTCCCTCCAATCCGTAATAACTCCTTTATTCATTAAATATTCGAACAAGGCTCTTCCTTCTCCATGCAAGAAAACAGATAATTGAGAAGCGCGTTCTTCGGGATTTGAAGGAGTGATGATTTCAAAAGTACTATCTACTTCTTTGTCTATTTCGTGTAAAATAAATTCTAAATACGAGGTGATATGATCACGTTTTTTAATTAAAGCCGGCATTCCAATTTCAGCAAACATTTCCACAGAAGCCAAATAAGGCGCTAGCGATAAAATAGGTAAATTACTAATTTGCCATCCGTCTGCTCCTTCAACTGGATCAAATTGCGGCTCCATTTTAAAACGACGTTCTTTATTATGTCCCCACCAACCGGCGAATCTTGGTAAGTCTGAATCCTTGTGGTGTTTGCAATGTACAAAACAACCTGAAGCATTTCCGGGTCCCGAATTCATGTATTTATAACTACACCAAGCGGCAAAATCAACTTCCCAATCGTGCAATTCAAGGTGAATATTTCCGGCAGCGTGGGCCAAATCCCAACCTACAAAAGCACCGGCTTTGTGACCTGCAGCTGTAATGGTTTTTATGTCGAAAACTTGTCCCGTATAATAATTTACACCACCAATTAAAACTAAAGCCAACTCATCGCCTACTTCCTCAATTTTAGCCAAAACATCTTCAAGACGAATGTTGTGTTCGCCTTCGCGACGTTCAATTTCCACAATCATATCAGACGGATTCAAACCTAAATGTTGGGCATGAAAATGTACTTGACTTTGAATCATGTATTGGTCACTTGGAAACGCTTTTGCTTCGCAAAGGATTTTATATCTTTTAGCGGTTGGTTGATAGAACGAAACCATCAGCAAGTGTAAATTTACCGTCAAAGTATTCATCACCGTAACTTCACTTGGCAATGCGCCAACAACAGCACATAATGGATTTGCAAAACGTTCGTGGTAATCCCACCAAGGTTTGTCTGCATAAAAATGTCCCTCTACCGCAAGTTCTGCCCAATCCGTCATTACTTCATCCACAAAAGTTTTGGCTGATTTGGGTTGCAATCCCAATGAATTTCCAGTAAAATAGATGACTTGTTTTCCGTTTACTTTTGGAAAATTAAATTCATCTCTATATTTACTTAAAGTATCTTGTGCATCGAGTTGTTTTGCGAATTCTCGGGTATTTTGAAAAGTCATGGTTGGTTTTTTAGTGGCGTAAAAATAATGAAAAAATTTGAGGTTGAATAATTGAAAAGGCATGGAATCCGTTTTTTGCCACAGATTAAAAAGATTAGAAGGATTTTATATTTTTTAAAAGTGTTTTGCGAGACTAAAGAATCTTTTGAAATCATTTAATCTGTTACAAAGTTTTTACTAAAGATTAAAGCAAAAAAAATCCCGACAATTAGCCGGGATTTGTTATTAAAATTTGAATGATTTACTTACGAAGCTATTTCCAAACGCTTCAATAAATTTTTATTCAAAGTATGTTCTGCATATTCTCTGTCAATTTTTAATTCTGTTTCATCAGAACTTGGCAAGTCGTACATCGCATCCGTTAAAATTGCTTCACAAAGAGAACGCAACCCACGAGCTCCTAATTTGTATTCCAATGCTTTATCAACGATGAAATCTAATGCTTCGTCCGTGATGGTGAAATCAACATCATCAATAGAAAACAATTTCTTATATTGTTTAATTAACGCGTTTTTAGGTTCCGTCAAAATCGCTCTCAATGTTTCTCTATCCAATGGATCCATGTGCGTCAACACTGGAAGACGACCTATGATTTCTGGAATCAAACCAAAATCTTTAATGTCTTTTGGGATGATGTATTGCAGTAAATTGTCCTTATCAATGTTATCCACATTTTTAGACGTACTGTAACCCACCGCTTGACGATTCAGACGTTTTGAAATAATTTTCTCTACACCATCAAAAGCGCCACCTGCTATAAACAAGATGTTTTGCGTGTTTACCTCTACAAATTTCTGGTCTGGATGTTTACGACCTCCTTTTGGCGGTACATTCACAACCGTTCCTTCTAAAAGTTTTAGCAAAGCTTGCTGAACTCCTTCTCCAGAAACGTCTCTCGTAATCGATGGATTGTCGCTTTTACGAGCAATTTTGTCAATTTCATCAATAAATACAATACCTCTTTCGGCTTTCGCCAAATCATAGTCGGCTGCTTGAAGTAAACGTGTCAAAATACTTTCTACGTCTTCCCCAACATAACCTGCTTCTGTTAAAACTGTTGCATCTACAATCGCTAAAGGCACGTCCAACATTCTTGCAATGGTTTTAGCCACCAAAGTTTTACCTGTTCCCGTTTGTCCCACCATAATGATGTTACTCTTCTCGATTTCTACATCATCTTCGGTTTGCAATTGCATCAAACGCTTGTAGTGGTTGTAAACCGCCACTGACATTACCTTTTTGGTTTGGTCTTGACCGATTACATATTGATCTAGAAAAGCACGAATTTCCTTCGGTTTTTTCAAAATCAAATCGCCTACATTCTTTTTACTGCCTTTGTTCGCTTTGAGTTCTTCCAAAACAATTCCGTGTGCTTGCTCAATGCATTTGTCGCAAATATGTGCGTCAATTCCTGCAATTAGCAAGTCGGTTTCTGGTTTCTTCCGACCACAAAATGAACATTCTAAAGTTTGTTTTGCCATTATTTTTTTGTTGTCCGTTATCGGTTGTCGGTTGTCGGTTTCGCGCTAAACTGGAAACTGGCAACAGACAACTGAAAACTATTTAATCTCTCTTCTCAACACTTCATCAATCATTCCGTATTCTTTTGCTTCATCGGCAATCATCCAGTAGTCGCGTTCACTGTCTTTATGCACTCTATCAAAAGATTGACCTGAATGGTCAGAAATGATTTTGTACAATTCGTCTTTTAATTTTAACATTTCACGCAAGTTAATTTCCATATCTGTAGCAACTCCTTGAGCACCTCCTGATGGTTGGTGAATCATAACTCTTGAATGAGGCAATGCCGAACGTTTTCCGTTTGCACCTGCACAAAGTAAAACAGCTCCCATAGACGCGGCCATTCCTGTACAAATTGTTGCTACATCTGGTTTGATGTACTGCATCGTGTCGTAAATCCCCAAACCTGCATAAACGCTTCCTCCTGGAGAGTTGATGTAAATTTGAATATCTTTTGCGGCATCTGCACTTTCCAAGAAAAGCAATTGAGCTTGAACGATATTTGCAATTTGATCGTCAATTCCTGTCCCCAAGAAAATAATACGGTCCATCATCAAACGTGAAAACACATCCAGTTGTGAAACATTTAGTTGACGCTCTTCAATAATATAAGGCGTCATGTTTGTTGGCGTCATTGCACCAACTATTTTATCGTAATACATTGCATTTACACCTTGATGCTTTGTTGCAAACTTTTTAAATTCTTTACCGTAGTTCATATTTTTAGTTTAAAGTTTAAGGTTTAAGGTTGTTCGATTTTGTGCGAAGTCCTTAAACAGAGAAAAACAAAAAGCGCCAAAATAAATTCTGACGCTCAAATATAATCATTTTCTTAGAAATTATTCGCCGTAAGATGCAGCAACAAATTCTTGGTACGTTAATTCTTTAACGGTTGATTTTACTTTTGATTTGTAAAGTGCCAACATTTTTTCGCTCATCACTTGATCAGAAAGACGTTTTACTTCTTCTTGGTTTCCAAGAACTCGTGCAACGATTCCGTCAATGTCAGCTGCAGAAGGATCCATTTGACCAAACTGAGCCATTTGCATTTTGATCATTTCAGCTGCATATGCTTTCAATTCTTCAAAATTCATTTGCAAATTATTGCTTGACATTACTTTACTTTCGATCAATTGGTAACGCAATCCGTTTTCTGAACGCGCATATTCCACTTCTGCTTCTTCTGGCGTCAATTGTTTTTCACCTACAGTTTGGATCCATTTTTTCAAGAATTCAGCTGGCAAGTCAAATTTAGTATTGTGCAACAAACCTTCTGTTACATCATTTAAAAATTGTTGGTTGGACTGTCCTTCGAATTGCTTTTCAGCATCTTCCTTAATTTTTGCTTTTACTTCTTCCACAGAAGAAACATTTCCTTCTCCGAATAATTTATCAAACAATTCTTGGTTTAATTCAGCTGGCTCAGTTGCATTGATTTCTTCGATTGTAAAGTCTACGTCAATATCCAAACCGTGAACATCATCATGACTTACTTTCAAATACTCCATCAACTGGTGGTCATCAGCAAAAAGACCTTTAGTATTTAAAGTAACTACGTCGCCTACTTTTTTCCCTACAAATAAATCTTCTGTAGCTGCGTCTTTAAAGACATCTAAAGAAAGTGTAGCAGGATTTTCAATTTCCTTAGCTTCATTTCTGAAAGTTCCGGTAACGTCATTTCCTTTTTCGAAAGTTTCGTTAGCAGACATTTTTCCGTATTGTTTTTGCATACGAACCAATTGCTCATTCAGCATTTGATCGTCAGCAATAATTTTATACTGCGTGATTTCGCCTAAACCTTCTAAGTCGATATCAAAAGTTGGTGCAAGACCGATTTCAAATTCAAATTCAAATTTATCTGCATCCCAATCTCTGTTTTCTACTACTACAGGAATTGGATTCCCTAATAAGTCTAGCTTTTCAGCTTGCATATATTTATTCAGCTCTTCTTGAATTTTTTTATTCACTTCCTCTAATAATAAAGGCTGACGGTATTTTTTTTCAATAATTCCCATTGGAACTTCACCTTGTCTGAAACCTGGAAGATCTGCTTTTTTCTGATATTCTTTTAAAAGCGTCTCTATTTTATGAGAAAAGTGTGATTTATAAATTGAAACAGTTAGTACTGCATTTAAATCATCGGTATTTTTTCTTGTAACATTCATTGTTTTACGTGCTAAAATTGGGTGGCAAAATTAATACATTTTTACAAGCCTACCAAGTTTTTACTTGAGGTATTATCAAACAATTAACAATAGATAAATTGTCCATGCATCTGCTATTTCCGTTCTTTGGAAAAGGAAAAAACCAGCGTCTGCCCAATCGAAAGCAAGATACTAAAGAGCAACGCCGACCAGAAGTTGACTACAGAAAAACCGTCTACCAATTCATTACACAACATAATGATAATGGCATTGATAAAAAGTAGAAACAGCCCAAACGTAAAAATAGTAACTGGCAAAGTAAACAATACCAAAATGGGTTTTACAAATAAATTAAGTAGCGCCAAAACAACGGCCACAACTATTGACGTCATGAAGCTATCCACGGCAACACCGCCAAGAAAATTAGCGAGTAAAGTAACTAAGATAGCTGTAACTAGTAATCTGACAATTAAAGACATAGAAGTGAAATTATTTTATTAAAATTTACAAGAATTATTAAGTATGTATCACATTTTTCTTTAAATTTGACTACAACTTAATTTTAAACCTGCTAAATTATGAAAAAATTTCTACTCTTATCCATTTGTTTAACGGCTTTCAATGGATTCAGTCAAACATTTTGGACCGCGAAATCAACAGGCTTTTCAGAGGTAAGCCGCGGACTTGACGACATTAGTATTGTGGATGCCAATGTGATTTGGGCAAAAGCCTACGATGGAGTTACAACTACAAATGCTGTCCGTCAATTTACAAGAAGTCTTGATGGCGGAAACACGTGGACTCCGGGAACTATTAACCTCGGCACCAATCAATCCTTATTAAGCACTTCCTGCATCAGCGCTATTTCAGCAACAACGGCTTGGGTTTCTGCCTACTCCAATAATGCCAATACGGTTTTAGGAGGTATTTGGAAAACCACAGACGCTGGCGTAACATGGACCAAACAAACCACCGCTTTATTTAACAATACAGTGGATTCATTTCCGAACGTTGTTCATTTCTGGGATGCTAATAATGGCTTTTGCCAAGGAGATCCGGCAAGTGGCTTTTTTGAATTGTACACCACCACTAATGGTGGAACGAATTGGACACGTGTTTCTAGTGTTGACATTCCTAATCCACTTAGTGGAGAATATGGCTACGTTCATAATTATGAAGTTAATAGCGACATCATTTGGTTTGGAACTAATAAAGGTAGGATTTTTAAATCAACAGATAAAGGACTGACATGGACGGTTTCACAATCACCGATAACTGATTTTGGTGGCGCTACAGTTTCAGGATCTTTTGGTTTCAAAGATGCCAACAACGGATTATTAGTAAAAAAATCAACTCCACCTTTGTTATATAATACAACAAATGGCGGCACTACATGGACTGCAGTAACGTTTAACATGGACGCAAGTTCAATCAGGAACACAAGTTACAACCATAAAATTTAAAAATGCTGCAGTTGGAATTGGAGGAGGATTTACCACTTCTGCAACAGTCGGAGGTGCTTATAAATACACGGGAACACAATTGGGATTGAATGATTTTAATAATACCAAATTAGCAATATGGCCTAATCCAGCAAAAGACAACATTCAGTTTTCTGGCGCAGATATTACAGAAGTTCGTGTTTTTGATTTATTAGGAAAGCAAGTTCTTTTGCAAAACCTAAATGTAGGAACAAGTACTGTAGACATTTCCAGTTTAAAGAATGGAATATACATGGTGCAAGCTTCCGATACAAATGGAGCTACTTCTACAGTGAAACTGGTTAAAAATTAAGACCTTCCCATTTTTGTTAAAAAAGGAGTTTTCAATAGTTGAAAACTCCTTTTTTTATTTAGTTATTTAAGAACTGCATAGTTGCATCATAAAAATCAGTAGGATTTTCGGCATGAAGCCAATGACCTGCATTTGCAATAACTTCAATTTCGGCTTTAGGAAAATGTTTCTTAATTTCCTCGGTATCCGACTCTAGGATATACCTCGAATTTGCTCCTTTTAAAAACAAAGTAGGCTTTTCAAAAACTGCATCTTGCGATAACGCGTCGCCAATCATGTCTTTATTTGCGATAAACGCATTCAAATTAAATCGGTACGCCAGTTGACCTGGTTCCTTCCAATATAAACTCTTCATTAGAAATTGACGTGTGCCAAAATCTGCAATGTAAGGCGTAAGTATTTCTTCGACATCGCTCCTGCTTGGCTTTTTTGAGAAATCAACAGCAGCAAGACCTTCTAAAATTTCATCGTGATGTGGTCTGTAATATTTTACCCCAATATCCGCCACAATTAATTTTTCAACCAAATCCGGAAATTGTGTTGCTGTAAACATTGCCACTTTACCTCCCATAGAATGTCCCAATAAATAAATGGAGCTTAATTCCTTTTCTTTGCAATACTGCACCACATCGTCTACCATCATTTGATAATTAAACACTTCTGACTGCACACTGCGACCGTGATTTCTAAGATCTAGCATGTGCACTTCAAAACCGCTTTCGGCAAATTGTGTTCCTAAAGTTTTCCAATTGTCAGACATTCCCAAAAAACCGTGCATGATGACAAATGGTTTTCCTGATCCTTCTATTTTTGAATACAACATGATAATTTATGAATTATGATTTTTGATTTAGAAATTGCGAGTTACCAATAGTAATTGGTTATTTCAATTTTTGTAAATACATATTTACCACATTATCTAATCCAAGATAAAGTGCTTCTGAAATTAGCGCATGTCCAATGGACACCTCTAATAAATTGGGGATATTCTGTTTAAAAAATTGAATATTATCTAAACTTAAATCGTGACCTGCATTGATTCCTAAATCCAAGGCATTGGCTAACTTAGCCGCTTCCACATAAGGCAGAATACCTTCCTTATTACCCAAACCGTAATCATGTGCAAAAGCTTCGGTATACAACTCGATTCTGTCGGCATTAATTAACTTTGCACCTTCAATCATCTTTAAAACAGGATCTACAAACACAGAAACACGAATGTTGTTTCTATGAAATTCCTGAATGATTTCTTTCAAATAATCAGCATGTTTCATAGTATCCCATCCGGCATTGGAGGTTATAGCGTCCACTGCATCAGGTACTAAAGTAACTTGCGTAGGCTGTACTTCCAGCACCAAATCCATGAAACTACGCTCTGGATTTCCTTCAATATTATATTCTGTGGTTACAATTTGTTTTAAATCTCTGGCGTCTTGGTACCGAATATGGCGTTCATCTGGACGCGGATGAATGGTTATTCCTTGTCCGCCAAAGCGCTCTATATCTTTAGCAACTTGTAATAAATCCGGCACATTTCCTCCACGAGCGTTACGCAATGTGGCAATTTTATTGATATTTACACTTAATTTTGTCATTGGAATACTTTTTGAAGCGTTGTACATTGTTTTAACAAATACAAAAATACGAAGTTAAACGAGGCTTATTGTGCTAAAATTTGATTATTTTGCAGACAATAAATCCACAACGATTATTATGGAAATCACAGACTATATTACTAACGACTACAAGCCGTTACACTTAAATGAGCGTATTGGGAATGTTCAGGATTTTTTTGCTGACGCACCTTACAGTCATTTTCCTGTGGTAGAAGAATGGGTTTATATAGGAAGCATCGCTGCAGAAGACGTAGAAACTTATGATTTGGACAAAACAATCAATGATTACCGTTTTAATTTAGAAGGTTTTTTTGCGCGAACAACGATGGTTTGGCTGGATGTATTAGAAGTCTTTGCTCAAAATCAAAGCAACATATTACCCGTTTTAACTCCCGAAAACGCTTACGTAGGGTATTACGAAATTCAAGATGTGATCCGATTTTTAAACGACACGCCTTTTCTAAAAGAACAAGGTGGCATCATCGTAGTTGAGAAAGATGCATTGGATTATTCCATGTCTCAAATTGCCCAAATTGTGGAAAGCAATGGCGGAAAGGTTTTAGGAAGTTTTTTATCTAATTCAACCACTCAAACCGCACAAATTACAGTAAAAATTGCTTCTGGAAGCGTCAATGAAATTATCCAAACCTTCAGAAGGTACGGCTATAACATCATCTCCGAAAACAAAGAAGACACCTATTTAGAAGGCTTAAAGGAGCGATCGGATTATTTGGAAAAATATTTAAACATATAGTTCGCACTTTTTTATTACAAGACATTCTTTTTTCTCCAAATAAAACAGATTATGAAAGTTGCAATTTACGGCCAATATTATCAAAACAGTACTGAACCAATTATTCGAGACATTTTTGTTTTTTTCAATTCAAAAAACATTGAGATGGTCATTGAGGCTACTTTTTTAAAGATGCTTTATGAGAAGGAATTGGTAAAAAAAGAATATAAAACATTCAGTTCGCACAAAGAATTGGACAAAAGTTTTGATTTATTTTTGAGCATTGGTGGCGACGGAACAATATTAAGAGCAGCCACTTTAGTTCGAAAATCGGGTATACCAATATTAGGAATCAATGCAGGTAGGCTTGGCTTTCTAGCATCTGTACAAAAGGAAGATATCGCGGCTTTTTTACAAATGGTGGTTGACAAAAACTATAAAATTTCTAAACGAACGCTACTAAAAGCGAGTGTCTTTCCAAAGAATAAAGATTTGATGGACATCAATTTTGCAATGAACGAAATTGCGGTAAGTCGAAAGGACACGACTTCTATGATCACCATTGAAACCTACTTGAACGGCGAACTACTGACTTCCTATTGGGCTGATGGATTGATAATTGCTACACCTACGGGATCTACAGGATACTCGTTAAGTTGTGGCGGCCCGATACTAACACCAGACGTAAAAAGTTTGGTCATCACTCCTATTGCACCACATAATTTAAATGCAAGACCACTTGTAATTCCTGATACTACAGAAATCAAACTTAAGGTATCGGGCAGGGAACATCAATACTTGGTCTCAATGGATTCTCGTATAACATCTATTGAAAATGAATCTGTTATTACCATCAAAAAAACGTCATTTCAGATCAATATGGTGGAAATTCCGAATGAAACTTTTTTCAAAACCTTACGCACAAAACTACTTTGGGGCGAGGACAAAAGAAATTAATTCAGGATTTAATGCCTTTTTAATACTTAATCACTATTCTTTCCGTTTGATATCTATTTAAACACAACTACAAACTGTTGTAATATAATTGACATAAATACTAAAATGGTAGTCGTTTAGTAGTCAGATTTATTATATTTGCACGCTATTTTCAATTTTATGAATAGACTGATTTTATCTTTTTTAATATTAATTACCTTTTCTGCAACCGCTCAAATTCACGAAATCGGTGTTTTTGCAGGTGGAAGCAATTTTGTTGGAGACGTAGGTGAAACCACTTACATCAAACCAAACGAATTTACTTATGGCCTGATATATAAATGGAACCGCAGTCCGAGACATTCTTGGCGTGCCTCCATTAGTACTGCTAAAATTACTGCAGACGACGATCGATCAAAAGATCCGTCCAGAAAACAAAGGAACTATGATTTCGAGAATACGATAAAAGAAGTATCTTTAGGACTTGAATTTAATTTTTTCGAATTTGATTTGCATCAGTTGAAAAGGCAATTTACTCCGTATGTATTTGTAGGATTGGCCTATACGCATTATGATGGATTATTTTTTAAAGAACCCAATGTAACCAATTCGGATTCCAGTCATGGTACACTTTCAGTCCCTTTTGCTTTAGGCGTAAAATCGAATTTAACTAAAAATCTAATTGTAGGATTTGAAGTTGCCCCAAGATATACGTTTGCAGATGATATTGATGGAAGTTCCCCTAAAAATGATGAATTGCAACAATTGCGGTTCGGCAATATAAACAGTAACGATTGGTATGTTTTTTCAGGCTTTACGCTGACATACACTTTTGGTAGAAAACCATGCTTTTGTGATTAACGAAATGGATTTAAAAAACGAGATTAATAACGATAATTTACCCCAACACATTGCCATCATCATGGATGGAAATGGCCGTTGGGCTAAAAAACAAGGAATGCTTCGCGCTTTTGGTCATGAAAATGGAACAAAATCAGTGCAAACTACGGTAGAATCGTGCGCTAAAATTGGCATCAAAAATCTTACGCTATATGCTTTTTCTACGGAGAATTGGAACCGTCCAAAAATTGAAGTAGATACATTAATGAAACTACTTATTTCCTCTTTAAAGAAGGAACTTAATACATTAATGAAGAATGACATTCGTTTAAATACCATTGGTAACATTGAAAAACTGCCTTCTTCTGCCCAAAAGCAACTTTTAGAAGTTATAAATAAAACGAAAGACAATACCCGAATGACGCTCACTTTAGCATTGAGTTACGGCTCACGAGAAGAGCTTATTTCGGCAGTGAAAAAAATTACAAGTAAAGTTAAAAATAATATAATTTCAATAGACGCTATTGATGAAGCAATTATAAATGAGCATCTTTACACGCAAAATTTACCTGACGTAGATTTATTAATACGAACCAGTGGCGAACATCGAATCAGTAATTTTCTGTTGTGGCAAATAGCTTACGCAGAATTATACTTTACCGAAGTGCTCTGGCCGGACTTTACAGAACAGCATTTATATGAAGCAATTATCAGCTACCAAAAGCGAGAGCGAAGATTCGGAAAAACAAGTGAACAAATTAAATAATTTTTTAGTGTTATATAAAAGCATACCCCTATTCGTTTCGGTACTCTGTATTGGAAGTGTTTTTCAAGCAAAAGCACAAGAGCGACTTCCTTTTGACGAAGGTAAGACTTACATCTTAGCTGATATTGACGTTACTGGTAAAGTAACTTTTAATAAACAAAACGTCATCCTTTATTCCGGTTTGGAAAAAGGACAAAGCATTACTATTCCTGGAGAGGAAATCAGCAATGCTATTAAAAAATTAGGAGAAGTGCAGCTCTTTAGCGAAATTAATTTCTACATTAATAGGATTGCAGGCGATAGTATTTATTTAGAATTAAACTTAAACGAGTTACCAAAATTAAGCGACGTTAAAATTAACGGTGTAAAAAAAGGTAAAGTTGAAGGCTTGATAAAAGACAATAGTTTAACTAAAGGTAAAATTGTAAACGAAAACTTAATTACGACTACCAAAAACTATATTGAAAACAAATATAGAAAAGACGGATTTTACAATACCAAAGTAAATATTACCGTTACCCCTGATACTACTTCAGGAAATGAAGTTCGTATGTTGGTGAACATAGACAAAGGCGAAAAAGTAAAAGTATCGTCTATTGTCTTTGAAGGAAACGAGAAATTTTCTGACAAAAATTTGCGTAAAGCAATGTCCAATACCAAGCAGAAAAACTTTATTCGAATTTTAAAACGATCTAAGTATGTCAAAGATAAATACGAAGAAGATTTAAAATCGGTTGTAAGTAAGTACAAGGAAAAAGGATACCGTGACGCACGAATTTTGTCTGACACAATCATTTACAATAAAGAGAAAAACGACCTTGCTATCAAAATAAATTTAGTAGAAGGTAAGAAATACTATTTTGGCGATATTAAATTTTTAGGAAACTCGGTTTATACGGATCAAGGTTTGCGCAGTTTAATTGGAATTAAAAAAGGCGATGTATATAATGGTGTTTTGCTTGAAAAAAGAATTGCAGACAAAACAAAACCAGACGGAGAAGACATTACCAATTTGTACCAAAATAACGGATACCTGTTTTCACAAATTAATGCGGTAGAAGTACGAACTGAAAATGACACCATTGATTTTGAAATTAGAATTATGGAAGGTCCATTGGCCTATTTTAATAAAATTACAGTAGTAGGAAACGACAAAACGAACGATAAAGTAATTTACCGCGAATTGCGTACTAGACCAGGAGAAAAATACAGTAAGGAAGAATTAGTAAGAACAATTCGTGAAATCGGGGCTTTAGGATTTTTTGATCCAGAGGCGATTGATCCGCAATTTAAAAATGTAGATCCGGCAGCAGGAACCGTAGATATTGAGTGGAATTTAGTAGAAAAAGGCTCGAGCCAAATTGAACTTCAAGGAGGTTACGGTGGTGGAGGTTTCATTGGAACGCTAGGATTATCATTCAACAATTTCTCTGCTCGAAACATGTTTAAAAAGGAAGCGTACCAACCGGTACCCATGGGAGACGGTCAGAAAGTATCGTTGCGTTTGCAAGGAAGTACGTATTTTCAGACCTATAGTATGAGTTTTTCTGAGCCTTGGTTTGGAGGTAAAAAACCAGTTAGTTTTAATAGTTCATTGTCTTACAGTAAGCAATATTTAAATAATTTCAGCACGAATGATGTAGATAGATCACGTAGTTTTAACATCATCTCGTTATCTGTAGGGCTATCAAAACGATTGACAGTGCCGGATAATGACTCGTTCTTATCACAAGCGTTGAGTTTCCAATTTTATGATTTGAACAATTACAACACGGGTTTATTTACTTTTGGAAATGGATCTTCTAGAAATTTTGCATACACTGTAGGATTTACACATACCAATAAAGGTAGTAATCCAATTTACCCAATGTACGGTTCTGAGTTTAGCATTAGCGCAAAAATAACACCTCCTTATTCATTATTTAATGGTGTAGATTATGGCAATCTTGGCAACAAAGAAGAATATAAAAGATTATATGATTCTACTGAAGGTTTAGCAATAACAGATCCAGACAGTCAAGGTAAGTACCTTAAAGTAGAGTACAGCGACAGCGGAACTCCTATTTACACAAGAGTTGATAACTTTCAAGATGCGTCGGCAGATGCTTCAAAGGTCGATCAGGAGAAGTTTAATTGGTTGGAGTATTACAAAATAAAAATGAAAGCGGATTGGTATACAAAAATTTATGATAAATTAGTTCTTCGATCTTTGGCAGAATTTGGTTACCTTGGTAATTACAATAGCGAAAGAGGAGATGTACCTTTCGAACGTTTCTTTTTAGGAGGAGATGGATTGGCTAACTTTGCTCTTGATGGACGAGAAGTAATTCAGTTAAGAGGATATCCAAATCAATCATTGACACCTTATTCACAAAACATTGAAACAGGAGTTACCACTCAAGATGGAGCAACGGTTTATAATAAGTTCTCATTAGAATTGCGTTACCCAATAACATTGGCACAGCAAGCTTCTATTTACGTTTTGGCTTTCGCCGAAGCTGGAGCGGCTTATAATGGATTTAAAGCATACAATCCTTTCGAGTTAAAACGTTCAGCAGGATTTGGTTTACGTGTATTTATGCCTGCTTTCGGACTGTTAGGAATTGACTTCGGACATGGATTTGATCCACAACCAGGACAATTAAAACCAAACGGTTGGGAGACGCATTTTATCATCGGACAACAGTTCTAAAAAAAAGTGGCACGGTATTTTCTAATAAATTAATAAATTATGAAGAAACATATAATTTTAGTGATTTTGTTTGCATTCACTTGCAGCATACAAGCCCAAGTGGTTCGTGGTTTGCGTATTGGATACATTGACATGGAATATATTCTGCAAAATGCGCCTGATTATACAGAAGCCAAAAACGCATTAGAGCAAAAAGCCCAGAAATGGAAACAAGAAATCAGTGCAAAAACTACTGAAATAGACAAACTGAAAGAATCGCTTAAAACGGAACGCGTACTTTTGACCAAAGAATTAATAGAAGAACGCGAAGAAGAAATTCTATTTCAAGAGAGTGAATTGATGGCTTTTCAAGAAAAGCGATTTGGTCCAAATGGTGATTTGATTGTACAAAAAGCGGTATTGGTTAAACCTATACAAGATCAAGTTTTTACAGCAGTGCAAGATATTGCGGAGCAAAAGAGATATGATTTCGTGTTTGACAAGTCGTCTGATCTAACAATGATATTTGCTGCAAAGCAATTTGACATTAGTGATTTGGTTGTTCGAAGATTGAGTAGAACATCTAAGAGAAGTCAGTTGAGCAAAAGCGAATTGAAGGAAGAAGCAATTAAGGAATATAAAGAAGATGTTGAGGATGCCAATTCTGATTTTGCCATACGAAAAAAGATTTTGGACGATAAGAAAGCAGCAAGAGACAGTTTAATTAGCGCTAAAGCCGCTGATCGTGAAAAGCTTTTAGCTGATCGTAAAGCTGCAGCAGATGCTAAACGTGCAGAAGCTGCCGCAAAGAGACAAGCTATTATTGACAAAAGAAATGGAGTAACAATACCTGCAAGTCCAGCAAATAAACCGGAAGAAGAAACTTCGGCTCCGGAAGACAAAGCAGAAAAAGCTCCGACTGAAAATAAACCATCGGCAGCCTCTGTAAAAGAAACGCAGCGGAAGGAAGCAATTGCTGCAAAGAAAAAAGAAATGGATGAACGACGCCAAGCTTTAGCTGATAAAAAAGCAAAAACCATTAAAGATCGAGAAGACGCAAAAAAGGCAAAGGACAGTACCACTACACCTACGCCACCAACGAAATAAGTAACAAACAAGAATAGAAACAAAAATTAATTAATTACTTTAATATTTATAATGATGAAACAATTGAAAACCTTACTACTTGCCGCTGTTTTGTTTTTTGGAGCCAACCAAGTAAACGCTCAGTCAAAAATAGCTCACGTAAATGTTGAGGAACTTATGACTAAAATGCCAGCTGTGCTTGATGCACAAAAACAGATTGAAAAAATCACTAAGACGTACGAGGCTGATTTTACAACAATGAGAAATGAATTGCAAACGCGTTTGCAAAAATATGCATCTGAGTCTGAAACTGTATCTGAAGCAATCAATTTGGATCGTCAGAAAGAAGTAGAAGACATGGAAAAAAGAATTCAGGAATTTGGTCAGACTGCTCAAAAAGAGTTGCAAACTAAACAAATGGATTTGATGAAACCAATCCAGTTAAAAATCAAAACGTCGATTGAAAAAGTAGGTCGTGCTAAAGGTTTCCAATACGTTTCAGATTCAGCTAGTTTTATCTATGCAGACGGAACGGATCTTACCGCAGATGTTAAAAAGGATTTAGGTTTTTAATATTTACATTATCACATACAATCACTGCTCAAGTTTTAAATAGCTTGAGCAGTTTTTTTTTATATTTGCTTCATGACAAATGATAATCCCATTGGACTTTTTGATTCTGGAATTGGCGGCACTTCTATTTGGAAAGCCATACATCAACTTTTGCCCAATGAAAGCAGCATTTATCTAGCCGATAGCAAAAATGCTCCTTACGGACAGAAATCAAAAGAGGAAATTATCGCCCTAAGTTGTAAAAACGTAGAATTACTTTTAGAGCGCGATTGCAAATTAATTGTGGTAGCTTGCAATACTGCCACCACTAATGCAATAAAAGAATTACGCGCTCAATATAATGTTCCCTTTATCGGAATTGAACCTGCAATTAAACCTGCTGCACTCAAATCTAAAACCCAAACGATTGGCATCTTAGCCACAAAAGGAACTTTGAACAGCGCACTTTTTAACGAAACGGTCTTGAAATACCAAAATGTAAAGATTGTAGAACAAGTCGGTTTTGGCTTGGTTCAACTAATTGAAGACGGAAAAATAGATTCAGTGGAAATGTATGAATTGCTTAATTCGTATCTTCAACCCATGATGGATGCCAATATTGATTACTTGGTTTTAGGCTGTAGTCATTACCCTTACTTAATTCCGCAAATCAAAAAGATTTTACCAAAAACCATTCAAATCATTGATTCTGGAGAAGCAGTAGCTAGACAAACTCAATTCATTTTAGAATCAAAAATTGGCTTCAGCGCCTCTAAGACGCCGTACCATCAATTTATAACCAATAGTAGTTCCGATGTCTTAAAAGCAGTTCTGATCCATTCATATGACGTTATAGAAAGAGATTGTTAATTTTAATTACTCTTCCGCAACTTCCTTAAACCAACTGGAATACATTACATAATTAGTGGCTATACGATCAATTTCTCCAGCAAAATTTGATTGGTTGATTTCCTTTACCTTTTTGGCTGGAACGCCTGCATAAATCACACCCGATTCCACCACTGTATTCTGAGTAACCACAGCTCCCGCAGCAATAATTGAGTTGCTTTTTACCACACAATTGTCCATTACGATGGCACCCATTCCAATTAGCACATTATCTTCGATTGTACAACCGTGTACGATGGCATTGTGACCTATAGAAACGTTATTTCCAATTACAGTAGCGTGCTTTTGATACGTGCAATGGATTACCGCTCCATCTTGGATATTTACTTTATTACCAAATGATATTTGATTCACATCGCCACGAATAACTGCATTGAACCACACACTGCATTCGGATCCAAAAGAAACATCGCCCACAATTGTAGCATTTTCTGCTACGTAACAATCCGAAGGAATACTAGGCGACTTGCCATTTACTGCTTTTATAACCATACTAATTTGAATTAAAAAAGTCCCGCCAAATAGCGGGACTTTACATTATAATAAAATAAATTCTTAATTAATTGCAGGACAATTACAATCCCACTTCTCTCTTTTACAGAATAAATTGATCCCTAAAGTAATTTGGTGAAAACCACCTTGGTCAAACTTTACATCACCAACTAAGTGTGAGTATGTATAAGCAAAAACCAGGTTTTTATAATTCAAACCAACTATAGGTGTGATGTATTGTAAACGCTGTGTTTCTACTGTTCCATTATCTAAGTATTGCGTAGCATCGAAACTTCTTCTGTAAGACAATCCACCCCAAAGTTTTCCAAAGTCAAAATCTTTGTATAATTTAAGATTTAAATCAACTAATTTTTCTTTGGTCTGATCTGTATAGGCAAACAAAACAGAAGGTTCCCACTGCAATTTTTCACTATCACCAAAAACATAACCAGCACTCAAAATGTATTTTCTCAAGTTATCCGATTCTACTTCTGTGTAAATATCTCTTTTACTAGCCAAAACATTTTTTACAGTAAAGTGTGTGTAAAACTCCAAATAATTATAAGATGCACCTATATCTACATTGAAGTAAGAATCCTTTTGAATGGCGCCATCCACAATTGGATCGAAACCTTCAAATTCACTTTGGTCCAATTGGCTTTGTACTAAACCAGCACTCATACCAAATGAAAGTTGATTCAAATCCACATCAGATCTAGAAAACATAATATGGTGTGCATAAGTCACTTTAAAACCTCTTTGAGAGTGGTATCCATTCTCATCGTTGAACAAAATAATTCCAGCTCCAGATTGATCTCCGATTCGTCCATTGAAACTGGCCGTCTGCAACGCAGGTGCGTTATCATTTCCAAACCATTGCTGACGAGCCGTAACCCGCACTTTTGCACAGTTTGCTGCTCCAGCCATTGAGGGATGGATTAAATAGTAATTATCTGACAAATAATCAGAATATAATGCTATTCCTTCTTGCGAAAATGAAATCTGTGATATGAACAATAATAGTACTAAATATCGTTTTTTAAAATTCATTGGGGTTAACGTTTTAATGAAAAATGTGCTCTAAACTCTTTATTTATAGTATCTTCTTGGTAATTTAATGTAAACCAATAATCTGTAGCAGGAAGTTGTTGACCGTTATAGGTTCCGTCCCACCCTGATCCTGACGCAGTCATCTCTTTAACTAATTTTCCGAATCGGTCAAATATATAAATTTTTGTGAAAGAAATACCATTTATTGACGGAATATTCCATGTATCATTTATTCCATCGCCATTTGGTGTAAAGTAACGTGGGTAATCTACAATCAGTACTTGTTTGGTCAAGACATCACAAGCTTCTGGATCACGAACTGTAATTGTATGCGTTCCTGCTGAAATGTTGTCAAAAATGTTACTTTCTTGGAAAGGACCGAAATCCAATTGATACTCGTAATTTCCTGCTGGTGATGCGGTAATAACCACTGTTGGATTATTTGCAAAGAAACCACTTACCGTATAATCAAAATCTGTTGGAGGGGAGGATTCACCCACGGTGGCAAAGGCTGTAGCTTGACATCCTGTGATGATATTTGTAATAGTTACACTGTATTGACCTGCTACACTTACATCGTAGAAACTGTTTGTTGCCAAAGGTATGATTCCGCTAACATCAGACCATTCAAAGGTGAATTCTGCTTCGTTTAATCCTGTGTTTAACAAGTAGTTTCTTGTTGTTGCCAATGTTATTAGATCTACACAAATTTTACCGTCTTCCAACGCTACTTTTGGTAATGGATTTACATTGATGGTTACTGAACCTACTAACGCTTGTGAACATGCGTCTGCTCCTGTATAAGTTACACTCACTAATGTGTAAACCGTTGTTTTATTTAAAATTCCAGTAGGCAAAATCGTATTTCCTGCTCCATTTAATGTAATGGTTTCTTGACTTCCACCGTTTATAGTATAAATTACTACTGCTCCAGCTGTTCCTGTAAAAAGAACTTGTGTACTTTCTCCTGCACAAATAGTGGATGGATTTCCAGCTGCGATGGTTGCAAAAGGTAGCGGTTTAACTAATAAGGTTACTGTTGTAGTTTGAATATCTGGACAAGATGCACTTGTAATGACGCAATAAAAATCACCGCTGTCTGCTTCCGTTGCGTTTGCAATACTGTAGGTACTTGCCGTTGCTCCTGCAATTGCTGTGGTTCCTTTGAACCATTGGTAGGTCAAATTAGTTCCTGTTGCCACTACATTAAAAGTAGCTGTTTGTCCTACACAAATTTCTTTATCCTGTGGTTGATTTGTAATTGCTGGCGCTTGGTTTACAACTACTACAGCAACCTCTGAAGTAATTGTTCCACAAGAAGCTACTGTTACTTGACACGTATAGTTTCCTGAATCTGCTACTATTGATGACCCAATCGTATAAGTCGATGCCGTTGCTCCAGGGATTGCTGTTGCTCCTTGAAACCATTGGTATGTTACTCCTGTTCCACCATTAGTAACGATACTTAACATTACTGGCGTTCCTGAACAAACTGTCGTATTAGGAACGGGCTGTATCGTTATTGTTGCCGGTTGGTTCACTACTATGGCAGCTGCCGATGAAGTAACTGCTGGGTTACAAGAACCGCTCACTACTACGGTATAGTTTCCTGCTTCAGCTAAACTCACTGATGCATCTGCATACGTTGACGTTGTTGCTGCTGGAATCGCTATTCCGTTTAAAAACCACTGGTACGTTAATCCTGTTCCTGTAGTTGTAACACTTAAATTGATTCCCGTTCCTTCACAAATAGTACTTCCTACAGGTTGGGTAACAATTGCTGGTAAAGTATTTACAATCAATTCTGATGTGGTAGTTGTTACTACTTGACATGGATTTGTAATTACACAAGTGTAAATTCCTGCATTTGCTGGTGTTGCAGTTGCAATGGTTAAAGTTGAACTTGTTGCTCCTGCAACTGCTGTAGCTCCTTTAAACCATTGGTATGTCAAGTTAGTTCCTGTTGCAGTAACACTGATGGTAACTAAATCTCCTTCACATACTGTTTGAGAAACCACGGGTGGAACAGTGATTATTGTTTCTTCTGTCATAACTAAAACTGCTGGATCAGAAACAACTTTTGTTCCACAAGTTCCTGATACTTCAACGGTATAATCCCCATCATTTGCTGTAGCTAAAGTTGCAATTGTATATGAAGCATTTGTTGCTCCTGCTATTGAAACTCCATTAAAAAACCACTGATACGTTAAATTAGCTCCTGTTGCCGCTACCGTAAATGTTACGGATTCTCCAACACATTTTGTAACTCCAATCGGTTGTACTGTGATTGCTGGATTTTTGTCAATTGTAATAGGAACTGTTCCAGATAGAGTGTTTGAACAAAGAACTGTATTGGTTACTTCAATTTTAATTAAAGTAAAGGTCGTATCTACAGAAAGAAAATCTGTTGTTACTGTTGCAGTTCCTGTTGCATTTAATACTACTGTAAATTCAGTGGTTCCATTGCTATAGGTTACCGCTGCATTTGGCGTTCCTATGAAATTCAAAATCGCCGCTGTTCCTTCGCAAACTGATGCTGTTGTTGCCGTAAATGTTGCCGTTGGCAAAGCATTAACCGTTAGATTTGCTGTTTGTCCTGTAATTGCATCTGAACATGGAGGCGTACTGTTGCTTACTACATTTGTCAACTCATATGTAAATGTAGTTGTTGCAGTAACTGTTTGTACTCCTGTTAGAATCGTAGCTGTACCAGCTGCACCTATAAGTACCGTTGGTTGCACTACACCATCTTTTGTATACGTTACTGTTGATCCAGGTGTTCCTTGAATCGCTAAACCAGTTTCTGTTCCTGAACAAATTACTGCTTCCGTAAATCCGACTATTGTTGCAGTTGGCAATCCTACCGAAATTAATATCGATCCAGTTAGATTTGCTGAACAAGCCGGTACGGTTGTCCCTATTACACTTACCAAAGTAAATGTAGTATCAGTAGCTAAAACTGACGTTAAATATTGGCCACTTCCACTTCCGTCAATAGTAACTTGATACGTAGTGGCACCATCTGTAAAGCTAATGATCGCTCCAGGAGTTCCACTGAAAATTATAGTAAGGGAAGAATTAGTACAAATTGTAGAGGAAACCGACACAAAATTTGCTGTAGGTGTCGGATGTACAACTATAGTAGTAGTGGAAACGTCAGAACTCGACCCATTTAATGATGCAACTACACTATAAATATAAGATCCCGCAGCTCCTGGAACGGGCACGTTCATAGGGAATTGCTCTGATGAAATAACCACTCCATTGTAGTCTTTCCATTCGTATGTAGCACCTGCTCCTGCAGGTGTTGCAGATAAGCCAAATGTAAGCGTTCCTTGACACACATTTCCGGAGTTAGAAGCAACCGTTGCCAAGCAATCGTCTACTATTACTGTTGTTGTAGCCGTAAATGGATCACATCCTGAGGCATTAAAAATGTAAGAAACTAAATAGGTTCCAGCAGAACTTGTAGTTAAGTCTAGTGCTCCAGTATCAGGATCAATAGTTAATCCAGCTGGTTCAGCAGAATAGGAACCTCCTGCACTTAAGTCAAGCAAAGTCGGCAGTAAATTATTATTTGAGTTTATACAAAAACCGGGCTCACCATCATCATCTGCATAAGAGAACGCACCTGATGGCGCTGCCGTTAAAAATAATTTAAATGTTTTGATTGGATCACAATTTCCACCTGAGAAAATATTGACCATTTTCATCCAGATTTGTTGTCCATCTATACCGGGATAAGCAGCTACCTGACTTGATGGAATTGCAACACCAACGGGATCTTGCGCAGCAGCCAAACTAGTATAGTAATATGTGTCAAAATCATTTACATCATATGCAGCCATAACTATTGGCGCATTTAAAGTCAAATTAAAAGTTGGAGTTGCAGAGTTACAAACATACAAGTCATCCGCGTCTTCCATTAAAGGAAAATCAGTAGGTTTGAATTCAATAATTACATCATCGCTTTGTTGACATCCATTTCCGTAAGAAAAAATAACTGTGTACGTTCCAGCTTCAGTAACTTCCAAATTATAACTGGTTGCTCCTGCAATTAGAACGCCATCTTTAAACCAAGAATAGGTTACACCCGCTACGGGTCCTGTACCAGCTTGAATCATTTGTGGTGCTCCTTCACAAAATGCTTCATCACCTGTAAATTCGGTTCCAGAAGTAAATATTCCAGTTCCCGTAATCCTTGGGCCACCGATTACAAAACTTCCTGCTTCTAAAAAAACTGCGCTATCAAAAGCTGTATCATTGTGATCCGCTATCACCAATTTAATACTGTATTCTGTTCCTGGTATAACATCTGCTGAAGCGGTCATGGAAACCGTTTGGCCTCTCATATTTATAGCAGAACTCGCAGGTCCAGCATTAGGACCCGTTCCAGTCGCGTTGAAACGTTCAAAGAATAGAGGATTCACACTACTACAGCCCCCATTATTAGCCGCATCACGGATCGTAACTACAGAAACTCTTGTTCCATTTGGATTTGCAGCGTTAACCGAACCTGGCACAATTGCTAAGTTGCTAGAAACTCCGGTACTTAAATTTGTTAATATGAAGGCAAAAGTATCTCCAAAACTACATTGGAAGGTACCATATTCATTTGAAGCAAATAAGAAATTAAAACTGAAATTTTGAACAGTTGGCACAAAATTGAATTTTACAAAAGACCGATCTCTTGAAGATGAGTTACCGTTGATTACATCAAGATCTGGATCAGATTGATTAGATCCAGTGCTACCGGTTGAAGCTCCGGTATATTTACCTTCGGTAAAACTTGCATTCCCAGAACGGATTATAATTCCTTCCTTAAATGGAAAGTTAGAGTTATTTCGTTTAAAGGCTCCAAAACCTGCTGCAGCTGCTGCATTTGTAGTTGCAGACGAGGTGAAATTTGACAATTGAACGCAAGGTTCATTAATCAATACGTCTTTAATAAGTTGTTGTGTAGTATACGTACTACTATCAATTGTTACAAAATCCGGTAGCGGCGTATCCACATCAATACAAGCAGGACAATTGATCTCTGGATCTGTTGTACCACTGCTTACAATAACTTGATTTATTAAATTTCCTGAATAATTAGTAGGAACTGCAATAGACACATTATACGTCAACGTTTCACCAACAGGCAAAGCAGGAACGGTCTGATTTAAAGCTCCTGTTCCCGACGCACCCGTACTACTTGTCCATGACATTTGAGAAGGGTTCAATCCCACTGGGATGGCATCACTTACATTTACATTAACAGCATCACTTGGTCCAATATTGTTAACCGTGATTACGTATACGGTTGTTTCTCCAACTAAATATTGGGTTTGATTGTTTGTTTTAACTGTTACCAAGTCTGCAAACGGAGTTGGCGTATCAGTATCTGTACAGGCAATACAACTCGGATCTGGATCCGTTGTCGTACTACTTGTGGAAACTTGGTGTACTAAATTTGTAGTCTGACTAAAATTGGATGGGACAGGAACGTTTACGGTATAGATTACAGTGGATCCGACCGCCATCGTAGCAATTGTTGCATTTAAAATTCCAGTTCCCGACGTGCTGTTGTTTCCAGACCAGGTAACATTTGCCAAATCAATACCTGCAGTTAAAGTACCTTGAACCACTAAATTTTCGGCAGCCATTGGACCATTATTGGTTACTGTTACCGTGTAGACCCTAGCTACACCTGGAATAAAAACAGTAAATCCATCGGTATTGGTCACCGTTATGTCAGCTTGCGAGAAGCTTACATAGGAAGAAATTAATAATAAAAATAGAAGTAGAATTCTTTTCATAAAAGTCAAAATTTAGAAGGAGAACAAAAAATACTCAATACGTTTAAAAATATGTTAATTAAAGTATTAAAATCCAAATATAATATTTCGTGTAAGATAACTTTGTTAAATTCGCAAAAAATACAAATATCATGATAAATGTTATAATAAGAGAAACGCAGAATCCTGTTATCTTAAAATTTGAATTCCCGGATTTTATCGCCAATCATGTAAGCTACGAGTTTAAAAACATTGATGACGCAACTGCTTCTCCGTTGGCCCAGAAATTATTTCACCTCCCTTTTGTCAAAGCAGTATATATTTCAGGAAATTTTATTGCTATTGAACGTTACAACATAGTGGAGTGGGATGATGTTAAAGATGCTGTTGCAGAACAAATCAATGATTTTGTGAATACTGGCGGCATCGTATTGAACGCTCCTGAACAAGCTTCTCAAAAAATGCCCGCTACAGTTTATGGTGAAACGACGCCAAATCCAAGCGTTTTAAAATTTGTAGTAAGCAGAGGATTGACTAAAACAGCTTTAGAATTCAAAAATATCGACGATACAGCGGCATCACCATTAGCCAAAGAATTGTTCAAATTTCCTTTTGTAAAAGAAATTTTCATTGATGAAAATTATGTGTCGGTAACGAAATATGATGTGAGTGAATGGTCTGAAATCCAATTGGAACTCCGCACTTTCATTAAAGAATTTATTGAAAACGGTGGAACGGCTGTAGACGAAAGCAAAATTGTTAGCCATCCAAAAGTGGAGAAACAAAAACTGGATGATTTTGATAATTTGGATACTACCTCTCAAAAAATCATTAATATTTTAGAAGAATATGTAAAACCAGCCGTAGCGGCAGATGGTGGAAACATTCTATTTGATTCGTACGATCCTATCGAAAAACGCGTAAAAGTAGTGCTTCAAGGCGCTTGTAATGGCTGTCCATCCTCCACATTTACATTAAAAAGCGGTATTGAAAACATGTTAAAAGACATGTTGAAAGACGAAGAAATCAAAGTGGAAGCCATTAACGGTTAAGCTCACAAAATTAGATTACACTAAAGCACTCAGTTCAACGGGTGCTTTTTTTTATGAGGTAAAACGGAAGTGTTTTTGTTTAAAGTGCAATTTTCATTTAAGATGCTGTGATGATAAGCAGTGGTATTTCAATTTAAAATTGAACGTAATAAAACTTTCGCACCTGCTTCTTATTCAATAATCTGATTAAGTACGTATCTTTGTTACTATGATTTTAGTTACAGGAGCTACAGGATTATTGGGTGCACATTTGGCATTGCATCTTACAGAAAGCGGTTTATCAATTAAGGCACTTTACAGAGAAAAAAGTGCAATTGAAAAGACGAAAGCGCTTTTTAAAATGTATGGTAAAGAGGCATTATTTGCAAAAATAATTTGGACTCTTGGTGACATTACGGATATTCCAGCTTTAGAAATAGCATTTGAAAACATTGATTATGTTTATCATTGCGCAGCAAAAATTTCTTTTGACCCACGCGACGAAGAGTTATTACGAAAAACCAATATCGAAGGAACAGCAAATATTGTCAACTTTTGCTTAGCAAAAAACATCAAGAAAATCTGCTTTGTAAGTTCCATCGCAGCTTTAGGCGATTTGCCCGAACACAATTACAAAGAACGCAATACAGACAGCCGAAAAATCATTAACGAAGAGACCGACTGGAATCCAGAAAAGCCACACAGTGATTATGCTATTTCTAAGTATGGTGCAGAAATGGAACTTTGGCGCGGACAACAAGAAGGCCTAGAAATTCTTATTGTAAATCCAGGTGTTATTCTTGGCCCTGTTCCTAAAAGTTGGAATAGGAACGAAGGTAGCTATAATCTGATTTCAAAAGTAGCAAAGGGTTTACACTATTATGCTTTGGGAACTACAGGATTTGTTGGCGTTTCAGATGTAGTAAAATGTATGATGCAACTTATGAACAGCAACGCTCATGGAGATCGATACATAGTCGTTTCTGAAAATCTTTCGTATCAAACCATTACCACTCTAATTGCACAGCAACTAAAAGTGGCACCTCCAAGAAAAGAAGTTACACGATGGATGACAAAAATTGCTTGGCGTTGGGATTGGATTGCCGCAAATGTATTTTTTCAAAAGAGGCAATTTACAAAAGCAATTGCCAAGTCAGTTCATACAAAGGATGTTTATTCTAGTGATAAAATCCAAAAAGAACTCAACTTTCATTTTACACCGATGGAACAAGTTATTGAGCAAATTGCCAAAAAATATTAATTTTTAATACTGTCTTTTTTTACAAAGAGTGCTTTCTTTGCAGTTCGCTTATTCTTTAAAGTATTCCTGATCTCCGGAAGCGCAGCCGAATCTTTTGTGGCCAAATCTTGCTTACCTTCCTTTACTAGCAAAGAATCCGCTGCTGCTTTATTGACTTGCAGCTTTTGAGTAACTCTTTTGTAAATATTTTCATACACGTCAATGTCCGTTGCGTAATACCGATCGCTTCTCGAAAATTGTAGACTGTCTACTTTATGTTTATGAAGAATGTATTTTGAAGGTGTTATATTATTCTCCTTCAAAGATGGCGCACCACTGGATTTCATAGCATTAATTACATATAAATCATATAGAATAGCCACCATTTGGTCTTCATCAAGTACATCTTTTGGTTTTTCAACTGGATTTGAATTGCAACTTGCAAGCATTATTCCACAGAAAAAAAACAGCAGCAATTTTCTCATAACAACATTTGTTTAGCGGTTAAAAGTCAAGCGTTCTCCCACGTGAATGTCCTTTACTTTAGCATTTGAATACACTAAATGTCCATTGACAAACGTATGTGTTACACGCGATTTAAAAGTAGTGCCTTCAAAAGGCGACCACCCACATTTATACATTATATTATCTTTGTTAACCGTCCAAGGTAATCCTGGATTTACAATTGCTAAATCGGCATAAAAACCTTCTTTAATAAATCCTCTTTTTTCAATCTTGAACAATTTTGCAGGATTATGCGCCATTTTTTCAATGATCTTTTCAATGGAAATTTTTCCTCTGTGGTAGGATTCAAACATGGCCAGCAAAGCATGCTGTACTAGTGGTCCGCCAGAAGGTGCTTTTGCATACTTCTGCTTTTTTTCTTCTAAGGTATGTGGTGCGTGATCGGTAGCTATTACGTCAATTCTGTCGTCCAATAAAGCTGCCCAAAGTGCATCTCGGTCTTCTTCAGTTTTAACTGCTGGATTCCATTTAATTAAATTTCCTTTTGCCGCATAGTCCTTATCCGAAAACCAAAGGTGGTGTACACAAACCTCAGCGGTGATTTTCTTGTCTTCCAACGGAATTTTATTGGTAAACAAATCCAATTCTTTTGCTGTGGAAATATGAAATACGTGTAAACGCGCTCCCGTCTTTTTAGCCAACTCAACCGCTTTGGACGAAGAAATATAACACGCTTCGGCACTTCTTATCTTCGGGTGTGCTGAAACAGGAATATCTTCACCAAATTCTTCTGTAAATTGAGCCAAATTCGCTTTTATCGTAGCTTCGTCCTCACAATGCACGGCAATTAGCATTTTTGTACTTGTAAATATTTTCTCTAAAACCTCTTCATTGTCCACCAACATATTTCCAGTAGATGAACCTAAAAACAATTTAATTCCGGCTACATTTTTAGGATTGGTTTTCATAATTTCCTCCAAATTATCATTTGTTCCACCCATCATGAAAGAATAGTTGGTAAAGGATTTTTCAGAAGCAATTCTGTATTTATCTTCTAATAATTCTTGCGTAACGGCATTGGGAACGGTATTGGGTTGCTCAATAAAACTCGTAATTCCACCAGCTACAGCGGCACGAGATTCGGTAAAAATAGTTCCCTTGTGTGTCAAACCTGGTTCTCTAAAATGCACCTGATCATCAATTATTCCCGGAATCAGATAATTTCCTTCTGCATCAATAATTTTAGTAGACGATGATTTAGCACTGATTTGAGAAGCAATTTCCACAATCATTTGTCCTTCAATCAATACATCTCCTTCAAAAATAACTCCTTCATTTACAATCTTCGCATTGCGGATTAACGTTGTGCTCATAATAACTCTATAGTCGATTAAACATTTTTTTTATTCTTAAGGCAATTACGCCAAAAATAGCTTCTTTGATAATGGCGCCACTCATTTTAGACTGACCTCGAGCGCGGTCTGTAAAAATTATTGGAACTTCATAAAGTTCAAATTTTTTGGCATACGAACGGTATTTCATTTCAATTTGAAACGCATAACCTACAAATTTTATGCGGTCTAAATTGATTTTTTCCAACACTTCTCGGCGGTAACACATAAATCCGGCGGTAGCATCGTGTATTTCCATACCAGTAATTAATCGCACATACACTGAGGCAAAGTAAGATAACAACACACGGCTTAACGGCCAGTTCACTACATTAACACCTGTTACGTATCTTGAACCAATGGCCACGTCCTTCATTCCCAAATGACATGCATCATACAATTTTTCTAAATCCTGGGGATTGTGAGAAAAATCAGCGTCCATTTCAAAAACATAATCATAGTCGCGCGCCAAAGCCCATCTAAAACCGTGAACGTAAGCCGTTCCTAAACCGGACTTCTTAGTTCTATTTTCAATATGAAGGCGTTCCGGAAACTCAAGTTGCAACTGAACCACTTTTTTTGCGGTTCCGTCAGGCGAATTATCGTCTACAACAAGAATATGAAAAGGCTTGTGCAAAGACAAAACCGCTCTGATGATGCCTTCAATGTTCTCTATTTCATTGTATGTAGGAATGATAACGATTCCGTGATTCATAAGTTTCTAAATTTCGTCAACAAAAATAAACTATTTCAAGCGGATGCCTACCAATAAAACAGTATTAATTAACATTTAAAGCCATCAAATCATTCAAAAACCACATTCTAAATGATACTGAAGCATTAAAAAATTCACTAATTTTGCGCCATGATAAGCGAACTATTAGGAGAAGAACGGATTATACAAAGTAAAGATTGGGCTACCCTCCTATTTGTACTATCATTTGCCGTAATTGCAATTACCAAATCTGCTTTTGAAAACCGATTTGCCGATTACTCAAAACTAATCGTCTCTGACAAGTATAATAAAATCTACAAAGACAGCTCACAATTGATGAGTTGGTTCAATATTGCACTGATGTTTGTGCTATTTGTTTCCATGAGTTTTTTCATTCAATTGATATTAGACTACATGGGATTGGCTTCTAAATACGATTGGGTTTTATTTATACAATTAATTACTATTTGCAGCGTCTTTATATTAGGTAAATTTTTAGTTGAAAAAATCGTAGCCGTTGCTTTTGACTTTGAAGAATTGATTGAGCAGTATAATTTACAGAAAGTTAACTACAGAACTTACATTTCTTTATGCTTGTTACCGATTAACATGTTGCTCTATTATACGAATAACCTATCAATAATGGTAATTTATGTGTTAATTTCCTTTGTTTTAATAGCAAATATTTTGAGTTATCTAAATTCTTTAAAAATTTATCAAAAATTCATAATTGGAAAGTTGTTTTATTTTATTTTGTATCTTTGCACTCTCGAAATAGCACCTTACTATTTCGTTTATTACTGGTTTACAAAAAAATAGCGGAAAAGAAAAAAGCAAACATGAAAGTGAAAACAATTTTGGTGTCACAACCCGAACCTAAAGTAGAAAATTCACCATACTTCGAGCTGCAGCAAAAGCATAAAGTAAAAGTAGATTTTCGCCCATTTATCCATGTGGAAGGCGTCAGTGCAAAAGACGTTCGACTTCAAAAAATTGATTTCAAAAATTACACTGCAATCATATTAACAAGTAAGAATTCAGTGGATCATTTTTTCAGGGTAGCTGAAGAAATGCGTTACAAGATTCCAGAAGATTTAAAATATTTCTGCCAATCAGAAGCAGTTGCTTTTTATTTGCAAAAATACGTTGTCTATAGAAAGCGTAAAATTTATGTAGGACAAAAAGACTTTGCTGATTTATCTTCCTTGATAAAAAAGTACAAAGATGAAAAGTTCCTACTTCCAGCTTCTGATCAATTGAATGCTGATGCACCACAAACTTTAGACAACCTTAAAGTTAATTGGACTGCAGCAACATTATATAAAACGGTAATGAGTGATTTGTCAGATTTGGCAGATGTTTATTACGATATTTTGGTGTTCTTTAGTCCAACAGGAATCAAGTCATTATTTAAAAACTTTCCAGATTTCAAACAGAACAACACTAGAATTGCAGTCTTTGGAAGCACCACTCAAAAAGAAGCTTTAGATAGCGGCTTGGTCGTAGATATTATGGCTCCAACGCCTGAAGCGCCATCAATGACAATGGCTATTGAAAAATACATTACAAAAGTAAATAAGGAAGCTAAATAGTTTCAAAAAAAGCAGCACAAAAAAGGCGAAAACAATATTGTTTTCGCCTTTTCTATTTATATAATAATCCCAGTTTTATTCAGGAGCCAATTCTAATTTCAATCCTTCTAAATCTTCAGTTATATGCAATTGACAACCCAGTCGACTGTTCTCTTTTACATTAAATGCTTCTGACAACATCGCTTCTTCATCGTCACTTTTTTCGGGCAAAGCCACGTCATTAAGCACGTAACATTGACAAGAAGCACACATGGCCATTCCGCCACAAATACCAATCGTTCCTTCTGGAGCAAGTTCATAAGCACGAACCAATTCCATGATATTCATGTTCATATCCGTTGGCGCTTCTACTTCATGCGAAACACCTTCGCGGTCAATTATGGTTATTTTAACGTCTTGTGCCATATTAATTAATTGCTTTTACAACCGCTTTCTCGGCTTCTTTTCTTGTTCCATCAAATCCATCAATTCCAGAAACCGTCGTATATTTCAACACATATTTCTTTCCTGGATTCATACGTTGATAAACACTCTGACACATTAAAGTTGCTTCATGAAAACCACACAAAATCAATTTCAATTTTCCCGGATAGGTATTTACATCACCAATGGCGTAAATTCCTGGTATATTCGTTTGATAATCTAATGAATTATCTACTTTGATTGCGTTTTTTTCAATTTCTAAACCCCAATTTGCAATAGGTCCTAATTTTGGCGTAAGCCCAAAAAGCGGAATTAAATAATCGGTTTCAATTGTTCTTTGAGCGCCATTTTCGTCCAAAACTATTCCTTCTAAATGTTCTGTTCCTTTTAATCCCACTACTTCGGCAGGAGTAATTAATCGGATTTTCCCAAGGTCTTTTAATTCTTGCACTTTTTCAACTGAATCTAAAGCACCGCGAAACTCATTTCTTCGGTGTACCAAAGTTACTTCTGAAGCAACATTTGATAAAAAGATACTCCAATCTAATGCAGAATCGCCCCCTCCAGCAATCACCACGCGTTTGTTTCTAAATTTTTCTGGGTCTTTGATAAAATACTCTATTCCTTTATCTTCATAGAAATTTAGATTTTCAAGAAGTGGTTTTCGAGGTTCAAAACTTCCCAATCCACCTGCAATTGCAACAGAATTCGCGTGAATCTGAGTCCCTTTATCAGAAGTTACAATAAAGGTTCCGTCTTCTTGTTTATCAATGGTTTCCGCACGTTCTCCAAGTGTAAAACCTGGTTGAAATTGCTTGATTTGTTCCATCAAATTATCTACCAAATCTCCTGCTAAAACTTCAGGAAATCCGGGGATGTCAAAAATGGGTTTCTTTGGATATAATTCGGTTAACTGCCCACCTGGTTGAGGAAGTGCGTCCAAAATGTGGCATTTTAATTTAAGTAATCCGGCTTCAAAAACAGTAAAAAGTCCTGTTGGACCGGCACCTATTATAAGAATATCTGTTTGTATCATTTTTTGAATAATTATCGAGCGTATTTTAATTGTCTGCAAAATTCGTAAATTAAGCACGCTTGTAATATGATATTTGTCAGTTGTATTTAGCAACTTGTTCTTACTTTAAAAACAAGTTACTACTACAGTTTTAATTTATGAATTATTGAAACTTAAGCGATGTTTACTACCGTTTCTATTTGCGGAGCGTATTTTTTGATAGTCGTTTCTACACCTGCTTTCAATGTCATTTGATTGACACTGCAAGAAGTACAAGCTCCTTCCAATCGAACCGTAACGTGCTTGTCGTCTTCAATTCCAACAAGCGAAATATCACCACCATCCGAATTCAAAAACGGACGAATTTCGTCTAACGCTTTCAAAATATTCTGAGTTAATTCTTCTGTATTCATTTTTATTTGTTCTAGGTTGTACGTTCTAGGTTCTAGGTTACAAGCTGGGAATTAGAATATGGCAGTTAGGACTTTCATTGAATATTTCAATCCCTTTGTCTCTAAATCCTTCTATCTTCCTGTCTTGATACTTAATACTCACATCTTAATACTTAAAAACTACTTCTTAACAGCAGAACAACCCGCCATTGTTGTAATTTTAATTGCTTCAGTTGCTGGAAGTGCTTCGTTACGATTCACTGTTTCTTGCACTACATTTCTAGTAATTTCTTCAAAAACTTTCTCCACTACTGAACCCGATTGCAAAGCTCCTGGACGTCCGTAGTCTCCCGCTTCACGAATGGATTGCACCAAAGGAACTTCTCCTAAAAATGGTACATTCAAATCCTCTGCTAAGTTTTTAGCACCTTCTTTTCCGAAGATGTAATATTTATTATCAGGCAATTCTTCTGGTGTAAAATAAGCCATATTTTCAATAATTCCTAAAACCGGAACATTGATAGAATCCGACATAAACATCGAAACTCCTTTTTTGGCATCAGCCAAAGCTACAGCTTGTGGCGTAGAAACTACAACCGCACCCGTAATTGGCAATGATTGCATGATTGAAAGGTGAATATCACCCGTTCCTGGAGGTAAATCAATTAAAAGGAAATCTAAATCACCCCAATCTGCATCAAAAATCATTTGGTTTAATGCTTTTGAAGCCATCGGTCCTCTCCAAATTACGGCTTGACTTGGTGCTGTAAAAAATCCAATCGAAAGAATTTTTACTTCATAACTTTCAATCGGTTTCATTTTTGATTTTCCATCTACCATCACCGAAATCGGTTTAGCAGTTTCTACATCAAACATAATTGGCATCGATGGACCGTAAATATCAGCATCTAAAACTCCAACAGAGAATCCCATTTTTGCTAAAGTTACCGCTAAGTTTGCTGTAACAGTCGATTTTCCAACGCCTCCTTTTCCAGAAGCAACGGCAATAATATTTTTAATACCAGGAATCGCTTTTCCTTTTATTTCGTTCGCTTTTTCAGGAGCTTCCACTTTAATATTTACTTTGACTTTCGCGTCTGGTGAAAATTTCTCGTGTATTAATTTACGAATATCATCTTCCGCACGTTTTTTTATGTGCATCGCCGGTGTTGTAAGTACCAAATCAATTACGGCTTCTTCGCCAAAAGTTACTACGTTTTTAACCGCGCCACTTTCTACAATATTTTTACCTTCTCCAGCAACTGAAATTGTTTCGAGCGCTTTAAGTATTTCTTTTCTATCTAATTTCATTATATTTAGATTGCGCAACTAATATAAAAACGTTGCATTTATTTAAACTGAATTTTGATTGCAAAGATAGTCTGAAATACTTGAAAGTCAAATGCCGTACGTCGAAAGTTTTAGATACTTCGATAACTGAAATTTATAAGGCGTTCGAACGAATTAAATTGATTTTATGAACCGTATATTGGCTCTGCAACTTGTTTTTCAACAGGTCAAATTCCGAAGTTAATAAGTTGTTTTTAGCAATTGAAAAAGAAAATACATCCACACTTCCGGAGGTGAATTTTGCTTGAGTCGTTTTAAAAGATGCTTGTGCAAATACTACAACTTCAGCTAATTTCCCTTGAACAAGAAAGTAATTTTCTTTGTTTTTATTTTCAATTTCAAGCTGTTGATTCAACTGTAAATTTTCTTGCTCTACCTTTAATTTAGATTTCTCGGTTTCAATTTTTGCAGAAACAATTGCTTTATTATTTTTGAATCCGTTAAATACAGGAACAGCAAGTTGCAAACCCACTTGCTGGTTTTTATTATTCCCCATTTGGTTACTGAAATTTTCCACAAATCCATCCATATCACTCAAAGGTTTGTAGTAAAATGAAGACAATTGATAGAATGTAGAAAGCGTAGGCAACTTCCTAGATTGCTGAAAACGCACTTCTTTTCGAGCACTTTCATACGCCAATTGAGCACCTTTAATTTTTGGATTTGAAATTTCCGCGGAAGAACTTTCTACATTTAAAAGTTGATTTTCCAACTGAATATTTCCCAAAACAACACCTTCCACATTTAGCAATTGAAATAATTGTAATTTTTGAATATCAAATAATTGCTGTGTTTCCATCAACTGTTTTTCTTCTTGAGCAAAAGCAAATTGTATGTCGTATAAATCACTTTTAGGTTTACTGGCAATTTCTATTTCCTTACCAATTCGAGTTAAATTAAATTCCGTGTTTACCAATTGTTGTCTTTGAATTTCAGCTAATTCTTGCGTAAAAAGAGCTTGGTAAAAACTTTCTAAAATCTGAAGTTTGTATTCATTTTCAGCAATTTCTTGTTCAGCTTTCGCCAATGCAATACCAATTTTCGATTTCTGTGCAGTTGCAATCGCTCCAAAATCTAATAGATTCATCTGTGCATTCATGTAAAAATTATCGTACTGAATGTTAGAACTCACTCGAGCATTCGTCCCTGGGTCAATCGTAGAACCAAAATTATAGCTTTGACTTCCAAACAAACTCACCGTTGGCAACAATTCATTCAGCATCGAAACCCTTGATTTTTGGGTTCTTTTTACTTCCAATTTTTGAATTTTTACTGCAATATTGTTTTCTAATCCGGCATCAATACAGTTTTGCAACGACCAAATAGTGCTTTGGCCGTTAGCAAACTGAACTGCTATAACTAACAGCAAACTAAATAGAATTTTCATCTTTGATATTTTATTGAAACACAGATTTAAGAAATTAGAGTGATTTTAAAAATTATTCCAATTGCTCCAATCTGCGTTCCTTTTTTATTAAACTGACATTGCATTATTCATATTTCAAATACTTCAAAACATCGACTTTCGTAGCTTGATAAGCTCGAGTAAGCACTACAACTAAAGTCAATAGTAGCAATACAAAGAATCCAATTATGAAAGGCAAAATTGAAATTTCAATTCTAGAAGCAAAGTTTTCCAACCATTGATTCAGTAAATAATAGGCTGGAAACACCGCTATTAAAAAGCCAATGACGCAAAAGACTACATACTGTTTTGAAAGCGAAATCAGCAAAACATTCGTTTCAGCACCAAGCGTTTTTCGGATGGCAATTTCTTTCATTCTCCTTTGAATCGAATAACTCGCCAAGGCAAACAAGCCAAATAGAGCAATCAAAATCACAATAAAATTCAATAAGGAAAATAGATTCTTTTGGTTCACATACATTTGATACGTTCGTGCATATTTTTTATCTACAAAATCATACGAAAATGGGTAATCTGAATCGCTGTTTTCTTGCCAAAACTGCTCAATTCCAGCAATAGTTTGTTCCATGTTTTCCCCATCAACTTTTACATATATTTTATTCATATTATAGGACAACCATCCAATTGTTTTGAGGTGAAAAAATGCCATGGGAGGCACTTTAGATTGTGGACTGTATAAATTAAAGTCACTTACAACACCAATGATAGTCAACTTTTTGTCGTTCCAATTTACCTCTTTCCCAATCGGGTTTTTCTCATTCATCATTCGCATCGCCGTCTCATTTACCATCATCGAACTTATAGTATCTGAAGCAAATTTCGAAGAGAAACTTCGACCTTGTACTATTTTGATTTGCATCATCTCCAACATTCCTAAATCTACAGCCATATTTTGAGCTTGAATGTCCACGCCGTTATAGGTAAACTGAGACGATGAATTACTGTTATTTCCAAAATCAAATGTTCCTGAATTGACACCTTGAACACCTTTTACTTTCGAAACTTCTTGCTTGATTAATTCATATTTTTGATAAATTGCTTTAACACCGTCGAATGATTCAATAACATCATTTTTAGCTTTAATTACCTCATTATTCATTTCAATTGACAAAACTTGACTACCCTTAAAACCAACTTCTTTGTTCGCTAGAAAATTGACTTGCTCATAAACGATGTAGGAACCAATGATAAAAAATGAAGCAATGGCAAACTGCAAAATTAGCATTCCGTTGCGAAGCCAAATACCACTTTTACTTCTTGAAAAATTCCCCTTCAACACCTTTAAAGTTTCAAAATTGGAAACGTAAAGTGCTGGAAAAAAGCCTGCTAAAATCACCGTAATTATAAATATTAAACTCAATGCAGCATAAAACTGACTACCAAACATTACCAGATTTTTATCCAAAAACTCATTGTAATACGGCAAAGAAAGTTCGACGATAACCAAAGAAAGTATTATGGAAAACAAAACTGTGAGCACCGTTTCAAATAGAAATTGTTTAATAATATTGCTTTTAGAAGCACCTAATATTTTTCTAACACCAACTTCCTTTGCTCTTTTGATGGCATTGGCTGTAGCCAAATTAATGTAATTTACAATGGACAAAATCAATATTAAAACGGACAAGACAACCATTATTAGCAGAAATTGAAAATCCCCTTTTCCTTCAGGATACCCATCAATTTTTGAATGCAGTCTTGCACTAGTCAGCGGTTCTAAAATTATTTTAATTCCGGATTCCTTAATGGTTTTTTCTATTTCAGCACTCGATTTTCCTTCCTTTTCACCCCAAGTCCGTTCGCGATTGTCGTAATAAATGTTCTGTATTTTACTCGCTATTTTGTCAATATTGCTTGGGTTTTTAACTTTGAGATAAAGCGAATAATTAAAATTACCCCACTCGTTTTTATTATCTCTCATCTGCCCATCCATCCTATTAATGACTATTTCCGGTGCCAAACTGGAATTCACATTTAATTCATAAACTCCTCGAACCGTCACAGCTTTATTATCCAGAATTATGGATTTGCCAACGGGATTTATTGTGCCAAAAATACGTTGAGAAACTACATCCGAAATCACAATATTTTCTTCGTCATTCAATCCGTTTTTTGGACTTCCATATTTAAATTTTAAAGGAAAAAAATCGAAAAAATTAGGTTGAACTGACAGCAATTTGTCTACAATTTCCTTTTTATCTTCAAATTTTACCACTGCAGGTTCGTACCAATTGTCAGTATAGAAATATGC
This sequence comes from Flavobacterium tegetincola DSM 22377, assembly GCF_000425485.1. GTDB lineage: Bacteria > Bacteroidota > Bacteroidia > Flavobacteriales > Flavobacteriaceae > Flavobacterium > Flavobacterium tegetincola. Next base: position 89,897 of record NZ_KE384389.1, on the reverse strand, counting down.
TTCTACTTCTGAGAAATTACTTTTTAGATACGGTTCAATTCCTGCTACTGAATGAGGCCAAACCGTTCCACCTCCCAAATTGGTTTGCACTTGATATACTTTTTCCTTTTCAGAATTCCATTCATCATAACTATGCTCCTCATTCCAATACAAAATCGCGAAAATCAATCCCGCAATCCCAATACTCAACCCCAAAACATTCAAAAACGTAAAGAGTTTGTTGTTTTTAATATGATAGATAAATAAGTTCGTCCAATTCTTTAACATGATGATTCGATTTTTTGATTACTTCGTCCGTTCGAGCAAAGCTCTCGGGTGATGATTGATTTTAGACATTGAAATAGAAATCAGTAGTACAAAACACAACTTTATCTTGTCATGCCGAACTCGTTTCGGCATCTCATTTCAACATTTTTAGATGCTGAAATAAATTCAGCATGACAAAATTTGATTATCTTTTATTCACAGACCCCGACGACCTAGCTTCTTTTGTAATACTTTCAGGATTTCCATAAACCACAACATCTGCACTTGAGGACGCTTTTGCCTCTGCTGATTTTGTAGCATAAACCGAAACATCCGCTGATGAACTTGCCAAAACAACCGCGTTTTCAGCCAATAATTTTTTCAAATCACACGAAGAAGAACTACTTGCTTTTACTTTAATAACTTTAGTTTTTCCCGATAAAGTTACATCACTCGAGCTACTCGATTCAATTTCCACCGCATCGGCAGTAACCATCGCTGACACATCCCCACTTGACGAAGCATCAATAAATAAATCCGAACATTCAAAGGTTCCAGCAACGCTTCCTGAAGAACTCACCACCAGTTCCAGTCTAGAAGTCTTATTCGTATTCATAAATTTCAAATCCGCCGAAGAACTCACTTTCACCGCTTCTAAATTTGGACCTGAAACCGTAATTTTCAATACCTCAAACCGTACACCGTTGATAAAACTAATGTTGTTGCCTTTCTTTTTTCCCTTACTTTTTTTTGACTTATACCCTTTTGTGTCAATAGAAAGCACCAATGTCCCACCTTCAACTTCTGTTTTTATGAGCTGCAACTTTTCAGCATCATCCGTTTCTACTTTCACACTTATTTTATCTGAAACAGTGTAAACAACATCAATAGAACTCGATACTTTTAGCTTTGAAAAGTCAGCAACAGTTCTGTTTTCGCTCACTTGAGCGGTTAATAATCCCGTAAATAATACAGTTACAAAAAGAATAAATTTGTTCATAAGAAATGTTTTTAAGAAATTAATACGTCTACGTTTTTACTATTATTTTTTTCTGAAAGGATAATTCCATCCTTCATAAATATCGTTCGCTGCGAAAAAGAAGCATCATAATCGGAATGCGTTACCATCAAAATCGTTGCACCTTGAGCATGCAAGTCGGTCAAAAGTTCCATCACCTCATTTCCGTTTTTAGAATCTAAATTTCCAGTTGGCTCATCGGCCAAAATGATTTTCGGGTCGTTTATCAAAGCCCTTGCCACGGCCACACGTTGCTGTTGACCACCCGAAAGTTGCTGTGGATAATGTTTCAAACGATGTGAAATCCCCAAACGTTCTGCTATCTTCTCTACTTTTTGTTTTCGTTCAGAAGATGCAACATTATTATAAATCAAAGGCAACTCGATATTATCATAAACCGACAATTCGTCAATTAAATTGAAATTCTGAAAAACAAATCCAATGTTTTCCTTCCTTACTTTTGATTTCTGTTGCTCTTTCAACCCAATCATTTCTTGATTTAACAACTCATAACTCCCGGAAGAAGCACTGTCTAAAAGTCCCACAATATTCAAAAGCGTTGATTTCCCGCTTCCCGAAGAACCCATAATAGTAACAAAATCCCCTTGATTGATTGTGATTGAAACCTCGTGTAACGCCTTCGTTTCCACTTCCTCCGTCTGGAAGATTTTCGATAATTTTTTGATTTGTATCATCTTTAAAATTTTTGATTTTTGATTTTTGATTTAGGATTTGTCTTACTACCGCAATCAACTTTTCAACCCAATCCTCCATAATCTTTATTCTATTCTCTATTTTCTATATTCTTTCCTCTATCTTCTTTCCTCCAACATCTTAATACTTAATTCTCCAATCTTAATACTTCAATGTCTTTATAATCCGCATAACTCGAAGTCACCACTTGTTCCCCTTCTTTCAATCCTTCTACAACTTCATAATACAAAGGATTTTCTCTACCCAAAACAATGGGTCTCCGAACCGCTTGATTGTCTTTCACTACAAAAATCCATTTACCCGAAGTGTCTTGATAAAAACTCCCTTTCGAAAGTAGTGTCGTCTTCTTTTTTTCCGATAAATTAATCCGAACTCCAAAAGTCAACCCTTGATTAAGTTCCAAATTATCGTTTTTTACAAAATTCAACTCCACCATAAACCGACCTCCTTTAATTTCAGGAATCACCTTTATAATTTGAACTTCAACTGTCTTTCCATTAAACTCCACCGACCCATTTTGTCCTTCCGAAACGCGGTCCAAATAAAATTCATCCACATCAGCCACTAATTTATACCCTTTCATGACATCAATCGTTCCGATACTATTTCCTTGCAAATACGTTTTCCCTAAAATAGGTTCAAAAGATGAAAGCCGACCCGAAAGTGGTGCAGTAATCAAAAAGTTATTTTTATTCTTCCGCAAAATAGACAAACTTCGATTCATAATTTCAATAGATTGATTCAGTTGTCCAATTTGAATTTGATTTGCCTGTTTTTCTTTCTTCACACTTTGCTTGATGATGTCCATTCGTTCCTTTTGAAACCGAAAATTCTCTTGTGTTTTCTGCCATTCATTTTTAGATAAAATCTCTTGCTCAAACAATTTCTGATTCAAATCGAATAAATTTTTAGCATCTACAAAATCATGTTCAATACTGATTAAATCTTTAGCCAAATTCAATTCTTGGTTTCTCAAATCTAGTTTTGCTTTATTCAAATTATTAATCTGTTCAATAATCGAAGTTTCTTGCTGCATGTAAGCCAATTCCGTATTCGGATTGTACAACCGAACCAATGGCTGACCTTGCACAACCCTATCTCCATTGCTAACAAATATTTCCTGAACCGCTCCTCCTTCAATAACATTCACCAACATCGAATTTAGTGGAGTAACCTTCGCTTGGAATAAAATAAAGTCTTCAAAAAAGCCTTCTTCTACCGTTTTAATTGAAATTTCCGCCTTATTTACATTCAAACTTCTTTTCTTGGTTAACGAAGTAGTAATAAAATAACCCAAAACCAATATAATCGGCAAAGCAATTAATACATACTTTTTTTTGTTATTTTTACGCTTGATGAGAGTGTCCATTGTATTGATTTTAAATACCTATTGGAAATTTTATGCCACAAATTAAAGATTTGCAATCCCTTGATTACTGCTAAAATATAAAACATCATTAGAACCAAGTGTTCGAAAATGAACACCATTTGTCCGAAAATGAACGGTGCTTACGAAGAAAAAGTAACGTGCACATAATTTGTAGCTTTATTGTGCATGAGAAAATAACGTGCACAAAATTTGCGTTTTTTTGTGCATGAGAATAAAATACATACATTTGTTTAAATTGATTTAGATATGCAAAATTTCAAAATTCAGCCGTTGCCAATTAGTTTTGATTTTGAAACTAAAGAAATTCTAAAAGCTTTAAATAAAGCAAGTAGAGCATTGGGCGAGCTAAAAGGTGACATAAAGAAAATACCAAATTCGCAAATTTTATTAGATACTCTTGCTTTACAAGAAGCAAAAGACAGTAGTGAAATTGAAAACATTGTTACCACTGACGACGAAATGTATCAAGCGATGGTTGATGATGAAGTACTCAATTTAAATGCTAAAGAAGTCAAAAACTATGCATTTGCATTAAAAAAAGGATATAATTCAATTCAAGAAAAAGGAATTATTACAATTAACGATATCACAAAAATTCAAGAAGTTGTAAGCCCTAATCATCCTATTAGAAAATTGCCAGGTACAAATTTAAAAAATGCTAAAACAAACGAAATCATCTATACCCCACCACAAAATTATGATGAAATAGTGCTTCTTTTATCTAATTTGGAAAAGTATATTAATGAAGAATCCTTGCAGGATATAGACGGTTTAATTAAAATGGCAATTATTCACTACCAGTTTGAAACAATCCATCCGTTCTATGATGGAAACGGAAGAACAGGACGGATTTTGAATATTCTATATTTAGTTCAACAAAAATTGCTTGATATTCCAGTTTTATATTTAAGTCACTATATCACGAAAAACAAAATTCAATATTACAAGCTATTACAAAATATAAGGACTGACGAAAAATGGGAGGATTGGATTATTTGGATGTTAATTGGTGTGGAAGAAACAGCAAAAGAAACATTAATAGTTGTGAATAACATCAAAGACTTAATGGACTTTTATAAAAAAGAGATTAGAGAAAATTTTACATTTTACAGTCACGACCTAATCAACTTATTGTTTAAACATCCTTATACAAAAATCGATTTTTTAGAGCGAGAGTTGAAAATTCATAGAAACACGTCTCGTGCTTATTTGAATCAATTGGTGGAAGCAAATTTATTGCGAAAAATAAAAATTGGCAAAACTAATTATTACGTTAATGAACCTTTAATGCAGATTTTAAAATCCCGCTAATTTCCAAAAATGAAAAAGACCAACGCCACCATTTTAGTTATTGACGACCAAGAAGACATTCTTTTTACGGCGAAAATGCTTTTGAAAAAACATTTTGAGACGATTTACACTTTAAGTAATCCCAAAAATGTAGTCCAACTTTTAGCAGAAACCGAAATTGATTTGGTTTTACTCGACATGAATTACCGCATCGGTTTTGAAGATGGAAGAGAAGGTTTGTATTTTTTAAAAGAAATTAAAAAACTTTCGCCTAATACGATTGTAATTTTAATGACCGCTTTTGGAAAAGTGGAAACTGCCGTTGAAGGATTGAAAAGTGGTGCTTCCGATTATATTTTAAAACCTTGGGACAATGAAAAATTAGTTGAAACGATTAAAAAAGGCGTTGCTGCATCTCGGAAAAATAAGAAGAATATTTCTACAAATAAACCCAGTTTATCGTATTTTATTGGAACATCGCAATCCATCGAAAAAGCATATTCTTTAGCCAATAAAGTGGCAAAAACGGATGCCAATGTTTTAATTCTAGGAGAAAATGGTACAGGAAAATATGTTTTAGCACGCTACATTCATGAACATTCAGAACGTAAAAATAACGAGTTCATTCATGTTGATTTGGGTTCTTTGAATGCAAATATCTTTGAAAGTGAATTATTCGGTTATGCAAAAGGTGCTTTTACGGACGCGAAAGTCGATACCATTGGAAAATTTGAAACAGCAGAAAACGGCACTATTTTTCTCGATGAAATAGGAAATGTACCCCTTCATTTGCAATCCAAATTATTGCAAGTTATCCAAACCAAAACCGTAACACGTTTAGGCGAAACCAAACCTCGCAAGATTGACGTTCGGATTATTACCGCTACCAATTTAGATTTGAAGGAAGAATTGAACGCTAAAAATTTCCGCGAAGATTTGTATTACCGTATAAACACGATGGAAATTACCTTACCCGCTTTACGCGAACGAATGGCGGATAAAGTTCCGTTGGCCCATTTTTTATTAGAGAAAATGATTGCAAAATACGAACGAAATACCATTGTCTTTGATGAAAAAGCGTTGACTCAAATAGAAAACCACGCTTGGAATGGAAACATTCGAGAAATGGAAAACCGCATAGAACGTGCCGTTATTCTTTGTGAAAACAACACCATAAAAACTTCAGATTTAGATTTAGAAATAATTACGAAACACGAAAATCCAGATGAGTTTCAGCTTTCAGATATTGAAAAAGTAGCGATTGAAAAAGTTTTGGTCAAGAACGAAAATAACATCAGTAAATCTGCCGATGAGTTGGGTTTATCCAGAGCTTCATTGTACCGAAGAATTGAAAAATACAGCCTCATCCCTAGCCCTTCTCCAAAAGAGAAAGGAACAAAAACGTAATATGTTAGCAAATTTTAAAATATACAATCAAATTTTTATGCGAATAATCCTAATCCTTTTAGGTTTCGCCGCTGTGTTTTATTTGGCAGAAAAAAGTTTGATTTACACTTCTATTTTCGTTGCATTTGTTGTTGCATCGTTCATCATCGAATTGTATTTCTATCTCAAAAATGCATTTTTGTTTTATGATAAAACCATTAATGCAATTTTAAACAAAGATTTTTCTGCTGATTTCTCGAAACACAAATCGTTTCAAAATTACCGTCGATTGTTTCAATTGTATAACTCATTGAAGGAAAAGGAAAACGAACAAGTTTCAAAAGACATTATATATCGTTCCATTTTAAACAACATCGAAACGGGTATTTTAATTTTGCAAAAGGAAGAAAGTGACTGGTCTATTTTCTTGATGAACGATTGTTTTTCAAAGCAATTTGAAGTGCCAAAAGTTTCCAAGTGGCACTATTTAAAAAATCAATTGCCATCGCTTTGTTTGTTAATTGAGGAGCAAAATTTCAGCGAGATTAAAACGACACTACAGATTAGAGTCAACCAGCAAGAAATGCAAATTTTTGTCATGCAATCCTCGCGAACTAAAACACATAATCAAGAATATTATGTGGTTTTACTGGATTCCATTCAGAAAGTAATTGACAAAAAAGAAAAAGAAGCATGGATAAATTTAATGAAAGTTATTTCGCATGAATTACTGAATTCATTGACACCAATTCGTTCGCTTTCGCAAAATTTAAAAGAATTAGTAGGTCAAGAATCATTGAGTCCAGAAGATTTGCAAGACATAAAAGACAGCGTGATTACGATGCATAACAGAAGTAATCATTTGCAAGAATTTGTAGAAAGTTATCGAAAATTAGCGATGTTACCGACGCCAAAAAAGGAAAAAATCGAACTTTCGACGTTGATTGAAAATTGCGTTCAAATTATGAAACCGCTTTTTAAAAAGGAAAAAATTGAAGTAAAGAACACGATTGATTTTAACCGCTGGATTTCGGTAGATTCCAATCAAATGGAGCAAGTTTTTATCAATTTATTCACCAACAGCTTATTTGCTTTAGCAGAAAAAGAAAAGAAGGAAATAACAATAAGTGCCGAATTAAAAGAAAAGCGTCTTTACATTATTATAACCGACAATGGTAGCGGAATTGACCCTGAAATTGAAGATAAAATTTTACTTCCGTTTTTTACTACTAGAACTAGTGGAGCAGGAATTGGGTTGACTTTGTCCAAAAACATTATTGAAGCACATGGTGGTTATTTGGCTTTTAGAAGCGATGAAAATAATACGCAATTTACCGTTTGTTTGGTAGAATAAAATTGTATAAATTTATATAAAAAAATGTTTAAGCCATGGGACCAACAATTCATTACAGCGGAAGATTAAAATCAGCAGCACAACTATCAGCATTAATTGATGACGTGCGCGATATTGCGATTGGAAATGACTGGAATTACGATGTATTTCATGACAAATTTAAAAACGATGCGTTTTCTACTGGATTTAATTTAGAAAATTTATACGGTATCACAATCACTCCGCATGATTACGAATCCTTAAGCTTAACATTTCTATCAGATGGGCGAATGTGTGGTTTGCAAAATTTCGAATTACTCGAAATGGAAGAATATATTGCTAAAGATCATGTTTTTAGTATATCTTTTAACACCCATGATTTGGATGTTGAAATTTACAAACAGTTAATTGTTATTTTAGATTATATTTCTGGAAAATACATTCAAGATTTTAAATGTGTGGACGAAGGTCATTATTGGGAAACAAGAAACGAAGAATTACTTAAAGAAACCATCCACAAAAATAAAAATTATATTGAGCATTTTAGAAAATTGATCACTGAGACACCTCAAAATGATGATCAAGAGGATCAGGATTATATTTACCAAGTTGCTAATTTAATACATAAACAAAATGCGATCACGAATGAGAATTTACCAAAATTATCAGTCGAAGAAGAATTTAAGCTCATTGAACTAAAGCGTGAAATAGATCTTGAGATTAAATATGCAAAGGACGAGGAATTTTTTAATGAATTTCTAGACAATCCTCTATACATGAATCCTGATTTATTAGAAGAGGAATATAAAAAAGAGGAAAAGACGCCAATTTATGAAGTTCTTGGAAAACCTACTTTCAAAAAATCAAGTGAATTATCCGCAAAAGAATTGAGCAAAGAACTCAAAAAATTTCTAAAGATGTTGAGTAAAAAATACATTGACGTAGAAATGTTTTATGACTATGACAATGAAGATATTTTATATTATGATTTCATAACAAATATCGTTTTTAACGAAGAAATCGCAGAACGTTTTATAGGATTATATCCTCACGAGTACATTTATGAAAATTATTATCCAAATCACCAGGAAGAGCTTCATTCGGTTAGTTTTGATTTCTGGAAAAATTTCCTAAATGCAACAAGAGAATTTTTTGATGAATTTGAATTAGAGCACTTAGAAAACTCAGAAGAAATTTTCGCTTTTAGAAATATATTTCCTAACTTTAAGGAGATTAAAGTTGTAGTAAATGAAGTAGTATATGATTTAGAGGCAGCATTTGCCTATACCTATCTTGTTGTTGAATTTGAAGGAATCAAAGATAATGGTCAAAAAACACACTACAAAGGAGAGTCGGTTTTAGAATTAACTTATGATGATCTAATTAATAGTTGGAATGTGGTTAAAATGACTTTACCAAAATAATAAAGATTTTACAGAAAAGTATTTTTCGGTTCCCAAAAATGCTTTTCAAAGTCAATTATCTGATTTTCAACTATTGCTATTCCTTCGTTTTCTAAAAGTTGCTGCATTAAATTCGTTCCGTCGAAATGCTGTTTTCCAGTTAATAAACCTTTTCTATTTACTACCCGATGAGCTGGAATATCCTCACGATTGTGCGAAGCATTCATTGCCCATCCTACCATTCGAGCGGATTTTGCAGAACCCAAACATTTGGCAATTGCACCGTAGGAAGTTACTTTTCCTTCTGGAATTTGACGCGCAATTTGATACACTCTTTCAAAAAAATTATCACTATCAGCTGTTTCTTTGATCATATTCTAATTTAAATAATGATTTAATATATTGATCAAAGTAACTATAGAAACCAATCCTGTAATGGAACCGATAATGTAGTTCATGTTTTTAAGTAGAAATTCACTTTTACTTTCCATATTATTAAAATAAACAATATAGCAGTAGAATGCAAACAATGCACCCAACCCGGAACCGAGCACAAAGCTGTAAATAAAGTTGCTTTCAAAAGAAAAATAATCATACGAAGCCAATGTTACGCTGACAAAAACGTAAAACGGAATGGGAAAAAAATTCAAAGCCGAAAGTAACATTCCTAAAAAGAAGCGGCTTCTTTTACTTCTCAATGCGGTATCTTCCTCTTTACGTTTGCCTTGTTTGGCATAGAAAAAGAAATAAATCGTCAGAATACTGAAAATAACTAAACCCACTTCGCGTAGCAATAAAACTACCGAAGGATTATCATCAATGAATTTGGCAAAGAAAACAGCAAGAAAAGTTTGTAGGAAAATAATGGTAATGGCTCCACTTGCAAAAACAAATGCACGTGTCCGACCTTCCTGGATGCTCACTTTTGCAGCCGTCATGTTGATTAAACCCGGAGGAGTAATTCCAATGGCTGATGTGACAAACCCGAGAAAAATCGGTAACGCTACACTCATTTATTCTTTAATTTTGAACCTAATATACGTAATTGCTTTGTTAACTTCTAAATATTGTTTTTCATAAAAAGTCTGAATAGCAGTCACAATCTCTGGACTTCCCTCATTTTTATACACATTATGGTTGGCATATAAAACTTCATGACCTTCACCATGAAGCAGTCCCAACGTATAACCGTGCATAAATTCGCTGTCAGTTTTTAAGTTGACCACGCCGTCTTTTTTCAATACTTTTTTATACAATTGCAGAAATTCAGAATTGGTCATTCTGTGTTTCGTACGCTTGTATTTAATTTGTGGATCTGGAAAAGTAATCCAGATTTCGTCAATTTCGTTTTCAGCGAAAACAAAGTCAAGTAACTCAATTTGAGTTCGAATAAATGCTACATTATGCATTTCTGAATCCACAGCCGTTTTAGCACCACGCCAGAAACGAGCGCCTTTTACATCAATACCTATGAAATTCTTTTCTGGATAACGTTCGGCAAGTCCTACTGAATATTCCCCTTTTCCGCAACCTAATTCCACAATTATGGGATGGTCATTTTTAAAAAAATCACTGCTCCATTTGCCTTTCATAGCAAATTCGCCTGAAGTAACTTCTTCACGAGTTGGTTGAAATACATTTTCAAATGTTTCGTTTTCCTTAAATCTTTTTAACTTATTTTTACTTCCCACGATACTTATAAATATTTTGGTAAAATTAAGGAAATATATCAGACTTTAAAAAGTTTGTAAAAATAGTATGCATAATAAGGTAGCAATTTGGACAATTTACACAAAAATATTTTAGTTGCCCCTTTAAATTGGGGATTAGGTCATGCCACTCGTTGCATTCCGATTATTCAAAATCTGGAAAAATGTGGCTTTACACCTCTCATTGCATCCGATGGAGCCGCTTCTAAACTTTTAAAATTAGAATTTCCGCACTTAAAACATCTAACATTGCCCTCTTACGACATCACGTATCCTAAAAACGGTAAAAACTTTAGATGGAAAATGCTTCAAAATTTACCTAATATGATTTTGGCTGCAGCCAAAGAGCGAAAGTTAGTTGAAAAATGGAGTATCAAATACCAACTTTCAGGCATTATATCAGACAACCGATTAGGAGTGTATAATCCCGAAATACCGAGTATTCTCATCACTCATCAACTGAATGTTTTGACAGGTTTTACAACTTATTTTTCCACAAAATTACATCAGATCATGTTCAAGAACTTCAATGCAATTTGGATTCCTGATGTTTCTGGACTTTCAAATCTTTCGGAAAGATTGGGACATTCTAAGGAGTCAAATCCTAAAATTAAATACATTGGTGCTTTGAGTCGCTTTCGCAAAATAGATTCAGACTTTCAATATGATTTGATGGTTTTGCTTTCTGGCCCTGAACCGCAACGCACTTTTCTAGAGAAAAAGGTAATTATAGAATTGCAAAATTATTCTGGAAAAGTGATTTTTGTAAAAGGAATTGTAGCAGAACAGCAAGTAAATTTACAATCTAAAAATATCCTGTTTTATAATTTCATGCAAAGTTCCGAACTTGAAAAAGCGATGAATGAAAGTAAACTAGTGCTTGCACGGTCAGGCTATACCACAATAATGGATTTGGCAAAGCTAGGCAAAAAAGCATTTTTCATTCCTACTCCCGGACAATTTGAACAAGAATATTTGGCCGAAAAATTTAATAAGGATGAAATAGCTCCGTTTTGTAGACAGTCGGATTTTAAAATTGAAAAACTAAGTGCAGTCGAAAATTACAGCGGATTCCCCACACTTGAAAAAGATGTTGATTGGGCAGAATTATTTAGATTTTTCGATCGTAAATGAAAATTCTGAACCTTTATTGAACTCACTTTGCACATGAATTTTACCGTTGTGTGCTTCAATAATATGTTTCACAATTGAGAGCCCAAGTCCGGAGCCACCTTCCGTTCGTGCACCAGTTTTATCCACACGATAGAAACGTTCAAAGAGTCTTGGAATATTTTTCTTTTCAATTCCCTCTCCATTATCTTTTACGCGAACAATGACTTTTCCGTTCTCTAATACATCAAAACCAACTTCCACATAACCATCTTCTCTTCCATATTTAATGGAATTCACTACAAGGTTGGCAAGAACCTGCTGGATTTTTTCTTGATCGCCAGAGACCATTATGGGTTTGGTATATTTATTGTCAAAAGAAAGAATAATATTTTTCTTCTCCGCTTTCATTTCGAGTAAATCAAAAACATTTTGGGTCAACTGTACAATATTGAATTTGTCAAAACTCAAATTTAAATCACCCATTTCAAATTTAGAAATCATGTCTAAATCTTGAACAATATACACCAAACGTTCAACCCCTTTTTCGGCACGTTCCAAGTATTTCTTGCGTAACGTTTTGTCTTTCATTGCCCCATCAAGCAAGGTCAAAATATAGCCCTGAACTGTAAATAATGGTGTTTTAAGTTCGTGCGAAACATTGCCTAAAAATTCTCTTCTATAGGCTTCTTTTATTTTTAATGTTTCAATTTCCATCTTTTTTTCTGTGGCAAATTTCTTTACTTCTCGTGTCAATGTTGCCATATCTGTAGTAATAGGCTGATTGATAACAGTAGCACTTTCTAAAAAAGAAACATCGTCATAAATCTTTTTTACACGGCGGTAAATAAAAACCTCAACGCGGTATTGGATGACTAAAAAAGAAAAAAGATACAGAGAAAAGGCAAATACAATTAGGAATGCAGTCAAATGGTCTTGGTCCGGATGAAAGATGTAATGACTTAAAATACCCACAAACCCCACTCCAAATACGGTGATGTACAAGGCAGATTTAATAGCAAATTTGTAACTACGTTTAAAATTAAAACTCATTTTTCAACGGATTAAATTTTGCGAAATTAGATTTATTAATGCACTATTGGTTCAAACTAAAGGTATGGTCTTATTTAAATTTCAAATTTATAACCTACACCTTTAATGGTTTTGAACAATTCTTCTCCAATTTTTTCGCGTAATTTTCGGATGTGTACGTCAATGGTTCTACCACCTACAATTACTTCGTTTCCCCAAACTTTATCTAAAATTTCTTCTCTCGTAAAAACTTTTCCAGGTTTAGAAGCCAGCAAGTAAAACAATTCAAATTCTTTTCTTGGCAAGACAATTTCCTTGTCTTCCATAATTATTTTATAAGCTTCACGATTGATTTCAATTCCGCCAACGTTCAACGTTTCTGAGTTATGCTCTTCGTCTTTCAAGCGTCTTAATAAAGCCTTTACTTTACTTACCAATAATTTTGGCTTGATGGGTTTGGCAATATAATCATCTGCTCCTGCATCAAAACCGGCTACTTGCGAATAATCTTCACTTCGTGCGGTTAAGAAGGTAATAATAGTATGACTCAATTCTGGAATTTTTCTAATGGCTTCGCAAGCTTCCATACCATCCATTTCCGGCATCATAACATCCATTATGATCAAATGTGGAAGTTCTTTTTTTGCTTTTAAAACCGCTTCTTTTCCATTAGAAGCCGTACTAATTTGGTAACCTTCCTGTGAAAGATTATAACCGATGATTTCAAGGATATCTGGCTCATCATCGACCAGTAAAATTTTGATGTCTTTTTTCTTCATAATGCGAAAGTAGTTTTTTTCCATTGTAAATATAAAGATAAAATGACCCGTTTGATATTGTTAACCTTAATTTAATCTCGTAACGTTAAGTTAATAATTACCGCATCAAATGGTAATCTGACATTAACATCGTCTTTACAAATTACCCTTTCCTTTGCATCAAATTTTAATAAATAAAATAATGAAATTTAATTTTCTATACCTTATCTTCTTAATTTGCTCGTTAGGCTTTGCGCAAAACAAAGGAAAAGTAGCAGGATTGATTACAGATGCTGATGTTAATAATGAAGCAATGCCATTTGTAAACGTCATGATTAAAGGAACAACAAATGGTAACGCCACTGATATGGATGGTAAATATGAACTGTCTGTTAATGCGGGAAACCATATTTTAGTAGTAAGTTACGTAGGTTACGAGCCAGTCGAAATTCCTTTTGCAGTACAACCCAATGAAACTACAATTGTAAATACATCAATTAGTTCTGGAAGCGTAAAACTGGAAGACATCATTATTCAAGGACGTGTGAGTCGTGCCAAAGAAAGTGCTTTATTGATGGATCAAAAAAATGCCATTGAAATGAAACAAAGCATTGGCGCTCAAGAATTGACCCGAAAAGGTGTCAGTGACGTGGCTACAGCAGTAACTAAAACCACCGGAATTACCAAGCAAGAAGGAAGTGGAACCATCTATGTTCGAGGTTTGGGCGATCGTTATAATGCTACCACCTTAAATGGTCTTCCCGTTCCATCCAATAATCCGGAACAAAAAAACATCAATCTGGACATATTTTCAACAGACTTAGTAGAATACATTTCTATTGATAAAGTATACGGAAGTAATTTGTACGGCGATTTTGCAGGTGGAAACGTAGATATTATCTCTAAGGATTACCAAGGAAAAGGTTTTATAAAAGTGGAAATGGGTGGTTCAGGAAATTCAAATGCCATCAGCGAAAAGGATAATTTCAAATTGCAAGGTGGTTTTAACTCAAGTGGATTTGTATCTCGAAGCATTCCAAATGACCCATTAAATACTTACAATTTTCAGACACTTTCATTAGAGAAGAAAACGCCATTTGCTGGAAACTTCGGAATTTCTGCTGGTGATAATTATTCTATCGGCGAAAATGGAAAGTTAACTTTATTTGGAACTGCATCATTTACCAACGATTATGCATCAAAGAATGAAGGAAGTGCCGCAAGTGGTATCAACGAAAATGCTACTGGCGCGCCTGGACAAGATGGATTATACGGTAGAAAATTTGACAACTACACCTCATTTAGCTACAACACAAAAGCTACAGCGATGGCAAATGTGGGTTATAAAATCAATACCGATCATAAAATAAAGTTCAATTCTATATTTGTAAACAGTTCCTCTCAATCCACAGACAACTATTCGGGTCGAATTGTAGATTTAGCAGATGACGGAAATGGTTTAATCAGACGTTCTACATTTATACAAAATAAATTATTCATCAATCAATTGCTAGGTGAACACCGTTTTTCTGACCGCACGCGTTTCAACTGGGGCGTATCCTACGACAAAGTAAACGGCGAAATGCCGGATCGAACTACCAATACTTTTAATGAAGGTGCCAATGGATTTACAATCAACTCGCAATCTGCACCAAACAACAACCGCTATTTTCAAAGTTTAGAAGAAACGGAATTGGCTGCAAATGCAACTGTGGATTACAAATTTGCCAAAACAGAAGATGGTTTATTCAACGGAAAATTAACGGTTGGATATAACGGTCGATTTAAAAAACGTGATTTCGAAGCTACACAATTCAATGTAAAAACAGATATTTCTTATTTAGGAACCATTGTTGACCCAAATAATTTAGATTTATTTTACAACCAGCAAAATTTCAACAATGGATTTTTTAAGGTTTCAACTTTTAGAGGTGGCTCAGAAGTGGCTTCTTCACTAAATCCACAGACTTATGCTGGAGATCAAAACATAAATGGTGTTTTTGCAAATATCGAATATCAATTTGGTCCTAAATTGACAGCCGTATTGGGATTAAGAGGTGAAAACAGTGTTCAAAATGTAAGTTGGAATACCCAATTGGATCCAGAAGGAGATGCAAACAAGTTAGAGAAAAACGCATTTTTGCCAAGTTTAACGGCACGTTATGCAATAAATGACAAACAGAATTTCAGATTTGGCGTAAGCAAAACCTATACATTACCTCAATTTAAGGAACGCGCTTTATTTGTTTACGAAGATATTACAGAAGTACATGTTGGAAATCCATTTTTATACAGTTCAGACAATTATAATTTGGATTTAAAATGGGAAATGTTTCCTGAAAATGAAGAGCTAATTTCTGTTGCTGCTTTTGGAAAATACATTCAAAATCCAATCAACGAAGTAACCATTGCGTCTTCTACCAATGACATTTCGTACATCAATACAGGAAATACTGGTTATGCAGCGGGAGTAGAACTGGAATACAGAAAACTACTTTTTAAGTCTGGAAGTACGGATGCTAACAAACTTACTGCAGGACTAAACGCTTCTTATATGTTTACAGAACAGAAACTAGATTCTGAAAAAGTAAAATCAGAAACCAATTATCAAGTTGATTTTACACATTCTAAAGGACAATTTACCGGAGCTTCACCACTCCTTTTAAATGCGGATTTGACTTTTGTTAAAGAATTCAATGAGAATAAAAGTTCACTATCCACGACTTTAGCATACACTTATTTTTCAGACCGCGTGTATTCTATTGGAACTTCAAACAGAGGAGATTTAGTAGATCAAGCGGTGGGAACATTGGATTTAATTGTAAAATCAAAATTAAACAGCAAGCTAGGTTTGGATTTGGGAATCAAGAATATTCTGAACCCAACAATCAATCGCGTACAAGAAAACAGCGCTGGAGATGTAAATGTTTTATCGTATACTAAAGGATTAAATATCGGCTTGGGTGTGAACTATCAGTTTTAAAAACAAAGTCAATAGTACAAGGAGAGAGTCGTAGCAATACGACTCTTTTTTTTTGACTACACGCTAAATTTACTTGCTAACATTGAGGTAATATTAAGATGAGGATTTGGTAAAGATTCGATAATTTTAGGATAACGCCGATAGAAGGAAGAATGCTGAAATTTGCTTCATACTTAATCATAACTATTAAAAATGAAAACAACGATCACAAAAGTATTTGGAATTTTAGCAATCAGCACTGCTTTCTTTGCTAGCTGTTCATCAGATGACAATGGAAAACCATCGGAACCAGGTTCTACATTTGTAGCCGATCCAACAGACTTTAAAGGAACTATAACTGAAGGAGAAGTTACTTTGGACGCAAGCAAAGTCTACCAATTGACTGGAAAAATACAAATCAACAGTGGAGCAACATTAACTATTCCTGCAGGAACAAAAATTGAAGGATTAGCAGGAACGGCTTCTTATATTGCCGTAACGCAAGGTGGAAAAATAAACGTTAATGGTACTGCAGCAAAACCAGTTATTATGACGAGTGGATTATCTACTAAAGCAGCTGGAGACTGGGGAGGATTAGTAATTTGTGGAAAAGCACCAATCAATCGTGTTACTGGTGGAACTTCAACAGCTCAATCAGAAGTAGCAGATTTGACTTACGGTGGAACGATTGCTAATGACAATTCAGGTTCAATTACCTATTTAGTTATTGAATATGCTGGTGCTGCTTTTAACAGTGAAAAAGAATTCAATGGCGTTTCTTTATTTGGAGTAGGTTCTGGAACTGTTTTTCAAAATGTACAAGCTATCCATGGAGCTGATGACGGTTTTGAATTTTTTGGAGGAACAGTAAATACGTCTAATTTGATTTCAATAGGAAACGAAGACGACCAATTTGACTGGACTGAAGGATGGAATGGAACAAACACCAACTGGTACGGAAAACTTGATTTTGGAAAAGGAAATAGAGGTATTGAAGCAGATAATTTTGAATTCGGTTTTGCAAATACACCAATTGCTAACCCTTCAATTACAAATATCAGTTTAGTTGGACCTGGAGCTACAGCAGATGCTACTAATTTTTCCGAAAATTCAGCAATTAAATTGCGAAGAGGAACTAAAGCAATTTTTACAAATGTGTATTTGAGTCAATGGAAAGTGGGAGCGGATATTGAGCACGACGAAACGATTGCTTTTATCGGTACTGCATTGAAAATTTCAAATGTAACTTTCATGGATGTAGCTACTTCTTTCAAAGGAAAAAATACAGCTGGTGCATCCGCTGATGTTGCTGCTGCAATTACAGAAGGAGTTTCCACTGGTGCTGGAGCTGGAGCTGCAAAACCATCTTGGGCTGCATCTTGGGCAATTGGATTCTAATTCAAATAAAACATAGATTGAAAAAGCATTCGTCATAATGGCGGATGCTTTTTTTTGGCATTATTTTGGTATATCATTTAGAAAGCTTAACAAAAAATTTTATACTTTTGTAGCATTAATTAGCAATCTGATGACAAAAAAATACTTTTATACCTTATTATTAACTTTGTTTTTAGCTTTAAGTGCGGCTCAAGCACAAGAACCTAAGCAATCTTCGTCAGTTACGATCGAAAATCTTAACTTCTACCCCAATCCAGTTACAAACGGAAAAATTTATATTACTTCAAAAAACGTTTCTGCAAAAGAAATCGCTATTTATGATGTATTAGGAAAGCTTGTTTTACAAACTTCTTTAAATACAAACAGCAAGGAAGTAAATGTGGGCGCTTTAAATTCTGGTGTTTACATCATAAAAATTAAAGAAGGAGACGCTACAGCAACCCGTAAACTGATTGTCAAATAGTTAATAATTCTTCGTGCTATTTATTAATGATAATTTTACATTCATTATTTATATCTAAACAAAATACTTACTATCTTTGCGTAATAATTTAAATAAACAAACTATGAAAAAAATTTACACTTTATTGTTTTCAGTTGCTTTAGCGCTTGGTGCTAATGCACAAACAAATTTGGTTCCTAACGGTGATTTTGAAACTTGGACAGATGCTTCAACGCTTGCAAGCTTTAGTGCTTCTCCTTACACTGCTGCCGTAACTCAAGAAAGTACTATTAAATATGCTGGAACTTACGCAGCTAAACATCAAACCGGCACTTCCAGTAATGTAAAAATCCAAAATGAAGTTGCAGGGATTATACCTGGACATAGCTATACGATTTCTTTTCGTTATTTAGACAACGATGTTAACGCAAGAAGTAGAATGTGGTCTTATTGGCTAACCTCTGGATTTACAACAATCGCTGATAACGAAGCTGAATTTCGTCCTAGCACTTATAGTGAAGATAATGCTGCATGGCAATTATATACAGTAACTGTTACAGCTCCAGCAACAGCATCTGTTTTTAGATTCGAAACTAGAACTTATTCTCAAAATTCAGCTGCAGGAGTTGTATATTATGACAACTTTAGTGTTATTGATAACGATAATTTATCAGTAGCTCAAAACCAAATCGAAGGTCTAAAGATCTATCCTAACCCAGTAACTAACGGAACTTTCTACATCAACACTAACGCTGATTCTACTAAAGAAGTTGTTGTTTATGATGTATTAGGAAAACAAGTAGTTAAAACATCTACTACAAATGCTGTAAACGTTTCTAACTTAAAAGGTGGCGTTTACATCGTAAAAATCACTGAAGATGGAAAAACGGCTACAAGAAAATTAGTGATCCGATAATTACATTTTAAAGATAAATCAAAGCTCCAATTCACGTTGGAGCTTTTTTTTATGCCTTTTATTTATAGTATATTGTTTACTTTTGTAAGAAAAAAATTTTGATTGCAACGCACGATATATTTACCATTTCTTCGAAAAAACAATTTGAGAAAATTGCACTAAAAGTGTTTCGTTTTCAATACGACAATAATGAAGTATACAGACAGTTTTGCGATTTAGTCAAACAAAATAAGGAAACGGTAAAATCTCTAAATCAAATTCCTTTTCTTCCGATTCAGTTTTTTAAAAGTCACGATGTCGTTTCCACCACAGACGAGCCGCAGACTATTTTTACAAGCTCTGGAACAACGGGTTCTGTTACGAGTCGGCATTTGATTACCGATTTGAATTGGTACGAACAAAGTTACCGCCAAGCGTTTTCGCAATTTTATGGCAATATCGAAGATTACACGGTTTTGGCACTTTTACCGTCGTATTTGGAACGCCAAGGCTCATCGCTCATTCACATGGTGGAAGATCTCATTCAGCTTTCCAATAATGCCGATAGCGGATTTTACCTCAATGATTACGAAGCTTTAGTCCAAAAACTAATAGAACAAGAGAGTCAAAATAAAAATGTACTATTGATTGGTGTTACTTTTGCTTTGCTGGATTTAATAGAAAAGCAAAATTTTAAATTACAACATACCATTATCATGGAAACCGGCGGAATGAAAGGCCGTCGAAAAGAAATGATTCGCGAGGAATTGCATGAAATTTTAACGAAAGGTTTTGGCGTCAAAGCCATTCACTCAGAATACGGCATGACAGAATTGTTGTCGCAAGCTTACTCCTTAGGCGAAGGGATTTTTGAATGTCCGTCTTGGATGCACATTCAGATTCGAGATACAGAAGATCCTTTGACTTATATTGCCAATGGAAAAACAGGCGGAATTAATGTCATTGATTTGGCAAATATCAATTCCTGTTCCTTTATTGCCACGCAAGATTTAGGAAAAAAGTACGATAACGGCTCTTTTGAAGTACTTGGACGCTTTGACAATTCGGACATTCGCGGTTGTAATTTGATGGTTTTATAATTTCTTCAAGTATAAAGATTTACTTGAATAATCAATAATTGCATCACCCTCCAGCAATACATCCGCACCAATAATTCCTTGAACTGCTTTCGTTTTATGTTGGCGCAAAGCCTCATTCACATGACTTAAGTCAAAAATTACGAGATGAAAATCTTGGCATTTCCACGTTCCCAATTCTAAATAATTGTCCGAAGCAAGTTGCGTTACCATCCCCGTTGCTCCTGCTCCAGCCGCCTTAGTTTTGGACTTACTTGCATTTAATTTAAAAAGTTCAATACTTTCAAATCCCACACAACTATTTGACGCTCCAGTATCTAAAATAAAATCACCTTTTACGCCATTAATTCTGGCTTTTACAGTAATATGTTGTGTTTTAGTCACCTTGAATTTTATCTTTCTATAATTTTCCTTCCGTAAGACATCTTGTAATTTTTTCATGCAAAATTTTATAAACCATTTGTTCTAATTTCAAAAGTAAGCCAAATAAGAGCAACATCATAAATCTTAAAACAGAAAACAGCCAAAACTTTTAAAGTTTGTATATTTGCCACTTTCCCAGATAAAATGATGATTACCGATACACATTCCCATATTTACAGCGAAGAATTTGCACAGGATCAAGACGCGATGATGCAACGGGCAATTAATGCAGGCGTCAAGCGTATTTTTGTACCGTCTATAGATTCATCGTATACCGAAAACATGTATGCTATTGAAGCCAAATATCCTGAAAATGTATTTTTGATGATGGGGTTGCATCCTACTTATGTCAATGAAAATGTAGAACGCGAACTCGCCTTTGTGGAATCCGAGCTGGCGCGACGAAAGTTCTATGCCATAGGAGAAATCGGAATTGACTTATTTTGGGACAAAACATTTTTAGAACAACAGAAATATGCTTTTCAAAGGCAAATTCAATTGGCCAAAAAATACAAACTTCCAATAAACATCCATTGCCGTGATGCTTTTGACGAAGTATTTGAAGTATTAAAACTAGAACAATCACCTGAATTATTTGGAATTTTCCATTGCTTTACAGGAAGCCATGAGCAAGCTTTAGAAGCAATTTCCTACAATATGAAATTGGGTATTGGCGGTGTTGTTACTTTTAAAAACGGTAAAATAGACCAATTTTTAAATCAAATTGACCTCTCTAATATTGTTTTGGAAACTGATGCTCCTTATTTAGCTCCTGTACCTTATCGTGGAAAAAGAAATGAAAGCAGTTATGTGGTAAATGTCATATCAAAATTAGCTGAATTATATAATACTACTTCGGAAAATATTGCCGAAATTACAACGCAGAATTCCAAAGACATTTTTGGCATTTAAAACAAAATCAAATACAAAAGTCAATTAAAATTTGTTCTTTTGTTACAACAAATATAAAAGAGAAACATGCATAAATTTGACGCTATTCGTCCGTTTTATGATTCCGAAATTAATTCGGCACTCCTAAAAGTCAAGGATCATCCAATGATGAAGGCATTGATGAATTTTGCTTTTCCAGCATTGCCCGACGAGGATTGGAAAGACCAACTCACGAAAACACATTCAACACGTGATTTTCAGTGCAACTTCATTTACCAAGCCCTAACGCAGGTGCTAAAAAAATCATCAGACGGAATGACCACTTCCGGATTTGACACCTTAGAACCCAATACTTCTTATATATTTATTTCCAATCACAGAGATATTATCTTAGATACATCTTTGCTAAACGCCTGTCTTTTTGATCATGGATTGGTCATGACTGCTTCGGCTATTGGAGATAATTTGGTTCAAAAGGAATTTCTATACATTTTATCAAAATTGAACCGGAATTTCCTCGTACAAAGAGGACTTTCGCCAAGAGAAATGTTGCAAAGTTCTAAATTATTGTCGGAATATATTGGGCAGCTTTTGCTTCGTGAAAACCGTTCCGTTTGGATTGCACAACGTGAAGGAAGAACCAAAGACGGCAACGATGCAACCCATCAAGGTGTTTTAAAAATGCTGGGAATGGGATCTGATGAAGCCAATTTAATGGACTATTTTAAGAAAATTAAAATTGTTCCTGTATCTATTTCTTATGAATATGATCCTACGGACGCTTTAAAAATGCCGCAATTGATGGCAGAAGCCAATAAAGAAATTTACATTAAAAACAAGAATGAAGATTTCACTACGTTGATGAGTGGGATTATGGGTCAGAAAAAACGAATTCACATTCATGTTGGCAAAGTTATAAATGA
The DNA here is from genome assembly GCF_000425485.1 of Flavobacterium tegetincola DSM 22377. GTDB lineage: Bacteria > Bacteroidota > Bacteroidia > Flavobacteriales > Flavobacteriaceae > Flavobacterium > Flavobacterium tegetincola. The sequence continues at coordinate 67,477 of NZ_KE384389.1, read as the reverse complement.
AGAATTGGATTTCATTAAAGCTGAATTTGACAATTCTAACAAGCAAATTCAAGCTTTGGCACAAGAAATTGACCATTCTATTTTACAATCGTATAAATTGTGGCCTACAAATTATATTGCTTACGACATTTTGCACCAGACGGAAACGTACAAACACTTGTATTCTGAAGCTGAAAAATCGCTTTTTGAACGTCGTTTGGAAATGCGAATTGACGAGAACCATCCCGTTCAACGTGCTGGTTTTTTAGCCATGTATGCCAATCCCGTTGTGAACAAATTAAAATATGAAAATGCCATCTAAAACCAAAATTTTACTGATTTACACCGGTGGAACCATCGGAATGATGAAAGATTTTGAAACTGGAGCGCTAAAAGCGTTTAACTTTAGCAAATTGCTGCAACGCATTCCTGAGCTAAAATTACTCGATTGCTCCATTGAAACCGTGTCCTTTGAACACCCAATTGACTCCTCCAATATCAATCCAGAAATGTGGGATCAAATTGCCACCATGGTTGAGGCAAATTACGAAATATATGATGGTTTTGTAATACTTCATGGATCAGATACGATGTCGTACTCAGCATCTGCGTTGAGTTTTATGCTGGAAAATTTAGCAAAACCAGTGATTTTTACAGGATCTCAATTGCCTATTGGTGATTTACGAACCGATGCAAAAGAAAATTTAATTACTGCAATTCAAATTGCTTCTTTGCAAGCTAAAAATAAGCCTGTTATTCAAGAAGTAGGACTTTATTTTGAATACAAATTGTACCGGGGAAACCGAACGACTAAAATAAATGCCGAACATTTTAATGCTTTTACATCGCCCAATTATCCAGCTTTGGCAGAATCTGGTGTGCATTTAAAAGTAGAAAATCATTTATTTTTACAACAGAAAACGGGTAAGAAATTTATAGTTCATAAAAATTTAGACAATAACGTTTTTGTTTTAAAGCTTTTTCCCGGATTTAATGAAGGTGCAATGCACGCTATTATTAATATTCCAAATTTAAAAGGAATGGTCATTGAAACGTATGGAGCTGGAAATGCACCTACGGATTCGTGGTTCATCGTAGCACTGCAAATGGCTATAAATAAAGGCTTACATATTGTAAATGTAACCCAATGTTCTGGCGGAAGCGTCAATATGGGACAATATGAAACCAGCACCGAACTGAAAAAGCTAGGTATAATTTCAGGCAAAGACATTACTACTGAAGCTGCAATTACAAAATTAATGTATATGCTTGCGCAAAATGTTGCTCCAAGTAGTTTTAAGACGATTTTTGAAACTTCTTTACGTGGTGAATTGTCTTAAAAAAGTACACGTTAAATTTCGTAAATTGCTTTTTTTTATTGTTATTTGCACACCAATAAAGAGAGGTGTCTGAGTGGTTGAAAGAGCTAGCCTGGAAAGCTAGTATATGGGCAACTGTATCGAGGGTTCGAATCCCTTCCTCTCTGCAAGAAAAATCCTAAACGGTAGCAAAACCCTTTAAATCTTATGATTTAAAGGGTTTTTTATTTTGATTAAGTACCAAATAATGCATTCAAGCTTTATTAATACGATGCTAAATCGAGACCTTAAAAAACAGAGAAATCTGGGTCTCGCTAAAACATCGTAAACAATCAGATCAAACACGTAAACACATGAACAGCAAGCTGTTCAAAAGATATACATCTTGTTTGTTATTGATTAAAGTTCGAAATTGAATAGTAATTAAAAGGTCACCACTATGATAACAAAAATTACACTGCATTTCTATGCAAAAAGTACAAAAGCCAATGCGGCGGGCTTACTTCCAATTTATGTACGTTTAACAGTCAATGGAAAAAGGTTAGAGTACAGCACTAAAAAATTTATTGATAAATCTAAATGGTCAAGTCAACTATCAAAAATGAAAGGCACTACTGAAAGTTCCCGTTCAATAAATAGTTATCTAGATTTAGTAAAGGCAAAGATTCTTGATGTTCAGATGCATCTTCTTCACAGAAATGAAGTTTTATCAATTGAAAATTTTAAAAGTCTTTTATTTGAAGATGAAAAAAAAGCGAGAACACTTATTCCCGTCTTTCAAGACCACAACAATCGAATAAAGGAACTCATAGGTAAAGAATATGCAGCAGGTACTTTAGAGCGCTACAAAACCTCTCTAAAGCACACAGTAGAATTCATGCAATGGAAATACGGAACTTCGGATGTTGAATTAAGCAAAATAGATCATGCATTCATAATGGACTATGAATTTTATTTGAGAAGCGTCAGAAATTGCGCTAATAATACTGCCGTTAAATACATTAAGAACTTTAGCAAAATAATCAAAACCTGCATTGCTAACGACTGGGTGGACAAAAACCCATTTGTAAACTACAAATCAAAAGTAAAAGAAGTTGAACGCGTTTATTTAACTGAAGTTGAAATTCAAAATATCATCGAAAAAGACTTCAAAACACAAAGACTTTCACTTGTTCGAGATATTTTCATATTTAGCTGCTTTACTGGCTTAGCATATGTTGATGTCAAAAACTTAACAAAGTCGCATATAAACTTTGGTATCGATGGTGAGAAATGGATTTTTACACACAGGCAAAAAACAGAATCAGCTTCTAAAATACCAATTCTACCAGTAACACAAATGATAATTGATAAATATTCAGACAATCCACAATGTATAAATGTAGATAAATTACTCCCTGTTCTGTCCAATCAAAAAATGAATGCATATTTAAAAGAAATTGCTGGAGTTTGTGAAATTGAAAAAGAACTAACCTTTCACATCGCGCGACATACATTCGCTACTACGGTAACATTGACGAACGGTGTTCCAATAGAAAGCGTGAGTAAAATGTTAGGTCATAAAAATTTAAGAACTACGCAGCATTATGCGAAAGTACTTGATAAAAAAGTAAGTAATGATATGAATTTACTTAAACAAAAACTCTCTCAAACCTTGCAACTTAAAATATTGTAAATTATTTTTAATTTGTTTTAAATCAGTATTTTACAATATTTTAAAAAGTGATTTAAGAATGAAATAGGAGGGTCAATTCGTGAATTGACCCTCCTATTTCTTGTAAGCATTGTAGTGGATACCTACATTTGTCAGACTTCCCTCGACACTTTTTTTCAATTATAACTTTATGAATAATCAAGTAAACTACAAGAGGGTAAGAGATATCTATGAAATGCTTTTTGAAATGGCAGCTGGTAACTTTTCGTTACGCTTAATTAAGTCAAAAAAGGAGGACGAGCTAGATCAAGTGGCTGCTATTCTAAATGAGTTGGCAGAGCAAATTGATCAACTATTCCAAACTCTAGGAAATGATGCACCCAAATACATTATAAAAAAATTCTTACAGCCACTTATAATTCTGAAAGATCGTTCCATAATTCAAAGCTTTAATCAACTCTTAGCAGAGCAATTAGATTACAAGGAAGATTTTTTAATACAAATGGATTTTTACGACATAATAACTAAGGAGTCTAAAAAAGTATATGATAAATTACAGAATAGGCGCAATGGAAAACGAAATACAGCAAATAAAATTAAATTGACATTTGTAGGGAATCTGAACCAAAAAATTCATTTTTTTTGCACGGTGGAAAAGCTTTTTCCAAGTAATATCGTAGTGATAAGTACTGTTTCAAACTTGCTAGAGCAAACAAGGCAATCAAATTTTGTGATAGATAAGAATAAGGACGAATTAAAGATAGCAGCAATTTACGAGTACATAATGACCAATCTCAGAATGCCCTTACCTACAACAAAGGAATTCGCAGAGCGATTGAATATAAATGAATTCAAAATTAAGGAAGACTTTAGAAAAAAATATCAGACTAGCATTTATAAATTATATACTGACGAGAGGTTAAAATTGGCTTATACATTAATCGAGCAGACAAATATGTCTTTCGTCTCAATAGCATATGAGAGTGGATATCCTAATTATACAACTTTCTATAAAGCATTTCTTAAAAAATACAACTGTAATCCAACGAAAATCACACGAAAAGAACCAATGAAATAAGGAACTCCGAAATTGAATAATAGGATTTCCCGAAATTATGACAACACACTCAATTGAATAACAGAACTTTACACTTAACAATTAAGGTATTGAAATGGAGATTTAATAAAAAAGTAAAGTCATGAATTTAACAAAAATACAAAATAGTATACTTCGATTGATTTATTATTCTTATATAATATTATTTACCTACGCAGCAGCTATAAAATTGATGGAGCATGAAAAATTCAGTATGCAGTTAGGACAATCACCTGTACTCACTTCTTATGCTGGAACCCTTAGCATAGTTGTACCTTTAATCGAAATTGTAATTGTTGTATTTTTATTATTGCCACGAACACAAATAGCTGGACTATTTTCAGGATATCTTTTAATGGTATCTTTTACAGCCTACATACTAATCATTCTAAATTTTAGCAGTTTTATTCCGTGCTCATGTGGTGGGATTCTTGAAAAGATGGACTGGAATACACACCTTTTATTTAATTCAGCTTTTGTAACTCTCGCACTTTTAGGTTTATTAATTTCCAAAAGTAAAAGTAGATCTCTAGCTTTATTAACGCCAGTACAAACAGGTGCTTTTCTTTTAGTAAGCACCACTTTAACAATAGCCTTCGTTTGGGGACTCTTTTTAAACTCTGAAAAAAAGGTAAGTGAACAAAACGATTTCATAAGACAATTCCCAATGCCTGTTCATGTAGCAGACCGCATAATCGATTTAGAAGTAAATTCATATTATTTTGCAGGAGTGAATTCTGATTCTCTTTATTTAGGAAATTTTACTTCACCACTTACAGTACTTTCGTTTACAAAATCTTTACATTTAAAAAAACGTCATCAAATCCAACTTGATACAATTCTAAGCAAGTACCAATCACTAAAATTAAATATAGTCGGCCATTATTTTTATTTAATGGATGGGAGTGTTCCTTGTATTTATAAAGGATCAGTGTCAAACTGGAAAACAAAATGGCAAGCAGGGATTAGTACTCAATTTACATTAACGGTGCCTCAAGATTCTGTGAAGGTAGTTTTTCGGCAGTTTAGTAACAGGTTTGAATCGAATGTTCTGGGTGTTTTTAGTATTGAGAACAGCGTCAAAAAGTACCTCAATCCTAAGATACTGGTTAAACAAGAGGTACCTTTTTTTGATACAGATGGTATTTTGCTTTATAACAATCATCAAAAAAAAGTGCATTACATCTATACGTACCGAAATGAAATAGTGACAACAGATAATAACCTACAAGATCCATATTCTATACAAACGATTGATACAGTGAGCCGAGCACAGATTTCAATAAAACAATTGAAAAATGGGGAACGAACTTTTGATCAGCCTCCTCTGGTAATCAATAAAAAAGCGGCAGTTTATGCTAATTTAATTTTTGTTCAATCAGAAAGACTTGGTAAGTGGGATAGATCGGACAAACTTAAAACTGCGAGTATCATAGATATCTACGACTTGAACACAAAGCAATATCGCGCCAGTATGTATCTAGAAAAAGTTAAAAATCAAAACATGGATTCCTTTATAGTTGAGGGCACTAAGTTGTATTATCTCTCCGGAATTTTTTTGGCTGAAGCAGACCTGGGTGATAAAATTACGAGGTATTATAATCCAAAAAAGTAAGTATCGTATCGATATGTAAAAGGAATGACTTCATTTAAAAATAAGAATATCACAGTACAAAAATATATCCGATCGGTATCAGGGGAAGCTGAAAACCTGTTCACAGAGTAAGCATTATTTTTAATAGTTAATATTATGAAAACTAAATTTTCAACCGTGATCATGCCAGTGCTATTAATGGTACTAGCATTGACAAGTGCTTTCGGAACAGCAAACAGTTCCAAAGAGCAAGCTGATTTTGTTACACAACCGTTTGAGTTGCATAGTGAACTTGCAATTCCTTGTGTAATGAAAAACCAAAGTTGTTCAGTAACCGTTAGTGGTACTTTTTGTCGAGTAAGTCAAAATCCCGCTAATCCACGTCTTTGGGAAAAAGACGAAGATGGAAATTGTACAATTGCATTGTACAGACCATAATTTTTAAAAAAGCAATGCAGTCTTATCAGACTGCATTGTTTATTTTTTTCTATTGCTTTGGATGCATCCATGTTTCTTCGGGTACATCTTTTAAGTAGTGATCAAACCAACCTTCAATTTTATTCGTTAAGTCAGCAATCATTCCTATGTCGGTCAGTCCATGCCCTTCTTTAGGATAGTTAAGTAGGATGTGCTTCTTTCTTTCACGACGCATCGCCATATAGAGCTCCATACTTTGAGTAGCTTCCACTTGGCTATCTTCCAGTCCAGTCCAAGATAATAAAGGCGTTTCCACTTGTTTCACATAATAGATAGGCGAATTAATTATATAAGCCTCTTTATTTTGAGTAACCGATTGACTTATTCGCGATTGAGATTCTTCAACTCTAAAAATGTTGGGCACTTTAAGATTTCGATATACAGATAAGGCAGTACTTGTAAAATCAGTTATAGCAGACCCTGCCACTGCACAAGCAAAAGTGGTACTTTGCGTGATGATAAAACAGGTTTCATAACCGCCGAAAGAATGTCCAATAAGACCCATTTTTTGTGGATCGATTGGAGCTATTTTCAGTGCAGCCGCTACCGCATTTTCGACACATATAGTTGCAGATTTACCTGCTAAATCCGTTTCATAAGCAATATCGGGAAGCAATACAAAGTAGCCTTTTGAAAGGTAATGAGTGACATTAAACCCTTCTTCAGAGGTCGAATTGGATGGTAATAAGTGCTCGTGGATGGCATTCGATTGCTGCTCATAAATGTAGGTAATCATCGGGTATTTTTTGCCTTCTTTAAAACCGTAAGGAAAGTATAATAGTCCTCGAAGTTCTGCTCCTGTATTTGATTGATAGGTAATTACTTCCAATCTTCTAGGAGCAAAATGGTTTTCCTGTTTATTACTTACAGCAATAGTTTTTGCTTTTGCATGCGCTTTGCTTACCATCACCTGTGGTGGAATTGCATAACTTTCTGAGATCCAAGCAGTATTTTTGCCTTTTCTTACAATGCCGTATATTTTTTTTTGGTCTTCATAGACCGCTACGTTTTTCAAGCCTTTATTCCAGAAATATAAACCATTCGTGCTGTAGTCAGCACTGCGTCCATGAAGGAGTAAACCATTTTTTAGGTCGTAAATAGGCAATACTGCCATTCTGTATTCAGAACCCAAGTCGGTTTGTTCCGCTTTTAGTATCCGGTACACACTACCCGTTTGCCTACCATGGGTCAACTGGGTTACTCTCGTTCCATTTAAGGCAACTTCCCAAATATCAAATGCATCAAAAAGGAGCACTGCTTTTCCATCCGCAGTCCATCCTGCACAGCCTACAGATTGTCCTAGCGCAACAGAATGATTTTTGTCGTCTGCAGAAATACCAATGACATCGGTCAATAAATGATGTTCTGCTAGTTCTAAGTTGTAGATATACCACACCCCCTTTCTGAAATAAACAATGTTTTTTCCTTCTGGAGTCGGATAGAATTGGACTTCACTCCCCAACTGCTCAAGCAAGAAACGGCTAAGTTTTCCTGTTTTCAACTCCATGAGAGATAGATCTACATCGGCATTTGCCTTAAATTGAGGTTCATGGGTTTTGGGGTTATGCAAAATAGCCCATTTTGCATCAGCGGTAACAATCGCCTTCGGTAATTTAGGATCGGTAATCTCCAAGTATTGATCCGTTAGTATATTCCACATCATCAGGTGCAAACTGCGAGAAAATCCCATGACCATTTGTTCTGCGGGATAAATCCATTTATCTCCGGCATTCCATACCTGCACAGCATTTTCAGGATTTTTAGCAAGTGCTGTTCGGTATCTTGCTTTAAAAAATATCTGTTTTCCATCCAATGAAAATTCTATAGCCGTGTGTGCAGGAATACGTAAGCTTTCTAAAGGACGTTGCAGTGTTTGTAATGATGTAAGCGCTTCGGATTGAATGTTGTAATGATACAGCAGCATTCCCATACTTGTTTCTTCCAAAAAAGCAAGTTGTGTGCCATTCGATGACCAAATGAGCTGAACAATTCTCGTGAATTGTTTTTTTACAGGTAGTTCTACAAAATGGTTTCCTTTCCTATGGAGCACAATTAACTTTGATTGCCCTTGTTTTTCGATAATAACAACAACATCAGATGTTTTCGGATTTATCTTGTAGGAACTTGCGTTTGCTACAGAGTATAATAGTGCTCCGCTGCAACTTCGTAATTCCAGAGTCTTAGCATTTCCGGTCGAAAGTAAGAAAACTAAGCTAGTTCCCGCTACATCAAATTGGTCCACATTTCTAAAAGTTTGTTTTTTATCTTTTTTTAAATCAATGAGATATACCTCTTCGCTGAGCTGCACAACCAAATGGGTATCTTTCACAAACAAACCTTTTTTGGCCTCCGGAAAAGTATAGCGCTTTTTTCCTACCGTCGACTGTGCAAAAAGAGTATCGCTCAGTGCTCCTGATAAGCGGTATAGCAACCATTCACCACTGGCATCCATCATTTGTGTGTTCACCATAGTCCACTGCGAATAATCTTCTGGAGTAGGTATTCTACGTGGTACTTCCTGCGCCTGAACATACGAAAAAGTTCCAACAGTCAAGAGGAGCAGAAAGCGATGATATACGATGTTCAAGTTAGAGATTTGCATTAGTAACCGGGATTTTGAGGCAGTAAGTTTGAATTTAATAGCAACTCTTCTTGAGGCAATGGAAGAAATGCATCCGTAGTATTCCAGGAAGCTTTAGTAGTGCTTAACACAGCATCGAGCAGACCGTTTCTTTTCAAATCAAAAAAGCGGTGACCATATTCCGTAAACAACTCCACACGCCGCTCCTGTATAAGTGCACTTAGGATTTCTGCTTTCGATTGTGCAGTTGTGGAAGGAAGTCCAGCAAGCAGGCGTACCACATTTAAATCTTCTTTTGCACCAATGAGTTCTCCTTGTTGCGCTCGGGCTTCACTGCGAATAAGGTATTGTTCTGATAACCGCAATACAATCGAGTATTCTTGTTGCGGCGTGCTGTTACCAACTTTTTTATACTTGTTCGCATGATACCAAGTACTCGTTCCATCCGTCACAGCTTTGATCCAGTTTTCCTTCCTCAAATCACCAGCTTCAAATGCCAATACTAAAGATTCGCTTAGGGCAACTTGTGGCGGTGGTCCTGAATTAAATATAAAAGTAGCACCTTCATCCGTGTTTCGTGTGGCCGTACGCGGACTAAATTGCCAGATAGTAGCCGTGCTTTCTTTCAAAAAAGTGCTTGCGAGTGTAGTCGAACTACTGTAAGTATCTGTAGCATTGAGTACAGCTGAGGCACTGTTGGAAGCCTCCCCCCAATTGCCATTATACAAGTATACTCTTGCCAGCAGTGCTTGCGCTACATACCTATTGATACGAACCCTTTCTTCTGAAGGGTAAGCAATATTTAATAAATCACTTGCCTCCTCAAGTTCTGCAATGATGTGATCCATTACTTCTGCTTCTGCTACACGTTTTACTTTACTGTTCACCGTATAATCTGTCGTGGTAATGTACGGCACAGCACCATAAATCTGAATCAAGTTAAAGTGTAGAAAAGCCCTCAGTACTTTCGCTTCGCCCATTAATTGGTGCTTCAATTCTTGTTCCAAGGCATCCGATCCTTGCAATCCTTCCAATACGGAGTTAACGGCATATATTTGCGTATACGTGGCGTTCCACCACTCTCGTAGCATACCTGTAGTGGGTACTAAGGTATTTTTGTAATACTTATCACTATCATCATTACTAGCACCCCAAAATGAAAGTTCGTCGCTGTAAAGCCCCATCATTTTTGACATTCCTGTCGATTTTCCAGTAAGCAATCCCGCATCGCGCACTTGCGCATACACGTTAGTCAAAGCAGCAGTGGCGGTCGCAGGGTCTTCAAATACAGCATTTTCATTCATTTCCGTTACGGGCATACTCGTTTCGGTAAAACTATCGCAACTGCTCAGCAAACTAAGCAACCAAACGCTTCCGATCAGTACGATCATATATAGAGGTACTGTACTTTCTAATCTGTTTTTTATAAATTTTTTCATCTGTTCTAAGTATTAAAAATTAAACTGTAATCCAGCGGTAATCACACGCAACGGAGGCAACTGCCCAACACCTATTTGTTCAGGATCCATGCCTTTGAATTTTGTAAAGGTCAGTAGGTTTTGCCCTTCCAGTGAAGCACGACAACCTACTTTTCCAAACCAACTCTTCGGAAATTCAAAGCGCAAGGACACGTTTTTTAAGCGGATGTAGGAAGCGTCTTTAATTACTGCATCACTAGCCGTATAATTGTAAAAGGCCGCTTCTGCAACTCCGTTGGCACCTGTAGTATAAATTTGTTTGGGAGTCTTATCCCCCGGTTGCTGCCAATGGTCCAATACCGAAACGTCTTGATTAGACACGGCTCCTGGCAGTCCAAAGGCTTCGGGAATACTCAGCTGCTCTTGTTTGACAAACTGAAAACTGAAATCCAATTGCCAGTTTTTGTAACGCAATTGGTTCTGAAGTCCACCAAAGTAGGAAGGGTTGAGGTCCTTTACAAACTGCTGATCTTCGGGTGCCGTAATAATCCCGTCGCCGTTTACATCCTCAAACGTGTAGATACCCGTTTCAGGATCTACGCCTGTAGCATGAAATACTTTTATAATGTTCAAAGGCTGTCCTACGATGTATTTATTAGCAAAGGTTGAACCTTCGAGATTGGGAAACGATTTTAAGGTATTTGTAGCGCTAGAAAAGTTGAAACTTGTAGTCCAGCTAAAGTCGGTAGTTCTTATGTTTTCCGTTCGCAGTGTTACTTCCAGTCCTTTGTTCTCTACAGTGGCATCCAAGTTGGCTTGTAGCGTAGCAAACCCAGTAGTTCCTGGCAAGGGCACGCCAACCAATTGGTTGGACGACCTGTTTTTATACCAAGCGGTGGTAAGAAAGATCCGGTCTTTCAGAAGGCCCAATTCGATTGCTACTTCCATTTTTTTATTGGTTTCCCAACCAAAATCAGCATTGTAGAGTCGCGTAGGCTGCAATCCTACAGTACCTTGGTATTGCGTGGTGGCAGGAGTGTAAGTGTTTAAAAACTGGTAGTTTCCTATTTGATCACTTCCTGTTGTACCGTAACTGGCTCTCAATTTACCAAAACTTAAAACAGACTGATCTTTCAATCCGTTTTCATTACTAAAGAGCCATGCGGCACCTACGGCTCCAAAATAGGCAAACTGTTTTCCAGGGCCAAAGCGACTCGATCCATCACGACGTCCCGTAAGGTTCACGATATAACGGTCTTCCCAATTTAAATTAACACGACCAAAAACAGATTGGTAATGGTATTCGGACTCATCAAAGGCAGTGACCCGCAAGGTGGTGGCGGCAACAGGGTTATAAATCATGCTGTTGCTTGTAAATCCCGATGCCATCATCCCTTGCAAGCGGTTGTTTTGGCTTTGAAAGGTGCTGCCCAACAGTACATCTGTTTTTAAGGTGCCCGTAGTGGGTTTCCAGTGCAATTGGGGTTCTATGATCCACGACTGTCGTGCCGTATTGGTGTAAAAGTTCAGCGAGCTATCACTGCCTACTCCATAAGCAGGATTGTAGATGGTAGAAGGATACGTGCTGCTTTCATAGTGACTGAGGTCGGTAAAACCCATATTACTTTTTAACTCCAAGGTAGGGAGCAGCGCATAGGACAAAATACCATTCACAATCAAATCATGGGTTTCCGCAATAGAAAGCCCATTTAAATTTCGCAACGGGTTTTCAAAAGTATTGTTTTCCCAGTTCAAGTTCCCTGCTTCATCATACAACGCGGGTGCATTGGGAGGCAAGATCCACGCTTCTATGGATAAGTCGGTACTCGGTTGGTTGTTGTCCTGCACCGTGTAGCTCCCCGTCAAACTCATGCGAAACTTTCCGTCTTCCGATTCGTGATTGGTATTGAAGTGCAGGTTTGCTTTTTTGTAGCCAAAGTCTCCAGGAAACACCGTTGTTTCGGAGCCGTAATTGGTGCTTAGCAAAAACTGCGTACGCTCCGATCCTCCCGAAACCGAGGCATTGATATTGGTGATCTTTGCCGTACCCCCCAGCAGTTCCCGTTGCCAATCGGTATATCTGTTGGCATCCCATGTACCATTTACGTCATAAGCACTTTCAGGATACTCCGTAATGCCGTCATTGGCAAAGGCTTCTTTCCGCATCGCCACATACTGCTGGGTATTGAGCATCTTCATATAATGACCCACTTGTGCATAACCTTGTGAGAACTTGGCGCTGTAGCGCGTCGCGCCTTTCTTTCCCTTTTTGGTAGAAACCAGTACTACACCATTGGCGCCTCGCGAACCATATATTGCCGTGGCATCAGCATCTTTTAAGATCTCAATACTTTCAATGTCGGCGGGGTTAATGTTGTTCAGCGGACTCGTTAATGCAGGCATAATGCTCGCCGAACTGCCCGAACCAATCGGGTCGGAGGCATACGGCACGCCGTCAATTACGTATAAAGGGGCATTGCCCTCGTTGCGCAAACTGTTAATACCGCGTATTTGAATGTTAAAGCCTCCTCCTGCAACACCTGTATTTTGTGTAATATTCACCCCCGCCATCCTGCCTTGCATCGTGGCAAGAAAATTCGTCACGGGTTGGGTTTCGATTTCTTTTGCCGTAATCTTGGCAATGCTACCTGTGCGTTCTTTGTCTTTTACTTTGTAGTAGCCGGCATTCACAAACACTTCTTCCAGTGTAGTTTTGTCGGATTGCATGATGATTTTCAGCGTTGTTTGTTGTCCTACTTTAGTAGTGATTGTAACATAACCAATGCTAGAAAACACCAAAGTATCTTCCGGTGAAGCAATAATTTGAAAGGTACCATTCGCATCAGTTGTAGTACCTAAAGTTTTGTTTTTGAGTTTTACATTCACGCCAGGTAAGGTACCTTGCGCATCGAATACTGTTCCGCTGACCGGAACACTTTGAGCAGAACTTATTGATAACCAGAACAGTAACAACAATTGTAGTAGGGAGAACGGCATATAGCCCGTCCTGCCCCGAAAAAGTAGATTTTTTTGCATACTTTTGAAAAGTTAAATGAAACGTAAGTTTTGTTTGTCTTGGTCCTCTAACCTGGCTGCAACTGGTATTAGGGGACCTCTTTTTTGTCATTGCGAGGAACGCGGCAATCTGTCATTGCGTGAAACTCGGCAATCTGTCATTGCGAGGCACGCGGCAATCTCATTATGTTTATACCATAGGCACTAATTTATTTATCATTCCGTTCGCCGCTGCAAATCAGGATCTCGGTTTGTTACTATTCACCATCTAATTCCTTTGTCATTCCGTAGGAATCTCTTTCATTGCTAACGTAAGGAACAGTCACAACTATCTTACGTTTAACATTTATACTAAAGTTTATAAAAGAAAAAAAGCCACCCTTGTGTAGATATAGCGCAACGTAGGCAACTTCTTTCCAACTAACTAAACCAAACCTATCTTTGTCATCCTGAATTTATTTCAGGATCTAATTATTAAGAATACAGTGTACAATCCTCGTAAAAGAAAGCAGTGCTAAGAATAAAAGGAGAGTAGGTCTTTTGAAAAAAAAAGCGTGGAACTCAGCTTAAACGTTATCACGGTACTGGTATACCCTACACACGAATAAGTGAGCCCACGCCTAGAGCGTGAGCATCGTACTTATTATCTCGTGTGTTTAAAATTACCAGTTTTTGATAACGAGATTCTAAGCGAATGCTTCAAATATATTTTGAAGAGTCGCAAAATTACAATTTTCATTGCAATCGAAAACAAATATAATAATTATTTTACTTATTACCGAATTCGGTAATGAATTTTTTTATGAATTAAATCAAATTGCATAAAAATTTCAAAATGGAGCAGGAAAATAGCACTAAAAAAATTAAAGAATTAATTGCTAATAAAGTAAAATTTGTCAAAGGAGAAACACCGTATTCATTGATTGCTTCAAGATGTAATATTCATAGTGGAAAAATAAGTGACATTGCTAACAATAAAATTAATTGTCAAATAACCAGTTTCATTGAACTTGCAAAAGGCTTACGTATTCATCCTAAAGAACTTTTAGATATCGATTTCGATTTTGAATTATATTATAAAGAATTAGACTCAAGTATTAAGTCAGAGAAAAAAGATGCTTAGGTATCTTTTTTTTATGCCTTTAAATTAATGTATCATAATTGAAAAAGCGTTATTTAAATCGATATATTGCCAATCACCGCTATTTTTTCAAGCTTTAACTACCATTTAAACTATAAATAATTTTAATATTTCAGCCAAACAGAATGATGATTTAATCGCACATTATGTGAGATGTTAAACTTTTATCCTTATTTTTGACCACAATATAAAAAGTTCAAAAATGAACCGAATAAAAGACGTTTTAGAACAGAAGGGAATTAAACAAAAATGGTTGGCTGTACAATTGGGAAAGAGCTATAATATGGTAAATTCGTATGCCCAAAATAGGCGACAACCAAGTATAGAAAACCTATACAAGATTGCAGAAATCCTTGACGTTGAAGTCGCAACATTATTAATTGAAAGAAAAGTTAACTAAAATATGGACGAAACAAGTCTAACTCCTGATCAAGAAAAAATCAACGCACCACGACAGATTTTACCTGAAGCATTTAGCGGAGGAAAAATTGATCGGGAAAAGAAAGGAAACGGCCAATTAAAAACCAATACCGTACTTCAGATGAAAGATGCAGGAATTGAGTTTAAAACGATATAAGAATAGAGCAAATGGAAAAATTAAATGAAATATTTTCGAAGCTCGGTTTAAATAAGGAAAATGGGCTTTTCGTTATAAAAGAGAATAAATGGAAAACCGAAACTTCCTTCCCTAATAGGGTAAAAAGATTAATTGAGCGCAAAATTGAGCCTGATGCTATTTTTGTGTTTGATAATAAACCAATGATATTGTTTTTTAAAGACAGAGAAAACAAGTCTGAATTACACGAGGCTATTTGGAATTTTAATGAATGTCCAATTGCTATTTTTGTTGATAATGAGAGTGTTGATATTTTTAACGGATTCAATTATTTAAAAAAGAATAAATCATTAGAAAAGCTTGGAAATACCGATAAGCTTACAAATTTCAGCTACTTTGAATTAGTAACTGGAAGAACTTGGGAGCAATATAAGGAACAATTAGATTATAAAAACCGAGTAGATTATCATTTACTTCAGAACATCAAAGCTGCACGTGAAATTCTTGTTGAAGGCAATGAGAGAAGAGCCAAACTTGTTAATGCACTTTTAGGTAAAATTATTTTTGTTCGATATTTAATTGACCGAAAAGTTAAAATAAAATTTGATGGTAAATCACGTACTTGGTCTAACACAGAGTTTTGTGATCTATTAGATGATCCCGAAAGTATACAAGCATTTTTTGAATATATAGAAGATAAAGACAAAGGTTTTAATGGTGATTTATTTCCATTATCAGCAAGCGAATATCAACAAGTCGGAAAAAATGATTATCAAGTATTAAAAAGATTATTGCTTGGAGGTAATATCGCCAACAATCAACTATCACTATTTGAACTATACGATTTTTCTATAATCCCGATTGAATTTATTAGTAATGTTTATGAAATGTTCATAGGCAAGGAAAATCAAAAAGAAGAGGGAGCTTATTATACACCCCTTTTTTTAGTGGATTACATTCTGAAAGAAACTGTAGAAAAACATTTGTCAGATATTAGTAAATTAGATGTTCAATTGAATGAAATTTTATTGAATAAACCTGGCAATTATTCCTACTGCAAAGTACTTGATCCAGCTTGTGGTTCAGGAATTTTCCTTGTAGAAACACTTCGGAAAATTATTGAAAAGTATATTAATGATACTGGAATAAAGGTTAAGGATGATAAATTCAAAACTGCTATAAAAAATTTAGCAAAAGCAAATATCTATGGTGTTGATAAGGATTTAAGTGCTGTACAGGTTGCTGTTTTTTCAATCTACCTTACTTTATTGGATTACTTAGAGCCTCCTGCAATAGAGACTTTTAAGTTTCCTATTCTTTTTAATACGAATTTCTTTGAAGCAGATTTTTTTGATGGGAATGCTATATTTAATAGCCAATTTAAAGATATTGAGTTTGATTTTATTTTAGGAAATCCTCCTTGGAAAGGAAATGGAATGAATGATCTAGGCAAAAGCTATTTAAAACATAGAAAGAATGAAGAGAAGCCTTTAAGAAAGAAATTTACTATAGCAATTAATAACAATGAAATAGCTGAGGGATTTGTACTAAGAGTAAGTGATTTTTGTAATAAGAAAACACAAATTGCATTCATAATAGGGAGTAGAAGTTTGTATAATTTGGGTTACAATAAAGAAGAATGTAGCGTTTTCAGGCAGTATTTACTTGAAGAATATTTTATCGATAAGGTATTCGAATTAGCACCAGTACGATATGAAGTATTTGAAAAATCAAATAAACCTGCTGTAGCACCTGCAGCCGTTATTTTTTATCGTTATGCAAATGGGGTAAATACTGATAAAAACATTGTAAATCATATTTCATTAAAACAAAGTAGATTTTTCTCGTTGTTTAAAATATTTACCATAAACCGAAGTGATTATAAACAAGTACAGCAAGACAAATTAAAAGAATTTGATTGGTTATGGAAAGTGCTGGTATATGGGTCTTATTTGGACTTTAACTTTGTAAGAAGATTAAAAGATAATTTTCTTAGTATAAAAGAAATTATTGGAGATAAAAATAAATTTATTTATGCTACAGGCTTCCATAGCAGATCTAAAGCTTTGGATACTCCAAAAGACACATCAGGAATTGAAAACATACCTTTTATAAAAACAAATGCTGTTCAATCTTTTTTTATAGATTATGAAAAAGAAGATTTATTAGAAAAGGAAAAAATTGATCTTATTAAAGATATAAGAATTTATCAAGCCCCTATGTTACTAACAAGGAAAGGTCTGGATATGAATACTCTTACTGTTAAGAATTCGATTGCAACAAAAGATATAATTTTTAAAGATGGTATTACATCAATCAAACCGTTGAATAAAAATGATGTATCAACATTATTTAATATTTCTGCTATTTTTTCATCAAATCTATTTACATATTACGCAATCAATACTTTTGTTTCTATTGGAATAGAAAGAGAACAAGTTCAAAATTATAATAAATTTAGTTTGCCCTATTTTGAATTAAACATTAATAAAAACATTGAGAATATTGAGAGAGCTAAACTACAAATCTATACAGAGCAACAAGAAATATTAATTGATAATCATAAAATACATAATTTAGAAAACGATGTAAATGCTGAATTAAATAACATAAATAAATCCATTTACGAGAAATTAGAATTAGAAGATGCTGAATTATCATTGATTAACTATGCTTTAGAAATTAATCTAAATTTGATTGTTGGAAACGATAATAGTAAAAATGAATTGTTCTCAACAATCAACCTAAATGATGAAATTCTTAATAATTATGCTTCCGTTTTTATAGAACGTTTTAAATCAAAATTAGAAAAAGACGGTAAAAGATTTGTTGTAGAAATTTGGCATACAAACCAAATTATAGGAATGTTTTTTAAATTAGTTCCTGTCTCCTCTTTCAAAAATGCTATAATATGGGAGGACAAGCAAGGTAGCGATTGGGAAATCTTATCCGTTCTCACAAAAATAAGTTCAGAAAAAGTTACAGATAAACTATTTATTCAGAAAGACATAAGAGGATTTGAAAAAGACTATTTCTATATTTTTAAACCGAATGAAAAGCGACTTTGGCACAAAGCCATTGGTTATTTAGATGTAAATGAATTTGCTGATGCCATTCTTAAAGCGGGGAGGAAAGGGATATGATATTTACAGAACTAAATGCCTCTGGCTATGAATATAATGGTATTTTCTATAATGCTGAATTTGAAGATGTACTTTCAAAAATCATTATTTGCTATAATTTAATGATAGCTAACAATGTATCACTAACGAATGATGAAAATGCTATTAGAGATGTGCTATTGATAAATTACCTGAAAGATAATTCAATCAGAAAAAAGATTAAACTAACTGACTACCTATTTGACAGGGAGGTTCCAGAAGACAGAAGTATAGGTAGAACTGATTTAAAAATTCAGACACTAAATACTTTTCAGGATACAAGTGCATATTACATTATTGAATGTAAAAGGCTTAATGCTACAAATCTTAATGGTTCAACTGGTTTAAATGCAAAATATATCAAAGACGGAATGTATAGATTTGCTTCAACCACTTATTCAACCCACTATAAAACAAATGGGATGATTGGTTTTGTGGTAGAACCAATAGATATTAAAGCTAATGTAACGTCAATCAATAATCTATTAGCAAATAATTTTTCAGAAGCAAATACAACACAAGATTTGCAGTACCGAGAAATTGTAACAGATTTTAGCTTCTCTTATTGTTCATGTCACAATGTCTCAGAAGATAGTGTGGTTCTTTATCACTTAATGTTTAATTTTTCAGAAAACATTCAATGAAACTACCGTTTTAAATCAATAAACCACTTTGTGCAACATATTCATCGCTTACTTTCGCTTTTTTATAATCATAAACAGCTCCAAGCAAAGTACGAGAGTCATTGCCCCAGCTTACCAAGTCTATTTTTTGTAAACTCTTTAATTCAATAGAGGTATAAGTTTGTGCTTGCAAGCAATCACTAAGAGTAATACGCTCGTAATAAATAATACCTGAGTCCCAAAACGAGTGTAAGTTAGTACCTTTATCTTTATAATTAAACTGTACCGTATGGCCTCCTTTATCATGCCCGTAGCCAAGGTGTAAAGGTTGGTGCAAATCCCCAATCAAATATAACAAGTATAAAATTTTCAATTTAATTTCGGCTTTAGCCAATGTATCTTTGTGCTCCAAAGCTTTCAGAGTTTATTGAATTTGATTTATTGGTAAACAAATACAAAAATAAAACTATTATACTTGAGTAGTAATAATTTCAACTTTAGCCTCTAATAATTTAAAATCACCATCATTCGTTACAATTTTGTAATTATTTAGTCTAGACAATTCAGCAATATAGGCATCATTATAATCAATCTTTTTAAAGTCTTCTAATATGGAGGTATTGTTTACAGCATTAAAATTATCACTAACCAATGTAACAATGGGTAGACGTAATATTTTATTTATCGCTACAGTAATCGATGCAACAGAATTCTGGTACACATCAGTGCCCACAAAATCTTTCTTAAAGTTCTTTCCTACATGAGAATTAGAATCAATCCACTGATTAAAATCTCGACGTAATAAAACATTTGAAAATTCAGATAGCACCAGGGAAGTTAAAAAAAGTGGCTTGTCTTGTGTTAAGAGCTGTTCTAAAAATTTGGAATACTGCAATTGGTCCTTTTGCTGATAATCTGCAACGGTTCCAAATAATAATAGCCATACATTGGTATCAAAAAAAAATTGGTCAGAAAAACCAATTTTAAAATCTGAAAGCTTAGTTACTGCCATAGAAAGCGTCATTTGAGTTCTTTTCAAAAGAATCTTTGTCAGCAAAATATTCTTTCGCACGCTGGATTACATCCTTAAAGAGTACACGGTCATCTTTTTCAACATTTTCTAGCTTTAGATATTCGTTTAAAAATTCCCCTGTGTATTCTTTTTTACTGTACAAACTTCCAATTGCAGCATTCAGAAAAGCTGTAATCATTATTGTAATGCCTCCAAAATCGAGCTCAACCTTTTCTTTTTGCTGAAGATAGGAGTCTACAATCTCAAAAACTTTCTTACCATTTTCAGTAGAAACCGCTAATTCTGAATTAATTATATCTTTAATTACTAAGTGTTTCATGGTAAAATTATTTGTTTTTATCATTGGTGCAAAGGTACATGTTTAAAATATATTTTCAAAGTCATCATCAACTTCTTCGTGCAATATATAATGATTCGCATCATTGAGGTTAAATTTAATATTTACTATCGTTCCTTCAAATACAGCATTCATAGTTCTTTTTATAATATTTCCATTCTTATACTCATAAAAACCATCCGAAGAAATAACTTGAATCTTGCCTTTATTGTGTTTAATAAAATCAAAAATAACTGCTAAACCCAAGCCGCCAGATGTCGAGCCAGTTTTGGTAGTATTTCCCTTAACCATCGCCCATTCAATGGCATCGTCTCCCATCATTTCCCTTTTAAGGTAATTTGAAACATTTTCTTTAATATTTACACCTTTATCTACAATTGTAAATTGCAGTGGTTTGTCGGGATCTTTAGGAAAAAACTGACCACATGTGTGTATAAAAGCACATTTGCCATGCGTTCGGGCATTTTCATAAATTTCAAAAATATTTCTCGTAATAGCTTTACCTAATTTTACACTATGTGACGGAAATCCCGGTTTGTTCAAAAGCTGATTTTGTATATAGGCGGAAAAGCTCTGGTCATCTTTCGGCGTAAACTTTCTATAAGTTAAAGCGGTATTATAATTATCAAAAATTTTCGCATATCCAAAACGCAATAAAAATTCATTTTTACGCAGTATCGTTTCAACACTTTTATTAATATTTTCAATCTTAATTTCATTGAGATTAGATTCTAAAAGTTCAAAAAATGCCCCAATAAGTGCACACAAATTAGCATCTATAAAGGAAACGTTGCATAAATCAATGATAACCAATTCTTGTGATGTGTTCTGATGTTCTGACATTAGTTTTACCAGAACATTATAACCCTCATACTCACTTCTTAGTTTGTCTGCAATTGTAATTTTTATCAAGTTAATATTTGTATTTTTTAATACTTAGCTTTTGGAGATACCAATATATCGAAAAATTCTAATATAAAGCTAAAACCAATTTAAAATTATAGTAAATAATTTAGGATAATTATCAAATAAAAAGGCAACGCTAGATGTGATAACTATGATTTAAAAAATTTCTCCAAAACCCCTGCCAAGCGAATCCCAGCTTTCTGTAGTTGCTTTTCAATCAATAACCCACTTTGAGCAACATATTCATTACTTACTTTTGCTTTTTTATAATCATAAACTGCACCAAGTAAAGTACGAGAGTCGTTTCCCCAAATTAGCAAGTCTATTTTTTGTAAACTCTTTAATTCCGTAGCGCTATAAGTTTGTGCTTGCAAGCAATCACTAAGAGAAATACGTTCGTAATAAATGATGCCAGAGTCCCAAAACGAGTGCAAGTTAGTACCTTTATCTTTATAATTAAGCTGTACCGTATTGCCTCCTTTATCATGCCCGTAACCCAGGTGTAAAGGTTGGTGCAAATCGCCAATCAAATGAAACAAGTACAAAATTTTCAATTTAATTTCGGCTTTAGTTAAGGTATCTTTATGCTCCAAAGCTTTAAGAGTCTGCTCAAGTTGGTACATAATGTTAGCACCCTGCAAAATTTCCACAGGCTTTCCTTCGCCATAATTAGCATAATGCCACGGCTTCATATAATCGTAAGAGTGATCGTCTTTGATATTGTCCATCCAGTTAGCTGCTTCCTCAATTGTCATCCCGTCCAAATAAGACAATACATTTTTCTTAGTCGCTTCATCGAGATGATGAAACGCTACTTGCGCCACTATAGCATGTCCTTTAGAACCCCAAGCATTTGCATTTAAAAAGCAAAAAACAATTAAAGTAATTGAGAAGATTTTTTTCATAACGTATTAATTTTAGTGCAATTTATAAAATTAGAAAAGAAGTACTACGTTTTCAGCACTCTTTTCCAAAGCGAGATTATAAAAAATTTGCATATGACTAAATAGGAGATCCATACTAAATAACGATAGGAATAAGAAAGCAAATAGTTTTAAAAAACAAAAAATATATCAAAAACACATTCTTTAAAACCTCTTATTGTCCTTACATTAATTAAAATCCCAACGTGTGCACATTTGAGTACCTTTAAGCAAAAGAGACTAAATTATTATTATATTTACGCTTCAATTACAATAGAAAGTAGTTGATGATGTCTGTACAATCGTAAATCACCTATCATAAATGAGGTGGAGCTTACATTATAACAATCACCAGAAAGGTACCTTACCAAACAAAACAAACATGAATAAACAGCAGCTTGCATCCAAAATTTGGGAATCAGCAAACCAAATGCGTTCTAAAATTGAAGCAAACGAATACAAAGATTATATTTTAGGTTTCATCTTTTACAAATACCTATCAGACAAACAAATCCAGTTTTGTAAAAAAGAAGAATTTACTGATGCTGAAATAAAAGTGCTTACAGAGGAGGAAATTGATACCGTAGAACACATAAAAAGTAACATTGGCTACTTCATAGCCTATGATAATTTATTCTCAACATGGATTGCTTCAGGCAAAGACTTCGAAGTTTCAAATGTTAGAATAGCTTTATCAGCTTTTAGCCGTTTAATTAGTCCCAAGCATAAAAAATTATTTGACGGCATCTTTGAAACCTTGGAAACCGGTTTAAGTAAATTAGGAGACACTGCTGCCAAACAAACGAAGGCAATTAGCGAACTAATTCATTTGATAAAAGACATTCCAATGGATGGAAACCAAGGCTATGATGTACTTGGTTTTATCTACGAATATTTAATCGGAATGTTTGCAGCAAATGCAGGTAAAAAAGCGGGTGAGTTTTATACACCTCATGAAGTTTCAGTTTTATTATCGGAGATTATTTCCAATCATTTAAAAGACAGAACCGAAATTGAAATATACGATTCATGTAGTGGTTCAGGATCTTTACTAATCAATATTGGTGCTAGTGTTGCCAAGCACATGGACAATAAAAATAACATTAAATACTATGCGCAAGAACTAAAAAAGAACACATACAACCTTACCCGTATGAACCTGGTAATGCGTGACATTCTTGCAGATAATATCATTACCCGAAACGGTGATACCTTAGAAGACGATTGGCCCTATTTTGATGAAAATGACGCAACTCATTCCTACAATGCACTATATGTAGATGCCGTAGTGTCAAATCCACCATACTCTCAAGTTTGGGAACCTACTCATAAAGAGTCGGATCCACGTTATGCAAGATTCGGACTAGCTCCAAAATCTAAAGCAGATTTCGCTTTCTTACTACACGATTTATTTCACATAAAGCCCGATGGTATTATGACCATTGTATTGCCGCATGGGGTTTTGTTCCGTGGTGGTGAAGAAGGCACCATTCGTACAAAATTAATTGAAGCCAATCATATTGACACAATCATAGGTTTACCATCAAATATTTTTTTTGGTACAGTTATTCCAACGGTTATAATTGTTTTAAAAAAACAGCGAATAAACACTGATGTTTTAATAATTGATGCTTCAAAGTGTTTTAAGAAGGAAGTAAAAAGTAATATCCTTAGATCTTCGGATATTAAACGTATAAGTGATACAATTCGTGATAGAAAAACAATTCCTAAATTTGCTAGGTTAGTAGAACGCGATACCATTAGAGCAAACAAATACAACCTCAATATTCCAAGATATGTAGATTCGTTAGAAAACACAGAAAGTTGGGATATTTATGCTTCTATGTTTGGTGGTATTCCAACTAACGAAATAGATGAACTACATGAGTATTGGGAAGCTTTCCCTAATCTAAGAGAAACACTATTTTCAAAAACTTCTGAAGTAAACAACAAATTAGAAGTCGAAGACATCAATACTGCTATTAATGAGCATTCGAGTATAAACACTTTTATAGACAAATTCAATTCTTCATTCAACAGCTTTGAGGCATTTTTAAAGCAAGAATTAATAACCAATATGCAATCCTTGCAAATTCCTAAACAAGAAGAAATTTTAGGGAATGATATTTTTAAAAGATTGGAAACGATTTCGTTGATTGACAAATACGAAGCCTATCAATTATTAGACGATCAGTGGGACGCTATAAAAGTAGATTTAGAAATCATACAAACCGAAGGTTTTAAAGCTATTAAAGTGGTTGACCCAAACATGGTACTCAAAAAGAAAGACGGTAAAGAGGTAGAGACACAAGAAGGTTGGAAAGGGCGCATTATGCCTTTTGATTTAGTACAAGAAACTTATTTACAGGAAGAACTTTTAAGCATACAGCAAAAAGAAAATCGTTTGCTAGAAATTACAGGAAGCTATGAGGAAATTCTAGAAGCATTTAGCGAGGAAGAAAAAGAAGAAGATACAGTTAACGAAGCAAAAGAGGACTTTGTAAATGCCGAGGTTATTAAATTAGCCAAACAAATTAGAGCAGAAAGCAAGAAGAACGGTGCCGTCCAAAAGGAGTCTTATGAAGCGAATATATTGAAAGTAGATAAATTAATTACCGAAGAAAAAGATCTTAAAAAACAACTCAAAGCAGAAAAAAACAAATTACACTTACTGACAAAAGCAACTATTGAAGCGCTGGAAGAGGAACAAGTTGATGAACTTTTAGAATTAAAATGGATAAATCCTGTTGTTTCGTCATTAAACAACCTGCCAAAAGCTAGGATAGAAGTACTAACTACCACACTACAAACATTGGTAGATAAATACAATACGACCTATTCAGATGTTGCCAACCAAATTAACGAAGCAGAAAATTCATTGTCTAATCTAATTAGTGAATTAGAAGGCAATGAGTTCGACATGCAAGGACTAAATGAATTTAAAAGTTTACTAAGTGGAAAAAAGTAAAAAGAAAAACACAAATCCAGAAGTTCGTTTTAAAGGGTTTATTGAGGACTGGAAGCACCAAGAACTAGGACAAGTTCTGATTGAACGGAAAGAAATGCAAAAAATATCTGATGATGCTCCCATTTTGGCTTTCGCTTCTGGACAAGGTGTTATTGATAGAAGCGAAAGGAAATCAAATAATAGAGATCAATTAACTTTAGATCAAACGAACAAGGTATATAAGCTGACTGAATTTAATGATATAGTGTATAATCCTTCAAATCTTAAATATGGTGCAATTGATAGGAATAAATACGGAAGAGGTGTAATTTCACCAATTTATGTGACTTTTACGACCGTAGAAGTACCATCATTTATGGAATTAATAGTGAAAAGCATAAAATTTAGATTAAGGGCGTTAAGGTTTGAGGAAGGTACTGTAGTAAAAAGACAATCCGTAAAACCAGAAAATCTGATATCACTAAAAGTAAATATATCTTCATCGCATATTGAGCAAAAACGAATTGGAGAATTATTTGAAAATTTTGACTATCTCATATCAATCCATCAGGAAAAATATCAAAAATTAGTTTTATTTAAAAAAGTAATGCTTGAAAAAATGTTTCCCAAAAATAGTACAGATCTTCCTGAGGTTCGTTTCAAAGAGTTTAATGGAAGCTGGACAAAAACAAAGTTGTCAAACATCTCGCGAAAAGTTATCGAAAAAAACAGTGAATTTATAATCAACGAAACTTTTACAAACTCAGCAAGATTAGGAATAATAACTCAGCGAGATTTTTTTGATCATGATAAATCAAAGAAAGAAAATTTGAACGGTTATTATATAGTGCAAAATGAGGATTTTGTTTATAACCCCAGAATTTCAAAGCTTGCTCCTGTAGGACCTATTAATATAAATAAATTAGCTAGATCTGGCGTTATGTCACCTCTTTACTGTGTTTTTAGGACTCATGATGTTGACAACGCTTTTCTTGAGCAATATTTTAAAAGCGCATATTGGCACTCATATATGAAGTTGAATGGAGATTCAGGTGCTCGCTCAGATAGGATTTCTATTAAAGATTCTATTTTTTTTGAAATGCCAATACCTTATCCTTGTCCCAAAGAACAAAAAAAGATAGGAAAATTTCTTTCTAATCTTGACACTCTTATTGAATTAGAAAAAAACGAGCTAGATAAATTTGAATGTATTAAGAAAGCATGTTTTCAGAGAATGATTGACTAAATTATATAATTAACAAAGTAAATGACATTTACAACAGAATCTGAATTTGAACAAGCTTTAATTTTAGCACTTTCCTCTCAAAAAGGGTGGAACAGCCAAATTATAAAAAACCCAACCGAAGCCGATTTGCTTAAAAATTGGGCAAACATTCTATTTGATAATAACAGAGATATAGATCGTTTAAACAATGAACGACTTACAGACGGTGAAATGCAGCAAATTGTAGAGCAAATCACTACATTAAGAACTCCACTAAAACTAAACGGTTTTATAAACGGTAAAACGGTTGCTATTAAACGAGACAATCCTTTAGATAAATTACATTTTGGTAAAGAAGTAAGTTTAAAAATATACGACCGTCATGAAATAGCAGGCGGACAAAGTAGGTATCAAATCGTTCAACAACCACAATTTAAAAGTAAATCTAAAATAATCAACGAACGTCGTGGCGATTTACTATTGTTAATAAACGGCATGCCATTAATTCACATCGAATTAAAAAAGAGTGGTGTAGCAATTAGTCAAGCCTGCGAACAAATTAAAAACTATGCACGTTCGGGTACATTTACGGGCTTGTTCTCGTTGGTTCAAGTATTTGTGGCAATGAATCCTGAAGAAACGGTATATTTTGCCAATCCTGGTCCCGAAGGTATATTCAATAAAGATTTCTATTTTCATTGGGCAGATTTTAATAACGAACCCATTAACAAATGGAGCGAAATTGCATCAATTTTGCTTTCTATTCCTATGGCACACCAACTAATAGGTTTTTATACCGTTCCTGATGGTAGTGATGGTGTTTTAAAAGTAATGCGAAGTTACCAATACAATGCTGCAAATGCCATTTCAGATAAAGTAGCCAAGACAGATTGGAAAAGTAAACACGCTCTAGGAGGTTATATATGGCACACTACTGGTTCAGGTAAAACCATGACGAGTTTTAAATCGGCACAATTAATCGCCAATTCTAAAGATGCGGATAAAGTAATCTTTTTAATGGATAGAATAGAATTAGGCACACAATCATTAAAAGAATACCGCGGTTTTTCAGATGATAATGAAGAAGTTCAAGCAACCGAAAACACGAGTGTTTTAGTAACAAAGTTAAAAAGTGCAGACCCAGCCAACACCTTAATTGTTACATCTATTCAAAAGATGAGTAATATCAATAAGGAAGAAGGGGGTCTAAAAACGAAGGACATCGAAATAATGAACAATAAGAGAATTGTTTTTATTGTCGATGAAGCACACCGTTCCACTTTTGGAGATATGTTAATTGATATTAAAAACACTTTTACTTCAGCTATATTTTTCGGATTCACAGGAACACCAATTTTAGAAGAAAACCAAAAGAAACTAAACACAACCTCAACCGTTTTTGGTGACGAATTACACCGTTACAGTATTGCAGATGGTATTAGAGATAAAAATGTCTTAGGCTTTGACCCGTACAAAATACTAACCTACAAAGACAGAGATTTACGAAGAGTTATTGCTTTAGAAAAAGCAAAAGCAATTGACGAAACTGAAGCACTTTCCGACCCAAATAAGAAAGTTATTTTCAATAAGTTTATGAACGATGTGAAAATGGCGGGCTATAGAAACAATGTAAATAAATACATTAATGGAATCGAAGATTATTTGCTATCTTCCCAATATGAACGCATAGAACACCAAGAAAAAGTAGTCGAAGATATTCTAGAAAATTGGTTAGTATTAAGTCAAGCAAATAAATTTCATGCCATTTTTGCAACCAGTAGTATAAACGAAGCTATTGATTATTACAGGTTAATAAAAGAAGCAAACCCTAAATTAAAGATAACAGCCCTGTTCGACCCAAATATAGATAACGAAGGCAATGGCGAATATAAAGAAGATGGTTTAGTAGAGATTCTAGAGGATTATAACGAAAGATATGAGCAAGATTATACTTTAGCAACACATAGTAAATTTAAAAAAGATATTGCTTCAAGACTATCACATAAAGAGCCTTACTTACGAATAGAAAATAATCCAGAAAAACAAATTGATTTACTTATTGTAGTCAATCAAATGCTTACGGGATTTGATTCGAAATGGATCAATACGCTGTATATGGATAAATTAATTCAGTATGAAAATATAATCCAGGCATTTTCAAGAACAAATAGATTATTTGGTCCAGACAAACCGTTTGGAACAATCCGATATTACCGTTATCCACATTCCATGGAACGCAATATATATGAGGCAGTAAAATTGTATTCCGGAGACAAGCCAGTAGATTTATTCGTAGAGCATTTAGACGAAAACTTAAGCACATTAAACATTGTTTATAGGGATATAGAGCAATTATTTGCAGCAGCAGGTGTACAAAATTTTGAAAAACTGCCTATTGGAATTCCAGAAAGAGGACAATTTGCCAAACTTTTTAGTTTACTGAATTTTATTTTAGAAGCGGCAAAAATCCAAGGTTTTAAGTGGAGTCAGTTAATATATACTTTTGACAAAGAAAATGGTAAATTTGAGATTGATGTGCTTTTAAATGAAAACACGTATTTAATACTTGCATTGAGGTATAAAGAACTATATAGTAGTACTAGTGGAGGTTCTGCAAGTAGCGACGTTCCTTACGAAATTGAAGGTCATTTAACAGAGATTGATACAGACAAGATTGATGCCGACTATATGAACTCGCGTTTTGATAAATACCTGAAAATTTTGAGAAGGGAAGGTGTAGACCCCATTGAATTGCAAAAAACGCTAGACGAATTACATAAATCATTTGCTTCTCTAACACAAGAAGAACAAAAATTTGCAAACATATTTATTCATGATGTGCAAAGAGGAATCATACATATTGAGAATGGTAAAAGCTTTAGAGAATATATTACAGAGTACCAATACAACGCGAAGAATGACCAAATTAAGAAACTAGCAACAACCCTTGGCTTGGATGAAGTAAAGCTTCGTGGATTAATGGACTCAAATTTAAATGAATCAAACATCAATCAGTACGGCCGTTTTGATGAATTGAAAGATACAATTGATAAAATAAAAGCAAAGATCTATTTTGAGAAAGTAGAAGGGACGGTTATTCCTGCTTTTAAAGTAAATATAAAACTACATAATCTGCTGCAAAATTTCATTTTTGAAGGGGGTTTTGAAATTTAATTAATACAACTATAACAGTTTTCATAAAACAATAAAATCCTTGGATAAATTAAGTTACACGACAACTTGCCAGAGCAGAAAGAAAACGTTTTGAGAATTATGTGGTAACTAGAGTATGGCACCTAATGGATGATTTGACACTAAAATTCATAACCCAGCAGTATATGGTCAGACCCACAGGTAGAGCATTAACCGATACGTTTTTTCCGTAATTAGGTATTCACGTTGAGGTAGATGAATTACACCACTTAAATCCAATAGAACAAAACAAACTTAGAGATGCAGACATTGTAAACGCAACAAACCATCGTATTTAAAGAGTACAAACTTCGCAAGGGATCGCCTCGGTAAATAAACAAATAAATGAAATAATTAAATTAGTACAGCACTCTAAATTAAATCACCCCTCTTTTAAACTATGGGATTTAAAAACAGAGCAAAATCCAGAAACGTATATCGTAAAGGGAAGTATTGATTTATCAGATGATGTAGCTTTTAAACATTGTTTTCTTACTGCAAATTGTTTAGGCAAAAATTACGTCAGATTTCAAATAGCGGCCGCACGACACCCTAATGAAGCTTGTAAATTAATTTGGTTTCCCAAACTTTATAAAAATGGTGGTTGGGACAATAGCATTTGAGACAGAGAAAAGTTTACACAATCCAAATCATCCTTTAAAAATAGTAACCGGATTACCAAGAAATAGAATTATTTTTGCAAAGGTTAAAAGTCCATTAAGTGATGTTATGCACAGATTTAAAATAGTTGATTTTCATGTAATTAGTTATTCCTTAGAAAGCCACTGTTTTATATTTCGATTAAAATAGCGGCTTTATTTTTAGCAAAAAGTTGAATAATAATTGTAACCAAAAAATAATTTGATCTTTGATTTGATTCAATCTGATCTTTAAATTGTATCCAACTCCTGCCAATAGTGCATTATGAACATCTCTAGCCACGCCTTTAAGAAAGTTTAGCCCTAAATATAATTAAAGAGAAAAAGGAATTGACTTATTATAACTTTTCAATTATTGACTCGCTAAAAATATTGATAGACTATGATTTAGAAAATTTCATTATTTTATACGAATATCTTCCTAAAATCGGAACAAGTCACGATGAAACTAAAGAATATGGAACTAGTGATTTTTACGATTCTCAAAACCAAAATCCAATTCAACTAGACAGAGATTCTCTTGAATTAACTATTGAAAAATTGAAACGAACAAATGGATTAACATATAATGAAGGCGGAATTGGGCAATCGGGAAATGCTAAAGATTGTTTCGAGACAAATGAAGTAACTGAAGAATTGTACAGAATAATTAAACTAATTGAAACCGCTGAATAAAGGATGGTCTCTGACCTCGAAGTCCACTAAACTAACAACTTCAGATACGTGAATTCTTACGTATTTGCCTATGCTAACTTACGAAATGCACTTCTGAGGAGTTAATCTTTCGCTTTTTATTAAATGATGTTTTAGCGTTGTAGTTTCAGTTTTATGATTATTACAACTCTAAAACAGATATTCGAAATTGAAAATTATTTTTTCCACTTTTTATATCGCATATTACGATATGCGATATCCAGACACCGTAGCATGTCCTTTAGAACCCAAATCATTTGCATTTAAGATTTAAAATACCATTAAAATGGTAGAGTAGATTGTTTCCCTGCTCCTCGAAACCTTCCAACCTTCGAAGTAAAACGATTACAAAGCACTACAATTTTGTAGCAAAATCCCTCTTAAATCGGAATAAATCCGATTATCAATCAATAATTTCACAAAAATAAATGTTTAAAATAGTTGCTTTAAATCGGAATAATTCCAATTTAAAGCATTCAAATTCAGCAAGAATAGACTTTAAAGAAGTTATCAAACCATTTACAAATATCCCATTAAGTAGGCAGGTTATACTAGAGCTACTCAAAGAATACAAAAGACCTAATGACAAAATCAGTGAACTCATAAAGAGTGGCGATTTGATTTCTTTGAAAAAAGGACTTTACATTGCTGGCGTAGAAACAGACGCGACGGGTCCAGAAACTTTTTCGGTAGCCAATCACTTATGGGGACCAAGTTATGTCTCTCTTGAGTCTGCCTTGTCGTATTGGAGTCTAATTCCGGAACGCATATACGAAGTAAGCTCAATCACATTGAAAGTTTCAAAAAAATATAAAACTCCAACAGGCAGGTACAGCTGCCGCTTTATGCCCTCACCCTATTACAGCTTTGGAATTAAAAGTATTTAATTTTCACTAGGACAGTTCGTGCGTATGGCCACAACCGAAAAAGCATTATGTGATAAAATCATTACAAGCACTGGACTTGCTTTAAGAAGCCCCACACAAACACGAAATTTTTTACTAGAAGACCTACGTATTGATCCATAAGTATTGCACAAACTAGACCTCAAAGAAATAAAGTCCTGGATTGTGGATGAACCAAAAAAAGAAAGTATAAGAATGCTTGTTAAAACACTTGAAAAATTATGATTAAAGAATGGATTGGAGAATATGAACCAAAAAACACAGAGGAGGTTGTGGCAGCCTTAAGAGAAATTACGCAGGAAGTAGCACTGGCAGGGCTTTCAAGAACCGACTTCTTTGAAAAGTCAGCCTTTTATGGAGGAACTGCCTTACGCATATTCTATGGTTTAGATCGGTTCTCAGAAGACCTTATTTTTTCATTACTACAATCAAATGTTGATTTTTCTCTTGAACCCTACTTCAATGCCATTTTGACTGAATTTGAATCCATTGGCATAAAAGTAAGCATCCGAGAGAAAGAGAAAAAAGAAAAAAACAAATATCGATTCAACTTTTCACAAATCAGAATCCGAGTGGAAAGAACTAATACTGGAAGATATTGTAAAGCAGGCTGAAATAAAAACGACAAACAGGACAATTAAAATTAAAATAGAAGTGGACCGCAAACTACCTCTTGGTTTTACCCCTGAAATGAAACTTTTAACACGTCCTTTTTCATTTTATGTAAAGTGCTTCGACAAGCCAAGCCTCTTTGCTGGCAAAATGCACGCACTTTTATTCCGAAAATGGAAGAACAGAGTCAAAGGACGCGATTGGTATGACCTAGAATGGTACATTAAAAAAAGTATTCCTTTAGATTTATACCATTTTACTGCTAGAGCAAAAGATACTTGGGATTGGACAAAGGAAGCGTTAGTACCCAATGATTTTTAAGCTTACTTCGAGAAAAATTTAAAGCAGTCTCATTTAACAATGTAAAAGAAGATGTGGTACCTTTTATAAAAGACGATAAAATACTTGAAATTTGGAGTGAACAGTATTTTAATGACCTAGTAGAAAAATTAAAATTTCAGTAAAATACGATCTGACTAAGATTCACCAGCTGTTAGAAGAAACAGCTAGTGTAGACCTGCTTTCCAAAGTCTGGCGAATCGAAGCGACGCTATTTATAAATCCAGCTGTGCAAACTATAGTTTTTCGCTCTTCGTCTCCCGACTCGGAGCAATGTTATTCCAGTAAATTAATTTGTTGAAAACAACCGTCCGCTTTCATGTTGAAAATAACAAAATGATGTCAATAAAAATTCAAAACAATAATAGGAATGCACTTGTCTTTAAGCATTGGTACTGTTTTTCATTATATGCAATTCGGGAATTGATCCATTCAATTCGGGAATTAACCCACCTTGCTGTTGCAACTTTTGGGCGCTTCAAATAGATTTGCGAATCAACAAAATCAAAAACGAAGCGCGATGAAAAATTTTACAACATTACTTCAAGCGGAATTAGAGCAAAACTTAGAATTAATTGCAGCACTTGAAAGCGAATCTACTTTGTATTTAGAAGAAGCAATACAAACAGTACTAAAGACTTTAGAGCAATTGAGAGATTTTGTAAAACGCTATACATTTGAAAGTAAAGCACAAGAAATTGAATTTTTTAAAGTTATTAAACCGCATTTTGCAAGTAAATTAATTTACTACATCGAAATTTATAACATCGAAATGGGCAAGCCAGTTGGAAGCACCAAAATCATTACCAAATATTATGAAAATGAAGAAAAGAGATTGAAAAAGTTTTATTGTAAAAACAGTGATTTTTACAAATATTACAGGTCTGGAAGCGCAGCCCTCGATAAAAAATATTTCATCAGAAGAAAACTCGACATCAAATTATTTGCTGACAGTCATTCTTTTCAATCAGATAAAGATTTTACTACAGCGCACGATTTTACGGTCGCAAGAATTATAGCAAATGACGCTATTCAGCAGTTTATAAGTAGACGAAAAAGCAACCAAGAGCAATGTGTAATAACGACAGAAGCTGATAAAAAACCAATAGCGTTTTTAAAATGGACGGGGACCAAGGTGGCTTTGGTAGAGTTACTGTACGCCATACACGCTAGCAATGTGATTAACGAGGGTGAAGTGTCACTAAAAGCCATTGCGCAAACAGCTGAAACCATCTTTAACATTGACTTAGGGCAATACAATCGGATTTTTCTAGAAATCAAAAGCCGTAAAACGATAGAGCAAACCAGTTTTCTAAATGTATTAAAAAGTAATCTAGAAAAGCGAATGGACGATTCCTATAAAGCATAAGAGGTGTTTACTGCAGTAAAGCACCTCTTGCTTTAAATACTTTATTGATTTTCAAGTATCCCTACTACTAAAGAAAATACAATGGCTTCTTGCATGTTTTTAGAGGATCCTTCTAAGGAGCCCGTCATATTAGCGATCAGCAAATCCCATTCAGGATCGGTATTTTTCTTAGGTCTTTTTTTACGTCGCGCAACCGAATAACGTAGCACCGATGTGGTCGTGAGTATTTGCGCTACATCACTAGTAGTCAGGGAAGGCATAGATAAAATATGCGCCTCGAAAGCAACTACTTCTGCATGCAAAACTGCATAGTCATCTTCACTACTACAGTGGACTTCAAATTGGGTTAAAAAGTCTTTAAACAGTAAGGCTATCGTAGGATCCTCAATTTGTAAATCGATGGAGGCAGTTAAAGCTACATTAGGGCTTTTAAGTACGGCTTCTAGTCGTAAAAAAGAGTCAAAAACATACGAGGTATCAGACAGATGGACAAAGTGAGCATTAGAATGCGCCAAAGAAGTAATAGATTGAACCACATCAACCACCGACTGTTGTTTCTGGTCTATACTACTGAAGTATGCTTCAAAAAGGGCATCGTGAAGTTGTCCTGCTGTATCATAAGCATTCGCATTATTTCCCGGATCAAACACACTTGATGTACTTTGATAAACAAAAGAATGGGTTCCCGAAACTTCTTGGCTTTCCAGTATTGTATCTTCCGAAACGCTACAGGATAAAGACAGAAATAAAAAAGATAACATACATAATTTAATAATTTTCATACGATTAATTTTAAAAATGAAACTGATGTTTGGGTCAGTTCATTTCACCCGGGCTAATCTGAACAACGCTTGTTTTGAAACAAGCAAACGATTTTGAATTCGTAGCAAAACTAGAGGGTCTGTGTGGTATGGGCAACTGCTTGCTAACCCAATTCGGGAATTGAATAGCATCAATTCCCGAATTGATACTATAAAAATCTTATATTTGAATAAATAAAATAGAAACTAGTCTACAGCTAAAAGTCAGTCAAATAGAAGCTTATCTGATAAAATAGGAATTTTATAAATGATGGTAGAAAGTTAGAGAGACCTGTTTATAATATACGCGTTTATCTACTGAAATACAGCCCCAATTGTATGAAAAATCACAGCCTTCTTTTAATAATACTAATGTTAATTTGGTATTCATGTTCGTATGCCGATACATTTAAAAAACTTCAAGTATCTAAAAAAAATGATATTGAGTATTTGTTTTACGAACAACAAATGCAAAATCTCCATTTAAAACCAGAAGAAGCCAAAACCTTTGCAAGATTATGGTTGCAAAAAGCCAAAAGAGAAAAACAAGATATGCAACTCTTTAAAGCATACAAGGCAGTAATGTTTAAGGACAAAAAAGAATTTTTACCATTATATGCGGATAGTTTAATTATTGTAGCAAGAAGAATAAAAGATAATAAATGTTTGGGAACCGCATATCTGACCAAAGGCATCATAGCATATAATCAGAAAGAACTAGTGGAAGCAACAGACAATTTTTTAATAGCTGATCATTTCCTCGCTCTAACAAAAGCAGAATACGATAAGTTCAAATTGAAATATGCTTTAGCACAGGCCAAATACTATCTGGGATATTATGAGGAAGCAGTTGCTCTTTTAAAAAATTGCGAACCCTACTTTTTAGTAGAAAACGATCAAGCGTATTTAAATACATTGCATTCGTTGGCTTTGTGTTACAATAAGCTAAAAGAATACCAAATTGCAGACTACTACATTAATTTAGGCTTAAAGGAGTGTGAAGAGTTAGAAGAGAGCAAAATGGAAAACTATTTCAAACATGCTAAAGCAATCAATCAACATTATTTAGAGGAATACGAGGAGGCTATAGTGCAGCTCACGGATTTAATGCCCTTTTTAATAGAACAAAAAGACTATCCCAACCAAACTTT
Organism: Flavobacterium tegetincola DSM 22377; assembly: GCF_000425485.1. Lineage (GTDB taxonomy): Bacteria > Bacteroidota > Bacteroidia > Flavobacteriales > Flavobacteriaceae > Flavobacterium > Flavobacterium tegetincola. The sequence goes on along the minus strand of NZ_KE384389.1, from coordinate 31,772 downwards.
AGCAAATTTTTATATCGGTAGATCGTACTGGTATTTAAATCAGCAAAAACAGGCGATACCTTATCTGTTAGAGGTAGACAAGTCCTACGACACCAATGATTATATCAAACCCGAATTAGTAGAAAATTATGAACTATTGGCTCATTATTTCGAATCCAGAAATCACGCTGAATACTTAAAGTATTTAAAAAAATGGGCAAACGTTCAGAAAATACTGACGGAGAAACAAAGCTATTTGTCTAAAAAGTTGCGCAAGGAATACGACAACAAAAATGCACAAATTGTTCAAAAAAAGATGTTATTTGAAAACAGAAGAATATCGATTATACTGAGTATAGTAATTATTGATTTTGTGTTTTTAGCATATCGTTATTTGTCGAATAGAAAAAAATACTTAAATTTTGCTAAAAATGCAAGGGAAATTCAAGATAAACCTAACAATGAATTGATTCAAGTCCATTATGATAGGGATACCCTAGATATCAGCCCAGACATCGTAGCAAAGGCCCTTAAAAAGTTGGAGAAATTTGAAAAATCAAAAAAATATCTTGAAAATGATATGTCATTAAGACAGTTGGGCGATTACATGAATATCAACGGTAAATATGCAGCAAGAATTGTACTAAAATACCGTAACAAAAAAGTGGTAAGCTACATCAACGATTTAAAAATTCAATATATCATTGACGTTTTAGAAAATGACAACAAATCCCGTTACTACAGCAATGCAGCTTTAGGAGAGGAGGCAGGATTTGGTTCGACTCAAAATTTTATCCGTGCTTTCAAAAACTTTACAAAAGCGACTCCGATGTCTTATATTCAGCAATTGAAGAGCTCCGAAACAAACAAAATGAAACAAGAAAATGAAGCAGAATAAAATCTTTCCATCACAACTTGTGAGTGGCTTGTGACGGAAATTAAACCAATACTTCCAATTTTGCACCATAACCAACTAAAACAAACGTTATGGCAGTACAAATCATTACCCTCGAAGATTTAGCAGCATTTAAAACCGCACTCCTACAAGACCTCAAAGAGCTTTTGAACAATCAAAAAGAGCCAGAAAAAAAATGGCTAAAATCAAAAGAAGTACGTACCCTGCTCAACATTTCACCCGGAACCCTACAAACCCACCGCATTAACGGCACCTTAACCTATACCAAAATAGGCGGTATTTTATATTACGACCAAGCAGACATCAATAAACTCCTCACCAGAAATAAAGTCAACGCTATCCCTACCCTCTTCAAATAAATAAAAAGACCATCCAAACCATAATTTCAACATAACCTTCCGGTTCATCGGAACGGAACTCAATTATAAAAGCCAAACATCGAAAATCATAAATCAGCATACTCAAACCATCTTATATATAACCTTCCGAGTCATCGGAATGGAACCACAATATAAAAAACTTACATCCAATTAATTACAAAGACAATAAAACACCAAACCCTAAACTGATAACTCACAACCCTACAACTCACAACTCATGAAAAACACCCCTAAAACCTGCAACGGCACCTGCGAATCCTGCGACTGTTCAAAACGCAGCATATGCCAGAATCCAGTTCTTAAAACGAACAACGCATCTATACGACCCTAGCGCTACTTACAAATTAAATCACCATTGCGTCTTCGCGGCAAAATAAAAAAGGCAAAACTCTCAACCCACAACTGATGACTTACAATCTACAAACCACAACTATAACTCCAGTCTTAATACTTAAATCTTAATACTTATCCCATGAACTATATCAAACACCTAACCGGTTTCTTCGAAAAAGTAGTACTTGATAAAAACTTGAATCCTACCCATGTAAGCCTATACATCGCACTATTCCAATTCTGGAACTGCAACCGTTTCAGAAACCCCATCAGCATATCTCGAGATGAGGTCATGCGTATCAGTAAAATCAGTTCAAAAGCCACGTATCACAAATGCATGAAAAATTTGCATCAGTCAGGCTACATTGACTACCAACCATCTTTCAATCCATTTCGAGGAAGTCATGTTGTTTTATTCAACTTTTCAGACAATTTAAGACCGGAATTGAAAGCTGAAAGAAGTTCAAAAAATGAACCTATTTCGTATATTGGTGTTGAACAAGTTGTAAACAATTCTTGTACTACTTCTGAAACAAGCACTGAACAAGCGCTAGTACCTTATATAAACAATACAAATATTATAAACAATTCAAACATTGAAAACAGCTTAAACAAAAGCCAGCAAGCAAAAATAAATGAAACTTCAGAACCTGATTTTTTAGAAACGGAAGCTAAAACCGAAAAAGAAAAAAAGTTGCGCAAAAAAAAGAAAGACGACGACGAAGCACAACTCGAGACCTCAGTTGAAAATATCAAAGTAAAAAAACACTTCATCGTTCCTGGAATAAAATCGGAAAAACCAAATACTAATTTCAAACCCACACAAGAAGAAATCAAAAGCTACTTCGCACAAGAGAAATTTCCCGACCTCGAAGCCCAGAAATTCTACAACTATTTCGCAAGCATCGGCTGGCTTGTCGGCGGCAGAACTCCAATGCAAAATTGGCAAGCTGCGGCACAAAACTGGATGCTAAACGCAAATAAATTCACCAAAGAATCCCATGCCCCACCAAAACCGAAAACCTACCTCAACGCCACCACCGAAAAAAACTATGCAGAACCACTGTAAAGAATCTTGTCATACTGAACTTGTTTCAGTATCTAAATCTTACCGAACCTTGCGTAAACCCTCGCGACATTGCGGTTAAACTTCATACAAGTATCTTAAAATAT
>NZ_KE384389.1:3452-28981 GCF_000425485.1 Flavobacterium tegetincola DSM 22377 | reverse complement strand
AATGGGTAAGGGCACTGTGCTCAAAAGTGAAGGTAAACACTAAAAAATGATCCAGATTTTACTGCATAAAAAAAGAGGATCATCTAATCCTCTCGATATTCTTAAAAACGCTTTACGATAACTCCATAAGTGTTGACGGCATGTAATCGGTTCCGTTCAACACAGGTTTCATTGTTCGTTCTCCGAACGCAACGAAACCTTAGCTGTTGGCAGAAGATTATCTTTTCTCTTTAACTTTTAAAATCTTCCCGAATTTATCTATTTCATTGCCGCAATTAGTGCAAGTATAACCACCCCACAAAAACTGTCTCCAGCTTTTAGGTAATCTAAAGTAGTTTTGTAAATGGTTACAATTACTACATTTCACTTTTTTAAAATTAATACTTAATCTCTTCATGAAATAAAATTAAAATGGCCACCAGGTTGTATAACCTAGATGTTCCCTAATTCCAGCTGCGGACGAACTTACACAAGCACTTACAAGACCACCCACAACAGCAGCTGGCACTGCTCCAACACCACCTGCTACAGCGCCTCCAATCGCCCCAGATACAGCACCCCTAACACCGCCATAGATATCGGCACGAACAATTCTACCATTACTACCACTATCTCTTTTAAATAATGTATTTGTTGAGTTTAATAGGTTACTCCATTTATCTTGGTTAAGATGCCAATATTCAAAGGAACTATCTGCAATAGACAAAATTAATTTTAAATTAAGTTGATAAACAACGTCATTATTAGTTATAGCATATTTATTATATAATTCCTTTGAATTTAGCTTAAAATCAATTATCGAAAGATTTAATTTTGTTAAGGCATTGAGTTCATCTTGAAAAAGAGCAATTTCATTAAGCTCAATACTGTCTGACTTTACTACAAAATCATCGATATTCGTTATTTTGTCTAATTCAATTTTTTGCTTTAAACTTTCTACTATATGAAAATGAATAAACTCCTCGATACTCATATTATTATGATGTAATTTATTATCTCTAATCAAAACTAATTTTTCGTAAATAAAGTCCATCTCCTCATTGTGAATTTGACCAATTAATTCGGGATTTAGAATCAAATCTTCAATTGTATATTTTGAAGATCTTGCGTATTCATTAACAGAATTATTAACTTCGGAATTTTCTAAATTTTGAAATGAAGGTTCATAATTTTCACATCCTGTAAATATTAGGCTAAAAGCTAATAAACCAAATGCTATTTTTCTCATAATCATATTTGCTTCCCCATTTGTATTAATACGGACTACCGTAAGGACGATAACTTTAGGTACTATTTTGTAGTTTATAAAACTGGTTAATGTACCGCCCTGCTGGCTTATAATTTGTACTTTCTTAATAAATTTCATATTTCCTTGAATGAATTCTAGTGTATCTTCAAGCAATTTGTCCTTTAGAAACAAGTTTTCAAAATTTCCTGTAACTAGTGAATATAAGCAAGTTTATACAACTTTATGCAAATTAAACTTTCTCACCTTCTAATCACCAAGCCTTAAGCATTAATCTTCCAAACATAAGAACAATTTTCCATCCGGAATGAAGGTTTACCGTAATTCTCAAAAATATTCAGTAAAAATAAATTGTATTCCTATTTTAATTTGAGATCATAAAAAAAGATGCCTAAGCATCTTTTTTGTACTATACTATTTATGATATAAATTCCTAGCCCCGTCTTTTTTAATTTTTAGAATATTATTTTTAGCAAGTCGTCCTAAAATAGCTGATACGTTTTTCGATTCTACTGTTACATTAAAATCTTCTCTTAATTTAAGAACTATATCATTTGTTTTTCGAGGTATTTGGAAATAATCATTACTAAAGTAAGTCATAATTCTTGAAGTCAATCTAGATTTTTCTTTTCTGGTTTCTGATAATTTAAATCTTGGTTCCGAACGAAGTGGGATATTCAAAAGGTCCTTCGGATGAGTATTGACCGCAAGACTCAATTCGATAAAATACGATATTGATGTTTCTTCACCATTTTCGAAATCATATATCTTTTTATATGTAAAACCTGTCATTTCTACGATATCTTCAATATCTAAATTAAAAAACTCCCTTCTTTCTTTAAAAGCTATCCCAATAGCTTTAAGAGCAACATTGTTTTTATACTTATTCATATTTCAAATTGACGACTTCAACAGACAACATAAAAATACATACAGGATAATTTTGTTGTTATAAAATAATGATGTACTTTTGACTTTAATTACTTTATAAGTAATATTTTTGCGACACTTCATAAAACATTTGAAGCATTCGCTTAGAATCTCGTTTTCAAAAACTGGTAATTTTTAAATTGCACGAGAAGATAAGTAAGATGCTCACGTCCTTTGGCGTGGGCTCACTTATTCGTGCATCGGTATACCAGTACCTTGAAAGCGTTTAAGCTGAGTTCCACGCTTTTTTTATACAGTCCCGCGAAGGCGGGAAACTCATTCAAAAAATACAGGAACTTCACAAAAGAATAGCCATCACTAGGCTATCCATTAGATTCTCAGCACTGATTTCTTTATATCAGTTTCGCAATTCAATTTGAAAATGATTTTCTGGAAGGATACTGCCCGCGCCTGGCTGCAATCGGCAACGGCAGTTCCCCTTCCTTTATAAACGATAAAGTCTATGAAGCGTAATTTATAACCCAACCAAGCCTGCCCCTTGCCGAGTTTTTTGGTTTAGTTAGCTCGTGCAAGGGAATCAGGTTTTTCAAAACAAGTAAAATAAAAATTCATAATCCACAACCCAAAATTCATAAATCAAAATAAAGCCTATGACATAAACCCAACCAAATAAACCACTAATTTGCTAAAACCACAGTGCCTTTGCGCCTCAGTATCTCAGCACCTAATTAAAAAAGCTGCTCAAAACCTTACTACCTCAGCGCCTCAGTAACTTAGCACCTTAGTAAAACTCAGCACCTTTCTAAAATAAAAAGTCCCCTACTCCGTCGCGACAACAGTTATAGAGGACTAGACCAACAAAACCGAAGATTAATTAAACCTTTTCATAAGTATGAAAAATTATCTACTTTTCAGGGGCTGGACGCGCTGTATGCCGTTCCCTCTACTACAAATATTGCTACTCTTCTGGGTAACAATTAGTTCATCTCAAAATGTTCCAATTTCAGGAACCGTAACTGATGCACAAGGCACTTTGCCTGGTGTCAACGTCACCCTCAAAAACAAGACAATCGGCACATTTACCGATATCGAAGGAAAATTCCAAATCAACGCCACTTCCGAAGATACGCTGGTGGTTTCCAGTATGGGCTATACCGCTGTTGAATTACTTGTCGGAAACCAAACCGTCTTCAACATCACCTTACTATCCGACGAAACAACGCTACAAGAAGTCCTCATCAATGCCGGATACTACAAAGTTAAAGACAAAGAACGCACCGGAAGCATTTCGAAAATTACCGCAAAGGAAATCGAAATCCAACCCGTAAGCAATGTTATGGGTGCAATGCAAGGACGCATGGCAGGAGTCAGCATTACCCAAAGCTCTGGAATTGCGGGAAGCGGTTTTGACATTAAAATCAGAGGACAAAACAGCCTGCGAACCGATGGAAATGCACCGTTATATATTATTGATGGCGTACCTTATGCCTCCGATCCCATTGGTGTGGGCTACACCGCCACCGTAATGCCACTACCTACGAGTCCGTTGAACAACATCAATCCCGGAGATATCGAGAGCATCGAAATACTCAAAGATGCCGATGCAACAGCCATATACGGTTCACGTGGGGCAAACGGAGTGGTACTCATCACAACTAAAAAAGGAAAAGCAGGTAAAACCAAATTCTCATTAAACCTCCACAGAGGAAGTGCAAAAGTCACTCGATTTGCCGATTTAATGCGAACCAAGCAGTATTTAGAAATGCGCCAAGAAGCATACGCCAACGATGGGGTGACCGAATACCCTGAAAATGCCTACGACGTCAACGGAACATGGGATCCAAACCGAAATACCAATTGGCAAGAAAAATTAATCGGGGGAACCGCTCAAATAACAAATCTCCAAGCAGGACTTTCTGGTGGTTCAGCACAAACGCAGTTTGTAATCAGCGGAAATTATGCGAAGGAAACCACCGTATTCGCTGGAAAATTCAACTACCAAAAAGGAAACATCAGAACCAACATTAACCACGCCTCAGAAGACAAGCGTTTCAAAACTACCTTCGATGCCGGTTACACACTCCAAGACAACAACCAACCCGCAAGAGACTACACCGTAGAAGCACGGACACTAGCACCAAATGCACCCGCACTTTACGACGAAAATGGAAATCTGAATTGGGAAAACGGTACATTCAACAACCCTTTAAGAAATTTAGAAGGCAAATCCCTAGCACAAACCTATGATTTAGTCTCCAATCTAATGCTTTCTTACCAGCTGCTTCCCAACCTTGAAATCAAATCCAGCTTTGGATTTACCAATCTAAGACACCAAGAAAGCAGTACTCAACCCTCTACCATTTACGACCCTGCGTGGGAAATAGGACCCGAATATTCCACCATTTCCATTGCAAATACCACAAGACAATCGTGGATTATAGAACCGCAAATCAATTACCAATTAAAGCCAAGTGACAAATTTAAAGTAGACGTTTTAGCAGGAGCAACTTTTCAAAAACAAACGGGAAACCAAATCGTACAACGCGCCAGCGGCTTTACAAGCAACAGTCTTATATACAATTTGGCGGCAGCGTCTGAAATAACCGTGGACATCAATGAAATGTCAGAATACAAATACCAAGCTTTCTTCGGTCGTGTAAACCTAAACTACAACAGCAAATACATCCTTAATCTAACGGGCAGACGCGACGGCTCAAGCCGCTTCGGACCCGGAAAACAATTTGCCAACTTTGGGGCTGTAGGTGCCGCATGGCTCTTCAGTGAAGAAGAATTTTGGACCAACAGCCCACTGAGTTTTGGAAAAATCAGAGCAAGTTATGGTATAACAGGCAACGACCAAATTGGAAATTACCAGTTCTTAGATACCTACAGTCCAACAGGAGGAAACTACCAAGGAGTTATTGGATTACTGCCTACGCGCTTATTCAATCCAAACTTTGCTTGGGAAACCAACCACAAGATGGAACTCGCAATAGAACTAGGGGTGTTCAAAGATAAAATTTTTGTGACAATGGCAACATTCAGAAATAGGTCGTCCAACCAATTAGTAGGCATACCATTGCCCGCTACAACAGGTTTTTCATCTATTCAAGCCAACCTCGAAGCAACCGTTCAAAATACAGGATTTGAACTAACGACACGAACAATAAATTGCGAAACCAAAAACTTCAGCTGGAGTACCAACATCAATTTTACAGTCCTTAAAAATAAATTGGTGTCATTTCCCAATTTGGAAGGCTCTACCTACAGAGGACTCTACGCAATAGGACAACCGCTAAACATCCAAAAGATGTACCATTTTGAAGGGGTCGATCCAGCAACAGGATTGTACCAATTTAAAGATGTAAACGGTGACGGCAACATTACTCCAGAAGAAGACAAAACAGCCATAGTTGATTTTAACCCACAATTCTATGGGGGATTACAAAACCAACTCAAATATAAAAACTGGCAACTCGACTTCCTGTTCCAATTTGTCAAACAACAAAATGTAAATACGGCTGCAATAGGAATTCCTGGAATCATAGGAAATCAATCGGCTGCATTAGAAAACCATTGGCAAAGTCCAGGAGACATTGCCACTTACCAACGATTTACCAGCGGATTAGACGCCGAAGCGATTGAAGCACAAGTAAATTATTACAGCAGCGACGGTTTAGTAACCGATGCCTCATTTATTAGACTAAAAAACATTGCTTTAAGTTACCACATCCCTCCAAAATGGCTTGGCGGAAACGCCTGTAAAATAATTTTAGAGGGACAAAACCTGATGACTTTCACACGCTATAAAGGCGCTGATCCAGAATTCATCGGCGGAAATTCGTTGCCGCCTCTAAAAATACTAACCGCAGGTGTACAACTTACTTTTTAACGCTTAACAATCCTACCCATGAAAAATAAAATAGACCTTAATCGTAGAAGAAAAACAAATTTTTTTACAATCCTCTGCACACTAATCCTTTGCACACTAACGGCATGCGACGATTTTGTAAAAGTGGATGTTCCATCAAACCAACTTTCTTCTCCCCTTGTATTTGAAAACTACAGTACGGCAACGGCCGCTTTAGTTGCCATTTATGCACAAATAAGAGACAATGGATTACTTACTGGAAATCCAAGCGGCATGCAAACAATGCTGGGTCAATATACCGATGAACTGCAGTTTTTTGGTGCGGCTGGACAAACAGATGCTTCCTTTTACAACAACATCGTTTTACCCAATAATCCCGATGTAAAAAGCTGGTGGAATACAACATACAGTCAAATATACGCCACAAATGCGTTATTAGAAGGGGTCGAGAATACTGAATCCTTAACCTCTATGCAAAAAGAGCGCCTAACAGGCGAAGGCTTATTCATTAGAGCATTGCTTCATTTTCAATTGACAAATCTTTTTGGCGCTATTCCCTACGTGACCTCCACAAACTATAAAACCAATGCGACCATCTCCAAAACGCCTACTACTGAAGTGTTTCTAAAAGCAGAAGCTGATTTACTAACAGCAGAAACGCTTTTAAATGAAGACTACCTTACTCCAGAACGAATCCGCCCCAATAAAGCAACCATACAGACACTTTTAGCACGGTTGTATTTATACAGCGGAAGATGGACAGAAGCCGAAAATAGCGCGTCAGCGGTGCTGAACAATACCACGCTATACAATAACGAGCAGAGTCTTGAAAACCTGTTCTTAAAAGATAGTTTTACAACAATTTGGCAACTAATACCCGTTAACGAAGGAGAAAACACGTTGGAAGCCCAAACAAATATATTTGTACAAGGCCCTCCTCCAAATGCAGCATTAAGTCCCTCTTTTGTCAACTCATTTGAAACAGGTGACAACCGAAAAACACAATGGATCAAAGCAGTTACTGACGGAACCAACACGTGGTACCACGCGTATAAATACAAAGTTTTTCAATTCACAGGTGCATCTACGGAATATTCCATTGTCTTTCGTACGGCTGAGTTGTATTTAATTCGTGCCGAAGCCAGAGCACAACAAAGCAATTTAGAAAATGCCAAAGAGGACCTCAATGCGATTAGAAATAAAGCAGGTCTGGAAAATACAACCGCTGTAACGCCACAAGAAATAATTGCAGCCGTAATTAAGGAGCGACGCTTTGAATTGTTTACCGAAGCTCATCGCTTTTTTGATTTGAAAAGAACCAACTTACTCAATGAAGTTTTGTCCAGTACTAAACCCGGTTGGAACGATACCGACAAGCTACTACCGCTTCCCGAAACGGAACTAATACTAAACCCCAATTTGAACCCCCAAAACCCCGGATACTAAGATGAAAAAATCAAAAAAATACACTGTAGCTGTGGGGATACTATTGTGCTCCTTACAGTCCGTATGGGGTCAAATTCAGCCAAAGAAAAACCTGGAAGTAACGGATTACAAAAAATGGCACTATTTGATATCAAACGAGATTTCCGATGACGGAAAGTGGGTAACCTATACCCATCACTACCAATCCAATAGCGATACCCTTTTTATAATAAACACAGCGTCTCTTGAAACCCATGCTTTTGCTAAAGGCTTTAACTCCCGTTTTAATGGCCCATCCCAAATGATTTGCCAACAGCCAGACAACAAGCTTACCATATTCGATTTAAAAAACAAAACCAGTCGGCAATTAGAAAATGTGGTCGAATACGATATTGGAAAAAACAACCAAGGATTGGTACTTCAGCAAACTTTAAAGGATAAAACCCAATTGCTCATAACCGATAGTGAGGGTAACACACTGCTAATGATACCTCATGTACGGCATTGGAAAATAAACCACGGTAAAACAAAAGTGGCATACATCCTAGAAGACGCCGGAAAATACAGCGTGCATATAATTGATTTAGATAAAAAACGAAAACAAACCACACTTTTTGAAAACCAAAAAGAGTTCCATCAATTAGAATGGAACCAATCAGGAACTGCATTGGCATTTTTAAGCGGAAGAAACACAGCAACCCCAAAAAATAACAGAGGGGCTGTCTATCTCTACCAAGTAAAATCTGGAGAGAAAAAGGTGTTGTACCTAGAAGAGCATCCTGAAACGGCTCCTAATAGTTCTATTGGAGAATATTACACTACAGAAATGTGGGTCTCAGATGACGGGGAAAGGGTCTTTTTTGGACTAGAAGAAACAAAGGAAAGACTCGAGCCAAATCCAGAGGCGGTACAAGTATGGAATACGGCAGACAAAAGTATTTATCCGGGTAAAATCCAAATGAACGACTGGAGAAGACGACCAATTATAGCCGTTTGGTGGCCAAAAACAGGAAAAGCAAGACAAATTACAGACAACAATCTTCCTTTCTTGCAACTAGATGCAAAGCTCAAATACGCCATTACAAGCAATCCCCTCGCCTATGAACCTCAATTCAAATACTACGGCGACAGAGATTTCTACATCACCAATTTAGAAACGGGCGAAAAAAAAATATTCCTCAAAGCAGCCTCTGGTGAACCCTCAAATCTCGTTGCAGCTCCAGATGGAAAGTACATGCTTTATTTTCAAAAATACAAATGGTGGTCCTATAACCTAGCAACAGAACAACATACCCTATTGACCAAAGGAATCAAATTAGTAGAAACCGAAACGGACGATGCCAACGTGAAAGGCGGCACACCTTCAGCAATTGCAGGTTTTACAATGGCAGATGAAGACGTTTTACTATACGATGCCTACGATCTTTGGAAAGTGAAAACCGATGGAACTTCTTTTGAAAAAATGACCAATGGAAGAGAAACAAAAACCCGGTTCAGCTGTATAACAAAAGTAAAGCCGGCAACAAACTATTACGACGGGTATCAAGCCCCACAAATAGATGCAACAAAACCAATATACTTCAGCACCCTAAATGAAACCAATGAAAAAAATGGAATAGCAGTATACGAAAGTAATAAGCATCTGAAAATAATTCTAAATAAAAACAAAGCCATTACAGATATCTGCCTAACAAAGGACAGTAAAAAATTACGGTATACCGAACAGGATTTTGATGTACCTCCACAACTTGTGCTCCTTGATTCTAATACTAAAAAAGAAAAAGTAATTCATCAGAGCAATCCACAGCAAGCAGCATATTATTACGGAAAAGCATCCTTGTTTTCCTTTGATGTACAAGGTGAAAATGTGGGAGGTGTCCTATTGTATCCTGCCAATTACGACCCAAAGAAAAAATACCCAATGATTGTACACGTGTACCAAAGACAAGCCATGGACGTTCATACCTACCAAAATCCTTCACTGTTAGACAGTAGGGGTTTTAACCCAACTAATTTTACCACACAGGGTTATTTTGTATGCCTACCAAATATGCAATACGAAACGGGCAATACAGGCGAAGCAGCAACAAGATGTGTGAATGCAGCCGTACAAGCCATAATTGACAAAGATATAATTGACAAAGACAGGATCGGTTTGATTGGACACTCCTATGGTGGATACGAAACCAACTTTATTATAACTCAAAAAAATCCATTTAAAACGGCTATTTCAGGAGCTTCCTACAGCGACTTAGCGGCAGATTACCTGCATATCGCATGGGATTATAAAACCGCTGACTACAGAAGATACGAATACGGACAAATGCGTATGGGAACTACATTGTTTGAAGATCCAGCACGATACCACCGTAATTCACCCATACTATTGGCAAAAGGAGTCACAATTCCTGTACTATTGTGGTCAGGTCATGACGACAAACATGTAGATGTAAACCACAGCTATAAATTTCACATGGCGCTTCGCAGACTCAAAAAAGAGAATGTACTGCTCATCTATCCCCAAGAAAAGCACGTAATTCAAAATCCGAAAAATCAAATCGATTTGAGTATAAAAATAAAAGAATGGTTTGATTACTACCTCAAAGACGGTGAATTCAAACCTTGGATGGCTCCAGATTTTGTAGAATAGAATTTCTGGAGAGCGGAGAATAAAAAACAGAATGCAGTTCCCTTACGGAAACTGCATTACTTTTAAAGATTAAAAAATTACTGCGGAATGGGTTTGTAAAGCGTAAATTCACATGATTTCACACCTAGTTTGCGAAACAATTGTTGGGCACCAGGTACATTATTTACGGTACAAACAATAGTACCTTGCTCATTACACTGGGTAGACTTAACACACGGTTGTGTCGGACTTAAATGATACCAACCTTGCTCATTCATAGCCAAGCTAGTGTCAGAACTAATGGAGGCAGAACTTGCTGCTCCAAAAAACGCAAATGCAACCACCACCACGGGTAATAAGTTGCGAAAAAAATTAATTTTCATATGTACTAGAATTAAAAATTAGACCTACTCTATTTCAGGTTTTCGATCTTCCCCTGCTACCGGCCGATAGATATTTTTGAACTATTTATATTTTGAGGTTATTAGACCATCCAATTCGTAAAGGGCTAACTTCGTTCCAGCTATTGCATACAAACGATTCCCTTCTACAACAAAACTATTCATCTTTTTACGTTCCATATCGTGTACATAAATACTGGTAATATACGAGCGGTCGCTCAGGCGATAAATATCTACGATGCTGGCAACTGACCACATTTCTTCAGGCTCAAAACGCCCTAAAATACCAGAGTGTGCAAAAAGTAAACCTCCATAACTTGCCGCTGAAGTAGTAACAACCAAGGCAGGCTCAGACATCTTCCTTTGACCTCGATTTTGAACCGTGGCAATCTTGATTTTTGCTTGGGAAATCGTGTCAATAGTTTGTCCTCGGTAAAGAACATTTAAGTCTGTATCGATCCCAGTATACTGGTTGCGATACGAATAGATGTAAACCCCTTCCTTTGAGGTCTTGTCAAATAACAACTGACCATCTACATCAAAGACGCCATCTACTTGTTTCTCTAAGATTGTAGTGTTATACGTTACTGCTCCTTTTTTTTCTAAATCAAGCTTACCTATAATACTTCCTTTTGCCTTTTGCTCGCGAAATATAAAACGGGTGGAATCAACACAAACAACTTGATCAACAAACAAATCACCTTTATACTGCAACCGTCCGTTCCAGTCAGAAATCCGACCCGTATACAAACAGGAAACCGTACCGTCAAAAGCATAAAAATAAGGTGGGTTTACACGAACCTGTACGGACTTAAAAGGCAAATCCGTTTCATCCAATGAAATCCGAAAATGTTTTTTACCTAAACCATCATTTTCCAAAACCAAAATCTCAAGTGGAGCAGTGTAGTTCCCTAGATATACTTTGCCTTCGGAGGCGCCTGCAAAATAATAACTATTATATCCCAAATCAACTTCAGACAGTTTACGAGATGCCATTGGAAAATTCCGAATGAACGTATTCTGGTATTGAGTAATCCTAAGAGAAATTTTATACAAGACTACAAAACTGACGATACTAATTAAAGCAAGAGAAATTAAAATCAATACTGTTTTGCGAAACTTTAAATCGAATGGCATAAAAAACAGTCCCAAAACAGACAATGCCACAAAGAAAACATTAAACCATAAATGTTCGTTCCAATCCATCCGCTCCAGAATACCACCACAAGAGCAAGGAATAGATTCACTATAATTAAGTATGGTAAAAATATAAGTAGTGAAAAACACCATTAACAAAAAACTCAAATACAGACCATAAAGACGGGTTCGACGAACTAGCAATAATCCAGCAATAAACAATTCACTAATAGGAACAAGCCAAGAAAGCCACCCCGCAAAGGCACTCAACAATGGACTTTGTCCCAACTGAACCTGAAAATTTTCAAAATCCAGTAGTTTACTCACAGCTGCATAAACAAACAATAGCACATAAAGCAATACTATGATTTCTGTAACAATTGATTTAAAATTTGCAGTTAGTTTCATAACGATAGATTTATTATTTCATATCGTAAAATTCTGAATTACAAATAAATAACACTTGTCTTTTTAGGATTATTAATTTGTCCAAAACGGATTAAAATGCACTGTTTAGACCTAAATAATAAAAAGCAAAATACTACAATCGTTTCATCGTAGAGGGAGAAAAGCCGTAATGCTTCTTAAAAGCCTTACAAAAATTGGGGTAATTTAAATATCCATTCATTTCGGCAATAACTTTGAAAGTTAAGGTCGAAGTTTGGATCAGGAAATAAGCTCTTTTTAAGCGTTCTTCATTATAAAATTTATAAATGCTCATCTTAAAAAAATGCCTAAAATCTTCCTTTAATTTGTAATCATTTGTACCAAATTTACGAGACAAAATAAAAATGGGCGGCAGCGGCTCACCCAGATTAGCCAAAATGTAATCATACAGTTGCTGTGTCACAAAGACATTTGGAGCGGGACGCTGTTTAATCATATCAACGCTCTTTTCTATTACGTCTTCAGAATTAGAGGCGTTATAAAATGGTGTTGTAATAGTCAACACTATTCCAGCATCACCGGCCAGTCTAAGTACAGTGCATGTAGCGGCAATTAAAACATGTTCTATATCAAGGAGTCCTATGGACAATGCAGTACGTTTTTCAGAGGAAGTTTGTAACAAATCTTCAAACGCAATCCAAGAATCTGCGGTCATAAATTCTGCTAAAGGTCGATTGAGCAAATCATTTGCTTTATAACCTAAAAAAATCTCCGAATCAAGATTAACATCGGTAATCAGCGAGGCGGCGTCTACAAGTAAAGTGGATTGAACAAAACTACAACGTGATTGATGTACACTCAAGTAGCCATCCTGAAAAATGGATTCATCCATTTCTTCCGCAACCATATTAATTAAAACAATTAAAGTCTCCAGCTCATCATCCAAACCGCTCAAAGCAATCCTTTTCTTAAAATTACCTCGAGCCATCTCAAATAACATCGCTTGCAACTGCACAATTCGATCTTGATTCCTAAGTAGTTCCATGTAGATATTCTTTTTATTAATAACTCCGTTTTAATAAAAGAGAAAGGCAGTGATTCTAATTAATAAAATTTGAAGGACAGCTTTTCTCCAACATTTATAATTTATTATAAAAACCGTTGCAAATAATCAACAGCGATAATCTTATCAGTGAAAATTTCAGTGGGAACTGCTGGCTTATTTACTTCTAAATAAAAAGAGCTCATGCCAAACAATACTTTCTCATGTACCAATAATGCTACCGCTTTCACCAATAATGAGCCTGAATGAGCTAAAAAGTCCCTACCTCTCTTGTCGCTATGAACGATGCCGCGAATATCACATAGGACTAAAAAGTTCGTATTGTTTTGAAAACGAATACGATCAGCAACAACGCGCTGCGCGACTTCGAGATTCAATGTAGTATTTAATTTGTAAGTAATAAATAGAATTCCATCCTGTACCTCGAACTGGGCATATTTATTCTCATATAAACGATGTGCTGCAATCATTTTCTATGTTGTAGGTTAATTTAAAGTAAAACTAACGATTTTTGAAATAAGTCAGATTGTCAATTTAGCAATTTTTACTGCCTTTTGAACTATTGTTGTCATTTATAGAATTAACCTTGTCTATTCAGGAGTTATATTAGACGATTTGCTAAACTCTCATTTATTTTAGTCAATTTTATTCTTTTAAACCCTTAACCTACTAATTTATAAAGAAAAATGGCAAAAATTAAACACAATAATTTCATCGATACCGTCGACAAAGTGATCGCTGGTGCAAAAAATGAAGGGATTCTGCACCTCTACGCAGAAAATAAAATACTAACCGGTAGAACCATCCAAATCAAAGGAAATGAAATGTTCCACTTCGGTACCACAGGATACTTGGGTCTGGAACAAGACAACCGACTAAAAGATGCAGCCATTCAAGCTATACGCGACTATGGTAAGCAGTTCCCTCTGTCGAAAACCTATATTTCGCATCCGCTGTACTACGAACTGGAAGCTCTAGTTGAAAAAATGTACGGCGTCCCTCCCATCATAACAAAAAACAGCACATTGGGTCATTTAGCAATAATACCAACACTCATCAGAGATGAAGACGGTGTAATTTTGGACCACCAAATGCACTGGAGCGTTCAAAATGCATGTCAATTGCTCAAGCTTCGAGGAATTCCAGTGGAGATGATTCGCCACAACAACCTGGAAATGCTAGAAGATAAAATTAAGAATCTAGCTTCTAAATGTCAAAAAATATGGTACATGGCAGACGGGGTCTACTCCATGTTTGGCGACTGCGCGCCAATGGAGGAACTCATAAAACTGACTGAAAAATACAGTCAATTCAACATCTATTTTGACGACGTACACGGAATGAGTTGGAAAGGTAAAAACGGTGTGGGCTTCGTTTTTGATGCAATCAAAGAGCTACCAGAAAATATCGTTGTCGTAAGTACGTTGAGCAAAACATTTGGAGCCAGTGGAGCAACATTTTTCTGCAAAGACGAAAAGCTTCGCGAAAAAATCAAAAACTTCGGTGGACCGCTAACCTTTTCTGCACAATTAGAACCCGCTTCAGTAGCCGCCGCTATCGCTTCTGCAAAAATTCACTTATCACCTGAAATCACAATGATGCAAGAAGGTTTAGCAGAAAAAATAAACTATTTCAATAATCTAATGGCAATAGATAATTTACCTATTGTGGCGAAAAACGATACACCCGTTTGCTTCTTTGGTATGGGAACTCCGTTAACAGCATACAATCTAATGCACCGCCTTTTCAACGAAGGCTTTTTCTTAAATTTAGGAATGTATCCTGCCGTGCCCATTAAAAATACAGGCATCAGAATAACTTTATCAAGTCACAATCGCAAGGAAGACATTAAGTTGTTAGCAGAGGCTTTGATGTATCATTACCCCAAAGCTTTAGAAGAAACCCAAACAACCGACAATAAAGTAAGAGAGGCTTTTGGACTACAAACAAATAATGAAGAAGATAATAAAATCGAAATGTCGGATGAGTTTATAATAGAAGAAAACACAACCATACATGATATTTCAAAAACAATATGGAATAGTTTTCTTGGTAAAAACAGTTGCATCGACTGGGACGGAATGAAATATTTGGAAGAAGCTTTTATTAATGCGGATGATACAACAAACAACTTGAGTTTCTACTATTACACCGTCAAAAATGCAGCAGGCAAAATTCTTGCTATGACGTTCTGCACAGTAGGAATTTGGAAAGACGACATGCTTGCAACAGAATCCGTTTCTAGACAACTGGAAATAATACGTAAAACCAACCCATTGTATTTAACTTCAAAGGTTTTCAGTATGGGCTGCTTATTTACAGAAGGAAATCATTTTTACATAGATGAGAAACACGTGCAAGCAAAAAAAGCGTTAACATTTCTGATAGCTAAACTAGAAAATAAGTACAATGAATTAAATGCAGACATGCTTGTATTGCGCGATTTCGCAGAAGACAACACATGGGAAAAGCAAATTCAAGAGCAAGGATTTCTAAGAATAACAATGCCTGAATCCTGCATTTATAAGAGTCTAAAATGGCACAGCTACGACGAATTTTCAAATAGGCTTTCACCACGTTCTAAAAAGCATTTTAATAAAGAAGTACATCCTTTCGAACAACTTTTCAACATTAGCATTAAGTCAAAATTGAATGAAAATGAACTAGATAGAGCCTATCAATTGTATAAAAATGTCAAGAACAATAATTTGGCAATAAACACATTTGAATACAACAAATCGGTTTTTCAAAAAATGAACGAAAATCCCAATTGGGAATTCATTGTACTTTCCATCAAAGACCAATCGGAACAACCTTTTGTAGGCGTGATGTTTTGCTATAAAAATCAAAGTTACACGTACGTTCCAGAATTAATTGGTATGGATTACCAATATACGGCAGAATTTCAGCTGTACAGACAATTGCTATTTCAAACAATAAAAAGAGCAAATGAATTAAACTTAAACCAAATCGACTTTGGCGTTTCAGCTTCTTTTGAAAAGAAAAAATTGGGCGCAAAAGTGATTCCAAAAGTGGCTTACGTCCAAATTAGAGACAACTTTTCTTCTGAACTAATGAACACCTTACAGAACGATTACAAAGCCATTTAATAAATCCAATAAATTTAAAGCATTGTACTATGATTACACAAAAACTAGATTCATTCAGTAACGCTTGCAATCAACTTTTAGAATCGAATGAAAATGCCTTGACCAAAGCAGTTGAAGGTATTAGCCTTTGCAATAAAACACTGACAAACCTGAAGGAAATTGTAGATAAAAGAGACTTCAATACCATACCAGAGGAAATCGATTTTTTCAGAAATGTAAAACCAATCCCAATGTCTTTTCTAATTTATTTCACAGAAGTAAGATCCTGTGAATTAAGAATGCCAAAGGCAGGAAACTCCTATAAAATTAATTTTCTACAAAAAGAACTGCGGAAAATCAACAAATTTTTCTACAAAAACACAGATTTTGTGCATTATATGGAGCAAGGCTACAACTACCTCGACCACCAATTTTTCACTAGAAGTTACCGGGACAATTTCCCTTTTACGCCAATGACGGATTATTATCAGTTTCCCGAATTTACAACCACACAAGACATGCTTTGGGCAAAAGTTAAAGCAATGTACCGATACATCCACCACATCCGGCAATCACTAAAAAAACTTAAAGTAGATGATTCCGATATATTTGAAGACAAAAAGCACAAAGTAATGGTATGGACAGGTCCCAAAACGGCATTGACAGAACTAATTTATGCACTGTTTTCAAATGGCGCAATAAACCACGGCGCTGCAGATATAAATTTAATAACAGCCTCCTTTGAAGATTTCCTCAATATAAAATTAGATAATGTCTACAAAACCTATTCAGAAATCAAAGCACGAAAAAGCAGCAAAACAAAATTTCTAGAAGAACTAACCCTAAACCTCCAGCAAAAAATAGCACGAGATGACATGAATTAACACACTCAATCCGAATCAATAAAAGAGCAAACACATTAAAAAAATTAGTGTTTGCTCTTTTTTATTTTTGACCATTACAAGCTTTAATTCTTACCTCTACAATATTTATTCTATGTTCTTTTTTCCACCTCTATATTCTATGCTCTTTCCTCTATGCTCTATATTCTATCATCTTTCCTCTTTTTCTATACTCTATATTCTATGCTCTTTTCTCTATCCTTTTTCCTCTTTTTTCTATATTCTTTTTTCTATGCTCTTTTTTCTTTTTTCTTTTTTCTTTTTTCTTTTTTCTATAATCTATATTCTATATTCTTTCCTCTTTTTCTATATTCTATCCTCTTTTTTCTATCCTCTTTCTTCTATGCACTTTCCTCTATGCACTTTCCTCTATGCACTTTCCTCTCTACTTCATACCATTTGATGTTAAATTAATTCGTACTACGAGGCGCATTGGGATAAAGGGAAACAAATTATATGGTCTTTTGTAGGAGAAATAAATAGTCACAATTAAACACAAATGATAGGACAATGGAAATCCTTACCAAAGCAGATTTGCAAGAATTCAAAACAGAACTTCTAGCCGACATTCGAAATGCACTAAAATTCGCTGATAACAATTCTTCAAAAAAATGGCTAAAGTCAAAAGAAGTCCGTGCGCTACTCAACATCTCACCCGGAACCTTGCAAACCCTCCGAATAAACGGCACATTAACCTACACCAAAATTGGTGGTATAATGTATTACGACCAACTCGACATTGACAAGCTCCTCACAAAAAACAAAGTCCAAGCCATCCCCACACTATTCAAGTAACTGAAAACAATTGCCTAAAGGACAGTACCATGACCATAAAATTGAGTAAAGTCAACTGTCACTGCACTAAATAATGCCATTTATCAAACTGACAAACAAAGTATTCAGCCATTGAGAGAAACGTTCTGACCGTCACTACGAGGAACGAAGCAAAGCAATCTGTCATTGCGAGGAATGAAGCAAAGCAGTCCGTCATTGCGAGGTACGAAGCAATCTCATATCTATATTCTATGTTTTTTTCTATGTTCTTTGCTCTTTATTCTATGTTCTTTTCTCTAGTCTTTCATTGCGCGGAACGAAGCAAAGCAGTCCGTCATTGCGAGGTACGAAGCAATCTCATCTCTTTTTTCTATGTTCTTTTCTCTAATCTCTATCCTCTAAACCAATGAAAACCAACACCCAAACCTGCAACGGCACCTGCGAAAGCTGCGACTGCCATAACGCACTAAAAACCTTGAAACTTGAAACTAAGAACATACAACTATAACTCAAGTCTTAATACTTAATACTCAAATCTTAATACTTCTCCCATGAACTACATCAAACACCTCACCGGCTTCTTCGAAAAAGTAGTACTCGACAAAAATTTGAATCCTACCCATGTAAGCCTTTACATAGCATTATTCCAATTTTGGAACTGCAACCGGTTCAGAAATCCAATCAGCATATCTCGAGATGAGGTCATGCGAATAAGTAAAATAAGTTCAAAGGCAACGTACCACAAATGCATGAAAAATTTACATCAGTCAGGTTACATTGACTACCAACCTTCCTACAATCCATTTAAAGGAAGTCATGTTGTTTTATTCAACTTTTCGGACAATTTAAAACCAGAATTGAAAGCAGAAAGAAGTTCAAAAAATGAACCTATTTCTTATATTAGTGTTGAACAAGTTGTAAACAAGTCCTGTACTACTTCTGAAACAAGCACTGAACAAGCGTTAGTATCTTATATAAACAATACAAACAGTACAAACAAAGTAAACAATTCAAACAGTGAAAACAGCTTAAACAAAAGCAAGCCACCAAAAATAAATGAAATTTCAGAACCTGATTTTTTAGAAACCGACGTTAGTCAAAAAAAAGAAAAAAAATTGCGCGAAAAAAAGAAAGACAATAACGAAGCACAACTCGAGACTTCAGTTGAAAATATCGAAGTCATAAATCACTTCACCGTTCCAGGAATAAAATCAGAAAAACCAAATACTAATTTCAAACCAACAATCGACGAAGTCAAAAGCTATTTCGTACAAGAAAAATTTCCGGACCTCGAAGCCCAGAAGTTCTACAACTACTTCGCAAGCATCGGTTGGCTTGTCGGCGGCAGAACTCCAATGCAAAATTGGCAAGCTGCGGCACAAAACTGGATGCTAAACGCAAATAAATTCACCAAAGAATCCCATGCCCCACCAAAACCGAAAACCTACCTCAACGCCACCACCGAAAAAAACTACGCCGAACCACTCTAAAACCCTTTCCAAAATTCCCCTCTAGAGGGGTGCCCAAAGGGCGGGTTGGCAAATTTGCACCTCAATCGCAAATGAAACTCAAAACTTAAACCCAAATTCCAAACCCAATGAGCAAAGCGAATACCATAACTGAAAATCTACGTAAACCAGCGACCCGAGAGCTATGCTCGAACTGACGAAGTACATCCGCCAAAATCCGCGTTCCAAAAAACTGAGCAAAGCGAATACCGAACTATAAATCAGTTTTTCAATCCCTCAATCCCTGAATCTCTAAATCCTTACGTCCTTCTATCCCTCAATCTTTCTATCTTTCTAACTTTCTATCTTTCTATCTTTCTATCTCTTAATCCCTCAATCCTCACCACAATGAACAACCCAACGCAAACATACACCTATCCCGAAGTCACACAATGGCTCCAAAAAAAAGGCCTCGACCTCTACGGATCAAAATTCAAAATCCTCGAACCCGACTACCCAATAATCCACAAACTAATCGCCTATTTCCTAAAAGACGAACCAACCTGCCACCAATACGGAATCGACCTCACAAAAGGAATTCTATTTGCTGGACCAATCGGAAGCGGAAAAACAGCATTGATGAACCTCATGAAATGCCTCACATCCGCAGAACACAAATTCTACATCAAACCGTGCCGAGACATCAGTTTCGAATTCATCCAAGACGGATACCAAATCATCCACAAATACAGCATCGGAAAACTCTACCACGCCGAAGCAAAACTCATCTGTTTCGACGATTTAGGAGTAGAAAACAACCTCAAATATTATGGCAACGAATGCAACGTAATGGCAGAAATACTGCTTTCTCGATACGATTTATTCATTTCTAAAAAAATACAAACCCACATCACTACAAACCTATCCGCCTCCGAAATAGAAACCATTTACGGCAACCGCGTCCGCTCACGACTTCGAGCCATGTTCAACCTCATCGCCTTCGACAAATCTACACCCGACAAACGATAAATAATTGTATGTCACACTGAGCCTGTCGAAGAACTCCAACCCAAAATCTTAAATCCATCCTCTATATTCTCAAATACTAAATCCTAAATCATGATTCTATGCTCTTTATTCTATGCTCCTTTATCTTAATTCTTAATACTTAAATCTTAATACTTTCCTCACATTCATAATACTTAAATCAAAATTCATAACTCATAAATCTCCTACCACATGAAACAAATAGACAAATTCTGGAAATGGTTCCAAGACAACGAACAAGCCCTAAAAAACGCATTCTTCCTAGGAATAAATAGAGAAGAAGTGCTATTTCACTTTAATCGTAATCTCAATTATGTTTCTACAAGAATTGGTTTTGTAATTAAAAGGACAAGCGACGACAATGATAAAAGTTTAATTATTTTCACCGGAGCAGGCTACAGAAAACTTTTTCCTAAACTAATTGCACTCGAAGAGCAAGCGCCAAAATTAGAACTGTTCCGGCCACAAGCTTTTATAAAACCTATGCAAAATACGGACGAAATTAAACAAGGTAACGATGACCCAATCTACTGCGAAAATTACATCCTCAAACTTAGCGAAATGCAGTTTTCACTATTAGATTTCAACGTTTCAACAAAGCAACTAAAATTAACAATTTACCTTCTCAACTTCGATGAAATAGAAACTATTGAACAATTATACGACGATATCAGATGGTTGCTAATGGAAATTATAGGAGAGATTAATTACAAGAAACACATCAAGGATTTTGAATTAGTACAAATGCCTAATAATCAAAATGGCTTATTAGACCTGATTGAACTTCAGGACTATATAGATTATTTGTGCAAAATAGATTCAGGTAAAAAAACGAGATATTTATAATTTATCTGAAAAATAATAACTAAAGGTAATTAGAATGCAATTATTTTTTGACTATCCAAAATTCAGTGATATAAAATATTAACCAGAATTTGAAGTTGATAACTTCAATACCAATTATGTCTAATAAATATTCAATTTTTTAAATGCTTATACCACTTGGCAGATCGTTTAAAATTTCTTTCAGATTGTCATTGAGGTCTTTTCGTACTTCAAATTGCTTATGCATAATTTCATTAAGGACTTCCAATTTTTCTTCCATAATAAAAAGTTTTAATAGAGTATTATACTTAAATAAATTAAAAACAATTTGCAATAAATACCAACAAATTATGTGACATCGACACCGTGGATGTTTATGCTGATATACTCCAAGGAGGATTGTAATATTAAAATAATCCATTGAATCAATAAGTAGAATTAAATAAATCTCTATTTTTGAATAAATTAACATAAAATAATACGTGATGAGAGAAGAAATATTACATCGTTTATAAATGGGTGAAACAAACTTTACCGATTTAGTGTCTAACTATCCTAACATTTTACCCCAAAGCATGTATGTTTCAGCATATGACAGTTATGAGAATGAGATTCCTAAAAAGTGGGTAAATAACTTTATTACTGTATTAAATAGGGTAGAAAACCAAGATTTATATGAGCCGTTAAACAATTACGATCAAGCTATTCATTTTTTTACAAGAGTAGATATAGATGAATCAATTGAGAAAGCAAACACAATTGAGGGAGCTAAATTCATGTCGATACCAGGTGAGAAATTAACAATTCCGCAAGTGTTGGAGGCTAATAAACTCGTTTTTGAGTCAGGTGGCGGTTTGCTTTGAATGTGGCTTCATTCTGCAAAATTTTCCAGTAATATATAAAAATAATATCTAATGAATAGAACTTTATTCACTATTGCAGTTTCTAATTAGTGTAAAATTTTTTAAAAAAAACTGCTGTACTGTTGACTTTCTGAAAAATAAATCACTGCTATGGAAATCACTTATTCACAAACACAACCCTCAAGATATTTTATAATTTATGATGGAATATATGAAATTTCAACGAATGACTTAGATTTTGTTGTTACAATTGTTGCAAGCCGCAATATCGAGCATCTACAGTTGTTAGACATTCAAGAAAGAAAATGGATTGAAGTTGAGTCATTATTAAAGAATAATTCAAAACGACATTCATGCATTTTAAAGAGATATTTTTGAAAACTCCTACGAACTTTTAAATACTTCTAGCACTATTGCGTTTTTTTTAGCATTCATTCTTTGAAACAAGGATTTAATAGTGATATTTTCTAAAATGGTAAGCGAATATAGTAAATCTGAAGTGGATATTGATTTTATGATGCGGGCATGCAATTTAATCTAACTAGAGCCGATTTATACTGATTTGAATTTGTATTGAAAAAGTTTAAATATCCATCAAATAACAGCGATAATCACCGCAAAAACGAATAATTGTAAGCACGGATAAGCCTACTTCAGTTTTGAAAATTCAAAGTTCTTTTGATTTCAAAAAGAAAATAAGAATAAATGTTGCTATAGTAATCTTGATTGTTATTGAATGGAAACCTTTTTTTATAATTAAATAAATTTGTTATAAGAGTGCCCCAAAAAACCAAGTTCATTACTACCAATTACCCAAAGTGTTCCATCACCCTTTATAGCAAAAGTATTTCTCACACCTGTATAGACTTTTGTCCATGTCGTATTAATTCCTATAGGAATTGCATTTGGCTCTGTCCAATTGACATTTGCTAATTGCCCATAAGATCCAGCTCCCCAACCCCAAAGCGTTCCGTCACTCTTTAATCCCACAGTATGGGTGCCACCAAAAGAGATTGATTCATAACATTGGGCATTCGCAAAAACTGTAGTTAATAAAAATGCAATAAGTAAATTTTTCTTCATGTTTTTGTTATTTAAAAAGAGGCAGGCAGCGCCTGCCTCTTAGATTAGTTTCCTCACCTTCAACCGAAGTTTCGGGAGAGTATGCTAGGAAAGGGTAAGTTACTTAAATTATTTAATGACTAATTTTTGTTGGTATAAGATTTGATTTTCATTTCTGATTGCTACTATATAAACACCAGCAGCATAAGTACTGATGTTTAGCGTAGCAGTACCTTGTGCATCAACCAATGCTTTTTGGCTCAACAAACGGCCCATTAAATCGTAGAGTTCCACCGTTGCATTTGATACACTTAAATCATACTGTACTTGAACCGTGTCAGAGGCTGGATTTGGATAGAGCGTACAGTTTTTAGAAATAGCTGTGTTTGTGTTATCGGTATCTTCCACGTTATTTTTCCTGTATTGTTCGTTTTCGCAATACGGAATTTTAATTGGAAACATGTATTCACAGTCAATCATTCCTTCTTTTTCAGGGATTTGTCCGTGTATTCTCAAGGTGGTAGTTCCTCCCATAAATGGACTTTGAGGAATCATTGTTATTTGAATTACATTCGGTCCGTAATTGAGCGTAAAAGTTCCAGGAATTATTAAAACATGGTTTAACGGATCACTAATAGTGGCTTGAAACGGCTGAAGTGAATTACTAAAAATAACTAGTGTTTGTGTAAATGCGCAGTATGGAGCTTCAACCTTTTTGAAGTCCTCAATCTTGACGTCTTTTATTTCGCAATCACCACACATATTATTTGAAAAACTCAACAGTCCCGACTCTAAATCGCACATACCTGTATTAATCGTCATCGAATAATTGCCATTTGAATACAAAGTGAAAGGACTTGCAAAACCACTTCCAGAAGAAACGGATTGCCCATTGTTGTTCCAACTCCAATTTTGTAAAGGTAATAAAGGCCCTATTAGATAATTGCCTTTTCTGATACAGTCTGTATAGCAACCTGTAGGGAATATCCACATATAGTTTTCAGGACTTTTAGGTACATCGATTTGTTTAGTAAACGAACAACCTCCACCAGTACTTGCGGTAACGCTAAAAGCGCCGCCATCATTTACAGTAATGCTATTACCCACTGCGCCGTTGCTCCAGTTGTAATGTTGTAACTTTTCCATTGCTAATGATTTTCTCATTATCTACTGCTTCACAAACTTCAGAGTCGTTGAATTCCCTGAATTATTCACCAAATTCAACAAATAAACTCCAGAACTGAAACTACTGCAATCAATATTATTACCTACTGTAAGTGCGCCTTCACTGATTTTAACTCCTAAGATAGAATAGATTTGGTACTGTACTGTTTCTTGATTGTCGATAAATAAGCGATTTTGAACAGGATTTGGATAGATCTTCACCTCAGCCGATTTCTCAAAAGTAGGAGTAGATAAACTAGTTACACAAATGTTTGGCGTTAATTGAGGAGAAGTATAATATCCTGCATTATAATCCGTGCCGTTACCAAACTCGCCGTAATAATTTCGACCCCAATAATAAACTGATCCATCAGTTTTAGTAGCCATTGTAGTAGTAAAATTGCGTGCTTGAACAGTATCCCAATTGCTATCCGTTCCTATCTGTACAGGAACATGATGCGTACTTGAAGTACCATCTGCTAATTGCCCATTTGTATTGAGTCCCCAAGCCCATAAAGTACCGTCTGTTTTAACTCCAAACGAAGTACTTGTTCCAGTTGAAAAACTCCTCCAAGAATCGGTGCCTACTTGATGAGGAGTGATGCCAGGGTTGATATTTTCACCAACACCTCTACCAGGACCCGAACCCCATGCCCAAAGCGTTCCATCAGATTTTTGTGCCAAAATATGTATAGCTCCAACGCTCATTTTATTCCATGTATTAATGGAAGTAATTTGCGTAGGCGTATTTAATGCATAAATGCTGGATGCTGCTACTAAAAGATATCCTGTATTTGCTCCCCAACCCCAAAGTGTGCCATCCGCTTTCAAAGCAAAAGCTGTTTCACCTGTACTTGTAGCTATATCAATCCAATCTGTTCCAGTGCCTACTTGTATCGGAACAAGTTGTGATTCTGACGAGGGAGGGTTTCCAGTTTGATTGTAGTTATCTTGACCCCAAGCCCAAATAGTTCCATCTGATTTTAAAGCCAAATTAAAAAAAAGAGAAGGTGCTACTTTTACCCAATTGTTAGCTGTTGTGATTTGCTGAAATGTAGTAAAACTTTGCGCAGTGGAATTCACACCAAGAGATCCATTCAAGTTACTACCTACTCCCCACAAAGTGCCATCTATTTTTAAAACAAAAGTATTCAGCGGACCCACAAAAAAATTATTAACAGTATTGATGTTCGAAAATTGAATTGGATTTGGCTCTGTGTAACTGTTGGTTGCAAGTTGACCAGCATCACTGCGTCCCCAACCCCATAGTGTTCCGTCTGCTTTTAAACCCACTGTATGAGTACC
>NZ_KE384389.1:0-1167 GCF_000425485.1 Flavobacterium tegetincola DSM 22377 | reverse complement strand
GGCTCTGTGTAACTGTTGGTTGCAAGTTGACCAGCATCACTGCGTCCCCAACCCCATAGTGTTCCGTCTGCTTTTAAACCCACTGTATGAGTACCGCCAAAAGTGAGGGATTCGTAACATTGGGCATTCGTAAAGATTGTAGTTAGTAAAAATGTACTAAGTAATATTTTTTTCATGTTGTAGTTATTTAAAAAAGAGGCAGGCAGCGCCTGCCTCTTGGGTTAGATTCCTCATTCCTCCTGAAGTTTCGGGAGAGTATGCTAGGAAAGGGTAAGTTACTTAAATTATTTAATAATTAATTTTTGTTGATACAAGATTTGATTTTCATTTCTGATTGCTACGATATAAACACCAGCAGAATAATTACTGATATTTAACGTCGCAGTACCTTGTGCATCTGCCAATGCTTTTTGGCTTAACAAACGCCCCATTAAATCGTATAATTCTACCGTGGCATTTGATACACCTAAATCATATTGTACCTGAACCGTACCAGAGGCTGGATTAGGATATAGGGTACAAGATTTAAAAGTAGGCATCTCTGAACTCATTTTATTTGTATCACCAGAGCTTCTGTATTCCATATACTCACAATAAGGTAAGTCAATCGGGAACAGATACTCACAATCAATCATCCCTTCTTTTCCAGAAATTTGTCCGTGTATTCTCAAGGTCGTACTTCCTCCCATAAATGGACTTTGAGGAATAACTGTTATTTGAATCACATTAGGTCCATAATTGAGCGTAAAAGTACCAGGAATAATTAAAACATTGTTTGATGGATCAGTGATAGTCGCTTGAAACGATTGACTTGCATTACTGTAAATAACAGCTAAGGTTTCGTTGCGTTCGGAGAACGAACAATGAAACCTGTGTTGAACGGAACCGATTACATGCCGTCAACACTTATGGAGTTATCGTAAAGCGTTTTGAAGAATATCAAGAGGATTAGATGATCCTCTTTTTTTATGCAGTAAAATCTGGATCATTTTTTAGTGTTTACCTTCACTTTTGAGCACAGTGCCCTTACCCATTCCAAGTTAATTTTGGTGGGACTTTGCCTTTTGGCTAACGCCAAGATACCAAGCCGGTGGACCTCTGGTATCAAAAACCAATATCGTATGCAGGTTGCCCGTTTTGCAACATTGACACTTTCTGATTGTAGGT
>NZ_KE384388.1:137181-194929 GCF_000425485.1 Flavobacterium tegetincola DSM 22377 | reverse complement strand
GAAATAATTTTAAAACTTTTAGAAAAATACAACTAGCATCTGACTGTGAATCGAGTTCCGATAGCTATCGGAATTGGTTCGAGCCCATTGCCTGTCCCGAAAGCTTTCGGGAAGGGGGAGCAAATCAATCCTGATCAGAAATGGTTGGGATTTTTTGTTTTAAAAAATTAGGTTATTTAGCATGCATACCGTTTATATCTTGCACTCAGAAAAATTAAATCGGCATTACATCGGTTACACTTCCAATATCGATGTTAGACTAGATTTCCACTCCAACGACAGCCAAACAAGAAAGTTTACCTATAAAGCCGACGACTGGAAATTATATTTAAGCTTTAATTGCTCTTCTAAGCCTCAGGCATTGGCCATTGAAAAACACATTAAGGCAATGAAAAGCAAAACCTACATTGATAACCTTCAAAAATATCCTGAAATAATTTTAAAACTTTTAGAAAAATACAACTAGCATCTGACTGTGAATCGAGTTCCGATAGCTATCGGAATTGATTCGAGCCCATTGCCTGTCCCGAAAGCTTTCGGGAAGGGGGAGCAATTCAATCCTGATACATTTGTGTCAGACTTTTTTGTTTTATAACTACAAGAGAACCTTAATAGCTACACTTGTACCTTATCCATACTCTTGAAAACCTATTTTCAATCCATAACACATCTTTTAAAACTGCAGCATTTTTTTTAAAAGCATTTTGAATGCAATTAAGAAATACAAATTGCGCAAACAAATACCAAATTTGCTATTTTTACAAGGATAATGTAATTACTCCTTTATGAAATTTTCGCCAGACGTATTTGAATCTTTGCAAAGCAAATTGAAAGTAGGCAATCGCAGAGGCGTTCACCTCAACGCCATTCCAGGGAATTCTAGATATAAATTCGATATTTCAAGACTGTCGGCTATTAAAAAAAGTCTACCAGAATTATTTGTACTCGATTTACTTACGATGCGGGATGTCAAATTTACTTTTTCGACACAGTCCAAAGCAGAGCACGTTGCTGCTAAAGAAAGCATCTATTTGAATGATTATGATGATCACAAAGACGCACCTCCGGAAATTGACGAGGAACGAGAAGTCAGTTTAAAGAAGATTGTTACCAGTATTGAAAATTTGATTTTCCAAAATGAGGTAATAGAATCCGAAAAAGGAATGAATACGTTGGGTTTTGGATTCCCGATTTTAATCCGAAGGGACAGTAACGACAATCAGATTTCTGCTTCGCCCCTATTAATTTGGACCATTCGGATCAAAGCTACTGCTGCAATGAACACTTTTGAAGTGAGCCGTTCGGAAGACGATCCGATTTATTTAAACGAGGTTTTAGTGAATCATTTACAAAGTGATTCCGGCGTATTTTTAGATCCCATTTCCGCAGAAATGCTTGAGGATGGAAAGATTGACAAACCCGAACTACTTTTAATTTGCAAAAATATTTTGGAGCAATTGCAAACCAATCAAGATTTGGACTTCTTATTGGATAATTATGCACCAATTCCTGTCATAAAAACAAAAGCTACTTATGAGAAGTTACTGCCTAAAAAAGGCGATACTTTAATTGAAAAAAGCGGCATCTTCTCGCTTTTTGAAGTACAGAAACAAAATATCATAAATGATTATGCAGATTTAATTACTTCTTACAAATTAAATGAGACGGTTCCGGATGGTTTGTTTCAATCCATTACTTCCATAGAAACCGATCCTTCACAGCAAAATATTTTAGAATCGCTGAAAACCAATTCTAAAATTGTAATTCAAGGTCCTCCAGGAACGGGAAAAAGCCAAACCTTAACGGCGTTGCTCATAAACGCTTTAGAGAACCATCAGAAAACAATTGTAGTCTGTGAGAAACAAACGGCTTTAGAAGTCCTCCAAAATGCGCTACAGCAAAGAGGTTTGGGCGATTTCTGCACCATGATAAAAGATAGTGTTGCCGACAGACGCGGATTAGTGGATCGCGTGCGTACAAAAATTGACGCACCCACTTTTAAGCAGCACAAGGAAGTCTATCCCAGAAGCGTGGTCCAGGAATTATTGAACGGTATTCACCAAAATAAAAACAGCATCAATCAAGTCCACCATAAGCTGAATGAAGAAGTCATCAATGAGCAAGATTGGGCAGAAATTATTGGTCGAATTTTGGCTTTACAAGCGGAGAAACAAGAGCTAGATCTTGCAAATCTTTCGTTTCAATTTACGACTTCCGAACTGGATGCATTTCTTACAGTTATTGAAAAGGGCGAAACTCTATTTGAAAATTTCAAGCCTTTCAAGGAACAATCTTTCTTTACTGCTCAAAAAATTATTGCCTCCAATCGGTTTGAAATAGAACAAAATCTGAAAACGTCTTTTCAAGAATATGCCGATAAGCTGCATGGTATTGCGAATAAAGTTTTGGACTACCGCAGCTTTTATTTTACAAAAAGAAAAGAAGAGTTTGCCGCACAATTGACCGATTTAGAAAAAGCCATTCATGCAATCATCGTTACCACTTCAACCTTAGATAAAAATGCTGATGTTTTTAATAGTGAAAAAACAGATGGATTGCTGTACCGATTTCTAGCGTTCTTCTCTTCGGCAAAAAAGAAAGTTTTGAGTGCACAGCATAATTTACAATCCAATACTTCCACTATTAAAAGTATTTCGTTACATCCCAATTTTCCCGAAATTAGCTTGTCGACCGATTTATGGCAAAATGTGAAAAATGCTGAAAATTATGTTTCCCAAATCCATTTGGCGAAAGCCGAATTTGCAACTAAAATCGAAGAGGATTTTGCGCAACTCGATTTATTACATTTCTATGATGCCAATTATCAAACAGAGGATTTAAAAGTAATTGTTGAGCAAACACAAAACCTAAAACAGCAGATTAATCAAGAAAATTGGACTTCTAAAAATATAACTACCGACGGTTTTCCACAAATTATTCAGGAAGCCGATCAACTGATTTCTGAATTTAAAACGGCTTCGCAACAACCTTTTGTGGCAAGTTATGATTGGCATTTGTTCTATTATTCGCTTTCGGAAAAGGAACAAGAATTTGTCCAATTGTTGTATCCAATTTCCAAATGGCAAAGTTCCTTTTTATACAGTTATTACAATTTAATTCTGCTAAAAAACACCGATGGAACCTTGCACGTCAACGAGGAGAACTACGCAAATTTTGCAAAGAAAATAAAGAGTTTTGAATCGACTCAAAAAAGTTATATCGAAAGTTATTGGAACAACCAGCAATTGCTTTCGGCTCAAAAATTTGAAAAGAATCATCCTGAAATATCGGTTGCCAATTTATTCAACAAGCGAAAAAGCACCAAGTTCAATCGGTTGACCTTACGGCAAATTGCCAATAAAGACACTGATCTGTTTACAACTTTCTTCCCTATTTTATTGACCACACCGGATGCTTGCTCGAATTTATTTCAAGGTAAAAACTTCTATTTTGACAATGTGGTTTTTGACGAGGCCAGCCAACTAAAATTAGAAGACAATCTTCCTGCGATGTTAAAAGGAAAAAACATTATCATTGCCGGAGACGAACACCAGATGCCGCCTTCCAATTATTTTAGCAAAGTTTTTGACGGCGCTTTAGAAGAGGAAGACGAGTCGGAAGAAGAAAGTGAAAGCATCAATCAGAAGAATGCTATTTTGGGCATCGAATCACTGCTGGATTTTGCAATGGAATTTAAATTCGATAAAAATTACCTTGACTTTCATTACCGATCCAAACATCCGTACTTAATTGACTTTTCCAACCATGCCTTTTACGGTTCGCGATTAAAGCCGCTTCCATCGTCCAATCAGGCGAAACCTATTGAATTTTATGAAGTGGACGGTGTTTTTAATGACTACATCAACGAGGCAGAGGCTGATAAAATCATTGAAGTTTTAAACCAAATAGAAGCTTTGCCAAACGGAAAATATCCTTCTGTGGGAATTGCTACTTTCAACATTACGCAACGAAATTTCATTAAAAGAAAGATCATCCAAAAGCAAAATGATCCAGACCAAACCGCTTTTAATGAAAAAATA
Source organism: Flavobacterium tegetincola DSM 22377 (assembly GCF_000425485.1). GTDB lineage: Bacteria > Bacteroidota > Bacteroidia > Flavobacteriales > Flavobacteriaceae > Flavobacterium > Flavobacterium tegetincola. Next base: position 190,889 of record NZ_KE384388.1, on the reverse strand, counting down.
CTAGCGCTTGAACAAGCCGGATTGTTCATCAAGAACTTGGAAAACATTCAGGGTGATGAACGCGACATGATTATTATTTCCACGACGTATGGCAAGAAAAAAGACGGTAAATTCATTCAAGCTTTTGGTCCCATAAATCAATCCAAAGGGTACAAGTTATTAAACGTAATTATTACAAGAGCCAAAGAAAAAATCGTGGTCATTACTTCCATCCCGACGGACTATTTTGGCAATTATAAAGAAGCTTTAGAAAAAGAAGGTGCTAATAATCGCCGTGCGGTTTTCTATGCCTATTTGAATTATTGCAAAGCCGTTAGTGACGAAAATGAGGCCAAAAGAAAAGAGATTTTGAGGGATTTAATCACCTTTAGCCATTCAAAACCAACGGAAGAAAAAGAGTCGAAAAAACTTTTTAAAGAACAGATTTTTAATCAATTTAAAGTTAAATTTCTAGACTATGATTTTGAATTGAATCATCCTTTTGGCGGCTATACGATTGACATTTTAATTAAGATACCGAACGGCAAATCCATCGCTTTAGAATGTTTGAGTAAGGAAACTTATCAAGGCGAATTGGCTTATTTAGAAGATTTGCACAAAGAGAAAATCCTCAAAAATTCTGGTTTTGAATATGCACGAATTTGGAGTCAGAATTGGTGGCAAAATTCGGAAAGAGAAATTAAAAAGTGGGAAGATACATATATCAGGTAATTTTTATATTTTAGTCTTTTTCCTTTTTGAAAATCGAATCAATAAACCTCAACCTTTTCCTCCTTATGAAGCATCACCTCAAGTTCATCGACGCTACTTCTGATAAATTTTGGCAAATTGAAGTTGTAGAAAATCAGTTTACCACGACGTATGGCAAAAACGGCACTTCAGGTGTTTCAAAAAGTAAGTCGTTTGATTCTGACGAAGAATGTTTAAAAGCCGCGGAAAAACTTTTGAATGAAAAAATTAAAAAAGGGTATTCAGAAAGTGGTGCCGTGACTCTACCAAATTTGGCGGAAGCCACTAAGGGAAAAAGCACAATTAGAAAGAAAGAAGTGTCTGACATGGTTGCAATTTTAGCTGAATACGATGCTATTATTAAGCAAAAAGATGCCACACTTGTACTTCCTTTTCTGCTCAAATATGCGAAAGGCAATTTAGCACCCATTCGGAAACATATTAAAAATAAGAAGAAGTATTGGATGGATTTTGTGGATTTATCTCTTGAATCGGATTATAAAAAACGGAACGACAGCAATTGGAGTTGGGGCACTCGAGGCGATACTAAAATTAGAGAAATTATTACGTTAAGTGCTTTGGCAACGTTTGACAAAACAGATATTCTTTCTATTGATGACGTAAGTGGATTATTAAAACACGCGGAAAAACCAGTTGTTTTTGACATTCTAAATTGGGCAAAACCCAAAGGGATTGAATTTTACTTCTTGGACAAATTTAGAAAACAAGACTGGTTTTACTTCGAATATAAAGCACTCCGATTTTTAGAGAAAAATGATTTTATAGCATTCAATCCAGAACTTATGGCCTTTGCCATCTCGAGATACCACAGTTGGAACGCAACCTTAAAACCTCGGGAATTTATAGCGTTTATTACGAACGATGAAGTAGCTTACAGTCGCGATATTCCGTTACTCTTTGAGTATGAAACCAATATTCAAGGCAGTAATTTTGTTGAAGCGAAAGACAAAGATGAGAAACATTTTCATATATGGACGTTGATTTTTAAGCAATTGATTGTTGAAGAAAAGTTGCTGCGAACTACATTTATAGAAAATGCATTATTGATTCAAACCAAAGAATGGAACAACAATCTGAAAGGCTTTTTCAGAAAATTTATAGCTACAATTGAACCTACGATTGATGAATTAATTGCAAATCAAGAATCGATTTTTGCTTATTTTAATTATTCAAATCCAACCGTTGTAAATTATGGTTCAGAGCTGATTAAGAAAATATACGTACATCCGAAATTTAAAAACCACTCGTATTTAGAATGGATTGAAGGTGTGATGATGCGAAGCGATTGCAAATTGGCCGTAAAAAACACGTTAATGTCTTTTGAAAAAATAGGCAAAACACAGCCGAAATTCAACGCTCAAATTGCCTTGTTGATTGCAGATGTTTACATTATTTCTGATTTAAATTTACAAGAAAGAGCAACCAAATTATTGCTAAAAATTGGCAATGAAAAGGACAATACTTTAGTTGAAAAACTAACTTCTTGTGTATCGTACATGCAAGGAACGATAAAGCCCAGTTTAAGTACTTTCTTGAGCGAAGAGGTTTTACTTTCGGAAGATTCCAATCTAGAAACCTACCACTTTAGTCCTCAAAAAGTGAAAGTTTTAATGGATAAAGTAGAAATTCCGAAGGATTGGAACGACATTGTATTTTTGATTGGAAGGTTTATCGCTTCTGAAGAAATTTTGGATGCCGAACTTATTTTAAATACCATAATCTCGCAACGTCATTTGTTTCCAGCGGATTACACGAGTCAGTTGCAGCCGTATTCAAAACAGTTGGAAAACACCTATTTTGACAGTGTAGTAAAGAATTTTATTAAGAATTTACTCATCAATAAAATTGAAGATAAAGATAGACATTACAAAGTAAACGACGCCGAATATGCCGCTTTAAGTACGTTGAAACTGATAAAGCCGCTTTCGCAAAAAGTGTTGCAAAAGAATACTGAAGGTTCTGTTTTGCCACTGCTTTCGTTTCCAACGCACAAGCCGTATTGGGTTGAACCCAAAGTTTTGTTGGAACGCATGATTGAATACCAAGATGCAAAAGAGGATATAGACAAAGTAGATTTAAGCATTGCCATCAGCCGCATGCCTCGTGAAAATTTGGAAGATGCGATTCCTCTTTTAAATGATTTGGAACCCGAGACGCAGGATTTGATGCGGTATTGTTTTGGCTTGACCAATGAACTAAAAATTACACCCACTTCCGTCCTATCCAAACTATTCCAGAAAGTTATTGGTCCGAATCAGAGTGCAGAAAAAATAGCTTTGTGGGCAACTGCCGCGCGAACGTTTCATCCACATGATCGGTTTGCTGATTTTGAAAAAACGAGCTTGAATGACATTCCATTTGTCACAGAACCTTTTGTTCCAAAATTGACATTCACCAAAAATTGGAACTCGTGGGAGAAAGATTTACCCATCGAAAAACGCACCACTTGGATGGAATTGCATTTTCCTTTGCCGGTTGATAAAAAAGTGCCGCAAAATTTAATTTACAGTTTGGATTTGCACCCCAAAAAAGAGAAATATACGTGGCATTCTGAATACCAGTTGCATAATGAAAATAATGTCTATTATTGGAACAGTTTGATGCCCCAAAACAACGAGCCGCTTGCGCTTTTGTTATTATCCAAAAATTGCAAAACCAGTGATGGAACCAATCATGAATTAAAAGGTTTTGCGACTGTTGTCAATCAACGTTGGTTTCAGTTTTCAGATACTTCTTTGCTTGTTTTTGCTTGTTGTTTCTTTCAAGAAAAGAAAGAAATTCGACTTTTAGCCTCCGAAGTTTTGATTAATTTAGTGGAAATCAAATCGATTGACATTTTAGGTTTTTCACAGCAATTGGCGTACTTAATTTCAAATAAATACGGCCCTTTATTGCGAATGGTAGAAAGCGTAGTTGTTTTAAAAGACATTTCGCCTTTGCATAATTCAGCATTATTTTTCTTGTTAGACGGTATCTTTGCCACTGTAAAATTAGACAAAAAGCTACCTACTAACTTCAAGAAGTTGGTTGAAAACTTCGTGGATGTTGGAACAAAGACGCATCACAAACCGTCTTCAAAAACGCTAGCACTTTTAGACAATTACAAAGATAATACGTCGCTAAAAACATTAATTAAACAAATAGCCAACCTGTAAAATGAACGATTTACTTTATAATTACCAAGACGTTTCAACGCTCAACAAGACCAAAGGAATCAATAATTTGGTTATGGCACATCAAACTGAAATTGCCGAAGTGAACAACATTCCGTGTTTTTTCTGGGGAAGTTTGACTGATCCATTTGTGACGGCTAAATGTTGGAGTACGATTGCCAAAGTTGTGCGTTCCAGTTTTGGACCAATTCCTCCGAGTTTACGCGACCCCATTGTTACTGCAGGTTCCGAACGAATGCGGTTTGAAGGATTCTCTTCTTGCAATGGCGTTTACGTACGATTGGACATGAAACCCGAATCCATTGACGGCGAATTTATCGCCAGCGGAACGACCAATGTGGACTTCAATGATCCGATGTTGAATGCGTTAAATGCCATTCAGAAAAATGAAAAAGTCACACTTGCAGTTGGTCAGCATGATGTGCAAGTCATTACCACAAAAGCGAAAGTCGTTGAGAAAAAAGTAACACTGCCGCCGCGTTGGATTAAAGGATTGACGAGCGTTCAACTGTATTTGGCTGATATGGAACAAAAGTTTGAACTCAACAAAATGCAAACGATTCAACTGTTTCAAAATTTGCCAAAAGGAAATGTGAAAGGCGAATTTTACATTACCAAACGCGTTGGGAAATTTATGTTTTCAACTTTGCAAACGGCAGATAGTGTCCGGATTGGCGGCATTCATCGGTTGCGGTTGTTGGAAGGAATTCTATCTTTGGTAGACAAAATGCAGATTTACGAATCGTCTGACAAAGAAACCTGTGCGATTGTGTGCGAATTTGGCAAAATGCAACTGCTGATGGCATTTTCTCCAGACGCGTACCGTGGTTTTTCGGGCGAAGGAAAAGCATTAGAAAACATGACTGAAAATGTGCCAATGGAATGGGTTTATGGATTGAACAGTTTGCTCAAAGCCAATGAATCCTTCGATCCAACGATGTTGTCCATTGAAAATGATATCGATTTTGGAACGATGGAACAATTAACGTCAAGCCTTTCATCAATGGGATTATTGGGTTTTGATTTGGAAAACAGAAGTCACTTTTACCGCAGATTACCCTTTAAAACCGAACGCATTTTAAGTTTAAATCCAAGGTTGAAAAATGCACAGAAATTAATTCAAAATGAGGAAATCCAAATTGTAACCCAAAGGCCAAACTACATTGAAGCCCAAGTTAAAGGAACGGGTGTAACCCATCGCGTAGTTATTGACGGCGAAAAGAATCACTGTACTTGCAATTGGTTCACAAATTACCAAGGTAAAAGAGGAATTTGCAAACACGTTTTAGGCGTGAAAATTTTGATGGAGAAGTAAAATCGATTGTTATTTTTTGCTGTACATACTTTCAGATTCTATTTTTAATATGCCCGATAAATTAACTTGAAACACTAACATCCCACGAGAGTTTAGTTGGCGTTGCATAGTATTGTGCTGAATTACAAAAAAAACATGTACTTACTAAATATTTAATTTGTGCAATAACAGTATCTATTTAACTTGGGGATTTTTAGATTGAAACCCTACAAAAAACCACGAACTCATAAAGTCCGTGGCTGTTTATTACTTCACAAATATTTCCTTCAATTGACTGATGACGTTTCCGCTTCCGGAGATGGTAATTTCACCAATCTTATCGGCAATTTTCTCCACATATTCCATCTCTTTCAACTTCCACAACATCTCGTTTTCCTCCATCAATTTGGCAGTATTCAACAAACTTCTCGTAGAAGCCGTTTCCTCTCGTCTCATAATACTGTTGGCTTGAGCCTTTTTCTCCGCCACCAAAACCTGGTTCATAATTTCTTTCATATCGCCAGGCAAAATGACATCTCTAATTCCCGCATCAGAAACGACCAAGCCCAAGGCACTGATTTTTGCTTGAACGTTTTCCAAAATCTCTTGTGCAATCGCGTCTTTTCTGTTCAATAATTCGTCCAAAGTCAAACCACCTACAAAAGCCCGTAAAGCCAATTGCATCAACACATACAACTGCTTTTCAAAATCTTTATTTTCAGTTAAGGCTTTGAAAATATCGGTAATTTGGTACCGTACAAAAAAGTTGATTCGCAAACCCGCTTTGTCCTTTGTCAATAATTCCTGACCTGAGATTTCCAATTGCTGTTGCCTCACGTCCACCGATTTTACCTCTACCGATGTCGCATTGTTCCAAAAGTAGTACGTACCAGCAGATAATTCCTTTTCAAAAACACCGTTGACAAACAACAAGCCTTTTTCAAAATTAGCCACTTGAAACCGTCTGACAAACATTTTTACTTTGGCATGTTCCAATAAAGCAGTCGGAACAGCCTCGGTGATAAACACCTTAGACAAATCGGCTTTTATAAAGGAGTTTTCAACATAACCTTTCCAAAAAGCATAGCGTCCCGTAGTCATTACTTCTTTGAAAATCCCGTTCACAAAGTACAAGGCCAACTCATTATCGGCAACTTCAACGACTTCCAACAAAGTGCCCAACTTTTCGTTTTGCAACAAGATATTCAATTCAATTGGCGTCACGAACGATTGTTTTTTCTCATAAACAAACACTTCTTTGTTGCCAAACAACCAGAAACTTCCCGCTTCTAAAACCTGTACCAATTCTTTATTCTCGAAAACCAAACCTACTTGGTAGGCATTAATGTGTACTTTTTTAATCATTATTTCTTTTTTTTTAAGTGTTATTTTTAATAAGAAATCGAAACGGATTCGTCCTTTTTCAAAAACGGAAGACGAGGTAGTGTCAAGTGTTGCGGTTCTTGTTTTTAACCATTTTCAGATGGAATTTGTAGTACATTACATCTGTCAAGTCAAAAAGAACAACCGTTCTTGCTCAATACGAATCCCAACTTTCAAGTCTTCTCAAAAGTGCGGTTTACAAACCTAAATCTGAAACCACTGACGGAGTCCGCTTCTTTTTCTCTGGTACATTGTTTTAAAGAGTTATGCTACTCTTGCACAGTAATTAAAGCTGTGAGACTGACGGCCACTGTCAAACCGAAATAAATCGGTGTAGGATTCGAACCTACGTTGAAAACCTATTGTTCTAACCAACTGAACTATCCGCCGAAACGGAGTGGGAATCGAACCCACGACCTATAGAGGAGAATGGTATTTTGGCAACCATCCAAACCTTCAAATCAAGTTGCACAGCCATACCTAATTCGCTTCCGCGAAAAGAGAGCTGCAATGGTGCCATTCAGAAACACGCAACAGGACTTGTTTGATATTTTTATAATGCAATACATCTGTTTATTTTTTCTACTGCAAATATTTGAGAGTTACTACGCAAGGATTTTACGCAGTAGAAATAAATTTTATAAAGAGATGTTATTTAGGGAAGTAGAGTTGGGGTAAAATAGAAAAAGCATCCTGAGTTAGGATGCTTTTTTGAAATGGGAACTTATTTTGTGCTCGTTTTCTTAATCTGGTGCTCGTTTGCAACGAGTACCTACTTATCAAGCGTTTGCAACGCGATTAAAATAAAACTACCGTAAAGGCTCTACATTTTACTATCAATTACTTTGTGTTTTTCAGATATTATTTTTCTATCACAAACATTGATTTTATGAGGAATAATAAAATCTACTCGTGGATGCTGCTTTAATTAGTTGCGTTGCAAACGCTATCATTTAAGTAGGTACTCGGTACAAACGAGCTCATTCTGGTGCTCGTTTGCAACGAGTACCTACTTGTAAAGCGTTTGCAACGCGATTAAAACAAAACTACCATAAAGGCTCTACATTTACATTGCAGAACACAGTATTATCTTCTTCATAATTTCGATAACTACTATTTACATAATCTCCCATCCTGGTGCTCGTTTGCAACGAGTACCTACTTATAAAGCGTTTGCAACGCGATTAAAATAAAACTACCATAAAGGCTCTACATTTACATTGCAGAACACAGTATTATCTTCTTCATAATTTCGATAACTACTATTTACATAATCTCCCATCCTGGTGCTCGTTTGCAACGAGTACCTACTTATAAAGCGTTTGCAACGCGATTAAAATAAAACTACCATAAAGGCTCTACATTTACATTGCAGAACACAGTATTATCTTCTTCATAATTTCGATAACTACTATTTACATAATCTCTTTCATGAAAAACAATTTCTGCAGCAACAGGGTTGTAATGTATGTATTTTACACGTTGCTCCATTTTTTCTAACGTATCCAATATAACAGGATGAAAACCATCTTGCCATAATTTATAATTCTTCGCCCGTCCCGATTTTTGAGCTTCAAAACTAAATTTCCTTAAAAGCCATTCTTTTCTACTTTCAGGATGTTCTTGGATAGCTTCGATTAATTTTTTAGAAGTAAATTTTTTAAAATCACGAATAACATTTTGCAATTCTCCATCAAATGCCGTTACTATTAAATGAATGTGACTGGTCATATAAACATACGCATGCACACTCAATCCCTTTTCTTTAATACAGTAATTTAAAGAATCATCTATAATCTTGCAATAAACGGGACGTATCAGCAAATCTACCCAGTCTACAACGGTTATTGTAATAAAAGTGGGCACGGTACTATCAATCACTTTGTATTTTTCAGACATAATTTTTCTATCAAATATATTGATTTTATGAATAATAATAAAATATACATCGTTGATGCTGATTTAATTAGCCGCGTTACAAACGCTATCGTTTTTCTTGTAATTTAAGTAGGTACTCGTTGCAAACGAGCACCAGGGAGAACTGCATTAAAATAGCGACAGGTGTTATATTTAAAAGAAGATTAAAACATAAACATTCTTACTCATCAAAGATTACGGTTTGCCGTAATATTGAAATTAAACCCCTCCAAATTTAACAAAAAAACCTCAACAAAAACACCACACAATTCCCACCTCCAAAAACCACCTTTTTTACGCACTTTGTTCGAGGTTTGTTCGAAGATTGTTCGTCGTTGTTCGAAGAAAAGGGCAATTCTTCGAACAACCTTCGAACAATGTCCGAACAATTGTAAAGGAAACAGGTATAAATCAACCTCAAAATAAGTCTAAAAAAAAGCTGAAATCCCATTTCATCAAATAGGATTTCAGCTTGTAAAAGTTGGAATTATTAATCTGTTATTCCCCCCCAATTCGATACAACCTTCCATTGTCCGTTACTGCATATAAAGCACCGTCTTTTCCTTGGGTAATATCTCTAAAACGTTGGTTTTCCTCTTTCAGTAAGCGTTCCTCGCCAACTACTTTATTGTTTTCAATAACCAGACGGGCAATGTGGGTGCTGCTCAATCCGCTAATGAATAAATTGTTTTTCCACTCCGGTACGGCAGATCCGGTATAAAAAGTCATACCACTTGGCGAAAGCACAGGGTCCCAATAATAAACAGGTTGTTCGAGACCTTCTTTTTGCCCGATGTGGGAGCCTATTTCGTCACCGCTGTATTCCATTCCGTAAGTAATTATGGGCCAACCGTAATTCTTACCGGCTTGAATCAGGTTCAACTCATCGCCACCAAGCGGGCCAAATTCGTTTTCCCACAAATCACCCGTTTCGGGATGAAAAGCCAAACCTTGCACATTTCGGTGGCCATAACTGTATAGTTCCGGACGTGCATTAGGTGTTTTTGCAAACGGATTTCCAGGTGCCGCTTTACCATCGGTCGTAATGCGAAGTATTTTCCCGTTAGCCGAATTCAGTTGTTGGGCTTGTGGTCGGGTTTCCATATCAGAACGCTCGCCGGTACTGAAAACCAAGTAACCGTTTTTATCAAAAAGAATTCTCCCTCCGTAATGCAAGTTGCCTTTGTGTCCGGGTGTCGCTCTGAAAATAACGGTAGTATTTTCAACTTTCGTCTCGTCAGTAGCCAAACGCCCTTTGGCAACAGCCGTAAGATTGCCTTCTTTTGTTTTGTCAGAAAAAGCCCAATACAGCATGCGATTATTGGCAAAATCAGGGTCGAGGGTTACACCCAATAACCCACCTTGACCGGAATCATTGACCTCCGGAAGTCCCGTTATTTTTTCAGAAACACTGCCTGTTGCAGCTACAATTCGCATCGTGCCTTCTTTCTCTGTAATCAAAAGCCGTCCATCCGGCAAGGCAACAACACCCCAAGGCCTGTCGAGCTTATCAGTCAGCACTTTAGTTTCGTAGGGCGTTTTGGTGGTCACTCCCGCAATTCGCGTTTGCCCCTCAAAAGCGGGTTTCAAGTCGCTGTTGGGTTTCTCGGTTTCCACCGGTGCATTGGTTTCCGCAGCAGTTTGACTCTCCACGACCTTAGTTTCAGTTTTCTTATTGCCACAAGCCGTAAGCACTGCCGTAGCCAGTAAAGTAGGAAGGATGTTTTTCATAATAGTTTTTTTAGTGGTGTTCTTTTTTAATAAAGATACTAATCTATTTGCTTCTAGCAAAATTCATAACCTATAACCTTTTAACCCATAACCTTATAACCTTTAAAATTTAATCCTCCCGACTCCCATCATCCGCCATTCGCACCATCTTAGGCGTAAACTTTGCCACAACATCCACCAAATCTTCCTGAGCAGCCATCACTTGGTGAATGTCTTTATACGCCATCGGTGCTTCGTCCAAACCTGCACCAATCAACGTAACGCCGTGGTGGTTTAGAATACTTTGCATCTCGTTTTTAGAAATCGACTTAATCGCTTTCGTCCTACTCATTTGTCGACCTGCTCCATGGGAAGCCGAGTTGATGGCGTTTTCTTCGCCTTTTCCGCGAACCAAAAATCCAGGTGCCGTCATACTTCCTGGAATAATTCCCATAACGCCTTTTCCGGCAGGAGTCGCCCCTTTTCGGTGTACGATGACTTCTTCGCCGTTCCAGATTTCTTTCCAAGCAAAGTTGTGGTGGTTTTCAACTTTCGCCAAAACCGTCGCACCCAAAGCCTTCTGCATTTTAGTATGGATAACCTCATGACAAGCTGAGGCATAATCACCAGCCAAGTTCATTGCAATCCAATATTCCTGACCCAAAGAAGTATTCAGGTCCAAATAAGCCAAGTTTCGAGCGATTTCAGGTAATTTACAAACGTCCTTTGCCAACTTGGTATAATGTCCCGCCACGGTTGCACCAAAACCTCGGGAACCCGAATGTGTCAACAACGCCACGTAATTTCCTTTCGGAATGTTTAACACTGTATCTTCTTTTTCAAAGGATATAATGCCAAATTCCACAAAGTGATTTCCACCACCTGAAGAACCCAATTGCGACCACGCTTTGTCTTTTAAGGATTTCGTCAAGGCATTGATTTGAAAATCGGCACTTTCCAATACGGAATGCTCCGATTTATATTGCCCTTGAAAACCATGTCCGGCTCCAAATTTAGTGTGTGCTACCAATTCCCGTTTAAATTTATCGTGGTGTTCGTTGTAAAACGCTTCGGGAATATCATAAATGGACAAAGCCATTCGACACCCAATGTCAACGCCCACTCCGTATGGAATAATAGCATTTTTGGTGGCCAAAACACCACCAATCGGCAATCCATAACCCTGATGTGCATCCGGCATCAAAGCACCTGCCACGGTAACGGGAAGTTGCATGGCAACACGCATTTGGTCACGTGCTCCTTCTTCAATGTGTTCCAATCCATAAGCCGAAAAAGCCGGTGGAGTAGGGTTTAAGGCAATAAAATCCTCCGGTTTTTCATTCGCTTTTTCAATTATTGCTACAGCGAGTTTGCTAAAGATGTTGTCTTCTATATAGTTTTCGGGTTGGGCTAAAACAGCTGCATAAGAAGCCATCATTTGTACTCTGTTCAAGCCGTGTCGTCCGCGATTGATTTTTAAGGCAATGCCAATTACGGAACCTTGCGGAAATCCAAGTTCCATTAATTCGAACCCGTTGATTTGTGTTTGCATAATTTCTATCTTTTTGAGGTTACAAAGATGCTTGAGGTAGTACGCAATTATTTTGCGTAGTTAATATTTTTTTATACATTTGAAAGAAAGAACGCCAAATGAGTCTTCAAAAAACACATACTGAATTACTTGAACGAATTGGTTTTCCAACAGAAACCATCAACAACCATTGGTTGAATCTAGAAAAAGCGTATTCGAAAAGTTCTCGAAAGTACCACAATTTAACGCATTTAGCTGAAATGATGGCTTGTTTTGAAACGTACAAAAGTCATCTGCAATTTCCTGATGAAGTGTTGTATGCTCTTTTTTACCATGATTATATTTATAGCAGCACTCGAAAAGACAATGAACTCAAAAGTGCCGAATTTGCCGTTCAATTGCTAACAGAAAATACAAAGGTGAACAAGCAAATCATTTTCGATATGATTCTAGCCACCAAAGAACACAAATGCATTGGAATGGAAGACGAGAAATGGCTGATTGATTTTGACTTAAAAGTACTCGCAAAAGAGCCCGAGGAATATGCAATGTATGCCAAACAAATCCGGAAAGAATTCAGTATTTATCCCGATATTTTATACAATCCCGGACGTAAGAAAGCCTTAACACATTTCCTAGAAAAAGAATTCATTTACCAAACTGAAACATTCAGAACCCTTTTTGAATCAAAAGCGAGAACTAACATCCAACAGGAAATTAATAACTTCTAACCCATAGTCACCACCAACGTTGTCACCCTGACAAAGGAAGGGTCACATCACGTTTCGACAACATACAACATACAACATACAACAAAAAAGATGTCTCTAAACAAAAACGCTCTAATCCGCTACAAAACCATCGACAAATGTTTGCAAAACCAATACCGACAATGGACTTTGGAGGATTTAATGCAAGCTTGTTCCGACGCTTTATTTGAATTTGAAGGCAAAGAAAACAGCGTAAGTAAACGAACTACCCAACTCGACATCCAATTGATGCGAAGCGAAAAGCTCGGATACAATGCGCCAATCGTGGTTTATGATAAAAAGTTTTACAAGTACGACGACGAAGACTATTCCATTACCGACATTCCACTAACGGAAACCGACATCAATGTATTGACGGAAACCGTTTCGATGCTCAAGCAGTTCAAGGACTTTTCGTTATTCAATGATGTTTCGGACATTTTGCAACGACTGGAAGACAAGATTTATGCGGAAAAGTCAAATACCCAACCGGTAATTCACTTGGATAAAAACGAAAGTCTAAAGGGATTGCATTTTCTGGAACCTCTGTACCAAGCCATTATTAAGAAGATGGTATTGAAAATAACGTACAAATCCTTCACGTCCCGCGACGAAAGTAGTTTTCTTTTTCATGCCTACATTTTAAAGGAATTCAATAACCGATGGTTTCTAGTAGGACGAAGAAAAAAAACAGCTCCAATAAGCAACTTGGCTTTAGACCGAATTATCGCAGTTGATTTTGATTTCCAAGCCGAGTATTTAGACCAAGATTTCGATGCCGAAAAATTCTATAAAAACGTAGTGGGTGTAACCGTAAATACCGGTCTTCAACCACGGAAAGTAGAATTAAAAATTGATCGAATCAACGCGCCGTATGTACTAACAAAACCACTTCACACCTCCCAACGACACATCAAAACCAACGAAGACGGCAGTATAATTATCCATCTGTTCCTACTGGAAAACTACGAACTACACCGCCTTTTACTAGGTTTCGGAAGTGGACTAGAAGTAATCACCCCCGAACGCCTGCGAAATGAAATGAAAGCAAACTTGAAAAAATGCCTAGAGCACTACGAATAAAGTGCAGAATCAGCAAGTCAAAAACCGCCAAATCTACACTCTATCCTCTATATTCTATGTTCTATCCTCTATGTTCTATCCTCTATATTCTCTTCTCCTCCTCAACCTCTAAACAAGCTCTCCTCTGGCCGGATACTTCTTGTCCAAGATAAAATCAATAGCTTCAAGGAACGAAGGTAAGTAAGGACGTCCCCACGGATTACTAGTAATAGAAGAATAATAAACCTCCGTTTTATTATCAATTAAAAACAGACCCGGTTCGCTAAATACATCTGGCTCCGCATCTTTGATACCCTCACTCATGAAAAGTCCCCAACTCTTTGCCGTTTCAGCGTCCAAGTCGTATCCTAACGTTAAGTTTTTCAACTCCCAATCTTTTCTTGACAGTCGAGCTCTCTTCTCAGTATCCATACTAACGGCCACTACGTTAACGCCTCTCTTCTCAAAATCAGGCAAAAGTTCTTCCAATTGTTGCAAATATTTTTTACAAACGGGACAATGCAATCCTCTATAAAAAACGATTAAAGTAAAATGTTCGGGAGCCTCTTTTCCGAGTTCAAAAGTGTTTCCATCAACAAATGGAAATTGCAATTTAGGTGCTTTATGTTTGGGTGTTGGTCTCATCATGCTATTTTTTTTAGTTTATAAATTATAGAAAGTGCTACTGTCGTAAAGGAAACGGTATTGTAATACGCCTGGCTTTCAAACAAAGTAGCGGAATGAATTACCACCATTTACGGCAACGGCTATTTACCGCTGCTGATTGTAACGCAATCAATAATCCAAAAGTAGCACTTTAGAAATCGGATTTATTTATGTGATTTCACTTAAAAGTTACAGCAATTCATTTACAGCGAATCCATTACAATTGGAGTTGATTAATAAATTGCTTTTAGAAAAACACATGCCTTCTATAAATTACCTTAAATAAATGCTTTCATCACTTGAATTTGTTTTTGCAATTTACTTGGACCACAAAAAGGTTATTTTATTCCTAAATCCATTTTCGTGTCGATAAATTATTCTTATTTTAGCTAAAAACCTACACTATGGAAAACTTAAACAAACCCGTTTTAGATCAGCTGATAAAAACAGCATTCCCACAACTTAGTACTTTAGACTATAATTTTTCGGAATATTCATTGAACACTAGTTTTAGCTTCAAGTTTGATAACTTGGATCACTTTGTGGAATTTTTAAAGCAACATCAAACAGTTGAAGATGAAGAAGTGTTGCTTATGGAAAACATGTTGAAGGATTTAAATTTGCAAACGCACTCTTACTTCTTCGTCAATTTTTATGAATAACTGACGAAGACCATTGGCAACGTTAAAAAGAAATGAATTATTTGAAAACTGAAAATCCTTAAAACCAAGGCTTCTTGTTCTTTTGGTACATTTCGTAAAATTCAGCATCAGTTTTGGTCAAGTATATAATACCTTCGATCAAGCCCACTAATGAAGTCAATACAAGTACGAAAATACCTATAAAAATACACAGCGTGGCATAACCAATAACCGTGGCAATTAAAATTAAAAAACCTTCGTTATTGTAGCCCAAAACAAATTTATGCACTCCAAGATGACCTAACAATATGGCTAAAACTCCGGTCAAAATGCGCTTATTATCCTGCGTATATTGAGGACGAGCCTCTTGAAAAGTTTGATTCCACGATTCTTGTTTTGGATTACTTTGTTCCATTTTTGGCGTTTTAAGTATTAATAGCGGTTATAAAAATATTAAAATTAAAGGAAAACATGATCAATTGGCTCCCAAAGTTCAATTTTATTTTGTTCGCAGTCCATTATCCATCCAAATTTACCATATTCAAAGGATTGCATTTCCCCTAAAACGGTAACGCCTTCCGCTTCTAAGTGCACTAAAAGTTGCTCCAAATGCTGCACTCTAAAGTTTTGCATGAACTCTTTTTTTGACGGTTCAAAGTAGGTTGTATCGTCCTTAAATGGCGACCATTGTGTGGAACAGTCGGCACCATTTTTATCTTTCCACCAAAAAGTGCAACCGTAATCATCCGTGTTTAGGCCCAAATGATTTCGGTACCATTCCTTTAATTCATTTGGATTTTTGGCCTTCAAAAAGAAACCGCCAATTCCCGTAACGCGTTCTTGTCTCTCTTCAACGATCTCAACTGGATTGTACAGCAAAAGGATTTTATCTACAATAGTTTGTGCCAGCTTCGCATGACTTTCAAAAGTCCAACCGGCAATATGCGGACTCAAAATTACATTGTCAGCATCCATTAAATACTGCAACGCTTCAGGAACTTCGGCATCTGCAAACGATTCAAACGATAATTTTTCGTATTCTAAAACATCTAATCCCGCACCTAAAACTTTCTTTTCTTGCAAGGCTTTCGCCAAATCTGAAGTCACCACGCTTTTTCCTCTTGCCGTATTGATCAACCAAAATGGCTTGGCAAACGCATTGATAAAGTGCTCATTAACCATCTTATCCGTTTCAGGCGTCCACGGAATATGCAAACTCAACACGTCGGATTGTTCTTGTAATTCGTGTAATGCAACTTGTTTGGCATTGGCATCGCCCACATTTGGCACAATATCATAACACAAAACCGTTACGTCAAAACCGCGTAGTTTTTTGGCGAAAGCCTTACCCATATTTCCGTAGCCAATGATCCCAACGGTTTTTCCGTCCAATTCATGTCCGCGATTGGATTCCCGATTCCATTTTCCCGACTTCACTTCCGCATTTGCACGATTCAAGTTGTTGAACAAACTTAAAATCATTCCCAAAGCATGTTCACCAACGGCATTTCGATTTCCTTCAGGAGCTGCAATTAACGCAATTCCTTTGGCAGAAGCATAATCACAATCGATGCTTTCCAAACCAGCGCCAACTCGTGCAATGAATTTTAGATTCACCGCTTTATCGATAAAAGTTTTATCTACTTTAAACCGACTCCGGATGACGATTCCGTCATAATCAGCGATTTTAGCTTCAATTTCTTGTTTGGTTGACGTAAAATCGTCTTCGTTGCGAAATCCAGCAGCTTCCAACTGGTTTTTTAATAAGGGATGGTTGCCGTCAATGTGGAGAATACGTTTCATTTGTAAAATTTTTGCACAACAAATTAACGAAATCTAACGGCTATATCCGCACAATAAAAAAGGTTTATTGTTGTTATACTTGTAATTTCACTTTTAAAAATACCGGTTATGAAAATCAAATTACTTTCTTTTATACTTCTGGCTTTTGCAATTTCCTCTTGCAATGAGAATAAAATTTACGCTGAATTAAACAAAGATTTTGCAGACAACCGCTGGCAAAAATCAGACGTAAAAGAGTTTGAATTTACCATTGAACAAGAAGCTCGTAATTACGATGTAAATGTGCATTTTGCCTATTTTTCCGATTTCCAAATCAATCCCGTTCCACTAATTGTAACAGTTATACATCCTGATGGTTCAGAGGAAAACAAAGCATTAAACATCGTAGTGAAAGACAAAGACAATAAAGAAACTGGCGATTGTAGTGGTGATTATTGCGACATTCGAGAAGTTATTGTTGAAAACAAACCCTTAAAAAAAGGTATTTATAAAGTGAGAATTGAACACGATTTCAACGGTCCTTATTTGCCAAATGTAAATGGTATTGGAATTGAAGTCATTGCACAAGCCGATTAAATCTTCCTAAAACCGCATAAAAAAAACCACTTGAAGTTTGATCTAATCAAGTGGTTTGAAGTTCAATTATTAATACTTCTGATTTATTTTAACGCTTGCGCTAAATCTTCAAGCAAGTCGTCTATATCCTCAATCCCAACACTCAACCGAATTAGATCGTCCGTAATGTCGACTTCCAAACGTTTGGCAACAGGAACAGAAGCATGTGACATGTTTATTGGATGATTGGCCAATGATTCCACACCACCCAAAGATTCTGCTAGAGTAAACAGTTGTAGCTTTTCTAAAAATGAAATAGCGTCCTTCAATTCGCCCGATTTGAAATTAAAAGTCACCATTCCTCCGAAATCTTTCATTTGCTTTTTGGCCAATTCATGTGAGGGATGCGAAGGCAATCCGGGATAATAAACGGTTTTTATTTTTGCATGCTTTTCCAAGAATTCGGCCACTTTCTGACCGTTTTCGCAATGTCTTTGCATACGCAAATGCAACGTTTTGATTCCCCTTAAAACCAAGAAACTGTCCATTGGTCCTAAAATAGCTCCTGTGGCAAATTGTTTAAAATGCAATTTTTTTCCAAGTTCCGGATCTTTTGTAACCAAAGCACCTGCAATCAAATCCGAATGTCCGCCTAAATATTTCGTTGCCGAATGCATCACCACATCAGCGCCTAAATCTAAAGGTTTTTGTAAATACGGCGTTGCAAACGTATTGTCAACAGCAAAAAGCAGATTGTGCTTTTTTGTGATTTTTGCAATTTTAGCAATGTCAACTAATTTCATCAATGGATTTGTGGGTGTTTCAATCCAAACCAATTTCGTGTTTTCATTGATTAATGATTCAAATGTATCCAAATCATTCATTTCCACGAAGTGAAATTTTATTCCAGAATCCTTAAATATATTGGTAAACATTCGGTATGTTCCGCCGTACAAATCATCCATTGTAATGATTTCATCACCCGACTTAAACATCCGAATCAAACAATCTGTTGCCGCTAAACCCGACGAAAATGCCAAACCTCGTTCTCCATTTTCAATACTCGCCAATGCGTTTTCTAAAGCCGTTCGCGTAGGATTTGTAGTTCTTGCATATTCATAATCCTCATGAAACGGTTTCCCAGGAGAGGTTTGAGCGTAAGTAGACGTCTGATAAATGGGCGTCATCACCGCTCCCGTTGTTGCTTCAGGATGCTGACCGCCATGGATTACTTTCGTGTTGAATTTCATTGTTTACAAGCTAAATGTTTGAAACAAATTTACTTTTAATTATAACCTTATCCCAATAAGTTGTACTTACCTTTGCATGAATTAACATTTCATTGAAACCAATTTTGCTTTATTAATGTTAATTTCACTTCAAAATTAAAACGCTTTACTTTTAATGTAAGTTAAGTTTAAATATCCGTATTCATGAAAAAAATCACCTTCTTATTCGCCGTCGCAATCCTTTTTATCAGTTGTAAAAATGACAAACAACTTGAATTCACCACCGAAACGTATACGGAAAAATCAACTTTGCCCTGCACTGAAAATTGTCCTGTGGTAGAAGTCAAGGTTCCCATTGCTAAAAATGTTCCGGTAGTGGCAGACAGCATCAACAAGCGTGTTTTTGCCGTGGTGAGCGGGATTATTTATTTTGGCGAAAAGCCGTACACATCCACCGAATATACAGGATTGTTACAATCGTTTATTTCGTCTTATGATGCATTGAAAAAAGAATTTCCAAAAGACACATTCGGTTGGGAAGGAAAAGTGGAAGGTTCCGTCGTTTATGAAACTGAAAATGTTTTAAATATTAAAATTGATCATTATACTTACACGGGTGGTGCACACGGATATCAAGGAGTTCGGTCTTTGATTTTCAATCCCAAGACGGGAAAAATAATTCCAAACGAAGAATTATTTAACGATGTGGACGCGTTTACCAAATTTGCAGAGCAAAAATTTAGAAC
This sequence comes from Flavobacterium tegetincola DSM 22377, assembly GCF_000425485.1. Taxonomy (GTDB): domain Bacteria; phylum Bacteroidota; class Bacteroidia; order Flavobacteriales; family Flavobacteriaceae; genus Flavobacterium; species Flavobacterium tegetincola. The sequence goes on along the minus strand of NZ_KE384388.1, from coordinate 171,680 downwards.
TGCTTATAAAATTTCAGAGAGCGATGCCATTAATTCAACCGGATTAATGTTTGAAGACGAGAAATTTGCGTTGCCAATGACGATGCTTTTTAATGAAAAAGGACTTCTTTTATATTACAATTCGTACGAAGCCGCTTCTTATGCAGATGGACCTAAAGAAATTCAACTAACTTATAGCGAACTTGAGCCTTATTTGAAAGTGAAATAATCATAAGTTTCTACTGAAAATAGTGCGATTACGAAGCAAATTATTTTCCTTTGCAAATTAAATTCAATCATGGACAAAATATATTACCTCGCTTCCTGCGATACGTGTCGGAAAATCATCAAAAACCTTCCAAAGTCAATTGAAATGGAGTTTCAAGACATCCGTCAAGACCCAATGACACCCGAACAACTGGAAGAATTGTATCAAATGACAGGCAGTTACGAAGCGCTTTTCAGCAAAAAAGCACAGTTGTACAAGTCGATGGATTTGAAAAATAAAAATCTTACCGAAGCCGATTATAAAAAATACTTACTCGAACATTATACTTTCTTGAGTCGTCCTGTTTTTATCATAAAAGGAAAAGTGTACGCGGGAAACAGCCAACCTAACATTCATGCGGTAACGCAAGCCCTAAAATAATGTCCAAACGATATTTAGCATTAATCGCGGCCACATTTGTTTCGATTATTTACGGCGTCACTTTTACCATTGCCAAGGACGTCATGCCTACCTACATTTTGCCCTTCGGTTTCATCGTTTTACGCGTAGGTGGCTCAGTAATTTTATTTTGGCTCATCTGGCTTTTTCTTCCCAAAGAAAAGATAGACCGTAACGATTTCCCTAGAATAATTGCCGCTGCATTCTTTGGCGTCGCCTTCAATATGCTCACATTTTTCAAAGGATTAAGTTTAACATCGCCTATTTCTGCCTCGGTATTAATGGTGACTACACCTATAATTGTACTCATTCTTTCAGCAATAATTCTCAAAGAACGCATGCTGAAACGCAAAGTTTTCGGAATCATTTTAGGATTGGTCGGAACTGCATTTTTAATTCTGTATGGAAAATCAGTGGGTGATGCAACTAACGCTAATTTGGGTAACTTACTCGTTTTTGCAAACGCCATTTCCTACGGTTTCTACCTCATAGTCGTTAAGAAATTAATGGAAAAATACAGCGCTTTCACTTTCGTAAAATGGATTTACCTCTTCGGATTCCTCATGGTTTTGCCCTTTGGTTTTACCGAATTGCAAGCCGTAGAATTCAGTGCAATTCCCGTTGACATTGCTTGGAAAATCGGATTCGTAGTGGTTTTCTCAACGTTCCTAACCTATTTATTGAATTTACTTTCAATGAAAGAATTAAAACCCACAACCGTAGCCGTTTTCATTTACCTGCAACCGGTTTTCGCCACTATTTTTGCTATTGGATTGGGGAAAGACGAATTGAATTTAATCAAAATTGGTGCAGCAATCCTCATTTTTTCGGGCGTATTTTTGGTTACTCAAAAAAAGAAATAAGTTTTTTAGGAGCGAATGGCTTGGGCTTGTCAGGCTTCCATTTTCCCGCTATCCTTCCACATCTTTTTTATTGCCGTAGGCTTAAGCCAACGGCAATAAAAAAGGACGTTCCCTCCAATCGGGGCTATTATTTTTTCGTAAATACCTCTTCGATGATTAAAACGCACGAAGGGAAGAAACTCCAATTCATTTCCAATATCACTTACAACCACCTAAATTCTTTTCCTTATATTTGCTTTCTTTTTAAAATACTTATGATACAATCGATGACGGGTTTCGGAAAAGCAACAATGCAACTTCCAAACAAGAAAATTACAGTAGAAGTAAAATCGCTAAACAGTAAAGGTTTGGATTTAAACGTCCGAATTCCTTCTGTGTACCGCGAAATGGAACTGGGTTTACGCAACCAACTTTCAACAGTTTTAGGACGTGGAAAAGTAGATTTCTCTATTTTCATGGAAAACACCGCTGAACAAACTTCTGCTAAAGTCAACGTGCCTATCGTAAAAGCATACATCGCTCAATTGAAAGACGTTTATGCCGATGCTGATGTTACCGAATTGATGAAAATGGCAGTAAGAATGCCGGATGCCATGAAAACGGAACGCGAAGAAATTGACGAAAACGATTGGAATCTAATCCAAAACGTCATTGACGAAGCCTTGACAAACATGCAATCTTTTAGAGTTTCTGAAGGAAGTGCTTTAGAAAAAGAATTCGTTCAACGCATTGCCAACATTATGAATTTAATGAATGCAACAGTTGCCTTGGACGGTGAACGAATTGAGACCGTAAAAACAAGACTTCGCACAGCAATTGATGAACTAAAAGTAAACATTGACGACAACCGTTTTGAACAAGAATTAATTTTCTACCTCGAAAAATACGACATCACCGAAGAGAAAGTGCGTTTAGAAAATCACCTGAATTATTTCGTAGAAACGATGGCAGGAAGTGAAGCTAACGGTCGGAAATTAGGTTTTATCACCCAAGAAATTGGTCGCGAAATCAACACGATGGGTTCAAAATCGAATCATGCTCAAATGCAGAAATTAGTCGTTCAAATGAAAGACGAATTGGAGAAAATTAAGGAACAAGTTTTGAATGTACTGTAATGTATTAAGATTGGAGTAGTAAGTATTAAGACAGTTTAGCTTCAAGCAGTAAAGGATGCATCATTTAAGTGTTGCAAAACTTGAAACTTGATACATCAAACAAAATAAACATGAACAACGGAAAATTAATTGTTTTTTCAGCACCTTCGGGTTCAGGCAAGACAACGATTGTAAAACACCTTCTTGAACAAAAAGAACTGCATTTAGACTTTTCTATTTCGGCAACATCGCGTGAAAAACGTGGTGATGAAGCACATGGAAAAGATTATTACTTCTTATCTGCAGCAGAATTTCAAGCTAAAATTGCGGCAAACGAATTTGTAGAATACGAAGAAGTATACAAAGACAACTACTACGGAACGTTAAAAACCGAATTGGAACGCATCTGGGCTTTGGGCAAACACGTGATTTTTGACATTGATGTGATTGGCGGTTTGAACATTAAGAAACAATTCCCAAATAAAACGTTAGCTGTTTTTGTGAGTCCGCCTTCCGTGGAAGAATTAGAAAGACGCTTGCGTTTCCGCCAAACCGAAACCGACGAGAAAATCCAAATGCGATTGGCGAAAGCCGAACGTGAGATTGCCGAATCAAATAAATTTGACGTCATATTGAAGAATTATGATTTGGAAATTGCCAAAAATGATGCTTATACTTTGGTACACGATTATTTAAAAATGGTAGAATAGCATTTTTAAACTCTTACTAAATCCTAAATCTTAAACCCTAAATCTTAAATTTAAAATGAAAGTAGGACTGTATTTCGGAACATTTAACCCCATTCACGTTGGTCATTTAATTATTGCCAATCACTTTGCCGAGTTTACGGATTTGGAACAAATTTGGATGGTGGTGACGCCTCACAATCCGTTGAAAAAGAAAAGTACGTTGCTCGATGATTACCACCGTTTAGAAATGGTTCATCTTGCTACTGCGAATTATCCTAAAATTAAACCTTCGGATATTGAGTTCAAACTTTCGCAACCTAATTTTACGGTAAATACGTTGGTTCATTTAAAGGAGAAGTTTCCAACGCACGAATTTGCTTTAATTATGGGTGAGGATAATTTGAATTCTTTGCAAAAGTGGAAGAACTACGAGGTTATTTTACAAAATCACGAGCTGTATGTTTACCCTAGAATTTCTGCAGAACCTAAACCTGAACTTCCTTTTTTAGCTGAATTTCAGGCCAAAGTACATATTATTGAAGCACCCGTTGTGGAAATTTCCTCTACTTTTATTCGAAATTCCATTAAAAACAAGAAGAATATAAATCCGATGTTACCCGAAAAAGTAGCAGAATACATTGAGCATAACTTGTTTTACACGAAGTAACTTACTGCAACACTTGCTTCAGTTCATCTTCAATTAATTCAGCCGCTGAATTAAAGCTCGCATTTTTTCCCGACAATATATAAACGGACGTAATTGGCATTTGGTCGCTTTCCCAAAGTATTTGCAACCGCTGTTCTTCGATAAAAGATTTGGCATTAATGTTCCAAGTAACCGTTACACCTGTGTTTTTTGAAAGCACTTCTAACATTTCATATTCGGAAGGAATGATGTAATTGGGAATCATCGACGGACGCTTTTTATTGAACACATGCAACCAAAATAATTTTATATGCGGAATTCCAGCGTCATGACTGTACCATTTTTGTTCGTTGAGCCAAGTTTCAATCGCTGCATAATCAACTTTCTTGATGTTCTTCTTTAAGTCGACGGCGTCTAAATTAATAGAGCTTACTATGATTTGCTTTATTTCTCCCAACTTTTTTTGGACTGTATCGAATGTATCGTACTTATCCGTGACGATGGCAAAATCCAATTTCTTGGTATTGACCAACTCAAATAATACGTCATTTTCATGAAAATTGAAATCGATATAATCAAATTTGGAAAGCAGTTTACTTCCCAGACTTTGAAACAAATGCCTTGAAATACCAACAGAAATTAACCGGTTTGCATCCAAAGCTTTTGACCTGAATCCCTTTTCCACGTTCTCCAAGCGGTCTAATGCTTCGATAATTAGGTTGTTCAGAAGCTTTGCGTATTCCGTAGGCTCTACTCCTTTTGATTTTCGGTTGAATAATTTATAACCTACATGTGCTTCTAACATTGAAATCTGCTGACTAACAGCGGGCTGACTAATAAATAACTCCTTTGCCGCCAAGGAAAAGTTGCCATTTTTATACACTGATTTGAAAGTTCGGTACCATTCTAGATTTACCATGATATAAATATATTTATCACAAACATAATTTAAATTATTTTTACAAATAACATAACTGTTGTAAATTTGTAAAACAAAAATGAGATATGAACAAAAGAGGATTATTATTAATCGTAATTTTAACATTGAGTTGCATTACTGCAATTGCACAAAATAAAAAAAAGATGAAAAAAGTATTATTTGTAGTCACTAGTCATGACAAATTAGGAGACACAGGAGAAAAAACAGGATTTTGGATTGAAGAATTAGTCGCACCTTACTACGAATTGGCAGATAACGGTGTTCAAATTGACATCGCATCGCCACTTGGAGGACAGCCACCAATTGACCCAAAAAGTGCTGACCCATCTTCGGCAACAGAAGACACAAAAAGATTTGATAACGATACTGCTTTGCAATCTAAATTGAAACAAACGCTTAAATTAGCGGATGTGAAACAAGGCGATTACGACGCTGTTTTCTACCCAGGTGGACACGGACCATTATGGGATTTAGCAAACGATAAGAATTCGATTGCATTAATTGAATCATTTTATACGAATAACAAACCTGTTGCTTTTGTGTGTCACGCTCCTGGAGCATTGAAAGACGTGAAAGTAAATGGCGAATATTTAGTAAAAGGTAAAAAGGTAACTGGTTTTACAAATTCTGAAGAAGAAGCGGTTGGATTGACAAAAGTTGTTCCTTTCCTTTTAGAAGATGTATTGAAATCTAATGGCGGAATCTATTCTAAAGCAGCCGATTGGAATCCTTATGCTGTGGAAGATGGATTATTGATTACCGGTCAGAATCCTGCATCATCAAAACTAGTGGCAGAAAAATTATTAAAAAAATTAAATTAAGAAACATGTTAAACTTCGAATTATACAACCCGACCAACTATGTATTTGGGAAAGGACAAATAGAACAATTAGGCACATTAATACCAAAAAATGCTAAAGTATTATTAGCATACGGAGGAGGAAGTATCTTCAAAAACGGTATTTACGATTCAGTAATGAAAAATTTAAAGGATTTTGAAGTAACTGAATTTGGTGGTATTGAGCCAAATCCGCATTTTGAAACTTTGCAAAAAGCGATAGCAATTGTCAAAGAGAAAAAGATTGACTTTATTTTAGCTGTTGGTGGTGGAAGCGTTATTGATGGAGTAAAATTCATCTCTGGAGCGACTAATTATGAAGGAAATCCAATTGAAATTCTTCAAAAGAGGATTCTAATTAAGGAAAATGCAGTCCCTTTTGGAACAGTATTAACTTTGCCTGCTACAGGAAGTGAAATGAATTCAGGAGCTGTTGTTACAATTGAATCTACACAAGAAAAACTTGCTTTTGGAGGTTCTGCATTGTTTCCACAATTCTCTATTTGCGACCCAACAGTGATTGAATCTTTGCCAAAAAGACAAATTCAAAATGGAATTGTAGATGCTTTTACCCACGTAATGGAGCAATATTTAACGTATCCACACGATGCTTATTTGCAAGATAGAATTGCTGAAGGTGTTTTAACTACGTTGATTGAGATAGGTCCAAAAGTAGTAGAACATCCAACAGATTACGCATTGGCTTCAAATTATATGTGGTCTTGTACAATGGCTTTGAACGGTTTGTTGAACAAAGGTGTCCCAACTGATTGGGCTACACACATGATTGGTCATGAATTAACTGCTTTGTACGGAATTGACCATGCTAGAACTTTGGCAATCGTTGGACCGCATTTATACACCGTTCTTTTTGAAACTAAAAAAGAGAAACTGGCACAATATGGAAAACGCATATTTCATTTGACAGGAAGTGATGATGAAATTGCAAAAGAAGCGATAAATAAAACGGTTGAATTTTTCCACTTGATGGGAATGGATACTAAACTGTCTCAATACACGGATGATTATGAAAAAGCAGCTGCTTTTATTTCAAATCGTTTCCAAGAAAGAGGATGGATTGCAATGGGGGAAAAGCAAAATTTAACTCCAGAAAAAGTGAAACAAATCGTAGAAATGAGCTACTAAAACTCATCTTCTATCCAATCAAAAGGCACTGCTGAATCATTTTTCGGCAGTGCCTTTTTTTAAAACACCAAAAACAAAATTATAACTAACTCCTAAACCATAAAACTCATGTCTTTAAAACGCTTATGAAATAGTATAACGTAAGTTTAATTTTTTTAGTATGCTGAAAGTCATAATTTTAACTTTATTTTTTAAATAAAAATTTTATGCGCAGGAAACGCGCGCGTTCATTGGAAATATTTGTGGTTATTAATTATAAAATAAGTATTTTTGAATCCTAAATTTTAGTTTATAAAAGAAGATGATGACAGACCAGCCAAAATTTGCAGTAATAGGAGGAGGAAGTTGGGCAACTGCGATTGCCAAAATGTTGTGCGTAAATTTGCCTCAAATTGCTTGGTACATGCGGAATGAAGATGCCATTAGTCATTTAAAAGAGTTTCACCACAATCCAAACTATTTAAGTTCGGTTGAATTCCATACTGAACAATTGCGATTGACCAGCGACATCAATGAGGCTATTGAATATGCAGATTATATAATTTTTGCGATTCCATCGGCATTTCTGGACGGAGAATTAAAAAAATTGACCGCTAGTTTAAAAGATAAAGTCATTTTTTCAGCAATTAAAGGTATCGTACCTGAAACGAGTTTAATTGTAGGTGAGCACTTCCATAAAATGTACGACATAAGTTATGAGAATATCGGTGTGATTACCGGTCCTTGTCACGCGGAAGAAGTTGCTTTAGAACGTTTATCGTATTTAACAATTGCTTGTGGTGATGCAGAAAAAGCGACAGTTGTAGCAAATTGTCTAGCTGGAAACTACATCAAAACAAAAATTTCCGACGATATTATAGGTACTGAATATGCAGCAATGTTGAAAAATATTTATGCTATTGCAGCAGGAATTGCCCATGGTTTGGGTTATGGCGATAACTTCCAAGCGGTATTGATGAGCAATGGAATTCGCGAGATGAAACGTTTTATTCGTGAAGTACACAAAATGAAACGTAACATCAATAATTCCGCTTACTTGGGTGATTTATTGGTTACTGGATATTCTGTGTTCTCTAGAAATAGAACTTTTGGAAATATGATTGGAAAAGGATACACCGTAAAAAGTGCTATGATGGAAATGACCATGGTCTCTGAAGGCTATTATGCCACAAAAAGTGCGTATCACTTAAACCAAAAATACGGTGCTAAAACACCAATTATCGATGCAGTTTACAGCATTCTTTATGAAGGTAAAGAAGCAAAGAAAGTCTTTAAGAAATTGACTGACCGGTTAGATTAAATAAAAAAAGGAAGCGAAAGCTTCCTTTTTTTATACTTATTATTAGCGTTCGATAACGCCTTCTATAAATAATATTGGAACTTCTTCCGTAGCGTTTTCATTGATAGAATTGCTTTTAAAAATAAACACTTTATCATACATCTTATTATCGATAAAGTACGTTAGCATAAATTCATTATTTAAAGCCAGAACGCTATCTTCAAGCAGTTCAACTTTAACTACAGAAACCGCTGGTACGGCTGGAAAAGCATGACGCAATAGCGAAGTCTTTTTCATTTCGCCTTCTAAAGTTCCAAATGCTGATGAAACAATCATCACGCTGTCTAAATTAAAATCGCTATCGTTTACTAGATAAACGTACCATACTTTTTCATTAAACTCAACGCTAAATTCTTGCACTGCAGCAAGAAATACGTTTTCCACGGTTGGTATTTGAATGTCTTTTTTCATGTTGTTTTGGCACGAAGACACAAAGTCTCGAAGTTAATTTTTTAAATAATGAAAACCTAAATAACCCCGATTGCAGAGGAAATTATTTTTATTTTTTCTTTAAAAATAAAAATGATTGCAACGAAAAGCGGGAATATGGAAACCCAAAAAAGCCCGAGCGGTTCGTTCCCAATAAATCTAAATACTCGACTTAAATTGCTCCAAGAATCGAACGTCATTTTCATAAAACATACGAATATCGCCAATTTGATGTAGCAACATTGCAATACGCTCCACTCCCATTCCGAAAGCGAAACCAGTGTATTCTTCTGAATCGATTCCACAGTTTTTTAGCACATTAGGGTCAACCATTCCGCAACCACCAATTTCTAACCAACCGGTTCCTTTGGTAATTCGGTAATCGGTTTCGGTTTTTAAACCCCAATAAATATCGATTTCCGCACTTGGTTCGGTGAACGGGAAATACGACGGACGTAAACGGATTTTTGACTTTCCGAACATTTCTTTAGTGAAATATAATAGTGTTTGCTTCAAATCGGCAAACGAAACATCTTTATCGATGTACAAGCCTTCGATCTGGTGAAATATACAGTGAGAACGCGCTGAAACAGCTTCATTTCTAAAAACTCTTCCAGGAGAAATCGTTCGGATAGGCGGTTTATTTTCTTCCATGTAACGTACTTGAACCGATGAAGTATGGGTTCTTAACAACACGTCAGGATTGGTTTGGATGAAAAAAGTATCTTGCATGTCGCGAGCCGGATGGTATTCTGGCAAGTTTAACGCGGTAAAATTATGCCAATCGTCCTCAATTTCTGGACCTTCTGAAACATTGAATCCAATGGTCGAAAAGATGTCGATGATTTGATTTTTTACTAGTGAAATCGGGTGACGAGAACCTATTTTAAACGGTTCGCCTGGACGGGTCAAATCGCCATAAATTCCTTTGATTTCTTCTTTGCTTTCTAATGCTTCTTGAAGTTGTTTTACCTTCTCTTCCGCAGTAGTTTTTAATGCATTGATTACTTGTCCAAATTCTTTTTTCTGTTCGTTGGGAACATTTTTGAATTCGGCAAAAAGGGTTTTCAGTAAACCTTTTGTTCCAAGATATTGAATTCTGAATGCTTCTAATTCGCTCGTGTTATCGGTTGAAAAAGATTGGGCTTCGGCAATATATGCTTTGATTTTGTCTATCATCGTTTGTAGTAAAGGTGCAAATTTAAGGTTTTTAGTTGAAAGTTTTGGTGTGATAATCAGGCAATCTTTTATAGATTTTTCACCGCAAATTTACTTCGTCTGTTCGAGCAGAGCTCTCGGGTCACAAATTATCGCAAATTAGTTTCGAAAGATTTGTCATGCTAATATATTTCAGCATCTTGTTTGTGGTTGTAAGATTCAGAAACAAGTTCAGACCCGAGAGCTTTGCTCGAACTGGCGAAGCAATGACAAAATTCCACGCTGTTAATCAATATACTCTTTCTCTAAAAAATAACTCACAATCGCTTCTTTCATTAAAACTGTTTGTTCACCTGCTTTTAATGTAGGCAATTCTTCTTTGACGCTGTAATGAGGCCAACCTTCTTGATCGACGTGGTCAAATGTGTAGTAACCATAAGGTTCTAACAATCTGCAAATGGCAATGTGCATTAAATTTAATTTCTCGTCTTTAGGGAATTTATCATGTACTTTCCCCAATTCTTGAATACCTATAAGGTATATTATGGCATCTAAATCTAAATCTTCGCCTTGTGAAAATTGGTCTGAAAGTTTGGCGACTAAATTTTCCCAACGCTCTTTAAGTTGTATATCTCTTGACATTATAGTTTTATATTGAAAAGAAGCAGCTTTGCTTCTGTGAAATTGTAGCTACAAAGATACGTCGTTGCTTTTGGTTTTTCTACAAAAGTACCTATCTTGCCTAAAGATTTTTTACTATGCAAACTATCGACATCATTTTAGGCTGTTTTCTCTTATACGGATTGATTCGCGGCTTCAGGAACGGCTTTTTTATTGAGCTGGCTTCACTCTTTTCGTTAATTCTGGGAATTTACCTTGCATTGAAATTTTCCTCTGTTGCGCAAGTTTTTATAAGTTCACATGTTTCATGGTCGCCAAAAACGATTCAGATTTCTGCTTTTGCATTGACCTTTATAGCAGTAATTGTTGGACTCTCAATCCTAGCAAAATTTATGACAACGGTGGCAAAGTTTGTAGGAATGAGCTTGGTAAACAAATTTGCTGGAGCATTCTTTGGCTTATTGAAAACGATTCTCGTCATGAGTGTCGCACTACACTTTTTTAATAAAATGAATTCCAAAATGGACTTTGTTTCGAAGGATCAATTAATTGATTCTACTTTATATTATCCGACCTTAGAAGTTTCTGGGAAATTATATCCCGTTTTGGAAAGTTGGTTTGATGAGTTTTATCCTAGTAAAGAAGAGAGATAGAATATTTCTAATTATAAAATCTCACGGTTGAAACCGTGGGCGATATTTCAGCGTAATAACAAATTGTTATCTCTAATTTTTTTGCTAAATCATAAGTCCATTTCTTTCCAAACACTAAGATTGGCCACGGTTTTAACCGTGGTGTTATTTAGAATTAATTAAATCATAAACAAAATTCAGTTGTGTATCCGTTTGCGTTAAATAATCTTGATAGTTTTTTAGTTATAACACCCCACGTTTAAAACTGGGGGCGATATTCTAGCGTGATAATAAATAGTTAACCGTAAAGATTTTCCATTAAATCACTGTTCTATTTATATCCTTATTCATTACAAAATCCCACGGTTGAAACCGTGGGCGATATTTCAGCGTAATAACAAATTGTTATCTCTAATTTTTTTGCTAAATCATAAGTCCATTTCTTTCCAAACACTAAGATTGGCCACGGTTTTAACCGTGGTGTTATTTAGAATTAATTAAATCATAAACAAATTCCAGCTGTGTGTCTTCTTGTTTTAAATAATCTTCATACGTTTGAATCACTTTATAATCCGGAATAATGCCGCGATTTAGCAATTGATTGTCTTTTTTGGGCACATCTTGTTCCAAATTAACGACAGAAAATTGCGTAACAATTTTTGATTTTGGCAATTTATATTCCAAAGACGTGTGACCGTTATGACCGTGATAGCCACCCATTGTTTCTTCGCCAACGGTTATTGTGTTTTCATTTCCCGCTAGCATTGCTGCAAACAAACTTCCTGCTGAAGCAATTGCCGGACTCACTAATAAATAGACATTTCCATTAAAAGCATTTTTGTTTGGTGTCCAAATTTTACGGTCGTTGCTGTTTTCATCTTGATAAAAGCGATTGTCCACTTCTACCGGAAAAATCTCTTGAAACTCTTTGTTGTATTTCCCAACTCCAAAGGGACGAATGAATTTTGGAGCACCAATATTGTAATACTTCAACAACGGAATTTTCTTGAAACTAATCCACGCTTTCTTATTTTCCTGAAAATTTCTTTGGGTCAAATAAGAATAGGTGACGATGTCATTTGGGTCGGTTCCTCCTCCATTTTGCCGAACATCCACGATTAAATTTTTTATGTTTTCGTCTTTTAATCGAATGAAAATGCTGTCTAGAAATTTCACATAGTTTAAATGTTCTACCGCCTTTTCGTCTCCCATATCAAAAGTATAAATGGTCAACTTCCCAGTTTCCGAATCGATTTTCTTGAAATTATATTTTTGCTTTTCAGTCAAAGTAGCATAATAAATATCGTCAAAGCTCTTGGAATATCGGTTTTGAAGGTTCTTGTAGTAATTGCTATGACTTACACTTGCTATTGTTTTGGTCAGGATTTCCGATGATTTTTGCAATTTATAACGCACTATAAATTCCTCTTTCAAACCATAATTGAGTCGGAAATAGCGAGAAAAATGGGTTCGTATCCCAATTTTTTTTCCCGTAAGGTTTTCGCCATCCGTGGTGTAATATTTATATAAATTCAAAATCACCTCTTTGAATGGAATTTCATTGATGGATACAATTTCAGCACCTAAAGGAATCGCTCCGTTTTCATAATTTATAATCCATTTCTCTTCAATGCATTTTATAGGCAAAGGAAAATAGCCCGATTTTTCGCTGCGTAAATTCTGCCAAATTCTATCAGGAACAGAAGTATCGTTGTGCAAACTGCCTTCGAAATCAGTCAATGTTGAAATTAAATTATAGAAATCCCTGTAAGTAGAAAGTTGCTCAATTTCAGCATCAGCCCAAGAATAGATGCTGTCAATTTGTTGGGTTGTTCTGTATTTGTAAAGACCTGAATTGGCTTTTAGTCGAATTTCTTTGAAAACCGCCAAATCTTTACGCATTTTCTTCTGCGAAAAAGCGTCGTCAACGGATTGTGAAATTGCTAGGTTTGAAAATAGGATAAAGGAAACGAATAAGAGCGTTGTGATTTTCATTTGAGTCGAATTATTTTTCAAATGTAATCGTATAGCCAGAAAAGCACTTGTATAATGTTGACTATTAAATTTTAGAAGTAAGACTTTCCTTGTATTTCTTTGGCGAAACTCCAATAAATCGCTTAAAAGTTTTAGAAAAATGAGCTAAATCGGTAAAGTTGTATTGATAAGCAATGTCCGTAATGTCTGAATTAGAACCGATTAACTTTTTGCTTGAAAATATTTTCTTCATCAAAATATAATTCATCGGAGTCATTCCTGTTGATGATTTAAACTTTTTCGCAAAGCCAAATTTATTAATATGTGCCCTTTCGGCCAAGTCATCCAAACAGAATTTAGTAAAAATATGACGTTCTATGTAGGTATTAATTTCTTTAAAACTATCGAAATTCAAAGCACAATATTCATTTTTGTTTTCTTCAGCATATGCTTTTAAACTTTTTGCAAATTGCCTTAAGCAAAACTCAATACTGATTGCATTTTTTGTATCAATAGCATTTCTCAGTTCCACAAAAAGGAAATTTGCTTTTTTACTGTTTATTTTTCTATTGAGAAAGATGATGTTTTTTCCATCCAAAGCCGTTTTCATTACCTCATTTGAGATGTAAATCGTGTCAAATTTCAAAGGAAAATTGATGTCGGTTATTGGGTTCGAATGGACTTCAAATGGATTTGTAATCGAGATACTTCCCGCTTCGCTAAACAAACTTTGGTTTTCAAAATCGATTTGTTCCGTTCCTTGATGAATGAGCGAAATACAGAAGGTTTCATGAAAATGCTTTGGAAAAGCAATCGTTTGATTGTTTATTGAAATGTATTCTAAATCATCAAAGTTCATTTTCTGGAATTGAGGTTGGCGTAAAGTTACTTTAATTATCTTACACTGCTTATGCTAACGCGAGCGTCCCGCTCGTGACAACAACCAATATATAAATATTCAATCTAATAATTATGGGTACGAGCGAGACGCTCGCACTAGCTTGAATTTTCTATTTACAAAATCCCACGGTTCAAACCGTGGGCGATATTTTAGCGCGATAATAGATAATTATTGAAGTTAAAATTTCCCACCAATACTCGAAAATTGGCTACGGTCTCAACCGTGGTATGGCAAATAAAACTACTTCAATTCTTTTATAGAACTCGCCCTAATCCAACCATCCGATCCGTCAGGAAGCGCAATTCGTCTCCAATTGTCCAGGTTTTCTATAACCTCAACTTTTGTTCCTTCATGCAACGTAAAGGCGTCTGCACTATCCGTTTTAGGCTCCGCTTTTACAGCAACTATCTCATCAAAAACGATTGCAGGACGAAATAATTCATCATTGTTTTTTTCTGCAACGGCGGCAAATAGCGCTAATAGTAGTACAATTCCCGACAGAAACATTCCGCCAAAAAATATGCGCTTCAAAATAGTCTTGTAAGAAAAATAATACCCAATAAAGAACAACAGAATAAAAAACGACCCAAAAACCGCTACCCAAGCCCACGAATCATAGTGTCTGGACGAAGTTAAATTCGTTAAAGCTTTTTCAAAACCTACTTCAGAAACTTCTTTTACTTCATCAATCTGGAGTTTTTGTGCGAAAGCAAGATTGTTTAAAATTTCTTTGTCATTTGGTTTTAGCAACAGAGCTTTTTCAAAATTATAAATCGCTGGTGCAACCTTATTGAGTTTGTAATATGAATTCCCCAAGTTGAAATACAATTCTGCTGATTGCTTATTGGTTTTTAAAACTGCTTCATAGGCTTGAGCTGCCTCTTGAAATTGATTTTTACGGTACAGTTCATTTCCTTTTTCAAAACCGGTTTGGGCAAGAAATAGTTGCGGAAGCAATAGAAATATATAAAATAAATGTCTCATAGTCTTACACTATTTGTTTTTCTAATTCAGAAATCAATCCAACGGCTTTATCAAAATCGGATTCGATAGCACTACTTGATGACGGAGCATAACGTGCAAGTTCACAGTTTTCAACCAGTTTGATAAATTGAGAAACCGTTTCCTCATTTGCTTTTCGTTCCAATAAAAGGGTTCGAATCGTCTCTTTACTCATCTCTGAAGTTTCAATATGTAATTTGGCTTTCAAGAAATTATGCAATGCTTTTTCCAAGGCGATGTAAAACAATTCTTTATTTTGAATTTGCTGCTTCGCTTCGGACAAATATTTTTTAGCCAATTTATTTGAACGACGAATGCGATTTCCAGCTACGTCGCCGTCTCGTGCTTCTTTTTTACTTCTAAAAATCATTAAAACTGGAATGCACAAAAACGGAAATAATAGTAAACCATAAAATAGCGAACTACCAAAAAAGTCTTCTTGCTTATTTGACTTCAAATTTGTTTTTAACTTGATAAACTCAAATGTAGAATTTGCTGTAATCGCTTTTTTAGTGGAAGTATCCGTTGGATTTTGGGTTGCAACTGCTTCCGTACTTTCCGGACCATCCAATACTTTAACCATGATCTCTGGTGAAGAAATGGTCTTATACGTTTTTGAATTCAAGTCAAAATACGAAAAGGTCATTGGTTTGATTGGATATTCACCTTTAAACTGCGGTATAATGGTATAACTGTCCGAGATTGAACCTGTCATTCCACTCAAAGGTGAATTTACATTTTCTTTATGAACGGCATCATACATTTCCAATGCAGTGGGAACAACTGGTTTGGGTAAATCAAATAATTTTAAGTTTCCTGTTCCTGAAACCACCACTTTCAAATCTAAACTTTCACCGTGTTTCAACGTAGTTTTTGATGGAATTGCTTCAAACTTAAAATTCCCCACAGCACCTGTAAAATCTGCTGGTTTTCCATTTTCAGGTAACGGTTTTACGTTTATGATTTTGGCTCCAGCCGAAACCCGTTTATTAGATTGCGTTGTCAATACTTGTCCGAAGAAATTTCGGCGATTGGTAGGCAATTCTAAATCAACATCCATAGACAAAGGCTCAATGGATAATTTACCCGATTTTTGCGGATATAAAACCGTTTTTCGCAAGGTAACTACGCGAGCTCTCTCGCCGTTATAGGTTCCTTCCTCCACTTTCAACTGCTTCATGTCAATGTTTTGACTCCAGAAATCGTTGTATTTTGGTTTGTCCAGTTCGCGCCAATTAGTAATTCCAATATTATAACTGAAATACAACTTATACACCACCGTAATGGGTTCATTGATGTACGGATTTACTTTGGAAACTTCCGCAACAAGATGAATGGCGTCGTCTGCCGAAATTTGTGGCGCATCTTGTGGATTTTTTGGAATGTCTATTGCAGCACCTACATTAATTTTTACCGGAGAAGTTTTGTACGTCTGGCCATTGATCTCAATACTCGCTTGATTGATGGTTAAGTTTCCTTTTCGCGTAGGCAATAAAAAATACGAATAACTTTTGTTAAACGTCACTTTTCCGTTGACCCACGACTGACTCACTTGCTGCATTGGACCATTAACCACACGAAATCCGTCAAAATCAGGCGGTGTAAAATTATCGCCATCTGCATTCATCGTAAAATCAATACGCAAGCGCTCGTTCAATCCCAGCGCATTCTTGCTGACATTTGCCTCAAATTCTACTTGAGCAAAAGCAGTTATGCTAAAAAAGAATATATATAACAGAAGTAACTTCTTCATTTTCTGACTTATATTTTTGTAATTACAATTTGCTTACCAATCTTTATCGGTTTCTACGGGTTTTCCTTTTACCTTTTGTGCATTCACTTTTTCTTGCACTTTTTTCTCATCATTATTTACCGCGTCAAGCAAATTCTGGAGGCGTTGCTTGGAAATCTGACTTTCTTTTGGCTTTTTTCCGTCGCCTTTGTCGTCTTTCTCATTTTTACCTTCGTCTTTTTTATCTTTGTCTTTATCGCCTTTATTGTCGTTCTTATCTTTGTCGCCGTCTTTTTTGTCTTCTTTTTCTTTTTTGTCTTGCTCCTTCTTCTCGTCTTTTTCCTTATCGTTTTTCTTGTCGTCTTTTGGCGGATTTTCTTTCAACATCTTCTTTGCCAAAGCAAAATTATATCTCGTTTCTTCATCCGCAGGATTGTTGATCAATGCTTGTTTGTAAATTCCAACCGCTGCTTGATAATTTTTCTCCTTCATCAAAACATTACCAAGATTATGGAAAGCCTTATGTTTGGCCGTCCTTGTCGTAGCATTATTAATGGCATTTTCATAAGCAAATTTTGCTTCAGCAGGCTGATTTATGGTATAGATCGTGTTACCTAAATTGTAATACGCATCTGCTTTTTTTGGAAATTTAGACGCCGAAATACGGTAATTGGTTTCTGCATCCCCATAATTTTTTTCTGTAAAGGCGGTATTTCCTTCTGGCAAATTCTTATCCTTTTCCTGTGCTTTCACTACCAAAGAAAAAAGAACTACCACGACTACAACTATACTTTTATAAGTCATCATTTTAGTTTTTAGTTTTTAGTTTTTTCTTCGTTAAATAAATTCATCTTTCTCAACCAGCTTGTTTTCTTTTCCAACAAGAAAATATCTGCAAAAAGCAACAACATACCAAAACCTAAAAACCACTGAAATTGCGAATTAAAGTCGGTAAATTGCGTTGATTCAAATTCCGTTTTTTCAATGTTTTCCAACGCATTTTTAACAAAATCAACCACTTCTTTGGTACTTCTGCCATTGATGTATTTCCCTTTTGTTGCTTTGGCAATTTCTTGCAAATTGGCTGCATTTAGTTTGGTAATCACCACTTCATTTTGACGGTCGCGCTGAAAACGTTCCACAACGCCATTTCTTTTCAGCGGAATTGGACCTCCTTTTTCAGTTCCAACACCAATTGTTAGTATTTTCAAACCCGCTTTCACTGCTTCTTCTGCTGAAGTTTTGGCTCCTTCAGAATGATCTTCTCCATCTGAAATTAAAATGACCAATTTGCTCGTTTTACTGTCTTCATCAAAATAGCTTTCTGAAATTCTGATGGCATCTTCCAATGAAGTTCCTTGAGAGGAAACCATTCCTGGATTCATACTTTGCACAAACATTTTGGCTACACCATAATCGGTTGTCAAAGGCAAAACGGGAAAAGCACTTCCGGCATATGCCACAACGCCAATTCGATCCGCTCCCAATTCATTGATAATTTGCGAAATAATCTGCTTGGTTTTGTCCAAACGGTTCGGTGCGATGTCTTCTGCAAGCATACTTTTAGAAACGTCAACCGCAAAAACAATGTCAATTCCTTCCCTTTGTACCGTTTCCGATTTGGTTCCGATTTTCGGATTGACCAAAGCGATAATCAAACAAGCGAAAGCCAACAGTAAAATCACGAATTTCAAAACTGATTTGAACAATGATCGCTCTGGTGTCAATTGTTTGAATAACGCTATTTCGCCAAACTCGCGTTGTTTTTTCCTTTTCCAATACAAATTATACAAGAAAATTACTACCAAAATTGGTAGCATAATCAAAAGGTATAAATATTTTTTTTCGTCTAATTCCATTGTGTTTTTACTAATCGAAATTTTAAATAAAACTTCTGTAAACTGTATTTCTTAATCCTACTTCGAGCAACAATAATAGTCCTGCGAAAATCAAAAACGGTCGGTATTTTTCATCGTAATCGTAGAATTTCAATTCTTCGATTTCTGTGGTTTCCAATTTATTGATTTCGTTATAAATGGTTTCCAATTTTGAATTTGAACTTGCTCTAAAGTATTTTCCACCTGTATTTTTAGCAATGTTTTTCATCAATTGTTCGTCTATTTCCACTTTCATCATTCTGAAAATAAAATCGCCATTTGCCGCGATGGAATACGGATATTGAGCCATTCCATTACTTCCTAAACCGATGGTATAAACTTTTATCCCAAATTCTTTTGCAATATCTGAAGCCGTTTCTGGTTCAATGGTTCCCGAGTTATTCACACCATCAGTAAGCAAAATAATCACTTTACTTTTGGCTTTACTGTCTTTCAAACGGTTTATGGCCGTTGCCAATCCAGTTCCAATTGCCGTTCCGTCTTGCAACACATTATCAAATTTGATCCCTTTTAAACCATCCACTACTACCGATTTATCACTCGTTACAGGCACTTTAGTATAACTTTCACCTGCATATAAAACCAATCCTATACGGTCGTTTGGTCGGGATTCCACAAAATTGGAAGCCACTTCTTTCAACGCCTCCATTCGGTTTGGCTTTAAATCTTTAGCTAACATACTACTTGAAACGTCAATGGCCAAAACAATATCAATTCCTTTTGTGGTTTTAGTTTGACTGCTGATATCAACCGTTCTTGGTCGAGCCATCGCTACAATCAAAGCCGACAAAGCTAAAATTCGCATGACGAACAACATTGGCTTTAATTTTCCCAACATGGATTTAGAGTTTGAAAAACCTTTTAGCGAACTCATTTTCAACGTTGCCGATTGGTTGTTTCGCGTCCAAAAATACCAAGCAATCGCAATGGGAATTACTAAAAACAACCAAAAGAAACCGGGATTTAAAAAAGTTACATTTGTCATCATTTGTTATCTCTTTTAAGTTCAACCGAGTTTAAAACGCGTTCCGAAATTTCTTTTGCATATTTATCTCCTTGTTTCTGAACAATATTAATTTGCTGTAATCCGCCGTCTTGTGCAAAAACTATTGTTTCATAATACATTTCGTAGCTTTTCTTATCTATTGGATTTAGAATAGTGAAAGTTCCATATCCCTTAACACCACTAATTCCTTCAGGCGTTGTAAATTCGCCCTGGTCGCCAATAATATTTTTAGCTCCTTGAGATTCAAAGATCTGCACTACGGCTTCAACCGTTGTTTTCAAATCGATTTGCGTTTCTTTTTTGTATTGCAAAGTAGAAATGGATACCGAGAAATTACTCATCAAACTTCCATAACTAAAGGTTTGCATGTCCTTTATAATAGCAAATGCTTCTTTGGGCAATGTCTTTTTAACATCCACGCGCTGCAAAACTTTAGGTGTTTCAATGCGAATTCCTGGATCGCCATATTCACTTGTAACCCATTCGCCTTCTGCTAATTCTTTAGTCGGATGACCAAGAATATTGTCTTGTAAGTAAGCAAATCCTTTGGTAGCAATGAAGAAAACGGCTGTTCCAAAAAGCAATACAATAACCGCTACTATGGAAAGAATAATGCGCGTCATTTTTTTCTTGCGTAATTTCTGTTTGATTAATTTCTGACGTTGGGCTTCGTTTAAAATATCACCTTCGTCTTCTACCACTTCTGGAATAGCGTTGTCTAGCGTGAGAATCGTTTTTTCAATTTTCTTTTTATCTTCTGCAATTTCAAAATCCAGTGGCTTTGATTTGGCAAATTTTACTAAATCCGCTTGTTTCAGAACACGTTCTAGATTTTCCAAAATTTCAGGCGAAAGCTTCATTTTCTTTTTCATCGAAGCTTTGCGCAAAGCTTCGATTAATTCTGAAGTAGTGCTTTCCATCGCAGGAATTTCAATAGCTTCTTCAATATAATTTCTAGCAATGTCCGTTAATTCGCTGTAATATTCTTTAACCGCTCCTTTTTGCCACAATTCTCTTTGTTCCAAATTATTAAGCAAATTGGTTGCTTTCTCAATTGGAGATTTGTACACAACGGCTTCCATTTTCTTCTTCTGAAATTTTTTCATTAGAAAATAAATCAATGCAGCAATTCCAACAATCAGTAAGAATCCAAGAATCCATTTCCAAATCCATGACGAAGAACTTTCTGCTTTTGCAATCGGTTTGATTTCGTACATCTTCTGTTTCAACGTATCAACCGCAACATTTTGAACTGTAACTGATAAAGAATCAGAAAACAAAACGTTTTTGCCAAACAACACTTTCAAGGACGGAATGGTATATTTACCCGAATCAAACTGTGTCAATCCGTATTTTTTGATCAATTCGTATCGACCGCCATTTTTAATTGTATCAATCTGATACGACCGAATTACTTCCAAAAAACCGAAATTTTTTGCAGCAGGAAAAGTTACTTGTGTCGCTGTATCCACTTCGGCCTTCAACGTCAGATTGAATTGCGCTCCAATTTTGTTTTGAGTAGTATCAATGGAAGTTGTCACTTTTTGTGCAAAAAGCGCATTGGTACAAAGCAATAATAAAATATATAATTTGATTTTCATCTATTTAAAAATAGTGTTTCGCTGGATTAACGCGATTTAAAATATCCTAATAATTTAGTTACATAACTTTCATCCACCCTAGAACTTACTGCACCAGCACCACATTTACTAAAGGTTTCTTTGAAATATTTGACTTTCTCGTGGTAGTGCTTTTCATAATTCAGTCGGACTTGTTTTGAGCCGGTGTTTATTAATTCCACTTTTCCCGTTTCTACATCGAGCATGGGAACAACACCCAAATTTGGAATTGATTCTTCACGAACGTCGTATACGCGAATACCAATAATGTCGTGTTTTTTAGAAGCAATTTTCAACGTATGCTCATAATCTTCTGCCATAAAATCAGAAATCAAAAATACAATTGCCTTCTTTTTTTGTGTACTTGACAAAAACTTCAAGGCTTGAGCGACATCGGTTTTATTGCTTTTGGGTTGAAATTCAATTAATTCCCGAATGATTCGCAACACGTGTGATTTTCCTTTTTTCGGTGGAATGTAGAGTTCAATTTGGTCTGAAAATAAAATCAATCCAATCTTGTCGTTATTTTGCGTAGCAGAAAAAGCCATTGTTGCAGCAATTTCCGTTACAATATCTTCTTTTAACGCATTTTTCGTTCCAAATTCAGAAGAGCCACTAATATCCACCATCAACATCATGGTCAACTCGCGTTCTTCCTCAAAAACTTTGACGTGTGCTTCATTATAACGAGCCGTTACATTCCAATCAATGGCTCGAATGTCGTCGCCATATTGGTATTGTCGCACTTCCGAAAAAGTCATTCCTCGTCCTTTAAACGACGTATGGTATTCTCCCGAAAAGATGTGATTGCTCAATCTTCGGGTTTTGATTTCGATTTTTCGTACTTTTTTTAACAGGTCTTTTGTTTCCATCTTTTGATTTTCGATTTATGGTTTACGATTTATGATTTCAGAATGGTTCTAGAATCAAAAATCAGAAATCAAAAATTTTTAGGGAACTTCAATTTCGTTGATGATCTTATTAATGATATCCATTGAAGTGATGTTTTCAGCTTCTGCTTCATAGGTAATTCCTATTCTGTGACGTAAAACATCGTGAACTACCGCTCGAACATCTTCTGGAATTACATAACCTCGACGTTTGATGAATGCATAACATTTTGCGGCTGTAGCCAAATTGATACTTCCACGTGGCGAAGCTCCAAAACTGATTAAGGGTTTCAGGCTTTCCAATTTATATTGTTCTGGATAACGCGTTGCGAAAATAATATCCAGAATGTATTTCTCAATTTTTTCATCCATATACACCTCACGAACGGCTGCTTGAGCACGAACAATTTGTTCTACAGAAATTACCGCATTTACTTTTTCGAAAGCACCTTTTAAATTTTGACGCACCACCATTCTTTCGTCTTCCATTTTTGGATAATCGATTACCGTTTTCAACATAAAACGGTCGACTTGAGCTTCTGGCAACGGATAAGTTCCTTCTTGCTCGATTGGATTTTGCGTAGCCAAAACTAAAAACGGACGGTCTAACTTAAATGTTGTGTCGCCAATAGTGACTTGCTTTTCCTGCATCGCTTCTAATAAAGCGGATTGCACTTTTGCTGGAGCACGATTAATCTCATCTGCTAAAACGAAATTGGCAAAAATAGGTCCTTTCTTAATCGAAAATTCGTTGGCTTTTATATTGTAAATCATTGTTCCAACAACATCGGCTGGAAGTAAATCAGGTGTAAATTGGATTCTGCTGAATGAAGCGTCAATTGCTTGAGATAACGTGTTAATTGCTAACGTCTTTGCCAATCCCGGAACACCTTCAAGTAAGATATGTCCTTGACCTAAAAGTCCAATAAGTAATCGTTCAATCATGTGTTTTTGACCCACAATGACTTTGTTCATTTCCATGTTCAGCAAGTCGATAAATGCACTTTCGCGTTCTATCTTTTCATTAATTGCTCTAATGTCTAACGTAGTCGTATTTTCTTCCATCGTATCTATATTGTTAGGGTAACTTTCAGTGTATGAATATTACGACGCAAATTGAAAAAATTTTTAGGAGTTCGATGTTAATAATTGGTTAAAACTTGCAACAAACATCGGCCTTTAAGTGTGTATTGTGATTTTGTTTTTATAAATTTAAGAACTTTAAAAAAGATAGTGGGAAATCGCGATAAATTTCCTTTGAATATTGGAAAAACGTTGTAAATGAAGCGATAACCTGTACATGTAAAAAATAAAACAAATACTTATGAACTCAAGATTTTCACGCATTATTGCAGGAACTATGAATTGGGGAAGTTGGGACAAAAAACTTTCTACTTCTGAAATGGCAAACATCATCAACGTTTGTGTTGAAAATAAAATTACCACGTTTGACCACGCTGCGATTTATGGCGATTACACCACAGAAACCGACTTTGGAAAAGCATTCAAAACAAGTAAAATCAGCCGCGAAAAAATCCAACTGATTTCAAAATGCGGGATGATTAAGCCGGCTCCAAATTCGACGCAAGTCAAACAATACGAATCTTCAAAAGAAAGCATGATTCAATCGGTTGATGCTTCGTTGAAAAATTTACAAACTGATTATCTAGATGCGTTATTAATTCACCGACCAAATCCATTAATGCACGTTGACGGAGTGGCTGAAGCAGTAACTCAATTAAAAAAAGAGGGGAAAATTTTGGATTTTGGTGTTTCGAATTTTACTACTTCCCAAACGGAATTATTACGTTCTAAAGTTGAAGTAAATTACAATCAAATACAGTTTTCGGCTACTCATTTTGAAGCGATGACAGACGGAAGTTTGGATTATATGCAAATTCAAGGCATTCAACCGATGGCCTGGAATCCATTGGGAACTGTTTTTAGAGAAGACACAAAACAGACTCGAGATTTGAAAAAATTGTTGGCCCGTTTGGTAGAGAAATATGAAGTGGGAAGCGACATGATTTTGTTAGCTTGGATTTTAAAACATCCAGCGAATATTATTCCGCTTGCTGGAACAGTAAACACAGGTCGTTTGCAGAATATTCATAAAGCAACAGAAATGGTTTTGGAACAAGAAGATTGGTTTGCGATTTGGAGTGAAAGTATGGGACATCGGATTGCTTAATTAGATTTTTTACACAGATTATCACGAATTTTCGCAGATTAAAATTATTCCTGCAAGGTCTTTTTTCGACCTTGTAGGTATGATTTAATAAATATACTTTTTAATCGAAATAGTCTTAAATTTTAAATGAGTAAATTTTATAAAATTTTATCAATACTACTAATTATCATTTTTTCTGGTTGTAGAAAAAATATAGATGATATGGGGCTAAATGAAAAGGTTTTATCTGAAATTTTGCCCGCTATTGTTGATTCGTATTGTGTTGATATACGAGTATATCACAATCCTCCTCCAAAGTATGGACAACTTATTTTTGACAAGAATGGGAATTATGTAAGAACGGATACAACAAAAGCAACACTTGTGGAAATTCAAAAATTTAAAGATTGGAAAAGCAAACTTAAAGAAATAGAAAAAGATACTTCAGAAATTATTATTGCTTTTGACCCTAAAATTTTACCTTTTGAATTAGAAGATGCGATAATAAAAGACAGTTATTTCACCAAAGACACTTTACAGGAAAGGCTAACAGTCGACAAAAGAAAACCCTATGTTTTAAAATTTGAACAAATAACGTTGAATGGAAAATTTAAACTCAAAAACATAAATGAATTTGATAAAAAAAACATTTTTGAAGTAAAATATAATTTTAACTTTTCAGGAATATTGACTGTTTCAGGAATAAAATTTGATAAAAAAAGAGAAAATGGAGTTTTAGATGTTGCTTTTCTTTGCGGTAGATTATGTGGATATGGAGGTAAAGTATTCATCAAGAATGTAAACAGAAAATGGAGAATTATTAAAATGGAAGAAACTTGGATTTCGTAGTTGATTACAGAAAGCCTATTTCATAAAAAATTCTTTTTAAGACTTATAACAAAAAATAAAAACACCTACAAGGTTTTGAAAACCTTGCAGGAGAAAAACAATAAATATTTAAAATGAAAACAGTTTTAATTACCGGTGCGACAAGTGGAATTGGTCGTGCAACTGCCCGAATTTTAGCACAAAATAACTATAGAATTATTCTTTGCGGAAGACGGCACGACCGTTTGCAGGAATTAGAAAAAGAGTTGAGTGCATTTACGGAAGTGCATTCGTTGCAGTTTGACGTCAGAAATCAGAATATGCTTTTGGAAAGTATGAAATCCTTACCAGAAACTTTTTCGCAAATTGATATTTTAATCAATAATGCGGGAAATGCTCATGGAATGGATACGATTCAGGACGGTTCGACGGAAGATTGGGATGCGATGATTGATATTAATATTAAAGGATTGTTATATGTTTCCAAAGCGGTAATTCCGCAAATGTTGGAGCGAAAAAGTGGACATATTATCAATATTGGCTCGACGGCTGCGAAAGAAGTATATCCAAAAGGCAATGTGTATTGTGCCACAAAACATGCTGTTGATGCTATAAATCAAGGTATGCGAATGGATTTGAATGGCACTGGAATTCGTGTGGGTGCGATTCATCCGGGAATGGTGGAAACGGAATTTTCAGAAGTTCGCTTTAAAGGCGATTCTGAACGAGCAGGTCAAGTTTACAAAGGTTTCAAACCTTTGCAACCGGAAGATATTGCAGATATCATTCACTTTGTGATTTCACGACCTTATCATGTGAATATTGCTGATTTAGTGGTTATGAGTGTGGACCAAGCTTCTTCTACTATTGTGAATAAGCAATTTTAAAAATGAATTTTACATAGATTGTACAGATTTTAATCGTTAGAGCATCTCAATCCTACAGGGTTTTAGAAACCTTACAGGACTTAAATAAGAATAAATTTCAACCACAAATTACGCAAATTATCACAAATTAATTAGTGGAAATTTGTGGTAAAACCATCTCCAAAACAATGATTAACAAACGTCTTTTGATTAAAAATTTGCTTGCTCATAATGACGAGAATAGTTTTTATGACAAAAAACGACAGTTGAATTTGCATACACATGAGGGGAAAGCCAAGTTTTTGAAACACATTTGTGCTTTGTCGAATTCGAATCCCACGAACAATTCTTACATTGTTGTGGGAGTTGAAGACCATGATAATGAGATTGTAGGCGATGATTTTTTTGACGACAGTCGGATTCAGAATTTGGTCAATGCTTTTTTAGAACATCCACCGAAAATTCAATATGAAAACATTCAATTTCCTAATCTTTCGAAAGACAAAGTGATTGGATTGGTGACGATTCAACCAAATGCTTTAGTTTCTTTTTTCAAAAAAGGAATTCATACAATTCCGGCTCAATCGGTTTTCATTAGAATTGGAAGTAATACAAAACCGACTGAATTTGGATTTACGAAAAACAGTCAGAACGAAGCAACGGTTTTAAGTATTGAAAATAATTCTAGAAATAGCATTGGCGACACTTTGGATGGAGTCATGGATTTTATGAACCATCGGCATAAAAACATGCACCCGAAGTACAAAGTTTTCAAAGAATTATTTGTGCTTTGTTGGGCTGGAATTCCGAAGAAAGTCAAAGGGCAAACTTTTTATTCTCGTGTCGACATTGAATTGATTAACGAACAGATTAAATTGTTTTACTCCGTTTTAGACGATGTTCAAATTGAATTTGACGACGACCAATTTACGATTACCGAATATGTTTCTTTGGGATTGAATGACAAAACCAGTTTTTATCCTTTGGAACGCGTATCGATACAATTTCAGGAAAACGGGTATTATAAAATTGACCGAGAAATGCTTTTTGCACCACCAGAATTCAATAAGAAAATGCTTTTTCACATTTATAATTCGAATTTGGCTTTGCTTGCCAAAATGCAGAAAGGTTTTGCATTATCGCATCGCGAATTAAAGGATTTAGAAAATGTTCCAGCAACATTAATGATCTGTTACCTAAACGGATTTGAAGACGCAAAAGAGCAATTGATTGCAGCAAAACCATTGTTGAAAGCTGCTGAAAATAAAATAGTTTACGTTGCTTTTAAGGAAGTGATGCGGATTTTAAGGAAAATGAAATATGATGTGGGGTGAGAAACTTCAAATTTATCTCGTTTTTTCATCGAACTGCACTTTTAGAAAACCTCTTATTTTGAAACAACTTCTTGATATCCCATTTCTAGCAATCCTTCTGTGATGCCTTTTAAATGTCCTTTGCCATAAATAATTGCTATTTTTTGTCTTTTTTCTTTTGAAAGATTTTCAAGCACATGATTGTTTCTAAAATTTAAGATAATATCATCACGGATTTCTTTCTTTAATGTTGAGGGACATTTTGGCACTTCATATAGAGAAACTTCATAATCACACGCTTCGAGAATTATAGGTTGATATTTAATTTCATAATAATTAATAATATCATTTAAAGACCCATCAACATTTGCACTATTAGTATCAGTTAAACCTTGCGTAGCATATTTTGGCTGACTAATTAACTCCTTTTTTAGTTTAATTCCTTTCGATGTAAAAATTGAATCTAAAGACCCCATGTATCCCTCTTTTTGAAAGGCTATGCCTGTTATCTTTATAAATTTTCTTCGAATTGAATCACTGCTTTCAGCTCCTTTGATTAATTCCAAATAAAAATAAAAATTTTGTTTATCCAATGAATCAATTTTTAATTTAACATCTTCATAGTATAAACTAGTGCCAATATGAGCCATTTCAAAAAATACGATTTTAGCACTATCTCTCGTGAATTCACGCATTTTTAACTTGTCATCATACATCCCTTTTTTTTCTAAAGCATAGTTCATTAACGATGATTTGCAGCCAAAAAAGCTGACGATAATTAGTAATAAAAATATTTTTTTCATGATATTTAATCAATTTAAAACCTTGTTGATAATAAGAAATTATTTATTCTGCATTAAATTTTTGATTTTAATCGTAGTGTCGTCGTAATTCCCTTTTTTATAACCCGACCACCGCTCTATTAATTTACCTTGAGGACTGAATAATAAGTAAGTTGGGGTTGCATTTACTCGGTAACGTACATAAGGAAATCCTTCATTTCCCTTTTCTGTCCATAGCATTTGCCATGATTGGCTTTGCATTGTGGTTAAATAAGTAAAGTGCTCTGGATTATTTTGTGTGTAAAAGGTTACCGTATTTAACTGATTTGTCATTTCTTGGTCTAATTCCTTAATCGCTGGAAGTGCTTCACGAGTATTGGGACAGGTAGGTGTGGAAAAGTCCAAAAGAACAAATTTTTTCCCATCAAAAGATGCTGAAAACTTTTGAGATTTACCGTCTTTATTTATCGCTTCAAAATCAACAAAGCGATCTCCCACTTCAATTGCTGGATTATCTAAATACGTTTGAATGGCTTTACCATTAGCCGTAGCTTGAATATTTTTTTCAAATTTTGAAAAAAGCTTTTTAAGCTCTTTATCGCTGTATTCACTTTTCTTGTATTTTAATACTTCTAACGCGTAATAGGTGTCAAGGTTATTTTTAACAAACAATTTTTCGGCTTGAATTCGGTTTTGACTAATGGTATGCAAAATTCCTCCTTCATCAAAGTAAGCTTTTTGTAAACTATCGTTCCAATTATTATTTTTTTTAAGTTCGTTAATTTCAATATTTTTGGCATTCATTTGTTTGTCAAAACTTACCAAACTTTTGTCGTAATCTTGTTTTAACTTGTGATGAACAGATCCTTCAACCTTTAAGTTATTTGGGAAATCAGCCATGTCGGCTTTTACAGTAACTGTTTCATTTGCCATAAAAATATAGGCATATTTAACGCCACTTTCTAGCGGAATGTAAATTATAAAGCTTTTTGGTGCCTGTGTTGTAGAACCACTAAATATAAAACTATTGTTAATGATTGATGTAGAATCGATGATGCCATTATTGGAAGCATCTAAAATCATAACGGGAGTTTCATTTTCAAAACCGGTAATTTCAGCATTGATTCGGAACTCGTCCTTTTGCAATTTATTTTCTTTTAATTTACCTATACTTGTCTTGGTTTCTTTTGTGGTTTTAATTTCTTGACCTACAACTAAAAAGGTGCTTAAACTTAAAAAAGCAAGCAAATAAAATGATAATTTACGCATAAAAATTTTGATTTAAAGGATGAATTGACTTTGTAAAAATTACAATAATCTTATTTAATACGTAAGATTTTCGCTGTTTTAAATTACTGTATTACATTTTGTATGAAAGACATTGCTGTAAGCACGAAATATACTATTATTTGAGTCATGGTATAATTTTTTAATTTGTGTTTTTGTGATATTAGTTTTTTTATCATTCGTTTTCTTCTGCTGAAATTTGTACCCGATATAAGAAAAAAGTAAAGCGAGAAATATCATTATTGCAATTACAATTAGATGCTTCATAATGTCCGAATATTTTTCATAATTGATTAATTTATAAACACGCCCGTTAACTGCCGCACCCATTAAAAAATAAATAATTGCGCTTTTTATAACTTTTTTTTTCATAGGTTTTTTATTTAAAATTTATTTATCTACAATCTTTCAAATAGAGCGTTTCCGTTCTCTAATCATCAAAATGATTACATAAATTCTAATTACTATCGCTAAAGATTTTTTTTCGGAAAGCGATAACCGAAATAACAAATGGCCCTATTGCATAAATAAAAGAATTGAATAAATCATTGGTTAAATGTTCCCCGGAATAATTGTTGTTTTCTTGAATGGAGAAATAGACTTTTAAGGAAAAAAACCCAAGAGTTATTAAAATCAAAACAAGTATTAGTAATACATATTTCATAGAAGTGCTTTTCATGTTATATTTGTGTAAATTGATTAGTGTTTTATTGTTTATAACCTCATTGAAGAGGTGAATTCCCATAATTATTAAAATTTTTACGTACAACTGGTTTTTCGAAATAGCTTCAAGCTCAATCCCAAAATAGGTATAAACAATAAAAATGATAGAGGATTAAGCTTTTCAGGCATAATAAAAAGACCAAAAACTCCTATTGATAGTGCGATTATAGAAAGTATTTTCCATTTGTAATTTAAGAGTGATTTCATTGCTTATGGTTTTTAATGATTTAAATTGTGATATTTTTTTTAAGTTTAATTTTCGAGTTAAATTAACTCCAATGCACTTTTAATAATATCCTTTATTCGTTGCTAATTTTATTGATGTAAAGATATTATGATTTTTTAAGCTCATTTTACACTAAAAGTGTAAAAAACGCTAAAAATATAACTATTTTAAAATTACTCAAAAAAAAACGACAGCTTTAAACTGTCGTTTTTCATAGTACTTTATATCATTTAATTTAGAGAAGTCCCAATAATTTACACTCTTTAAGGATGGCTTCGTCACTTCCTTTTTCAGTACCAAGCAAATCCTTAATTTTGCTTTTTCTTTTTTTAACAGTGTCGTCAGAAATATTGATTTTAGTAGCAATAGATTTAATTTGCAATCCATCATTAATCAACTTAATAATTTCTCGGTCGGTGTCGTCTAATAATCCTTTTTCAAAAAGACGCTCTTTTGTTTTTTCATGAACAATTGGACTGTAATAAGTCCCGCCGTTAAGAACGGATTCAAAAGCTTCTAGTAATTGAGGCGGTTGAAAATCACTTTTCACTAGCAATCCTTCTGGAGCAATTTTTTTGACAATAGTAAATAATTTAATGGAGTCAAAATGAGCGGTTAACATGATGATTTTAATAATTGGCCAGTTTTTCCTGATCAATACGGCGATATCTTCACCATTAAAGAGTTTTTGCTCTGGGAAAGCGGGCAAACTGTAGTCTAAAAAAACAATATCAAAAGCATCTTCATTTCCTGGATTGGTAATAACCTGAAATGCTTGTTCGCAAGTATTGACATCTGTAGTTTGAATCATGTATTTATTTTTATTGATGGATAACGTAGCTTTATATCCTTCAATCATCATTTGATGATCATCAATCATAAGTATTTTCACCAGCATAAAAATAAATTTTAAGACTGTGAAAATACTAATTTACACGGGAATAATCAAACTTATTTTGGTTCCTGCTCCAAGTTTAGATTGAATAGCAAACGTGCCATTAATTTCGTCCATTCTTGTTTTCATGTTTTGAAGCCCGATTCCTTCTTTTTTAGCATTGGTATCAAACCCAATTCCATCATCGAGAATAACAATATAAACTTGATTCTCAATTTGCGACATCGTTACAGAAACGTTTTTCGCTTCTGCGTATTTTTCAATATTTTGCAAGGCTTCTTGAATGATGCGATAGATATTAATTTTTACCGTAGAACTAATCGATTCCCAAGCAATGGTTTCTCCTATTTGCAAATCAAAATTGATGTCAGTATGCTGTTTTATTTTTATAAAAAATTCTTTTACTACTGCTATAAAACTAACATCTTCTGCAAATAAGTTGGCATTCAAATCATGAGCCACGCCTCTTATTTCTTTTTCGACTTGTTGAATGTCGTTCAGTTGATCATAAAAAACATCCTTATTCTCAAGTTCTGAAGTCATTATTATTGGATACAAGTTCATCCGAATAGCCGACAATTTTCCCATAACATTGTCATGTAAATCTAACGAAATACGTTGTTTTTCAATCGTTTTACCTTCCTCGATTTTTTGCTGTTGGTCCAGCATCAATTGGTAAATTTCTTCATCGGCTTGCTGCTGTTTTTGTTCCAATAGCAGTTGACGCGTTTTAGACTTTTGAGATTTCATCCTAAACCAAAGCACTATTACAAGTAATCCTAAAAAACCAAACCCAGAAATAACCCAAATTCTATTTTCTAAAAAAGTGTTTTTCTCTTCGGCGGTATTCTTTGCAGCAGTTATTTCTTCGGTTTCAAATTCAATTCGGGCAAATTTATTTCGGCTGGCACGTTCTACATTGTGCAAACTGTCGCTTAACGCAATATACCTTCTCGTATAAGAAGTGCTATTTGCAACATCAATTTCCGATAAGAGTAACAGTAATTTTAATTCCTCGTCAAAAAAAGTGGTTTGATGTGCTTGGCTTCTAGCTTCTGAACCGTATTGTAAAGCCCTCGAAAGATTTTTGTTTTTTAAATGGTATTCTGCCAAATGCATTTTAGTAAAAATTTGGAGTGGAATGCTGTTGATGCTGTCTGCTGTTTTTAAGATTTTTAAAAATTCATTATCGGAAGTTAATTTGTTTGATTTGAAGTTTGCGTAGATCAGGTTGTTTTTCAAATAGCAATAAATTTCAAAGTTATTCTGTTTTAGATTCTTAAGTTTTAATGCTTCAGTTGCATACTTTACAGCATTTTGATATTCTTCTTTTTCTATATATGTACTTGCAAGATAATTATTAGCTTGCGCTTTTAATAATAAATACTGCAGATCACTTTTTAAATAATCAACTTCTTTTGCCGCCTTGCTAAAATAAATTATCGCCTTATTTTTATCGTTCAAGCCCAAAAGCGAGTTTCCCAAACTAACATAACATTTGTATGCTAGTAAATTATCTCTTTCTGCGAAGCTTATTTTTAAGGCTCTAATGGAATTACTTTCAGCATTTACATAATCTTTTTTTGCATTGAGAATATTAGCTTTTGAATTTAAAATAACTCCTAATAAAAACTTATACTCTAGCGTAAAACTTGCTTTTTCAGACTTTGCATAATAGTAATAGGAACTATCATACTCCGTTTTAGTATAATAATAATTTGCTTTTAAGTATGTTGCCCATGCTGTTGCTTCTAAATCATTTTTTGCGTCAGATTTCCTGTAAAGTAGATCAGCTACATACAAACTTTTTTCCTTTTCGCCAATATTGAAAAATGCATTTGCTAACATTACGTAGTTAGATGTAGCTACTTCATAATCGCTATTTTCGATTATACTTTTCAAAGCCAAATTTGCGTATTCAAGTCTGCTTTTTTGATTTTTATTTGTATTAGATGCCCAAACCAAAAGAGAATCGATATTTTGATTTTGATTTATCGCAAAACTATTTGCTGTAGTTACTAAACTTTGCAAAAAGAATAAATTGAAAAAAAGAATATACTTGCAAATTTTCATTAAAGTTGAATCATTTTTTTTCAAAAATACAATTTTAAATAAGATTTTATTATTTTTTGGGGGGCTGATAAGTTGAACCACCTAAAATTGGCGGAACACTCTCAACATCACCATCTGCCTCAACTCCATCAACGGGTACTATAATTTCCGCTTCTTCATTTAAAGGTAATTCTTCTGCTGTACATGAACTCATAAAAGTCAGTACGGATATAACAGCAAGAGTAAAGATTGCTTTTTTAAACTGAATACGTACAATTTTTGCAGAAACATTTCTAATAGCTTTCATAATTTTCTATTTTAAGGTGGATTTGTGTTTGAATCATTGCTAGTTATTTCAACGATTTCATAAGACAAAGAAATAGTTATGTATGAAGCTCTTTTTATCTTAAAAGTGTAAAAAATGTTAATAAAAAACGATTGATTTAAACAATTTCTAAAAAAACAAGGCGAAGGAGAAAAATAACATTTGTGCTTCCTTCAAGTTTTTACAAATTTGTAACTTTACAAAAAAAGCAATGAAGCGAACTCTTGTCATCGGCGACATTCACGGCGGATTAAAAGCATTAAAGCAAGTTTTAAAACGTGCAGAAGTAACTACGAATGATACTTTAATATTTCTTGGCGATTATGTAGACGGCTGGAGTGAATCGCCACAAGTGCTGGATTTCTTGATGGAATTGAGAAAAACACACAATTGCATTTTGCTTCGGGGAAATCACGATGAATTACTGCAACGTTATCTGGAAACAAATTCTTATAATGAATTATGGAAAATTCACGGTGGTGGCGCCACAATTGATGCTTACGCTAAATTGAGTGAGGAAAAAAAGCAGGAACACATCGCATTTCTAAAAACATTAGAGAACTACTATCTCGACAAACAAAACCGACTTTTTGTGCATGCGGGATTCACGAACTTAAAAGGCGTTTTGCACGAATATTTCCCGAAATCTTTTTATTGGGACAGAACTTTATGGGAAATGGCTTTATCATTTGATGATCGAATTCCAAAAGATTCGCATTTTTATCCCGCTCGATTTTTATTGTACAAAGAAGTTTTTATTGGACACACGCCTGTTACTAGAATTTGCGAAGAAGTGCCGATTCAGAAAGCTAATATTTGGAATGTCGATACTGGTGCTGCATTTAGAGGACCAATTACCGTCTTAAATATCGATACGAAAGAATTTTGGCAAAGCGATAATGTCGCTGATTTATATTCAGATGAAATTGGGAGAAATTAGATTTTACACGCATTGCAACAAAAAAAATT
>NZ_KE384388.1:0-136961 GCF_000425485.1 Flavobacterium tegetincola DSM 22377 | reverse complement strand
TTTTACACCCATTGCAACAAAAAAAATTCCTAAACCATTAAGATATTAAGTTGCATTAAGACTTAATTTTCTTAATATCTTAATGGTTCAAAAAAAGGATTTGTAATATATTTCAATGTTAAAACTATTCCTCTTGCAAAGCATCCCAACCTCTAGCTCGTAATTCAATTTTAGTATTGGCACGTGTGATCAAATGAATTCCTTCACTTTCTTGGGTCATGTGACCGATGATTGTAAAATGCGGATTGGCTTTTATTTTATCAAAATCAGTCATTTTAATGGTGAAAAGCAACTCATAATCTTCACCACCATTAATAGCAACTGTGGTAGAATCAATATTAAATTCTTCGCACACGTTGATTAATTGCGGATCAATAGGTAATTTGTCTTCGTATAAATTACAACCCACTTTCGAACTTTTGCACAAATGAATAATCTCTGAAGAAAGTCCGTCAGAAATATCAATCATAGAGGTTGGCTTCAATTCCAAGGCGTGAAACAAAGTGCGAACATCCGTTCTGGCTTCAGGTTTCAATTGACGTTCGACTAAATAAGCGTATAAATCCAAGTCCGGTTGCGAATTTGGATTCACCATAAAAACTTGTTTCTCGCGCTCCAAGACTTTTAGTCCCATATAAGCTGAACCTACATCGCCTGTTACCACTAGCAAATCAGTATCTCCAGCTCCGTCACGGTACACAATTTCATCTGCATCCGCTTCACCAATTGCCGTAATACTGATGATTAAGCCTTTCTGTGAAGAAGTAGTATCACCACCAATAACATCCACTTTAAAACCGTCTGCTGCTAAAGTAATTCCTTCAAACAATTCCTCCAACGCTTCCAAAGGAAAACGATTTGAAACCGCTACCGAAACTGTAATTTGAGTGGGCTTGGCATTCATCGCACAAATGTCCGATAGATTAACTACCACTGCTTTATAACCCAAATGTTTTAAAGGCATGTACGCCAAATCAAAATGAACGCCTTCAATGAGTAAATCCGTAGAAACCACTACTTTTTTATCTTTGAAATCTAAAACGGCAGCATCATCTCCAATTCCTTTTAAAGTAGAAGGTTGTACAATTTTAAAATTTTGAGTCAAATGGTCTATTAAACCAAATTCACCTAATTGAGAAAGACTGGTACGCTGCTGATTTTTATCTTCGATCATTGTTTTCCTGGGATTTTTTAGAATGGCAAAGATACAACTCTGATGAGTTAACTAACTATTATTTTTAACTCAAAAATTCTTAATTACTTTTCCGTCATTTGTAAGAATAATATAATGGTATTCAGGATTTTTGCGCATCAATTTTATGCCTTTTTTACGACCCAAAACCATAATAGAAGTACTAAAACCGTTACACATTTCGGCACTTTTACCGATAATTGTTACGCTAGTAAGATCTGTAGACGGAATTCCCGTTTTAGGGTTGATGATGTGCGAATAGCGTTTACCTTTAATTTCGGCAAACTTCTCATAATTACCAGAAGTGGTCACCGCCTTATCTGATGAAAATTCAAGAATTTCAATGGTTTCGCCAGTTTCAAAAGGATTATTGACGCCAATTCGCCATGGTTCGCCATCCATTTGTGTTCCCCACGTGGCAATGTCTCCCGCAGCGTTTATCATTCCGGATTTCACGCCAAGTGCTTGCATCAACGTACGAGCTTTATCGGCGGCATATCCTTTTCCAATAGATCCAAAGCCCATTTTCATGCCCTTTTCAGTAAGGAAAATCGTACTGTTCTTTGAGTCTAAAAAAATATTTTTGTAATTTACTTTTGCAATAGACTTTCTTATTTCTCGCTTTGAAGGCAATTCCGTCATTGTTCCGTCAAATTTCCAAATGCGATCCATGGCAACAATACTAAGATCAAATGCACCTTTGGTAATTTCACTGAAATAAAGTCCTTTTTGGGTGATTGCTACAACTTCACTGTCCACTTTCACAGCGGAAATTCCTGCACTGTTATTGACGTTGGATATTTGTGTTTGAGGCCTCCATTCTGAAATTAAGTTTTCAATACGCTCTATTTCATTAATCGCTTTCTCAATTTTCTCGTGAGCAGCGCTACTGTCTTTGTCTACAATTGTTATCTGAAAAACGCTTCCCATCAAGTTTGTCGTTTTTGTTTCTTGTACTTGAGCCGAAGCAAAAATGCCAAACAACAGCGTGAATATTGTAACTATGAGTGGGTTCCTTTTCATACGCTTCAATTAATAACAATCAGATAGAATTTGTCCTTTAGCTTTGAAATTTTCAAAATCTTCACTGTTTTCTTTACAAATTAAATTTAGTGTTGCTTCCACATCGCGCTGCATATTTAACGAACCGCAAATCAGTACCACACCTTTATTTTTCAGTAATTCAATAAAGAAAATTGCGTCTTCCCGGATTAAATCCATCACATATTGTGGCTGTTCTTGGCGCGAAAATGCAAGGTGAAAAGCACTGAGTTTTCCGTCTACAAGGTAGTTTTGGGTTATTTCCGCATACCGATTTGTGAGTTCATTCGCTTGACGAAAACCACAATACATGTGCGTTTCTACCTTATTTTTGTTTTCATCTACCATTCCTAAGAAAGGTGCAATTCCGGTTCCATTTGAAATCAGCGCTACTTTTCGAGCTTTTTTTGGAAAATGAAAATTTGAATTTTTAATCAATCGTGCTTTGATTTCAAGACCCGGTTTTAAATCGTATAAAAATTGTGAGCCCAAACCCTTTGGATGTAAACGAACAATTAGTTGAACAGCAGTATTGACTTTCCCAATCGAATAAAAGCGTTCTACCGCATTATTTTCTGGGTATATTGCCAATAAATCTCCTGATTTGAATCGTACCATTCCTGAAGGTTTTAAACTGATTCGAAACGTTGTTACATCGTCTGAAGTTATTTCTGCACGATCTAACACTTTAAATTTCTTCAGTTTTGGTACTTTTTGACTGTATAAAGAAGGTGCGGTAGCAATAGCAAGTCCGTTTAAATTTGCCCAACCATCAACCCATTTTACAAATTCATCCGCAGACTTGTCGTTCACCGTATGCAAATCAAGTGCCTTTTGCGTCCAAATTTGATTGGCTAAAAATTTATCAACCTGTATGGCAAATTCGCAAAAATCAGGGTAAGATTTTGATCCAAAACCTACAACAGCATAATGCACCATTTGCTTTTGTGGAAATTGATCTACTAATTTTAAAAACTTCGTGGCATTTGCAGGTGCTTCGCCCAAACCGTACGTTGACGTAAATACAACCAAATTTTTCATACTCGGAAAATGAGTAAAGTGATTCATATCCGTGAGGAATGACTTCTTACCATTTGCTTGCAATTGTTGGTGTATTTGATTGGCAAAACCCAAAGTGGAGCCGTTTTCAGAGCCAACTAGAAGAATGTATTCGCACTCATTGGCTTTGAATTTATTTTTAATTTTTGTTTTTGTACGCTTTAACGTAATGCTGAATCCAGAATAAATAAAAAGCAGCACAGAAAGAGAGGCTACCGCCAGAATAATTGCCCAAAACAAATTAGTTTGCCCTGTATGCAAGTCAAAACTGAACTTTTCTGCCAATTGTGTAAATGGATATTTTGTTTCCTGAACAATTTGACCTGTAAACTGATGAACGGTTATTTCTCTATCTTCCAATTTCAACACAAAGTATTCTTCTGGATCGTCGTCCATAAAAGGAAATTCGATTTTGGAAACCGCAGACAATTTTACTTCTTTAAAAACAGGAAAATCACTTAAAGGGAGTTTTTGAAGTTGGCTGTTTTCAACAAAAGTTACTGATTTAACTTGCTGCTTTGGGATGATTTCAAATCGAAGCAAAAATAAATAAGTTCCCGTCAAAGCAATGATCAATATCGGAATCAACATGATTTTCCCCGTCAAAACGTGGAGGTATTGTGCCAGCGTATCGTTATTTTTTTTAGGGAAAAAATTTTTAAATACGTTTTCGCGCTTAACCAATAAAATAGTTCCGGAAATTGCAATTAAAAAGAACAGAAAGGACGCAAAACCCACAACAAATCGACCTGTTTCATGTAAGAAAAGAGAACGATGCAATGCAATATTCCATTGAACAAACTCGCTTTTCTCTATTTTATCTCCCAAGATTTTACCAGAAATCGGGTCGATATATCCTTTCACTTCATTACCGTCACTATCATAGGCTTCAAGTGACACAAACTGATTGTAATCTACAGAAACGTTAGAAATTTCAGGATACGTTTTTCTTAATTTGGGTAAAATTTGATCCAACGTTAACGTGTCGAAATTTTCTACTGCGTACGGACTTATTTTTTCGTTCGCGGTATCAATTGCAAGCACAACACCAGTTAGCGACGCCACAACTAGAACCACCGATGCTAAAAGTGCCAGCATCAAATGTGCATATCTCCAAATTGATACTGTCATGTGATACGTTACTGAACTTTATTAAGCTTTACATAGCGAATGTACCCTTTCCCATCTGTTTTTACAGTGATTCCCTCTTTTGTCAAAGGAATTTCAACATCCTGAAAGTGATTATTACCATCTTCCACAGCCGTTTCAAAACGCAATTTATAGCCTTTATTGAACTTGGATTCATCAATTGAGAACGTCGTAATGCTTCGGTCTCCTGCAGCAATTGAAGCGCCCGTCATTGCATTTAAGTTTTCTTTCTTTTTACCTAATTTCTTGTTCCAATCCTTGAAGCCATTGTACCATTGCTTGTCTGGTCCCATCACGTATAATGTTTTTTCAGAATTGCCTTTTGCATCAATCAACGAAACTACGACATAGGCTTCTAATCCTTCATAATTTGACATTTGAATCATGCATTTGTATTTCGCTTCTTGAGCAGAGGCTTGAAAATTGACTACTAATCCTAAAATGGCAACTACTACTATTTTTAAACTGTTTTTCATGGTTTTGTTTTTATAGAAAAAGAATTTTCTGAAAGGAAGTTTTTCAGAAAATCCTCATTCATTTATTTTAAAAATTCTATTGAAATTTTACTTGCAATCAATGCTTCATTTTCAGATGCTAAATCATACGCCGTTTCATCAAATTCTGTTTTTGTATCTTTTTTAGCTCCGTTGGCAATTAAGTATTTTAAAATCACATCGTCCTTTGCGGTCAAAGCGGTTTTTTGTAAAGCGGTCATTCCGTCTGCATTAATCGCATTGATGTCTGCTCCTCTTTTTTCCAATTTTTGAAAAAGATTCAAATCGTTTTTTGCAACTGCTAAGTGGTATAACGTATTACCGTCTTTTTGTGGCTTTGTAAAATTCAAGCCTACTTTATTTAAAATGTCAAATTTAGTCTGAAATTCATCCTTTGCATCACTATTTGATGACTGAGACTTATACGATTGAATCCAATAATAGGCCAAGTTGTTCCCTTTTTTATCAGTCAGATTAACATTTGCACCCTTTTGAATTAAAAAAGCAACCACATCTGAAGATCCATTTTCAACGGCAAAATGCAATGCTGAAAGTCCGTTAGCATTAACTGCATTTACATCTTTTACTTTATCAAAAAACAATTGGATTACCGATACACTTGCTCTTGAAGCATTCATCAAAACAGAATTTCCGTCTTTATCTTGGTGGTTCACATTGGTTCCTTTACTTAAAAAGTACGCAATATCTTCTTCTTGCTTTTGCTTTTTTACCAAATTATGCAAGACGTTTTCTCCGTTGTCTCCCAAAGCGTTTGCGTCAATTTTTAATTCTTCAACCAAATATTGGTACGCCTCTAAGGATGTTGAAGTATATCGTGTGCCTTGCGAAGCATTAATTAACGCTCTGCCGTCAAATTTGATTCCTTTTTTGTGCAGCGACCTCAACAATTGAATATTTCCGCTTTTCGCAGCATAATTAAAAGTAGTATTCCCCAAATCATCACTGTCTTTTAAAGAAAGTCCTTTTGTGGAAAGGTACTCTGATAATTTCAAATCTGAATCGTTAGCTATAGCAAGGTGCAACAACGTAGCACCATTTTTAAATTTCTGTTTTGGATCTATTCCAGCTTTAAAAAATAGTTCAAAAATAGCAGGATCAGCTTGACCGTTTGCAGCAGCAAAAGGAAGTGGAGCTGCCCCTTTATCATCCGTTGCATTGATGTTTGAACCTTTTTCTATAAGGTATTTTACTAAGGGTACGTTTCCTTTACTGGCTGCCCAATGTAAATAAATGCGACCATCATGTGTCAATTTGCTAACATGATTTCCTTCTTGCTCGATTAGAAATACAGTAGCTTCTAGAGAAGCACCGTTATTGATGGCCATTGTTACCACATCAAAATTTCCTCTGTTTGCTTCAGCCGGATTGTTCCCTTTTTTAATTTCAGCTTGGACGGCAGTCAATTCCGGATTTTTTTTCCAATAATCAGCACTTAACAACGTGTTTTGTGCATTTGAAATTCCTGCTGTTAATAACAGTACGATAAACACTATTTTTTTCATATTCTTATAATTTTGAAAGAATTACAACTAATCTTATTTTGGTTTACTAGTTCGTGCCGCAAAAGTACAGCACGAAATTTAGTATATGTACAACTTTAGGGAAACTTTTAGAAAGCACCAGAGAAGTGATTTCCTGCTTTATTAATTAACTTTGCCCCTTGAGTCACTGCACCACTTTGGCTGTTGATGATGTAAATTCTACCATCCTTTCCAACTGGCGCTAATGTTACGTAAATATCATATCCGTCAACTACGAAGCCTTGGTATTGAAATAAATACAAATCTGTATCATAAGCCAATTCAACTCTTTGAGCCGTTTTTGCATTTAGGTCTACAAGTGCTAAAAAACTTTGTGATTGTCCTGACAAGGTAGATACTGCTGCACTTTCGTACGTGTAAGCTACAATTGCTTTACCGTTTCCTGCATATTTCCAGCTTTCGATATACGTATCATTAACTCCTAAAGCAGCGTCTAAACTAAAAACATAAGAGTTGTCATACGCATTACTTTGATTGATTTTTAAAAAGTGTGATCCTTCTGAATCTCTTTGTGTAGCTTGATAAATATTTCCGTCGTCTGCTAAAAATGCATTAAAACTTCTGTAGCCACTCGTGTCGCCGTAACCCACTGTTGAATTGATAATTACTGGATTATTTAGAGATGGATAATCTACTACTACTGATTTTGAACCTAAGCGTGTAAATTCTGATTGATTTAATCCTGTGTTCGTATCCGTTTTACGCATCCAAGTACCAATAATTAATTTATTTCCAGCTTTATTTAACACCGGAGCGTCTAATCTAAAAATATGATGACCTTCACTTTCTTCAGCAGCTGTTAATGGAATTTCGTAAGTCTTAACTTGAGAAATAGCAGAGTTCACTAAATCTATAGACAATACGGTTCCTGTTCCTCTCGTTCTGATGTAGGTACCGTCTAATTCTGAAACCACTGTTGGTGTAGAAACGTTTACAGCTATTCCTGTTTTATCTCCGTCAAATAATTTTGCCCATCTTGGTGAAGTTCCAGCATACTGCGAAATATTTACCAATGAACCAATTGGAGCGAAATTTTTACCTCCACCCACAGTATATTTTGAATATTCGCCACCGTTTGCACCACCATACGCAATGTTAAAAAGTGTGCTACCGTCTTGTGATGATTGTAAACGAGCCGTTCTATTGGAAGGAACTAAATAGCCATTCTCAAAAACATCATAAAATTTACTCGGGTCTTTTGCATCTTCTGTACTGATTGAATATACAATTGTTCCTCCATTTCCATCTCCAGGTGTTGGATCGGTAGTTCCCATAACGGCACCAGCTATAGTTATATATCTGCCTTCACTAATTGGCGGCTCTGTGGTTCCTCCTGCCGAATCATCGTTACTACAACTTGTAGTAAAAATTAAGGTGCTAAACAATGCAGATAAGGTGACAAATTTTAAAACTTTTGATTTCATAATAGAGTAGGATTTATAAATTGTTGATTACATAATTAAATTTCAAGTAGAACGCTCTACCCGGTTTTTGAACAGCTAGGTTATCAAAAACTTGTTCGTTAAAAACATTTTTTGCATCAAAACTAATGATGTACTTTTTACTTGGAAAAACGTAGCTTACGCCAAAATCGTTCAAAAACTGTTGCGGAACATCAAAAAAATCAGTCCCTGAAGTATTACTGTACAATGTTCTGATGTAACTGAATTGATCTACAAACATGAAATTATAGTACAAATTCAGCTGTGCATCTTTGCTCAGTACATTTTTTAACGTGTATTGAACACTTGCATTTGCGGTAAAGAAAGGCTCGTTTGGAAGTTGAAATTCATTTCCAGTAATGTCTTTAGTAGTAAGATCAAATTTGGAAGCATTTATAATAACACTCAAATTTTTCTTGAATGAGTAGTTCAACTCCATATCAAAACCAGTAGATTTTGTATTTCCTTGATTCACATAAGGCAGGGTTTGCACGTTTGAATTTAAACTCGTTTGGATTGGAATTCCAATTCGATCCGTTACATTTCTTACAAAACCATTTACGGTAAATGTTGCCTCATGCTTTTTATATCTAAAACTTCCCAAACGTGTACCAACGTTAAAATTCTTACTGATTTCTGGTCGGATATTTGGATTTTCGGCGATATTGTCTCCTACATCTCCAAAAACTTCATTCTCATCTGGCAATCGTACACTTTTTTCGGCAGAAGCTAAAAGTGAAACTTGAGGTGTTAATGCATAAGAAAACGCAACTCCGTAGCCGTCTGTATTTACGCTACTGCTCACGATATCTTCCACACGGGTCTGAACGCCATTGATGTTAGTCACAATTGGGTTCATGCGGTCAATATTTTGTTGGTAATATTTACCAAAAAGCGTTGTTTTTAATCGGTTTTCAAAAGCAGTAAATTCATAACTCAAGGAAAGAATGTTCTTTGTCAAATCTCTTGTTCCAAAAAATTTCCGTTCTAAAACTGATTTTAACTCATCATCGTCTGTTCTATCCAACATTGAAAACAGATGATTTATTAAAATGGTATTGTTCTCATTAATACTATACGATAATCCTGTACGAAGCGAGGCCACTTTTCTGTTGATATTGGTAATTGTTGGCGCTCCTTGTTGAGCTCCTAAAGGTCGGAGAATTGGATTTCCATTTAAATCTAAACTCTTTTCGCCAAACCAGTTGTAATTGTATTTGACCGTATCGTTTACTGTTCTATGTCGTTCACCAAAAATTCCTTGTACATTCAGGTCCAATCCTTTTACAAAAATTCCTTTTTTGTTATAATTAAGGTTCAGCAAATTAGCATCCGACTCTAGAAATCTACCCTTATAAGGCGTGGTCATAAACGTACCGTGCTGCACTTCTTTATACGAATCAGAAGTGGTGAAACCGATAAAAAATTGATCTGCCCACTTTACATCTTTAAAACCAACTTCGATAACGCTTCCCAGAGAGCGAAACTGATCATTAAAGCGCTTCGCACGTACATAATCGTATTGTCCGTTTGGTAAAATGTTATATACATTCTTTCCGTACACTTCATAATCGTTATCAGAATAATTTAAAAAAGCAGAAGCTTTAACGGTCAAACCTGATTTATCAAAACGGTATTGTCCGCTAAAATTAGTTTGAGCCGTATTAAAAGAACCGTAAGAAGCAGCTACATTTATATTATTTCTGTAGGAACTCTTCATGACTATATTGATCGCGCCACCCAATGAATCATCAGATAAATACCCGGGAACAACTCCTTTATACACTTCAATTCGTTCAATCATGGCGGGTGGAATACTGTTGAGATCAAAAGAAGATCCATAAGTAGAA
Organism: Flavobacterium tegetincola DSM 22377; assembly: GCF_000425485.1. Classification (GTDB taxonomy): domain Bacteria; phylum Bacteroidota; class Bacteroidia; order Flavobacteriales; family Flavobacteriaceae; genus Flavobacterium; species Flavobacterium tegetincola. Next base: position 127,172 of record NZ_KE384388.1, on the reverse strand, counting down.
ATTGGAATAGCGTCTATAAATATACGAACGGCATTTCCGCTTAATCCATTAATAGTATAACGCACTTCTGAACCTAAACCTCCGTTTTGACGAATTCGCACCCCAGCCGAACGACTCAACAACTCATTGGTTTGTAAATTTCGAAGCGCTGCAGTTTTAGTATCAATAACATTGACTGCAAAACCTTTATTTTCTATTTTTTGTTTGTGGGTTAGTGCCGTAACTACCACTTCGCTTAATTGTTCGTGCTGTTTTTTCTTTAAAGTAATTCTTACACTTATAGTGGCGCTGTTTACCTCTACATTTTGCATAGCAAACTGCGCATCCATTGAATTGGTTTCCAGAACATATTTTCCATAAGGAATATTAGCAAACGTAAATTCACCTTTTTCGTTTGCGACTGCCGAGGTTTGAGTTCCTTGAATCATAACCAATACATCCGTTACCGGTTCATTCGTTTCAAAAACCAAGGTTCCCGAAATGGTTCCACTTTGTGCCAAAACCGCCATTCCAAAAAAGATAAAAATCACTAAAAATCCCGACTTAAACATAACTAAAATATTGCTTTGGCAAACTTAAGTTTATTTAGACTATTTACAAATAATAAAATTAGAAAGTTTTTAGAATTATAATTATGCTATATTTTTACACTTTTGGCAATAGGAATAGTAGTATTTAAAATAGTAAAAAACGAAAAACACTTTATGATTGTTAAGAAACATAGCAAAAAACTATTTATAAAACTCAAAACACCTACTATTATGCAATGGCGTATTTTACATCGTCAAACTTTTTGAACATACAATCGCATCCACTTTTACTACGAGATAAAATATGATACAATGATCTCCTATAAAAATTAAATATAAAGTGCTTTTTTTTGTAACAATATTAACATTTTTACTACTTATCATTAAAATACAGCCACTAACAAATCAAATCATAGTACATTATGAAACTAAAAATAACTAATTTAAGTAAGACCTATAAAAACGGCGTTAAAGCATTGGACAATCTAAATTTAGAAATTGGAACAGGAATGTTTGGATTATTAGGACCTAATGGTGCTGGAAAATCTTCCTTAATGCGAACGATTGCCACTTTACAAAAGCCTGATTCTGGAAGCATCGAGTTTGACGGCATCAACATTTTAAAAGACAATATGTCTTTACGAAAAATTTTAGGTTATTTACCACAAGAATTTGGCGTGTATCCCAACATGTCGGCTGAAAAATTATTGGACTATTTTTCTCGACTAAAAGGTATTTCTACTGCTTCCGATCGTAAGAAAATTATTAAAGAAGTATTGGAAGTTACCAATCTTTGGGACGTGCGTCATAAAAGTGTTTCTGGCTATTCTGGTGGAATGAAACAACGTTTTGGAATTGCACAATTGCTTTTAAACAATCCTAAATTAATTATTGTGGATGAACCAACCGCTGGTTTGGACCCTGCAGAACGCCATCGTTTTCTAAATGTTTTGCGCGAAATTGGAACCAACCATACCGTTATTTTTTCTACACACATTGTGGACGACGTGAAGGAATTGTGTCATGAATTGGCTATTTTAAACGGCGGTCAAATTCTCTACCGAGGAACTCCTGACGCTGCAGAAAAAGAATTGGAAGGCAAACTCTGGATGCGCATTGTAGAACGCGCCGATTTTGAAGCTTTCTCTTTAAAATATAATATTATTTCGTCTAATTACAACCAAGACAATACTTTAAACATACGCGTTCACAGTGAATTTCAACCGGATGAAACCTTTGTTTCTGCAAAACCAGGATTGGAAGACGTTTATTTTGTCGCACTTAAAAAAGAACTTGTATAATGCTAGCCACCATATTTTCATTCGAATTTAAAAGATGGTTCGGAAACATATCTTTTTATCTTTACTTTGCCTTATTCTTTGTAATTGCCTTTTTTATCATGGCTTCTGCAACGGGATACTTTGATTTTTTAGGAGCTACTACCGCTTCTAACACGATTGTCAATTCGCCAATCGCTATAAATGCCATTTTAAATGGATTGTCACAACTGGTGTATTTCATCATTCCAACCGTAATTGGTGCTACCGTTTACAGGGATTTTAAATACAATACACATACCATTTTATTTTCGTATCCGTTCAATAAATTTGATTATTTGGTCGGGAAGTTTTTGAGTGGTTTTTTAATCACCATCATCATTACCTTCAGTATTGGATTGGGCTTTTTATTGGCCACGGTTTTGCCTTTTGCTAATGAAAGTTTATTGGGTCCCATCAACATTTGGTCCTACTTTCAAGCGTATGTCATCTTTGTAATTCCTAATATTTTCTTTATTGGAACCATCATTTTTGCTTTGGTAACGCTTACGCGAAATGTATATATCGGTTTTATCTTTGTTATTTTATTGTTTATTATCCAAGCCTTGTTGGGGAATCTTACCAACGACATGGAAAATCAATACACGGCTGCCTTATTTGAACCGTACGGAATGAGTGCCTTAGAATACGTGACCAAATATTGGACTATCGAGGAGCAAAATATCAATAATATCCCTTTAGCAAAAATTATCCTTTACAACCGTTTGATCTGGATTGGTATTTCAATGCTGGTTTTTGTGGGCTTGTACTTTACATTTTCATTTACACATTCGCCTTTAACTTTTGGTCGAAAAAAGAAAGCTGAACGCATTGTAAAAAACAATTTTGGAAGCATAATTCATATTAATCTACCAAAAGTAAGTTTTGATTATTCCTTTATACAAAACCTAAAAACGGCTTGGAGCATTTCTAGTTTTGAGTTGCGATTGATTACTAGAAACTGGATTTTCATTACCATTGCAGCCATTCTCGTTCTTTTTGTACTGATTTCTGGCGCAACTTTAGGTCAAGAATTATTTGGAACTAGTACGTATCCGGTTACATGGAAAGTATTGGATTTATTGGGAGGTACATTTAATTTTTTCATTACGATACTGATCTTTTTGTTCTCGGGCTATTTAATTCAATTAGCGGTCACCAGTCGAATGAACAATTTGGTGGATTCTACGCCAATTCCAAACTGGACATTACTACTGTCTAAATTTTTGGCCCTATTGCGAATGACCATCGTCATTTTATTCCTAGGAATGATCTCTTGTATGCTGGTGCAAGTTTATTACGGTTATTACAACTTTGAAATCCTACATTATATAAAAGAACTCTTCGGATTCAAATTAATTAGTTTTATAATTTTAATTGGATTTTCGCTTTTTATCCAATCGTTTTTCAAAAATTATTTGGTAGGTTTCTTTGTGATTTTAGTATTGTTGCTAGCGCTTCCCGCAATTACTTCTTTGGGAATTGAACATCCTATCTTCAGATTTAACTCAAGTCAAGGCTATAGCTTTTCGGATATGGACCAATATGGAACGTTCCGCGGCTACTTTATTTATAAAATCTATTGGTTGCTTTTTATTGCCTTTTTGTACGGTATTACACTTTTGTTCTTCAGAAGAGGGATATTGTCTAGCGTTAAAGAACGTTTGCAAATTGCCGGAAGACGCATGAAACCTGCTATCTTGATTCCTTCCTTAATTGCTTTAGCGGCATTTGTTGGATTAGGAACGGTTATTTACCAACACGATACAGCAGAGGAGCCTTATTATTCCAGTCAAGAATTGGAGCTGCAGCGCGTGGATTTTGAAAAGAAATACAAGAAGTATCAGAATCATGCGCAACCTCGCATTGTAGATGTAAATGTAGCGATGAATATTTTTCCAAAAGAACGCAACTATGATGCAAGTGTGAAATACATTATGGTAAACAAATCCGAGACGAATATTGATTCGATCTTTATCAATCACGGTCGGAATTTAGAAACGATTTCTTTTGATGTAAAAAACCAATTGGTTTCTAACGATACCTTATATGATTTTGACATCTATAAACTGGACAAAGCTTTGCTTCCGGGAGACTCACTGGTTGTAAATTTTAAAGTTAAAAACAGTCCGAATACATTTTTAGAAGACAAATCGCCCGTTATTGAAAACGGGACATTTTTAAACAACAGTATGTTTCCTTCTTTTGGTTATTCTGCCGATTCAGAACTGAGCGATAATGAAGTACGTAAAAAGTACAACTTGCCTGCAAAAGAACGCATGGCGGCAACTGATGATTTAAAAGCGCGTCAAAACACGTACATTTCAGATAATGCCGATTGGATTACCTTTGAAACTACAGTGAGTACTTCTGATGATCAAATTGCCATTGCTCCAGGATACCTTCAAAAAGAATGGACCAAAGACGGAAGACGCTATTTCCATTATAAAATGGATAAAAAAATGCTGAATTTCTACGCCTTTAATTCCGGTAGATATGAAGTGCGAAAAGACAAGTGGAACAATGTAAATCTAGAAATTTACTACCACAAAGGTCACGAGTACAATTTGGACCGAATGATTGATGCCATGAAACGTTCGTTAACGTATTATTCAGAAAATTTCAGCCCGTACCAACATACGCAAGCTCGAATTATTGAATTTCCAAGAACGATGGGAACTTTTGCACAATCGTTTGCCAATACCATTCCGTTCTCTGAAGCGATTGGTTTTATTGCCAAAGTAGACGAAGAAGATCCCAATGCCGTGGATTATCCTTTCTCTGTAATTTCACATGAAATGGCGCACCAATGGTGGGCTCATCAAGTAATTGGTGCAAACGTAAAAGGAGCCACTTTAATGTCGGAATCACTTTCAGAATACAGTTCGCTTAAAGTTTTAGAGCAAAAGTATGGTAAAGCGCAAATGCGTCGCTTCTTGAAAGATGCACTTGACGGTTATTTACAAGGAAGAACTTTTGAATGGAAAAATGAAAATGCATTGATGTTTAATGAAAACCAACAGTACATTCATTACCAGAAAGGTTCATTAGTGCTTTATGCGATGAGTGATTACTTAGGCGAAAAGAATTTCAACAACATCTTAAAAGGATATGTAAAAGAGTACGCGTTTCAGGAAGCACCTTACACCAACTCGATTGAATTTGTACAGCACATCCGTCGCGGAACACCGGAGAAATACCAGTATTTAATAGACGACATGTTTGCAAACATAACTTTATACGACAACAAAGTTGAAAAAGTAACGTCAAAGAAATTGGCAGATGGAACGTACCAAGTGGACATCACATTCTTGGTTTCCAAATACCGATCTTCGGATAAAGGAAAGAAAATATTTACGGATGAAAAAGGTAAAACTTTGACCTATGATGGCAAACCTACCATCGAATCCTATCCTTTAAATGATTACATCGAAGTAGGTGTCTTTGGTGAAAAGATTAAAAAAGGAGCGTACGAGTTGGAAAATGAATTGTACAATGAGAAATATAAAATTGATAAAATCAGTAATAAAGTTTCCATAATTGTAAAAGAAAAACCAACAGAAGTGGGTGTTGATCCCTACAATAAATTAATAGACACTGATTCTAACGACAACCGTAAGAAGTTATAGTACCGTTATAATAGTAGCAACAAACCCTTCAAATGTATAATTTGAAGGGTTTGGTTTTAAAAGTAAAAAACCGTTTCAAAAAGATATTGAAACGGTTTTTATTATTTAATGCAGTTGTGATTTTACCACTTGTACATAATTCCAAATTGTGGTTGAGCAAAGATGTTTTCAAATAAATTTACATTCAATTCAAATTCGTTAACTGAGTCACCGTCTTCTGGAGATACACTGTTGTACGATAAAATATTTGCTAACGTAAATGTTGCAGCAAAGTTTTTAGTAAAGAAGTAGTTCAATCCTAAGTTAATATCAGCTGTTACACTGTTATCATTATCAATTGTAGTTCCAGCAAGTTTAGTTTTGTTTTTACCATATCCTAAGCCAGCTTCACCATATGCTTTAAATCGTTTACTATCTAACTCTAAGAAGTAGTAACGAGCAAAAGCACCAATTCCAAATACATCTGTTTTAATATCTGATGCATCATTTTCAAGACTTCCAAAAGAAGCTTGACCTCCAACGGCTACTTTAGGACTTAAGAAGTAACCAATTTTTGCGTTTACTGCGTAAGAATCTTCATCTCCACCCGTTGTAATTTTAAGACCCCCTTCTGCAAACATGTTACCTTGCTCGAAAGTCATCCCTTTAGACGAGTTCATTTCTTGATCCATGTCGCTGTTCATCGTGTTCACTTGTGCATTTGAATAGAAAAATGTGCAAATTAATGCAGCGGCTGTTAAAAATTTTGTTTTCATAGTGTTTTATTTTAAGGTTTAAAATTTGAATAATTACGGTCTGTAATTAAATCTTATACAAAACTATAAAATCTCAATAGCTCAATTCTTACAACATTTATCTAAAACCTTACCTCATTTAATAGTACGTCCGAAACTAAATCTTCACGGCAAGTTCCTATTTACTATGTTATCTTATCCAATGCAAATCAATAGCAGTTTGGAAATTAATAATTTAGAACGCTATAATCTATAAGTTCCTTCCCTTTAAAAACCACAATAAATAGTTTCCCATAATCATTCTCGTCTAGTGTGGTAAATTCATTTTTACCAATTAAAGTATTCACCATTTGCGGTATCGTATTAGAATGTCCCGCAATCAGCATTCTTTTGCCTTTACCCGCCAAGATCATTTCGGCAATACTGTTTTTGTCCGAAGGATTATACGTAAGCGCTTCTTTACCATTTGCCTTAGCAATTGGAGTAATCGTTTCTGTAGTTCTTTTATAAGGTGTGGTATAAAAAAGAGCAATAGGAGTATCCTTAAAGAGTTGCACCAAAGCTTCAGCTCTTTGTTTACCAATATCCGACAAGGATGGGTCTTTCGAATGGGCTTCGGCTTTCTCTGCGTGTCTGATGAGGATAATGGTGGAAACTTCGTTTTCTATACCGGGATTTAGTTTCTTGTTTTGTATTGTGTTTTGAGCGGTGGTATTGGTACTTAATAAAGAAAATATGCTGAGGAGGAGGAATAGTAGGGATTTCATGAGAACCAGATTTTGATTTTGACAAATGGATGAAAATTGCTTTTCGAGTCAGCTTGTGAAGAATATTCTCCGATGCGAAGGTTTATAAATTACTTACTTAAATCGAATTTGCAAATTTAATTTAAAGAATAATTCTCCATTCTCTCTATAAATTTCTCCATCATTGTTTAAATAAATTTACATAATGCCAATCTAAAAAATCTTTTGATGGTAAAAACTTATCAGGAAGAATAATTGATTGCTTTTGAAATTTTAAAAAAAAATCTCTGACTGCAAAATCATTTGAATAGTCATCAAAATATTTCGATACTAAAATCTTAAAATCTGGTGTAACTGTAATGAAACCTCGATCAAATGCTTTGTCATGAATTGAATTCAAACACAAACCGTTATGAGGATTTAATCTATTTAATTCATTTGCCTTCCAAGGAACAATGTGACTTGCCACTAAAAAATCTGGTATTGACAATCCAGTTATACAACATTTCTGATTATAGGATGAAAGAATAGTACTTCTGAAAAATGATTGATTTACTCTTATTTTTATTAGAGCTTCCCTCTCTTTCCCTACTGGCAAACTATCTAAATCAAATTCACCAATTTCTTCAAGGGACTTACTTTGAAATTGAGCTATAAGCATTTCGCTTTCAAATGCTAATCTTTCCCAGTTACCATTAAATTCATTCCAAATAATCTCATCAAGTTTACTTCCATTTCCTAATCCGACTATACCTTGCCTTTATAGGTCGGGGTCTAATCTTCCAAAATTTCCAACTTTCATATTTAGTGCCGAAGGACTTCGACCAATTATATTAGCATACTTTATGATAGTAGGATTTGTTTTACTACTACTTTTAAAAGGAATTTTGCAATATACATTGAAAGCTACAATAGTTTGTTCTCTTGTCCAATTATTACTTTTTACCATTTTCTGACTGTATCACTTCAAAATTAGAGACAGAATAATCAGCTAAAATTTCATTCAATAAATCTTTTGTTAAATCTGAACTTCCTGCGAGAATTGTTCTAAATATTTCAACTCTGTCATCAACAGATAATTTATTTAATTCATCATCATCCCGAAAGAATTTCATAAAATTTTCCCTTGTGATTTGTTGATAATTTTCCAATTCAAGCGATATTTTTTGCTTTCAGTTTCATTATTCTTCTTCAATCAATATTAAGTTGCTAAAGTACTAAATTTATAGAGATGCTTTTAGTTACTTTTTTATTCAGTTATTACATTTCGTCAATTTTCGGAGCGTTAAATCTAAATGCATTTATTGCAGCGGTATTCAAAATAACAGCATTTTCTTGTCCTAAATCTCAAAGTCCCAAGGCACTTACTCTTCTGCTAATTTAATTGTACAATTCTTTGCCCACAAGTAGAATATAATGATCTATTTAATTTATCATCACATTCCAAAATATTCGCAACGAAAATCCCACTTACATACTAGCATTTCACTAATTACTTTCCACTTTTAACGAATTGATTTCCAATAACTGTTAATTCATTTCTAATTTCCAAAAATTCAATTCCAACTTTTACGATTATATTTCTACCTATCGCGAAATCATAACTATATTTAACGAATTTGTTTCCACTATTGACGAAATTATTGATTACTTTTAAGTTATACAAATAACTTCCAACCAAGTACTTATGCTAACATTCAATTTACAACCCATATTTTCCGCAAGAGGAATCGAAAAACCCTTCAGCTTTCTAGTAAAAAACGGCTTCACACCACATTCTGCCCATAACATAATCAATTCTAAGAGTCACACCCTTCGTTTAGACCACGTCGAACTATTATGCGAACTATTGTTCTGCGAACCAAACGACCTTTTCCTCTGGACACCCTCAAAAAATAAAGTTATCCACGAAAACAACCCACTCAACAAGCTCCGTAATACCGCTGAAAGCAATCCCAACCTAAAAACAATCCTAGACACCTTGCCATACACCAAGTTGAAAGAATTATCAAACCAACTCAATGAATAAAAAAAACCCGAAAACTTTCGCCTCCGGGTTTATCTTACTACTTAATACTTCTATCTTAATACATTTCTTCGCTAAAATCTGTAACCAATACGCAAATGTAAATTAACTGCTGTTTCCCCTTCATTTTCGGCATATCCGGCACTTTTTGCAAAGTAGTACCTGTATCCAATCCCGAATCCCGTTTCGAAAGTAAAGTGATTTCCTATATTTCTTTTGATGCCCCAAGTAGGAATGACTGAAACTTGATTCACAACCCGTAAGTTGTCATAATTTGAAATCACAAACCAATCCGGATTGTAGCTTGTTTTTAAGGAAAGGAAATTTCCGCTATTTCCAGCAATAGTTTTTGATTTAGAAACGCGTTTGTCTAAATTATAATACCATCTTGGCTCCACAGTAATAACCGGAACCATTAGAAAACCCACTTTATCATAAAAAGTTCCTGCAAAAATGCCGCTATCAAGTCCCACTTCACTTCGCAAAGCTATCTGTTCCGATAATTTTGTTTCGTTGTGCAGCCAAACCCCTAAGAGTCCAGTTTGGATTCCATATGTAGTTTTTTCAACACTTGCGTTTTGAGCTTTTGCAATAAAAGTCAATCCGCATAACATTAAAGTCAATAGTGATTTTTTCATACATTTTTTAGTGTAAAAGAATAGCGTTGCTGGACATGTAGAACTTTTTTTGCATCTATAAAAAGCTCTTGCTTTCCAATACTTTTTTATCGCATCGTTTGATACCTATCTAAAATTTCCGCTCGTAAATATATGTAATTATCCCTACAATTCACACCATAAAAAAACCCGAAAACTTTCGCCTCCGGGTTCATCTTAATACTTGATACTTCTATCTTAATACTTTAATCATTCAACTTCAACACCGCCATAAAAGCTTCTTGCGGAATCTCCACATTACCCACTTGTCTCATACGTTTTTTACCTTTCTTCTGTTTTTCCAGAAGTTTACGCTTACGCGAAATATCTCCACCATAACATTTAGCGGTAACGTCTTTACGTAAGGCTTTAATAGTTTCACGTGCGATAATTTTAGCACCAATTGCCGCTTGAATCGGAATATCAAATTGTTGACGCGGAATCAATTCTTTCAACTTCTCACACATTTTCTTACCAATATGAAACGCATTGTCTTCGTGAATCAACGCTGAAAGTGCATCAATACTTGTCGCATTTAGCAATACATCTAAACGTACCAACTTAGACGTTCGCATTCCAATAGGAGAATAATCAAAAGACGCATATCCTTTAGAAACTGTTTTCAATCGGTCGTAAAAGTCAAAAACAATTTCCGCCAAAGGCATATCAAAAGTCAACTCCACACGTTCGGTAGTCAAATACGTTTGATTGGTAATCAATCCCCTTTTTTCAATACACAAACTCATTACATTTCCCACATAATCTGCTTTTGTAATAATCGTAGCTTTGATGTAAGGCTCTTCCACACGGTCCAATTTAGAAGGTTCCGGTAAATCAGTTGGATTATTTACCACAAACGCTGTTTCAGGGTCTTTTTTAGTGTAGGCAAAATAGGAAACGTTGGGAACCGTAGTAATTACCGTCATATCAAATTCACGTTCCAATCGCTCCTGGATAATTTCCATGTGCAACATTCCTAAGAATCCACAACGGAAACCAAATCCTAAAGCCGCCGAACTTTCTGGCAAAAATACCAGCGAAGCATCGTTCAACTGTAATTTCTCCATCGAAGAACGCAAATCTTCGTAATCTTCTGTATCTACTGGGTAAATTCCCGCAAAAACCATTGGTTTTACATCCTCAAAACCCTTAATCATATTCGTTGTTGGCGTTTTAGCATCGGTAACGGTATCACCTACTTTTACTTCTTTTGCCTCTTTGATACCTGAAATCAAATATCCCACATCTCCTGTAGAAATCACTTGCTTCGGAACTTGGTTCAACTTTAAAGTACCAATTTCATCAGCATAATATTCATTTCCAGTCGCCATGAATTTAATCTTCTGCCCTTTCTTGATTTCACCATTTTTCACACGAAAAATAACTTCAATACCACGAAACGGATTGTAATGCGAATCAAAAATCAAAGCCTGCAAAGGTTCGTCCACATTCCCTTTTGGTGGTGGAATCTTTTCAATAATCGCTGCCAAAATATTCTCCACACCAAAACCAGTTTTACCCGAAGCGTGTATAATATCCTCTAATTTGCAACCCAATAAATCAATAATATCGTCACTCACTTCCTCAGGATTCGCACTTGGCAAATCCACTTTATTCAAAACCGGAATAATTTCCAAGTCATTTTCTAAAGCCAAATAAAGATTAGAAATCGTTTGTGCCTGAATACTTTGAGCCGCATCCACAATCAAAAGCGCTCCTTCACAAGCAGCAATAGAACGGGAAACTTCGTAAGAAAAATCCACGTGTCCGGGAGTATCAATCAAGTTCAGGATATATTCCTCACCCTTGTAGGTATATTCCATCTGAATCGCGTGACTCTTTATGGTAATCCCACGTTCGCGTTCCAAGTCCATATTGTCTAGCAATTGAGCTTTTTCTTCACGAGCGGTAACGGTTTGAGTTGCACCAAGAAGTCTATCGGCAAGCGTACTTTTCCCGTGGTCAATATGGGCAATAATGCAAAAATTTCTAATTTTCTTCATCTACAATTGTTCTATTTTGTTCAAGAAACTACTATGTTTCTTCAGTCATTTCTTTATTTATCAATAATTTGGGCGTTCCCCAAGGGTCAGGCTGTTCACTCCCAATCTTTATGTCCCGAACAACGGGCCATAAAGGATTTCCGCTTCCATCCCTAACGCAAACTTGTTTGTAACCCCGCTCATTTCATTTTCAAAACAAGCTAAGTTTCCACAATCCGCAAAGATAGGAGATTAGACCTTAACTTGAAACGCTTGTAATCAAATAGTAAAAGATAATTTTTGAGGAGAATTTTTAATAGATTTCTTTATATTTGTCTACTTACATGTAATGAGTCAATAATGGAATTTGGATATAAGAAAAGTAAAATATTAGGAGATTTATTGTTTGGATTTCTTTTTTTAATCTTTACCATTTTTATTTCTATTATGATTTTACAAACCATGATTATTAATTGGAATAAATCTGACACACAGCAAATTTTGTTTTCAATAATTTCAATAATTTTGTTTTCGTTTTTAACTTATCTTATATTAAGAACTGCATTTATTCGCAATAGTTACTACAGACACAATTTAAAAGTAGAAATAAAAATCGATGCTCAAAAAAAGAAAATAGTAGTAATCAATAAATTGAATTTATCTGAAACCGAAATACAATTTGATGAAATAGAATCAGTCGAATTGTATTATTCTTGGAACACTAATACTTTTTCTTCTGATTTAGGATACAGTAAATTGAATCTCTTTAATAATGAACGCTCAATAATTATTACTCAAAATAATTTGAATCAAAGTATAATTCATAAAATACTGAAAAATAAAGTAGTTAAAAATAAATCGAACTTTACGAATTCTTTAAAACTGTAAAATACACTTTTAAAAAATACTAATTATTATTCTGTTACAATACCCTTCACAACCCCTTTGCGTCTTCGCGACTTTGCGAGAAAACTAATCTTCTTTCCACAAAGAAATAAGCATCCCAAATAAAAGCTTAAACAACTATTAAAGTTCTAAAAACTATAGATCACAACCATTTAATTCGCGTATTTTTACACACCCAAATTTATTTCAACACGTGGATTACGATAGAGTTAAAGAAAAATTAGAAATTCTTGCAGATGCTGCAAAGTACGACGTGTCTTGCTCTTCGAGTGGTAGTAACCGTAAGAATAAAGACAAAGGTTTAGGCGATGCTTCTTCGTCAGGAATTTGCCACACTTATACTGAAGACGGAAGATGTGTCTCTTTACTCAAAATTTTACTCACTAATTTCTGCATTTACGACTGTGCTTATTGCGTCACCCGAAAAAGCAATGACATTCAACGCGCTGCTTTTACCGTGGAGGAAGTCGTAGATTTAACCATGAATTTCTACCGTAGAAATTATATCGAAGGATTGTTCCTAAGTTCCGGTATTTTCAAAAATGCCGATTATACGATGGAACGTTTGGTTCGAGTGGCAAAAAAGTTGCGTTTGGAACATAATTTTAATGGTTACATTCATTTGAAAAGTATTCCCGGAGCTAGTGACGAATTAATGCGTGAAGCCGGATTGTATGCCGACAGATTAAGCATGAATCTAGAAATCCCCACGGAAAGTGGTTTAAAATTATTGGCTCCCGACAAAGACCACCAACAAATGATTAAACCAATGGGTTTTGTCAAAAATGAAATCAGTTTATACAAAGACGAACGGAAGAAGTTCAAGTCGACCCCAAAGTTTGCACCAGCTGGGCAAAGTACCCAAATGATTGTGGGTGCCAGTCCCGAAACCGATTTGCAAATTATTCAAGTCGCCGACCATTTTTACAAAAACTTCAGCATGAAACGCGTGTATTATTCGGGCTATGTTCCCGTTTCTAATGACGCAAGATTACCTGGATTGGGGTCGCAAGTTCCGCTTGTTCGAGAAAACCGTTTGTACCAAGCCGATTGGTTGATGCGTTTTTATGGATTCAAAGCCAATGAAATTTTAGCCAAGAACAATCCATTTCTTGACTTGGAAGTCGACCCGAAATTAGGTTGGGCTTTACGAAACATCACTGATTTTCCTGTAACGTTGCAAACCGCTTCTTTAGAAATGATTCTTCGTGTTCCCGGAATTGGTGTAAAATCAGCTTACAAAATTGTGAATGCTAGAAAGTTTCAAAACCTAACTTTAGAGCATTTGCAAAAAATGGGCGTTGCAACTAATCGGGCAAAATATTTTATTGTTGTGGCAAATTCCAACAAGAACTTGGTCCACTTAGATTCCGTGCATTTGAAAAGTCTGATTGTTGGCGATACCAAAAGCAAATTCGAAAATCCATTCAGCAACCAAACTTCCCTTTTGAATGACGATACTTTTTTACGATAAAACATTCGAAGGATTTTTGACGGCGGTTTTTGAAGTTTTTGAATTCAAGTACCAAGACGTTCAGATTGTCCATGAAGGGACTTTTCAAAACTCCTTCTTTGCCGAACCTATTGAAATCATCACCAATCCCGAGAAATCCGACCGCGTTTTAAAGAAGTTGGAAAATCAATTGGGGAAAAGTGGTATTCAGCAAATGCTGTATACTTTTCTCTCCGAAGATGCTTCTCGCGAGATGATTTTATTGCAAGTCATTACGTATGCTGTAGAAAATCCAAGTAAAGACATTCTTAAAGATTATGCGAATCCTTTCGTGATGCAACTCTCAAAATGGGTCAAAAGCGTCAACCGCGAACGCCACAGAATGAAAGCGTTCATTCGTTTTGAACTATTGAAAGACGGCATTTACTTTGCTGAAATTTTTCCAGACTTTGACGTGTTGACTTTAATCATTACCCATTTCAAAAACCGTTACCAAGACCAAAAATGGTTGATTTATGATTCCAAAAGAGGTTATGGCGTGTATTATGATTTGAATGTAGTGGAAATTATAACTTTAGATGATACGAGTGTTTTTGGCGGAAGCCAAAAGAACGATATGTTGCACGACATCGAAATCAATTACCAAAAATTATGGATTGAATATTTTGACCACACCAATATTAAGGAACGCAAAAACGACAAATTGCATAAGCAACATGTACCAAAAAGGTATTGGAAGTATTTGACGGAGAAGAAAATATTGTAGGCGTCGGTTTTGAACCATTAAGGAATTAAGAAATTTAAGTGGGTTTTAAATACAAGACTGGTTTTGTATAATGATTTCTATTAGTTTCAAACGCTTTGCGAACTTTTAAATACTTTCCACAACTATCATTCTAATAAACTTTGCGAACCTTGCGGTAAAACTTAATGAGACTTAATATCTTAATGGTTCAAAGAATTAAACGGTGATGAAACTTATAAATTTTAAAATTGTAAATTTGCACCCAAAATGCACTAAATGGTCAAGATAGGCAACATAGAATTACCGGATTTCCCTTTATTATTAGCTCCAATGGAAGACGTAAGCGACCCGCCGTTTCGCAGGTTGTGCAAACAGCATGGAGCTGATTTGATGTATTCGGAATTTATTTCTTCAGAAGGATTGATTCGGGATGCGATAAAAAGTCGGCAGAAGTTGGACATTTTTGATTACGAAAGACCTGTTGGAATTCAGATTTTTGGTGGTGATGAAGAAGCGATGGCGATGTCGGCAAAAATTGTGGAAACGGTTAATCCCGATTTGATTGATATTAATTTTGGTTGTCCTGTTAAAAAAGTGGTTTGCAAAGGAGCTGGAGCGGGCGTTTTAAAAGACGTAGACTTAATGGTTCGTTTGACAAAAGCAGTTATTCGAAGTACTTCTCTACCCGTAACTGTAAAAACCCGATTGGGTTGGGATGAAAATTCTATTAATATTGATGAGGTTGCCGAACGTTTGCAAGATATTGGAGTGCAAGCTTTAACGGTTCATGCAAGAACGAGAGCTCAAATGTACAAAGGACATTCGGATTGGAGTCACGTGGAACGAATCAAAAATAATCCTCGAATTACGATGCCAATTTTTGGAAACGGCGATATTGATTCTGCTGAAAAAGCATTGGAATACAAAAACAAATACGGTTTGGACGGCATGATGATAGGTCGTGCAGCAATTGGGTATCCATGGATTTTTAATGAAATCAAGCATTTCTTTGAAACGGGAACGCACTTGCCAAAACCTACAATTAGTCAACGTGTAGAAGCTGCAAAAAATCATTTGCAATGGGCTATGGATTGGAAAGGCGAGAAACTAGGAATTTTAGAAACACGTCGTCATTATACAAATTACTTTAAAGGACTTCCCAACTTTAAGGAGCATCGAATGAAAATGGTTTCAAGTGAAGACCCTGAATTTATCTTTGAAACTTTTGCTGAGGTATTAGGGATTTACGAAGGAATCGAATTGGTATAGAAACTGAAATAAATTCAGTTTGACAAATTTTTCTCCCGCAGCTTTCGGTTTATTAAACAATAAATGAAATTGCTTCGTTCCTCGCAATGACTTATGCACGTCATTGCGAGGAACGAAGCAATCTCATAAAATATACTTTTATAAATTATGAAACCAGGCTTTATTTATATCATAACCAACTCTAATAATACTACATTATATATTGGTGTAACTTCAAATTTGCCCCAGAGAATTTTAGAGCATAAGGAAAAACTTTATCCAAATTCATTTTCAGCAAGATACAATTTAAATAAATTGGTGTATTTCGATCAGTTCCAAATGATTGGAGATGCTATTGCTAGAGAAAAGCAATTAAAAGGTGGTTCGCGACTTGCAAAATTCACGCTGATTGAAAAGACAAATCCTTTATGGAATGATTTGTTTGATGAAATAAAAGATATAATGATTATATAAGACACCACGATAGTTTAGCAATCAGCAATTGAGATTGCTTCGTTCCTCGCAATGACGTACACACGATTTGCAAAATTCACGTTGATTGAAAATACAAATCCTTTATGGAATGATTTGTTTGATGAAATAAAAGATATAATGATTATATAAGACACCACGATAGTTTAGCAATCAGCAATTGAGATTGCTTCGTTCCTCGCAATGACGTACACACGACTTGCAAAATTCACGTTGATTGAAAAGACAAATCCTTTATGGAATGATTTGTTTGATGAAATAAAAAATATAATGATTATATAAGACACCACGATAGTTTAGCAATCAGCAATTGAGATTGATTCGTACCTCGCAATGACTATTATAGCGTTCTTTCTTGTATTAGGGATGGAAGCGGAGCTCTTAATTGCTTTGTAGAAAGCAATTAAAGCGGGAGTGTACAGCCCGGGTCCGGAGTTTTTACGAAGGACAACACCCAAAAAATGACGCAGAGAAGCTGAAATAAATTCAGCGTGACAAATAAAAGGTTTCGGACTTTTATAAAATAAAAAAGGCGGAAATGAATCCACCTTTTTTGCCCCAAATCTACCATAAACTTAACCTACTAATATTATGGTAGTGTAAATATATACTGTTGTATTTCATTCTACAACAAAATCAGATGAACTGCTCATTTATCCGATGAATTGTCCATTTAGTGTTAATAAGCTCTAGCGTCGTTACCTTCATAGAAATTAATAAACGCACGATTCACCACTCTGTTTCCACCTGGCGTTGGATAGTCTCCTGTAAAATACCAGTCGCCCAGATTTTTTGGACAAGCAACGTGCAAGTTTTCAACTGTTTGAAAAATAATCTTAATTTTTGCATTAACTTCTGGCGAACCTAACATTTCTGCAATTTTATCTGAAATTTCCTGAGGCTCAAATGGCGCATAAATTTCGGTAACAAAATTCACTACTTCACTGTCTTGCAAACCTTCTTGGCTTTTACATTTTTTATACACTTCGTCCACGATGTGAAACATATCACGTTCCTTAAGTAATGCTAAAGTTGCTTTGAATGCTACCAATCCTTCCAATTTTGCCATGTCAATTCCGTAACAATCTGGGTAACGAATTTGTGGTGCTGAAGAAACAATTACGATACTTTTGGGCTTCAAACGGTCCATCATTTTGATGATACTCATTTTTAAAGTCGTTCCACGAACAATACTATCGTCAATAATAACTAAATTATCTTCGGGCTTAATTACGCCATATGTTACATCGTAAACGTGCGCCACTAAGTCATCACGACTACTATCTTCCGTAATAAATGTACGAAGTTTGGCATCTTTAATAGCCACTTTCTCTGTACGGATTTTAACTTCAAGAAGTTCTTGTAAAGACTCTTTCGTAAGTTTATTTCTGTTTTTTAGTATGTAATTATTCTTTCTTTGGTTTAAAAAGTCTTGAGCCGCTTCGACTAATCCGTAAAAAGAAGTTTCTGCTGTATTTGGAATATAAGAGAAAACTGTGTTATCTGTATCGCTGTCAATAGCTTCTAAAACGGCTGGAAGAATTAGTCTTCCTAGCATTTTACGTTCTTGGTATATTTCGGCATCACTTCCTCTTGAGAAATAAATGCGTTCAAAAGAACACGCTTTTTTGGCAACAGGAGTTATGATTTCCTCTTCGGTAACCGTTCCATTTTTCTTGATAATTAAAGCATGACCGGGTTGCAATTCCTTTATTTGCTCAAAATCAAGATTAAACGCCGTCTGAATAACTGGGCGTTCCGAAGCTACCACTACAATTTCGTCATCTTCGTAGAAATAGGCTGGTCGAATTCCTGCCGGATCTCTAAAGACAAATGCATCACCGTGACCAAAAAGTCCCGCCATAGCATAACCGCCGTCCCAACCTTTGGATGCTCGTTTTAAAATTTTCTTTACGTCCAATCGTTCTGCAATAACAGGCGAAGCTTCTCTTTTGGAAAGTCCTTCGTTCTTGCACTGAAAGTACAAATCCGTCACCTCATCGTCCAAGAAATGTCCAATTTTTTCCATAACAGTTACGGTATCGGCCAACTCTTTTGGATGTTGCCCCAACTCCACTAAACTGTTGAAAAGTTCGTTAACGTTGGTCATGTTAAAGTTTCCAGCAACAATAAGATTTCTGTGCATCCAATTGTTCTGACGTAAAAATGGATGTACGCTTTCAATACTATTTTTACCAAAAGTACCGTAACGCACATGACCTAAAAACAGCTCTCCCACATAAGGAAGGTGTTTTTTTTGCAAAGCAATATCGTTTGCATACTCTGGATGTTCTTTTAATTCTTCACTGATTCGTCCGTTTATTTGGGTAAAAACATCTTGAATGGCGTGTTGGTCGTTGGATCGCACCCGGCTGATGTAGCGTTCTCCAGGTTCAACATCCAATTTGATGCTTGCAAAACCGGCTCCGTCTTGTCCACGGTTGTGCTGCTTTTCCATCAACAAATACATTTTCTGTATCGCGTAGAACGCCGTCCCGTATTTTTCCTTATAAAACTCGAGTGGTTTTTTTAATCGTAAAAGTGCAATTCCACATTCGTGTTTAATTGAGTCGCTCATTGTAATGTTGTTGTGTTGTTGTGTTGTTGTTGTTGTTGTCGGGACAAGTGGCGACTTGTCCGTACTGTTGTTTATTCTATAAAAAACGCCCCGTTTCCGAGGCGTATTTATTTATTGTAATTCTATATCAAACTGCGTTAATGCTTTGAATTGTTTCAAGCGGTCAATCACTTCATCATGTTTCAAGTGTTCCATTCGTTCTGTTCCAAATTTCTCTACACAGAACGAAGCTAGATTTGAACCATAGATTACTGCATTTTTCATGTTTTCAAACGAAATGTTTTCGCTTTGCGTAATAAATCCTGCAAAACCTCCTGCAAAAGTATCTCCCGCTCCAGTTGGATCAAAGACTTCTTCCAACGGTAAAGCTGGTGCAAAGAACACTTCTTTTCCTTGGAAAATTAACGCTCCGTGTTCTCCTTTTTTAATCACCACATATTTTGGTCCCATGGTATGGATTTTAGCAGCCGCTTTCACTAACGAATATTCGCCTGATAATTGACGGGCTTCTTCATCATTAATCGTGATGACATCCACTCTTTTAATAACGTCCATTAATTCAGGTAAAGCACAATCCATCCAGAAATTCATCGTGTCTAAAACTACTAGTTTAGGCTGCGTTGTCATTTGGTCTAACACACTGCTTTGAACCATTGGGTGTAAATTTCCCAACATAACTACGTCAGCATCTTTGAAATCCTGAGGTACTTTAGGTTGAAAATCAGCTAAAACATTAAGCTCTGTAGCCAATGTATCGCGAGAATTTAAATCGTTATGGTATTTTCCACTCCAAAAGAATGTCTTTCCACCTTCAACAATTTCCAAACCAGAAATATCGATGTTTTTACTAGTCAATAAATCCAAATGTTCTTGAGGAAAATCATCACCAACAACCGATACGATTGCTGATTTCAAATTAAAAAAGGAAGCGGAAAGTCCGATGTAAGTAGCAGCTCCACCTAATATTTTATCTGTTTTTCCAAAAGGTGTTTCGATGGCATCGAAAGCAACTGTACCGACAATCAACAATTTATTCATTTGTGTAATTTTGAATTAAGTTGCAAAGATACTTTATAAGTTATAAAGTTGCAAAATTTTAGAATTGTAAAATACAAATCGGTTTGCGTGCAAAAGTAATAAGTCGAATTTGTAAATTTGTACCTATGAGCAAACTTTTAACTCTTATAATTATTCTATATACAATCACTTCTTGTCAAAAGAAAGAACAAAATTTTTCTGATACGATGTTAGAAAAATTAAATATTGACACCAATGAAATTCCTTCACAATATGGTATTGACTTATACTTGAAAACTGATGATAATCGAATATTTCTGACTAATAACAACTACCTCTTTACGATGTATCAAAAACATTATAAGAAGGAATTTCCCACATTTAAAGCATTCTTAACCGAAATATTGAACAATGATTACATTATCAATACCCCTGAAATAAAAAATTTTATTTATGATAGTTCTAAATTGAATTCAAAGATAAATGAAGAATATGCAGAACTTGGTTTTGAAGCTTTATTTAAAAAATACGCTAGTGAAATTAGTAGCGGAAATATTAGACTCAACAAGTCTTTAATATCAGAAGATGAATATTTGACTGTTGGTTATCTCTTTTATATAAATAATTTTGACATCTCGAGAGATGATTACATTGGAATAGATTACGTCGTGAGACGAGAAAAGACGTTTGAATAATCAAAACAACTTCCCTTGCTCCTTTTCATAAAAAGCATCTACGTTCAAGTTCTTGGATTCTGCAGCAAAAACGGCCAATTGATCACATCGCTCGTTTTGCGGATGACTGTTATGTCCTTTTACCCATTTAAAATCGACTTGATGCTGGCGGTAAATTTTCAAAAAACGTTTCCATAAGTCTGGATTTTTTTTTCCCACAAAGCCTTTTTTTTCCCAACCGAATACCCATTTTTTTACCACCGAATCTATGACGTACTTGGAATCAGAAGTAACTAAAACACTCATGTTTGGATTTTTAAGCTTTTCCAAAGCTACAATAACAGCCAGAAGTTCCATTCGATTGTTAGTTGTATACCGGAAACCTTCATAAAATTCTTTTTTATGAGGCGTTCCTACCAGTTCCATGACCACGCCATAACCGCCGTTTCCGGGATTCCCTTTTGCCGCTCCATCGGTATAGATATGTACTTGATATGTTTTCAACTTATAACTTTTGAAGAAGTTGTGCTATAACCTGTGGAAAATATTCTTGTTCCAACTGGTGGACTTTATCGGCCACTTCTTCGGGAGTACTGCATTTTTCGATAGAAGTTGTTTTTTGAAAAATTATTTGTCCTTCATCATAATTCGCTGTAACATAATGAATTGTGATACCTGTTTCCGCCTCCTTATTTTCCAAAATCGTTCGATGCACGTTCATACCGTACATTCCTTTGCCACCGTACTTTGGCAACAATGCGGGATGAATGTTAACGGTGTTGGGAAATTCCTGAATTATGCGTGTTGGAAATTGCAATAGAAAACCTGCTAAGACAATCAGATCAGGCTCATAGAATTTAATTTTATCTAAGACTACATCTGAATGAAGTGCTTCTTTTGAAAAGACATAAGTGGCCACATTTAAACCTTTCGACCGCTCTAAAACTTTAGCATTAGGGTTGTTACAAAAAACTGCTGTAATTTCAGCGGTGTTTTGATCTTGAAAATAACGAATAATATTTTCAACATTAGTACCCGAACCCGAAGCAAAAAGAAGTATTTTTTTCATCATGAATAGTATTGTCACGCAAAAAAAAGAATAATATTTGAGAATAAGTCGATTTTGAACTGCTTTATAGAATAAATTTTATAATTTAGTATTTATATTTACAAACAAATGGATGGTTATAAGATAAAGTTTTTTATTTTTGCCAATCAATTAAATTTAAAATTAAAGATTATGTCAGACATTGCATCAAGAGTAAAAGCGATTATCGTAGACAAATTAGGCGTTGACGAGAACGAAGTTGTATTAGAAGCAAGCTTCACAAATGATTTAGGAGCTGATTCATTAGACACTGTTGAGCTTATTATGGAGTTCGAAAAAGAATTTGACATTCAAATTCCAGACGACCAAGCAGAAAACATCGCTACTGTTGGTCAAGCTATTTCTTACATTGAAGAAGCTAAAAAATAATAATTTACGTCTGGATTACTAGTAGTCCAGACGTTTTTTATTTTTCTGTGAAAAATTAAGCATAGGTAAAGCAATTTGCCATTTGCAACTATAAAAGTAGCGTTTAATACCTTTGTCTTTTTTATGATTTCCATAGAAGAACACAGGTATTATTTGTTTTAGTACAAAATTAAATAATTACGTATGGAATTAAAGCGCGTTGTGGTTACGGGTTTAGGTGCTCTTACTCCGATAGGAAATTCAGTAGAAGAATACTGGGATGCCTTATTGAGTGGTAAAAGCGGTGCTGCTCCAATAACTTATTATGATACTGAAAAGCATAAAACGAAATTTGCTTGTGAAGTGAAAAACTTCAATATTGAGGACTACATGGATCGTAAAGAATCACGTAGGCTTGATAAATTTGCACAATATGCAATTGCAGCAAGTGACGAAGCTATTAAAGACGCTGGATTGACACTTGAAAATGCTGATAAGGAACGTATTGGTGTTATTTGGGGTGCGGGAATCGGTGGATTAGAAACTTTCCAAAATGAAGTGATGTATTACGCTCAAGGCGATGGTACACCAAGATTTAATCCGTTTTTTATCCCTAAAATGATTGCCGATATTGCTCCAGCTCATATTTCTATGAGAAATGGTTATATGGGACCCAATTATACAACAGTTTCAGCGTGTGCCTCATCGGCAAATGCTTTAATTGACGCATTTAACTACATTCGTTTAGGTATGTGTGATGTAATTGTTTCAGGAGGTTCTGAAGCAGCGGTTACTATAGCAGGTATGGGTGGATTTAATTCTATGCATGCTTTATCCACTAGAAACGAAAGTCCAGAAACGGCTTCTAGACCATTTGACGCCAATCGCGACGGATTTGTTTTAGGAGAAGGTGCTGGTGCATTGGTTTTAGAAGAATATGAACATGCAAAAGCGCGTGGTGCAAAAATATATTGTGAAGTTGGAGGTGGCGGAATGTCATCAGATGCTTACCATTTAACTGCTCCACATCCGGAAGGAATTGGCGTAATTGCGGTAATGAAAAACACGTTGCGTGATGCGGGAATGACTCCTGATCAAATTGATCACATCAATACACACGGAACTTCAACTCCATTAGGAGATGTAGCAGAATTGAAAGCAATCACAGCTGTTTTTGGCGATCATGCAAAGAAAATCAATATCAATTCTACGAAATCGATGACTGGACATTTACTTGGTGCTGCAGGTGCGATTGAAGCAATTGCTTCCATTCTTGCTATGAAACACAGTATTGTTCCTCCAACGATTAACCATACTACCGTAGATCCAAACATTGATCCTACTTTGAATTTGACTTTGAACACACCTCAAAAAAGAGAAGTTAATGTTGCCATGAGTAACACTTTTGGTTTTGGAGGACATAATGCGTGCGTTTTATTTAAAAAATTAGTAGACTAATTTAGCATGAGCATTTTTAAAAAAATATTTTCAAAATCCCGTGCTCAAGAAGGCGGGATTTTTTTTGATACTATATCAAAAATGGTTGGATTCAAACCTGACGTGCTCGACTATTACGAAAGAGCTTTTACACATCGTTCATTGAACAAAATGGATGCTAATGGAAATCCTATAAGTTATGAACGTTTAGAATTTCTTGGCGATGCCATGCTGAGTTCTGTTATTGCTGCGTATTTATTTTTAGAAGTTCCAGCAGGCGACGAAGGCTACTTGACTAAAATGCGCTCAAAAATTGTGAGCAGAGAGCACCTGAACGAGTTGGGTCGGGATTTGAATTTAATTCAATTTGTAGAAAGTAAAGTTCCCGTACAGCATTTTGGCGACAATATCCATGGAAATATCTTTGAAGCGCTAGTAGGTGCTATTTATTTGGACAAAGGCTATTTGACTTGCGAAAAATTTATTCAGAAAAAAGTCATTACTCCTTATGTAGACATTTCAAGATTGGAAGGAAAAGTAATCAGCTATAAAAGTTTGATTATTGAATGGTGCCAGAAAGAAAAAAAGTCTTTCAACTTTGATATTTTTGAAGACAATGACAGTTCAGGCGAACGTTTATTTGGCGTCAAGCTGAGTATAGATGACAAAGTAATTTCAAAAGCGCGCGCCAGTTCGAAGAAAAAAGCTGAGGAAAAAGCGTCCCAAAGAGCCTACTTTGCTTTGCAAGAAAAAATGTTAGTAAAGTAAGTCAGTTGACGAGCCTATAACGTTTTCGTTAATAAATTATCGTTAAGATACCGCTTGAAACTATTATTTCAAGTCTATAAATCTTATATTTACATCTTATTTGGAAAAATAATGACGGTCCGTAAATTGTCTTTGAGTGATTTTGATGCGATTGATTATGAATTAATTGCCCTCCATACTTCTTTAGAAGATTATCGCTTAGCGTATTTCCTTAATCGAAATCTCCCCATTCTTTTAAGCAAAAGCAATGAATTTGTTGAATTTAAAACTTCAAATGGTGTAGCTTTTTTTTCAAAGTTTTCTTACGTAAAAGAAGAGGCCGATGAGGCATGGACTTTAATTGAAAATAAAGATGAAGTAGAAGCACTTGATCGTAATTCTGTTACTGATTTATTTTCCGAGAAACATGAAAAAATAACGACTCATATTTATTTGCTGCCTGAGTTAAAGAAAGTCAATTATTTTCTAAAAATAAAAAATAGTCTTTTAGACGCACAAGAGATCGTATCACAATTAAATGCGATAACACAAATTTCTACCGCTTATTTGGTAGATGTAACTCCATTAAAATCAAAAAACAATTTAATTTTTTAACCCTATGCCGACGAATAAAAAAACCAAAATTGTAGCCACGTTAGGACCTGCATGCAGTACAAGAGAAGTCTTGAAAAACATGATTGATGCAGGTGTAAATGTTTTTAGAATAAACTTTTCACATGCCGATTATACAGACGTTACAGAAAAAATTAACCTCATTCGAGGTCTAAACGAAGAATTTGGTTACACCACTGCTATTTTAGCCGATTTACAAGGACCAAAACTCCGTGTTGGTGTAATGAAAGAAGATGTGGTAGTACATCCTGGTGATTTAATTACCTTTCAAACGGCCGAAGACATTCCGGGAACTGCCAAGCGTGTTTACATGAATTACAAAGAATTTCCAAAAGATGTAAATCCAGGGGAATTGATATTGCTTGACGATGGAAAATTAATGTTTGAAGCCATTGAAACCAATCGTACCACCGAAGTGCTTTGTAAAGTAATTCAAGGTGGACCTTTGCGTTCTAAAAAAGGTGTAAATTTACCAAACACAAAAGTTTCACTTCCTGCTTTGACAGAAAAAGACATTAGAGATGCTATTTTTGCCATTGGTCATAATGTGGATTGGATTGCACTTTCTTTTGTAAGAACTTCAAAAGATTTAGAGGAATTGCAAGACTTAATTGCAGAGCATTCTGATCATAAAATTCCTATTATTGCAAAAATTGAAAAGCCAGAAGGTGTTGAAAACATTGATAAAATTGTTGCTTTCTGCGACGGTTTAATGGTGGCTCGTGGTGATTTAGGAGTAGAAGTTCCAGCGCATGAAGTTCCATTGATTCAAAAGAAATTAATTCATAGAGCAAAAACGGCTCGAATTCCAGTAATTGTGGCGACACAGATGATGGAAACAATGATAACAAGTTTGACACCGACTCGTGCAGAAGTAAATGACGTGGCCAACTCTGTAATGGATGGAGCGGACGCGGTAATGCTTTCCGGAGAAACTTCTGTTGGAAATTATCCTGTTCAGGTTATTGAGAAAATGACACAAATTATTGAAGCAGTAGAAGATAGTCCACTGATTCAAGTGCCACAAAATACACCACAGATTCGCACTAAACGTTTTATTACCAAAACCGTTTGTTATCATGCCTCATTAATGGCCAATGCTATAAAAGCTAAAGCAATTTGTACTTTAACAAATAGTGGTTACACTGCGTTTCAAATTTCGGCATGGCGACCAAAAGCACATATTTTAGTATTTACTTCGAACAAGAGGATGTTGACGCAACTGAATTTACTTTGGGGTGTGAAATCATTTTACTACGACAAATTTGTCAGCACGGATGATACCGTAACGGATGTAAATCAAATTGCACAAGACAAAGGTTTCGTTGAAAAAGGTGATTTCCTTATCAATCTTGCCGCAATGCCGGTTACAGAAAAAGGAATGGTGAATACATTGAGAGTTTCTGAGATAGAATAACAACATTTCTTTTTATAAAAAAAGGCGATTTGAAATTCAAATCGCCTTTTTTTTATGAGATAAAGTTCTAACTTCTTCCCTCCCATTCTTCATAAAATTGCTCTAAAAACAACTCCATATATTCGTGTCTTTTGTTTGCGATTTTTTTTCCAGACTCGGTATTCATTTTATCTTTTAACAACAACAACTTTTCATAAAAATGATTAATTGTTGGTGAGTCAGAATTTTTATACTCTTCTTTTGACATAGTCAAACTAGGCTTGATTTCTGGATTGTAAATGGTTCTATTTTTAAATCCTCCGTAATTGAAACACCTTGCAATTCCAATCGCTCCAATAGCATCTAAACGGTCTGCATCTTGAACTACTTGCAATTCAATTGAATTGAATTGCTTTTCAAAATTACCTCCTTTAAATGAAATATTTTTGATGATTTTTATAACGTGCTCAATCACTTCTTCGGAAACCTTTTCACTTATCAAAAAATCCCGTGCCGTTTTTGGTCCGATTTCTTCATCTCCATCGTGAAATTTACTATCGGCAATGTCGTGCAATAAAGCTCCAAGTTGGCATATCAATAAATCGCATTGCTCTTCTTTGGCAATAGCCAAAGTGTTTTTATACACGCGTTCAATATGAAACCAGTCATGACCTCCTTCAGCGTTTAGTAGTTGTTGCTTTACGAATACTATTGTATTTTGAATTAATTTATCGTTTTCCATTTTGTTGAAATAAAAAATGTTGGATGCAAAATTCACTTTTACATCCAACATTATATAAAATACTTATGTTACTTAAATTCGAGCAGGATTCACCCATTTAAAGATATAGGATTCTTGTGGAATTACCAACCTTTCAGAAATTCGTGTCATCCTTGCAGGCAATTTCATCAAGAAATCACGCGCTTTTTCTGCTTCATCAGTCAGATTAGTCACTTTATCAATTTCCCATTTGTCGTTCAACTTTTGCAGAATATCAACATAATCTGCAGCTGTATATACTCCAATTCGTTGTGCAGAATCAGAGAAGTTTTCAAATGCTGAACTGATAGTTTGCCCAGACTCTCTCAAAAAGTGAGCTGGCATAACAATTTTTTGCTTCATCATGTAAGCGAAAGCCAACATCATTTCACTTGGGTCTACTTTAAAAATTTGCGTTACAAATTCGCTGTAAGCCATGTGATGACGCATTTCATCTCCAGCAATTAATTTACATATTTTTGCAAGTTTTCCATCACCGTGCTTTTTCGCAAGTTGAGAAACGCGGTTGTGCGAAACGTAAGTTGCTAACTCCTGAAAACTGGTATAAACAAAGTTTTTATAAGGATCACGACCTGTTCCAATGTCAAAACCATCGGCAATTAAATGCTGTGTTGTCATTTCAATTTCCTTCATATTGACGCGACCTGATAAATACAAATATTTGTTTAACAAATCTCCGTGACGATTTTCTTCCGCAGTCCATTGACGCACCCATTTTGACCAAGCATTTGGCTGCATTTGATCTACACCTTCCACGTCCATCAACCAAGATTCGTATGTTGGTAACGCTTCTTCTGTAATGGTGTCTCCAACTAAAGTTACCCAAAAATCATAAGGTAAATCTTTAGCAATTTCACGTAACTCTCTTACTTCCTCAAAGAAATTCTCTCCTTCCGAATTGGGTAACAAATCGGATGGTTGCCAAATTTTCTCAACAGGAATCAAAAAATCATCAACAAAACCGTTGACTTTTTTCTCCAAAAATTGCATTACTTCTAATCTCACGTTGTGTATTGACATTTTTGTTTGTTTTAAAATTTAAAAATAGAATTTTTTGCAAAAATACAAATTATTACAATTCAATTGAATTGACAATTGTTTGCTCTGTTTTCTGCATTAATTCATCAAAAGTATAGTCTTTTACTGCTAAAGCAGGGTGTATTGTAAAGGTAAGGCGATTTCCCAAACCAAAGGGTAAAAATCCGTATTTAACAAACTTCCAAGAGTTGTTAATCGTTATTGGAACTACATAAGCCGAAGGTGCTGCTTTACACAAAATCTTCAAACCTGTTTGTGCAAATTCTTTTGGCTTACCTGTTTTACTTCTGGTTCCTTCAGGAAAAATAACTGCCGAACGGTTATTTTTTTCAATGTACTTTCCTAATTTCGTAATTGTCGGAATGGCCTGTTTTGGGTCTTTACGGTCAATTAAAACAGAACCTCCGTGCCTTAAATTATATGAAATACTTGGAATTCCTTTTCCCAATTCTTTCTTACTGACAAATTTTGGGTGCGATTTTCGTAAAAACCAGATGATTCCGGCAATATCATATAAACTTTGATGATTGGCTACAAAGATAATCGGCACTCCTTTGGGTACCAATTCACGACCTGTAACCTTGTAAGTATTGCCTAAAAGATGTCCAATTCGCAATAAAACCCAATTCAGATAATCTACACTTTTTTTATGTGCCTGATAACCAAAAACATTGAAGCAAATCCATTGTATGGGATGAAAAATCACCAAAGCAAGCAAGAATAACATCATGCTGAATAATGAAATGGGATACGATATGATTTTCTCCATGAAACGAAATTAATAGACAAAAATACAAAATTCCTGAACTATTTCTAACTAAAAAACTTTAGAAAATACATACATTTTTGTCAAGACATGCATGAATATTCACTATTTTAATATTTCATACTTTAATCAGGGCAAATTCTTATATAATAATTTGTGCTAATTAGTGTCGAGAATTTTCTAGAGTTTCTAACCTTATGTTATTTTCCCGTAAAAACTGGTTTTCTTTTTTCTAAAAATGCGGTGGTTCCTTCTTTGAAATCTTCGGTACCAAATGATTTTCCGAAATTCTTAATCTCGGTTTCAAAACCATTTACTCCATCTTTAAAATTCGCATTAATCGACTTAATCGCTTTTGAAATTGCAATCGGCGAATTTCTTAAAATTTTAGTCGCAATTTCAGTGCAAAAAGGAATTAATTCAGCAGAAGAAACTACATGATTTACTAATTTCCAATCCAAAGCTTCTTCTGCATTTAGCATTCCGGCAGTCATAATCAATTCCATAGCTTTTCCTTTGCCAATAAGTTGAGGCAAACGTTGTGTTCCTCCATAACCAGGAATTACACCTAATGAAACTTCAGGCAAACCCATTTTAGCATTTTCAGAAGCGACTCTAAAATGACATGACATTGCCAATTCTAATCCGCCACCCAGAGCAAATCCATTAATTGCAGCAATCACAGGCGTTTTTAAATTCTCTACAAAGTCAAATAGTAACTCCTGTCCTTGTGCAGAAAGTTGAGCGCCTTCTTCCACTGAAAAATGTGCAAATTCAGAAATATCAGCTCCGGCTACAAAAGCTTTTTCGCCTGAACCTGTTAACAAAATTACATTTACATTTTCATCCGATTCGGCATTTTTAAATGCTTCGTGCAGTTCATGAATCGTTGCTTTATTCAACGCATTCAGTTTTGTTGGACGGTTTATAGTTATAGTTGTGATTTTATTATCGGTTGCCACTAAAATATTTTCGTAATTCATGATCTTGATTTTTAAATTTAATTTTTAATTAGAGGAAGCGTAACGGTAAATGTAGTTCCTAATCCAATTTCGCTTTCAAAAGTAATCGTTCCTTTATAATTTTCGATGATATTTTTGATAATTCCTAGTCCCAGACCCATTCCGCTTGTCTTGGTGGTAAATTTCGGTTCAAAAATTCGCGGGATATTTTGGCCATCAATTCCGCTTCCATTATCAATTACTTTTATTAAAACGAAATGGGAATCTTTCTTTACACTAATTTTTACTCGTTTTTCTTTGTAATCTTCAGGAATGGCTTGAATGGCATTTTTAACTAAATTGGTAATGATTCGGATGAGTTGTGTTCGGTCCATCAACGTGATAATTTCCTTTTCATCTGCTTCGAAAAGTATAAAATCTTCATTAAAAATTTCCAGCGCCAATTCAATTACAGACACCACATTTAAAGTTTCATTTTGTTGGGCTGGCATGGACGCAAAATTAGAAAAAGCCGAAGCCACTGAACTCATGGTATCTATTTGCTGAATCAAAGTATCCGAATAATCCTTAATTTTCTGCTTGATTTCCGGGTCATTTGCGTCAAATTTTCGTTCGAAACTTTGAACCGTCAATCGCATGGGAGTTAATGGATTTTTAATTTCGTGTGCCACTTGCTTTGCCATTTCGCGCCAAGCTTGTTCACGTTCGCTTTGTGCCAAAAGTAAGGCGCTTTCCTCCAATTGATCCACCATTCCGTTATAAGCGTCAATCAAGAGACTTACTTCACGACTGCTATCATCCGTTTCAATTTTTTCATTCTTTTTGTTCAAAGTAGTTGAAATAATCTTCATTGAAATGGACTTCAACGACTTTGTAATGTAACTGGATAGAAAATAGGCCAAAGCAAAAGCAATCAGCAACATAAAACTGTAAACCTGTCCTAATCGGATCAAGAAATTGCGCAATTCTCGCTCATAAAAACCATCGTCTTGAATGTACGGCAAATTCAAAATCCCCAACGGTTTAAATTTTAAATCTTTAATTTGACTGAACGATGCACGGTATTTTTTATCGTCAATAGTTTTTACATCCACATATCGTTTATCAATCGAAGATTGAATCAATCCTAAAATGTATTTTGGAATGGGTGGCGCGACGGTATCAATTGAAAAAGAAGCCTTTGACGACTTTAGCAATTTGCCTTCAAGGCTGAAAATATTAATTTGAAGACTGTGAATATCCGATAATTCATGGATTTTATCTTTAAAAATTAAAGGTAAATTTTTCTCCGTCAAAGGATAAGTAGTAGTCGCTAAAACGAAATTTATGTGTTCCTTAATCGCGTTTTCCTTACGTTCCAAACGTTCTTGGTGGTAATCTTTGGCTTCCCGTTTGAACTGGTAAATGGAAATGGAAGCAATTAATATCGAGGCAATTAGGGTCAACAAAATCATCGAAAGGAAAATTCTATTTCGAAGTGAAATTGTTCTTATTTTGACTCTTTTAAGCATACTTTACGATTGATTTCGCTCCCGAATTTTCTTGTAGAATTTGAATCCCAACATTATTATTATTGAAAACAAAAAGATTCCGACAACACCATAAATCCAATTTACGGCATTTTTTAAGATTACCAAAAAGACTACGGCAAATAAAATAATTGTAGCACCTTCATTCCAAAGTCGCATCCAAGTATTGGAATATTTCACGGTATCTTTTTGCAATTCATTGAAGATAATTTGGCATTTCCAATGGTATAAATAAAGTACAAAAACGAAGCCAAGTTTGACATGCATCCAAGGTTGATGCAACCAAGCTCCACCTCTTTCTGTAAAAAACAGTAGCCAAAATGCAAATATACTTGCCAAAACTGCCGATGGCCAAGTGATAATGTACCACAATCGGTACGTCATTATTTTATATTGCTTCTGTAAAATTTCCTTTTCTGGAGATTCCTTTTTAGAAGCCTCAATTTGATACACAAATAAGCGAACGATATAAAACAAACCTGCAAACCAAGTAATTACAAAAATCAAATGTAACGATTTTAAGTAGTCGTAATAGTAATCCATTTAGTGTGTCTTTAAATGCGTTTTCATTTCTCGGTTTAGAAAATAATAGGTAATTGTGGTGGACAAAACATCAGAAATAGGAAATGCAATCCAAACGCCAAAAATACCAAAAAAATTGGGCAATAGTAAAACTAATGGAATTAAGAAAAAACCTTGCTTGGTCAACGTCAAAAATAATGCTTTTTTCGCCTTTCCTGCAGCCTGAAAATAAGCGGAACCAATCAATTGAATAGCAATAATTGGCGACGCTGCAAAAACCCATCGCAACGCATTTGGTGTTTCGGCTAATACAGTAGTGTCATTTGTAAAAATAGCGACAATTTCTTGTGTAAATATTAAAATGCCAACATA
Organism: Flavobacterium tegetincola DSM 22377; assembly: GCF_000425485.1. Lineage (GTDB taxonomy): Bacteria > Bacteroidota > Bacteroidia > Flavobacteriales > Flavobacteriaceae > Flavobacterium > Flavobacterium tegetincola. The sequence continues at coordinate 94,801 of NZ_KE384388.1, read as the reverse complement.
AATAATCGTAGCTAAAATTGCGGCATATTTGATGGAAATAAAAATGGCTTCCTTCACCCGTTTATGGTTATTTGCTCCGTAATTATATCCCGCAATTGGAATAAATCCTTGGGTTATTCCTAAAACAGGAAACAAAGCAAACATCAACATCCGACTGATAATTCCGTAAATTATCACCGAATGTTCGCCTCCAAAAGTATACAAAGTGTGGTTCAGAATAATGGCCAAAATACTTACCACGCCTTGTCTAGAAAACGTCACAAAGCTTAAAGAAGTTATTTCTTTAACCAAAGGAAAATCGAACTTGAGATGGTGCCATTTGAGACGCAATTCACTTTTGTAAATAAAAAACCAAACTATAAATACGAAGCATGTAAAATAGGAAATGGCTGTAGCCAAAGCTGCTCCAAACATTCCCAAATCCAAATACTTTATGAATAAAATGTCTAGCAAAATATTGGCGAATGCCGGAATAATCATGGCAAACATGGCAAACTTCGCTCTTCCTTCTGCCCGAATTACAGTATTTCCCATCATTGACAGTGCCAAAAATGGTACAGAAACAATAATTGGAAAAAAGAATTCCTTTGCCGGTTTGACAATATCGCCTTGAGCACCAAAAAGTAGCAACATCTCGTCACTAAAAAAAATACCCAAAAGCACAAATACCGAAGCCAAAACGAACGTCATCAAAATTTGATTCCCAAAAGTTTTTTCAGCTTTTTCTTTATTTCCTGAACCTAAAGCTCTCGAAAGTACAGAGCTTCCTCCAATTCCAACCGCCATTCCTAAAGAGGAAATGAAAAAAGTCATAGGCAAAACTACGGTAACTGCAGCAATTGCTAACGAACCAATCCATTGTCCAACGAAAATAGTATCCACCAAAATATTGACCGACATAAACAAAATTCCGATTGATGCCGGAACCGCTTGTTTTATCAGTAATGATTTAATGTCCTTATTTCCTAACTCTTCGGAAGTAACCGCCATTGATTAGTTGGTTTTTTGGAAATCAGAAATCCAATTGGTTACCGTTTGAATCCAAGCATCGTCGTCATTTAAACAAGGAATTGCCAAGAATTCCTCTCCGCCTTTTTCTTCAAAATCTTCTTTAGCTCTCATTGCAATTTCTTCTAATGTTTCTAAACAATCCGTAACAAAAGCAGGAGTTACCACAGCGATTTTCTTAATTCCTTTACTTGGCATTTTGTCAATTTCGGTATCGGTGTAAGGTGTAAGCCATTTATCTCCAGCCAATCTTGATTGAAAAGTTTGCATGTATTTTCCTTCTGGAATTTGCAATTGCTCCACCACTAATCGGGTTGTTTCGTAACATTGGTGACGGTAGCAAAATTCATGAGCTGGTGAAGGTGTGTTGCAGCAAGAACCGTCAATTTTACAATGTGATTTAGTTACATCCGTTTTGCGAATGTGTCGTTCTGGAATTCCATGGTACGAAAACACCAGTTGGTCGTACTCGTAACCTTCTAAACTTGCTTTAATTTTATCTGACAAATTCTTGATGTAATCCGGTTTATTATAAAACGCTGGAACATCGGTAAATTTCATATTTGGATATTTTTCGGCTCTGATTTTTTCGGCTAAAACCAAAATTGTCAGCGTCGAAGCCATTGCATATTGTGGATATAATGGAAAAAGCATCACATTAGTAACGCCTTGGTCGTGCAATTCTTTTAATCCTTTTTCAATAGACATTTCGCCATATCGCATCGCTAAAGCAACGGGAATATTCACTTTTGCCTGCACTTTTTTATGCATTCTTTCAGAAAGTACGATTAATGGAGAACCTTCGTCCCACCAAATTTGCTTATAAGCGTGAGCCGAAGCTTTTGGTCGGGTTCTTAAAATAATTCCTCGAACCAGCAAAGCTCTTAACAAATAGGGAACGTCAATTACGTATTTATCCATTAAAAACTCGTCCAAATATGGCTTAACATCTTTAGGTTCTGGACTTTTTGGCGAACCAAGATTTACTAATAATACTCCTTTCATTATGGTAATTGATTTTTACAAAAGTAACAAAGTCAAATTTTGTCAGCCTTTGGATTAACTATATTTTGTTTATTGTTTAATTACGAAAAACTATCGATTATGTATTTGGATTTATCGACATTAAGTATTTTTTGGGTGTTGTGGCATATTTTTTCTTAAAAGCAGCGATGAAATGACTTCCGGTGCTGTAGCCAATTTTCAAGCCTACCTCATTGACATTATACGAACCAGAATCGAGCAACTTTCGGGCATAATCCATTTTATAATCAAATAGAAAACCGTAAACCGTATCGCCATAAATTTGCTTAAAACCCATTTTAAGTTTCTTTAAATTCAAACCTACTTTATCTGCTAATTCTTGTAATCCAGGAGGTTCAGCTATATTACTTAGAATAATTTCTTTCGCTTGGCGAATTTTCATCACATTTTCTTCGTCAATCAAAAACGGACATTGTTCTGCATTTGGGTCTTCAGTTCGGTTGAAATACAAACTTAGCAATTCATATCCTTTTCCTCGGTAATATAAATTCTTAATTGAAGGATTTAAGTTGAAATGAAAAATTTGACTCAAAACAATCGACATCGACGGACTGATTTTTCCATCGTTGTAATATTTTTTATCTTGATTTTCACTACTTAAAAACGGAATGTATTCAGCTTCTGTAGAAAATAAAGTGTGAAATTTTTTAATAGAAATAATCACGGAAATTACCCAAGTATTTGGTGCCAATTCCAAGTTTAGAGGCAGTTCTTTTTGAGGATTATAGAGTAGTAAAGATTGTTCTTCCTTTAAATCTAAAGCATAAGTCCCTTGATTAAACACAAATTTTGCTTTTCCTTTAATACCAAAATGAAACTGTATTAACCCTTGATCAACAGGCCTTTTAACCAACATATTATCATTTTCATCATTCTGAAAACGGATTAAAATAAAATCTTCTTCAATTTTTATTACTTCTTGAGAACCCATAGCGATATTTTTTCGTAAATGTTCTAGAGTACTTACTTCGAATTTATTTAGAATTGTTCTACATAAGACAGTTGCAAGGACTTGATTTCAGTGCAAATTTATAAGAAATAACGCTGAAATCCGCATTTTATAATAAAATATCTCAAAGCGACACAAATAGTCCTTTAAGCGTTACTTTTATAAAAAGCTTAGTGATAATTTTGTCGAACATTTTGGAAGAATGTATATTATGGAAAACAACAATACTTTAAAGCCTCAATATTTTTACTCCGTAGGATTGAGTTACAAGAAAGCAGATGCAGTGGTAAGAGGGAAATTTAGCCTAGATGCTAAAGCCCAAAACAACTTATTACTTCAAGCCAAAGAGGAAGGAATTCCAAGTTTGACTATTACTTCAACTTGCAACCGAACTGAAATTTACGGTTTTGCTGAACATCCTTTTCAATTGATTAAATTGATTTGTGAAAACAGTAATGGAACGGTTGAAGAGTTTCAAAAAGTAGGTTTTGTCTATAAAAATCAAGAAGCCGTAAACCACATGTTTCGTGTAGGAACTGGTTTAGACAGTCAGATTTTAGGTGATTTTGAAATTATTAGTCAACTAAAAAACAGTTATGCTGAATCAAAAAGTCACGGTTTAATCAACACGTATTTAGACCGATTGATTAACACGGTAATTCAAACTAGCAAAAAAATCAAAAACGAAACCGAAATTAGTAGTGGTGCAACTTCCGTATCTTTTGCAGCCGTTCGATACATTATGAATAATGTAGAAAACATTTCGGATAAAAACATTTTACTTTTCGGAACAGGAAAAATCGGTAGAAATACATGTGAAAATTTAGTAAAACATACTAAAAATGAGCATATTACTTTAATTAACCGTACGAAAGATAAAGCAGAAAAATTAGCAAGCAAACTGAATCTAATTGTTAAAGATTATTCAGAATTGCATGTTGAACTTCAAAAAGCAGATGTTGTTGTTGTTGCAACTGGAGCTCAAAACCCTACAATTGACAACGCTATTTTAAACTTAAAAAAGCCTTTGTTGATTTTAGATTTGTCCATTCCTAAAAACGTGCATGAAAATGTATGCGAGAATGAATTTGTCACTCTTATTCACATGGACCATTTGGCAGAAATGACGGATGAGACTTTAGAAAATAGAAAATTACAAATTCCAGCAGCTGAACTTATCATTGAAACGTATAAAGAGGAATTCATGACTTGGACGAAAGCACGCAAATTTGCTCCAACGATTCATGCCTTGAAAGAAAAACTCAATGCAATTAAGTTATCTGAAATGGATTATCAAAGTAAGAAAATTGCTGATTTTAACGAAGCTCAAGCGGAAATCATCAGTAACAGAATTATCCAGAAAATCACTACTCACTTTGCCAATCATTTGAAACACGATGATACAATGGTCGATGAAAGTATTGGTTGGATTGAAAAAGTGTTTCAGATAGAAGCACGATAATTTAAATATACAATCAATTTTCAAACTTCTGAAAATTGACATAAAAACACGTATTTGTGGTAGAAAAAGTAATTAGAATTGGGACTCGCGATAGCGAATTAGCATTATGGCAAGCCCATACCGTTCAAAAGAAAATAAATGATTTAGGTTACAAAACAGAAATTGTCGCGGTGAAAGCTCAAGGCGATATCATGTTAGACAAACCGCTTTATGAACTGGGAATTACTGGAATTTTCACAAAAACATTAGACATCGCAATGCTTAACGGCACGATTGATATCGCAGTGCATTCCATGAAAGACGTTCCAACAGCTTTACCTCACGGAATTGTTCAAGCAGCCGTTTTAGAACGTGCCAACTCGTTAGATTTATTGATTCACAAAGGAAGTTTAGACTTTTTAAGTCAAGATGGAATTATTGCAACTGGAAGTTTGCGTCGTCAAGCCCAATGGTTCAATAAATATCCTTCGCATAAAGTGGTGGATTTACGTGGAAATGTAAATACAAGAATGCAAAAACTACACGACAATCCTTGGAACGGAGCTATTTTTGCCGCTGCCGGATTAGAACGCATCAATTTAAAACCAGAGAATTTCTTGAATTTAGATTGGATGATTCCAGCACCTGCTCAAGGAGCTATGGTAGTTGTTGCAATGGAAAATGATTCGTTTTGCAGAGAAGTTATTGGGAAATTAAATCACGAAGCTACAGATATTTGTACAAAAGTAGAACGCGATTTTCTTCGGACTTTAGAAGGTGGTTGTACAGCACCAATTGGCGCTTTTGCAACGATTAAAGATGACACCATCGAATTAGAAGGAATCTTGCTTTCTATTGACGGACAAACGAAAATTGAAATAAAAAAACAAACTACACTCTCCAATCATAAAAATTTTGGCGTTCTTTGTGCGAAAGAAGTTTTAGAAAATGGCGGTACCGAATTAATGCTTTCCATTAAAATAGCTTTGGGTACTCAAAATAAGTAAAATCATTTCCCGTGGAAAAAGATTCTATCCTAAAATTCATCTATCGATTTTTCGATATCTTCGTCTTGGCCTTCTTGGTTTTTGACTTTGGATATAGTGTAACTGAAATTTACAAAACACCTAAATTTATAGGGTTAGTCAGTATTACTATAGCAATACTAGTCTTTAATATTTTTAAATTTTATTATTACACCACCACAGGCAAAAAGCGAATTGCCTTCTTCAATTCCGCTATTTTAGCGCTACTCTTATTAATATCTGCTGTTGTAGCTTTGGTCAATTTAGACCTTTATTACATTGATGTTTTCAAGAAAATAACGACTATTATAGAAGCAGGTTTGTTTTTGTACTTCATTATCAGGCTAATGCTTTTGGTACGGTACATTTACCAAGTCTATTACAATCCCGCAATTGTTTTTATAGGAAGTTTCTTCGTGATTATTCTCGTAGGGACGATTTTATTATTACTTCCTACAGCAACTACAGGAAGCATTACCTTCACCGACGCTTTGTTTACGGCTACAAGTGGTGTTTGCGTCACGGGTTTAACCGTAATCAATGTTTCAAAAGAGCTGACAATTGTTGGCCAAACCATTTTACTTTCACTTATACAAATTGGTGGTCTGGGAATTTTAACTTTTACCTCTTTCTTTTCATTCTTTTTTAGAGGAAGTTCTAGCTTTCGCGAAGGCTTGAATGTAAAGGATTTTACAGCACAAGAAAACTTAAAAGACGTTTTAAAAGCAGCATTAAATATTGTTGCATTTACTGTTTTTATTGAAGCAATTGGAGCACTATTTATCTATACATCTATCATGGATAAGCCTGAAATAGTTGACAAAGTATATTTCTCCATCTTCCACTCAATTTCGGCATTTTGTAATGCAGGATTTTCAACTGCAGCAAATGGCTTTGGCGAAAGCTATATAAAATTTGACTACTATTTGCAATGGATTGTAATGCTTCTTATCATTTTTGGAGGTTTAGGATATACCATTATCTTTAATTTTGCGCAGTTTGTTAAAACATCTGTGGTGCAGTTTTTCCAGCAAGCATCTGTTCCTAAAAAAGTGCGATTATTATCCGTAAATGCTAAAATTGTATTGATTACGACACTCGTTTTGCTTGTTACAGGTTTTGCATTTTTCTACATTGCAGAACAGAATAATTTGCTACTTGAACATAGAACGTATTTTGGAAAAATTACTTCAGCTGCCTTTCATTCTGTAACACCTCGTACAGCAGGTTTTAACACCGTTGATTACAGCGACATGAAAGTGCCTTCCTTATTATTTATGATTTTCCTAATGTGGGTTGGAGCTTCTCCAGCATCAACGGGTGGTGGTATAAAAACAAGTACCTTTGCATTAGCAACTTTGAACATTGTTGCCGTAGCTAGAGGTAAAAATAAGATTCAAATTTTTGGACGCCGCATTTCAAGCGAATCTACACATCGAGCTTTCGCTATTTTGTGTATATCATTAATGGTTATTGGAGCAGCAATCATTGCAGTTTTGACTTTTGAACCTGCAGGAACTGATGTTCTTAAAGTAGTATTTGAATGTTTTTCAGCCTATAGCACCGTTGGATTGACACTTAATTTTACAGATACGATGACCGAGCCGAGTAAATATGTAATTATTGCTACAATGTTCATCGGACGAATCGGAATGCTCAATTTAATGATTGGTTTGCTGCGTGAAGTCAACCATCAATTTTATGAGTATCCAAAAGAAAATATTTTGATTAATTAAAATCGAAAAAGCATGAAAATTATAGTTTTTGGTTTGGGAAACTTCGGAATGTCATTGGCGATAAGCCTTACTGAAACAGGAAACGAAGTGATTGGGGTGGACAAACAGATGGATAAAGTGAATTTAATTAAAGATAAAATTTCACACGCCATTTGTATGGATTCCACTAACGAATTAGCATACAGTGCACTTCCTTTGAACGATTCAGACAAAGTTGTAGTGGCGATTGGTGAAAATGAAGGTGCTGCAATCATTACAACGGCAATTATCAAGAAATTATCGGATGTAAAAATCATCAGTCGGGCCTTATCTCCTATTCACGATACGGTTTTAGAGGCGATGGGAATTTACAGCATCGTCCATCCAGAACAGGAATCAGCAGACCGATTGACGAAGCAAATCAACTTCAAAACTACTTTAGAAAATTATCAATTAGACAATAATTATACGATTTCTGAAGTAAAATCAAAGCCCGAATTTCACGGAAAAACACTTGCCGAACTGAACTCAATTGACAAATACCATTTGAATTTAATTACGATTATTCGCAAGAAAGAGAAGACAAATTTGATAGGAAAAAAATCGATTATTAAGGAAACTATTGGACTTCCTAAACCCGATACCATTTTACTAGAAGACGATATTCTCGTTGTTTATGGTGAAAATAAGAACATCTCATTTTATTGTGATTGCAAAATATAAGCAGAATGAAAGAACCCATCCGCATCCTTTCCACTAAAAAATTACTGGTCAATCAAAAACAGTTTTTGCTTAACGCCAATATTTCCCTCGTGGAAGCTGATTTTATTTCAATTAAGCAGCAGAAAGTAGCCGTTGAAACTATAAATGAAAACCTGATTTTTACCAGTCAAAATGCTGTTTTAAGTTTGGTTGAAAATTTAAAAGATTCTGAAACGCTAGACGTGCTTCGGAAGAAAAATGTATTTTGCGTAGGCATGAAAACCAAAGGCCTTTTAGAGGAAAATGGTTTTAATGTCATTGCCTATACAGGTTATGCTGAAGATTTAGCCGAAATTATCACGCTCATTTATCGCAGTGAAAAGTTTACCTTTTTCACCGGGAATTTAAGACGTGATACACTTCCTGAAGCATTATCAGAAGCTAAAGTTGTGTTCAATGAAATTCAAGTGTATGAAACAAGCCTTACGCCACAAAAGGTAACGAGTAAATTTGATGGAATTTTATTTTACAGCCCTTCTGGAATTCAGAGTTATTTGAAAAACAACAAAATAACCAATGAAACTTGCTTCTGTATTGGCACAACCACGGCAGACGCGTTAGAAAATATAACAAATAATGTAGTAATTGCGAACCAACCTACGGTAGAAAACGTAATTATTCAATGTATAAATTTTTTTGCCCCCTAACCCCCAAAGGGGGTATTTAGAAAAGCTAAAATAGAAGACACACCAGTTTTCATAAAAAATATTAAGAAACATAATTATGATTAAGAACGACCTATTTTTAAGAGCATTAAAAGGTGAAACGGTTCAACGTCCGCCTGTTTGGATGATGCGTCAAGCCGGAAGATATTTACCTGAATTTATTGCTTTACGTGATAAATACGATTTTTTTACGCGTTGTCAAACGCCAGAATTAGCTGCTGAAATCACGGTTCAACCGATAAGAAGAATTGCTCCCGATGCCGCAATTTTGTTCTCTGACATCTTAGTAATTCCACAAGCAATGGGAATTGATGTAATAATGAAACCTAATTTTGGTCCTTTTGTTCCTCATCCAATTCGCACCATTCAAGACGTAGAAAAAGTAATCGTACCAGATGTGCACGAAACTCTAGGATACGTTTTTGACGCTATTAAGTTGACTAAAGAAATGTTGAACGACGAAGTTCCATTAATTGGTTTTGCAGGTTCGCCATGGACCATTATGTGTTATGCTGTAGAAGGACAAGGTTCTAAAAGTTTTGATAAAGCCAAAGGATTTTGTTTTGAATATCCAGAAGCAGCTCACGTTTTATTGCAAAAAATCACAGACACAACAATTTTATATTTGAAAGAAAAAGTAAAATCGGGTGTGAATGCAGTTCAGATTTTTGACTCTTGGGGCGGAATGCTTTCTCCAGTTGACTATCAAGAATTTTCTTGGAAGTACATCAACCAAATCATCGAAGCTTTGGCAGACGACGCTCCAGTTATCGTTTTTGGAAAAGGTTGCTGGTTTGCCCTTGGAGAAATGGGAAAAAGTAGAGCTTCGGCAATTGGAGTAGATTGGACTTGTTCGCCAAGAAATGCTAGATATTTGTCAGGTGGAAACATCACTCTGCAAGGAAATTTTGACCCATCAAGATTGTTGTCGCCAATTCCTGTGATTAAGAAAATGGTACACGAAATGATTGATGAATTCGGCAAAGACAAATACATCGTGAATTTAGGACACGGAATTTTACCTAATATTCCTGTGGATCATGCAAAAGCGTTCATTGATGCGGTAAAAGAATACAATCAATAAATTACAATTGAATCGCAGTTTTCATACTATTGGAAACTGCGATTTTATTTTAAACACTACGTAAATGCCTTTAAATAAAAGTTTACGCGACGAAGAAAAAGAACGCATTAATGCCATTTTAAAAAAATTGGTAGAACTGCTTTATGTTCCTGATTTTGAAAAAACAACAATAGACGAACAACTAAAAAGTCTTGGTTTAACAACTGAAATTCTTTTGACTTCATCGGGAACTGACTTAATTGCACATTTAGGAAAACTAAATTTTGATTGGGAAAACACAGAGAAGTTCGCGGATTATTTAATAAATTTAGCAGAGAAACTTCCCGCTGAAAAAGCGAATCTAATTGAAAAAGCATTGTTGATTTACAATTATATTCAGAGTGAGAGTAAGACGTTTTCGTTTGAGATATTTGGGAAGATTTCTTCCATAAAATAAATTTAATCTATTAAAGTGGGATGAATTTATAGGCAAATTATATTTTAAAAAATTATTCTAAATTAGCATATGTGGTAAAGCATTTTATATGACAGAACAAGAATTACATAATTATTTACAAATTAACTATCCAGTCGAAAATGAAAAATGCGAGTGGAAAGAGTTTAAGTCGCTTAAAAATGCTGTTGCTGGAAATGAAAGAAATGATATAATTTCATATATATCTGCTATTTCTAATATGCAGGGAGGTAATTTAATTATTGGAATTCAAGATAAAACTTTAAATATCATAGGAATTCAAGATTTTTCAGGATACAATATTGACAACATTAGATATCGTATTAATGGAAATTGCACAAATTTAGATATTGAGAATTTCCATGTAAAAGAATTTCAAGCGTCCGACACAAATAAAACGATTTGGGTTTTCAATATTCCTAAACATCAATTTAGATTGCCCGTTTATGCACATAAAAAAACCTGGCAAAGAATAGACGATAATTTAGTTGAAATGACTAAAGCAAGATTAGATGCCATTTTAACACAAATTCAAATAAATGAGGATTGGTCTAAAGTTATCATTAATGAAGCAACTATTGAAGATTTAGATAAAGATGCAATTGAGAAAGCTAGAGTTGAATTTAAAAAAAGAAATCCTAAATACGCAACAGAAGCAGATAATTGGAATAATTATGATTTTTTAAATAAAGCCAAACTGACTATAAAAGGGAAGATAACTAGAACTGCTCTCATACTTCTCGGCAAAGATGAATCGGAACATTTTTTAGATTCATCAGTAAAAATTCGATGGAATTTAAAAACAGTAGATAATCAAGATAAAGATTTTGAAATTTTTTCCATACCGTTGTTACTTTCGGTAGATGAAGTCTATAAAAAAATAAGGAATTTAAAATATCGGTATTTGCGTGATGGAACTCTCTTTCCTGATGAAGTACTTCGTTACGAACCGTTCAACATAAGAGAATCCTTAAATAATGCGATTGCACATCAGGACTATTCTAAAGGAGCTAGAATTAATGTCGTAGAGTTTGAAGATGACCATTTAGTTTTTTCAAATTATGGTTCTTTCCTGCCTAAATCTGTTGAAGATGTAGTTTTGAACGACACACCTGAAGAAGTTTATCGTAATCCATTTTTAGTAGAAGCTATGAAAAACCTTGATATGATTGAAACTCAAGGTGGAGGTATTCGAAAAATATTTAACTTTCAAAAACAGCGTTTTTTTCCCTTACCAGATTATAACTTTAACGATAATAGGGTTAAAGTAACTATCATAGGGAAGATTTTAGATGAAAATTTTGCTAAAATTTTAATTAAAAATTCATCTCTTGGTTTGGATGAAATCATTCTTCTAGATAAGGTTCAAAAACAAAAAGAAATTACAGACGAGGAATTCAAACATTTAAAAAAATTAAATTGTATTGAAGGCAGGAGGCCTAATATTTACTTGTCTTATAATATAGTCGGAACTACAAATGATGAAAGTTTACAAGCAGAATATTTAGCTAATCGCAGTTTTGATGATGCACACTTTAAAGAAATGATTATTGAATATCTTAAAAAGTGGGGGAAAACTAAACGAAATAAAATTGACAATTTAATTATTCCCAAATTATCCACTGCACTTACTGCGGAAAAGAAGAAAAACAAAGTAACTAACTACTTATCAGCATTAAGAATTGAAGGCAAAATTGTAAATGTCCCAGGATATTATTGGGAAATAGTTTAAACACTTTTAAACGCTTTTAAACGCTTTTTAAACACCTATATCAATTATGAAAAATAAATTTTACACCTACATACAAAAACTACAAGACCAAATTGTAGCCGGATTAGAAGCCGTTGACGGCCAAGCTAAATTCAAAGAAGACATTTGGGAACGACCAGAAGGCGGTGGCGGACGAACTCGCGTAATTGAAAACGGAAATGTTTTTGAAAAAGGCGGTGTTAATATTTCTGCGGTTCATGGAAAACTACCCGATTCGATGCAAAAACTTTTCAACGTGGGAGAAGCTGATTTTTTTGCGTGTGGATTGAGTTTAGTAATTCATCCCAAAAGTCCAATGGTTCCAACGGTTCACGCGAATTGGCGCTACTTTGAGATGTATGATGACAACGGAAATGTTATCAACTCCTGGTTTGGTGGTGGACAAGATTTAACACCTTATTATTTGTTTGAAGAAGATGCAACCCACTTTCATCAAACCTGTAAAACAGCGTGCGACATACACAATCCCGAATTTTATCCGAAATACAAAAAGCAATGTGACGCCTATTTCTGGAATGCACACCGTTTTGAAGCACGAGGAATTGGCGGATTATTCTTTGATTATTGCAAAGCAACCGAAGACATGCAAATGGAAGATTGGTTCAACTTTGTTTCCGAAGTTGGGAATAGTTTTCTTGAAGCCTATGTTCCAATTGTAGAAAAAAGAAAAGAATTACCTTACACAACCGAGCAAAAAACATGGCAAGAAATTCGCCGTGGTCGTTATGTGGAATTTAATTTGGTACACGATAAAGGAACGCTTTTCGGACTAAAAACAAACGGTAGAATCGAAAGTATATTAATGAGTTTGCCACCACATGTTCAGTGGGTTTACGACCATCATCCTGAAAAAGGAAGTGAAGAAGAAAAATTAATTCAAGTATTAGAAAATCCGATTGATTGGATATAAGCTATATCAAAACTTCGCTTTGCGTCTTTGCGTCTTTGCGAGAAAAACCTATAAAACTATGTTCCCATTACACCGAGGTCGTCGTTTAAGAGTAAACGAATCCATCAGAAGTTTAGTTCGCGAAACCAGTTTGAGTCCAAGCGACTTCATGTTTCCCATGTTTATTGCTGAAGGCGAAAACTATAAAACAGAAATTCCATCGATGCCCGGTATTTTCCGTCGTTCGATAGATTTGACTGTGATTGAAGTACAAGAACTTTTCGAACTTGGCATTCGTGCCATCAATATTTACGTAAAAGTCAGCGAAGATTTAAAAGACAATACCGGGAAAGAAGCTTGGAACGACAATGGATTGATGCAACAAGCCATTCGCGAAATCAAGAAAGCCTGTCCCGAAATGATTGTCATGCCCGACGTAGCTTTAGACCCGTATTCGATTTACGGACACGACGGAATCATTGCCAATGGCGATATTGAAAACGATTCAACGAATGCCGCTTTAGTTAAAATGGCCGTTTCTCACGCAAAAGCCGGAGCCGATTTTGTAGCTCCAAGCGACATGATGGACGGAAGAATCCTGCGTTTGCGTCAAGGCCTAGACGAAGCTGGATTTCCACACGTGGGAATCATGAGCTATTCGGCAAAGTATGCTTCGGCATTTTACGGTCCTTTTCGCGATGCTTTAGATTCGGCACCCGTCGATAATCAGGAAATTCCAAAAGATAAAAAAACCTACCAAATGGACTATGCCAACCGCATCGAAGCCATCAAAGAAGCCGTTTGGGATGTAGAAGAAGGTGCCGACATGGTGATGGTTAAACCAGGATTGGCGTATCTCGATATCGTTCGTGAGGTAAAAAATGCGGTCAATGTTCCCGTAACGGTTTTCCATGTTTCGGGTGAATATGCAATGGTAAAAGCCGCTGCCGAAAGAGGTTGGCTCGACCACGACAAGATCATGATGGAACAATTAATGTGCATCAAACGGGCTGGAGCGAGTTTAATTTCGACTTATTTTGCCAAAGAAGCAGCAATTTATTTGAAGAATAATAATTAGAAGCGAATGGCTTGGGCTTTTTCAGCGTTCCATGTTCCCGCCATCCTTCCGCATCTCCCGTAGATTGCTTCGTACCTCGCAATGACTACGGGAGGATGCTCCTTCCTGTCGGGGCTATTAAGTTTTTCATGTTACCTTTTGCAATGATTCAAAATTAAAAATACTACATCCAAATGCTTTATACCGGACAAATAAACGAGTTTCTGCGATTGGACGAAGTCGGTGCTCAAAACTGTGCACTTTTAAAAGAGTCCATTTCAGAAGGATTAAGCATTATTTGGACCATTGATGAATTCATCATAAAGGTAGACGGTATAGAGAAAAAGTTTCAACCCAACGAGATTATTTTCCTAACCGAATTTCACAACATCGAAATCATTAAAATTGAAAAGGTGAGAGTCATCCGATTTAACCGTGCTTTTTATTGCATTTCTGACCACGATAACGAAGTGGGTTGTAAAGGAATTCTCTTCTTTGGTGCTTCACAATTACCCAAAATCGCGATTCCCGAAATTGAGTTTGAGAAATTTGAAACCTTGTGGAAAATGTTTTCCATAGAAATGGAATCCATTGACGACTTGAAAAACGAAATGCTTCAGATGATGCTGAAACGGATGCTCATTCTTTGCACCCGACTTTATAAAGAACAAACCGAGCTTACTACTTTTGATAGAAATCAATTGGATGTGATTCGGGAATACAATTATTTGGTAGAAAAACATTTCAAGACAAAGCATCAAGTGGCGGATTATGCCGAATTGCTTCATAAGAGTCCTAAAACACTTTCCAATCTCTTCAAAAAATATGGAAACAAATCTCCTTTACAGATTATCCAAGACCGAAAAATACTAGAAGCCCGTCGTCTTTTGCAATATTCAGATAAGTCAATAAAGGAAATCGCTTATGAAATTGGCTACGAAGACCTGCAAACCTTCAGCCGATTTTTCAAGAAAATAGAAGGCATTTCGCCCTCTAATTTCAAAAAATAAGGCCCTCGGGAAATATTACCTACTCATCAGGAAAAACAGTCTATAAAGTACCTCTTGTTTTATTACACCTTTGTACCGTCAAGTAATCGCAACGACTAAGTTGGATTTTAGCGACACAAATTTTAATAATAATAAAACAATTTAGACATGGAAAATTTTTCAGTACCTACAAAAAACGAAGTTTCAGAAAACAATCAAGCTATTTTTAACAACCTTGAAAAAGGCTTGGGATTCGTACCCAATTTATACGCTTACTTTGCAAAAAGCGATACTGCATTAGCTGATTATCTAGCCTTACAAAACAGAAAAAGTTCGCTTAAAGCAAAAGAAAGAGAAGTGGTTAATCTGATTACAAGTCAAATTAACGGTTGTAAATATTGCCAATCGGCTCATACAGTTTTAGGAAAAATGAATGGTTTCTCTGACGAGCAAGTACTTGAACTGCGAAAAGGAACGGCTACTTTTGATGAAAAATTAGATGCCTTAGTAAAGTTTACCGCTTCCGTTGTTGAGAATAAAGGAAATGCATCACAAGTTGCGAAAGATAAATTTTTCGCTGCAGGTTACACAGAAATCAACATGATTGACGTGGTAGTTATCATTGGCGATAAAATCATCAGCAACTACATTCATAATTTGACTGGATTTGCTATCGACTTTCCATTAGCACCAGAATTGTAAAAACCAATAACCTTTAAAATATAATTTATGAAAATAGGAAGCATTATTATCAGAATTGGTTTTGGACTTTTATTTGTTTGGGGCGGATTAGAGAAGTTAATCGAAGGCTTTTTAGGAGGCGTGGGCTTAGACAATATGGCGGCATTATTAAAATCCACCGGGTTGGGGTTTCTTGGAGACTCAGGAACTTACGTTCTAGGTGCTGTTTTAGCACTAGTAGAATTGGCTGCTGGACTACTTTTATTTGCCAATAAACAACTGTTTTACGCATACGGAATTTTAGCAATCATCATGTTAGTGGCTTTACTTTCGGTACATATTCCTTCAGGAAACTGGATGTATATCATGATTCATCTGGCGTTATTCACCACTTTATTAGGTCTCGCTTTGGAACAAAAAGAGGAAATCAGTTTAAAATAAACGGCTTCCATTTATAATAAGTACAGAAAAACCCTTCCGTTAAAATTTTTAATTGAAGGTTTTTTTGCGTTCTATAATTGTATTTTTGGCAAAAAACTTATGAAATATTTGCTTCCACTCTTTTTAGTATTCTCGACGAGTTGCATTGCTCAAAATGCCACCACTGATGCTTTTTTAGAAAAATGGAACAACTCTAAAACCTATCTTTTAGAGGTTGCCAATGCCATGCCCGAAAATTTATACGCTTATAAACCTACGGAACGCGAAATGACTTTTGGCGAGCAACTGTTGCACATCAAAGACAATATGGATTGGTTAGGCAACACGTATTTCACAGATAAAGAATACAAAAAAGCGAAGCTAGACAAGCACCTTTCAAAGAAAGAAACGATTGCTTTACTAGAAAAATCATTCGATGCAGTGTATGAAATAATCAAGAATTCCGACCCGAAATTATTGGATTCAAAGGTAGAATTCTTTGCAGGACCTAAGACTAAAATTCAAATCCTGAACTTACTCCAAGACCATGTGACCCATCATCGCGGCCAACTTTTAGTGTATCTGAATTTGAATGAAATCAAACCGCCAAGCTATGTAGGTTGGTAATATAATTTTCCTAAAATGCAAACCATTTACATCAAAACACCTCTTGGAACTGCCGAAATTACCGGCGATGTAAACGGGGTTTCTGCTATTTCAATTTTAGATGTTGAACGAGAAATTTCAAATGAGATTCCTGATTTCCTAATGCTTGCCGTTTCTGAACTCAACGAATATTTCGATGATAAACGAACCCATTTCACATTTAAATTACAACCGCAAGGAACTGCATTTCAACAAAAGGTGTGGCACGAACTTCAAAATATTCCTTTTGGAAAAACCGTTTCTTATTTGGATTTGGCCAAGAAATTAGGCGATGCAAAAGTCATTCGTGCCGCCGCTTCTGCTAATGGTAAAAACCCGTTGTGGATCGTAATCCCGTGCCATCGCGTGATAGGTAAAGACGGCTCGCTCACAGGATATGCTGGAGGATTGTGGCGAAAAAAATGGTTATTGGAGCATGAAAACCCGTCAAATCAGCAAACATTGTTCTAGCACTTAAACTTTTATTTTTGAAAAATTTTTCCAAAGGTCTGCTAGTGATTCAATAGTCTCGATAAAAGAGAAAATCCTCCCGAAGTCATTGCAAGGCACGAAACATGAACTATGATAGTTTGCAACGCTAGCGGAAACATGAATTGGTCAATTACAACTGTGATTCGCTGCTGAAAATAGAACGCCACTTGGCATTCGAAATGTATTTTTATGTAATTTAGCATACACCCAAAAATATTTTTCATGCGTTTTATTAAAAATTTTCTAATCTGGTTTGTAGGTATTTTAGTTTTACTTGTTGTTTTGATGTATGTTTTTAATGTTGATTATTTGCTAAAAGCGGTTCGGACGATTTACTTAAACGGCCATACCACTGCTTTTCTTGAGGATTACAAACATTTTGACAACCGAGAAATCAAGACAGGCGTTGCACAGCCTTGGAATGTTTCCAAGGAATATAATGCTGCGAAACCTACTGCAGAATTGGAAGCTTTGCACAAAAAAATAGGTACGGTGGCGTTTTTAATCATCAAGAACGACAGTATTTGGAACGAAAGTTATTACGATAATTATACGAAAGATTCAAAATCCAACTCGTTTTCGATGGCTAAAAGTATGGTTTCGGCATCTTTGGGTAAAGCGATTATGGAGGGAATAATTAAGAGTTTAGACCAAAAGGTGTCTGATTTTTTTCCTACCTTTAATGATGCGTTTTCGGCTCAATTAACGGTGGGCGATTTATCGTCAATGTCGTCAGGATTGAATTGGGACGAGAATTATTACAGTCCGTTTTCCATCACGACACGTGCTTATTTTGATACCAATTTGAAGTCGGTAATCTTAGGTTTAAAAGGGATTACTACTCCCGGAAAATCCTACAAATACTTGAGTGGCGACACACAATTGCTAGCCATGTGTATTGAAAAAGCCACAGGAATGAGTCTGGCAGATTATGTTTCTGAATCGTTTTGGAAACCTATGGGAGCCGAAAATGAAGCGCTCTGGCAAACGGATTCTGAAGATGGAATGGTAAAAGCGTATTGCTGTGTGGCAAGTAATGCAAGGGATTTTGCCCGTTTTGGAAAGCTGTACAAACAACACGGAAAGTGGAATGGCGTTCAAATTTTAGACAGTGCCTTTGTGGCAAAATCTACACAACCACGTTTTGCCGATGCACCACAATACGGGTATGGATGGTGGTTGGGCGATTATAAAGGCAAGAAAATTTTCTATATGCGAGGACATTTAGGGCAATATGTAATCGTGATTCCCGAGGACGATTTAATCATCGTGCGATTGGGCCATCAAAACGCGCCAAAGACGAACGGAACGGCACATAGCGATGATTTTTATGTGTATATTGAGGAAGCGTACAAGATGCTTGAATAATTTTGTAGTATTTTTGACTACTTTTTCTAGTTCACTTTTCAAATGAAGCATTTACATCACATTCTTGCAGCCATTATAGTATTGGCTTTTTCCAATTCCTATGGTCAATTGGGCTTTTGTTCTGGCAGTAAGGGAGATCCGATTTTTACAGAAACTTTTGGCAGTGGAACTGATTATGGGCCCGCTCTAGCCGCTGGAATTACAACATATCCTTTTGTAAGCGGAGCTCCTCAAGATGGTTTATATACTTTATATCATCGTACTAATTTACTTCAATCGTGGCATAATTCACCCGACCACACACCTGATGAAATTGATGGACCCTACGGAAAATCGCTGATCGTAAACGCCAATAACAACGTGTCTGGTGCTTTTTATAAGCGAACCGTAACAGGATTATGTATAAACACTACATTTGAATTTTCAGCTTGGGTTTTAAATGTCTTTAATAGAAATTCTAGTGCTTGTACAACAAATGAAATTCCAATTAATGTAAAATTTGAAATTTGGAATGCCAATCAAACTGTTCTTTTAGGTTCTGGAGATACTGGAGATATTTTCAGCGAAACTTCAGCAGTTTGGAAACAATTTGCTTTGGTTTTTACCACCACAAATCAAACTTCTGTTGTTCTAATCATGAAAAATAATGGTATTGGAGGTTGCGGAAACGACTTAGCAATTGACGATATTTCCTTTAAATCCTGTGGCGATTTAACCACGGTTTCAAATCCTAGTTATCCTACCAATATGTTTATCACTTGTAATTCGCCAACGTCTATCGTACTTAATGCGTCAACTAGCGGAGGTTCAACTTACTTTTACCAATGGCAATCGAGTACCGATAACGTGAACTGGACAAACATTGCTGGACAAAATAATGCTACATTTACGAGTGTTCCTGTTACAACCACTACCTATTACAGAACGAGAATTGCACAAGATGTCGCTAATATTAATTCGGCGTTTTGTTCGACAGTTTCCAATGTTTTTACGGTTGAAATTTCAAATGGATTACCTCCTGCCACAAGTAATGGCAATCAAAATAGTTGCACCAATCAACCCAATCCAGCACTTTCTGTAACTACAGATGCTACGAATTCTGTAAGCTGGTACGACCAAGCAACCAGTGGAAATTTATTGCTTGCGAATTCAAACAGCTATACTCCTACAACTTCTGGAACGTATTATGCGGAAGTTTACAATGCATCAAGCAACTGTTATAGCACAAGTAGAACGCCTGTAACTTTGACCATTGCTCAAGTACCAACGGCAACTTTTACTGGAAATACAACGTATTGTTCAGGCGAAGACACGAACATTACTTTGCAATCGAATGTTGCAGGAGCTATCTTTTCTTGGACTGTAATTGCTACTGATGTTGATGGTGCGGTTGCTGGAACAGGAAATACAATTGCACAAAACCTTACTGCAAATGGTGTTTCGGGAAGTGTAACTTATGTTGTAACTCCAGCATTTGGTGGTTGTGATGGGAATCCAATTAATATTGTGGTTACTGTTTCACCAACTCCAGTGCCACTTATTCAAGACGGTCAAATTTGCGTTTTGGGTTCAGGGATTTTTGGAATTCCACCGTATGTATTGCAAACGGAATTGAGCAGTACCAATCATACTTTCGAATGGTTTTACAATGGGAATCCGATTGCAGATGCTTCTGGAGCTACTTTTTCTGCCAATCAACTTGGAGCATATGGCGTTATTGCAACAGATATTAATTCAGGATGTGTTTCCGATTTAACAGTTGCAACAGTAAGTGAAATCCCAAAAGCACAGAGTTTGACCATCACGCAGTCGCAAGATTTTAGTTCTAATTCTTTTATTAACATAGAAGTTTTGGGAGGTCAGCCGCCGTTTTTATATCAAATTAATGATGGTGGATTTCAACCTTCGAATACATTTAGCAATTTAAGTCCCGGGATTTATGAAGTTGAAGTGACTGATGGTTTCAGTTGTTCCAATTTAAAATCACTAGTTACCATTATTAATTATCCCAAATATTTCACGCCAAATGGCGATGGTTACAACGATACTTGGACGGTTTTAAATCTTGATGACAAAGCAAAAATCAGAATTTTTGACCGCTACGGGAAATTTATAATTGAAATTAATTCAAAAAGCGAAAGTTGGGACGGAACATTTAACGGACAACAATTACCTGCTGATGATTATTGGTTTACCGTAAATTACAGCCTCAAAGGCATAACACACGAATATAAAAATCACTTTTCGTTGAAGAGATAAATTTTTTATTGTGTAGTTTATTTGAATGTGAAATTAATTATCTTTAACATTAATTCTTGTAAAGAAAAATTATAATCCATTTAAAAAATTCAACATGATAGAAAAAATCAACCTCGCCAACATCCTCTTTTTAGATATTGAAACCGTTCCTGAAACGGACGATTACCGCTTACTCGACAATGATGTGCAAAGCTTGTGGGAACACAAAACGCAATACCAACGAAAGGAAGATGTTTCGGGCGAAGACTTTTACGACCGAGCGGGCATCTGGGCAGAATTTGGTAAAATCGTTTGTATTTCAGTGGGCTATTTTACGTTTAAAAGCGACATTCGGCATTTTAGGGTGACTTCTTTTTTTGGTGAAGAATCTAAAATACTGCATGATTTTAGCAACCTTATTAACAATCATTTCAATTTACCGCAACATGTTTTGTGTGGACATAATTCCAAAGAATTCGATTTGCCCTTTATCGCAAGACGAATGATTATCAACCAAATAAAACTTCCTGAAAAGCTGAATCTATTTGGCAAAAAACCTTGGGAAGTCCCTCATTTAGATACGTTGGAGTTGTGGAAGTTTGGCGATTACAAACATTTCACTTCCCTAAAATTATTAACAAAAGTCTTGGGAATTCCTTCTCCAAAAGACGATATCGACGGAAGTCAAGTCGGACACGTTTATTATGTTGAAAAAGACATCGACCGAATTGTAACCTATTGCGAAAAAGATACGATTGCGGTTGCACAAATATTTCTGCGTTTGCGACGAGAAGATTTATTGGTAGACGATGAAATAATACACATATAATACCATTCATTTTTCTAAATTAAACATTCATATCTGGTATAATGCCGATATAGTATGAAAAGAGTCCAATTTTTATTGGACTTTATTGAATACATAATCGGTGTAAAATTCCTATTTTTACGCAATGAGCGAACCGTTGTTGAAAATAGAAAACTTAGAAATTTCTTTTCAGAAAGAGAAAGTCTTTGCACCCGTAATTCACAAAATCAGTTACGAATTATTTCCCAACGAAATTCTCGGAATCGTAGGCGAATCAGGTTCAGGGAAATCGGTTTCTTCCTTGGCAATTATGGGTTTGCTTCCAAAAAATATCTCAAAGATTTCCAACGGTTCGATTGTTTTAGAAGGGGTAAACATCACACAATTCGACACAAAAGCGTTCCGAAAAATCCGTGGAAAGCAAATTGCGATGATTTTTCAAGAACCCATGAGTTCCTTAAATCCATCGATGAAATGTGGTGCTCAAGTGGCTGAAATGCTAGAACAACACACTAAATTATCTAAGAAACAAATTACTACAGAAGTACTTTCTTTATTCGAAAAAGTAAAATTACCCGAACCCGAAGTAATTTTCAATAAATACCCACACGAAATCTCGGGCGGACAAAAACAGCGGGTAATGATTGCAATGGCGATTGCCTGCAAACCACAAATCTTAATTGCCGACGAACCTACAACTGCTTTAGATGTTACGGTTCAGAAAGAAATCATTTTGTTGTTGAAAGAGATTCAGCAAGAAAATCAGATGAGTATTATTTTTATTTCGCATGATTTGGCTTTGGTTTCTGAAATTGCAAACCGAGTAATGGTGATGTACAAAGGCGAAATTGTAGAACAAGGAACGGTTGAAACTATTTTCAACAATCCAAAACACATTTATACCCAAGCTTTAATTAATTCCAGACCTTCCTTAGATACTCGACTTGTACGCTTACCCACTATCCAAGATTTTTTGCAAGAAAAGGTGTCGAAGGAAATTGTTACTTCTGCTGAACGAGAAGCTTTTCATAAAGATTTATATGCGAAAGAACCGCTTTTGGAAGTCAAAAATGTCGAGAAAGAATACCTTTCATCTGCTGGACTTTTCGGTAAAAAAAATAGTTTTAAAGCGGTAAATGATGTGAGTTTCAAATTATACGAAGGCGAAACTTTGGGATTAGTAGGCGAATCCGGTTGCGGAAAATCGACTTTAGGAAACGCCATTTTGCAATTGGACAAAGCTACGGCGGGAACAATTTTATACCGTGGACAAGACATCACAAAATTAGAAGGAAACGATTTACGAAAACTGCGTCGTGAAATTCAGATTATTTTTCAAGACCCTTATTCTTCATTGAATCCGAGAATTCCGGTTGGACAAGCAATAATGGAACCCATGCAAGTGCATAAATTATATGCTTCTGACAAAGAATGCAAAGCGAAAACTATTGAGATTCTAGAACGTGTTGGTTTAAGTGAAGAACATTTCAATCGATATCCTCACGAGTTTTCAGGCGGTCAACGGCAACGAATTGGCATTGCCAGAACTATTGCATTACAACCAAAATTAATCGTTTGTGACGAATCGGTTTCGGCATTGGATATTTCGGTTCAAGCACAAGTGTTGAATTTGTTGAATGAGTTGAAAGAGAATTTCGGTTTTACTTATATATTTATTTCGCATGATTTGGCAGTTGTGAAATACATGAGCGACCAAGTTTTAGTGATGAATAAAGGCAAGATTGAAGAAATTGATGATGCTGATGAAATTTATGCGAATCCAAAAACAGAATATACGAAGAAGTTGATTGCAGCGATTCCGGTGAAAGATTAGTATATACTAATTTTATAATGAATAGGTAAGTCCCACCGTAATTTGTCTAGGACGTAGTTCAAATTGAGTTAAATTGATACCGTTTCCACTACTATAAGTTGTGGCAAAAGTGGAGGTATTAAAAACATTAGCAACCCCTGCTTTCAAAAAAAGTTTTTTAGAAGGTTTGTAAAAAAAACTCATGTTGAATATTGTATTTCTATTTTTTTTGGAAGTAGAAATCGAAGCTTGTGTAGATTCAGCTCCCAAATGAAGTCGGGTAGAAGAGCTGGTATAAAAATCTAAATTAGCTGTATGAAATAAAAAGGGGTTGGTTATTTTATCCTTTTCTATAACAGTACTGCTGAAATTATAATCTGCTTTATATTCTAGCGAATACCAACTCCCATTGTCCCAAGTAAAACCTAGATCGATTCTATGACTGCGATTAATTGCTTTAATAAAATCATTGTTAAAATACATGTCACTATCTGTAAAATTTACCGTGTAGGATAATTTAGCATTAATAGAACCCAAAATACCTTTAGAAAGGTTTAAAGACACGTTTTTATTCTCAATGGTATTAGATTGATTTAGAACATTTATTATTGTAAAACCAGCATTGTTGAGTTGGTAAGAAAAAGTTACATCAGATTGTGTTTTGTTAATGCTTCCTTTAAATGTAAAATAAAAACTGTTAATAATATCGCTATATGAGACAAAGGGAGTAATTGATTCATCGGTTGTTTGGTTAATAATGGGAGGATTTTGAACAAGAGAATTATAACTTTTTAAGATTACCGCTTGATATAGTTGATTAAAATCAGAAATACTTTTTGTGCAAGTGTAACTCACTCCCGAATCCCACTTTCTATTAAATTTATATTTTGCCACAATCATAGGTTGTAGAAATAAAAATGAGTCATCGGAAACAGCATTTTCTGCATCCCTTTCCTTCGTATGTACGGAACTATAATTCGCTGATAAACGCCAAGTAATTTGCATTTTACCTAAAGTCAATTTAGAAGAGATTGTTGATAATGAAGTTAATTTTTGAAAGTTCAAGTCACTAAAAAAAGGGAAATTATCTAAACTTGGTGACGGAACCTGATTTAGTTGGCTTTTAAATTTAAAATAATTGTACTGTAGTGTTTGATTTAAGTTCCATTTTAAGCGTAACCAATTAAACGTATATTCGCTAAAACCACCAATATTAAACTTGCTTAGTTCTACATTTTGTTGGGTTGCAATACTTGAATCATCATTACCTAGAAATTGTTCGTAAACGGGTGGCGTGACTTTTAATTCTTCGAACTGTTTTTCATATTCAAGTAATATACCGCTTTGTAGAATGTTATTTTTACCGAAAACAGATTTAAGAAGAGTACTGTTATTGAATTTTGTTTCAAAGTTTAAATAATTTGCTTGGATTGGATTTTGGTTAAGAATACTATATTCAATTCCTTTGTCATCCGAATATTGAAAGTTAGTTTTGTTTTTAAGATAAAAATTACGTTTGTTAATTTCTTGATTTACACCTATTTCAAAACGTTGGGATCGTAAGCTATTTCTGTTGATATTAGTTACAACTGTTGAATCATTTTCTAAAATATAAGTATTGGTAGTGCTTTTATTTATCTTACTTAACTCGTTTGCATAATTAACATTCCATTTTACCAAAGTACTATCATTAATTTTATGCAAGGCATCATTTGTTACCGCATAAGATTCATTGTCAAGCCAATACTTATTCGATAACATGGTTCCATTCACATTTGTTGGCTGTATGACACTGGTCTCATTCATCTTTAGTCTAAAAAGATTATAGTCATCCACCGTCAACGAACTAGCATTATCTATTACTGTTTCGCCTATGTTATTGAATTTAACGCTACTAATATTCTGAAAATTATTCTTTAAATAAATTGGGGTGGTTTCCATAAGTCCGGTAATAAGCGGTGTCCCCGCCTCGTTTTTACTGCTTCCAAAAACTACGCTCTGGTTTTCTTTAATTTTTAAGTTAAGGGAAACTTTATCACTCTCTGTTCGTCCTATATCAATACGTTCATGATTGTGCCGTGTCAATACATCAATGTCTTTTACTGCATCAGCGGGAATACCTCGTGTAGCAATTGAATATCTGCCTTCAAGTAAATCTACACCATTGATATATAAATGACTTATTGCTTTTTCTTTATATTGAATTTGTCCGTTATCCTTGATGGTAATGCCGGGTATTCTGCTAATAACTTCCTCTATTGTGTAGTCCTTTTGTGCTTTCAATCCCGCAACATTATAAGTAATTGTATCCCCTCGTACCTTAACAATCTTTTGAGACTCAATGAGCACTTCTTTCAACTGTTCTACTCTTGGATATAGTATTACATTTTTTATACCATTTTGCAATGCTATTTTTATGTGAAAGCTACTATAAGCCATGTGTCGTACATTCAGAAATATACTATCTAATCCTGATTCCTTTATGATAAGATTGTAATCTCCAGATGCATTGGAATTTGTATAGGCTAAAATATCATCTGCTGCATCTTGGGTTTTAGTTACTGTAATTATAGTGCTATTTATAGACACCCCTAAAGAATCAGTGATAGTACCGCTGATTTTAAACTCCTGACCCATCGAAAAAAAAGGCATTCCTATAAGAAATGCCCATACTTTTATTTTTTTAATCATCCTAAAGTTTGCTTTAGTCGTATTTTTCAATAAAATTTTTTGTTTTTGGTTTACGATTAGGATTTACTTTTTCACCATTTAGAGTAGTTATCTCCATACTGTAAACACCATCTTCACCTCTATTCATATACTTTATACTCTCGTTCATAGACATTTTATAAAACTTTTTCCTTACATCATGAAAATCTTCTTTTTTAATATCTTGAATTGTATTATCACCGTCTGAAATAAAATAATTACTTGTGTTTGAATCTACTGTAAAATTACCACTTTCCATACTTTCAACAGAGAAATTAAACAAACTTTCGCTATCAGAAATTTCAAGTATTAAGCCAGGCAAACCATAGAATTTATAAGGTCCTGCATTTAACGGAATTTCATCTGAATACCACGCAGTCCATTGTCTTCCTTCGAAATCTACCGTTGCCTTCTTACAGTTATATTCTCTAATAATCTTTTGTCCAGCGACTAATTTCCAATCAAATCCTAATTGTTCACTATACTTAAGCAAATCATTCCCTATAAGTTCAAAATGTGTAACTTTATTACCTTTTCGTTCAATCAAATAATAAAGGGGCGACCTGTATAGCATAATATCTGTAATGTCAAGAGATCTAACCTTTTGAATGCTATCAAGTCCCATCATTGTTTCAAACATAAAGTAAGAAGTCCCATCAGATTTTAAAATTAAAACCTGATTTTCAAGTGCTGTTTTATCACTACTAGCAAATTTTTTGTAGTTTAATCGATATGAAGCTTTAAAATCAATCTTATCAACTCTTGTAGCAGATTGCGCAAAACAAAGTATAGAAAAGAGAACAAATGTAAAAACAAAGAAATTTTTCATAAAGTTAATCACATAATGCTTCTAGTTGATTGAAAGAATTAATGAGCTCTCTTGCATTAGGCTTTCTATACATGGTGCCGCCAGAACTGTCCATAAGTCCATTATCTACTTCCATAAAACCTGTAAGTTGCATTTTAACAGTAACACAATAACTTTGCCCACATGATGTATTAACTTGTGTTGATTGAGCATTACATTGTGCAGCAGCACTAAATGAAAAGGCCATAAATCCAATTGCAAAAATAATTTTTTTCATAATAAAATTGTTTATAATTAGATTATAAAAGTATAAAAGTATAAAAGTATTACGAAATATCCTACAATAATTGCTTGAGATTTATTTTTTCATTTCAGAGTGTTTAATTAACACAAAAGCCCTGATTTCTCAGAGCTTTATATCATTACTTTAAATTAAAATTTATTCAATCACCATCTCAGGAATTTCTCCATCGATAATTAATTCTGCTTCTGTAGAATTAATGATATGTTCGACTGAAACTCCCGGAGCACGTTCTAAAAGTTTAAAACCTTTTGAGGTAACTTCTAAAACGGCGAGTTCGGTAACTACTTTTTTTACACAACCTACACCTGTTAAAGGCAATGTACAACGCTTTAAAATTTTAGATTCTCCGGCTTTATTAACGTGCATCATGGCAACGATAATATTCTCGGCAGAAGCCACTAAATCCATCGCACCACCCATTCCTTTGACCATTTTCCCTGGGATTTTCCAGTTGGCAATGTCGCCATTTTCGGCCACTTCCATGGCTCCAAGGATGGTTAAATCTACTTTTTGAGAACGAATCATTCCAAAACTAAAAGCAGAATCAAAAAAGGAAGCACCTGGTAAAGTGGTAATGGTTTGTTTTCCGGCATTAATAATATCGGCATCTTCTTCTCCTTCAAAAGGAAAAGGTCCCATTCCTAGAACGCCATTTTCACTCTGAAATTCTACTGATATATCGGTACGAACATAGTTTGCCACTAAGGTCGGAATTCCGATTCCTAGGTTAACGTAAAATTTATCTTGTACTTCTTTCGCAATACGTTTTGCAATTTGGTTTTTATCTAATGCCATAATTACTGTCTTTTTCTAGTTGTCCGTTGTTCAATTCTTTTTTCAAATTTTTCTCCTTGAAAAATACGTTGCACCATAATTCCTGGAATGTGAATTTCATTTGGGTCTAAAACTCCTGGAGCTACTAATTCTTCTACCTCAGCAATGGTAATTTTTGCAGCACCTGCCATATTTGCATTGAAATTTCTAGCAGTTCCTTTGAAAATCAAGTTACCAGCTTCGTCGCCTTTCCATGCTTTTACAATGGCAAAATCCGCTTTGAAAGCTTCTTCCAAAATATGCATTTTTCCGTTGTATTCTCTGGATTCTTTTCCTTCGGCTACTTCTGTTCCGTAACCAGCTGGAGTATAAAATGCGGGAATTCCGGCTTGAGCTGCTCGGCATTTTTCGGCTAATGTTCCTTGTGGAGTTAGTTCTACGTCTAATTCTCCAGACAGCATTTGGCGTTCAAATTCGGCGTTTTCTCCTACGTAAGAAGAAATCATTTTTTTGATTTGTTTTTTTTGTAATAATAATCCCAAACCAAAATCATCTACACCTGCATTGTTTGAAATACACGTTAAATCGTTTACATTTTTAGTTACTAGTTCGGCAATTGAGTTTTCTGGAATTCCTGAAAGTCCGAAACCTCCAAGCATTATTGTCATTCCGTCTTCAATTCCTTGAAGTGCTTCTTGAACGTTGTTTACTTTTTTATTAATCATAACTGGTTAAAATTTTAAAAATAAATGATGTTGTTTCCTTGAATCCCTAGCCCAGATAGCAGTGAAAATCCTTTATTTTTTTTCTTTAAAAAAATAAAGATTGCAACGTATAGCTGGAAATAGCTCCTGAAAAAATTACAAATTAAATTCGTCTGTATCTTGTTCTAAATCTACTGCCGTGGTGTCTTTCACTTTTGGCACCCAACAATCGACTTTTATAGCTAAATTGGGTGGACGTTTAAAGGCTTCTTTAGAGACTGTTAACGTTTTATCTTGATAACATTTTTTCATGTACATACCAAAAATTGGCAAAGCCATTGTGGCTCCTTGACCGTAAGTGATGCTTTTAAAATGTGCAGAACGGTCTTCATTTCCTACCCAAACTCCGGTAACCAAATTAGGCACCATTCCCATGAACCAACCGTCAGACTGGTTTTGAGTTGTTCCGGTTTTTCCTGCAATTGGATTGGTCAATGAATAAGGATAGCCCGTTACACGATTGTAACCGTTTCCACCACCTGATGTTCTCAAACGACCTCCTGAACCAATTTCAGTTACACCTTCAAGTAACTTGACTACTGCATAAGCGATATCTTTGTTCAGAACATCATGAGATTCTGGCATGGTTTGATACAGAATATTTCCGTTTTTATCTTCGATTTTGGTAATTACTTCCGGTTTGATGTAGATTCCTTGATTGGCAAATGTTCCGTAAGCGGCCACCATATCGTGTACAGTAATTTCTACCGCTCCTAATGCGATGGAAGGTTGGGCAGGAATACTTGACTTTACGCCCAATTTTTTAGTCAATGCCACTACAGCTTCGGGACCGACACGGTCAATTAACTTAGCCGATACGGTATTTATGGAAAGTGCCAATGCTTGTTTTAAAGTAACCATACCACGATACGAATTACTCGAATTTCGAGGCGTCCAACTTTGCGTTACATTATGACGGCCCTGGGGAATTGTAAACGGAGAATCAATGATGGAATCACAAGGTGAATAACCTTGTTGCTCTATTGCTGTGGCATACACAAAAGGTTTAAATGTGGAACCTACTTGTCTTGCACCTTGATTTACGTGATCGTACTGGAAATGTTTGTAATTAATTCCACCGACCCACGCTTTTACATAGCCCGTTTCAGGATCCATGGACATTACACCACTTTGTAAGAAATGCTTGTAGTATCGGATGGAATCGTTGGGAGTCATAATCGTATCGCGCTCGCCTTTCCATGAAAAAACTTTCATTTTAGTCTTTACGGTAAACGATTTTAAGATGTCTTCTTCACTTTTTCCTTCGGCTTTCATGATGCGGAAGCGCTCTGAATTTTTTCGAGCACGATTCATCAAGCTTGTGGTTTCTGCATCAGAAATATTGACAAAAGGAGCATTTTTATTATTTTTAGATTGAATAAAAAACTCTTCTTGTAAGTTGGCCATGTGTGCATAAACCGCCTCTTCGGCATAGTTTTGCATGCGCGAATCTATTGTAGTATAAATTTTTAAACCATCTCTATAAATATCATAGTCACTACCATCAGGTCGTTTATTTTCTCGAACCCAACCTTTCATAAACTCCCTTAAATATTCACGGAAATACGTTGCGATTCCTTCTTTATGGGTTTGCAATTTAAAATCTAGAGTTATAGGAAGCGCACTTAATTTTTCACGTTGGACTTCTGTTATAATGTCCGACTTAACCATTTGTGAAAGCACTACATTTCGACGGTTTTTAACTCCTTGTGCATTTCTAGTTGGATTGTATAAAGACGAATTTTTAAACATACCAACCAGCATTGCCGATTCATCAATCGTTAAATCCTTGGGCAATTTATTGAAATAAGTTTTTGCTGCAGAACGGATTCCAACCGCGTAATTGTTAAAATCATATACGTTAAAATACATTGCAATGATTTCATTTTTAGTATACTGACGCTCTAAACGAATGGCGATAATCCATTCTTTTATTTTTTGAAGAAGACGTTGAAAGATATTCTTAGAACCTTCCCCGTGAAATAATTGTTTTGCCAACTGTTGCGACAACGTACTGGCTCCTCCACTTGTTCCTAAATTAGTTACCGCACGTAAAGTTCCTCTAGCATCAATTCCAGAATGCTCGTAAAAACGTTCATCTTCAGTTGCAACCAAGGCATCTACAAGATGTTTGGGAAGTTGTTCATAGGTAATTGAACTTCTGTTCTCGTTATAAAACTTTCCAATTGTCTCGCCGTCTGCAGAAATAATTTCGGTAGCCAAATTGGATTCTGGATTTTCCAAATCGTTAAAAGAGGGCATATGTCCTAAAACCCCGAACGAGGCTAAAAGAAAAAGTAGAAATACACTTCCTATTCCTATTCCAAAAATCTGCCAAAAACGTTTTACGTAAAGAGAAAAACCTGCTTGAGCAGATTTATTGTTTTTTTTGACTGCCATATCTTATTCTATTGTTTCAATTCTAAATCCGACTTCTGTAATTCCTTCTAACGCTTGCACTCCTTCAACTTTTCCATTTTGACGAACGGCATGTTGGATATTTACTTTGTAATCTCCGATGGTATCAAACCTTAAATTCTCTTTATAAAATAATTTACTTTCTTTAATATCTGAGAATCCATCCCCTAAAAGCGATCCATCTGGATTGGTCATTTGGTATTGCAAAGTATCTACTTTTGTCAAGCCTCCTGGACGCTCCATTGAAACGATTACGTATAAGTTATTGAACTGATACGCTTGATTTGCCCTTAAGTTTACAAATAAGTTATACAATTTTGTTGTGTCTTCTTGCTTAAAATCGAACGTAACAATACTGTCTTTTACCCAAGCCTTTCCCACCGACTTATAATCGTCAAAGACTCTATTTTTATCACACGAAATGAGACAAAAAAGGATTAAAATAAATAAGAAACTACTCTTTAGATTCATTTTTTTTATTCGGAATTATTCGGTTATCAGGCTTTGGCTCGTTTGGGTTTCTCTCGGCTGGTTTTCTATTTCCAGAAGGTTTCCTCTTGTTCTTTGGACGATTATTTGGCTTTTTGTCCGTTATCGTTTGCTCTTTAACATCATTTGGTAACGCACTTGCTGCTTTCGGCTTAATTAGCACAGGCTTTTTATCCAAAGCAACTGAACTATTTGCTTTTATAATATTGGAACCTGCAGGTTTATTAGCAACAATTGCATTTTCTGTCGGTTTTTTCTTCTTGGTTGGTCGTTTTTTCTTTTTTGGTTGGTCAAAGCGAGTCAAACTTTCTTGTCCCATTGCATTATTGAAATCTTTTTCAGGAAGAGGCGCGTCTTCAATTGCAAAATCTTCTAATGCCGAAACCTTGTTTTTCAACTTGTTTTCTGCAATGATTTCATTTACTTGCTCAATTTTCAGTACGTGCCAATTTGAAAAATTATTAGTGTATGCAAACCACATCAATCCTTTAAAAATATCTTGCTTCTGGCAAATGGCATCTCCTTTTTCAGTTACCAAACGCGTTTCAAATGCTGGAAAATCTTTTAACGCATCCATGTACGTATCTAACTCGTAGTTCAAACAGCATTTTAACTTACCGCATTGCCCGGCTAATTTTTGTGGATTTAAAGACAATTGTTGGTAACGCGCTGCGGAAGTATTTACACTTCTAAAATCCGTTAACCAAGTGGAACAACACAATTCGCGTCCACAAGAACCAATTCCGCCTAAACGGGCTGCTTCTTGACGGAAACCTACTTGTTTCATTTCAATTCGAGTACTGAATTCCTTTGCAAAATCTTTAATCAATGCACGGAAATCAATTCGATCGTTTGCAGTGTAGTAGAACGTTGCTTTTGAACCATCTCCTTGAAATTCAATATCAGAGATTTTCATCTCAAGCTTCTGAGCAATAGCCAATTCACGAGCGCGAATCTTCATTGGCTCTTCACGTTCTCGAGCTGCTGCCCAAATATCAATATCTTTTTGTGACGCTTTGCGATAGATTTTAGTAATTTCATTACTTTGATGATTCACCCCTTTTTTCTTCATCTGAATCCGAACTAATTCACCCGTTAAGGTAATAATTCCGATATCGTGTCCCGGCGAAGCTTCTGTAGCAACGATATCACCGATGCTTAGCGTAAGATTTTCGGTGTTTCTGTAAAACTCTTTTCTACCATTCTTGAATCTAATTTCCGCACAATCAAATGGTTTTTCGCCATTTGGTAAACTCATGTTAGAAAGCCAATCAAAAACTGTCAATTTATTGCAGCTACCTGTGCCGCAATTTCCTTTATTTCCGCAGCCTGCTGGTGCACCACCATCAGACGTTGAACAACTTGTACAAGCCATAATTTTATATAGAATGTTATCTAAGATAACTTAAGATTCGTAAATATATTTGGAGGTAAAGATAGGAAAATTTAATTTGTCGTTTGAAAGCGGAATTGCATAGAAATTCTTAAAAATAAACAAACCCATTTTACGGATGTAAAATGGATTTAGTAGTTGTGTGAATATTTTATTTTTGAATATGTTTGAATAACAATCCCACGTTTAAAACCATGGAAAATATTTGAGGAGAGCAACAAATATAGTTTATAGTTTAGGATTAAATCTCATCTTAAGTTGTAGCTATAAGTAATCATAACATAGACAAGGTTTTAATCTTGGTGTAAAATAATTAATCTTCTAACAATCCATATATCCGAACATAGGTATCAAATTCCTCCTGAAACGATTGTTTCAAATGATGTGCCTTTTGATTCTTTATATACTCAAAAACTTTTTCAACTTGTGATTCACTAACAGAATAAGCTGCGTATCCTGATTGCCATGCAAATTTTTCAAGAATCAAATCATTTCCATTTATTGAATGAGATGAACTTCCTTTTATCTGCTTCATTACGTCTGCAATGGATTTATTTGGGTTCAATAAGAATAATGCATGAACATGATCTGGCATTCCGTTAATGATTCGTACCGGACAACCTAACTCGACTAGCTCTTGATAGATATAATCATATACTATTTTCTCAATAGAGAAGTCAATCAGTTCAGCTCGTAATTTGGTTGCCCAAATAGCATGAATCCAAATTTTACAGTAAGATTGTGGCATATATTTTAAGTTAAGATTATAAATTCAAATATAATTAAATTCTCTCATAGTTTAATGCAAGAGTAATCCTATAGTTCTAAAAAACAACGCTTATTGTAATCAATAATTTAAACATTACCATAACATTGGCCACGGTTTTAACCGTGGTGTATTTTTCTATTTTATATAATAAACGCACGGTTGAAACCGTGGGCGATTTTGATATCATTAAATAGAATTTATGGATTAACTCAAAATACACGGTTGATCTCATGTTTTAAAAATTACCAAAACATTGGCCACGGTTTTAACCGTGGTGTATTTTTCTATTTTATATAATAAACACACGGTTGAAACCGTGGGCGATATTGATATCATTAAATAGAATTTATGGTTTAATTCAAAAAACAAGGTTGATCTAATGCTTTAATTATTATCAAAACATTGGCCACAGTTTTAACCGGTATAATTTTCTATTTTATATAATAAACCCACGGTTGAAACCGTGGGCGATAATGATATCATCTGCTTTGTTTTTTATGAATCAGCTCAAAACCTTATATAACTTATCCGACAACCGCACTCTAAACGGCACTTCAAAGGTAACTTTATCGCCAACTTTTGCATGAGGTGTTGCTACACCATCTACCAGCATTTTTTCAAGAATTAATTCTTCGTTACCGGTGGTTGGTCCTGCAATAAGTATTTTGTCGCCAATGTTTAAGTCGTGGTTTTCAATAACAAAAAGGGCCACTTTCGCTTTAACATAATAGTGAGTTGCATGTGCCAATAAAACTTTCTTAACTTTTACTTTTTGGCGAATGTCTTTCTTTGGTAAAACCGCCGCTAAAGGCTTGTCTGAAAGTTCTCCTGAATGTTTGAATCTTAAATTCTCCGATTTTCCTTTGCGAAACACTTTATTTCCAACGTCTTTTCCGGTACGCAATTTTACTTGTTCGGCTAATGGTAAATGTGTGGTTTCTAAACAAGTAGTCGAACAGCAGTTTTCCATTAATGCTTGGCATTCGTCGCATTGAATGAACAATAAATGGCAACCGTCATTAGCACAATTGGTATGGTTATCGCATGGTTTTCCGCATTGGTGGCATTGCGAAACAACGTCGTCTGTGATTCTTTCTCCCAAACGATTGTCAAAAACAAAGTTCTTTCCGATGAATTTGCTTTCTAAACCTTCCTCCTGGATTTGCTTGGCATAATTAATAATTCCACCTTCCAGTTGGTATACATTTTTAAATCCTTGGTGTTTGTAATAAGCCGACGCCTTTTCGCAACGGATTCCACCGGTACAATACATTACTAGGTTTTTATTTTCTTTAAAATCCTTAAGTTGTTCGTTAATGATGGGCAATGATTCTCTAAACGTTTCCACATCTGGAGTTATGGCGTTTTTGAAATGACCCACTTCACTTTCGTAGTGGTTTCTAAAATCAACCACAATCGTATTTGGGTCGTCTAGGATGGCGTTAAATTCTTTTGCTTTTAAGTGAATTCCTTTTTTGGTCACGTCAAAAGTTTCGTCGTTTAAACCATCCGCTACAATTTTATGGCGAACTTTTATCGTTAGTTTCAAGAAGGAATGGTCGTCTTGGTCTACGGCTACATTGAGGCGAATGCCTTGCATGAAATCGTAAACTTCTAGTGTTTCGCGAAAAGCTTCGATGTTTTCGGCAGGAATACTCATTTGAGCGTTTATTCCTTCATTGGCAACATAAATTCGGCCTAAAGCATCGAGTGCGTTCCAGGCTATGAATAATTCGTCACGGAATTTTTTTGGGTCTTCAATTTTTGCGTACTGATAAAAAGACAACGTAAGGCGTTGTTTGCCGGCTTCGTCAATGAGTTGGGCTCTTTCGTCGGCACTTAAGGTGTTGTACAGTTGCATGCTATAAACTTTTTAAGTCGAGAAATTATTTTCTGCGGCAAAAATACGGATAATTTTACGGGTTTAAAAATGACAATTGTCAGGTTCTTTTGTTTTCACTTTTTCTTTAATGAGCATTTAAAAGATGCCGAAAGATTGTATCTAGCCCCGACAGGAAGGAGCATCCTCGCTTTTTTTAAGCGAGATGCGGGAGGATGGCGGGAATATGGATTAAAAAACACCCAAGCGATGTGCTCCAAAATCTTTTAAATGGCTTGAAATAAAAAACCCTTTTAAAGTTGGAAACTCTAAAAGGATTAATTTATAAATGCTGAAAAATTTTAGCAGTGCTCGTTGTAAGCGTCTTGCAAGTTTTCTGCGATTAGTTCGGCTGGGCGACCTTCAATGTGGTGACGCTCTAGCATGTGAACCAATTCGCCGTTTTTGAACAAGGCCATACAAGGCGATGATGGAGGAAAAGGGAACATGTGTTGACGGGCTGCATCAACGGCTTCCTTGTCTACTCCTGCAAAAACAGTGATTAAATTATCTGGCTTTTTTGCTCCTTCGATACTCATTTTTGCTCCTGGACGTGCGTTTCTTGCTGCACAACCACAAACGGAGTTGATGACTACAAGTGTTGTTCCTTCTGCTTTTAATGCGTTATCTACATCTGCAGCAGTGTGTAAATCTTGGAAACCTGCCGTTGTAAGTTCCGCTTGCATTGGTATTACCATTTCTTCTGGATACATATCTTTATATTTATGAATTATGATTTATGAATTATGAATGGCAAAGTTACGAAGATTATGTGGTGGAAAATCGCTGGGTTTCATAAAGATTTGTTATCGTGGGATAATCAGAATAATCTTTTTAAAACTGCTTTTATAAAAGGCATTTTTGGGCATTGCCAAATCACTTTTAGATCTTCCCATAAGGAAGTTTCCTCGTCTAGAAATTTAAATAGTAATGCCGCTTTTGATTTTCTAAACATAGATGCAAAAATTGTTGAACCTATTTTATTATTATGGTATAAAATATCGATGAGTAACAAATCGTAAAAGTAAAATTTATCCTTTTTATGAAATTTTCTAAAGTCGGAATGATTTTGTAAAAAGCGAATTACTTCCTTTGATTTCTTAGTAGTATTTTTAAACGTATAACCCGTACTTGCTTTTGTCCATCCGCCTGCAGATCCAATATGAAGCACATTTTGAGTATTGTGTTTCCAAAAAGGATAGCACGTCATGGGAATATTCCCGTGTTCTTTCT
Source organism: Flavobacterium tegetincola DSM 22377 (assembly GCF_000425485.1). Taxonomy (GTDB): domain Bacteria; phylum Bacteroidota; class Bacteroidia; order Flavobacteriales; family Flavobacteriaceae; genus Flavobacterium; species Flavobacterium tegetincola. Next base: position 57,943 of record NZ_KE384388.1, on the reverse strand, counting down.
CAAGAATTTCATATTCTGTAATACCTAGAGCTTTTATGTAGTCTAGAATTCCCTTTTCATACGCTTCTTTCTTGAGCAAATCGGGCGAAAACAATGTATATTCTAATAAAGCTTCTGTTTTTGAGGTTGGCAAGACATACATAAAACGTGTAGTTTCTTGCTGACTGATGGAAAAATCCATGAATGTTGCCGTTTCTGTAGTAAAAATTGGCTCCTTTGTTTTTATAAACCAACCCACAAAGTGCTGTTGTACTAATGGATATTTGGTTTGTAAAGCTACAAGGTTTGGATTGTAAATGCTGTTAAACAATTTTTCGCCATGAAAATTCCCTGCTGAAGTTTGCACTTCTACCCCGTCTTTTGATTCTGAAAATGTGGTGATTTTTGCTTGTAGAAAGGTTACGTTAGATTGTTGACTTATCAAATCAAATACACTTTTGTAAAAATCCACGCCTCGGATGGACTTGTAGGTATAAGGCTGCAACGCTAACTTGCGTGAATATTTTTGACTTTTAAAAAAAGCCGATTCATATTTTTGAGTAACGATTGCATCAAATTCGCCTGACACTTTTTCCCAAAAACTCCAAGTCCGATCATTGGTTTTTTTGGGATCAATATCAATTAAAAGTAGTTGCTGCTCTGAGAACAATCCAGATTGAATCATTTCATAAACCGTCATCAATGACGACAATCCCGCTCCAGCAAAAATAAAGGTGTACTTTTTCATTCATCAAAAATAAAGAATAAAGTGAACACCAATTACACAAATTTGCACAGATTTTTAGTTTGATAAATAGTTTAACAACTCTTTTGCATTAATAAACGACTTAAATTGCGCATCAATTGCATAATTAGGATTTAAAATGATTAGAGTTGGATAGGTTTGATTTGATAACGCTTCTGCCAGTTCGTGAACACCAGAATTTCTTCCTTTTGGCTTGTATTTAAAAGTATGGTTTTTAAACGAAATGTCGTTTTTGTCTTCTGCATCAAACGATATAAAGTAAAAATTATCGTTTAATTTTTGAATGACTTCTTCATTTTTAAAAGTAGAATTTTGCATCATCTTGCAATATTTGCACCACGATGTATGTATGAAAACAACAAACGGCTTTGGATTTTCCTTGGCAAACTTTTCGGCTTGTTCGAAAGTGTGTATTTTCAACTGTGCAAAATTTTGATAAGCTGTTAAAAGAAGAAATAATAAGATGGTTTTTTTCATATAACACCGATTTAAATGATCTATTTATGTCCTTACTATGCCTTATATTTTATTTATTTCAATACAAGACATGTAAGATCCATATAAATTGTTTTACTTTAAAGTATATCGCAATCCAAAAAAGCTTCTAATTCCTTGATTCGGACCGTAAACATAAGCAGGATCAAATGTCAAACCATAAGGATTATCAGGCGTTACCATTGCTTTTCCGCTTGGATCAAATTGCACATTTTTATCAAACGGATCATTGGCTCTGGCAATAATAAACGGATTTCCATTATTTGGCGTCCAATTTAAAAGGTTTTTTATTCCCGCATAAATCTCAAAATTCTTAAACTTATTAAACGTAAATTGAATATTTTGAATACTAAACGTTGGCGAATATTCTTTTCTTGGGTCAAGTTCACCCAACAATGGCAAACGCATTGGTCCATACACATTTCCTGTATAATCTATATCGATAAACAATTTAGGCAAACGATACGAAATAGCCCAAGTTCCTGAGAATTTTTCGGTTAAAATTTGACGTGTTTTAATATCGTCCTCTGTTTTGGAAACATCCATATAGGTCGCTCCTAAAATTAGTTTCAGTCCGTTTTGAAAAGTCATATCCACATTTGTACTAATTCCTTTTGTAACAGCGAAACCATCCAAATTTTTATAGATAATTTGATTCGGATTTGTATCATAATCAGGAATTATCGAATTGGTAAAATACGTGTACCAAGCTGAAGTTTCGATACCAATGAAATTTCCATTTCCTGTATACATTTTCTTCAAATAATTTAAATTCACATTATAGGATTGTTCCGGCTTTAGGTTTTCCAGCACAATAACATCCCTAGCACCAGTTAAAGCCGCATGTTCTTCTGTAAAAAGATTTACAACTCTAAAACCAGTACCTGCATTTAGACGAATAATATCATTGGCAGTCGCTTTATATTTATATGCAAATCGAGGTGTGAAAATCGAACCATGGCTGCTGTTATAATCGTATCTCGCACCAAGCAAAACGCTATTTTTTTCGTTGAATTTGATTTCGTCCTGAACAAAAATACTCGGAATCCAACTCTCATCAGCTGTTACAGTTGCCGTTGTATTATCGTCGTAAAAATTATAGCGAATGGCAGTTCCAAAAAGCAAATCGTGGTTCTTTATTTTCTTGTCCCAAGTGAGTTGCGTGAACCCAATTTTTTGACGAGCTAGATATTTTGTGTTTCCATAAACCGAGTTTTGGTCGTGATCTGTATAAGAAAACGAAAGCAACATTTTTTCTTTTATAGGAAGTTCATAAGCTCCTAACAGTTCGTATCTTTCGGTATAAATACTTTCTCCATACACTTCATCACCACCTCTAAAACTTTTATTCCATTGCATTTCGCCACCCCAACGGTCTTCATAAAAGTAACGTCCGGCGAGTGAGAATAGTTTGTTACTTTTTCTGTTGAAATTCCATTTTTGAAAAACAGAAATACGTTCTTGTAGCGTTACATCCGTAAAATTATCGCCGTTATTATCAATAGGATTATCGTAATTAAAGTAATTTGTTCCGACTAAAACGGTAGCCGTTTTTCCTACATTAGCTTTAAAACCTAAATCTAAATTCGCTTCGCCCCAACTTGTCGTAAAACCATCCGCTGAAAATACAGGTGCACCTTTTGGATTTTTGGTAATAATGTTAATCAAACCACCAACCGCTTCACTTCCGTACAAAGACGAAGCCGGACCTTTCACGATTTCGATTCGTTCCAATAAAGAATTCGGAATTCCCGACAATCCATAAACTGTTGAAAGTCCACTAACGATAGGCATTCCATCTATCAAAACCAATGTATAAGGACCTTCGAGTCCGTTGATGTGAATGTCGCCCGTATTACAAACATTGCAATTGAGTTGTGGTCGAACACCGTTTACATTTTGCAAAGCTTCAAAAATATTTGATGTTGGATTTTTTTTGAAGAAAACAGGTGAATAGGTTTCTACAGGAACTGGACTTTCTGAACGACGGACGGCTTTTAAAGTACCGGTTATTACAACTTCGTCTAAAAAATGGTCTTCATTTTCTAAATAAAAATCTTGTTGAAAATTTACATTTTGAATTAAAACGATATTTTCTTGGATTGTTTTTTTTCCGATGTACGAAACCCGAATTTTATACTTTCCAGGTGTCAATTTTTCAAACATATAATTACCTAAACTGTCTGTAATTGTAGTTCTTGATGTTTCTACAATTTTTATTACAGCTCCATTTACTGATATATCATTTGAGGAAACATTTCCAGAAATACTAGCGTTGTCTTGAGCATTACTAATTTGAGCAATTAAAGCTAGGGCGATATAGATTATTTTTTTCATGTGTGCTAAATTAAAATTTAGACAAAACTAAAAATTATTTTCAGAAAACAGAATTTTTATTCGAAAATAATTAAAACTTTAATTTCTGTCGACCACTGAAATTTAATTTACCTTTGTGTTTCGCTATAAATAAAACAGAAACGCATGACTTTCTCAGAAGAAAATTATCTCAAAACGATTTACCACCTTACGACACATTTGAATACCGAAATAAGCACCAACGCCATTGCTGAAAAAATGGAGACCAAAGCTTCATCGGTTACAGATATGCTGAAGAAACTGGCTGAAAAAGATTTGGTAAATTATAAAAAGTATCAAGGCGTTTCATTAACCGAAAATGGTCAATTGGCTGCAAAAATGATTGTTAGAAAACATCGTTTGTGGGAAGTTTTTTTAGTCGAAAAATTGGATTTTTCTTGGGATGAAGTGCATGATGTAGCCGAGCAATTGGAACACATCAAGTCAGAAAAATTAATCAATAAATTAGATACATTTTTAGGAAACCCAACCGAAGATCCTCATGGTGATCCAATTCCAGATGCAAACGGAAATATTATTAAAGTTGAAAAACAATTACTTTCTGAAATTGGCATTGCCAAAAAAACCATTTGTGTTGGCGTAAGAGATACTTCTACCGAATTTTTACAGTATTTGGACAAACAAAAAATTGCCTTAGGATCAAGTATTGAAATCCTTTCAAAGGAAGAATTTGATGCTTCACTGCATTTAAAAGTAAACAATCAAGAGTTAGTAGTTTCAAGTAAAATTGCCGGAAATCTATATGTACAGTTGATTTAGTGGCAACTTCCACAAGAATCGTCAGTGCCGCAGCCTTTTCCTCCTTTTTTCTTCCAAAAGAAGGTTCGCACTAAGAAAAAGATAGCGGCAAATAAGACCATAAAAGCGAGTATTTCCTGAATATCAACCATATTATTTAAGGATTTGATAGGCGATTAAAGCAACACAATAAGCCAAACCAGTCATAAATACGAGTTGGATAACCGGCCATTTCCATGAATTAGTTTCCTTTTTAGTTATTGCCAATGTTCCTGCACATTGCATGGCAAAAGCATAAAATAAGAGTAAAGAAACTCCTGTGGGAAAGTCAAATATCTTCTTTCCAGTTTCAGCATCTACTTCGGCGTCCATTTTATTTTTGATCGTATCTTCGTTATCCGCATCACCCACACTGTAAATTGTAGCCAAAGTACCAACAAATACTTCTCGAGCTGCAAAGGAAGTGATCAATGCAATTCCAATTTTCCAATCATAACCAAGTGGTGAAATCACTGGTTCAATAGCGTGGCCCATCAATCCAATGTAGGAATTCTCCAATTTTTCTGAACTGATTTTTGAATCGTATTCTTCATCACTGAAATTTTCAAATTGTGGATTGCTTTTTACACTATTTTCCACATCGTTAAAAGCCGCTCCTGGTCCGTAAGAAGCAAGAAACCACAGGATAATAGAGATTGCTAAAATTATTTTTCCAGCACCCAAAACAAATGCTTTGGTTTTTTCTAAAACGTTTATAACTACATTTTTAAAAATGGGTAACTTATAATTTGGCATTTCAATGACAAAAAACGTTTTCCCTTTAATCTTTAAAATTTTATTCAAAATATGAGCAGAAGTAATTGCTGCTGCAAAACCAACTACGTACAAAAACATAAGAGTCAATCCTTGCGAATTAAAAATGCCAAAGATGCGGGTTTTAGGAATAACTAATGCAATTAAAATTGTGTACACGGGTAATCTTGCCGAACATGTAGTAAAAGGCGTAACTAAAATGGTAATCAGACGTTCCTTCCAATTTTCAATATTACGGGTTGCCATGATTGCTGGAATTGCACATGCGGTACCTGAAATTAATGGAACAACGCTTTTTCCGCTTAGGCCAAATTTTCGCATGATTTTGTCCATTAAAAATACAACACGACTCATATAACCACTCTCTTCTAGAATGGAAATGAACAGGAATAGAAATGCAATTTGCGGTATAAAAATAACAACTCCTCCAATTCCTGGAATAATTCCTTGAGATATCAAATCTGTTAAAACTCCGGCCGGCAAATTATTTGAAGCCCATGCACTTAAATTAGCAAAACTTTCGTCAATAAAATCCATTGGATAACTTGACCAGTCAAATATGGATTGGAAAATAAGCAACAAAATTGCAAAGAAAATAACGTAACCCCAGATTTTATGTGTTAAAATTCGGTCTAATTTTCCTTGGAAATCAGTAGCTTTAGCTGTATCAACCGTGCGACCTGTTTTTAAAACATCGTTGATGAACTGATATCTTTTAATCGTTTCCTTTTGCTGCAAACGCTTTAATTCGGAATTGGGTTTCGCAAAATTATTGGTGTCTACAACGTTTTTATCTACTTTGGAAAAATTGACGTCTTGCGTAATTACCAACCATAATTTATATAAAGATTGACTTGGAAATGCTTTTCTCAAACTATCAAAGTAAGGAACATCAATGCTGGAAGCATTCAAACACGGTTGTGTTGAAAGTTTCTGATATTCCACAATCATCATTTTCAGATTGTCAATTCCAATCTTTTTTCTAGAACTAATTAAGGCAATTCGGGTTTTGAACTGTTTTTCCAGGAAAGGAATGTCCAGCGTAATTCCCTTTACATCCATACGATCCGCCATGTTGATGACTAGGATTGTAGGAATTTCTAAATCTTTAATCTGCGTAAAAAGTAATAAATTTCGTTTTAAATTTTCAACATCTGTCACCACAATCGCAACATCTGGAAAAAGCAGGTCATTTTTATTGAGTAAAAGTTCGATGACTACATTTTCATCCAGTGAACTTGCATTCAAACTGTAGGTTCCTGGCAAATCTAATATTGTGGCTTTGCAATTTAAAGGCAAATTCAGCGAACCCATTTTCTTCTCCACGGTAATTCCGGGATAATTTCCAACTTGCTGGTTTAATCCGGTCAATAAATTAAACACAGACGTCTTTCCCGTATTTGGATTTCCGATTAAGGCAACTTTAATATTTTGATTGGACATACCGTTTTATGCTTCAGAAGTTTCAATAAATATATCTTTGGCCATTTCCATCCGGATGGCAAGCAAACTATCGTTAATATTCAAAAATAAGGGATCTCCCAAAGGCGCTTTTTGAATCAAAACAACTGAATTACCAGGCAAACATCCCATCTCAATTAATTTAAGCGGAATTACGTTGCTGTCAAAATCAGAAATTATGGCGTGCTCCCCGATGCGAAGTTGTGCGATGGACTTTTGCAAAGCTTATTTAGATTAAATTTAGATTGCGAAAGTACAAATTATAAACTAAATAATTCGTTAATTTTCATTTTCAGACAACCATTTAACGTCTTCAATGAGTCGTGTTATATCTTCTGTTTTGGTTCCGTCGTAAAATCCACGAACACGGCGTTTGGTATCTATTAAAATGAAATTTTCAGTATGCACCATATCATACAATTCATCTGGACTTCCGGTTTTTACTGCTAAATAGGACTTTCTGGCAATTCCATAAATTTCCTTTTTATCTCCCGTAACAAGATTCCATTTTCCATCAATAACTCCTTTTTCAGTAGCATATTGACGCAAAACGGGAACTGAATCTGTGTCAGGTAAAACGGAGTGGGAAAGCAACATTACTTTAGGATCATTCAAAAAAGCTTTTTGGATCTCAACCATATTTGAAGTCATTCTTGGGCAAATGGTTTGACACGTTGTAAAGAAAAAGTCAGCTACATATATTTTGCCTTCGTACTCTTTTTGGGTAATTGTTTGTCCATTTTGATTGGTAAAAGAGAAATCAGGAATTGTATGGTATTTGCTCACGTGTTGAACAGTGCTGTCCACTAATTCTGGATTTACATCTGCAGGATTCATGATGGGCAAGCGTTTTTTAGGCGTCAAGGCATTCATAAAAAGCGAAACACTTATTGCCGAAAAAATAAAAATGATGAGAAAAAAGACTTTGTATTGTTTTAGTATTTTAAGCATGTGGAGATTTTGGCACAAAAATACAAAATCTTACAATTTTGTTTGACTTACAATTGTTATCTAAATCTTAAAATAACCAATTATTGGACTGAAAATGATATTTTTGTTATACAATCAAACTTAAATTACTTATGAAATATTATTTAAACAAAAAATTGCTTTTTGTACTTCCAGCAATTATTGGATTTACAGAAATGCAAGGCCAAAACCAGCCCACAAAAACGCCTGGAATTGACATTACATTAATGGACAAAAACGTGCGTCCTCAAGACGATTTTTTCAACTTTGTTAACGGCGATTGGTTGAAAAAAACCGAAATTCCTAGCGACAGAACCCGCTGGGGTAGTTTTGATGAATTGCGTCAAAATACAGATAAAGATGCATTAGCAATTTTAAAAGAAGCTGCTCAAAATCCAAAATACACTTCCGACACAGATCAAGGTAAAGCAGTAGGTTTATACCAAACTATTTTGGATACAGTAACCCGAAACAAACAAGGAATTGGTCCATTGAAACCGTATTTGGCAAAAATCAACAGCGTAAAAAACGTAAAAGATCTACAAGCTTTATTGATTGAGATGGAACCTGTTGGTGGTCTGGGATTTTTTGGCGTTGGCGTTGGCGCTGATGCAAAAAACTCGAATCGAAATGTGGTTAATGTTGGTTTAGGTGGACTGGGATTACCAGACCGCGATTACTACCTCTCTGACGATGCAGATTCTAAAGAAAAAAGAGCAAAATATGTGACTCACGTAGCACGAATGTTGCAGTTTTTAGGTGAAAAACCCGCTAAAGCCAAAACGGACGCTGACAAAATTTTAGCATTAGAAGTTGAGATGTCTAAACCACGTTTGGACCGTGTGGAACGTCGCGACAGTAGAAAAACGTACAATCCAATGACCGTTGCAGATTTGCAAAAATTAACACCGTCCATCAATTGGAATACTTTTTTAAGTGAAGTTGGCTTAAAAAACATTGATTCTGTAATTGTTTCGCAACCAAAATACATGACTTCTTTGGAAACGCTTTTTAAAGCAAACAAAGTAGAAGACTGGAAAGCGTTTATGAAATGGAATCTTTTGCGTACATCGGCTTCGCAATTATCCACTGATATTGAAGCTGCCAACTTTGATTTCTACGGAAAAACATTGACGGGTACTATCAAACAAAGACCACGTGATGAAAGAGCTTTGCAAGTAGTAAACGGTGCTACAGGAGAAGCTTTAGGGAAATTATACGTAGAGAAAAAATTTCCAGCTGAAGCGAAAGCAAAGGCTGAAAAGATGATTAAAAATGTATTTCTTGCTTTTGAAAATAGAATCAACAATTTGCCGTGGATGAAAAAAGCGACTAAAGTTGCCGCGGTCGAAAAATTGCATAAATCAAGAGTGAAAATCGGGTATCCAGACAAGTGGAAAGATTATTCAGAATTGACAATCAAAGCGCCAAGTGAAGGCGGAACGTACTTTTCAAACAGTGAAGCAATTGCCAAATGGAGTTTTAAAAAGAACATTGAAGACTTAAATAAACCTGTAGATAAAGACGAATGGTTTATGTCTCCTCAAACAGTAAATGCATATTACAATCCTTCTTATAATGAAATTGTATTTCCAGCAGCGATTTTGCAACCGCCATTTTACAATTATCAAGCCGATGAAGCTGTAAATTATGGTGGAATTGGAGCAGTAATTGGTCACGAAATTTCACATGGGTTTGATGATTCCGGATCGCGCTTTAACGCAGATGGAAATCTAATTAACTGGTGGTCGGACGAAGATTTAACATTATTTACTGGTTTGGGTGGTGCTCTTGCAGACCAATACAGTATGTTGCAACCTTTGCCTGGAACTTATGTGGATGGAAAATTTACCTTAGGTGAAAACATTGGAGATTTAGGTGGTGTAAATGCTGCATATGATGGATTGCAATTGTATTTAAAAGAAAATCCAAACCAACCATTAATTGATGGATTTACGCCAGAACAACGTTTCTTTATCTCTTGGGCCACTATTTGGAGAACGAAGTCACGTGACGAAGCGATTAAAAATCAAGTAAAAACAGATCCGCATTCTCCTGGAATGTATAGAGCTTATGTTCCTTTACAAAATGTAGATGCATTCTATAAAGCATTTGATATCACAAAAGCAGATGGAATGTTTGTTACTCCAGAAAACAGAGTTAAGATCTGGTAGTCAATTAAATATAAGCTGTCTTCATCGCAGTATTTAGAAGAAGCCTCGAAATTCAGTTTTCGGGGCTTTTTTTAGAGATGTATTGGTTCAATATGAATCAAAATATTGGCCAACTCGGGCATTTCTTCCATCAATTTATCTTTTGCTGCATGCGAAATTTCATGGCCTTCAGTTACCGATAAATCTCCATTAACTAACAAATGTAAATCCACTAAATAGGACATGCCTGTTTTTCGTACAAAGCATTTTTCTGTTCCTTCCACACCTTCTACTTGTTCGGAAATGCGTCTGATTTCATTTATCATATCATCGTAAAGATGTTCGTCAAGAATTTCACCTAATGCAGGACGGAAAATTAAATACGCATTGTAAACAATAAAAAACGATGCAAATAATGCAGCCCAATCGTCTGCAGTTTCGTAACCGGGACCCATCAGAATCGCAATTGAAATTCCGATAAAAGCCATAAGCGACGTTATTGCGTCACTTCTATGGTGCCAAGCGTCCGCTTTTAAGGACGAACTGTTTAATTCCTTTCCTTTTTTAGAAACAATACGATAGAAAATTTCTTTTGTAACAATTATAACTGCTAAGACAATTAGCGTATAATGCTCAGGCGTTTCATGCGGCGTTTGGATATTAGCAATACTTTCATAAGCAATGAATGATGCAGAAATCAATAGAAATCCGACTACCAAAAACGTTACTAGTGTTTCTGCCCGACCGTGACCGTATGGATGATTGGAATCGGCTGGACGTGTTGAATATTTGATTCCGAACAATACTAATGCAGATGAAAACACATCCGTCAACGACTCAATTGCATCTGCCACCAAAGCATACGAATTTCCGAAGACTCCCGTAATTCCTTTGGCTATAGCCAAAATTAAATTTCCAAAAATACTTAGGTATGTTGCTTGGATTGCCTTTTGAATTTTGGATTTCATGAAATTTTTTTAGAGTTGCAAAGTTATGCCCTTTTTTCAATGAAGCATAAAAAAAGCGGTCTAATTAAGACCGCTTTACTTTTTTTAACCTCCCATGTATTCTCCATCTTCTCCACCGCTTTCACCTTTTGGGCGTTCACGATCGGTTTTCTTTCTGTTGAAACGGTCAATAAAGAAAAAATGTTCATGCATGATACCGTTTTATATTAATCGCCCTTTTTTAATTTTGCTATTTTTAGTTTTAGATATTTCCGAATTAATACATATAAATCTAAAAGCAAGACTAGCGCCAGGACGCTTAAAATTGTTGGCATCAGCATTATTAAAATCTCTATCATAATACATGTTTTGTAAACTTTTTTAATTTATGAATAATATATTCCTACGTCGTTCTTACTCACTCAAATACAATGCGTTTATTTAATTTTATAATTTTTGCAAAAATATCATCGCTAATTCTAAGCAGACTTTATCTTAAAATTGTTATATTAGATTAATACGAGTTCCGTATACAATACTATTTCTAGCCTTCTGTTTTTATTCCACTGTTTTTAGGTACTAAGCATCTAAAAAAAACCGTATTCCAATTCACTTTCTTTCCAAGTAGTGCACAATTTTTTTATATAATTTCACAAGATAGTAAAGTATAAAAACTAAAAACACTACAGAAAATAATTGTGTTACTACTGAAAACCACCAAGTAGAACTTTCAACGACGGGTGTGACATTTTCCATTTTGAAGAATTTTTAAGGTAATTGAATAGCAGAAATAATATTTCCAGTTGGTTTATCTGTAGCAAGTTGATAATGAAGATCAACTGTAACTGATAAACCATTGAATGTACCAATTGTAACACCGTATGTTAATTTTCCATAAAGATCAATTGTTGCTGTGCTTCCAGAATGTGAAGTTACAAAATTAGTTTGATCCCACGATAATAAAAATGTTATTCCTGTTATGTATGAATTGACTGAAACCACTTTATAAGAAGGTGCTGTTTCTTGCTTTATTTCTGCTTTAATACTATAGGTCCCATACCCAAATTTTGTTGATGCAAGTTTTTCATTTACTTGTTGCAATAATTCAAAATCAGTACCAACTGAATTTTGATTTGTGTTTAAAAAATTTTGAAATTCCTGAACATTATTAAAGTGTAAAACATTAGATGGACTAGCAGAAGTGCCTACAACAAAAGTTAGATTATTTGTAATTCCCAAATTAAACAAGTTTAAAAGAAACTGCTGTGCACTTGGATAAATTAAAGTAGATTGCTGTCCTAAACTTCCTACCAGTGTACTAGAATTATTTCTCAAATAATTATCAAAACTAGATTTGTTAGCATTATAAACAGCTAATTGTGCAGTTGTCAGAGTACTTGTGAAATTATTAATTGCAGCAATTACGACCGGAGAAAATGAATTGCCACTTGTGAGACCTCCACCATTTTGACTAATTAAATTTTGTGGCGTATCCGTAATGCTTAAAAATTCCTTCTCATCTACACCACTTACTACTGTTCCTAAAGAAATACACTGTTCGCAGCTGTCGCAAGGTCCGTCAGCACATAAGCCAGTTTTTGTACAATGAAATAATATCTTCATCTTCCATATGACATCTATTCTTGCACCTACATCAACCATTCCGTTATTAGTTGTTTCATTTAGCAATTCTGTTACTTCAACATTTTCTTCTGTCTTTTCAAACTCTAATATTGACCATTGATAAGCTTCTCCAACTTGATGAAAAACAATGTTGTAGTAAAAATTTGGGTTGTTGGGGTAAGGATTAGGAATTACAGGTAGTGTAAAAGTAGTTTCACCATTTTTTACTAATTGTTTAACCGTAAGTGTGTCTACTGTAAAGCCTATAAATTGCAAATCTTCTGAGGATCTTCCTAGAACATCGCTTTCCACTGCCACAGGTTTAATATTTACATCAAACTTTTTAATTTTAGTCTTCTTTATAAAATCATTAAAACTGATTTTATTGCTGTCTTCGTGTTGGTGCGCTTGCGAATCTTGCGGCACATCATCTGTATCACAGTTTACAAAAAGTAAGAAAGTACAACTTAGTAAAGCTACTTTCAAAAGGACTTTTAATCTTTTCATTTTCATTTGGTTTAAGGTTGGTTAAATGACATACAATAACTATTTATTTTGCATTTTTCAAATTACCAGCATTTACTTGAATAAAATCATAGTGTATTTCCAAGCGATTCGATATTTTTGAGCATGCAAAACCATTAATTAGTTACATCTTAGCAAAAATTATCATTATCTTGCTAAAACAAGTCCAATTTGTCGATAACATTTTTCAATTTGTCGATATTTTTATATATTTGAAAAAAAATACATGACCGCCATTTCAAAAAACTTAAGAAAATTCAGAGAAAGAAATACTAAATATCAACAAAAAGATATTGCAGAATTATTGGGCATTAAGCAGAGTACTTACTCTACATGGGAAAGCGGTGAGTGTGATGTGAAAAGTGAATATATTCCAAAAATTGCAGCACTTTTGCAGGTAGAAATTAGAGAATTATTTGAAAACGCTTCTACTACTGTAAAGATCAATCAGTTTAATAAAGGCAACCGAGATCAATCTATAAATCAGGGAATGGTTTTTATCATAACAGATGAAAATTCAATTGCTAAAATAGTTTCTGCTATAAAAGAGAGCGGGAGTACTTTAGAAAGTAATGGTTTTTAATTACTGTATGATATTTTTTTTGCTGTTGAAAGAGCAGATGTTACTTCAGGAAAAAGCATAAAAAAAGCGGTCTAATTAAGACCGCTTTACTTTTTTTAACCTCCCATGTATTCTCCTTCTTCTCCACCGCTTTCACCCTTAGGGCGTTCACGATCGGTTTTCTTTCTGTTGAAACGGTAGGTAAATGATAGATTTACTTGACGCTCACGCCACTGCATTTCTGATGAAACATTTTGAGAGGGCAATTCGGTATCCATAACTCTTTTTCTAGAATTAAATACGTCGCTCACATTTAAAGCAATGGTACCTTTCTCTTTAAGCACATCTTTACTAAACGACAGATTCATACTTGCAATTCCATCTGAACGTCCTTGAGCACTATCTTGAGGAGCAATGTAAGTACCGTTAGTTTGCCAATCAATTCCGTAAGGTAGTGAAACTTTAGATGTAACTCTAGCAAACCAAGAAAGCGCTGTATTACTAAAATCAATTGTTTCAGGCGTATTATTCAGACCAAGATAAGTGTAATTTCCTTTAGTTTGATTTTTAAAAAAATTGAAATTTCCGTTTAATTTCCACCACTTATATGCATTGTAAGACAACGTAAATTCAAATCCGTATTGATCTTGAGAACCAACATTTATGGGCGAAGTTACTAAAACATTAGTATTATTGATTACTTCCGTACTTCTTACAAACTGTACCGCGTCTTTGGTTCTATTGAAATACATAGACGTGTTAAATGTAAATTTGTTGAATTTCTTCAAATACCCCAAATCATAAGAGTCGGTCAGCGATGGATCTAAGTCTGGATTTCCTCTAAAGATATTAATGTTACTAGATAGGCTAGAAAATGGATTAATAAAACGAGAACGTGGACGCGAAATTCGTTTACTGTAACTTAAAGAAACGTTTTCAAAGTCGCCCAATTCATAGGTTAAGAACGCACTTGGAAATAAATTACTGTAGCTTTTGTTATTAAAGGACGCTTGTGTAAATTGGTTGACGTCAATATTTGAATTTTCATAACGCAAACCAACTAAGTAAGAGAATTTGTCCACTTTAGAGCCAAATTGCGAATATACTGCATGTACTTTTTCTTTGTATTGCAGTGCATTTGTAAATTGTTCGTTATTTACAAATATGCCGCCTTCTAAATCTTCAACCCTGTAATCTGTAGTTAAATCTGTAATATTAAGTCGGTAACCTGCTTCCAATCGGTATTTATCAGCAAATGGCAATACGTAATCGGCTTGGACTAATACTCTTTTCTGCTTTTGAAAGCTTTCCGTAGTTTGCTGATTGAAAATTGTATTATTGGTAATTAAATCATTCGAGGTACTGTTGATCAAAGCATTTTCATCCTCCTTATTTTTGGAATAAGAAGCATCGATTGACAATTGATGACCATCCGTTTTAAACTTCTTGACAAAATTAGTTGCATATTCCATGTCTTCATCATCACTAAATTGATCATTGAAACGAGATGTTTGATTGGTCAAATTAAAGTCAGCGTCGTAGAATTTTTGGGATACATTATCCGGATTGTCACCGTTACTTTTTCTGTACGAAAAGGTGTTGGTCCAACTAATTGAAGGAGTTACGTACCATTCAAAACCTACATTTCCGTTGTATCCTTTATTTAAACGCTCATTGCTTCGTCGTTCATCTAAAAAACTTTCCGTCTCTCCTGAAGGCGAAAAATACTCTGCAAAACTATTTGAATTTCCTGGGCCTTTTCTGTAGCTGTACCCTTGCGTTGTAAAGTAATTTACTTTTTTAGTACGATAATTGAAAGTACCATTTAGACCAAAATTATCTGGATTACCTGTAGTAGCAGTTACTGTTCCATTTATACCAAGATTTTTTCCTTTTTTAAGGACAATATTAATGATTCCTCCTCCACCTTCAGCGTCATAACGAGCAGATGGATTGGTAATTACTTCCACTTTATCAATTGTTTCCGCTGGAATTAATTTTAGCGCTTCTGCAATATTAATTCCACCAAGACCAGAAGGTTTGCCATCAATTAAAATCCTTACGTTATCATTTCCTCTTAAGCTTACGTTTCCTTCCACATCTACGGAAACAGAAGGCACATTGTCTAAAACGTCGCTAACTGTTCCACCTTTAACCATCATATCTTGACCTACATTGTAAACTTTTTTATCTAATTTAATTTCAACTGTAGATTCTTCCTTTCTAATTTCAACAGCTTGAAGCATTGTAGCATCTTCTACCAAAGAAAAAGTGCCCAAATTCACATCATTTTGAATTGAACGATTTTTGATTTCAATAGGTTTGAACGAGATAAACTCAACTCTAATATCATAATTCCCTGTTTTCATTGTGAAATCAAATTCACCTTTAGAATCAGTAATTCCACCAGAAACTCCACTTGGATTTCCTACTTCAATAAATGTGATAGTGGTATATTCTAAAGGTTGCTTAGTAATCTTGTCTAAGACTTTTCCTGAAACTTTCACGTTTTTCACTGTTGGCTGCTGTGCAAAACTGAGGGTTGTAAAAAATAAGGCAAAAACAAAAACGAAGTAATGTGTGAATCGCATGAAAAATAATTTTAAATTCTATTATTAGACTGCAAAAATACCCTTACGTTACAAGCCAATTTCCCAAAGATGTGTTAAAACAATCCTTGGCTAGATTATCTAAAATGAATAAAATTTGTCGAAATACAATCTTATAAATTACGCGATTTATATACTAAAGTGCTACTGAAGCATGGGTGTAACTTATTAAAATGATTACACCAATTTTCTAAGCGTACACTATGACCTATCAAAAACACATTACCAATACTGAATCTATTATTTTACTACCATTATTTAAAATGATTGCCGAAAAAAAAGTAAATTAGTACTAAAATCCAAAATCCAATAGAAGTATGTACATTGAACAATTACAAGATAAAAAAACTAGTTTACTGACTTACCTTCCTATTCCGCTGTGTTTTTTTGCGTTTATGATTTTCAATTATATCTCTACAAAAGATATTGACACGGACGCTGTAATTAAAAACATAATCGAAACCGTAGGAGTAAATACTGCATTCGTTTTATTGGTTGGACCGCTATCAGTGATGTGTATTGGCTTGCTTTTCTGGGTAAAATATGTGCACCAACAAAGTTTGCGAAGCTTAACCACGTCACGAAAGAAAGTAGATTGGAACCGTATCTTTTTCTCCTTCTTCCTTTGGGCTGCATTTCTCATTGGAACAATTTTAATTGCTTACTATTATAACCCCGAAAACTATATCTATAACTTTAAACCCGTTCCCTTTTTTATATTTTTATTTTTAGCAATCATTCTCATTCCGTTGCAAACAAGTTTTGAAGAGTATTTTTTCAGAGGCTACTTAATGCAGGGAATCGGTTTGGCAACAAAAAGTCGGTGGTTTCCATTTGTGTTTTCTTCCCTCGCATTCGGATTGATGCACATCGGGAATCCTGAAGTTGGAAAAATGGGCTACATCATCCTGATTTATTACGTAGGAACCGGTTTCTTTTTAGGAATTTTAACGCTAATGGACGAAGGATTGGAATTAGCATTAGGCTTTCATGCTGCTAATAATCTTGTTGGCGCTTTACTTTTAACATCGGATTGGTCCGCCTTCCAAACGCACTCTGTGCTAAAAGATGTTGCAGCACCTTCTGCCGGTTTTGATGTACTATTACCCGTTTTTATTATATTCCCAATCCTTCTCTTTATCTTTAGTAAAAAGTACAAGTGGAACGATTGGCAACAGAAGCTTTTTGGCAAACTAAAAGATCCACAACCTCTAATTCCATAAATTTTATCCTATGAAAGAACCAACATACCTTGAGATACATCCCAAGTTCAAATTAAACGGACATAACTTGTCTAAAGATGATTTATATATCGTTGCTTACAGCTACATTAAGGAAGGAAACGCTTCCGAAAAAGGTGTAGGTCAGTTTTTATTGGATTGGCTTGACGATCATCCTTACATTGAAATGCATACTTCCGGGAGCACTGGAATTCCGAAATTGATCAGAGTTTCTAAGCAATCTATGGTTAATTCTGCTATAGCTTCAGGTAAATTTTTTGACTTACAGGCTGGTGCAAAGATTTTAAATTGTTTGCCGATGAAATATGTGGCAGGCAAAATGATGTTTGTTCGAAGCTTTGTGCTAGGTTTAGAAATGGATTTTGTTCCGCCATCGCTTCAACCGTTGCTGAAAGTAGTTAAATGCTACGATTTTTGTGCAATGGTTCCGTTACAAGCTCAAAACTCATTGAAAGAATTGCATTTGATTAAGCAACTGATCGTGGGTGGTGCAAAAATTAATGCAAAGCTAGAAAAACAATTGCTGAAACTAAAAAAAACAGCTTGTTATGAGACTTTCGGAATGACTGAAACAGTATCTCATATTGCAGCCAAAAAAGTAGGCGAGAAAAACTTTAGATTAATGCCTAATATTTCCATCACAGCTGACGAAAGAAATTGCCTGATCATTGACGCGCCCAAACTACTTGATTACCCTATAATTACTAATGATGTGGTAGAAATAGTAGAAGGGAATCAATTTCGATTTCTTGGAAGGCTAGACAACGTAATTAATTCGGGTGGAGTTAAAATCAATCCAGAACTAGTAGAAGAAAAGTTGGTCCATAAAATTAGCCCACGTTTCATGATTTATGGCAAACCCGACACCGATCTAGGAGAGAAAGTTGTCTTACTAATTGAATCAGATCCCTTTGCATTGGACGATGTCACTTTTAATGTGCTCGAAAAATATGAAAGGCCTAAAGAAATACATTTTCTAAAGCAATTTAAAGATTCTAGTAATGGTAAATTACTGAGAAAAGAAACCATAACACTTATCTAATGAAAAATTTTGAACACAAAAAAAAACCTGATTCATGTGAATCAGGTTTTTTTAATTTATATATTTCAAAGATTATTTAATCTTGAATGTAACTCTTCTTACGATGCTACGTGCGTCTTTAGATGCTTTATTAACTGAAGCGTCTTCTCCGTTTGCTACGATATTTAATCTTGAAGCACTGATTCCTGCGTCAACTAAAATCTTTTTCACGTTATTAGCACGTGCTTCAGACAATGAATTGTTGTAAGCATTGCTTCCAATTTCATCTGCATATCCAATTACATCTGCACTAGCTGAAGGATTAGCATTTAAGTATCTAACCAAAAAGTTAATACCGTCAACTGATTCCTTGTTTGGCATTTTGTCATTAAAGTCAAAATAAACGTTAACATAACTTTCGTTAATCAACCTCTTGATATCAAACTCTGATCCTGGTTTTCCAGCAAATTTAGAATCAAAATAACGCTCTAATTCATCTGCAACACCATTACCATTACGGTCAATAGTTCTACCTTTTGAATCAGTCATAACTCCAGCCATTGTATTAGGCTCAGCGTCAAACATATCAGCAATACCATCTTGATCAGAATCCATTAAGCCTTCTTCAATACTAGCTACTTTTTTCTCAACTTCATCTAATCTTTCTTCTAATTTAGTATCCATTGCATACCAGTCAGCATGAACATCATGTTTTCCTAAGTAGAATGTCAATCCTAATGAAGTATTGATCATAGAACCAGATAAGTTATTTGAGTCTGCAGAATAAGAACCATCCCAGTTAAAGTGTTGTCTTACATTACCTAAATAAGTAAAATCACCAGTTAATACAATTCTATTAGAAATTCTGAACTGAGGCGTTAAACCTAAAATGATTCCACCATTATCTTCATCTCTTCCTTCGTTCACGCCTAATCTAGCTTCTAAACGAGATACTTGAATACCTGCGTGAGCTAAAATTCCGAAACGACTTGTAAACGTTTCAAATTTCATTATTCTTCCAAGATTGGCTACACCTTGTAAACCAATTCTGAATTGTCTTGTTTCAAAAGGAAGCGACTTAACTCCGTCTTGATTTTCAGCACCAGATTGATTTTTAACGAAATCGTAACCAAAATCTAGTTTTGCTCCAAAATTTGGATTAAACATATATCTAGCTCCTAAATCGAAATGGTTAACATCACTAAAATTAAAATATTTTGAAGGGTCTGCAGAAAAATAACCAGCAGCAAAAGGCTTGTCTGCTTTGTTCTGACCAACATTTAATTCAACGGACCACTTGTTGTATTCGGAACCTTTAGTTTCCGCGTCCTTACTATTTTCATCAGTCTGGGCATATGCCGAACTTAATGCTAGAACACTAGTTAATGTAAGTAAATACTTTCTCATAATTTTAACGATTAATTAGTTTGCAAAATAACGCAATGTTTTTGACTCAAAAAAATATTTTGACATAAATTTTAATAAAATCTATATTGTTGTTTGCGAATAATTTAGTATACCGTCAAAATCGTAGGCTAAATCATAATATTTAAACATAACGTCCTTTCCCCTAACTTACTACCAATGCAAACGCACTCTTCTCCAGATTTTATTTCTAGTCAAATTTATTCAATTTACTCCTATATCCGATTTGCAAACGTGTTATCTTTGCGTAAACAACTAAAAACTTTACGAATATGCGATTTCATACACGGAAATGGGTTAAACCCGAAGACTTAAACCCTAATTTAACTCTCTTTGGAGGCAAATTATTGGCATGGATTGACGAAGAATTAGCACTATATTCGATTATCCAACTGGAAAACGCCCGAGTAGTTACTAAACACATGTCAGAAATCAACTTCAGGAGTTCAGCGAAGCAAGGTGATATCATTGAAATTGGTATTGATGTGGTGAAATTTGGAAACTCATCCTTAACTTTAAAATGCGAAGTGCGTAATATTATGACTTGGGATACCATTATCTCAATCGACACCATCACAATGGTAAGTTTGGGCGAAGATGGAAAACCAAAAGCGCATGGAAAAACCGAAATCGAATTTGTACGCAATCGAATAAAACTGGACAAATAAAAAAACCCATACCTCTAAATAAGGTATGGGTTTTAAATTAAAATAGTTACTCTTTAATTTCCGCCACCTAAGGCACGGTAAAGTGTAATAATTGCGCTATACTGATTGTATTGATTGTCAATCAAATTCAACTCTGTGCTTAACGCTTGATCTTTGGCAGTTAATACTTCTAAGTAATTGACCAATCCATATTCTAACAATTCATCTGAAAAACCAGCCGCAGACTTTAATGATTCCACTTGCTTTTTGCGAATATCAAGCTTTGTCGTTTCATTATTATAATCTTGCAATGCATCAGAAACTTCTCTTCCTGCTATTAACAAAGTTTTCTGAAATTCCAAAAATGCTTTTTCTTGATTGGCTTTCGCTACTTCAAACTTTGTTCTAATTTGACGTTTATTAAACAAAGGCTGGGTCAATCCCGTTACCACATTGGCAAACAAAGAATTCGCACTAAACCATTCTTTTAAGTCAATACTTTGTAAACCTCCGGTTGCTGTAATTTTAAAGGAAGGATAAAATTCACTTCTTGCAACATTGGTCATTTCAAAATTTGAAATCATGTTGTATTCAGCAGCTATCACATCCGGACGTTTTCTTAACAACATTGTAGGTATACCCACTTTTATATCAGCAGAAACATTTTGAGTTTCCAAAGTGGAACGATTTACTTTTTTTGAACCTTCACCTAATAATATGTTGAATGAATTTTCCAAAACCACAATCGAATTTTTCAAATCTTCCTTAATCAATTGGGTTGTGTACAATTGAGCTTCGGTTTGACGAACACCCACTTCCGTTACACTTCCAGCATCTTTCAAGGCTTTAATCACTTCAATACTTTCTGAACGGTTTACTAATGTACTGTCCACCACTTTTAATTGTGCGTCAAGCGACAACAATTGGAAGTAATTTTTAGCAATACTGGCAATCAATTGCGTTTGAACTGCTTGTTTTGCAGCTAAAGTTTGAAGGTAAGATGCACTTGTTGCTCTTTTATTGCTTCGGATTTTTCCCCAAATGTCTGCTTCCCAAGAAAGGTTTCCTGTTAACTGATATTGGTCGGTATTTCTGTCTTGCAACAACGCTCCGAATTGTGAATTCCTTGACAACTCATTGTGAGTCCAATCAGCACCAAGTCCAATAGACGGAAAATAACCTGCTTTTCCTTGTTTCATGTAGGCTTCCGATGCAGCAATATTTTGCATGGCAATGCGAATGTCCAAATTGTTTTGCAAACCATTAGTAATATGCTCTTGCAAAATCGGATCCGTAAATAAATTATTCCAAGCCAAGTCTCCTAAAGAAGTCGTGTCTGTAGAAACGGTTTCCATTCGATACAAATTATCTGTTTGCACTTCTGGACGTTCGTATGTTTTTGCCGTAAAACAAGATTGCATTACAAGAGCAACCAAGACGGGAAGTACGATTTTATATATTCTCTTATTCATTTTCATTGCATTAAAGTATTTCAACATCTGTTTCTTCTGGTTTACCTGAAATTCGTTCTTGCAATCCTTGAAAAATTACAAATAGAATTGGAATTACGAAAACTCCAAAAACAGTTCCTACTAACATTCCTCCTACAGCACCCATTCCGATGGAACGGTTACCAACAGCACCTACTCCTGTAGCCAATGCCAATGGCAAAAGTCCGAAGATAAACGCTAAAGAGGTCATCAAAATTGGTCGCAAACGTGCTTTTGAACCTTCAATCGCAGCTTGCATTAAATCCATTCCATGTCGACGTCTTTGTATTGCAAACTCTACAATCAAAATCGCATTTTTGGCTAATAATCCTATCAGCATGACTAACGCGACTTGGAAGTAAATGTTATTTTCCAATCCGGCGAGTTTCACAAATCCAATCGCTCCAGCAATTCCTACAGGTAATGAAAGAATTACAGAAAGTGGGACCAAGTAACTTTCATATTGAGCACTTAGTAAAAAGTAAACAAATATCAAACTCAACAAGAAAACACCAATAGCTTGATTTCCTGCTAAAATCTCTTCACGTGTCATTCCAGAAAATTCATAAGTATATGATTTTGGCAAATGTTCTGCCGCTACTTCTTGAACTGCTGCAATTGCATCTCCTGAACTAAATCCTGGGTTTGCTTTACCATTTACATTTACCGCTTTTAATAAATTAAATCGGGCAACCGCTTCTGGACCATAAATACGTTTCAAGCTTACAAACTGACTAATTGCCACTTGTTGACCCGAAGCGTTTCTGATGTAAATGTTATTTATAGACGATTCATCCGCTCTATCTTCAGGTTTTGCCTGAATCATTACACGGTATTGTTTACCAAATTTATTAAAATCAGTGGTATACAATCCACCATAATATCCTTGCATCGTGTTGAAAATATCCGTCAAAGAAATACCAGCATCTTTAGCACGTTCTACATTGACATCCATTTCATATTGCGGGAAAGATGGGTTAAAATTCGTCATTGCATATTGAATCTCTGGACGTTGCATTAACGCTCCTAAAAACTCATTAGACACTTGACTTACTTTCTGCCAACTATCATCACCTTTATCCTGAATTTTCATTTCAAAACCATCCGCTGAACCAAAACCTTGTACACTTGGAGGTGTAAAAAACAATGCTTTTGCATCTTTAAAGTGAGCTGTTCGTCCAAATAATTCTTTCACAACCGCATCTACCGATTGATTATCGTCTTTTCGCTCGCTCCAATCTTTCAATTTGATTACTGTAAAAGCGTACGAACCACCATTAACTTGATTTAACAAACTAAATCCAACAACACTCATTCTTGCTTCAACAATATCCATCGAAGCTAAAATAGAATCTAATTCCATTACCGCTTTTTCGGTTTTCTCCAATGTAGTTCCTGGAGGTAGTGTTAAATCGGCCATGATAATCCCTCTATCTTCATTCGGAATAAATCCTGAAGGAGTGGTTTGGAATAAGAAAAAAGTAATTCCACTAAAAACAATTAATCCTGTTACAGCGATCCATTTTTTGCGACCTAAAAATCGTAATGATTGAACGTAACGATTGTTCATTCTATCAAAATTTGTATTGAAGGCGATGAAGAAACGTTCTTTTAAATTTTTCTTGGCATGGACTGAATCTTTGTGCGGTTTCAATAACAAAGCACATAATGCCGGACTTAAAGTCAATGCATTAATTGCCGAAATTAAAATTGCCACTGCCAATGTGATTGCAAACTGCTGATAGAAAACTCCTGATGGTCCACTTAAAAACGAAACCGGAATAAATACCGCCGCCATTACTAATGTAATCGAGATAATGGCACCTGTAATTTCGCTCATCGCTGAAATAGTCGCTTCTTTTCCTGATTTAGCACCTTCATCCAGTTTAGCATGTACCGCTTCAACGACCACAATTGCATCATCGACGACAATACCAATTGCTAGAATCATTGCAAATAGCGTCAACATATTAATCGAGAATCCAAAAATTTGCAAGAAAAAGAACGTACCAACTATGGCTACGGGAACTGCGATTGCAGGAATTAATGTAGACCTAAAATCTTGTAAGAAAATATAAACTACCAAGAAAACCAATAAAAAGGCTTCAATCAATGTTGAAATTACTTTGTCAATGGAAGCATCCAAAAATGTCTTTGTGTTATACGGAATCACATAATCAACTCCCGGAGGAAAACCTGGTTTTGCTTCATTTACGATTTCCAATACTTCCGTAATAATATCTTGTGCATTTGAACCTGACGTTTGAAAAATTCCAATAGCCACACCTTGTTGAC
The DNA here is from genome assembly GCF_000425485.1 of Flavobacterium tegetincola DSM 22377. Classification (GTDB taxonomy): domain Bacteria; phylum Bacteroidota; class Bacteroidia; order Flavobacteriales; family Flavobacteriaceae; genus Flavobacterium; species Flavobacterium tegetincola. The sequence continues at coordinate 33,808 of NZ_KE384388.1, read as the reverse complement.
CCATTGCAATATTTTTAGTTCCGTAGTTAAATCCACCTAATTCTATTTTTGCAACATCTTTCAAATACAAGAAATTTCCATTTCCTGTGGCTTTGATAATGATGTTTTCGTAATCACTTATTTCTGATAAACGACCTTTGTATTTGATTACATATTCATAAACACCTTCAGCATTTTCTCCAAATTTACCAGGAGCTGCTTCCACATTTTGTTCTACTAAAGCCGCTTGAATGTCTTTTGGCGCAATATTGTAACTCGCCATTTTTTCTGGGTCAATCCAAATTCGCATCGAGTAATCTTTGGCACCAAAAACATTCACTTGTCCAACACCTTTTACACGTTGTAACTTTGGAACCAAATTAATTTTAGCATAATTCTGAATGTACGTTTCATCGTATTCCTTGTTTTTAGAATACAAAGCCATAAACATCAAAGCACTTGTCTGACTTTTTACAGTTGTAACTCCTGTTTGAATAACGGCTTGTGGCAATTTCGAAGTCGCTCTAGCCACACGATTTTGCACATTTACTGCTGCAATATCTGGGTCAACACCTAATTCAAAATAAACTGAGATTTTAGCCGAACCGTCATTTGCTGCAGAAGAAGTCATGTAAGTCATTCCTTCCACACCGTTGATTTCTTCCTCTAATGGAATAACTACACTATTCAAAACCGTTTCGGCATTAGCACCCGTATAAGTGGCACTAACTTGAACCGTTGGTGGTGCAATTTCCGGATATTGCTCTACCGGAAGAGACATGAGCCCTAAAACACCAAGAATGGTAATCAGGATTGAAATTACGGTCGATAAAACCGGTCTTTCGATAAACATTTTTAACATCTTGAATTATTTTTTAATTGGAGTTTCTGTTTTAGCTACTGAATCTGTAGCAGTTTGAGGCTGTGGTGTTTTTCCTTGAGGTACAATTTCCATATCGTCTTTCAATTTCGAAGCACCTTCTACAACAACAACGTCACCTTCCGAAAGTCCGTCGGTTACAATAAAGTTCATCCCTGAAACTCCATTTGTTGTAATGATGGTCGATTTTACTTTGTTACCTTCACCAACCACGTAAATAAGTTGTTTCCCTTGTACTTCAAAAACAGCATTTTGTGGTACAATAATTACATCTTTTTGTACAATTGGTAAACGAATAATTCCCGTACTTCCGCTACGCAAAAGTCCTTCTGGATTATTGAATTCCGCTCTAAATTCTGTAGTTCCCGTCTGTGGATTTACTAATCCGTTTATGGTTGCAATTTTTCCTTTAATGCTATATTCTGAATCATCAACTAACAAAAGAGAAACTTCAGGAACATTTTTTAATTTTTCAACTGTATTTGCACCTTTAAAAATTCTATTGAAAGAAAGCAATTGCTTCTCATTCATTGTGAAATAAGCTCTCATCACTTTCGAATCTGAGACTGTAGTCAAAGGCATTTCGCTTGTTGCACTAACTAAACTTCCTTCGCGGTAAGGTAAACTTCCCACTACACCATTAACGGGCGAAGTGATTGTTCCAAAACCAATAGTTGCAGCTACACTTCCGTAAGCACTTTTGGCTTGAGCCAATTTTGCTTTAGCAGTTTCTAATTGCACATTACTGATAATTTTTCGATCAACCAAAGGTTTCAATCGGTCTACCTCTACTTGAGCGGCTTGAACCATTGCTTTTGCAGCACCTGCATCTTGCGATAAAGTTTCTGTTTCTAATTTGAAAAGCAACTGTCCTTTCTTAACCATTTGTCCTTCATCTACATAGATTTTTTGGATAAATCCATTTACTTTCGGACGAATTTCTACGTTTTGTTGCCCTTCTAAATTGGCAGTATATTCTTCATAAACTGTGGCATCTTGTTTCGCTACCGTTTCTACCGGAAATGGAGCTGGACCTTGAGGCGGCATTTGCTGGTCTTCTTTCTTACCACAAGAAACAAGTACTAAAGCAAGTATAAATGAAGTTATTAAAATCTTTTTCATTTGAGTATTATATTTGATTTTGGTTATTATTATGTTCAATTTCTTTAAATCTCTGGATGGTATTCTCTAAAAGTGATTCAACCGTCAATATGTGTTTTTTATATTCTTGCATGTTTTCAAGATTGCAACGTTCTTCAAAACATGAAGCGGTTTTTTCGCGATAGCCTAACATCTTTTCAATTATCGTTTTCTCAAGAGCAATCATTTTCAAGTAGGTTTGTAATCGATTACTAAAAGGGGATGGTTTATAATATTTTTTCCTGTCGCCTGAAAGCGTATAATAAGTGATTTTCTCCGATTTTAGCAAAAGATTTAAGCTGGTAGAAACCGTACTCTTACTTGCCGCCATTCGCTCCACTAGATCCTCGAAAGTCAAACCAGTTTTACATCCGTCTAGAATTAAATTTCCTAAAATTCGTGAGGCCAAAGGTGGTAAGTGATGCGTGTTTTCAAAAAAAACGCCAAACATCTCAATCAGCTCCGCTTTTTCTTTTTCTATTTCCATCATAACTAATTTTTTTGCAAAGTTAGGTCAGGTTCGGATAAATACGAACCAAACGAACCTAATCTTTTGTTAATTTTTATTTCCCGAAAAATGAAGCATAAAAAAAGCCAGTAAAAACTGGCTATTTGATAATTTCTATGATGACAGTGAGAACACCGTGGTTTTTATTGTCGGTAATTTGCATAAAAGCTTCTTTTGATAAATCGATATCACGCGATTTAATAAAAGGGCCTCTATCGTTAACGGTTACAATCACCGACTTTTTATTCGCTACATTGGTCACTTTAAGTTTGGTTCCAAAAGCTAATTTTCGATGAGCGGCTGTTAATTTACGGTTACTAAACCGTTCGCCACTTGCAGTTTTACGACCGTTGAACTTATCTGCATAATAAGAAGCATGTCCTTTTTTATTAATAACTTTTCCGGAAACATTTTTTTTTGAGGAACAACTTAGTAGCAATAGTGATGAAAGCAAGATCACCAACCACTTATTTAATTTCAACATAATTTACTTTATCACTTCGATAGTTACTTTTAGATTTCCTGCATTTTTATTTGCAGCAATATCCATAAAGGCTCGTCTTGTTAGGTCAATTTCTCGTCCTCTTGTAAATGGACCTCGATCTGTAATCGTTACGATAACCGACTTTCCGTTTACTTCATTGGTCACCTTAACTTTAGTTCCAAATGCTAGCTTTCTGTGAGCTGCTGTATACTTGTCATTGTCAAATTTGGTTCCACTTGCCGTTTTTCTACCATTAAACTTATTGTGGTAATAGGATGCGTGGGCGTTTTTCTTGTGCAGTGTTAAACTTAGGTTAGTGGCTAAGCCCAAACTGTCTGCTATTGCAACATTTTTCTTAATTGTATCTTGAACCACTTTTTTAGAGTCTTGAAAATACAATTTGCTTGTGGTAAAACTACTTAAAAATAATCCTGTTGAAATCAGTAATAATAATATAATAAATTTCTGTTTCATATATTGTTTTGTGTTTTTAAATCAGATGAAAGCCATTCCATCTAGAAATACTGTTTTGAAAAGACAGTCTTAAACTGATTTGTTATTTGCCTTGGCAATGCTGTTAAGAGCAATTATTATACCTTAAAATTGCGGTATTAATTGCATTGCAAGATTATGCAGTTAGTTCAACCACATTTTCCAAGGAATTCTAGAAAGAATTAAAATCAACCCTAATGCATAAAATATTGTAAAAGTCTTGAATTTTGCATGTGAAGTTGTTAATTTTTTATGTTTAGACCATCCAATTGTAATTAGTGCAATTGCAATAATATTAATTAGTGGATGTTCTAGCGATGTTAAACGCAAAGCGGGATCTTTCATCTGTCCTAAAACTGCTTTTCCCAATGGAGATACAAAATATAAAATTAGTCCAAACAATAGCTGAATGTGTGTAAATATCAACCCGAAAAGTCCAAGCATTCGGTCTTTTTTAGTAAACTCACTTTTAGAATTGAGTCCGATTACTGCATTTATTACTGCAATTGCTAAAAAAATAAGTGCTAGATAAGCCCAGCCAGAATGCGCCTTTTGAATAATTTCGTATGTACTCATAATGTATATTGTTTTTTTTTGGAAATCAAAGATAGTTAAAAATTAGCACAAAAAAAGCCTTGCATTACTGCAAGGCTTTCAATTATAATAAATTTAATATTTATTAGAAGTTGTAACGGATTGATGCGTTCCAAGTTCTTCCTAATCCTAAGAAACCTTGATTGGCATCAGCAACTCCTAAGAAAGTTCTATCATTATCTTGGTACGTTCCAACTGATGGATTAGTTCCAACTGCTGGAATGTTATCGTCAGCTTTAATGTTTGTTCTCAATTCTGACAAATACAATTTGTCAAAAAGATTGTTTACGTTAATTCTGAAGTTTACACTGTTACTTTTAGTTTTACCTACTAACATTTTGTAAGAAAATCCTAAATCAGTAATATGGTAATCTGGCAATTCAAGATTTTCTTTTACTGCTCCAACATTAGAATTTAATTGATCGTAAAATCTCCAATCTGCATCAACAGAAACTCTTGTTGCAATAGTGTATTTAAATCCTAAACCAGCTGTAAATTGAGCAGCATCTCCAACTTTTCCACCGTCTACGTCTACGTCAGTAACAGACAATACATTTCTGTCTTGATCTCTTAAAGTAGTACGTGCTTCACCTTGGTATTCCCAATTTCCTGAAGATACAAATCCTCGTAAATCTAAAGTGCTTAATAGTTTTGCAACAAAGTCTAATTCAAGACCCATGTGTAATTGCTCTACACCTTCATTCGTTCTAAAAATCTCATTTCCTTGTAAAACAACGATATCACCATATGTTTCATCTGCAACTGTTACTCTTGAGCTTGAAACTACTCTATCTTTCCAAGAAGTTCTGTAAGCATTCACGTTAGCAGTGAAGAATTTTGAAGTAAAACTGTAACCCGCTTCAAGACCTAAGATTTTTTCGTTTTCAGTTAAAGGATTTAACTGATTAGAATAGTTCAAATAAATGTTATCATGGTACGGCTGACGAGAATAATATCCTGTATTTACGTAAAATGCATTTTGCTCATTTACTCTTAAGCTACCACCTGCTTTTACATTGTATCCAACGTTACTCACTTTTTCTGAATCTTCAGCTTCTGACAAATAATCGTATCTGTCAAATCTTTGGTGCGCTTGATTAGAAACTGCTCCTTGAAAAAACGCTGAGAAAAGATCTGTTGAATATTCTAATTGAGTAAAAACTCCTCCATAAGTAATACGTTCACTGTTATCATAATCAATTCTTTGATCTTCACCAATAGTATTGAAAGTAGCATTGTACGGACTCACACTTGGAGATTCTGTTACTGTGTTAAATACTGGACTACCTACGAATGCATTATCTGCATTTCTTAATGTTCTGCTTTCAGTCCAATTATTTAATCCTAAGAAGTTTGATACTTGACGGAAGTGAGTTCCGTAGTACGTTCTTAAGTCAAATCCAGCATTCCAAGATAAATTTTCTGTAAGTTGTTTCTCTAAGTTCGTTACTAAACCGTACCAGTTATGATTGTTCATAGAAGATCTGATCAAATACGATTTATTATCTCCTTGTACACCATCACCAACAGCTACGTTTCTATCGTAAATAGCATCAAAGTCAATTCTACCTTCTGCAGTACGAATAGATCGTGCACCATAGTTACCAGTTCCTCCACCGCGTCCCCATGAAGCGTACACTACTGTAGATAAATCTGTATTGTCATTAATTTTCCAATCCCAGTTTAAGTTAGCAACCGGTTTGTGGTAAAAGTTATTTCTTTCTGTTACAAAACTACCGTTTAAAAGGCCCCAGTTATTGTTGTATTTTCTACCGTATTTTTTATAGTCACCAATTTGTTTGGTGAAATTCTGATCGTGATCTTGTGGAGCACCAGTAATCAAGAAGTTTAAGTTATGGTTTTCACTTGGTTTGTAACCAAAAGAGATGAAATAATTCTGTCCCTTTCCAGCAGTTCCTTCATTGTAACCGTCACCTTGCCAGTGCGTCAACATCACACTCATACCAAAACCATTTTTGTTCATTCCAGTGCTGTATGCTGCAGTAGTTTTCAAGAATGAATCGTTACCTACACCTGTAGAAACAAATCCACTTTCTCTCATATCAGTAGCTTTAGTAATAAAGTTAACTGTTCCACCTACAGATGAAATAGCAAGTTTAGAAGAACCTAAACCTCTCTGAATTTGAATTCCATTTGCAATATCTGACATTCCAGACCAGTTAGACCAATACATCAAACCATCTTCCATTCCATTAATAGGTTGTCCGTTTAATAAAAAGGCTGTGTTGTCTTGACCAAATCCACGAACAAGAATTCTTGAATCTCCAAATCCACCGGATTGACCCGCAACATAAATAGACGGAGAGTTTACCATTGTTTGAGTGATATCAGAAGATCCCACTTTTTCAACAATCTCAGCTGATTTAATTGTAGTTACAGCAATTGGTGTTTTTCTGTCGCTAGCTAAATCGATGATTCCTCTACCTACAATAATTACTTCTTCCAATTGACTTGCGTCTTCTGTTAAATTGATTGTTCCAACATTTACTGTTTTCCCACTTTCTACAGTAAAATTAACTGTTGCTTTTTCAAATCCTACGTAAGTAAAGACCAATTGACCTTTAGCCACTTTACTTTCAATAGTAAATTTTCCGTCAATATCGGTGGAAGTTCCTGTAGAACTACCGTTTACCATAACATTAACGCCTGGAATACCCGATTTCAATTGTGCGTCCACAATTGTACCTGTAATTGTCCCTTGACCAAATACTGTTGAAACGAGCAACAGCAATAATCCTGATAATAACCAATTTGTAGTTGTTTTCATGTTGTAATTTAAAATTTTGGCAAAATAACGACAAATATTTGACATCCACATTAAATTATTATTAAGAAAAACGTGCATTAGTTACTTTACACTAGTAATACCTCAATAGAATACCTCATTTAACATAATATATTCACGCTTTAACTCTTAATAAACATATTGAATTTTCATCCAAAATATGTTAAAAGACAATTAATCGAATTATTTTTGTAAAATTAGTAAAACTAAAAACTGTTATAAAAACTTTAAATTTTGATGATTATTTGGATAAAAAAACTATTTATTTTGTAAAAAATAATGCAACAGATTGGATGTAGAGCTATCGTGTTGCTTTACTTGACCTGAGTTAATCTCCTCTAAAATAGAACTTGCCAACTGTTTACCCAATTCAACTCCCCATTGATCGTAGCTGAAAATATTCCAAATTACTCCTTGAACAAATATTTTATGTTCATACATTGCCACAAGTGCACCTAATCTTTTAGGACTTAATTTTTCAATCAATAACGTATTGGTTGGCTTGTTTCCCTCAAAAACTTTAAAAGGAATTAAAAATTCAGCTCTGCCAGTAGAATAATCTAGCTTTGTAAATTCGGCACGGACTTGATCTTCCGTTTTTCCATTTAATAATGCTTCTGTTTGTGCAAAGAAATTTGACATTAACTTATCATGGTGATTTGTATCACCGTATAAAGGTTTCAAAAAGCCGATAAAGTCAGTAGGAATGAGCTTAGTTCCTTGATGAATCAATTGAAAAAAGGCATGTTGCGAATTGGTTCCCGGTTCGCCCCAAATAATAGTTCCAGTTTGATAGTTGACGATATCGCCATTTCGATCCACACTTTTACCGTTACTTTCCATAATTCCTTGCTGCAAATAAGGCGCTAATTTTTGCAAATATTGAGTGTAAGGAATGATGGCTTCGCTTTCTGCTTCAAAAAAATTATTGTACCATATGCTCAGTAATGCTAATATGACAGGAATATTTTGGTCGAATTCAGCCGTCTTAAAATGGTCATCCATTTCATTGGCTCCTTTTAGTAATGCATCAAAATGATCATAACCAACAGACAAACTAATTGTTAAACCTACCGCACTCCAAAGCGAAAATCGACCGCCAACCCAATCCCACATTGGAAAAACATTGTTTGCATCGATGCCAAAATCAGTCACTTTTTTCAAATTTGTAGAAACTGCTACAAAATGCTTGGCGACATCTTTCTGACTTGCCGATTTTAAAAACCATTTCCGAATGGTTTCCGAATTGGTCAATGTTTCTTGTGTAGTAAATGTTTTTGAAACAATTACAAAAAGTGTAGTTTCAGGATTTATGGTTTTCAATAATTCATGAACATGATCTCCATCAATATTGGATACAAAGTGTACTTTTAAATGATTTTGATAGTATTGCAAAGCTTCCACCACCATAGCTGGACCTAAATCAGAACCGCCAATACCTATGTTTACAACATCTGTAAACGGTTTTCCCGTATATCCTTTTCTAATTCCTGCTGTAATTTCATGCGTAAAATTTTTAATCTTATTTTTTACTTCTAAAATTTCGGGTACTACATTTTTGCCGTCCACTTTAATAACAGCATCATCCGAAGCTCTTAAAGCTGTATGTAAAACCGCTCGATCCTCAGTCTTATTGATAATTGCTCCATCAAAATAACTTGCAATAGCTTGCTTCAGATGCATCTCGTCGGCAAGTTTCAACAATAATTCGATTGTTCCTTCGGAAACTCTGTTTTTAGAATAATCGAGTAAAAAATCATTCCACTTGATCGTGAATTTTTCCGCTCTTGAAGCATCGTCTTGAAACATTTGCTTCATTGATTGCATTTTAATTTCTTGAAAATGATTTTCTAATGCAGTCCAAGAAGCCGTTTTTAAGGGAGAAAAAGTAGCTAAAGCCATGTTGATTTTTTTAAAATAATAAGATTCAAATTTATATTTTTTCATCTCAATGAAAATAAATATTCATTACAAAAAAGCGACAGCTCATTTCCAGAGACAATAGTGAAGACTAACTTTTGAAAATAAAATTTATTTCCCAAAAGGAAAATGTTGCAAAAGGATAAAAAGTAAGACGGCTAGAAAAAAATGGTCTTTAAAAAGATTAATCTTTAAATCTTACACGCGCTGTACTGTCCAATTCCCTTTTCAATGGTTCCATTTCCTTCATGAATCTAGGTTTAAATTTAGCATTCATAGGTTCTGAATTGGGTAATTTTTGCGCCAAAGCATCCACTTGAACACCATTTTTCCAGAAGCGGTAACACACGTGAGGTCCAGTTGCTAATCCGGTACTACCCACTTTTCCAATAACTTCACCTTGAGAAACACGTTGACCGTTGCGAACTAGAATCTTAGACATGTGTAAATACTGTGTAGAATACGTGCTGTTATGCTTCACTTTTACGTAATTTCCGTTTCCAGCAGTGTATCCAGTTCGTTCCACTACTCCAGATGCGGTACTTACGATTGGTGTACCAGTAGCCGCGGCGTAATCCGTTCCTTTATGCGCTTTAAATCTTTTCTGAACGGGATGAAATCTGTTTTTTGAGAATTTAGATGAAATTCTATAACCAAATTTTAAAGGTGCTTTTAAAAACATATTTTTTAACACCTTACCTTCTTCATCATAAAAATCAACACGACGAGCTTCTGGATCTTGTTTAAATGGAAAAGCATAAATCTTTTTTCCTTTGTGCACAAAGAAGGACGCTTCCAGACTTTCTACACCTGCATAAATGGTATCGTTAATGTACTTTTCATTAAACGTAACTGCAAAGCGATCTCCTTTTTGAATCTTAAAGAAATCGACGGAATACGCATAAATATCCGCTAAATTTTGGGCTAAAGAAGGCTGTACACCCGCTTGGTGCAATGTAGCAGAAAGTGATCCATCAATTTCTGTAGCAATAGTTCTTCGCTTGATGGTAATGGGTAGTTGCCTTTTATAAGCGCGAGTAGAATCACGCAAATCTACCACATAGTAATGAGAAATATCGGACTTATATATAAATGCCTTCAACACTTTTGCAGAATCTTTGGTACGCAACATCGTAAAAGCTTTACCTACTCTAATGTTCCTCAAATTAAAAGAATCACGAACTTTTTCGGTTATTTCATGTTCTTCATTCGTTCCCAAATTTTGTGTAGCTAAGATACTTCCAAAGGTATCACCACTTTCAATGGTATCTCGAACCACGTCGTAATCATTAAGTTTGAAACCAAATTCCAACACTATTGGATCTGGCTTTTTTATTGGAATAACTTCTTTTTTCTCTTCTTTTTCGTTACAAGCCACTACTAAAACAAGCAGTAACAATAAGGATGATAGTCTTTTCAAAAGTATTTTTTTATGCAGTTAGTCTATAGTTCTTCGCCCCAATGTTCTAGTTCCTCATGACTCCAAAGTTCTGGGAAAAATATTCTACGTTGGTACTTGGGATGCATGTATTTTTTCCAATCGCTTCCACCGGTTGCATCTCCGTCGCCGATGTATTTTCGTGCAGCATTCAAATGACCCATAACCCATGTAATATTTACGGTATGATCAAAGTGTCGCATCGTTCGGATTAATTCAGGATCTTTCTGACCTTCTTCGGGTAAACTTTTAAATTTTTGCCAAACATTAATCGAATTGTATTCTTCCATATGGCGGAGAAATTCGGCTTTATATTTCTTCTCAAATTCTAACAATAAGAACGATTTCTCGCCAGTAGCATGATTTTTACCAGCAGCCTGCCAATACAAGTGTTCAAATGCATGTGTAAAAGAAGTATCACGATCAATTGAGGTTCTAAAACGATTGTCAATCAAGTTAATTAAATCCGTGGATGAAAATTCAATCAATCGGTATTGTGCACTTTGAAATCCACTTGCTGGAGTCAATGTGTTACGGAATTTCATGTATTGATCAATGCTCATTCCGTCTCCCATAATATCAAAGGAAGTGGTCAACATGTCAAAGTAACGACTGATTCGCATCAACTTCTCAGCAAAATAAGTAGGATCTGGTTTATCGCTGTGACACAACTGCTTCATTTCCCATAAAATCATTTTAAATAGAAGCTCGTTTACTTGATGATACATTATAAACACCATTTCGTCTGGTAACGTGGTCCGTTGCACCTGAAGGTTCAACAAAGCATCCGTTTGTACATAATCCCAGTACGTCATTGGTTTGGACCATAACAATCCTTCCAAATGTACGTCTGTTTTTTGACCAACAGTTTTATATTTTTCTTCTAATTTATTTAATAAATCCTCGCGTTGCGCTGTAATCATTTTATTTTGCTTTTACTGAAAAGGGATATTTCAAGCCTTTGAAAGCTTCTAAATCGGCCTTTAAAGAACCTACTGCTAAACTCGCTTTTATTCTAACTGGCATTTTATTGTCGTCATCAGAAATCCAAACGGTTAAACTTTCCTGTTCTTTAAAAACGCGACCCGCTTGAACATAAGGCCTAAAAATCATCGTTGGAATTGTTCCAAATTTTGTGCTAATATCTTCGTTACCAAGGTATTTTAATTTAAATTTAGTGGTGTCATCGTCAAAAAACATGTCAATGGAGATGGACTCTCCCACTTTCACTTTATCAATATCTGGGTGGTTACGAAGATAATAAAATGTTGATAATATATCTTGTGTATTGGCAGGAACTATAAAACTTTTTTCCGATTTCTTTTTATAATCTTTGACCGTTACTGTATTATTGGATTGATTGAAAAATCCCTCCTGATTCTTAGTATAACCACCTTCGTCAATTTTTCTAACAAACTGGTAAGGGTTTCCTGTTCCTTTATCAAAATAACTTTCATAATCATCATCCACTTTAAAGAAAAACTTAGTCATTCCTGTGGTGTATCCTCGTCCAATGGCATGATACACTTTCTTATTGTTCTTTACAGCTTCTTTAACTTCCATTGTAGCATAACCTGCATTGACAATTCCGTAGTGAATTCTGAACTTAAACCATTCGCCTTCTTTAAAGGCACGTTCCTTTTGAGGAACAAAACTGACCGTCATTAAAAACAGTGCAAATATTAAAATCTTATTCATAGCTTTCTTTTTTCAATACAATATACAACTTTTGTTCCAAATGTATAAAAACAAAAAAGCCCAGTCAAAAATGACTGAGCTTTTATGCTATTAACCAACCAAAAAACTATAAATTATGAAAATTTACATTAAAACAGCAGGGAACCACCCCTCCTTATTTTTCGAGTGCAAAAGTACTTTATCTTTTACGATATAATATAAAAAAAATTGACTTTAACAATAATTTGACAAAAATACCCTTGAATACAGTTCAAAAATTAATTTATCGTTAAAATATTCTAAATGAATTGTAAACTTCCATTTTCAATCAATTCTTTTTATGAAAATTATTAGAGCTAATTTAATGAATTTAATCGAAATCTACTGAATAATTTTTAATTTTCAGAGTGGAAGTTCTCCCACCTTCCTGAACGCTATGAAACCATGCACTTATTTTAAACAATATGAATATACGAATTTTTCAAAAAAAAGATGCGATTCTTTAGAAGAATCGCATCAGATGTAACTATTAATTATTGAAGGACTTATAAAGTTCCTCTTTTTTCTTGTTCTCTTTCGATAGATTCAAATAGAGCTTTAAAGTTTCCTGCTCCAAAACCACGCGCTCCCATTCTTTGAATTACTTCAAAAAACAACGTTGGACGATCTTCTACTGGTTTTGTGAAAATTTGCAATAAATACCCTTCTTCATCTGCATCAATCATAATTCCAAGGCTCATCAATTTATCGATATCTTCTTTTAATTTATGATTATGTGCTTCTAAACGAAACGGCACTGCATCATAATAAGCTTGTGGAGGTGTACTTAAAAATTCAATTCCACGAGAACGCATATCTGCAACGGTTGTTAAAATATCGTCTGTAGCTACAGCAATGTGCTGAATTCCTGAACCTTCGTAAAAATCCAAGTATTCTTCAATTTGAGATCTCTTTTTACCTTCTGCTGGTTCGTTGATAGGGAATTTAATTCTTCCATTACCATTAGACATTACTTTGGACATTAATGCAGAATATTCTGTAGTAATCTGTTTGTCGTCGAATGAAAGGAAATTCACAAATCCCATCACATCTTCATACCATTTTACCCAAGTATCCATTTCGTTCCAACCTACATTTCCAACCATGTGGTCAATGTATTTTAATCCAACTGGTTTTGGGTTGTAATCGGATTCCCATTTTTTGTAGCCTGGCAAAAATTCCCCATTATAGTTTTTACGTTCTACAAACATGTGAACTGTTTCTCCGTAGGTGTAAATTCCAGCACGAACTACTTCTCCGTTTTCATCCGTTTCTACCGTTGGTTCCATGTAGGATTTTGCACCACGTTTCATGGTTTCTTCATAAGCTGAACGAGCATCTTCTACCCAAAGTGCAACGATTTTTACACCATCTCCATGTTTTTTTACGTGTTCTCCAATTGGGGAATCGCTTTTTAAAGCCGTTGTTAATACCAAACGGATTTTGTCTTGTTTCAAAACATAAGAAGCTCTGTCACGAACTCCAGTTTCTAATCCTGCATAAGCATGGGATTGAAATCCGAAAGCTGTTTTATAAAAGTGAGCTGCTTGTTTTGCGTTTCCTACATAAAACTCTACGTAGTCTGTACCTAAAAGTGGTAAGAAATCTTGAGCTCCTTCAAATATTTTTTCTAATCCGTATTCTACGTTTTTAATTTCTTTTGACATTGTAATTGTATTTTTTTTATAACTCTTTTTTATTTTAAGAGTGTTTATGATTTAATTTAATAGCCCCGACTGGTGGGAACATCCTCCCATTTTTCGCGGGAGATGTGGAAGGAAGGCGGGAATAAGGATTGCCCAAAAAGCCCGAGCCATTCGCTCCTAATGTTTATTCGACCCAAGATTTATAATATTTTCCATCATCAAGTCCCATTGCTTCTTCGGTAACCATTAAGGGACGGAACGTATCGACCATAACGGCTAATTCTTCGGTTCCGGTGTGGCCAATGCTTCGTTCCATTGCCCCAGGAGCTGGACCGTGCGGAATTCCTTTGGGATGCAAAGTGATGTGACCTTGCTCGATATTATTTCGAGACATAAAATCGCCATCTACATAATAAAGTACCTCATCACTGTCGATATTACTGTGGTTATAAGGTGCTGGAATAGATTTTGGATGGTAATCGTACAAACGTGGAACGAATGAACATACTACAAATGTAGACGTTTCAAAGGTTTGATGAATGGGTGGTGGTAAATGTACACGACCTGTAATTGGTTCAAAATTGTGAATGCTAAAAGCATATGGAAAGTTATAACCGTCCCAACCTACGACATCAAATGGATGTGTAGCATAAACCACTTCGTGCAACATGCCTTCTTTTTTCATCTTGATAAGAAAGTCGCCTTTTTCATCGTGTGTTTCCAATTCGGTTGGCAATTTAAAGTCTCTCTCGCAAAAAGGAGAATGCTCTAAATGCTGACCTGATTCGTTTTTATATCTTTTTGGGGTATAAAATGGTGCGAAAGATTCGACGTAAAAAAGGCGGTTATCTTCGGTATCAAAATCGATTTGGTAAATAATTCCGCGTGGAACAATTAAATAATCTCCGTATTCGAAAGGAATATTTCCCATCATGGTTCGAAGTGTTCCTGTTCCTTTGTGGATGAAAATCATTTCATCGGCATCGGCATTTTTATAGAAATATTCGCGTAAAGATTTTTTTGGAGCTGCAAGACCTATTACGCAGTCGCGGTTGACTAGCATTGCTTTTCGGCTGTCAAGAAAATCACTTTCGGGTTTTAATTCAAAACCTTTTAATAGTAAAGATTTGATGTTTTTTCCGATGGCAATTTTTGGCTCTACACTAGTTGAGGATAGAATTTCCTTTACTTGAGTAGGGCGATGCACATGATACAAAAGCGAAGAATGACCGCTAAAACCTTCTGTTCCAAAAAGTTGTTCATAGTACAATCCGCCATCTGGCTTCTCAAACTGCGTATGTCTTTTCTGTGGAAAGTTTCCTAATTTATGATATATTGGCATAATTTCTTAATTAGATAATTTGGTAAATAAATTCATAATCAGACAATTATCTTACTAATTATCCAATTGTCGAATTGAATTTCATTCTGGATTTCTCTTAATGAGAAATTTTAGATGTGACAATAATCCTTTCCAAGTCGTTTTCATAACTACAAATATCGTAAAATTTTAAATTTTTTGGTTCACGATGCGCTACAAAATTTATTGCCAAATTATTTTCCTAACATTATTAAGTAATTTTGATACAAAAATCTTAACTTGAATCTTTTATTTGAAGTGTATTTTAACTGTTAAAATAGTAGTGACTCTATCTATTTTGCAAGGTTTTTTTTGATTTTAAATCTTTTTCCAATTGTTTTTTTATCTTTGGTTTTCATTAACAATTTGAAAACCAAAATATGTCAACAGATAAGCAAGCGTGGGGCTCAAGGGTGGGATTAATTCTGGCCATGGCTGGAAATGCAGTAGGATTGGGTAACTTTCTTCGATTTCCCGTTCAAGCAGTACAAAATGGAGGTGGTGCTTTTATCATTCCTTATCTAATTTGTTTTCTATTAATGGGAATTCCACTTCTTTATATTGAGTGGGCCTCGGGAAGATTTGGTGGGAAATTTGGAAACCACAGTACGCCTTATATTTTAGATTCGATGGTAAAAGGTCGTGTATTAAAATACATTGGTGTTTTTGGAATCTTTACCAACGTAGCGGTTGCCGCTTATTACTGCTACATTGAATCCTGGACCATGTCTTATGTTTATCATTCTCTTTCAGGGACTTTTGAAGGAATGAGTCAGAGCGGAATTGCGCAATTTTTCAATAATTACGTTGATATATCTAAGTCAAGCACCGGGATTCCGTATGAAGCCGTTGTGTTTTATATTGCTTGTTTACTTCTTAACACTTTTATATTGTCAAAAGGTTTAAAAGGTATTGAACGTGTTGCAAAAATTGGAATGCCTTTGCTAATTATTTTCGGAGTTATTCTTGCCGTTCGAGGTTTAACCTTAGGTTCAAGTGGTGCTTCAGAATTATTTCCAGATGCCAATGCATGGGACGGGCTTAACTTTTTATGGACTCCACAGTACGATTCAATTTTAGATTTAAAAGTATGGATGGCGGCGGCTGGACAGATGTTTTTTACACTTTCTGTAGGAATGGGAACGATTCATTGCTATGCTGCTTACATGAGTTCCAAAGATGATATTGCCTTAAATGCTGTTTCTGCAGGATTTATGAATGAATTTGTAGAAGTAGTTTTAGGATCCTTAATTGTTATTCCAATTGCTGCTGGATACTTAGGTTTGGACTGGGTTATTGAAAATGCTGGATTTGGAATGGCGTTTCAAACCATGCCGTACTTATTTCAACAATGGGGTCCCGTTTTAGCGGCGTTTGCAGGATTATTTTGGTTTGGCTTGTTGTTTTTTGCCGGAATTACCTCATCATTGGCCATGGGAACTCCGTGGATTGGTTTTATGCGAGACGAATTCAATTGGAACCAAACTAAAGGCGCATGGTCCTTTGGCTTACTAATTTTAGTGATGGGATTGCCAACGGTTTTATTCTTCCAACAAGGTGTTTTTGACGAATACGATTATTGGGCAGGAACCGTTAGTTTAGTCGTTTTTGCCATGTTTGAAACCATTTTATTTTCTTGGATTTTTGGAATGAAAAAAGGTTGGGCAGAAATTACCAGTGGTGCAGATATTCAAGTACCCGGTATTTACAAATTTATAATCAAATTCATTACTCCTGTAATGCTGATCATCATATTTTTAGGTTCTTTATTCAAACCTTTAAATAACGATTGGTCTGGAAATGTTTCAAGTTTTCTGTCTGGAAATGGATGGACTTTAGACAACGGTTCTATCGTGAAAACCATTATGCATGCAGGAATTAAAGAACAAATTTTAGCTGCAACAGACCCAATGATCATCAGTCAATTAGAAGAACGAATGATGTATTTAAACTTTGCCCGATTGCTACTAATTGCATTGTTTCTGTTTATCAGCGCGCTTGTTTACTTTGCGTTCTTGAAGAGAAGAAGAGAAGGTAGAGCCACTTTATAATTTAATAAAAAAACAAAATGAATACAGAAGCATTAATCATGATGTTAACTACTCAAGGACTTGTAACGGCTTTAACCGGATACTTCTTTTACAGAGTTTTAACCACGAAGCCCAAAGCAGAGCCCGATTCATATACAGAGAATGATGAAGAGGAAGAGCGTCAAGCAAAAAATTAAAACCAATAACCAATACTAAACCAACTGTAATGGTCTTTCGTTTCGGGAGACCATGAATGTTTAAATTGAATTGGTCCTAAAATGGTTTCCAAACCATAACCAACGGCATAACCAGAGAAATTAGGTCGTTCAAGCCACGCATCAGAATCAAATAACTTATTGCCTACATTGGCATAATTTGCTGCAAAATTCAAATGGTGCTTTTTGTAGAAGCGATAATCAACAGTTACCGTAGATTTGACATAGCTGTTGCCGAACAGACTTAAATAATCATAGCCGTAAAAGTGATCGAAATTATTAATTCGATTGAAACCGTAACCTCCTAGAATGAAGTCGAAATAAGGATTTGTTCCTTCACCTATAGAAAATCCACCATCAACTTTTCCAATAATTGTAACATTTTTAGAGACAGGAAATGCATGGCTTAATTCGCCTTTAAAATAAGTAAATTCAGTAAAATCTTCCTTTCTCGAAGCATATAAAAACGCTTGAACATTTCCCGAAAAATACCATCCCTCATGCGGAAAATATAAATTATCCAACGAATCATATTTTAAATGCCCAAATACACTTCCAAAGTTATTGCTTTTAAAAAACGAAGTATCGTTATCTATGGTCTCTGATGTAATTTTGATATTTTTTAATTCTATTCCAGCGCCAACAATAAATTTTTGCTTAAAAATGGTTTGCACATACGCTTGGTTGGAAAAATCAGCAAAGTCTAAATTGATAGAATTTAAGCCATCAATACCAAATACAGGACTTGTTTGGACATTTGCCTTAATATTTCGATTAAAGCTGTTGTACCTGGATTTAAAACCAAAACTCCAATAAAAACCATTATCAACATAATAATCTAAGTTGTACCTGATATTATCTCCCAAAATTACATCTAAAGACGCTACGTCATTTTTGAAAATTAATTTTTTCTTAGTGAGATTGAGCAAAACGCCACTCTTATACAAGTCATCGTAATGCAAACCAAAACGTAAAAATGACGTTATTTCATTTTCTACGAGATTCAATTTAAGAAGATCGCCCGACTCTGCAGGTTCAAAACTGTATCCTAAAGCACTAAAGTTTCGCGTAGCATTTAAGTTGTCAATGCCTACTTTTAACCTGTCATACGTAATTGTTTGTCCTGTTTTAAATCCCAATTTACCAATGATATAAGCACGCGTGTAATTATTCAACTTATTAATTTGTATATCATCAATCGTAATTGTGTCAATTCTTCCGTCACACAATTCTAGTTTCGGTTTCTTATAATTGGTTCCCAAAGCTTTTATTTTCTCATAAACTACAAAGCTGGCTTCTTCACCTTTTTTGATAATCTCGGCACCATCATTAAAAGAAATAACATTGTATTCTGAAATATCGGGTTTGATATAAATGTCCGTCCGGGCTTTTTTAACCTCCATTCGGTCCATCATTTGAAGATTGGAAATCTGCACTAAAATCCGGGTCGCATCTTTTAACTCCTCCCGCGACTTGAGTCCGCTCTGAACATCCACGCCAATAATGACATCTGCACCTAATTCTTTAACCTCATCCAACGGATAATTATTTACCACACCTCCATCAATTAAAAGTTTCCCATCAATTAAAACGGGTGAGAATAAAGAAGGAAAAGTGGCACTTGCCATAATTGCTTGCGAAAGATAACCTTGGTTTAAAAGTTCTTGTTTACCCGTTTCAATGTCAGTAGCAATACAAAAAAAAGGAGTAGGAAGATGATTGAAATTCCGCACGTGTCGGGCATTATGAAGCAATTTACTTAATAAACCATAAATATTTAAACCTTTGGAATACGAATATGGAACACCAACTTTCCAATTGTCAAACGGCAAAGTCAATGCATATTTCTCGTCATTTTCCTTTTCATAGAAATTCTTGGAAGAACGTGGAATGTAATCTTTCAACAGCCGATCAAAGTCAGAAACTCTAAAGATTGAATCAATTTGAGCAGCATTATATCCCGAAGCATACAATCCGCCAACAATGGCTCCCATACTCGTTCCGCCAATGTAATCAATTTGAACTCCTGCTTCTTCAATAGCCTTTAAAACACCAATATGAGCCAAGCCTTTTGCTCCACCTCCACTTAAAACTAAGCCTACTTTTAGCCTTTCTTTTTCCTGCGAAAATGATGATTGGAAACCGACTAGCAAAAGCAGTAGTAGAAGAAAATTATTTTTCATAAGTAGGTCACTATTTCTTTATTGGCGAAAATTTATAAATGAAGTCCATTTACTTCTAATGTGTAAATGATTACTCAGAAAACCATTATGTTGTAGAAGTATTGTAAAAGTCGTGAATTTTTTTGGCTTTTGAAACTCCGATGACTTCGGAAATTTCTTTTTCGGTAGCCAACTTTAATCGCTTCACTGATTTGAAATGTAAAATCAAGGTTTGCATCGTTTTTTCGCCAATTCCTGGAATCGCTTCCATCGAAGAATTTAGAGCGCTTTTACTTCTTCTGTCCCTATGGTGCGTAATTCCAAAACGGTGTGCTTCGTTTCGCAACATCTGAATCACTTTCAAAGTTTCTGATTTTTTATCCAAATACAAAGGCACTGAATCACCTGGATAAAACAGTTCTTCGAGTCGTTTTGCAATACCGATAATGGCTATTTTTCCACGTAATTCCAACGCATCCAAACTTTTTAAAGCGGATGAAAGTTGTCCTTTTCCTCCGTCAATGATGATCAGCTGTGGCAAAGGTTCGTTTTCATCTAAAAGTCGTTTGTATCTCCGGTAAACTACTTCTTCCATCGAAGCAAAATCATCTGGACCTTCTACGGTCTTTATATTGAAATGACGATAGTCTTTCTTACTTGGTTTTCCATCTTTAAAAACCACACAAGCCGCCACGGGATTGGTTCCTTGAATGTTGGAATTGTCAAAACATTCTATGTGTCGCGGTTCCTCATGAAGTCGCAAATCTTTTTTCATTTGCGCCATAATTCGGTTGGTATGTCTATCCGGATCTACAATTTGCAATTGCTTCAACTGATCCATTCGATAAAATTTAGCATTTCGAATCGACAGTTCTAAAATTTGCTTTTTATCGCCCAATTGCGGAACAGTCACTTTTACATCTTCGCCTACTTCCACGGGAAAAGGAACAATAATTTCTCTTGATAAAAGTTTAAAACGTTCGCGTAATTCTACAATGGCTAATTCCAATAATTCCTCATCACTTTCATCCAATTTCTTTTTCAATTCCAAAGTATGCGAACGTATGATCGATCCGTGTGCAATTTGCAGAAAATTCACGTAAGCCGCTCCTTCATCTGAAATAATCGAGAACACGTCGATATTATTGATTTTAGGATTTGCCACCATCGAACGCGATTGATAGTTTTCTAGAATTTCTATCTTTTCCTTCAATTTTTGAGCTTCCTCAAAGTGCATTTCGGATGCCAAATGGATCATTTTTTTCTTGAAATCCTTTAAGCTTTCTTTGAAATTTCCTTTCAATATTTCCCGAATCGCCTCTACTTGTTCTTGGTAATCTTCTAGAGTTTCATGGCCTTCACAAGGTCCTTTGCAGTTGCCAATGTGGTATTCAAGGCAGACTTTGAACTTATTGTTTTCAATATTTTTCTCGTTCAAGTCATAATTACACGTTCGCAATGGATACAACTCTTTAATTAAACCCATTATGGTGTAAACGGTTTTAAAACTCGTATACGGTCCAAAATAATCGGAGCCGTCCTTTACCATTCTTCGCGTAGAAAATATTCTAGAAAAAGGTTCTTTTTTAATACAAATCCAAGGATAACTTTTATCGTCTCGCAACAAGACGTTGTAACGCGGTTGGTACTTTTTAATCAAATTATTTTCCAGCAACAAAGCGTCGGTTTCCGTAGGAACTACAATGTGCTTGATGGTTACAATTTTCTTGACCAGAACATTAGTTCGCGCGGTATCGTGGATTTTATTGAAATAAGAAGAAACCCGTTTGCGGAGATTTTTTGCCTTTCCGACGTATAAAATTCGCCCGTCCTTATCATAATATTGATAAACACCCGGATTGTCGGGAAGCGATTGAATTTGTAAAGTTAAAGCGGTTGATGCCATAAGGCAAAGTTAGTAAAAATTGGAAGGAAGCGCGTTTTTCAAAGGGATTTCAACGAGATTTTAACTACTTTTATCCCTTTAACCAGTTATGAAAAATCAGACTCCACTTATCATTCTCAACGAAACCATTTTGCCGGGTGAACGAAAAACCATTTATATGGAAATTGCCAAACTTCATACCGCTACCAAGTTGCGAATTCCCGTAATCATTGAACGTTCTAAAATTGACGGTCCTACGGTTTTACTTTCGGCAGGAATTCATGGCGATGAAATTAATGGCGTTGAAATCGTAAGAAGTATCATTGTCCAGAAAATCAACAGACCCACTCGCGGTACCATTATCTGTATTCCAGTAATTAACATGTTTGGGTTTGTCAATAAATCGCGTGAATTTCCTGACGGCCGAGATTTAAACCGCATGTTTCCCGGAAGTAAGAAAGGTTCTTTGGCGTCAAGATTTGCTTTTCATTTGATAAAAGACATCGTTCCGCACATCGATTACGCAGTTGATTTTCATGCCGGAGGTGCAAGTCGGTTTAATGCTGCACAAATTCGAATTGCCCCAAATAATGAAGAATTAAAGAAACTTGCAGATATCTTTGGCGCACCTTTTACTTTGTATTCTAAAAATATTGCAGGTACTTTTAGAAATGCTTGCGAAAAAAGAAATGTAAAAATGTTGCTATTTGAAGGCGGAAAATCATTAGACATCAATGATACAATCGCGGAAGAAGGCGTAAATGGCGTGAAGAAGTTACTTACCTATTTAAACATGCTTTCGCCAAAACAAAAATTACCACCTCATGTTGAACCTTCGATTTATATTTCAAAATCATCCTGGGTTCGCGCCAGCCGCTCGGGACTTTTTCACGACTATAATAAAATAGGGTGTTATGTAAAAAAGGGTTTTGTACTAGGAAGTATTACAGATCCATTTGGCAAATTTGAGCAGAAAGTAAAAGCACCCAACGACGGCTACATTATCAATGCCAACCACGCGCCAATTGTATATCAAGGCGATGCCATTTATCATATTTCAAACGAATTAATCCACCATGACGAAGAAGGAAGCGCGGATCAAGTATAAAAATTTACGCAAAGAATTGCCGATTGCAGCACGCGACGAAAAGAGCATGGCTATTGCAAATGCGCTATTAAAACTGCCCATTTGGGAGAAGCAGTATTTTCATGTTTTCCTTTCAATTGAAGAACATTTTGAAATAAATACTGAATATGTTTTGCACATTTTAGCTGGAAAAGACAAAGAAATTTTGATTTCCAAAAGTGATTTTGAAACCCGAAAAATGACACATTACTTGCTTACCGACGGTACTAAAATCAAAAAAAACGAATACAATATTCCCGAACCTGTTGACGGAATTGAGGTTCCAGATTCAAAAATTGATGTGGTCTTTGTCCCGTTATTGGCTTTTGACCAAAAAGGACATCGTGTGGGTTATGGAAAAGGTTTTTACGACCGATTTTTATCGCAATGCAAATCTGACGTCATTACGATAGGCCTTTCCTTTTTTGAAGCAGAAAAACAAATTTCAGATGTAAATGAAAATGATTTTGCCTTGAATTATTGTGTAACACCTCTAAAAACCTACAATTTTTAGTTATTTTCGTGAGCAAATGCTTTCTTATTGAATACAATTAAAATACCCACTCCAGTAGAAATTGCCATGTCAGCAATATTAAAAATCGCATTGAAGAAGGTAAATTCTCTACCGCCCCAAATTGGGAGCCAGCTTGGCAAAACATAATCTTCAATGATGGGAAAGTAAAACATGTCTACTACTTTTCCATGAAAAAGTGTGCCGTAAGGTTGATCAGAAAAAAGTGTAGCTACTTGTGTGTGACTTTCGTCAAATAATACTCCATAGAAAACCGAATCAATAATATTTCCAAAAGCACCCGTTAAGATTAACGCTATTGCTACAATAAGGTAACTTGAACCGTGTTTTTTAACCGAATCGTGCATCCAATAGGCAATTCCACCCACGGCTAAAATACGAAATAAAGTCAAAAACAACTTTCCATAGGCTCCAGGAATCTCAACACCCCAGGCCATACCTTCGTTTTCAATAAAGTAGATCTGAAACCAATTTTGTCCCATCACCAAAATCCGCTCTCCGATAACGAAATGCGTTTTGATGTATAATTTAGAAACTTGGTCGATTACTAATAATAGTATAACCAACAAATAGGCTTTCTTTAATGACATTTTTGAAAATTTGAATTGCAAAAATAGCAATTTTATTCATAAAAAACGCCCCTTTCTGAGCGTGAATAATTAATGAGAACTTTACACTTCTTCACAACCCCTTAAAACCGAACTTCCATTTTTAGCAACACATATTTCGGTTGCAATCTAAACTCGGTTTGGCTTATGGCAATATCAGAAATACTGAAATTTCTAAACGTTTCTGTGTTGAAAAGATTATTTCCAGAAAGTAAAAAGGTCAATTTGTTTTCTTTGACGACATATCGTGCTTCTAAATCAAGGAAATAATATTTGTTACTATCATTCGAAAGATTACCAAAGTAATAGCGTTCTGATTGTATTTGAATATTGAACTTGTCACTAAACATCATTGATAAATCCAGAAAACTAACATTGTCTGTAAACGAATTTTCAATCGTGGTTTTGACTTGGTTGTAGTTCCATTTTGAACCAATGTGGTAATTAAAAATACCTCGAAACCCCGAACGCAATTCAAAACCATAGTTAACGCCTAGATTTCGAACTTCCCGTAAGTTAGAATTATTGACAATATTCTTGAAATTTGTTCTCGAAGCACCCAAACTTATTTTCAAATTGGATTTTATGGGTTTGAAATACCTATCAATATTGCTGGAAAGCGATAGAAACTCGCGGTCTTCGATGATGATTTTTTCTGATTGCGAAAAATTTTGGGCTATGATAGAATTGCTACTAAAAAAATCATTGCTTTTGTTGAATATCAAAAACGTATTGGCAAAAAACTTATCGCCCCAGCTGCCGTAGGTATAATTTAAGAAAGCATTGGAACTTGTGAGCTGATTGAATTCTTCCAATCCTTTTGAAAACGAACGAAAACCAGTTTGCACAAATCCCGAATACACATCCAAAACATCCGCATTTGTGGTGTTGTACGAATAGGATGTTTGAATTTTATTTTTAGTATTAATTTCCCAATCTAAACCAACTTTTGGGATGATAAAAAATGGTGTTTGGCTTGATTTTTTGCCCAAATTCTCCAACTGATTGAACAATTGATGAAAATCAGATTGGGTGCGAATTGTAAAATTTTTCACTTTAAAATTATAGGTTGCCGAAAAATACAAATCGTTGGTGGTGTAAGTCAAATTGTTTTGGTAGCCATTTGGCACAGCAAGTGAAGTGGCATTATTGAACAATTCAAATCGGGTATCAAGATTGTCAATTCGCAATTGATTTCCGAATTTTAATTCTAGTAAATCGCCATTTTTCTTTTTGTCCATCAAATGGGCTTCTGCACCTGCAAACTGCATTTTATTTTGGCTAAATTGTTTTGTGTTATTTGCATCTTCGGCAAACAAATCTTCCAAAATAAACTGATTGACGCTATAGGTTTGAGGCGTTTTCTCATTGATGTAACGCCCCGAAAATAGGATTACTTTATTTTCTTTAAATTTATTAGTAAAAACTACTTTTTGGTCAATGAGTTGGTTGTTGCTATTTAGTCTTTCGTTTAATAAATCATCGTTAAACAGCAAATCGCTGCGGTTTTTTTCATTGGTCTGGTTGAACTTTCCGGCATATTCCAGCGTTTTGGTTTTTGAAATATCGTAAATTAAATCTAATTTCCCGAAACCTGTAATTTGTGCTTTTCTGCCTACATAATCTTCGGTGTTTTCAAAATTGGTGTCTCCCACAAAAAACGACTGAAAGCTATTTCTAAAAAAATCAGTTTCATCGGTGTTTAAAAATCCCAACGCTTTGAGCTTTACTTTATCTGAAAGCGTAAAAATACTGTTTAACGAAAGCATTTCAGCATTGTTGAGATTGACTCTTTTTTGTTTTAAATTAGGTTGCGAATTGCCAAGACCTAATAATGTATTTGCAGATTCATCATCACCAATGCTTCCCGGTTCGCCAAACCGAAAAGGTCTAATGAGTTGATTGACGTCTCCTGTGGCGTCGATACCAACATTATTCAAATTGGTCAGAAAATAAAACTTGTTTTTTTTGCCAAAGTTCATTAAGTTGGCGCGAACTTCATATCGGTTTTCTGATGCTAGACCATATCCTGCACTTACATTTCCAAACCAAACACGCTTGGCATCTTCTTTCAAAACCAGATTCAGGGCAACCTTGTCGCTGTTTTCTATTCCTTTGAGGTGTTTATTGTTGGAGTATCTTTGCAATAATTCTACTTTTTCTAGCGGGTTGACGGGCATGTTTTTGGTCAGGATTTTATAGCCTTTTTCAAACATATCATCGCCGTCAATCATTATTTTCTCAACTTCCTGATTGCCTACTTTTATCGTGCCATCGGCTTCCACATTGAGTCCAGGGATTTTTTTGAGCAAATCCTCCACTACTTGTTCATTGCCTTGGAGAAAGGATTTTACGTCAAAAATGATAGTGTCTTTTTTAACAGTAATAGGACGTTCGGTTTGGATAATCACTTCATCCAGCTGTTCGATTTCATCTTCTAATATTACATTTAAAATGTTTTCGCCTGATTGCGGATTCAAGATAAGATCTTTATTTAAAGTTTTAAAATATTTTGCCGAAAATTGTACAATATAATTACCGCTAGTTAAATTCTTAATTATATATCCTCCTTGTAAATCGGCACTAACATATGCTACAATTGTATTAGACAACTGCGATTTAATGATTATAGTCGTGTTAGATATTCCTTCATCATTGATATTTCGGACATGTCCTGACAGTGTAACTTGCGAATTGCCAGGAAAGTATGCTAAAATACAAATACCTAAAATAAGTATTTGTTTAGGTATTTTAATTATTAAAACTTGTATCATTATTTATTTTAATCCTTTAGTAAACAAAATTTAAAACTATAAGTAATTTTATGAATATCTGTTCTAAAAAAAAACCTGTATGTTACCGAGGTATTAATACAGGTTTAAAAGTGCGACTTTCGTAATTATCCGTAGTAGATCTACTTTTTAGCAATCTTAATTATACCAGCATCAACAGCTATAGCTTTAACTTCTTCACAAGTTTCAGCAGTTAGAGTGTATTCGCTTACAGTTGTCGTACCATTAGATGTTTCTCTTACAGTATATGTTATTGAGCATATATCTTTAGCACTTTTAAGAGCAGTAGTAGAATTATCTGATAATTCAATGTCATTAGCAAATAAAGAACTACAACACATCGAAATCACGAATGCAAATGTTAAATTTTTCATTTTATTTGTATTTTTATTTAAGTTTATATTATTTTTCAATACCCTCAATTTTATAATCAATTTTTACGCTCACACCCCTACCGAATTTGGTAACCATTTTAGATTGAAAGTCCTCACTCTCTTTTTCTTGTATTTCTCCGAATTCAGAACTTGTGTAATAATTTTCACCAAATAATATCGGTGCATTTATATCACTCAAATAGGTATTTTTATTACTTTTGCATAAAATGAAACTTGACCTAATTGATCTGTTGCCTCAAGAATCAACCCAGCCAGTCCGTTGAGCTTCCACGGACCAAAAGAACTAGCTATATCCTTGCAATACCATACCGAATAAGTACGTCCTTTGTAATTACACGTAGCTTTATGACACAACAAACCATTTATAATCTTCGTTTCATTAATTAGTATCCAGTCGATTATATCTAATTTATCTTTTATTAAAAAGCTTTTTTTAGAATGAACTCCCTTTCTACTTTCAATAATTTCATCTGTACTTTTATTGATATATATATAAGTTGTAACGCTATCAACCATTGTGACATTGACGTTAGAACCTGAATCAGAATATTCTTCATTGTAAGAAGATTGCTCATCACTTATTTTATATTTGAACAACGCAACTTCATTGTTTGCAACTAGTTCACCATTATACTTAACAATATTTTTAAAATTTAACGTCATATCATATTGTACATAGATTTCAGATACTGGAAAATTCTGGGCACTCAAAACTGGTTGAATACAGATAATAAAATAGATTTTTAAAAATTTTGAAATCATAGGTAAAAATTAAAAACACCTACCATATTCTAGTAGGTGCTTGTTATTACGATGCTAATGCATCCTCTAATTGTTTTTTCATCTTTTTTGCTTCTGCCACTACTGTTTTGCAGTCTACATCTTTTATAGTAACGGTTAATGAAGCATATGTTTGCGACACTCCAACACTTACAGTTACAGTTACATCACACAAAGCTAAATCTAATGGATTGACTGAAAATGTCGTTGTATAGACAACATTAGTATAACCAAATATAACAGTTTCTACGTTAGTTGATAAAATCTCTGATGATTGGAAGGGAAATTTCTCAACGTTATTTCCAGCAAACCCACTTACTGAAAACGCAATTACGGCAATTAAACCAAAAAATAAATTTTTCATAATTTGTTTGTATTTATAATTAAACATTTGTTTTTAATAAAACACTTTATGAATATTCTGATTATCACCCGTGCACTGGTTTTCAGCAAAACAAATATATTTATGTTTTATTAATACCGAAATTAAAAGTTAATCTACAAAACTCTTGCCCGCTTTTTGGGTATTACTGTTCGCATTTTATACATTACAAAAAAACCTTATATTTACGCAAACAAATGTAGCAAAATATGTTAAGTAAAACCATTGGCTCAAAACTTTTAGAACTACGTAAACAAAAAAATTGGAGTCAAGAACAAACTGCTGATTATTTATCCATTTCCCGATCGGTTATCAACGTATTGAAACTGGCGAAGGCTATTCGTGGGCTTGTAATTTAGAAAAAATTTGTAGCGTTTTTGAAATTAAACCCGAAGAATTAATTAAGCTGGATCATCTTGTAATTAACCATAATCAGCAAGGCGGTGGTGGATATATTCAAATTGTTAATCAACTTTCGGACAAACTTATAGAGCAATTTGAGGCTCGTATTAAAGAAAAGGACGCACTTATTGAAAAATTGCAAGAGCGAAAATAAAAAAAATTCCAAATTCCAACGTATTGCAAATGCAACTATTGGAATTTGGAATTTGACTTTTTAAGAATTTGAAAAAATTATCTTTGGGCATTTTTAGCTTCAATACTCATTGTAGCGTGAGGAACAATTTTCAATCGTTCTTTACTGATCAACTTTCCTGTTACTTTACACACTCCGTAGGTTTTGTTCTCTACACGGAAAAGTGCGTTTTTCAAATCGCGTAAAAACTTTTCTTGACGAATGGCCAATTGTGAATTTGCTTCTTTGGACATTGTTTCGCTTCCTTCTTCAAAAGCTTTAAATGTTGGCGAAGTATCGTCCGTACCGTTATTTAAATCATTCATATAAGCACTTTTGATTAAATCTAAATCATTTTGTGCTTTACTCATTTTGTTAACGATAATTTCCTTGAACTCTGCTAAATCAGCATCCGAGTATCGTGTTGTATCCTCTACCATTTTGGCTATTTTATAATTGTTAGTATTGTTTTTATATCGTCAAATTCAATCGGTGTTCCATTTTCTATTGTCTCTTCAAAAATAATTTCCTTAGTCAACGTTTCTGATTGTATATACGTTTCATTTTGACTTACAGCCTTTTCTAAAGCAGGATTTTTTTGCAAATAAACAATAATTTTATCAGTAACTTCAAATCCGGAATCTTTTCTCAAGTTCTGAATTCTGTTGACCAATTCTCTTGCAATACCTTCATCTTTCAACTCTTCAGTAAGGGTTATATCTAGTGCTACGGTTATTGTTCCTGAATTTGCTACTAATAAACCTTCAATATCTTGCGAGCTGATTTCGACGTCTTCTTTGGTTAAAGTTATGCTATTTCCTGATAAGTCAATCACTAGCAGTCCATTTCTGTCCAATTCATTAATTTGATCTTGCGAAAAATCTTGTATCTTTTTGGAAATCAATCCCATATCCTTACCAAATCGTGGCCCTAACGTCTTGAAATTCGGCTTAATTTGTTTTACCAAAATCCCCGAAGCATCGTCAATTAATTCAATTTCTTTGACGTTAACTTCTGCTTTTATAAGGTCAGAAATAGCTTCGATTTCAGCTCTAAAATCCTCGTTAAGTACCGGAATCATTATCTTTTGCAACGGTTGACGTACTTTAATCATTTCCTTTTTACGAAGGGATAAAACCAACGATGAAATGGTTTGTGCCTTACCCATTTTGCTTTCTAACGACTTATCAACAAAGTTTTCAACGTATTTTGGAAACTCCGCCAAATGTACACTATCAAATTTCTCCGTAGATGTCGCTTGCGTTAAATCACAGTAAAGTTTGTCCATAAAGAACGGTGCAATTGGTGCTCCAAGCTTCGAAATGGTCAATAAACACGTGTATAATGTCTGGTAAGCGGCTATTTTATCTTCGGCATATTCGCCTTTCCAAAAACGTCTTCTGCACAAACGAACGTACCAATTGCTTAAATTTTCTTGTACAAAATCAGAAATCGCTCGCGCTGCTTTTGTAGGTTCGTAATCTGCATAAGCGTCGTCTACTGTTTTTATTAGTGAATGCAATTCGGATAAAATCCAACGGTCAATTTCAGGGCGTTTTTCCAAAGGAACTTCCGCTTCTGCATACGTGAAATTATCAATATTGGCATACAAACTAAAAAACGAGTACGTATTGTAAAGTGTTCCAAAGAACTTTCTACGAACCTCAGCAATTCCTTCCAAGTCAAATTTCAAGTTGTCCCACGGGTTTGCATTTGAAATCATGTACCAACGTGTGGCATCTGGACCGTATTCTTTCAACGTGTCAAATGGGTCAGCTGCATTTCCTAAACGTTTGGACATTTTCTGTCCGTTTTTGTCTAGAACCAAACCGTTCGAAACTACATTTTTATACGCTACTTTATCAAAAACTAAAGTTCCAATTGCATGCAAAGTATAAAACCAACCACGTGTTTGGTCGACTCCTTCTGCGATAAAATCAGCTGGAAAGTCTTTATTCTCATCAATTTTATCTTTGTTTTCAAATGGATAGTGCCATTGTGCATACGGCATCGAACCCGAATCAAACCATACGTCAATCAAATCACTTTCGCGTTTCATTGGTTTCCCTGAAGCAGAAACTAACGTGATTTCATCCACTACATTTTTATGTAAATCCACTAAATCGTAATTCGATTCGGCCATGTTTCCAATTTCAAAATCTTTAAAAGGATTTTCTTTTTGGATACCAGCTGCAATGGATTTTTCTATTTCATTGTACAATTCTTCCACAGAACCAATCAAAATTTCTTCGGTTCCTTCTTCGTTTCTCCAAATGGGCAATGGAATTCCCCAATATCTAGAACGCGATAAATTCCAGTCGTTGGCGTTTTTCAACCAATTTCCAAAACGTCCTTCACCTGTTGCTTTTGGCTTCCAGTTGATGGTTTCGTTTAAGTCGAACATACGTTCTTTGACCTCGGTTACTTTGATGAACCAAGAATCTAGTGGATAATATAAAATAGGTTTATCCGTTCTCCAACAATGTGGGTAACTGTGGACGTATTTCTCAACCTTAAAGGCTTTGTTTTCTTCCTTTAACTGAATGGCAATTTCCACATCGGCAGAACGCTCTGGAGCTTCACCGTCGTTGTAATATTCGTTCTTCACATATTTACCCGAATAGTTTCCTAAACCTTGGATAAATTTTCCTTGCAAATCTACCAACGGAACCAAGTTATCATTGGCATCCATAACCAACATTGGCGGAATTTCAGGCGAAGCTTCTTTCGCTACTTTTGCATCATCTGCACCAAAAGTTGGAGCTGTATGAACGATTCCTGTTCCATCTTCAATGGTTACAAAATCACCAGAAATAATTCGGAATGCATTTTTAGCATTTTCGTGTGGCAAAGCCAATTGCATTAGTTGCTCGTATTTGATACCCACTAAATCTGCTCCTCTAAATTCCGTTATAACTTTGTAAGGAATTTTTTTATCGCCTTCTTTGAAATTTTCAAAATCAGCTGCTTCTTCCGATGCAAAGAAATTTTTATTGAATTGTTTTCCAACTAAATTTTTAGCCAAAACAACTTTTATAGGAAGAAACGTATATTGATTAAAGGTTTCCACCAAAACATAATCGATTTTTGGTCCAACGGTTAATGCAGTGTTGGATGGCAAAGTCCACGGTGTGGTAGTCCAAGCCATGAAATGTATATCGCCAAAACCTTGTAGAAACTCAGGTAAAGTTGCTGCAACTGCTTTAAATTGTGCCACAACCGTTGTATCGGTTACATCTCTGTAACTTCCCGGCTGGTTTACTTCATGCGAAGATAAACCCGTTCCTGCTTTTGGTGAATACGGCTGAATGGTGTAGCCTTTGTATAGTAAATCTTTGTTATAAATTTGTTTTAACAACCACCAAACCGTTTCCATGTATTTGGATTTGTAAGTAACATATGGGTCTTCCATATCTACCCAATACCCCATTTTCTCGGTAAGGTCGTTCCAAACGTCGGTGTAACGCATTACGGTTTTCTTACACGCTTCGTTGTATTCTGAAACCGAGATGGTTTTTCCGATGTCTTCTTTGGTGATTCCCAATTCTTTTTCGGTCCCAAGTTCAACCGGCAAACCGTGTGTGTCCCAACCTGCTTTTCGTTTTACTTGAAATCCTTTTTGGGTTTTATAGCGACAAAAAATATCCTTAATCGCTCGTGCCATTACGTGGTGAATTCCTGGAAGTCCGTTTGCAGAAGGAGGTCCTTCAAAAAATACGTACGGCTGGTTTCCTTCACGTGTTGTAACAGATTGCTCAAAGATGTTGTTTTTTTTCCAGAAATCAAGCACTTCCGATGCTACAGTTGGCAAGTCAAGTCCTTTATATTCAGTAAATTTTGTGCTCATTTTGTCGTTTTCTTAAATCAGATGCGAAAGTACTAAATAGTTTTCAGTTTTCAGTTTTCAGTTTTCAGTTTTTGAAAGTGTAATGAGAATTTTTCTTAAACCGAAAATTATCTAAAATTTGACGATAATACAGTAACTTTTTGAAAAACAAGCCAGTTGTGACAGTAGCTAAATTGTAAAAAAAATAATTTCGAGGATCTCTTAAATTAATGATGCCGAAAAATAGACTATTTAAATGAACTATGAAATGCGAAGGAGTTGATTGATGAAAGTGGCTTATTGATTCTCACTGAGCCTATGAGTGAATTGATAAAAATCAGCAGAAAACAAATTAAGAATGGTGTATTTAAAACCAATTAACAAGTGATGTAAAATCATGGCTAAACGAAAGCAAATAATTTGGAGCAGAAGAATGATTTTTGTTTTACTTAGTCGCGTTGCAAACGCTTACAATCTGCTTCAAAAGGTAAGTAGGTACTCGATGCAATCGAGCACCAGAGGGGGTTTTATTTCTATAATCTATATCCAATTCTAAAACCTGTACAAAAGTTAAATAAACTTCCAGAACTTTCCTCTAAATTTAAACCTTTAAAAAGTGGAACTAAATCTGCTCCTGCTCGGAAATCTTTATTAGGATTGTATTGAATGTCACTATTTTTTATACTACGGTTTAATAAACCAAATCCAATAAATGGTTCAAGAATAATTTTCTTCGATATTGAAATTTGAGAACCAATAGTTATATTGAATCCTTTCGCTGTTCTTTTAGTTCCAAAATAATCTCTAAACAATTTTGTGCTATCACTTATTGGTGAATAATCAACAACATTTGTACTTTGGTTTGCTCGGTAAAATAACTGCACTCCTATATAAAGTTCTGCACCATTCGATTTAGTTCTTTTATTTATAAGCTTAAATGGATAAATTCTTCCCTCGATATTTGTTTTAAAACCTCTAGGTTTTAAAAATGTTGTGTCAGCTTTTTTAAAATCATAAAGTTGATATCCAACTTCTGCATTTATACTGAAATATGGATTTATTTTTCTTTCCACTGAAAGTTGTAAAGTTGGATAAGAAAAAACATCTATTAATTGAGTTGTATTTAATTTTAATATCCAATTTGTTTCTTTCAATTCTTGTGAAAATGTGTTCACCGAAAAAATCAATATAATAATTGTTATAATTTTCTTCATTTTCAAATGTTCTTTTAACCGTAAATTTTCTCGTAAACTAGCACACAACGGTTTTGTATATGAAAAGTGCGTGCTAGTGTCAGCGGATTTTCGGACCGAAAATTGGAAGAAAGCAAGTACGCACTTTCCTTTGGTTTAGCACTAAACTACGCATTTTTTCATATACATTGTTGAACTAAACCTTCGGTAGCGTGTCACCTGAAAATGTTAGTCCTTTGTAAAACTAATTAAAAATGAATTACAATGACAAAAAAAAGCAGATGAGTTAGTTGGATCCAACACAATTCTGAGTCGAGCCGTTGCTCAAGTTCCTGAATTTGCAGA
>NZ_AUDN01000015.1 GCF_000425485.1 Flavobacterium tegetincola DSM 22377 | reverse complement strand
ACCTACAATCAGAAAGTGTCAATGTTGCAAAACGGGCAACCTGCATACGATATTGGTTTTTGATACCAGAGGTCCACCGGCTTGGTATCTTGGCGTTAGCCAAAAGGCAAAGTCCCACCAAAATTAACTTGGAATGGGTAAGGGCACTGTGCTCAAAAGTGAAGGTAAACACTAAAAAATGACCCCCATTTTACTGCACAAAAAAAGAGGATCATCTAATCCTCTTGATATTCTTCAAAACGCTTTACGATAACTCCATAAGTGTTGACGGCATGTAATCGGTTCCGTTCAACACAGGTTTCATTGTTCGTTCTCCGAACGCAACGAAACCTTAGCTGTTATGCGTAACGTTTGCCCTTAAATCTGTAGAAAATGGAAGATTATTCGTTTAGGTCAAGAAAGGTTATTTTTTTCGGTGTGCACCATTTTTTTGAAAAATAAAAAATTGAAAATCGAGATTAAAATCCAAACTGGAGCTGAAAAAAATAGGGCAAAAATAGATAGTGGTAAAATTCCTTTTATTCCTGCAGTTACGATATTGTCATGTGGCAATCGATTAGCAATAGAAGTAAATATACATGCAATAATCATACATAGAAGACTGGCGATTAAAGCTCTAAAAAACAATTTCCAATTGGATATTTTTGAGGTCGCTGCTTTCAAATTAGAAAATAAGCGAAGGTATAGAAGCGTAACGAGTGTCGAAATAATTAGGTGATACAAAATAGAAGTATCTGGCAGTAAGAAAAACACAGTACTATTCCCAATTACTAGATTAATCAATATGCAGTAAAAAATATAAGTTGCATTTTTATTCTTCATCTATACAATTTAAGCAGTTATTATCTAAAAACAGGGTTTATCATTTTACCTCCATACGCTCATATTCCACAAAAGATTCATTGTTGAAATCTCCGCCTGTAAAAAGCCGGTCTCCATCTTTTGTTCTGGCGATGAATAATATAAAAGATTCGGCATCTCCAATGGGATTTCCGTCGCGTTCTCTAAAGAAAACCAGATGCGGATTTCCATTAATATTTGTGACGATATAAGGATGCGTCGTAATTTTCCCTTTTTCATTAATCTTCATATAACCTGCGTGGTAGATTTGGTAAGACGTAAAATCTTTGTAATACTTCTTAGATATGATTTTTAATACGCCTACATCATTGGTAAACTCCAAAGTAAATTTACTTTCCTCACTTTTCGGTTTCCAATGTCCATCAATAGCACTGGCCACCACATTTTCTTTGGTTAGGGTGAGTGTTAAAACCTCATCTTTTTGGGCGTACACTAAAACCGAGATCAGCGATAGCATAATGGTGGTTACTATCTTCATTTTTTAAATTTTTTACATATAAATAAAAACATCGCAATTAAAAAAAGCGATCCAAATCCAATTAATAATCCGTAATTTTTAGACTTGCTAATCTCTTTTTTTACCGATCCTTTAACATCTTTAATTTTATAAAGCGCTTGCAAAGCTTCGTAATCATCAGGCTGAAACTCATCCGGATCAGCAGTTTGTATGGTTTGCCACTTATTTACTTTATCGTTAAAGTAATAAACGGAATTTTCGTCTTTAAAAAAATGATGATATAATACGTCTACTGGTGCGCTATCTGGATTACTGCCAGAGCAAGAGTTGAGTACTTCCACAAAAGAACCTAAGTAACTTAGCGTTGTTTCGTCTGCATTAATTGGAAAAGATTTAGTGCCATCAAAAAGGGAATGATTAAGCAAATAGTAGGGACCCAATTGCTTGACTAATTTACTTTTTAAGGCAATTTTAATGACAAATTTCAAATCAAACCGTTCGCCAACGATGTAAAAAAAATCATCGTCTGCCAATGCTTTTGGTAACGTACGGCTATAACTATTTACCGTTGGGTAAAATTTTGCATCGGCGGAAATTTGTGTGTTTGCAAGGCGATAATTATCGGTATTGCCCATATAATAAAAATCTTGTCCTTTAAAAAGATTGCCTTCCATAGCAGTTAACTGGTTTGCACTGACCTTTATTTGAGCGGGAAGACTAAAATTATCATCCCAAATGGGATAAATGTTATTTCGAAAAATCATAAAATTATTTTTCCCTGCTAAAGGCTTCAATAGTTTTGCTGATGAATAGGCATATTCTACCTCTATATCTTCGCCATTAAGCGGATTTTTACGGGTTGAAGAAGCACCGTCTCTTTTCTTTAAAATTAAATTTCCTACTTTCCAAAGCGGGATAGTTCCATCTAATAACGTCATGGCGTTATAACCGTCTTTAAAACCTAAAGCTAAAATTTGCGGAGTGACATCTTCAAAATCGCCATCCGTTCTGATTTTGAACATGGTGTTTCTATCTGCCAAATAATCTTCATTTAAACCTGGAGAACAATTGTAATATTTGGTTTCATTGGGAGATAAACCTGGCAAAACTTCAATTGTATATTGTATAGTATCGTTTAAATCTAATTTAATCGCATATACATTTTTATTATCCTTGACATAATAACCGTTTTGCCAGGATTTAATGTTGACCACATTTACAGGCAGATCTGGTATTACAATTTTTGTGATTTTATTTTGCCAATTGTCTATATACGTCCACTTTCCGGTGATTAAAAATAACCGACCATTGATGTTCTTTAAGGCTTCGTTTGCTTCTAAAATTTTGTAAAATTTAGCTAAATCTCCTTCGTATTGCTCATTTTTTGCCAAACTGTAAACACCTGCTTTATCTGCAAAAACGAAAACACTTTCATCTTCTCCATAAAATTTGTAGCTGGATATATCAATCCCTTTTATTAACCTATTATTTTGTTTGACATAGCTAAAACCGTTAGGATCTTTCTCAGTAAATTGGAAATATAATTTACCATTTTTAACAATTAATTTAGTAGTTCTGCTGGTGTGATAATCATAACATTCGCTGGCTTTTACCAACTGACTGGTAAAAATAAACAAGAAGATTAACAAAAGTTTTTTCATAATGAGCAAAATAGTGTAATGCTTTTTTTTCTAGCACTAAAATTAGATCTAATTTATGCTTTTTTTTTAGATGATAATTATTTGGTTGTTACGCCTAATTATTCGTCCGCATTTAAAACTTATTCGTTTGAGGAATTGAACTTACGCCAATTCCTTTTCGATGAGATCTTTAATATAATTCAAAATAATTAATGCTTTTAAATTTATACTTCAATTCTTAAGATAGAAATTTTGTAAATAAAAAAACACCTTTTCAATCGGCCAATGATCAAAGTTCAGTTATGAAAATCGATAGCCAATAGAAAAGTTGCATTAAAAATTTTTAAATCAAAATAAAATTCATTTTATTCTTTCATCTCCTTAATTTTAGATGCTTTCTGCTCAATAATCTATTGGAAATTGATCACAAATTTTTCCTTAGTATTCAGAACTTTTTTCATACCGGCTAACCAGTCACCTTCTGCCCTGTATCCTAATTAAAGTAAAGTAACACTTCTTAAGCCTTTTTCTTTCAATCCCAAAACTTCGTCAACAAAAGCATTGTCAAATTCTTAAGCAGGAATTATAGCTATTTTCAATTCAGTAGCATGGCCTAAAGCCAAGATAAAACCTATATACGATTGGCGAGCGGCATGCTCAAAATTTTTTGTGCCGGTTGGTTTAAGAATAGTTTCTTTAATTTCTTGATTGGAAACAACAAGCAACCTGTATTGTTGTAAACCAGATGAAGTAAGCGCTAATCTTGCGGCCTCGAAGATTTTATTTAAATCTTCTTTGCATACTTTTTTTGGGATCTTAGATGTTGCTACGTTTCTTCAATTTAAAGCTTCTATTAATGCCATTTTATCGTATTTAAATATTTATTTAAAGATGATTAATTTAGAACCAACTCCATTATTTTTTTTTATTGTTGGTAACCGTCAATCTTGCTTTTATATTAGCATGAGCTGCGTTAGAATACGGACAAACCTGATGTACTTTTTCTACAAATGCTTGTGCTTATTCTTGACTTACGCCAGCAACGTCCACTACTAATTTTACCGCTAAACCAAAGCCACCTTTGTCGTTTTGACCAATGCTTATTTTCACTTTTACACTAGTATCTCCCGCTTCAATTTTTTTTTGCTTGAAAACCAAACTTAATGCGCTATCAAAACAAGCGTAATATTCGGTTGCGAATTATTGTTCTGGATTGGTCTAATCATCGTTTGCTCCACCTAATGCTTTTGGAATTCTAACTTCAACATCTACTATTCCGTTGTCACTTTTAACGTGGCCATTACGACCTCTTGTTGCAATTGCTTCTGCTGTATATAATGTTTTAATTTTACTAAAATTTTATTTTTTATTAATTTAATTTAATTCGATGCATTTGAACTCTAAAGTGCCCACACAATCTTTCACTTTTGGATTTTTCATATTTTCAGCATTTTGTTTAAAATATTTTTAAGCATTAGCAACTCTTTAATCGTAACATCCAAGCACTCCAAAATTTTCATCGGAATTTCTTTCGCTTGTTCCTGAAACTTAACTCCTTTATCCGTTAAGGAAATTAGTACCACTCGCTCATCCTGTATGCTTCAGTTCTGTAAATGAGTTCTTTTTGCTCTAAACTTTTGACTATCGGTGTTAATGTTCCGCTGTCCAATCTCAACTTCTCCCCTAATTGGTTTACTGTTTTAAGTTTTTCGCTCCATGAACCCGACAGCACCAAATACTGCGGATAAGCAATATCCAATTTATCCAATAAGATTGTGTAAAGATTGGTAAACTCTCTCGAAAAAGCGTATACAAGAAAGCAAAGCTGCTTCCCAATTTTTAATAAATTTTCCATATTTAATTAATTGATGGTAAACAAACAACCAAAATTTATCAAATTAAATTTCGCACAATATAAAATTAGCATAAAATAAAAATATTGCCTTTAATTTAATTAGTCAAGCAATTCGTAACAATTGTGTTTATAAAAAAACAGTTACGAATAAATTGACTTCTTACACCAATATTTCCATAACCTTAACGAATAAAAAAAATATAAAATTGATTGGGTTTAAACTTCTATTTTAGATTGCTAATAAGGTTTTTGTTCTGAATTCAAACGTTACATTTTATTAAATAATAAAGGTGATATTAAATTTA
Source organism: Flavobacterium tegetincola DSM 22377 (assembly GCF_000425485.1). Lineage (GTDB taxonomy): Bacteria > Bacteroidota > Bacteroidia > Flavobacteriales > Flavobacteriaceae > Flavobacterium > Flavobacterium tegetincola. The sequence continues at coordinate 193,282 of NZ_AUDN01000015.1, read as the reverse complement.
CATTTAAATAGTAAGACATTGAAATATTTATTAATAATAGCAATATCGTTTTTTTTCTCCTCTTGTGGAAAAAAAGAAAAAGCGAAAACAGAAGCATGGGATTTTTCTAAATATGAATTTAAAACCAATTAGCTGTTTCCATTAATGACTCTAAATAGTTATGATGTTGTTTCCATAGAGAAGCTGAGCGATAGTCTACTACTTATTGATCTGGCAATTTGTAAAGGTTGGAACGCTCAGGTTATAAAATTTACAGATACTGTAAAAATAACTGAAAACATTTAAATTTGCGACACTTTGGGAAGCCAAGTCTCACAAATTATAAGTTACAAAAAGAAAAATGAAATAGTTTTTAAACTCAAATTATATAAAAATGAAAAACAAATAGCTATAATTATGAAGATAAGTTATTCATAGCCGACAATAAATTAAATTATTTCTGTGATCAATTTTACATCAAATAAAACTGACAGTTTATGCAATTATTTAGAACAATCATCTTTTGCATTTCCATTTTTCTGCCAATCCTGAGCTTGCTAGATATTTTGCTGAGCTATCTTTTCGATATCAAGATTATCTATGAAATCTTAATTTGGTTTTGGTTGCCAATATTTTTGGGTAGTCTTTTTATACTTTTTAGTTCTAAATCAAATTTATCACTGTCGTGTTTTATCGGGAAAGAAGTTGACACGTTAGATAAGAGAAAGTTGTTGGAATAGAAAATATGATTTAGAATAATAATGCGAAAATTATATAATAGAAATACAAACTGAAAAATGTAGCTATTAATTACCTTCAAAAGAAAATAAACAACAAAAATATAAATGAAACAACACGCAAAACAAACCCTTCTACTCATCCTTATTTTACCCTTTATGATTTTTTGCAACGGCGATGTAAAAAAAACAAATGCAGATCCATCTGATAAAAACGCCAAACAAATTGATACAGTACAAGTCACAAATGCAATTGTAGAAAATGACACCACCTCTTATAACTTAAAAACGGATGCCCTTCCGATTGACGGTATAAAACTGAATCAGCCTTTGGCTAACCTGTTAAACCCTTATCATTTAACCAAGGATGACAATAGCAATTTAGAGTATAACTTAAACTTAGATTATGAAGAATTTGCCTTCGATGTAAAATACAAGTACAAATACAACGGGGTAGATCTTGGTAAAATAAACAGTTTGGTAGTTTACTATTTAAAAGATAAAGAGTCTGCATTTTGTTATGAATTGGAGATGGAGAATAACCCGAACTGCAAAAAAGTAGTAGGCGAACTGGGAAAGAATTTTGGTAAAAGCACTTTCTACAAAAAATCAGAAAACACAAAAGCTCGTCCAATATTTGTAGATGATAATGGCGAACCCAAAACAGACCATATTATTCAAGAATTGATTAAATGGAATGATGATAAAAATAATGCTGACTATTATGTGATTTCTACTGAAAACCTAACCACAAAAGAGAATAAATTAACGGTTATCGTAATCAGCACCACCAGTAAAAAATCTGCAGAGTGGATAAGTTATAGAAGCCTAAAAATGGTTTTCGAATAATAAAACTGGCTTTAAAACGTATTTTTATACTCAAACAATAAACAAAAAGTGATGAAAAAAATTATAGTAATGGTATTATTTCCTTTAATATTTGCCTGTCAAGGTAAAAAAGAATATCCCGAATTGATCGATAAACAGGAAGCTAGAAACGCTGACGAAGATTATGAAAAAGAACATTTTCAAGAATTCTTGGTTTACGAAGACGTTACGACTAAAGACGGTAAAACCGCTAAATCAACAAAGAATGATCAAACACAATATCCTTGGGAAAATTCTACCTCAGCAATACGGGCAGAGCAAACCTTGACAGAAATTGAGCATTCTATACAAGCAAGAACTGATGGCGCATCAGAATATAATAAAACACCATCAAGATCAATTTACTTTACTTCTTTAGTATCTAATTATTTCACAGCTAAGCAACTGGAAGAGTATAAAAAAACGGGAGGTATAACTTCCGAAAAATCTGTTTTAAATTATATAAAAGCTAAAGTGATATCGTATGAATTAACAAATGAGAAAAACGAAAAAATAAAGTTATCGCAAGAAGTTTTAGGTTTAAATAAAGGCGGAATTGATGATGAAACAGGAAAGTTATTGGAGGGAATAGGTTTTCAAACTTTGGGGATGGATGCTGAATATTTACGATTAAAAGGTTTTGTAGATATCGACATTGAAATTCCAACAACGTATGAAAAAATAGAAATCACAAAAGATAACATTGGAGATAAATTTACAATTGCTGGTCAAAAAATTGAGGTTTTAGAATTGGATGCAAATGCTTTTCATTATAAATTATTTGATAACAAATCAGAAACTTTTGACATTTATGTAGACAAGTGCAACGGGAATTACGGAAAAATTCAAATTCCAGAAAGTGTTTATCGTAAATTCAGAAACAATCAAGGCTTGGATTACAATTCGTTTTTGAAGAAATACAAGGAATTTGGCTTAGATAAAATGGAGAATAAAAAGGAAGAAAATTATATTACCGCTTTAAAATCAGACGAATGTGAAATTGAAAGAATATTTTTATACTGCCCTATAGCATCAAAATTAGTAAAGAAAACAATTCGCGTTCCAGTTAACATCGTCATAAAATAAAACTCATCCAGCTAAGTCGTACAACAATTAAACTTCCGTTTAACAAGCATATAGTTAAAAAATAAAACGACGGCGAAAAAAAGCAAACGCAAAAACGACCAATCAGCTACGAATAATTATCCAAACCCAGCGAATAATAGAACAATCTACAAATTAAAAATACATTCAGCATCTTTAGTAAGAAAATGATAACATCCTCATTTCATCAAATAATTGTATGCATTCTATTGATAAATTGAGGAGTAAATTAAGAGAAGCATTAGTGTTTCTATAAAATAAATCTAACAGTCAACATTAGGAATACAAATAACTAAATATCAATTAATTAGCATTTATTTTAACAAATGAAAAACACTCACAACATCATCATACTTTCAGTGATCATCCTATCACTAGCGTCCTGTTCAGCGCAAGACGAGAAAATTGTAAATCTGGCTAACATTACTACAGATTTTAATGTCGCTAAGTTTTATAAGGAAAAATTAGAAACAACAAATGAAACGCTGGCTAAAGACCCAAAAAAAATAGATAAAGAGGATGCTTCCCAACTTTTAGATAATCCTTTTATCATAAAAGATACTTTGTGTTATTTTAAGGATGTAATGGAACGTTTACCTGGGGATATGTACATCGCTAGTAAAAGTGATTGGATGAGTAGAAAGTTAAAGCCGATTAAAAATTTTGGCTATGCCTACAAAACCGTTGCATGGAGCGAAGAAAATGATACCATTGCTGTTATAAATCAGGTTTACTTTCCCAAGGTTGATATGATTGAAAGCGAAAACGGAGATTTGGTCTTGATAACAGCATCAAACTCAACCATTGATGAAGCGGGCATCAAAAAATTAGAAACTTTCTTAAAATCAAAATATAAAGTTGGGAAAACCAGCGAATCAGATTTCAGTCATGAAAAGGTTTCCGATTGGCAAAACGAAGATTTTATTTATCGGTTGGTAAAAATGGAGAAAACCTATTCCGTAAGTTCTGGCGAAGAATCCCATTTCGAGAAGAAACTTGAAATTGAATATGTAATTTTTAATAAAAAATATTTACCCATTATAAAGGAAACAGGAAACCGAATTGGTGGTCAAAGTTTTGAACAGTATAACTTAGCCAAATAACCTATACCATCAACAGCGTTAACTTGAGAGCGCTGTGTTGAGTTGAAAAAAGCATAGAAAATTGTAGAATTAGTCAAACAACAACATGAAAAAAATAATTTTTACAGCAATTGTAGCTATGGCTTTATTAAGCTGTAGTAGAAACAAGACTAAAGAAGCTCCAAAAGATAGTTATGCCACTGAGGAAAAAGCGACTGCAAAAGAAAAAGTAACTTCTGATGAAAACCAATCACAACAACAGAAGCAACTTGAAGCTGGGCAGGTAACGGCTGGAGAATGGAACGATTTAGAAAATTGGCCATTTTGGTACTCTATAAACAAAGACTCCACGTTTTTGGGAATGGCTGAATACTGGGGGTATCACTTAGATAACAGGATTTCGATAAACCTGCAAAGCGGTTCATCAATTTTAGCTGATGTTCTGGTTGAATTGGTTAATGGGAAGGATGAAGTAATTTGGCAATCAAAAACCAATAATAAGGGAAATGCTGAATTATGGCCTTTTCACATGAATGGAAATCAATCCACTTTAAACAACTTAAAGATAAGAGTTGGCAATCAATTATTTAAGGACCTTAAAGTAGCTAAAAACAAAGAAGTGAATAACTTGGTTTTAACAAATGCCGTTAAACACAATACAGAGAAGAAAATTGATATTGCTTTTATGTTTGACGCTACTGGATCTATGGGAGACGAAATGGATTATTTAAAGGTGGAGTTAACAGATGTTATTGCAAAAGTTAAAACTAAAAACCCAACCGCAACCATAAATTTGGGTGCAGTATTTTATAGAGATAATGGGGATGATTACGTGACTAGAAAATCAGATTTTTCAACAAATATTGACCAAACCGTTGATTTCATTAAAAAACAGTCTGCAGATGGTGGTGGAGATTTCCCCGAAGCTGTTGACATTGCCTTAAATGAATCCATCAAAGATTTACAATGGTCTTCAGATGCTACATCGCGGATATTATTTTTAGTATTAGACGCTCCACCTCATCATGAAAAAGATGTAATTACTAAAATTCACAACCTCATTGCATTGGCTAGTAGCAAAGGAATAAAAATCATCCCCATTACAGCGAGTGGTATTGACAAAGAAACAGAATTTTTAATGCGCTACATGGCTATTGCCACCAACGGAACTTATGTTTTTATTACTAACGACAGCGGAATTGGCGACGATCACTTAGTGGCTTCGGTTGGAAAATATCAAGTGGAGTTGTTAAATAGCTTAATGGAGAGATTGATCAACGAAAGTTTAAAATAGTTGGGCAAATGGATTTGTAATTTTTACGATTAGCTGGAAACTTAATATTTATATTTCCGTTGCTAATCAAATCAATACGCATTAAATAATGTTAAAAATTAAGAATCAAAATGAAGAGACTGATCTATTTACTGGCAATCATATTATTTATTTCTTGCAAGCAAAACACCAATAAATCCGGATTAAAGGAGTCTAAATCCGTTATGACTTCAATAAAGGATAGTGTAGTGAAATCCACCAAAATTATCCTTTTCAAAAAAACTAGTAACGAAGGCGTATTAATTGGCAATGATATTAAATTATTGGACAAGCATCTGAATGAAATTAAAGATATTTCATTTTTGAATGGCCAGATTGTTCAAGTTATTGGCGTAAGCGACAGCACTTATAAATCCAATACAGAAGATGAATATTGCCAAGAATTTAAATATGTTAAGGTGAAAATAAAGGATATGGAAGGTGTTGTAGATGGAAGAAAAGTTTACGGATTCACTAAAGACGAGCAAAATAAAAACTTTAACATTGAAGGAAATGAAATCTCCTTCACACCAACCCAATATTATGGAACTGGCGTTGCAGACGATAATGGTTTAACAGGATGCCAAACCCAGAACCCTGTTATTTTCTCTGATAAAAATGCAAATTACAAGGGACTTGTAAATATGGTAAAGAACGAATATGTGTATGACGATTATCCATATTTTGAACTTAAAGCTGATGATGGCAACTACGATGAAATTTTAAGTTTGAAAAAACAAAACGACAAATATATTCTAGAAATAAAAAGAGATTATCAAGAAGGAATAGCAACGATGATGACAGCAATTTATAAAAATAGCAACGGAGTCTTTGTTGCGGAAATTATTAAATCTAGTGCAGTAAGAACAAGTAACCGAAACAGATAAATGAAAAATTTACTTTTAATCATCTCCATTTTATATTTAATGGTAATCAGTTGCACATCCAATAAAAAGGTTGATAAAAATATGGATTCAATTGCGACTGAATCAGTAATAGTTGATGAAAATAATGCAATAGATAGCAACGTCTTGACAAATCCAGACAATGCTAAAACTTCGATAAATGATTTACCCATTTACGGAGAACTCACGCAAGAAAGTTTGGCAAAATATTATCCCAACATTACCGATACGATTAAGGAGTTGGCGAATTTGAGTGCATCCAAACTTGATCTGAATCCGGGCAACGGTATTTTAGTTGCTATGTTTTACAATAGTGCTGTATCGTCACAAATGTTTCTCTGTACTCACGATAGAAAAGGCAACCTGATTGATAAATTGTACATCGGTAAAGCAACAGATTTTGACGTTACCAGCCATACGATTGCAATGAAAATTATAAGCAAAACGAAGATTATTTTTGACCAAGTGGATTGGGGTTATGTTGGCGATAATGATATTGACACCATTGGACATGAGAAATGGCTAGTACGTGTTGATAAAGATGGTATGATAGAAAATATTATAACTGTTTATAAGAAATTGCCTTAAAACTAATCTCTATGAAAAATCAATACAACCTCAAATACTTACTCGCCTTTATTTTACTATTTATGAGTGCTTCCTCTTTTTCACAAATCAAACAATCTATAACCGTAAAAATTGAAAGCGGACAAACCACTAAAAACTATAAAGGGGAACAATTGGAAAGTTTTTTGGTAGAAATGGTTGCGGTGAACTACGGAAATGCACTCACGTTTACTAAAGCGAACAATCGAATTGTGATTACTAATGCGCAGGAACCAAATGCAACTATAAAAATTTATCTTAATGATGAAAAAATGCTTGGCCGAGAACTCTTATATAAAAATACCGTTTATTTGGCTGTCCAAGAAATTAAATTTGACATTGATAATTTGCCAAAAAACAGTACCATTTCTATTGAATGGAAAAATAATAAGCCCATTAGCTACGGGGTTACATTGAATAAACTTACTTCAGAAGACCTGGATTTAGATAAAATGTACAAACTTTTTGTGCGGATGGATTATCCAAACGAATTAGAAACAGATGATGCTATTTTTGAACACATGGCAGAATTTTTCTCAAAAGAAGATGCACTACTCCGAATTTATGAAGGCGCTTATGCTATGCAATTTAATAAATCAATTGTAGCCAACTTAAAAACCGACGAATATGGAAAGATTAAAGAGGGAATTATTTGGAGTCCAAAGCAGAATAAAGATGGCCAATATCAAATTTACAGTAACGGAAAAATAGTAGTTTCCGGCGATCAAAGTCTAACTGATTTTCAACAAACATTTATGGCCTATATGATCAAACATCAACCAAATTAAGCATATGAAAAAGAAGCATTTAACGCCATTATTATTTTCGCTGACAATTGGAATGATTTTATTTTCTTGCAATACTGAAGTAAAGAAAAACCAAAAAGTGGAGCGTGTTACATTGGATGAAGTGCCACCAATTGAAAACCAGCAATCAGTTTCAACACTGTCTAGCGATACTTGGAAGGTTACTGATGAATTGTATGAAGCAATTTTCGCCAACAATACAGAACGAGTAATTGAAATGCTGAAGACCAAGTTTTCTCCCAATTACGAGCCAAAAAACAAGATTACACCACTGAAAGCGGTAATTATGACTGCCGACAATATAACCTTAGCTAAGTTTATGATTGATGGTGGCGCAACCATTAATGATAAAAAACAGGATCTTATTTTAGACGTTGCAGAATACAATAGGCTAGAGATTATGAAGTATCTCATCAGTAAAGGCGTTCCTTATAAAAACAATGGTTCATTTAGTAAAGCAGGTTTTTACCAGTTTTATGATGGCGCAAAGTATTTGTTATCAAAAGGCGCTAATCAAGACGTGGGCGATGTTCGTGGAAATTTGTGGTTTTACCATGAGGCCGTACGTAAATCAGATTACGAAGCATTGAATGCTTTGGTTTTAATAAAAGATAATTTAGATTATAATGATTGCGAAGGGCAAACGGCATTAATTATCGCCATAAAAAACAATAATCTGGAAATGGTGAAATACTTGATAAAAAGAGGTGCCGATAAAAATAAGACAGAAACTTTTGATTGCGGTGATGATATTTACTATGGTAAACTGCCGATTGAATTTGCAAAGGAGAAAAATTTTAGAGAAATAGTTGAATTTTTAAAATAAATTGAAAATCAGATATTAGATTTTCTATACCATTGATTTGCGTATTGTATGATAGGTAGTAAATACCCATAACAAAAAGCATTTCGAATTTAAACATTACGAAGCATTTAATGCTTTGACTAAATATATTGTGCAACAAACAAGCTGAAAAAATATGATTACCACAAGCCACGTTTTAGGAAAAACATATATCTCGGCACCTTTAGCGGAGACCGATATTCACAATGGTGGAACTATTTTCGGGATTATATATTATCAGTATCTCGAATTTATTTCAGAGAATGAAGTGAAAATTACGAATAGGATTACTTTTATTAGAAGGATGGCAGGCTTGCATGAATCAAAACAAAAAGAGATTTGGACGGGGTATTACAAAGTTGAAAGCGATAAAAAGCACATTAAATGTGAGTTGACTCATAGGAACGCAAAAACCATATTATATATTGATTTGGTAGACGAAAATACGCTATTGTGTGAGGAGTATTTTATGGATCATGATGGAAAAGGCCGTGTATTTTTTATTTTGGAAAATAACAAAACGGTCGGGGATTTCAAATATTTAGAGCAGGCGATAATTAGGGAACCATGGATTTAAAAAACCTTTACAATAATTTCATATCAGAAGGTTATACTAATTTTTACATAGAAGGAATTGTTGGCACAATGAAAAATGATGTTCATTGCTTAGGATTTGATAATCAAAACTGGACAGTTTATTACACTGAACGAGGGATAAAATCAAAGCCTATATTTTCAACTGCAGACAAAGAGGTTGCGATGGCTTACTATTCTGAATTTGTTTCTAAAATTGAACATTGGCACTTAATTGCATTTACACGGTCAAACAAGATACTTGACGATTTTAAATACAAACTAGAACAATTAGGAATCAAGACTATACAAAACGACATTCCGAATTTTAGATTGACAGTTGATAGGGTTTATAGACTTTTTGTTATAGATAAAGACATTTTTATTGCTAAAAAGCATATTGAAAACATACCATATTTTGACACGGACTTAAAAAATTACATGAAATGAAATACTATACCGTTTTTTTATTTACGGCATTGGCAAACCTAGCTTTCGCACAAACCACCCGTAAAATTGTGAAAGATTTTGACGGAGATGGAAAGAAAGACAGTGTGTTTATAGATAGTGATAAAGACATTTTGGTGCTCTGGCTTTCTACACAACGCTATAAAAAAGTAGAAAGCAAAGAGATTATCCACTTAAATTTCGGTAATACCTTGGTGCAAACCACAAAAGGTTTTGAGTTTTGGAACGATTACGACCGTTCGGGATTTATCAGTGTTTTCGAATACAACAAGGTCGCTAAGAAAATGCAGTTGGTACAAATGCGCAGAAGCGATGATGTCTTGGGGAGAGATAATCCTAACCAAAGACTTTACAAATCGAGTGTTGATTTATTGACCAATAAATACGCGGGTATAATTGAAACCGAGGTGAAGGGCAAAGTGGTAAAGGAAATTATTAATGTAGAAATGGTTTTCCCGAAAACCTATTTGGAAACTTTTACCGATGCTATCAACTTTGATTATCAAGAAAAATGTATAGCAATCTACAATAAAAACAAAGCAAAAAGATAAAATTTAACAATGAGATATTTACCAATCATAATAGCTAGTTTAATTTTTACGAGCTGTAGCAAAGGCCAAATAAAGGAAGAAGTGGGTTTAACCAACAAGCTTGTTTACAATAAAAAGAGCACCAATTACCTTATATATGTAAACAATTCCTATCAGGCAGAGATTTTCATCAATGGTTTTCCACTTCACCCCGTTTTGCCTAGGGCTGGGGGAACTTTTTTAGATTTAGGATTGGAAAAAGTAGGTTCTCAAAAATTTAAGGTCATTCTGGATTTAAATCAAGTAACATTCAAAAACCCTGAACCTAACTTATACGATGAAGTTTTAACTATCGAACTTAAAAAAGGTAATAACGAAGAAGACGAGGAAAATTTTAAAGTTCTGTATTCAGATTTAAAAGAAGAAGATTTCAAAAAAGGATATTACATCAAAGAGATAAAATTTGAGGCCGAGCCAGCTTATCATTTTTTTAAAGAAAACGAATATGTTGATTTAAGAAAACAGCCCAATCTGTTAGATAGTTTATATGCTCGTTATCAATCAATTGTTAATGATGTAAATGATAAAAATGCGAAGGCTTTTGTAAAGAAAATTGAAGTAGCGGAATATCAATCTGCACAATTACGCAACATGGAAAAGGAATGGGTATTTAAAGAAAGGGAACGTTTTTTTAAAAACAAACTGAAATTACCTCCAATAGATAGTTGCAAATTAGTGTTTACAGACAATGGCAAGATGGCAACTATTGGATTAAAATATCATATATCAAATGGTGCAAAAAACTCAAAAATTAACTTTCCTGCTTTATCAGGAATATGGGAGAAAGGAACCTTCCCGAAATTTATAGATTATTACCATTATTTTTTCTTTGCTAAGTCAAAAAGCAAAAATAGTTTAGAGTTATTGAGGTGGAGAACTTTTACTTACGATATGGACATGTAGTTTATCAAGTTTAAACACTAAAATGTTAAGTGCTTTTTTTTGCTGATCATCAGGAGAAATGCATTGCGCTTTACAATAAAAACAAATAGAAAAAATAACACTTACAGAATGAAGTATTTACTAATTATAGTGGCAGGTTTAATGTTTACAAGTTGTAGCAAAGGCCAAATTAAAGAAGAGGTCGGCTTAACCAATAAGCTTGTTTACAATGAAAAAGCGAGTAGCTATACTGTAACGATTTATAATGCCTACCAAGCCCAAATTTTAATTAATGGCTTTCCAATTCTTCCGGTATTGGTATCGCAAGGGCTTACCTATTTAGATATGGGAATAGAGAAAACAGGCACTCAAAAATTAGAAGTGATACTAGACTTGAGTTCTAAAGCAATGAAAAATTATACGCCAAAAGGCGACGATAAAATTTTAACTATTGAACTGGACGAAGATGATGATCAAGACGATGGAATTTACGAGAATTTTGAGATTCTGTATTCTGATTTAACGGAAGAAGATTTAAAAAAGCATTATTATGTGAAGGAAATAGAATTTAAGGCCAAACCGGCTTATCATTTTTTTAAAGAAGAAGATTATGTGGATTTAAGAAAGGAAAAGAATCTAAAAGACAGTTTATATGCTCGTTACAAAGCAATTGTAGCAGATGTAAATGATAAAAATGCAAAGGCGTTTGTAAAAAAAATAGAGGTAGCCGAATACCAATCTTCCCAGTTAAGAAATATGAAGCCAGAGTGGGTGATCAATGAGAGAGAACGGTTTTTCAATAACAAACTAAAACTTTACCCAATAGATAGCTGTAAGATTCGTTTTACAGAAAATTACAAAATGGCAACCTTACAGCTTATCTATAATCCGATAACAAGGGAGCAAAATGCCTTACTTAGTGCACCCGCATTAAGGGGGTTTTGGAAAAAAGAAAGTATACCTTATACGGTTACTTACATGCATAACTTCTATTTCGCCAAACCAAAAAGCAAGAATCATTTAGAGTTATTGAGATGGAATACCTTTACTTACGATATGGATATGTAGGGTTTAGTGAATTGTAAGCCTAAAAAAACATTTCTGAAAATGACAAACGAAGATTTGCTATTTCTAATAAAAAATCGATTTTAAGGCCTTTACAAAAAAGGCTGTTATTTAGAATATAGCAACAATTATGAAAAAACTAAATGAAGAAGATGACCCAAAACAAATTGCTAAAAAAGTAAGTGAAAAGTATTTAAGAAAAGGGTACAAATTAGATTTCAGTATAGAGAGTTTGGAAAAAGAAGTAGACAAAATTTTGGAAAACGAAATTCCAAAAGATGGGGTCGCATCCGGAAAATTAGTAGCGGAATTAACCGCTTATTTCGGAGAAACAATTTGTCGAATTTTTGGAGCAAGGTGGAAAGGGGTCTATTATATTGAAAATAGCGGAATGAATTTTTATTGTTGTAAAATAAAAAAAAATGGTTTCGAATTTAGTCCAAGCCATTTTTTTGGTTACTATTTAAGCAATGGAAAAAATAGCGAAGGAAGTTTTAAAGACTATTTATACGTTAGAGATAATTCTGAAGGGATATTGAAGGATTTTTTAGGGGGTGGTTTGATTACCAAGATAAAATCTGTAGAATAATTTTTCCTCACATCGTTTTAAAACCTCTGTCCATTGTTTCGACCTCTAAGAGAAAATAATCTAGAACTATTCAGATGGAAAACACAGATGACCAAGAGTCTCTTTATTATTTTTCTGTTGAATTGAAACGAGCCTTAAAAAGCTGGAATAAAAAATTGGATAAGATTTCTTGACACTTTATTCGATAGCTCAGCCAAACTATCACTAAACGAATATTTTTTCCTGTCTAACGAATAAAGACTAATTGTTTACGGATAAAAACTTAGGGCAAATTCAAAGTTTGAAAACTCTAAATTCATCTTCGTAAACAACATATCCAATGGAAAAAAATAAAACATTAACAGTAGCCGAAAAAGTAAAAGTTGGTGCAATTACACTTATTGGTGCTGGGATATTTAGTCAGGGCACTTTATATTTTAGAGAAATCAAATAACAACATTACTTTTTCCTCGCACCATGTCCAATTAGTTGTGTAATGGCAGGCTGTAAACCCACAAACCTATGTTAATTAACCAAAAAATGAATAACCAAACCAATGATAACGAATTATTTACCGATGGCGTTATCTACATCAACTCCGCTCAATGGTTATTGGCTTATGGAATATTTAAGGAACTAATAGCAAATGCAAAAAATCCAAGTGGTGCCTTACTTTATAATATGGCACTTTGTCAATTCTTTGCAGAGGAATACGGAAAAGTGGTTTCTACATTAAGTGAAGCTTTACAAAAAACAGCTAAACCATCTAGTTTGTCAAAACAGGCTAGTAATTTACCAGAGCCCTTGATTATTCAAGAATATCAAACCAATGCTCATCATTTTGCACTGACAGAAACGGTTTTTAGTGTAAACCCTGCAATCGTAAAACTAAGAATTCGTAGGTTATTGGTTGATGCAAATTTGTTACTAGAAAATTGGCAAGAAGTGGTCCGTTTATCTGCTTTACCCGAAATGAATAAATGTAAAAATGTAATGGATTCGTTAGCAGAAGCTAAAAATAACCTTAATATTTAACGTCATTAATTAAAAAAAAATAGAATCAGATTGAGATTGATGTTCGCTTCACTACTATTTTCATTTTTACTGATCCTGTTAAAGATGGAATAAAAAAAAATATCAACAACCAATTGAATTATCACAAAATACCACAGCCAACCTTAATCAAAATCCCCATGAATTTATACGAAATACAAAGCGCTTACCAACAAAGAGTTCCTTTTAAAGAAATCAATCAAACCTATAAAAGTGGGTTGGCTGAAGGAGAGTTAACTGATGAAGAGAAAATTGAGTTGTGGAAACAAGTCTGCGCTTTTGGAAATTTCGAAATGATTGATGAACTGATTGCTCAAGGTTGGAGAACAATGGGCGTTGAAGATGCCTATGGTAATAATTTACTTCATATCATGGCCGAAGCAGAATTTGGCCGTTCTTACACCATGAGCGAGGGACAAATTTACGAAACAACAAAAAGGTTGTTGGCTAATAAAGTGAGTCCGATACGGAAAAACAGTGAAGGTTTTACGGCTTTGATGCTTGGCGCCAAAGCGGGTTATTTTGAAATGTTTCAAGCTTACCAAGATGCTGGAGTAAAAATAGATTGGGCAGATAGCAAAGGAAACACATTATTGCACATTTGTGCAGAAAATTCGGGTTCATATGCTTCCGATTTATCATCCGCTCAGGACGAATATCTGGAATTTGTACAAGCACCCCATTATGATGAAAACAGTAGAAGAGATGTGAGTCGAAAAGCGGAATTAGAATGGAGATATCAGCTTAAACAAAATCGCTTATCAGATTTTGTAAATTTTATTTCCATGGGTATTGAAGCAGGCTTGGATCCTTTTCAAAAAAACAACTACGGGGAAACCGCCATCGACATTGCTGTTAAGGTTAAATCAAAAATAGCCGGTGCACTTTTAAAAGGCGACGATTTATCAAATAAAGAAAATGTTGATTGGTATATTCAGGCTGGCGGTCAAGATATTTATCAAACTTGCATCAATCAAGATGTTAAGGCTGTTGATGCTTTAATTAAACTCGGTGAAAATTTGAATGAGGAATATGATAAAGAAGGTGACCGCTACCACGGGATGTTGCCACTTGCCATCGCTATCATTTTGCATGATTTTGAAATTGTTGATTTATTGTTGAAAAATGGAGCAGATGTTCAATTGATGGATAGTAAATCTTGGCATCCGTTACGATATCTTTACGCAACAGATTCTACAATCAACACCAATTCTAACCAGTTTGAGGATAAAATATTCCAAAAAATATTACAAGCTTTTGTTAAAGCAGGTTTTGATATCAATACCTTAATGGATGATGAAGAAAATACATTGTTGACCCTTTCTGCAAAAAATGCAGATAGTTTGCAATTATTCAATGGAAATTCGATAGCGAAAGTAATAATGGAAGAAGCCATTTTTGCAGATGCAGATGTAAACAAAACCAATAGAGACGGAATTTCTGCTTTGATGTATTTAGGCTTAACAGATTTAAGGCGAGCAGAAAAAGAATTTTTGATGCTTTTAGAGCAAGGTGCAAAAACAGATTTGAAAGATAAAGACGGAAAGACAGCACTCATCTATGCCACTAATAATTCAGAAAAATCTACGGCAAAAACCTATTGCGAATTAATGGAACAATTTGGAGATATATTAGTCAACGCAAAAGATAATTCAGAAAAATCTGCTCTAGATTATGCGGTAGAAAAAGACAATGAGAATTTGGTGGCTTGGTTTTTAGAAAGACAGTAACTAAAGTTCAGAATTTAAAATCACAACAACCTTAATAAAACACAAAACAAATGGATGCTATATTTTTAAATGCCTGCAAAAACAATCAAAAAGGAATTGTACAAACCTTCCTTAAAAAAGGCGGGATCAATCTCGATAAACGTGATGCAATGGGCAATACGCCATTATTTTACGCCAGTCAAAAAGGTGCAAGAGATATTGTTAAGCTTTTAGTAGAAGGCGGGGCCGATGTGAACTTGGCAAACAACCACAGCACAACGCCTTTACATATTCTTTCGCAAAGTGGAAATAAGGAAATTGTATCCGTTCTGTTAGAAGCTGGTGCCGATATTAATGCGACAGATAAAGAAGGAAAAACGCCACTTATTTATTCCCTATCGCAAGCAAAAACAGAGTTTACAAAATTTCTACTTACAAAAGGTGCGGATAAAAGCATTAAAGACAACGAAGGACATAGCGCATTAGATTATGCTACGAGTAGAGGATTGAGAGATACTGTTGCTTTGTTAATGGGAGAAAGTGACGAGAAAAATAGCCACGGAAATACCGCACTTCATCAGGCTGTGTATAACAATAACGCCGAAGTGGTTAACGAGTTGGTTAAAACTCAAGCCATAAAAATTGATACGCTGAATGATCAAGGCGAAAGCGCTTTGATGATGGCCTGCATGAATAACAACTTGAGAACTGCCCAATTGTTGATTGATGCTGGAGCAGATTTGCTATTGAGAAGACTGGACGGTAATACAGTTCTTCATTTTGTATGCGGAAGAGGAAACAAGGAAATTGTAAAACTACTTCTTGAAAAAGGAATGGATGTGGATGTGAAAAACAATGAAGGGGAAACTCCGCTAATTGTAGCAAGCATGTGTGGTTGCAATGATATCACTGAGATTCTAATTAGTAATGGAGCATCCGTTAACGAAAAAGACAACGACCAACAATCTGCTTTACATTACGCATCTGAAAAAGGTTTTAATGAAATTGTAGAACAGTTAATTATGGCTGGAGCAGATTCTTAGAGTTTTAATAAAATATAAATTTACATAACTAAAAATGCAGTCTTTGACAGCGAGAAAGAAAACCATGAGATACCTATTCATCATCCTAACTTTTGTGAGCATTACAGCTTTCGGTCAAAAAAAACCAACTGTTGTTAAAAGCAAAACTTCGAAACAAGAAACAAATGCACCAATTAAAACAAAAAGTTACCCATTTGGCATTCGAAAAGCATTTTCTTGGCAAATTGTTACAGATCAAAAGCTTTTACCAGCAAATACAGTGTTTAAAGAAAACATACAATTTGAGTATGATTTGGTAACTATCGAAGAAAATTTTAAGGATGAACCATTTGATTTTAACAGCACCATTAAACCTGATGAAAATGGCGTCTTGACTAATCCTAGTTTTATTTCCAAAACACTTATTTACAGATTCGAAGTTAAAAATGATCTATTAATTCTTACAGAAACGGATAGCAAAGCTGTTAAGAAGTTTAAAATATTTTTTGACAAGAATAAAGAACCCATACGGTTGCAAAGTTTGACTACTAAACGTTTCTACAATCCGAGTGCTTTTCGTGGCGTGAGCAAAAGTATGTAAATGTTGATTTAATTTGAATTGGGTCAGAAATGAATATTTTTAAATACCTCATCATAAAAATCATCATTCTAGTGGTTGTGATCGTACTATTCTGGAATGGAGCACACTATTTAGTACCTGATGAAGTGCTAAATACCAAATTTGGTTTCTTAGACGAAGGTGCGATGTTTATTAGACTAAGTGTAGTTTTTGTAGTTTTATTTATGGCGTTTTTAATTTACGAAATCAATAAATTTCATAAAACCAGCCAACTAAAATTGCGAAATACGGCAATTATTTTTATTGCTACTCTACTGCTAATGTCGGTTCCTTTATTTTACTATTATTTTAAATATTAAGCGCTTTCTATATTTTTAATTTTTGGTAAATTTTGATCAATCAACCGATTAAGGTGATTGATAATTTAAATCATTAGACGAAATTCGACACAAAAATGCGGTGGCGATCGAGAAAAATCAAAAACTAACCGAAAAAGACAAGATGAAATTGATGCTAAAACAATTGCAAATTTTATCTTTCAACTGTCTATTGCTGAATTACCAACCACCAAATGATAAAGAAAGCTGGGACTTTTTAAGGAGCTTGACCAAAAGATAAATCTAAATCAAATGCCACCAACAGTTTCTTCCTTAAACATTACAGAAACCGGAATTGAGATTAACAACAAGTTATTCGAATTCCCCTTTCCGCTTGCTGATTTAAAACTACTAATTGGAGAGCCATGTAGAATTTACGAAGGAGCACCCGATCACGATAGAGGATTTTCTTGGACAAGTAAACAAGTTTGGGATGAGTTTGGTATCAGCACAATTTCAGATAAAGCTTCTCCAACTTTAAATGTGGTTGAGTTTGAAATTCAATTATCAAAAAAAAAGAAATATGAGCACATGCCAAGTCAACCTTTTTTAGGTAAAATAAGTATAACCGATACGAAAATTGAAGAATTGGTCATCATAACCAATCAGTATTACCCATATCCTTATAAGGATTTATTTTTTAAAGATATTGTAATCAATACTGCTTTAATCCGTACTAAAAAAATTAACGAAATTTCTTCTATTACTATTTACAAGGACAAAAAATAGGTGTCAAGAGTTTAAAACTGCATCCACTTATTAAATAGCAAAAATGAAAGCACTCCTATTTAAAATTATCATTCCTTTAACCATCATTTCATTTACAATTTTCACTAAATGGTGGTCAGTTTTACCTATTGACGCCTCAGAAACATTGTTTTTCGGCTTTCCGTTTGTCTATATTGGCAGAGGTTGGGTCACTTCATTATCCCATCAAGTTTTTGTATTGGAACTATTAGCTGATATAACCATTTACTTCGTTTTTTGGTTCGTATTGGTATTTTGTTTTAATAAATATTGGATTACAATATCGATCAATAAATTTTTAACGGTTACGCTTTGGATATTAAGTTTTTGTTGCATTGCTTTCGGCACTATCCTGTTCAGCAATAAAGACAATGTGTATTATGCCAAGCGACCTTATGAAATGGAAATCATCACTAGCGGATATCGAATGATTTGGCAAAACAACCCAAAACATTAAATCTAATTTGCTTTCTATGCTACAAAAATTCATTCATTCGCAACGAATTTATACTTAAAGTAAGTGAATATAAAATCTCCTAATTTTTTAAATATTTATCGGTTATATTTACGATACGATAACAATAATTAAAAACTATAAAATTATTCGAATAATTATCCGCAAATGCTTTCAAAAAATCCCGAACAGAGAATAGAAACCCTTACGAAGCAGATTCCTGCACTTGGTAAAATACCTTTTGATCAACGTTTAATTATTTTTAAGCAGGCTTTCAAATCAAAGTCTTACAAAATATTCTTAGCACTGATATTCCTAGCATTTATCTTGGTATTCTATTTTAATCTTGATGCAATTTTAGCATATAAAGGTTTGAAACAAGGCGGTTTATTTGCAAGGAGTGTACATTTTCTAAATGAATTAGGCACCCAGTTTTTCATTCCATTAATGGTGGTGATGCTTGCATTGGTATTGGGAAGAAATTATTTTGTGAAACAAGCAATTAAAAAATACTTAGAAAAGGAGAATACTTAATTCGAGACGGTTTTTTGCTTGTTGGCAAATTATATTCAATAAAAACCTTTTAAAACGAACAAACTCAATACATGAAAAATAATAAGCGATCAATTACATATTTAAGCATCGTATTTTTAATGAGCATATTAACCATAGCCTGCAAATCTAGCTTGGATGAAAGGCAAAAATTATTTCTTGATTATGCAAAACTTGAAGACCAATATCATGGTACTGGATATTTCCATAATTTCGATTTATACGACTTAAATATTGGAGCTCCAGTTTACTTGGATAGCACTTTTAACATTGCTGATTATAAATCTAAATTTCTTAAAAACTTTAAACTGATTGATAATGGTAGGGAATTTATGCCAGATTTTGGTGACTTAAAACTTCAATATCCACATCAATTTGTGATGATAAAAGACAAAAATGGTTCTGTAAATACAAAGTTCTCTGTTTTTGTACCCGCTAAATATTACAAATTTTCTGTTGATAAAAATGACATCGGTAAAAGCATAATGAAAGACAGTGTAGAAATTACCTTGCTTAACATGACTAATGATGGCGTTACTTTAATGATCGAAAATAAAGGGATGCGACAAAGTTATGATTATACTTATGATAGTGCTGAACGGAAAGATTTTAGTGAAAAACAAAAGTATAAAGAACCAAAAGAGCCGGGATATCAGAACTATTTATTTGTTAGCGAACAGGTAGATGCTCCAAACACCGAGCGAACAAGTAAAACAGACAGTTTGACGAGAGAAAGTTTTTCTCGCTTATCCATTAATATCTTAGACGAAAAAGGTAAAACATTGGCAAGTGAAGGTTCTGTTAACGATTTTAGACATTATCTGTGGTACAGAAACCATGACATGCCTTATCCTGAATTAACTTCAAATTACTATAATATAAAACAGAAATACAAAGAACTGGATGAAGATCCACTCCATAAATTTCATCCGATTGATATTGTAACGCTAAAAGCAAGTGGTAAGGTTGGGAAAGTAGACTTCTTTTTAAGGTCTAACAAAGGGCATGTAGAAACCATTGACCTTGGCGATGTTGTTCCTCAAAAACCAGTAGACAATGCTTCTGTTAAAGAACAAAGCGAAGTTTTACCGATTACCAACATCAAAAAAGAGGAAGTAAATAAACTGTTAAAAATCAATTGTACCACCGTATCCGGGAAATTAAATGCACCAGATAACATCCTAATTTATGCCTCATTGTCTTATGGTTATAATAATGAGCGTACCGGTTGGAATTTTAGTGAGATGAAGCTTATTGGCGATGCAAAAGATACCGTTGCGGTAACTGACTATCAAGATGCGGATGATTATTTTAGAGTAGGTTATGGCAATCAGAACAGTAATTTAAGTGCAGTAAAGTTTTCTCCAACATTGCAGAATGCTAAAAAAGTAATTGGCAAAATAAGTTTAGAAGTTCCCAATTATTACGATAAAACTTTCACGCCTAATAATTTACCGAAATGGATAACGATAGATAGCAATGGCAACAACTTGAAATTTTACAATAACGACCCTGATAAGATAAATTTGGTAGAGTTGTTAGTATTTGATAAGCAAGGCGGAACAAAGCCAATGGACATTATCAATCAAAAGTATGACGACGCGACCAGTCTTGTGACCAATAAATATGCTGAAAAAATAGAAAAAGTCATCATTAGGTTTATAAATACCGAGAAAGGTTTGAGTGAGGAAATTCCCTTTGAACTGGACATTCCGCAGGTAAAAAAAGATGAAGATTGATTTTTTATTGGATAGGTCTTGAAGTCTGACTAATAAAAAATTAGAGTTACGAACTCTGCCGAAAACCAAACAAAAAACACCTTAATAAAAACCAGAACAATGGAATACAAAATTTGTTTATCAAAAACAACCGTGATTTTTTACGCTTTGTTATGCCTAATTATTGTTTACGCATCAATTGCAAACCTGCTAAGTATCATCGATGGTACAGGTAACGTAATTGGGTTAGGTGCATTTAGTTTAGGTGGGTTTGTTTTGCTCCCGCTGATGGTGTTTTTCACCTATCGCAATAATCTTTGCACTGTTAAAGCCGATGGGGTTAAAATTGGAAAACACTTTTATCCGTTAGCTAGTTATCAGTTTTCGATTGTTGAATATAAGGTTGCTTTTAAAGACAGACCACTGTTCTCCTTATTAAAAAAAACAAAGGAAACATTTATAGTGAAGAGAAAAGGCGAGCAACAGGTGTATTTTCAGGAAGATTTAGCCATTTTTAACAGAGATATAAAAAAATTAAAAGAAGCAATTCAACAGTTTAACTAACGGAAAAATTAGTACTATTCGAAAATTTTAATGTTGCAATTAACTTAAAACTTATTTGGTTTTGGATTGTTTTTAGGTAAGCGAAACTGGTAGCACCTTGTAGAGAGGTTACTTAATTCCAACATCATTTAACAATTAATCATTTAAATTTATGGGACAAGCACAATCACCGCACAAAGATCTTAGCGGAAAAGAAGCAATTGAGACAATCAAAAAATTAACTGAGAAAGCTGGAGTATGTTTTTTCGTAACGAACATTGGTAAGGCTGCACACAGCATTCCGATGTCTTTGCAAGAAGTGGATGCCGAAGGTACTTTATGGTTAATAAGTTCTTCACAAAGCACTCACAATCAAAATTTGGAGAAAGACCCCACTACACAACTTTATTTTTTAAATAACGGTTCTTATGAGTACGTATTTATTCAGGGACGGGCAGTAGTTTCAAAAGATAGAGAATTGATTGAGAAATACTATAGCCATTTCGCAGATGCTTGGTTTGATGGCAAAGACGATCCGTGGATTACGGTTATCGGCATTAAGCCTGACGATGGCTATTATTATGAAACCAAAGACAACAAAATTTTTGCGATGGCAAAAATGGTTTTCGCCGCTGTAACAGGGGCTAAAATCGAAGACGGAGGCATAGAGGGTGGTTTAGAAGTTTAAGTTTAGCGCTTTTAACAAAAAAACACCTTCTATTTTAGGATGTGTTTTTTTTTGAAACTTTTTCTGAGTTTTATTTATTTTTAGCTTAGCTATTTCCTGTAGAGAGACGAAAAGTCGATTATCGATTAGCATTGGTTTTATGTTAAATTTTTTGTGTTGATTACATCCCTGACTATATTTACATCGGATATAAAACATTTTTTAGTATCCATGAGGGTCAAAATAAGATTCAATTGTCAGTTCGTTAGGTTTTAGCTTTTTAGCCATTTCAAAATATTTCTTCGCATCTTTCATTTCTGTCCCCACGTTTATTTTTGCAATTGCAATGTTGTTGTAAAGATTGGCATCGGCAGCGTTCAATTTTTCCGCTTTTAGCAATACTTTCAGTGCGTGTTTGTGTTCTCCTCTAAGCGAATATATAGCGCCAAGATTAGTCAATACTCTGGTATCATTTGGATTTACCGCTAATACTCCGTTTAAATATTTCTCAATTTTAACAACATTTTCCTTCCATTTTGTTGAGTCATTCCAAATTTCTTGATATAAATCAACAATAATTCTGAGTATTGACTCCAAGTCTTTTAAATTCAAAGTATCCATATCATTTGATTTAGTTTGAAGTTTAAATACGCTATTTAAAATCCCCATTTATCTATTGATTTTTTAAAACGCCGACTTATGTTGGGTCTCTGTAACATGGCGGATAAAGAAACCTGCAGGTTTGAAAAATTACTTATTTTTTAAGACGAGCAATATTCAGCTGAATAAAAAAACCTACATATTTCCAAACTGATTTTAGAGGTTCGTTTTCTAATTTGCTATGCTTTATAAAATATAACGAACCATAAAATTATAGTCAATAAGATGATAGACGGAAACGCAATTTTAAAAAACAAAGGGAACTTTTTTGTTTCTCCTGATTTATCAGCGAAATAGCGATAAACAATATAAACAAATAGCGTAATCAAATAGGAAAGTATCGTAAATACAATGCCGTATTTGATTGCAGAGGGGTTTCCACTGTCAAACAAGAAAATGGACGTGTATAACAAAAGAAAATAAACAGCACCTATATTACTTGCCAAAACATCCCATATTTTATCCCTTTCAAACCATTTTTTCTTTTCCTTATTGATTAACAATTCATTTCCGGTTGTCAAAAATTTGTACCTGTTGTTGTTTCTGCTCCAAAACTGCCAAGCAAATACAATTCCTAGCGGAATGCCAAGCGCAAAAATTAAAATTGAAAGTGGCGCCAACGATTCAAAGAATTTGTTTTCAGGAATGTTTCCCCAAGTATAGCCTACGATTACTGCTGTACTCACTAGGCAAGTAAATACAATTATTTTCAGATGATATTGTAACTGTCCCTTTTCAATTTCATTTTCCCAATGAGCTATAAATTTTTTATCTTTTTCAGTCATAATTTATGTTTGTGATCAACACGCTATATTTATTTCCATTCATAAGAAATTGTATTGACAATTTGTTTGATGCTTTCTTCACTTAATGCTGTATGCTCCGTTAAATATCGCTTTGCATTATTTACGACAATTATTAAATCAGGATAATTTCATAATTCAAATTTTGAAGCTTCTTGGTAGATTTTAGAAAAAGTAGTGATTTCGTTTTCCGTAATGTTCTCTCCTTTTCCAGTCCAACTATTTTCTATTTGAGCAATACAGTTTAGCTTTAGATTTGCCTTACAAGTCAACAGCCATTTTTGTAATTTCTTTACACTAATTATCATAAAATTTAATTCCCTTTTCTGTTTGTATTCTCCAACCGTCTAAACGTGTCATACTAGCTGAAACCCATTGTTTACCTGTTGTTACTTCTTTAAGCTTATTAAGAACCATATCTGCATAAAGATTTATCTTTTTCAAATTCCTTTAGTTGAATACCACTTTTGTCAGAGTTATTAAATAGCTCTAATTCACTTTTATAAATTTCAGGTTTAGTCAATCGGAAATAGTGAACTATATCTAAATGATTGTCATTAAAACTCCCATCGTTTCTTTCTTTGTTCGTCATGACAATATTGACGCATTCAATTAGATTTTGGTTAGGAATTTCAGAAATATAATTTAAACTAGATAAGTATTGAACCCGCAATAGTCTATCTATTGATTGATATTCGACAGTAATACGGTCGCACTTAGTAGATTCATCTATAACCTCAATTGTCGATTCGCTTAATGTATATCCAACATCAGCAAACCGGTTAAATGCATCTAAAATAATATTATTGCGATTTTGTATCTCAGTCATGGGTTCCTGTTTCTCTCCTTAATTAATTATTAGAATTCAAAAAGATCATTTTTATCTTGGGTTTTTCCTTTTCCAGCTCAATTATTTTCTATTTGAGCCGTACAGTTTAGCTTCAGTTTTCCTATAAAATCAAACTTTCAAAAATGTAAAATTCTGATTTGTTGTGGACATTGATAAAATCAGGTTTTTTCTGGTATGTTGATTTTATTATTTCATGGTTTATTTTTGGTTTAATGAAGCAAAATGAACTAGAATTTTATATAAATTCCATTGCTTCCAGAACCATTGCCGCACCGAATTTAACTAAATAATTAACGGTTCAATTGTTATAAATCACACTACCATACAAAAAAAGCTATCCATTCAATCTCAACTTCAACTGCTCCAATTGAACCGGATTGCTTGAAATGCTGAAATTATAATATTTAGCATCACTTGTATTAATCTCAATCTTGTACATAAAACCATTTTTTACATGCCGGATCGAAATTTTGTGCGCTGTAATTCTGTCAAACGGAATCACATATCGCTGGAGTGAAAAAACATATAAAATTTGGGATGTGATAATGAACGAAGGCATATACTTATCAACCCCATACAACGCATCATTAATTTTTTTTAAAATCTCAATTTCAGAAAGTGTGAGTTTTTGTAACACACGCTGGTAACCATTAAAAAAGTTATTTATAAAAATGAGTATAGGAATAGCAATAACCGAGACCGTTCCCATCAAAATTAGCGTGAACATAAGGGCATCTCTCATTCGTTCATCGTATCGCTCTACACCCAGATTGTCTATTCCAATCCCAATGGTTTCTAGATAGGAATGTATATAAAACCAAAGGGGTATTCCAACAAGCAACAAACATATAAAACCATAAAAGATGTTCTTGCGAATTGCCTGCTTTCGCTCAAAATTAGTAATATAATCGCTTCCCACTTAAGCAATATTATCTAAATACCGCATCACTTCTTCCTTTTTTCGGGCAGAAACTGGAATATTTTCTTTTTCCAATAATATAAGATAGCCTTCTTTATAATATTTACTAACGTACATAAAGTTAACCATATAAGACTGATGACAACGCAAAAAGCCATGTGCTGTTAATATAATTTCGTATTCCTTTAAACCTTTAGAAACTACGATCTCACGTTTATTTTTTAGAAAAAAAGACGTGTATCCCTTGTCACTTTTGCAATATACAATGTCTTCAATTGGTACTATTTCTATAAATTCCATACTTTTTAACGCAATCCGTTTAATACTAGAAACCCCATGTGTCAAATACTGTTCTTTGGCAATAGCCAATTGTTGCTGGTTGGCCGTTTCCTGCTCTCTATGATGAAAGCATTTATTCAATAAATTAGTAAGTTCAATTTCATCAATTGGCTTTAGCAAATAACCGAAAGCACCCATATTTAGAGCCTGAATAGCATACTGATCGTAGGCAGTTAAAAATATAAGCTGAAAATCCTCTACTCCTATTTTGTCAAACAATTGAAAACTATCGCCGTCTTTTAATCTGATATCTGCTAAAACCATATCGGGTTTAAGTACTGGGATTTCTAGGGCAGATTTTGCTACGCTCGCAGATGTTCCCACCAATTGGATGTAAGGAATTTTTTGTACTACTTGTATTAAATGTTCTAATATCAACACCTCATCTTCTATAATATATAGTTTCATCTGCATAATATTTAATCTTTTATTTCTGGAATTACAATTCTGACGGTATAGCCGTGACTTCCGTCTTGTTTTTTGTCCATCTGTTCGTATTTAGCTTCTTGTCCTTGAGAATTGAAAACAACGTCTAATCGTTCTTTCAAAATAATTCCTGCAAGTGATTGTTTTTTCTGATCGTTTGGAGTTTTTACTTCAATCCCTTTTCCATTATCATCAACTAAGATAATCAATTGCTGATTTTCTACTCTAAAATCAACAGTCATTAAACCTGTGTAATCTATGTTTCTAAAGCCGTGTTCAATGGCATTTTCTACAAATGGCTGAATCAGCATTGGTGGTATTAAAATACCTGGAAGATAAAGATCACTGGCGATATTTATTTTATAATCAAACATATGTTTGTAACGCATTTGCTGCAGTTTTATGTAATTTTCTAAAGTAGCTACTTCTTCGTCCAAACCAATAAAATCCTTGCGACTTTGTTCCAAAATATTTCGCAAAAGAACCGAGAAGGCAGTAAGGTAACGCACGGTATCTTTAGTATTACCTGAAGCGGCTAAACTTTGTAAATTGGCGATAGAATTGAATATAAAATGAGGATTGAGTTGCACCTGCAACAATTTTTGCTCCATATTTAATCGCTTATTCTCTGAATTCAGCAGTTTGTTTCGTTGTTTTAGCTGACGCTGACTATAGCTGAAATATAAAAAAAAGATGACGCCCAAAAAAATCAAGGACGATAACAGCATAGTTATATTTTGTTGCGCAATAATCTTCTTGCTCAAATCATTCTGGTTCTGTAGTGATAGAATATTCTTATCTTTTTTTTCAGCCTCATATTTTTC
The DNA here is from genome assembly GCF_000425485.1 of Flavobacterium tegetincola DSM 22377. Classification (GTDB taxonomy): domain Bacteria; phylum Bacteroidota; class Bacteroidia; order Flavobacteriales; family Flavobacteriaceae; genus Flavobacterium; species Flavobacterium tegetincola. The sequence continues at coordinate 166,651 of NZ_AUDN01000015.1, read as the reverse complement.
TTTAATCTCTGCAATTTTTACAGATTCAATTTCCTTGATAGTTTGCAATTCAATTGCATTTGCCTTTTCCGAAGCCACCAATGCCATTTTATAATTCCCTTGCAATTCGTATGCATCCATTAAACCTTTGTAATAAAAATATTTAGGTTTTTCAGGCGCTAGCTTTTTGTTCAATATAATGGCTTTTTTAAAGTAATATATGGCAGAATCGCCTTTGTTATCTTTAGAAAAACTAATCGCCAAATTGTAGTAGGCTACATCGTTTATATTGTTTGTTTTAATCAAATAATTGATGTGAATTTTACTGTATTTAAGTGCTTTACTGTAATCCAATTGTCTGTCGTAAATCTGAGCTTCATTATCATATGTTCGGGCAAGCGCTAAACTATCATTAATGGCAAGTGCTAACTTTCTAGCCTTGGCATTACTGACCAACATTTTATTGTAATCGCTCATTCTGGAAGCCAATAAAAACGAAATATCATAATACCTTTGTTCAATTATCGGATGATTTTTGAAGGGGTGACTCGCATAATATTTTTCTACATATTGAAACGACGTTTTATCATCGTGATTTTGGTAGTAGGCTTTTGCCAATAAGTCATAGCATCTGTAGGTTAATTTGCTGTTTTCCTTTTCTGCTTTTTCTGTTAGCTGATGAATGCTATCCATAATTTGAGCTTTGACCGCCACGCCATCATTCATTCTTTGATTGAGCAAACTGATATTTTTAAGAAAATAAATAGCATCATCTCCATGAGGTACATTAATTTTTTCAAACATCAATTTCGTGCTATCTCTATTTTTTGCCCATTTGTATTTTAGCCCCGCGAAATAATAATAGTAAGCTTTTGCCTCTTCATCGGTGTTGTTTTGAAGCAATGCCAGTTTCTCGTTCAACTTTTTCTTCATTGCAGCAGTGCTCAAGGTGTCAAATGAAATAACAGTCGACAAATCATCTTGAGATAAAACCTTATTTTGATTTTTTAACACAACAACAACTTTCTCCTTATTTTTCTGCGTACAAGATGACACCAAAAACAAGATGAGTAATAAAAAAAAAGAAAATGTAAACTCTATTTTCTTTAACACGATAGACGAAATTTTTATCATTAATATCAAAGTTAATAACTAAAGTGACAACAAAAAATTGAAATAAATATATGTAGGTTTTGACTTTATATCTGTACTTTCTTTCTAAATATTCGTAAAAAATTAGTTCAGTTTTTTCGTATCAACAAAGAAAGTTATACGCTTGTACAATCATGTAGATTACAGTCTTGGAGAACTAGCTTTACCATATTTATCTAAATATTTAGCAGTTAAGCTTATAAGTTCTTCAAAACTAATTTTAAGCTCGGTTGCATTTATGAATACGCCATTGTTGACGAGTTCAATTTCAGAAATTTCCTTGTTGTATTTTTGAGGATTTTTCAGTTTTAAGTAGAGTTGTTTAGTCCTATATACTTCCTTCCCTTCCAAATTTTCTATGTCTACCCAACATATTTGCCCCATTTTTTTAGCAGCGCCTGTGCCGTTAAAAGTAAATCCCATTGGGTTCAGCAATAATCCAACTTGATCTTCACTACTCATTTCTCTCGCAGATTTGATAAGTATGACAATCGTTGCAACCAAAATTACAATAAACATTGCGAGATAAAAGATTTTGATAACATCTGCCGCGATAATAAGTCCAATGAATAAGGCACAGAAGATGAGGACGCCAACCCCAATGAATAAAATTTTTCTTCTTTTTGAATTGTCAAAATTGATTTTAGTAGTTTCGGTTTCGTTTAGCATTTTTTCGGTTTTTTTGAATATTTAATATTAAGTGTTTTTTATGGTCCTTTTTTAAAGTTTTGTAATTTCATATTTTTTCTCCTCATACAAAACAAAATTGAAGTTGCAACTGCAATAGAAATCAATATATCCAAAAACAAATTGACGTAAGAAACTGCATACGTTATTCCACCCATTTCGCCTGTTTCTATACTCATCGTCATTTCACACACGTCTTTATAAAACCAAAATGGAAAACCAATATTACCATCATCTTTGAACAAGCTTAACAGAAACAATCCGCCAAAAACTAGTAATGTAATTAGGAATACTCTTATTAGTAACTTTATCATCTTTATATAATTTACTTTCAAAAAATATTATTGTCGTTTTATTATTTTTCCTGCTTTATCCAACCAGACTTTGTTTCCATCCACAGTCAATGCTTCTCTCCTACCATTCTTAAATTCACCGACTTCTTTAAATCTTTGACCAAATTGGTTTAAATAACCGTTTTCTGTGATATTTCCACCCCAAGTCCAATGAACATCTCCTTCACTTAAAGTTCCATCTGCGCTATTTTGTTTACGGCTTTTACCATTTTCATAAATTCTATCTCCGCCTATATAGTAGTCTGCTAGACCCTCTTTAAAAAAAGTGGCAAATGAATATTGTGCAGGAATAATTTTATTTCCGTCTAAGTCGGCGAAACCTATTTTTACATTTTCTACAAACCTGAATAAGCCTTCTTCCACATAATCGGGCCCGTTATCATAAATAAATGGAATTAAAATAACTTTTTCCTTTATATCAATTCCTACCCACTGCCAATCTTTTAATACAATTCCCATGTTGTACAATGTATCCGTATTTATGGACGAGAATTGAGCTTCTATGGCGATTTTACCACTTCGATGTTTGTAGCCAAACAACGCTCCAATATCTTGTTTAACACTGTAGGAAATCAGATAGTCGTTTTTCTGTTGCACCTTTTGCGCAAACGTAAAGCTTGAAGCTATTCCAAAAAGAAAAATTAAAATTAGTTTCATCTTGTAATCGTTTAAAATTTACACGCTAAAGTATGATTTAATTCGCCATCAAAATATTCTTCTTTCCAATAATGCGGGTCGTTAATGTGACGGTACTCGATTTTCTCCAGTTGGTATTTCTGAAAAAAAGGTTTTTCAAGAAAAACCATGATAGAATTTGCATGTGGCCAACCTTCGGAAGTTTCTACAATTTTGTTTCCAAGTGTAATTTCTTTATCCAAAATTCTTTTTAGCGTTGCACTAAAATTATTAACGTGGTCTTTTTTAATCATTTTGTAGAAAATTAATTATAGAAGCTATGGTATTTGCTGTTTTTCATTCTTTAACTTATTTAATTTTTTAATTGCTTGTTTAACAGTACTATCCTGCTGTTCTTCTTTCTCAATGATACCATCCCATTGATAATAATTGTTTTTATCTTTTGCGAAAGGTTCATCTTTTAAAACGATAAATGTTTTCACATCAGCATCTGCCATCAACCCTTGTCTACCGTCATAAACAAAGTTTTTATCTCTTGCATAATTGTCGTTCAATATCTTAAATGTTACCACATCAAGTTTGGGCTCTACCTCTTTAAAATTAGAAAACCGACCACCGCCAGACGTTCCATAATATTGGTAAATGTTATTTTTATCCCGATAAAAACTATACGTCAGCTGTTTAAAAGTTGCAGTATCTATCACAGATTTCAGTGTTGGATTTATTTCTTCATCAAAACCAAACTTGGTCATAAAACGGCTTGCTGTTAAACCCATCCGAGTATCTCCACGCAGTAGATAGTCTGATTTAAAAGCGATGTCGCCATTTTTACTTATCCATAAACCGCATTTTAGTAACCGCCAGCCGTGTAACTTGTGCAGGCTATCTATCGATTTTTCTTGGATTGTTAGTTTTGCTTTTAAAATAGTATCTAGACAGGGAACTTTATCAATACCAATATATTTTGAAAAACCACCTAATTTTTCTTGTTCAACCTCTCCTATTATGCTTGTATCTATTTTGAAAACTGAAAAGCGATATCTATACAGATTCTCATCGTGGCAACTGTTGCTGTATTTTATGGGGACAAGGATGTTGTATATGCAAAATGAAGCAATTAACGTTAAAAAAAGTCCGATAATGAATTTCTTCATGTTAAGTGAATTTTATCAGTATTGATTATATCCTAAGGTTTTTCAATCACTTTTTCTCCCTCTAACGGGTCTTTTCTCAAAAGTTCTCCAGCTAAAGTAAAATAAAAGCCTACACCTCTTGCTTCAGCATAAATTTCATCTCCATCGATATTAACAAGATATAGCGTATCGAAGTCCTCATTTAAAATTGGTTTCAAATTAAAGTCGACCAGTTTAAATTTGTTTCCTATTTTTAAACCAATAGATTTTTTTGTCACGAACTGAAAATCGTGGTTACCTAAAGCAATCACAAAATGGTTTTGCTTATCAATAATTCCACTTTTACCATCTTTAGAAACAATGAGATAAAAATTGTCGTCTGATTTTACAGATGAAAACCCATATATTTTATCATAAAGAAACGGGATAATCACTTCATTTTTTAAGTTGAGCACCCCCATTTTATTTTTCTTTTTAGCGAGAATAATTTGCTTATTTTCTACTTCCAACTCCTCATAAATCAATGGAATCATCACTTTCTTTTTCGCATCTAAAATTCCATAACGCTTATCTTTCTCTACCTTAATCAATCCGCTATCAATAATGATGTAGTTATAATTATCAGAAAAACTGATGACAAAATTACCTCTTGCATCCAATAAGGCATATTTTTCAGTATTGGGGATATGTTCCTCTTTTCTTCTCCCATCTTCATCGTATTCATGCTTCGATATACTTACCAAATAATAACCATCAATATTATAGGTTGCTGTACAAAATTGAGGTTTAACTACATTTGTTCTGTCCTCCAAATAATAGCCAATAAGTCCTACTTTTTTATCGTTAATCGGATAAAGTTCTGGGATGGTTTCTTGATTTTGTGCTGAAGCGTCAACACCTATCAATAAAAAAATCAAAATTAGAATGAAACTATTAAGCTTTTGATTTTTCATTTCGATGTTTTACGTATTCTATTTAATGTGGATGGCATGCTAATATTTCGTTTTGATTTCTTTGATCGATGAGCTATTTTCTCAGTCCACCTGAATGGTTAATTTGTTCGATTTAATTTTTAATTGTTTTGAACCATTATCTGTTATATTGTAGCTACCCTCTTCATTTTTTTGGAAACCGCTAAAATAGTCGGTGTTGCTTTTGTAAATTGAAAAATCAAATTCGCTAGGACCCACATTAAAGGTCTGTTTTGTTTTTGCCAATAATTTTAATTCTAAAATTAAAGTTTTGATGTATAATTCATCGCCTACTTTTTCCATCGATTTTCTACTCCCCAACATGTTCCAATCAACATCCGTTAACTCAAAATTTTGGTACATGATTTTCTCAAAACCATCCATTCCTACAATGCCATCCATGGTTTCTTCAACCCCTATATTTATTTGATTTTCTTTTCCGTTTAGGGAAACATTTTTTGGTGGTAAATGTCTTCTAACTACTTGTGAAAATTTAGCGTATTGGTAAAGATTGAGCTTAATGGTATCCTTCAAATTGTAATCCGTTTTGTCTGCCGACCAAATTAACTTGACAGCATTTTTTTCATCTATCTTTATTTTATCAACAACCGTGATGAAAAAAGCCTTCGTTTTATATTCCTTTCCTTTAAAGATTACCGTTAACGTAGGAAAATCAATTCTCCCTAGTTTATTAGGAGTTGCATAAGTATTAAAACTGTAAAATTTTTTAATCACTTTACCATCGTCATCGGTCAATTCACTTTCAGAAATTTTACCTAAAAATTTGTCGAAATTATCAATTAACGTTAAGCCCTTAATTTGGTTGGATGAGGAAATTAAACTGTCTGGATTTTGTAAAAACTGGATGTTTACATCAAATGATTTTCCGATTTCAACTTCGGGTTGTATCACAAACTCAACAAATTCTTTTTGATTCCTGTTTTGGCAAGAAACGGTAAAAAACTGAAACGTAGCTATTGCAAGGAAGGGTAATAAATTAGTTTTTATTTTGTTCATCATTAGTTGTTTAGTATTAAATTTTTTAAGCGTTATAAATAAAATTTCATCAAAAGACGTTGTTAAAGCTGGTTTGGATAAAAATATAATCTGTTGAGTTGAATTAAAATTTTGTTTCTAAAGCTATAAAGCGTATCCATCGCAAACAAATTATAAAGGCATAAAATCCGCTGAAAAACTTTCCTCATTCATAAACACTATTGAATAATGGACTGGTAAATACCAAGTTAAAGAGCGTGCCAAGTTTTCAAAAGTGTTTTCGTCGTTAAAGTTTTTAACTGTGAAATTGAAAACAAGGTCTTGAGAAACATTTCCCTCCTCCATGGTTCTCATCATCAACAGTATTTTTGGATTTGCGATTCCGTTTGCTTTCAAGAATTCTGAAATTATGTGTCGAGTTGGTTTTGGCAATAGCTTTTCAGAAGGTTGCCCTACCATCACTTTTTCATTTGAACTTATTTTTTCATAACCTTGTTTTTTTGAAAACGATGTTTCTGTAGGTGTATAGAATTCGTTATTCAAACTAAAGTTGACAATTGTTCCATAAGACAATACCCAATCTACCCCGCTTTCACTTGGATTAATGACGACCCCATAACCTAAATTCAGTAAAAAATCATCTTTCATATTTCTGATCACGTAGCATTGAAAACTGGTATTCGGCTCTGGTAAAAAAAGCTGGAAATATGGGTATCCATCAGGCCCAGTAATTACCTGCGGTTCGCCACAACGAAAACTTGCTTCACCTATATTTTCTAAAAATGACTTTTCCCATTTTTCATCTCTATCGTTTTTAGGAATTTGAACAAGATTTTGGATGATGCTTGTCTTCTCTAAATCTCCAAGATAAGCGTCGGTACTTTCTGTAGCCGGTTGCACCGTTTCTGTTATTTGTTTTGGTTTTTCTTTTTTATTTAAAAAGTCGAATAGGCCCATAGTAGATTGTTTTTTTAATTGTGATAGAAAATTTTGTAGTGGTTATTCTTTCTTTTTATAACTTTTGACTTCCACCGATTTTCCATTAACGATTTTATATTCTTTGTAATGGACAAAAACATCGTCTTCGTAAACGCGTTCTTCTTTGATTAAGTAAAGTTTCCCATTTTGCCATTTGTAGGTTTTGGTTCCTTCATTTCCGCTACCATCCGCATCATACGTAAAAACTGCGTTAATTGTAGGATCAAAATAGGCAACACCTATACCGTCCAACACACTATTTCTGATAAATTTTTCTTGCTTTTTATCGTAAATATAATAGAGATAACTGTAATCTCCCTTGCTCATATCAGGGTAATTAATCATGATTTTTAAATCAAGGTAGCCATCAAAATTCATATCTTCGAGTATAATTTCAGGAACTTTATCAACCAAATCGTCTTCCTTAAACCGAGTCAGTGTCTGTACCTTTCCTTTATTATTTTCTATAGTAAAAGATTGCAAGGCGTAATACGAACTGGCCGCTTGAGAAATGTCAGCATAACTGGCTTTTTTTTTGGTTACGGTATATTTAAATTTCAATGGATCGAAAACATTCAAATCTTCTTTACAGACTAAAGTCACTTTTAAAGCATCGGCTTTCATCGCCTCGGCCTTGTTTTTTCCCCAAGTCCCAGAAACGGTCATTTTTTGAGCTGCACTGATAATAAAATAACCTGATGACACGTATTGTTTCTTCTTATTAACATAAGATCTTTCATCGAGTATTAAATTTTCTTTTTTGAAAGTACCATTGACAAATATTTTATTAGCGCTTCCACTTTTCGAATAATAATATTCTCCAGAAATGCTATCTGATTTGTGAACTAAATTAAATTGCATCTCTATGGGATAAGTTCCGATTGTTCCTGTGAAATTAATATTTGCCGTCACTTTCGGCTCTTGTGCTACCGCAAATTTTGCGGATAAAAGCAGTAAATAAATAAATAGTATTTTCTTCATCATTTTTGTATAATTTATTTATTTAAATAATTGGTCAGCAAGCATTCCCATCACAAAGCCACCAATAATTCCGAATCCTCCCATTATACAGATCGGTATTCCTAAAAGTGTAAACAATTGCGATTGGCTTTCTCGTACTTGGATCAAATATTTGGACAAATCTACAGAGGCTAACGGCACCGTTTTAGAAATGAAGCTCGAAACCGAGGAAACACTAGAGCCCGATTCCAGCCGTAATTCATAAACCCCAGGCGAAGCGTCAAAAGTATAAATTTCCAATCTGCCTGTAGAAAAATCATTCGATCTCGGGCTCATTAAAGAATAATTAAGATTGATTTCCTGCTGACTTGCTTTATCATAAATGTGCGTACTAAATTGGTCGAGCGGTGTTTTTTTGAATAATTCTCCTTTTTGCCAAATTGAATAAATGCCAGTTTTTACAACAGTGAACTCGCCAATCTGCTGTAAATATTGCATTTCAAGCATTACTTTTCCGTTGAAAGATTTTCTTAAAATCTTAATCCCGTGATAAAGAAGAAATGCTCCAATTGGCATAAGGCAAAAGAAGAAAATTCTGATGTAAAGTAGGGGCATTGTTTCAAACAAGTTTTTAAATAGCGTATCCATAAATTTATAAATTTGTTCAGTTGTTTATCTGCTTAAGTAACTAAAAATATGGAGGTTTTCTGCTTTTTATTATTGCCAACCATCTATTTAGTGATAACTTCTATTTGTTTAAGCTTCAATCTAATCTCTTCAAAATTTTTGTCGGTTAAACCGAGTTTTAACAAACGTAAGGTTCCTTTATATTTTAATAAGGAAATTGACTGCATAAATAATTCTTCATCAATAGAGTTAAGACTAAAATCTACAAAATTTAGATTTTTCAGTAATGCGAGGCTTTCTGGTAAAGCTTTTAATTCATTGTCTTCAAGATTTAGATGTTCCAAATTTGAAAAATTCTCTAAACCGATAGGCTGAATTTTTAACTTGTTATGTGATAAATCAAGTTTCTTCAATTTTGTATTGATATTGGTAATTTCCGGCAATCTTTTTAGCTTACCGTAAGAAAACTTCAATACTTCTAAGTTTGGACTTCCATTTAATAGGCTGTCCAACAAACTGTCGAAATTCACTTTGCTATTATTCTCATCTGGATAGTAAAATGTAAAAGAAGTCACGCTTTTAAAATCTAGATTTGAAAGTTCTGCAACTTTACGAGCCCTAAATTTACTTCCATCCACTAAAGAAATATCTATTTGTGCTGGCGCATCAGACATTAGCATTGTCGCAGGTTCATTAGTTGTTTGTGCATAGGTTATTCCAGTCACACAAATAAAAAAAATCTGTAATAGCACTTTAATTTTCATAGTTTTTTTTAGTGTTTTTAATGATAAACATCAATCATCTTAAGTTTTTCTTGAACAGCTTCATATTCCACTTTGGTCAATTTTAAATCATATAAAGAGAATAATCCTCGCCATTTTATAGCATCTAATGATTGCATAAAAATCTTTATATCGATTGGATTATTGCTAAAATCAACTTGTTTTAATGTTTTTAAAGCCGCTGCACTTGCTGGAAATTCGGCAAACTGATTCCCATTAAGACCGATAGAATTTAACTTACTCAACGTGGCAATTGATGGTGGTAAACTAGAAATATTGGTATATTGAAGGTCTAAAGTTGTTAAATTTGGAAGCAGATTAAACTGGTCTGGTAAAGTTTTTAAATTATTTTTATATAACGTCAATGTTTCCAAAGTTGGAATCGAAAATAATTCTTCTGGAAACTTGGTAAAATGGTTTTTATCCAAAGAAATGCAGTTGAGTTTTTTCAGTTTGATAATGCTTTGCGGTAATCCTGAAAGTTGATTCGTATCTAATATCAATTTTTCTAAATTGGGAAATAATGCTAAACTTTCTGGTAGTTCAGTCAGGTTATTATAAGATAGATCAATTGCTTTTAAGTTGGTATTTAGGTTGACAATTTTCGGAATAATTTTAATCTTGCAATTTTGCAAATCTAGCTCTTCTAGGTTAGGACTATCATTTAAAAGCTTTTCTAAAAAAGCATTAAACGCAACCTCCTCAAATTCTGGCGTATATCTATTGTCTGATTTGAATTTTTTAATTTTCTTAAAATCTATATTATCCAATTCAGAAACCTTTCTAGCAGTTATCATCTCACCGTTGATGAGGTATAAGCTAATCTGCTTTGGCGCTTCAACCATTGGTGGTGCAGACATCGTCACATTACCATCTCCCGGATTTGCCAACAAAACCTCAACACGTGGTGGTTCAGGATACTTTTCTTGTTTTACAACCGGTATATGGGTTTTAGCTTTTGGGATTTTGTTATTGGGACTTTTTTTTGTTTGTCCGTTAGTTGTTGAAAATATGCAAATCATCACAGAAAATAATAGGAGTTTAGTTCTCATGTTATATGTTTGATTTTAAGACGTAATTAATCACGGGATATCCCATAAATTTTCGACTTATTGATATTTCCATTGATCTCACTTTTCAAAACTTTAAGTTCACCTTTACCATAGCTATCTTTATATTTCTTTTCAGTTTTGTTTAATTCAGTTGAACTTAGCGAAGTGTAATCATACAAAGCAAAATTGATGGTATCACCTTGTATATCTTTAATTTTAAAAAAAGTATACATGCCATTTTTTAGTTTTACTTTATACACATCCCCTACCAGCGGATTTTTAGCAAAACTGCTTTCATTTTTTTTAGTGATTACTACACTTATAATAACAAATGTAAAAAACAAAGCAATTAAAAACAATCCAGAAAAATGAGTTAAAGGTCTTTTGGCGCTTTTGCTACTTTCTTGATAAGCAGCAAATAACTTGGCCGGCATTTCTTTAGGATAAAGCGCTTGTTTGCAGTTACTGCATTGGCTGATAGCTGTTTTAGACGTCGGGAAAATAGGTATCCAAAATATATGAAAATACTTTGCATAAAAACTAATATGTACCGAACCTACTGCACCGCAATTTGGACAATCAAAAGCTTTGGATTGTTGCTTTAAATAAGTGCCTCTTGTACCGAAAATAATCATATTTGTGTTTTTTAAATTAATCCTTAACAAGTTTAATCAATTAAATTCACAAAAAAACATGAGATACTTATTCGTTGGTTTTACAAAACTATTCGTTACGATTTTTGGCATATTTGGCAATCAGTAATTTTCAGAATGATGAAATCCCCATTTTAAGGAAATGGAAATTAATTTAAATATCGCTTCACTTTTTTATTCTCCACATTTAATTTTAAAAACAGATCCGGTCTCAATGCTGTAAGTTTGATTTGGTAAAACCTTTAGCTCTATTTTTTGATACTCACAAATTATACTAGTGTTGTCATAATCCTAATCATCATCTAGCTCGTTATATTTATCTGAAAAATAATAGGTACCTGCATATTCTTCTTTTTTATATTGATCAGTATGCACATCGATTCCTTTGGTTTCAAAGAAATTATAGGCGGGATTGCAGTACTATTTTTGAGATTCCGAATAAGCTCTATTGTACATTCCCACAATGCCGTCAATTTGCTTTCTAGCAATTAAATCATTTTCTTTTTCAAGCACTTTTCCTATATAAATCAACTTGTCTTTAGTCTAATTCAAAGAAAATTTAATGTTGAAGCTTTCATTATTTTGAGGTAAATAAAATACTGCAAAATCACTATATCCTTTTGTAGTATAAATTCAGATAATTCCTTTTTCCCTTCAATTGCAAAATAGAATTTTGAGTTTTCATTTGGGTTATCCCATACATTGGGATATTCGATACAATTTGCATTTTCGTTAAAAACCACGCTTAATTTTAGTAACGAAGTTATTGTTTTCTTCGTAATTTATCAAAGTTTCTTCTTCAGAAAAACTCTGAAACATAATGGTATTGCCACCAATTCTTGAAGAACTTTTTCTGCCATATAAGAAAAACGGAACTTTTGGTACATAAGGTGTTATGCTTACAGTAGATTCATTGATGGTTACGACTCCTTTTACTAGAGCATTTTCAGCAGCCATGAGGCAAGTATTATCTGAATTTATAATTAATAATGCGCCATCTTGTTTACAGACACCGGCAATTTTATTCGAGTTTAGCGCACAAGAGCTACGTACTGTCAAATAAATTAACATGACCGAGGCATTATTTTAAATGTTGTTTATAATTCATTGTTGAAGTGTATTCTAATATTTAATTAATCATTATCTTTTTTGCAACTGAACTCATTTACCTTTAAGCCTTTAGGGGTTTTGATAATTTTAAAATTCACTGTGTACTGCTCAGGCGCTTTATTGGCTAAGGTAATCACCCAAATCTCTACGTGTTCCTCTTCTGCTGTGCGATATGTAGTGCCACCTCGAACGGAAATTAAAGCGGTTATTTTGGAAACAAAATCAGATTGCTCTAGCTGAGTTGCTACCTTGTTGGTACAGTATTTTTGGGAAATACGCTTTTCTTTATCCGCTAAGCCGTACATAAAATATTCTCCAGTTTCTTTTCCATTAAGTTTTGAAATAAAACCAACCGAATTTGGGTCGACGATAAATTTGCAAGACACGGTACCCAAATTGCTTTTAATGGTTACGTCATGAGCTCCATAAATGGCAGAAATTTTAGAAACCAACGTATCCTTTTTCTCATAATTGATAATTGTATTTATGATTGCTGTCGCTCTATTCTGTTTATCATAGCGATATATAATCGACCTTGTTTCTTTTAGTTTAGTGCTATCCCCACTTTTTGTGGTCTCGGATAATAAAAAACCTTTAGTGTTATAAATTTTCTCCCTATCAAAAAATTTAAAATTACGCCCACGATAATTATTTTGTTCGATCATTGTACTATCCGTATAACTGTATTTATAGCTTTTGATGTTATGTCTATAATTGGTTGTATCCTCTGCTAAAATAGTTTTCCAGTCTTTTTCCTGATCAAAATAATTATTTAAATCTACTTTAGAATAAAAAACGTCATTTATAGCAATCGCTAAGCTGTCTCTTCTTTTAAAATCTAGGTATTTATTTGCCCTAAAAATTGAGAAGGCATCTTTAACAAGTTGCTCATTTTTTGTTGGTGGAGCTAAACTAGGAGGTGGTGATAAATACTCCTGGGCTTTGCTGGTAAATACAGTGATTATAAGAACAAATAGGGTCAGAATATTTTTCATAGAATTTTATTTTGAATTTTGAATTTTTACATAGTGCAAATCAGTACCAACTTTTAAAAACAACCAAAACTGGTTTTCTAGTTTTGAAGCATATAAAAGGTGCACCATATTATCATCCATTGGTTCTTCTACTTGCAAAAACTGATGTACTGTTTGTTCTTGAATAGGTTTAAATTGATGGTTTATGGTGTGCATCTTAATGCCAGAATAAAATGGTAAGCTGAAAGGGAAAAATGCTTGATAATTGGCACCATCAAAAGATATTATACCGTCTTCATCGTAATATTTATCTTTAAAATCAACTACTTGAATCTCGCTTAGCTTATGGCTTAATGAAGTATCAAAGGAGATTTTCTTTAAAAAACCATCTTCTGAATTAATGATATCAAAATTATTTTTATTAAAAAATGCGGTGGCATTTTGGATCATTGATGTGGTTTCTATTGTTTTTGCTTCTGATAAATTTGCACTGATTTTTACCAAATGATATTTCTTGTTTTCGCGAATGCCAAAAATAAAACCGTCTGGAATTTCTGTGCCGTATTTTAGGTAAACAAAACTCAAATCTTTTTCTTTTACCATTGGCAAAAGTTCTGTCAACTTTTTAGCGAATAACACTTCGCCAGTAACGGTTTTTATAGCGACGATAAAGAAAGATTTAGAAATTTTATTTTTTAAGATGACATAACTCAAATCCTCGCCCATTTGAACTGAGCTGATTTCGTTTTCACCTTTTAAATTTAAACGATCTGGTATTTCTATTGTAAACTGCTTTTGGATATTGTATTGCGCTGTGTTTTTATCATATTTTAAATGAGCCCAGTTATTATATTTACCTAGTACAAATAAATCGTCAGCCATACTTTTAAAGGCATCAATCATAAACAATTGCTTTTGGTCTGTTCGGTAATAATCACTTTTCTTTGCATTATCATTATCCCAACTGATAATTTGATGGCCTTCAAAATAATCTACATTATAGCGTAAAGCTTCAACCGCTAAAATCTTTTTACCCACATCGTCTTTACCGTAAATCGCCATCTTACTTTGGTCTTGTCTAAAATTATTAGGAAAAACAAATGAATTGGTGTTTTTAAGCGTTTCGACATCCGTTTTTTCACTCATCGTTTTTTCATACCAATTTTGCCATTGCGCCTTATTCCAGTCTTCTGTATTTCCCAAATCGAATAAATTCTCAACATAATGTAAAGCGTCTTTTGCAAGCTTGTTAATTGGAGTTAAATCATAAACAGGCTCCGAAATACATTCGCCAGAACTTAAAGATATATACATAACACCTTTAACTATTATAGAATCTGTATGATCTACCACATCAATCCATTGTTTTGTTAAGCGAAAATCGCTATGGTTATAAATTGAATTATAATTTAACGTATCGGTTTTTTTTGGGTGTTTTAAGATAGCAATCAATTTTTGATTGCTAGCTATCTCTTTGTGTTTATCAATGAAAATGTAAGGCTCCAAATTGCTCAAGCTCATTGCATTTATTTTTTGGAGCTTGGTATCGCTGGGTACATAATTTTCCCCATTGGTTGCAATTACCAGAATGTCTTTTAATCCTAATTTCTCTGCATCTGCTGGAGTTAAATTCAAATAATAACCCCACTCCGGAATAATAACATCGCCTTTTGTTTTTACAAAAAGTAGGCGCTTTGCTTGGTTGCTAAGTTGTATGGTGCGGTAATTCTCCTTAAAATAACCACTAAGCTCGGTACTTTGTTGCGCAAAAGAATTGAGGGAGAAACACCACATTATTAACATGATTAATTTATTCATTGCATTTAATTTTCATTATTATTACTCCAAAAAGTGCATATGAAATTAGCTTCATTGTAACTTGATGAATCTTTATCTTTTATAACTTTTAAGCCATTATCACCAGTGTGATATTTGTACACCGCATCTTTATCTTTGAAATAATAATTGTATTCTATAATAATTTCAATTTGTCCTCTACCTCCATCGCAACCTTGCTTCACATCAACTGTAGAACCCAAAAACTCTACGCTTTTATAGTCCGCAATACTTGGGATGACTATATTTTCAATTAGCAATTTATCATCAAAAGCAAAGACTAGTTTCAAGTCTTTTACGGCTGATTTATGTTTAATTGTTCGCTCTGTATTTTGGGTATTGTAGTTGTAAAAACTAATTGTATTATTTGATAAATAAAATTGTGGTGTAGCATGTCTGTAGCTCCAAAGTGCATGGTTAAAAGTTGCTATAGCATCGTTTCCAACCGAAACCGCATTTTCTACTTTTTCAAGTATGCTACCTCCGTTTAGGTCACGCACCGTATAAATAGCCTTTCCTACGGTGTACGAATCGTCTTCATTAAGCGCAAAATCTTTTATATTTTTTAATTTGGGGAGATCTATTGGACGATGCTCATAAACTAAATTCCAAGGATCGTCATACAAAAAACCATTATGCAAAACCAATCCTGATGGTTCAAGATATCTACTATCATCTACCTTATAAAAATTCACATCGCCACCTTGCTCCAAGCTAATCCCTGCTGATACATATGACCATAAAGCGCCATCCTGAAAATCGAGATAGGTTCTAAAATTATTTGGTCTGTGAAAATTTAATTTCAAAAAACTTTGTTTTAGACCCATACTTTTAAACTGATACGTCACATCTTCTACAGTGCTAAAATTATCTTTAGTGATGTAAAAAGTATCCCCGTCATAAATGCAATATTCATCCGAGCTTTCATTTAGTGTATCAATTTTTGTGGAATTAGGATTTAGATTTTCAAGAATGGTAACTTCTGCAGTTGCCTCATCATAACTATAAACTTTACTTTTATCTTTCAATAAATTAGTAGTGTTTCTTCCGTATGGAAAACTTGAAATAAGAGTGGCATCCTTCGGCATATTTTTAACAGGAGTAAATTTTACACGCTCTGCTTTTGTGGGATAGTAAGGATTATAATCCAGCTTTTGCCAAGTATTACCTAATAAAAAACTAAAACCAATGGGCGAAAGCGTTTGTGTTTTTACATCAACGATACGGTCTATCAAAACAGTTTCCTCATCTAAAGTGTTTTTGGCAACATAATAATACCAAGTGTCGTTTTTTAAAATGATACCGTCTTGCGTTTCTTTAAAAATGACGGCGTTAGTTGGCATCACGCCTTTCAATAAAACTTTGTTATAGCTCGCTATGCTTACCTTGTTAGGGTCTTTCACAATCATCTCTAGGTATAATTTACCATCCGTATTTTTTAACTGATAGGTTTTGATGGTGTGGTAGTGATAGCACTCGCTTGCCGTAAGCAATTGGGTGGTAAGAATAAAAATGAACATTAAAACGATGTTTTTCATGAGGATATTGACAAAATGTAATTGCTAATCAATTTTAGTTTTTATATCGGGTTTGCTGTACAAAAAATACTCCAATTCATTTTCGAATTTTCCGCTGGAGGCTTTTTCTTTGATTGTTACATTGCCTTTTACATTTTCATCAGGGATAACTTTTAGCAAGGAAACGCGAACTTTAATTTTTTTTTCGGCAACTTCTTCCAATTTAACTTCCCAAATAGAGGTTATAATGGCACTAGTAGTTGGTTTGATATAATCAACTTTTAAATAATTATCAGATATGCTGGAGCCATATTTTTCGTTATAGATTTTGATAAAGAGGTCATATTTATCCACTTCGTTTGCACTGTCAATTGAATCTTCAACGGAAACCAATCGTTGAAAATCAACAAGCCTATCGATGACGACACCGAACTTTTTATAATTAGTAAAAGTCTTTTTCTGCGCAAAGCAAACGCTACAAATAAATAGAAAAATAATAAGTAAGGTAGCTTTCATGTTGATATTAAATATTGGATTTTGCTAAATTATGGTATCACTAAAATAACTTTTATTTACCGCTTATAATTCGCAATTAAATATGTGATGCATACACTCCATTATTCGATAGGTTTTACCTGATATTCGTTGATTAAACATGGGAAAATTGTATGATTGATAGCTTATTTCCGAAAATACACTAAACAGCTACGAATGCTAACACAAACAATGCAAATATAAGATTGTAATACTTTAAGCAATTTTAATTTAACATATTGTGGAGGTAAAATTATCCAACACTTAGATTTCGATTTTATTGTTAGCGCCAGAGGATTTAGCAACGACAATAATACATCAAAATCAAACCTATTATATTAAAAAATATGGAGCTCAATAGTATTTTTCTAGGAATTGTATTAGTTATTTGGGTTGTGCTTGCCATTTACCTACTCATTGACACTCGGAAAAAAGTAAAACTGCTTGGAGAAAAGTTTAATATTTTTTATCCTTTTCAATGCGGTAAATGCAATAAAATTAAAAATTATTCCTACACTGAATTTATGCAGATTGTCAAAAAACCTCGTAATAAATTCACAACTTTTAAAGGCGTACGCGACCAATATTTATTTTATTGTGAGGAATGCAATAAAAACGAATTTCAAGAAATTTTGTACCAACAGATCCCGTCTAATCCTGAATTTGTGAAAGAAAATCGGAAAATCATCCTCCTATTTTTTTTAAAAGAATTCGCAGTGGGGATTTTAGTTACTGCGATTGTGGGGTTGAGTGGGATGATGCCTCAGTAATAAAAGAATAGTAATTTTTCTTAATTAAGTGGAAATTGCATCATATTAAATTTAAATTTTATGCTCTGAAAATTCTATTTTTACTAGCTACTTCCATCCATAACAGTCACAAATTTTAAAAATGCAATCAACTAAACATAATTTCATCAGCATTAAAAGAAAGAACTTTGGAAAAGACAATAGCAAGATGTACTCATTGTTTATAGCACTTTTTTGTTGCTTGGGAATAATGGGGGTTTTCTTAAACTGGAAAGTTGGATTGTGTTCCATTGCTATACTTGGTTCTGCGTACTTTTTATTGGAAAACGATATTTTAAATATAACTGCTGTGATCTGCATTGCATTTTTAGCACTATTTGGATTTTGTTATTTCTTGGAGCTTCACTTTGTTGAGATTTTCCTCACGACTGTATCGTTATCATTTTCTTTTGGCCTAAAACCGATTTATGAATCGACAAAAGAAAATACAGATTTTGAACTGTTTTTCTTCGATGAAAAGAACTTAAAATGTTTAGCAACGGAAGATCATGATTATAAAGGTTATGCTTTAAATCCGAAAGATTATTTAAAAACCTACCAAACAAAAGATATCGACTCGTTTACTTTCCGAGGGAAAAATCTAGCGGTTAACATTGGCGGAAAAATCATCCGACCAAGGGAACTAAACGTTGAGAACTTAGCCGAAATCAATATTTTTGTAACGCAGCATTTTCCTGATTTGTTAACTAATGAAAGTGCTTTTAAGGAGAATCTAGAAGCTGAAAATAAATTTTACCTTCATAAATTCCTGATTTTCTCGCCTATATTAATTTTATCAGCGGTAATCTACTTTTTCGGGGAAAATGGCAGAAATGAAATGGTAACTTACGTGTGTATGATATTGATGGTAATACTACCGATGATTATTTATAAGATTATAAAGTCGAAGTAAATCTGATGAAATTTATTTACTAGACGATAAATGGAGGATTACTATAATAAATTTCTCATTGTCTTTTTTTATCAATTAAATCCGCCAACGCATCTACTTCTTTACAACGGTCTAATAAGATGGGCAGATAAATCACCTCATTGATCTTTGTATCGATTTTAATTAGATTACACAAAAAGGCATATTTTTTTAAGCTCACTTTTTCAATGTTAGAATACGGAAGAAAGTAGAATTTTGTATTGATATAAAATCCTAAACCTATCCCAGTGAGATTTCGGCTCGTAACATATTTACGAACGTCGCGGTAGCTTATGCCATCTTCCTTAAATTGAAGTTGTACACGAGTAACAAATAAACATTTTAAAGCAAAATAAAATGCATAGCCACTTCCAAAAATTGCTCCGATTGCAATAATCAAAACAGGAATTTCAGCATTTGATAATTTAATAAGGTCCAAATTCCCACTATTGCGCCAAATGCACCAAAACAATCATAATCGAACTTACTGTTATCAATCTGCTATTTGAAATTAGTATTGTATCCTCATTATAGCGTGGTGTTTTTCTTTTTTCCACAGCATAAACTTATATTTTTGTTATTTAAAAACTGCTCCATTCAACCCGAGTGTTTATGTTTGAAAATACCACAATTATTTTCTAATCTTTATGACACAAACCGCATAATGTCAACATATTATAAAAATATTTCTCAAAATATGAATTAAATTAATACTGATATTCATAAGGTTCGAAAGAATTAAGATTTGGCAATGGCCGAATAATTTGTTTGCTTTTTTCAATGCTTTTTACCTTATCTCCACCAATGGGTATTCGTTTGGTTATTTTATTTCCGGTGGACAAATTGAAATCGATTTCCTCAATATCTGGAGGAGAAACTCCAGCAGAACGGTAACCTATCAACTCGAATTTATTATTTTGAAAACGGAATTGATGAGAAAAGCTTCCCCTAATTAATTCGTGGTTGATAATAAAAGTACCCATTTTAATTACTATTCCTGTAAAAAGCGTTGTTGATGAAAATCCATTGTTTCCATTTGGATATTTAGCCACAATGGCAGTATCTGACGAAAGGAATAATTTTAGTTTTTTATCCGCTTGACTTAAAAAAATCTGCAGTCGATAAGGTTTGTTTTCGTTAACTGTGTCTTGCTTTACCGTTATTAAATCAGCCACACCATCTTTGTTTAAATCGCCTTTAATGTTTGAAACAACCACATTAAAGTTAGCTTTAGATTGGTGAGCAATCCGTTTTTCAGCTATCAAATTTCCTTTCACTTTTGTTTCGGAAAATGTTTGGTTTTTAGTCGTCTCGCTGATTATCTGTAAAGATTTTTCGCTTTTATTTTCATAGAAAAACAATAGCGAAACCAGTACTAATAAATGTAAATGTATTTTCATTTTATTCTAATTTAATAATGCAACCAATTTTGAAAAATGACATCAAAAATCAAAATTCCGTTACCGATTATATTTAATCCACTTTTTTTAATTTAATCCAAGTATTGTAAGTTCCTTCTCCGCCAAGACCTTTTATAAAGATTTTTTTTCCTTTCTTTTTAATAGTAAATGTCGGTTCTGACGATTTACAATTTTCTTCATTTCCGTTATAAAAAAGTTGGAGAAGATTATCTTTCTCTACCAGTCTATAATCGCCATTACACCGAATTGGTTCATGATAAGTGTTGGTGGTTAAAGTAGCATTACCCTCATTAATATTAAAATCGTAGCTAATACTTGCCATACCCGTCGTAGTTTGTTCCGTTTCAACAGACACTTTGTAGCTGCCGTCAAAACTCGTTGCTACAGTTTCTTCCTCTCCCCTAAAACCCAATCCTTCATCAGTTTCAAAAAAATAAGGTTTATGTTTTGGAATTTTTTTATGTGTGATGATACTTGGCATTTCATCCACCATGGTGTTTACGTCTTCATAACGCACACGATTTTTCAGGTAATCTACATCAACATAACTTTGTCCGCCTGCACCTGCATTGAATAAACCAACGGAAATAAGAACCAATTTGTTGTCGATAAATTTGTAAGTATTAAATTGATTTCCAGTTGGCCCACCATAACCATTTAAACTCACTTTTAATTTAGTACTATCTATTTCGACACTTTCGCTGAGGTATTGTTGGTAATCGCCTTCGTATGCGGGAGGAACGGTTCCCAAGGAAACGCCGTACAATTGGTAACCGCCAGTTTGCTGTTTTAAAAGGACTAAAGTTGGACGTACATCCGTACTGTCGTTTTTGTTTTGTAGCGTAACTACTACGTCTTTCAAATCATCATCATTCAGCAAACCTTCATCTTGCATCACGATTTTATAGGGTTCGATGATAAAATCCTCTACCGAATTACCTGTTTGTGGAAACTGCTTTTGTTCATAAATGGCTTGAGAATCTTCAGCCTGTAATTCTTCATCGTTCGACTCATAATCAAGGCTATCTATTGGTTTATTTACATCCAAACTATTAATTTCAACAGTTGTAGGTTTCATTCCGGCACCAAACCAATGTAGTTTGTAAATTAAAACGCTGCTTACTATTAAGATGACAGCTAACACCGCTAGGATGATTTTAGTTTGTTTTTTCATTTTTTTATTTTTCTGTATTGCTAATCTACTATTTTATTACTTTAGGTCTTATCAGATAGCACCTTGCGTTCTCCCTATCATTTAACAATATATAATCGCCGTTTGCTGGGTTATAAACGTTGTAAGTAAATCGATCTCTTAACGATTCATCGAAAGATGCTATTTGTACAGGTTGCTGAAAATGAAGCTTTTTCTTGGGCATTTTGATATCGAAATAACTTGTTCCAACCCATCTATCTCCCCTAGCACCACCGCCCCAGCCAAAATCTAAATGCCAGAATGAACTGCCAATCCATTGCTCTTTTTTAACAAAAACTCGTTTTATTATCCCCGGATTTTTATCTATTTGGGCCGTGGAGAATTGATACTTTACTTCTAACTTATTATAAGCGTAATTTTCTGAGCCACTCCAATCTTTATCGGTATAAAAATAGTTCCAAACCTCATTTTTGTAAACAATCAACTTAAATTTTGCTTGCTCTTTGTCGCCATCAGAGCTGATTCTTTCCGTATTCATCAACTCTTTTTCAGCAGTAATTTTTAATGCTTCTTTTGCCGTAAATATTTGATTTTTCGTTAAATTATTTAACATTCTATTGGTGGTATCTCCATTGGTTAGCCAAGTGTTATAGGTGTTTCTTTCTGTGTCCACAATATATCTGTGAAAGGTTTTATAATTGTGGTTTTCTTTTCTATTGTTATAAACGTATTTTAAACTGTCTTCTATTTGCCCTAGCCTATTGATTTTATACCAAATATATTTTTGATCTCTGCTTCTGTTCTCCGTTTCTCGGCTATCGTTCACCATAATCACAATCGTAGAATCATTTATTTGCAATACGGATTCATTGTAAGTGCTTAAAAATTCTTTAACCTCATATTGATCATCTTTGATATTATCCATTGTCGGGTAGTTCTTATAAACGTTAGGTAAGACTTCAAAATTTAATTTTAAACGTTGGTAATACAAGTTAGCATCAGGCAATAGGATAATCATCGCGACAATGCCGATTACCCATAGTATTATTTTAGTGTTTTTTTTCATTTTTGAAATCTTAAAACTTTGGCTAACGACTAAACTACTTTAGGTCTGATTATAAAATGCCTGTTATTTTGGATATCGCTTAACAATAAATAGTCTCCATTTTTTGGTTTATAAATATGATAGTTAAATCGGTCTCTTACGCCTTCCTCTGGATATTCTATTTCTACTGGGGTTTTAAAGTGGACTATTCCCTTCGGCATTTTAACATCAAAATAACTAGTACCGTACCAACCAATTCTACCCGAACCATTTCCAGAACCGAGGCTTAAAGTCCTGCTATCCCAAAAGGTATGACCAACCCACTCGTCTTTTTTTACATATTTTCTATGGATGTGAGTTGGATTTTTATCAATATCATAAGTAGAAGGTTCATATTGTAGTTGACTTTCATCTTCTTTATAAGGTTCTAATTCAATGAAGTATTTATCAGCATAGAAATAATTGAAAATACCATTTTTAAAAATCAATATTTTCTGTTTTCGTTCATTTCCGCTCCTGTCTGCAGGAATGTTTTCATTATACAGATACTCATATTTACTTAGAATTTGTTTCGCTTCGCCGTCAGAAAATATTTTATCTTCATTTAAATTTCTGATAGGTTTGCTGGTACTATCTTTATTTATGATCCAATTATTGTACGTGTTGCCTCTTACATCAACGACATAATTATTAAAAGTTTGGTAGTTATGGTCTGCTTTTCTATCATTATAAGCATAATGTAAACTGTCTGTTATTTGACCTTTCAAATTAATTTTATACCAACTGTTCTCCTCTTCTCTAGTTCCATCTTCGCTTTCCTGGCTGGAACTGTAAATAAGTAAAATTGTACTGTCATTTAGCTGAATCGCAGGATCATAAAGCCCGCCTTCAATGAATAAGACTTCGTAAGTATCATCCTTTAAACTATCTAAAGTGTTGTAATTTTTATAAATCTCGGGCAATTTATCCCCTTTTACTTTATACCGCTGATAATATAGATTAGCATCGGGTAAAATAATTAGCGCGAGAATGCCGATGATCCATAAAATTATTTTAGTGCTTTTTTTCATTTGTTATAATTATCTAAATCTCTATGATACCAACCTGCTAATTGGTCGCCACTTCCTTCACTTTCATATTCTACCCGCGTTAAATGTTTAGCATCTGGATATTTCAAATAGAAAGTCGTTTTGTCATAATTATCTTTATCGGGAGAGGTAAACGTTAGTACGTTCCGCTCTGGTTTTGTGTAGTGGTACAACTTATAACGAAGCAAACTTCTTACTTGCTCATCGGCATTGTAAGTGTCTCCATATTTCATTTCAAAATAGTAGGTGATATGCAATTTTTCATCTTCATAAATATCTACCTTGATAACTTTTCTATCGTAAGCATCTTTCACAGTCGCATCATAGTCAATCACCATTTTTAATTTTAGCTTATCGTTTTTGTAGGCTTTAAGTAAGACGGGCTTCTTTTTTTTGTTATAAAATATGGTATCAAAAACCTCTACATCGGTAGCTCTGTTGTAGTTGATGCAAAAACTGGTATCTATGCCATTAAAACATTTTCTTTCAAGCAACTCGCCATAACGATAATAATACGAAGTGTCTATGAGTTCGTCTTTCAGAAAAGTTTCTTTCGATTCTAATTCACCATTAAGGCGAAATTTAGTTGTTAAACCATTTTGATGATTAAGCTTGTAATTAATTGTTTCCGATAGCTTATTTCCACTGTAAACTTTCTCCAAGCCTTCACGCAAACCGTTTTTATAAGGTGTCACTTTCCATAATCTGCCATCCTCCCAATAAGATTTCCATTCGCCTTCTCTTAAATCTTTTTTATAAAAGCCTGTTTCTATTAATTTATTGTTTCTAAACATTTTACTTTCTCCTTCTTTTAAGCCATCGATGAAGGAACTTTTTTCCGTTTTATAGCGATTAAATTTAATTTCATAATTTCCCTCCAATGGCTTACCCGTTTTCTTAAGGAAAGCTTTTTTAGCAGGGTATAAATATTCCGTGTCTTCTAAATCAATCTTGACATATTTTTGTTGCGCAAATAATTGAATTGACAAGCAAAAATATAGGACAAAAAATAGAATGTTTTTCATAATTATATTCATGATTTATAGATTTTTAAATCCTGTTAAAAATTTAAGAATCATATTTAATTGTCTTTTCTTCGAATGACATAAACGCCTTTTTTACCGTTTTCGTGAACATTTATACTATAATCGTAGGTTAGAAAAGAGACTGTGCTCCTATCCAAAAATTTATCAGGCAGACTAAATACGTACATATCAGTCTGCACTTTTTCGCTTAATCCGATGGATTTGGTCGCGTTATTTTTGAAATTTAGAATAGCTCCGTCAAAATTCATTTCATAAAAACCTGTGCCGTAAAATAATGTGGGAATTCCAGGATTGTTATAACCATCGGAGGTGGACATTTCTTTTGAAAACGCAAGCATTTTAATAGTTCCAGTCTTTTTGAAGGTTAGCGCTTCGTCGGGGAAGAAGGTTAAGCTTGTATTATATGGCGTAATATATTCATCATTGTAGCGGTGCTCGTTAGAATAGCTCTGTTGTGCAACATCTTTTAAAAAGTGAAATTCGTGAATTTTTTCAGGAATTTCCTTTTTATTTATTTTGCATTTAATTTTTGAGCCGTCGGGATAAATAAAATTTGGACCCGAATTTGAAAAAGCATAAAGTTTGGTCCATTCACCTGCTGTCTGAAAGTAAACGCAATTAGCAGATAGTATATCGGTTACCCAACCATATAAAACAATGTCGGCCTTTTTATACTGTTTATCAAAAATTTGCACCCATTTTTCTGATGACAGCGTATTCTCTTTATTCAAAACTTCATTAAAAGGAACAGCAGTTGGCTTATTCGCAGAGAAATCATAAATCTCATTTGCGACTATAACGAAGCAGTTGATGGCATCTATAAAATCAGCATCGTTCCTTTTATACAGGTTAAGTTGGAAAACCGTATTACCAAGACTATCTATTTTTATTGGGTTGAACTCTTCTAAACTTTTATAATTACTGACTAAAAAAAAGTTCTTTTGTGGAAAATAGCGCAAGTTCACACCCGTGGATTCTGTAATTCTGTTCATCTTAAATGTTCCCCATTCCAATCCATCGCTTAATTCTGGAAATTTATTATACGTAGATTTATTAATCAGCAACTTTGGCGATAGATTAATTGTGGTGCAGCTTCCCACTATAAAAAGGATAACGACTGAAGCAACTATAAATACTAACATTTTTTTCATTTTGTTTAAAATAGTTTTCAAAGGAAAATTTAAAATTAACACCTATTTATTTCTGATAGGTAACGTATTCTTCTTTGCTAACTTTTTCGCCATTCAAATAATAATGCGTAAAAACAACCGAGCCATCGGGTTTATACATATGTCCAATTCCGTGTTTTTTACCATCTGAAAACATAAACTCCATAGTCTTTTTACTCATCGCATACATAATAGTTAAACCATCTTGCTGGTTTTTTTTGTAATTAATCTCTGAAATTGTATTTCCTTGCCAATCATATGTTTTACTTTTACCTTCTCTCAAACCATCTTTATACTCCGTTTCAGAAAGAACTTTTCCACCACTGTAGGTTATTTGTTTATCCTCTTTTTTTCCTTTTTTATATTCTGATTTAGTGGTGAGTTGCCCATTGCTGTACATTTCACTTAATCCATCCTGCTTTCCGTCTTTAAATTCTTGACGTAACCAAACTTTTCTATCAGTATCATAATTCTCTTTCAAACCATTGCGAACGCCCCGTTTATATTCCAACTTGCATTCCAGATGTCCGCCATTGGTGTACCAAAAAGCATCACCTGTAATCAATCCGTTTTTTATAGTGTACAATGCATAAGAACTTTCATCCAATGGAATTTTATACTTGCCATTTAGACTTTTTCCGTTTAAGGTTAATTGTAAAGCGGTACTATCTTTGGCGTAGGTTTTTTTTAAATGTTCCCATTTTATTTCTTCTGGAATTTGTGCGTAAAACGAGGTAGATAAAAAAATCATCATTAGAATTGCGCAAATTTTATAAGTTGTTTTCATAATCTGTTATATTTTTTTGGTCGAACATTTTAAATCCATTTCTAAATATTTATAAATTAACAAGATACATTTTAATATGAAACTATTTACTTTGCATAAAACTGATAAAATCTATTTTCTGAAAAATAAAGTAATGTATCTTGGTCGGTTTTAGGTTCGGATAATTCATCAAAATACGTTTGAGAATTGTTATATAAATAGGTTTTAAATTCTGCTTCCTTATTTTTTAATCTAATTTTGAAAAAGTAATACCGCCATTGATCAAACCAACCTTCATCTTCAGGAAAATGATTCGGATTGCCATCACCTCCCGGCGAAGAAGGTGTGCCGTAAGCAAGAAACCTTTTAAAATGGTTTGAAACTACGGTATTGTCAAAAACTTTAATATTTTTTGTATGGATTTTAGGATCTCCTGCAAAAGTAAATGAAACCGAAAAGTTGAAATTATCTACTTCTTCCATTTTGATAACTTTGCTAATTTCATTCGAAACTTCACTTTTAGCAAAATAAATCTGTCCATTAGTATCGGTGAAAAATATCCAACAATAAATGCTAACCCAAAAAAAATAAAGAGATTTCTACGCATTTGTGTTTTTTTTTAAACCATTTTAGAATT
The DNA here is from genome assembly GCF_000425485.1 of Flavobacterium tegetincola DSM 22377. Classification (GTDB taxonomy): domain Bacteria; phylum Bacteroidota; class Bacteroidia; order Flavobacteriales; family Flavobacteriaceae; genus Flavobacterium; species Flavobacterium tegetincola. The sequence goes on along the minus strand of NZ_AUDN01000015.1, from coordinate 139,677 downwards.
TCCCGTGAATAATTTTCTCTAAATGTTCTGACGCTTTTTCAATATAATTTTGTTCAACATCTTGATTTTCTTTTAAGACATTATAAATTAATTCTTCAGTTTCAGCTCGTAAGTCAATCCAATTTATTTCAAATCCATAATCAACAGGATGATACGAATTTGAAACTACTATTTTTTGATTTTTTTTCGGATTATTGAACTCGAATTTGTCTGCAATTATAACACCGTTTGATTGTTTAGAAAAAGTATAAATCGGTTCATCAAAATCAAATTTTGTGTTCAGAAATTCAAAATAAAGTTTGGCTTTGTAAACAAAATTGATCCTTTTATTATCATAAATTTGATTCGATTGATTCATTTTTTTTAGATTACAATTCAACGCTTAATATTTCCCATCGATACCATTTTCTGTTCTCTTCTCTTTAATTTCTGCACGATTATCACTCATATATTTTATAAATTTTTCTCTATCGTCCATAGCATTTTTTATCGCTTCTGGCAATTTAGTTTCATCAAATGTAAGGCTTGGGTACACTGTAGATAACGATTTCATATTTTTATTATCTGCAATAACTGCGTTAATTATTTCGATATTTTTATCAATTTGACCAAGTGCATAACCATTTACAAATTCGCCCAATACTGTTTTAAATGCATCTAAAGCTTGCGTCAATTCGCCTGCTTCTGTACCATGTCTATTATCTAGTACCGTTTGTTTAAGAACATTTCTTCTAAATGAAGCTGTGTAAAACCAATAAACCGCTTCGTCTTTTTTATTCAAATCATACAATCTAGTGGAAAGCACGTACATCGTCATTATATCAACCTTGTCAATGTTAGTTTTAATGGTTTGTGCCACTTCTAAAATTTCTTTTTCATCGTTCGTTTTTAGGGCTTCACTATAAGAACCCACATTTATTTTAAAAGGTTCAGAATTATAATACGGTTCTACATAAATGCCAATAGGTTCCTTTGCCGGTTTTTTATCCGATTTTGAGTTGCAAGAAAAAAGTACTAACGAAAGCAATGCGGAGATATAGATTAGATTTTTCATAATAATAAGTTTAGCTGTTTAGTTAACATATCTTAAAAATAAGTAAATCTGCTCATCTGTCATCACTTACTTTGGTATTCGTTACTCGTTTATACTTATGTGTAGCAATCGAATGATTATTCGTAGTTGTAAAAATTAAAGAAAAATCTTTAAAATCGAGAATTTCAAAAATCGGTTTTGCAAACTTTAAAATCAAATTTACTTCCAACGATAATCGGCTAAAGAGGTGCGTTTGTTAAATATTTTATCATCGGTCTTTATAACCTCATCAAACGATTTAGAAACGATGTAAACCCTAACTTTAGCTTGGTTGAACAAATTTAGATAATGTTCGAAAACTTTTTTCATCGCTTGAGGATTTTGCTCATCATAAGCGAGTATGGCATTTTCTTCTGCAAATTTTTTGTGGTCATCTGTAGAAATATCAATCGATAGTTTAATAGTTTTTTGTTCGCTGATAAAAGAAATAGTGATAAAATCGTCCAAATCGATCTTGTCTTTTTCGCTTCCATATTTAGGCAATCCATTCGTTATAATTGTAGCATTTGGCATATTGGCACTAATTGCTTTGTATAAAGATTGCAAGTCCTCTTTTTTAGCATTTTTTGTAAGCAGAATCATTGCTAATTTTTGAGCTGCACTATCACTGATTAATTCTATGCTATTAAATTCTAACTTTCTGACATTGGCTACAGCGAGCTTGATTTTTTCAGTATTTTCCAATGCAAAAACAGAATAATTTTCTTTTGGCTGTCCAGCAATTTCACTTTCAAAACTATAATCCGTGGTGATTTGAATTATCGGACCTGCGTCTTTATTCATATCAGCAAGTTCATCCGCCAATTGAACCGGATTTATAGCATTGCTTATATTTTCCTCCTTAAAGTACGATGGTATTGATACTGCCAAATCTAAATTAGAAAGATCAACAGGTTTTACTTTAGCTAATAATTGTTCCTTATCCTTTTTAAGTCGAGTAATTTCGGCATCATATTTATCTTGATTTACCTGAATTAAATTTACAGAAAACGACTTTTGATCGTCTGAAGTTCCCGCATAAATAAAATTTATCTTTAAAAGGTCGCCTTCCACTTTTACTTCAGTAATACTATCCAGCAACTCCCCTGAATCTTTGATCCGAACATTAGTCAAGGACTTGAATTCTGAAAGTTTCATATTTTTCTCATAAGGATAGTCAATGGTCACAATGTCGCCGTTTTTAGTGAGATGAATGCGCATTTCGGCAATCATATCCATATAGCTGGACGTAATTCCGTGAAAAGGTCTTCCGTCCTTTTTGGTCACGTCTTTTGTTATCCAATACGATTTATCGTTCTGCTGTTTGCAAGCCATCGTTAAGAATAATGGGTAAAAAAGAAGTATTAATTTATATTTTTTCATTTGTTACTATTATATTCAGTTAAATGATTAAAATTGAAAGCCAGCGCTAATGTTGTGAAAATTACAATGCTTAAAAAGATGCAAAATATGCGATAAAATTCGAGTTCAATGGTGTAGAACAAAATTATCAATGGAAAATTTAACAACGAGGTGAAAAAGCAAACCCCAGCTATAAACTGCAATACTTTACAAATAAAGCCTTCCTTATCTTTTGTAGCAAAAGCCAATACCACAAATATGATAGGCAAGCCAAATATAGCCACGTAAGGAAATACTTCATAGGTTGGAATGTTTAAAGACGGTGCAAAAAACAGAAAATAATTTACCGAAAAGTACATCATCACGAGCCAAGGCAAAAGTCTCGACAATAGTTGAAATCCCATTTTTACTTCCTGCACTTTCTCTTTTGTGGTGGCAAAAAACAAGGCTTTTCCCACTTTTGCAATTTCCAGTTGGCCTTTTTCATTTTTTATAACAGTACCGACAATTACAACTTCATCCTTATTTTTTAAAAGGGATTCAATGTAGGCAAGGTCATTTACATTCCGTTTTAAAGAATGCTCATTTTTTACTCTTTTTGCCAGTTCTTTGAGTATGAGTTCGGTTGCATTTACAGCAATTGACCCATAATCGGTTTCCAACCGAAAATTTTTACAGGCGAATTGTTCTACGAGAATATTTGTACTGTATCCATCATCGTTGGGAATGTATTCTTCTTCCATGTAGTGATACCCAATACATTTCGCTTTAAAAAACGGCGAAATCAATTCTCCCTCGCTAATAATGGCTTTGCCTGCCAATCTTGCTGGTCCTTCTGTCAATTCAAATACTTTCTTTTGCTTAGAAAAAATGGTGGCCTTGAATTGCGATTTCGTAAAAACGAGCAAAATAGCAATTACCAAAGGAACAATCGGCACTAAAAATTTTGCAAAAAGAAACCCTAACGAAACAAGTACGAATAATCCCAAACATCCTAAGTTAATTTGTAATCTAGTCATTTTTAAAGTTTTTATCCTGCCAAATCCACTCGCACTAAAATTAACCTTTTATCATTAACAATCTTAAAAAGATAAATGATATTGTGTTCGCCCTCGCTCACATAATCACCGTTCTCATCTTTAAAATTATTGCGTATGGCAAAGTTTAACGTTAATGTATTTTCTACTTCGCTATAATCTGCAAATAGTTGGTATGCGCCATTAATATCTTCTATTGTTTTGGTTTGCAAATGTTGTTTACTAAATAATTGATCTGATTTTATTTTAAGTAGTAAAGTCGTGAAAATTTCAGGAAAAATATTTTTATAATATTTTGCTAAATCTGACTTATAAAATAAATCTGGATTGTCGAATTGCTTTTTTCTTTCTGCCCAATCGTTATCAGTAAGATTGCATAAAACTAGAATACTCTTTCCTTTATCATCAAAAGGAAAATTGAAATAGGTTTCCAACTTTACTACATCATTGTTATAAATCGCCATGCGGAAATTCCTGAAATCATCCATCCAATTAATGACTTTTACGTATCTTGAATCATTACTTTGGGAGTCTTCTTCTACGCTATTATTGCTTTCAATACCGATGGAATCGTTCTTGACAATCTCCGTATTTTTTGGTTGTGCAGTCGATTTCTTTTCCGTTGTTCCATTTCAGCCAAATAAGCATAAAATGATAAGCAACATTATATTTAAAAGGTTTTTCATAGTGATTTGTATTGCGGTTTAATCGTTTTCATCTTCAAATGTGTTTCTCTTTTTAGTTTTAATTTCTAAGACCAATTCAGCGTTGGGTACTTCCTCAAAATATTTAGCATCGCGTTTTGATACGCTTGATCTTCCTGCTTTAAGAATTTCATCATTAAAGGATGCGAAAAATTTAATACGACGTAGCGAAGCATTCTCGCCGTTGATAGTAATATAATATTCATCATCATTTTTGTAAACCACAAATCCTTCTAAACGAGCAAAAACTACCAATTGATTGCGTTTGATTTTGGTTTTATAAATATTGGTTTGTGAACCGATAGACCCATATTTACTTGACGCTAAATTCCCTGTTTTTGTATAATAAACAAATTGACCATCGCTAAAAATAGCATCATAAAAAGGTTTTAATCCCTGTAAATTGGCACCACAAATAAACTCCTTTTTCTCATCGTCGTAATAATAAATGGCTTTGTTATCAGAGAATAAAAGATGTCGAGCATTTGCAGTTGGTATTTGTAAACTGACAAGATGATTTAAATCGACAGCGGTAGTTCCAAATAATTTATTGTTTGCAGTGGCTGGAAATTGCATTCCATTTATAAAATGCTTTTTACCATCTGAGGCATAAAAAATTTGAAAATTGGTTTTAACAGCATGAAAATTTTTCACGTTTACGTTGGGCAATAATTGAGTTCGGTAGAAAGCATTTTTCTGATCTTTTACATAATCAAAAGTATCGTCAACTGAACTTATCGTATTCGGGTTGGCATATTTAACAACCGAATCTCGATAGTAAACATGGTTTTTATCCGTACCAAATCTAAAAGCTAAAGTATTAAAACCTGCGCTATGCGTTAATGATTTAAATGTGGCAGCATCGGCACTAGGAATTTTCAAAGTTTTATAAAAAACATTTTTAGCATCCTTGATGTAACACAAACCTAAATATTCAGCGGTATTGATATCAATGCTTGCTATCTTTTGGCCATTAGCAAATACGCTATTTTTATCTTTCCCGATGTTGGTTCCGTATTCTTGGCCAAAAACAAATGGTTTAAAAGTATGGAAATCTGCTCCTTTTAATTCAAAATAACCGTCTCCAACTTTTAACGCATAAACTTTACCCTGATACCTTGTAAATACGCTGGAACCAATATCTTGTTCATTATGTAATGAAACTCCATCCCCACTTTTAGAATAAATAACAATGGATATTGCAATAATAATAACGGCAAAAACGCTGGCAAGACCTAAAGAAAGTTTCAAAATCAACTTCCTACGTTCTTTGCCAGGTTCGAGTTTAGAGATGGTAAAGGAATGGTTGTTTGCCACAGCCGTATTTGCTGTATAATAATACTGCTGGTTTTTGGTTAAAACATTCTTGAGTCGAGCTAAGATTTGGTCAATTTCAGGAATTGTAATTCCGCTAAAAATAATTCCAATATTAATGTGGGTAATTTTATCGGTCTTTATCGTGATACGGTCCCAACGTTCGCTTCTTTTGAAAAATATAATCTCGTTAATTTCTTGTAACGGAATGTTGACTTTGGTGGTACCGAATTCTATTTTAAAATCCTCGTCACTTAATGAAATCTGAACTTGTTTTGGAAAAAATAGCGATGCCAATGACGAGGAAATATATAGGCTTAACAAAATTGGCGGAATCACTATGATCATCAAAGAAAATGGACTAGTCAAGGCAAATCCGAAAAGTTGAAATAACCATTCGTAAACCTTAAAATAGTATAAAGCAAAAACCAATGAGAAAGTGACAACCGATATCAATACATATATGAAAACGTAGTTTTTAGTAAGTAATTGACCTTTGAAAGTAATTGTCATTTTTTTTATAATTATTCAATTTGAAATACCATTAACAACCAAAATTGTTATTATAAAATATTAAAAATTTATTTTTTTCTGGTGCTAATTTTTAAAACTAAGCTTGGGTCTTTAATAGTTACAAAGCCTTTGTATTCATTGATAGGTGTTAAGTTATTGTCAATCACATTCTTTTTAAAGAGTGAGAAATTATCAATCTTGTAAAGAGAAATAGGGTCGTCATTTATCGAAATGTAGTACTCATTTTCATTTTGATAAACCGTTGCATCTCTTAATTGATGTAAAATAATCATTCCACTTTTTTGAAGATTTGTTTTATAAAGGATGGTCTGGTAACCATAAATCCCATTTGCCCGTGTTTTTAGTGGTTTTGTTTCTGTGTAATAAATAAGTTTATTATCGGTAAAAACACCCTCACCATATGGTATTAAATCAGCTATGTTTCCTGCACTTACAAAACTTTTGCGCTGTTCATCGTAATAGTAGATTGTCTTTTTATCTGAAAATAAAATGTGACGTCTATTATCTGATGGTTTTTGTAAAACTTGAAGATGATTTAAATTGACTGTTCTTGTGCCCCAAAATATATGATCGACTTTTAAGGGGAACTTTATACCATTTACATACTGGTTTTTGCCATCTGTTGTATAAATATTTTGATAATTTGAGGAGTTGTAATTATTGTTGAAACCTTTATTATCAGTGTAAAAATTGCTAATGATAAATATCATAATTATGGCAACGATCAAGCTACCGAATACTACTTTTAGAAACTTAAGGGTATGTTTATTTTGTTGGCCGTTGGTAAATTTTAACATTTGCTTGCCCTTATATGAGTGACCAGCCTCATAATTTAGATTGTATTTTTGAACTAAAGTAGATTTTATTAACGCAAAAAAGTCATCCACCTCTGGATTGTAAATCCCTAAAAATACATTGCCAAGATTTATATTTATGTTTTGTTGATCGGTTTGAACAGTAATTTTAGACCAAGCTTGCAATTTTTTATAAAAAAATAAATGAGTGATATTTTTAATTTTAATGATGACCTTCTCGTTATTATAACTTACTTCTAAATCTTCATCATTTAGCGATAACTTAACGGTATTTTTAAAATATGAAATAGTAAAGCGGTATGCGATATACATACTTATAATTGCAGAGAATACTACAAAGAACATAATTGACACTTCTCTGCTGATACTACCTGAAAAAAGATGGAAAACTAAATCGTACCCTTTAAAATAATAGAGCGAACATAAAACTCCAAAAACAATTACTGAAACCAATATAAAGCTTGAGAGGTATTTTGCTGTAAGTAATTGACCTTTAAAAGTAAAAGTACTTTCCATTTATTTCTTGATTAGAAATTCTTTTTCGGCTATACTTTCAAAAACTTTTTGCTCCTCATTCCACACGTAAGCGATATAATTGGCTACTTTGCTGTCTTCATTTTCTTTGCAAATGGCCGAGATAAATAACCGGCTATCCGGATTACTAATCGCTTTGTCTATATCCCAAAAGCACATATTTTGCTCGCCTAAAGGCAAATCATAAATTTTACCGTCTCTCACATCCATTATAAATCCCATAATACAACTTGCGCCACATCCAAAAATAGTCCCAACATAATGTCCGCCAAAAACTACGCTTGTGTCTTCATTATAAGCTTCCGTTATGCGGGTTTTGAAAAATTTAGCATCTGGATAACTGCTAAAATCGAGCGGTGCTTTCTTGTTTACTTCTTGAACATCAACCGAATATTTATCGAAATTGATGCTGTCTTTAGCCGTAATATCTTCTTCCGGTTCTTCGTTAGTATTAGTTATTCCACTTTCATAACTATCGCTTTCTAAAACCGTTTCTGAAGTATCAGGTTCGATTTCTGTAATTTCTAGCGGAGCCATCTTTACTGCTGTGCTATCTTGTTTATCGGCAACCGCTTCTTGCTTCTTTGTCTCGTTACAAGCAAAAAGTGAAACCAGCATTGTTAAGATTAGTATTGCTTTTTTCATGATTTATTTACCAATATATTTGATCTGCAAATTATTATGAGAATTTACTCTAAACGCCTTCGCAAAAGTCACGGTTGTTTTTTTGGTTTTGATGTCCAACGTTTCAATCCCTCTTTCGTTTACGTAAATTAAATGCGTTTTATCCACCAAATCTATATTGGATAAAACTTTATTTTTTGTTGGCATTTCGGTATAATTCTCGCCGTCTGTATTTAACCAAAAAATACTATTTTCGGTACTACCCATAATTTTACCGTCTTTCAAATTCCAAATATTGATGCTTCCTTTAACCACCTTTTTCCATTTCACTTTTCCGTTATCGGCATCCAATGCAAAAATGCAAGATTGATCGGATAAGCCTGTTTTCATCTCCACAAAAAGCGTATTATCATCTAAAAAAGTAATTCCGTTTTCTTGAAAATCAAACTGCGCATCACTAAAAGTCCATTTAAAAACTTTAGGATTTTTGATAAAAGTACTGTTGGGATCCATCATATCTATATCCGGCAAACTTGCATTTTTATCAAGTTTCAAACAGTAAAATTTCCCGCTTTCATCGCCGATAAAAATACTTTCATCATTGGCTTGCATTTGGGTGTAAATCGGTTTTTCAAATTGGTTGGTTTGATTATACGTCGGAGCTTCTCCCGATACTTCCGCACCTTCAAACATACCATAACTGGTTGATGTGCCTGGTTCTGGTGTAAACATTTCTAAATAAACGGCAGAGTTTACAAAGTAATTATTCCTGTATTTTATTGGTGCAAAAAAATTAAAAACCGTTGGTAAGTCGCTACGCCATTTTTCTTTTCCATTGGCTCTATCAAAATTAAATAGGTAACCCACACCTTGGGTAGGTTGCACTGTTCTTGCAATTACTACCTGCTGACCATCAATCATTGGCTTGGTCATCAATAATGGCATTAATTCCTTTAATCGCTCCGCTTCGGCATTTTCATCGTTACTACCCTCTTTTATTTCACTATCGCTTTCTGAAACTTGCTTTTTCCAGATTATTTTACCCGTATTAACATCGAAGTTGATGAAGTCGCCACTCTCAAAAGGCATGAATAGATTCTCGGCATCTACCACAAAATAATTTCTGTTACCGGCAGCGTCAATTATACTCGTGTATTCCCAAGCTATTTTATGTTCATCGATATCAAAATTTAAGACTTTTCCTTCTGTTGCTACCAATAATGTATTGTGGTTCACCTTAGTATTTTCTATTGTGTCGCCAGAATTTTTACAGGAAAAAAAACTCAAAATGAGTGCAATGTATAAGCTGAAATATTTTTTCATTGGATTTTTATATAATGTATTTAGAAGAAATTTTAGCGTCGGCCTAAAATAAGTTTTGTGGTTAAAAAATTGCCTCCAATATCGGTGCTAGTAGGGTTTTTTAATTTATAATTGGCTAAATTATATTTTGCCTTAAACTGATTAAATATCTCTTAACCAACGAAATATCGAATTTTCTACGCCTGGATCTACAAAAAAGCTAGACTCGCCCACGCCATTTTCCTAATCTGGAACGCTAAAACTTAAATCCCCAAATCCAAAACCGCAGATACCTTCTATAGCAAGTCTGTTATTAGCATAAATTTCATGACTGTATTGTAAAGATATTTGAACACCTGAATAACCATTTTTTTCTATAATCTGCTCGTCACTTTTTTTTTTGTATAATAGTTCAGTTTTGCCCAAATTTCCAAAAAAATCAAAATTGAATCCCAATCCGCTTTTTTCACTTTTTAGCTCCAGCAACAAACCGCCCATAATGGCATCTCCTAAAACAGCATTTTTGCCGGTACCAAACCAAGTACCTGAATACGCACCAAGATAAACTCCGTTTTTTTTAAAGTTTAGTTGTTTTACTTGAGCAGGTATTTCTTGTGAAAATCCAAAGAAAATTATATAAGTAAGAACAATTTTATTGAAATTTTTCATAAAGTAAGGTTAAATCTACTGATGAATTAATTTATAAAATAATGATTTTGAAATTAGATATGACAAAGCAATTTTATGTGAATTTAATCGGTAAGTTGTAGTTCGTCTAATGTTCCCTTTTTCTCTTTTAATTCTTTGATTGTTGTTTCTAGTACTGCAATTTGTTGCTCGAGATTGTTATTAGTTTTAGTCCTTATATACTTTCCTTTTTTAGTGATCATCATTGCTAAAAAAACTTTTATCTTCAAATTATAGCTTGAGAGATTTGTTATAGGATATTTTGCGTTTTTCAAAAATTCACTTGTTGAGTCAATTCCGTTCAAAACTTCGGTAGTCGAATATTCTTCATCTGGCTTTATTCCTTCAATGTTGTCATCAGCGTCGATTTCTTCGCCAGTTCCCCGTGAACCTGACGCAACTAGCTGACCAGTTTTGGCATCGAACACATCCATTTGGATGGTATATCTCAAAATTTCTTGCCCGGTTTTATTAATCAATGTATAATCAACATAAGGTACTTTCTCAGACATGAACTCGCCCTCAACCAAACTGATTTTCGTTAATTTAAATCCATCTAATTCTTTGTTTTGTAAAGAAATTTTCTCGTTATCTTTTTTTAAACTATCAATTTCTTTGGTGTGCTCTGCGATATTTTTATCCCTATCTTCTTTCAAAAAATTTTCTGCATAGCTCACCAAACCCGAAAAAGTTTTACCGTCCACCATCACCATAGAAATAGCGTCAAATGATTTACCCTTAAACCTAACATCATCTGGCTTGTCCCATTTTTCTTTCATGGCTTTCATAACTACCACTCTTAAAGCAATCTCTAGCTTTTCTTTATCGGCTTCATCTAATGTTTCTTCCATTTTGGCTTTAGATGCTTTGAAAGATTCTTCATCTTTGCCCGATAGTTTCGGACCGCAGCTTGTAAAAAGCACTGTTACAAGTATTAGTATTGTGAATTTAGTTTTCATAATTGGTTTTTTATTTTTTAATCTCTCCGAAAATTAGAAGGCATTTGATAATTAATTTCGCTTTCTAGAAACTGCTTTTCCTCATTTAAAAAAGCTCGAATACATATTAACACAAATGCGTTATCACAATCTGGCAAATGATTTGGGGTGGATATAATTTTATTTTCTCTGTACCCAAACCTAAAAAGCTTATACTGTTTTTCTCTGTTGGCCTTTCATAAATTAGGTTAAACAGTGGCACTGATTTTTCCAATGTTTAAAGTCATCCATGTAAGGCCTTCCGTTTGGATCGTTGTTAGTGGCAATATTGTCAGCGTTCATGCTATTAAATATTTCAAACTGTTGGCTAACGTAATTTTGATAAAAGTAAAATACGCCAATCATAACAACTAAGAAAATCCCCATTAGCCAAATTACTACTGATTTTCCTCGACCCGTTTTAACTTTTATTCTGTAATTATTTCTTCTTTTGGTTTCATATCAGTTATTTATTTTGCAAGTATTACTTAAAAGTAGACCTAAAATAGGTAATAATTTACACTCCAAACTTATAAATTGTTATGCGTGTACATTAAGGGTTTATTTGTAGCATCTGTATAAATATTCGTTTTATGGATTTGTAGAACAGGAAATAACATGTATCTGAATGGCCTTTATTTTTAAGTACGTTAGGATTTCCGCAGGCAAATTCTTAATTTGGTAGTACTAAAATTTAAACATTATTCCTTCTTTTTTAATTATGTTTAAAATAAATCAATTTCACTAACATGTATATCAAACACCTATTTAACCTATCCATTTTAATTTTATTTCTATTTATGAGTGAATCAAGTAATGCGCAAGATGAATTTGACATCATAAGACAATATAAAAAAGCATTGGTTAAATCCGACTCATTATTGGCTAATGGAACTATTGCTACAATAAATTCAAAGGAATTGCTAGCCATTACCAAGAAACTAGATCATAAACACCCTGAAGGATACATTTTACAAGCAATGTCATATTTTAAAGAAGGTAATTTCAATGAAAGTGACTTTTTGTATAATGTAGCAAAATTGAGGTTAGCGGATTGGAACAAAAATAATGTAGGTGCTTTTTACAACTTTTCTGGAGACCAAAAAATGCAGTTAGAAGAAGGTTTATTTTTATATATGAGCGCGGACATTGACAATTATAAAAGGGTTTTAGAACTAGCACTTAACTATTATAAAGACAACGACTATCTTTATATCAGTAAAAATAAAAAGTATCATAAAGCAGCAATTCCTGAGGAATATAGTGCAATGCTCAAAGAGTTTGACGAAAATAGAGAAACCGTGAAGCAAGGTTTATTCGAAACCAGAGAAGATATGCGAAAAAAAGTAGAAGAGTATTATTTGATGCTGAATTTAAAAGAGTAATTTAATACCCAATTTACCAAACATAAAATTATCCTCTATTAAAACTAATTTACCATTCACCACTTATGCAAGCATTTTTAAAGACAAATATTATAGTATTGCTGCTTTTTGCATTATTTGGATGTAAAAATGAAAAATAAGACTATAGCACTAGTAATAGTGCAGCTGTCGCACCAATAGTAACTGAAAAATCTAATAGTCCAGAATCTAAAATGAGTAGTTTTGACTATGATGCTACCAAAAATATAGGACAAGTTTTTGTTACAAATAAGAAAGGAACCGCCCTTAAAGAAGCAAGTAATGAGCAATCAAAAATTTTAGATTATAGCGAATACGGCTCAAAATTAGACGTAATAGAAGAATTGGGCAATTGGCTTGCTATTAGAGAAAGAATAGGTAGAAATCATGTAAGGGATGATGGAACTAGAGTAGAAAGTTCTGGTTGGGAAAGAGTTTACGTAGCAAAAAACGACACAGGTGCTTTAGATGAAATACAGCTTACTGATGGTGATCTAAACATCATAACTTCTTTAAATGATAACGAAAACTCAGAATCTTTTGAAAAAGGGAAACCATTAAAAAAGTACCTCAAATTGGAGTTGATTGATCAATCGACTTTTGAAAGAATGAAAAATAATGCGGTAAGTTTTCTAAAAGCAGATACTACTACTTTTATCAAAAAGAATGGCATAATCATTTTACCCACTGCCAAAAAATCTATAAAAATTGTAGATAATCCAAGTGATAGCGACTCCAGAGAAGAATATAAATATAGAGGTCAAGTTGAATTTTTGAATCAATATTTAATTGAGGGTTCGTATTACGAAAGTTCAGATTTCACCTTTTTCGATAAAACAAATGGGAAAAGAAAGCAAACTTTTGATGAATATCCCTATATATCAGCAGATAAAAAAAACATCATCTGTATTTTTGGTAATCCGTACGATTCTACTTCAGATTTAGAACTTTACGCCATTACTAATCAGGAGATAAAACTAGTGATGGCGGCAAGCTTTATGAATTGGTTTCCTGATGCTATAAAGGTTAGTGATATTTTCTGGAGTACTGATGGGTACTTGTATATGCAAGTGATACATGCACAAGCAATGTGGGGAGAAACCAGCGACGAAAAACCTAAAAAGCAATATCTTAGAATTAAATTGATTTAAAAGTAATTAAAATGTTTAAAAAATTGACTTCTACCTCCTATTCCTACCTTTTCTAGCAATAGTAATGGCGCAAGTAAAAATACCGAAAGGCTATGCAGAATTAGAAGAAAGCCCAGCCAGTGGAAAAAAGATGAAGAAAATCTCGCTGATTTTTGATGACGATTTAAAAAAAGATGAGGTAGTAATTGTTAAGAATCAATCTGAGTTGTCAAATTACAAATTACTTCTTTTTCTCAGCAGTTTAAACAAAAAAGTTGAGATAGATTTGCCATCAGCAAACGATTATCAAATTTATTCAATTCCGTTAACGTATATAAATAATGTGCTACAATTCGGTTATTTCGAAAATGGAACTGCTGTTTTTGGGCGTTTTATAAAATTACGTTATGATTTATCATCAAAAAAAATTAAAGTGATTGGTTACGATTCGGGATATAAAGTTTCGCCAACGGAACATATTGACAAATCCTATAATCTGATCACTGGAAGTTATGCTGTGAAAAGAACTTACTATAAATCAGATGGTAAAACGTAAACGGAAAGTTTTACAGGGAAAGATCACCATTTTATAACTAAGGTATTTATTAATAATTTAGATTTAGAAATGTTTTCTAATTTAGACGATGTAGGGACTAAATATGAATAAGATTAAAGTAGAAAATATTTATTTTCAGGCACTAATTAATAAGAGTTCCTTCTCTTCAATTTTACTTTATATATGAAACTTATACAAATCATTTGCCTACTCCCTGTAACATCTTTATTAAGTATTTGCTCTAAACCAGAACAAATAGCAAAACAGCAAGTCGGTATTAGGTTGATAAATGCGAACACCTCTTCAACGATTTATTTGTATCAAAATGAAATTGATGCGAAACCTATAGACTCCATTAGCTTAAAAGTTAAAAATAATGGAAGCACTAAAATCGTGACTGCAATAGATTTAGAATCATACACTTTTTTGAAGGTAATTCTGATGATGAAGGAAATAAAAATATCAAAATGGGTTTGGTTCACTTTGGTCCAACCTTAAAATTTAGGGTGATTGATTCTACAAAAAATGCGGTTAAAATTATGATCAATCAGAAAACCTATGAATTTCATTTCTTAAAAAGAGATATTGAAAATTCCTATTACACTACCGAACAGCAACTTGAGAATAATAGTTGTACGGGTTGCCCGAATTTTAAATGCAACCTAAAATAGTACGTTTTGAGACTTGGGAGCTCTATTTAAAAAGAGTCTTATACCCCACACAGTAACAATTGAAACTTTATAATGATCCAAACGGTAAAATATTTTTCACAGAACCTACAAATAATTCGATTCCCTTCCGCATTTCTGAATTAAAGGGAGATTGCATAAAACTTGTAGAACCTTATGTTACTGCTGATAAAGTTTCTAAAATTAAAGGTTGAACGCAGTGGAAAAATAAAATAAATTGTTAATTGAAATTACAGCACAGTTATACGATTAATTTCTGACTTGGAAGTTTTTTGTAGCAGTGAACACAAGATTTATAAGCGTGTATCTTTTAGACTTTATCCCGGGTCTTCGCTTCCATATTGAAGTTTAAAGATTAGGTGATTTTCATCATAATACAATTTTAAATAATCAGATTCGCCTTTCCCAAGAACATAAACTACATTTTTTTCTGTTTGCTCATAATTTGGGATTTGAAATCTATCCCAAGATTTAACCATTTTTTTCAGGTTGAAATTCAATTCGAAAGTTTTAGGTAAAGTTTTCTCACAAGCCCAACCTTCTCCATCATTTTTAACGGTTAACTTTATGGTTTTATCTATGTGCGATTGGTTTAAATTGTTGATTTCCCCGTCTGTTGAACCGTCGCAACGGTTATCTTCGTGGTACACGAAAACCCACTCTTTAGCAAAAAACAAACTCAAGTCTTTTCCGTTTTCCAATTTTTCAACAAAGCGATGAGATAATGAATCAATAGAAATATCGCTCAATGAAACTGCATCATCTGTTTCTTTTAAATTAGATAACTTTTCTACTGCAATTTCTTTTGAGATACTATGCTGTTTAGTTTTATTATTTGTTTCTTTCTGTGTAGGATTTTGGCAGGAGAACAAAAATATTGAAAATACCACAATAAGACAGCTACATTTCATATTCATCATCATTTATTTAAAACCTTATTAATCATTTTATTTTTTCGTGATATACCTCTGTTTTTGCTGGTCATCATCTAAATTAATGAACCAATGGTAATGGAAAGAATCTAGATAATATTTAACTTTTTTGATGATTTTATAATCGGATGAAACCCAATACTCAAAACCAACACTATTTTTATCGCCCGCCGTTCTAACTAAATAATCGTCAACTTGATCGCCTGTAAAGTCAATCGTCTCTACACTATCAATAGTTTCCTTAATCATGTTCCGAAGCCGAGTGTCTATCGGAATACCTTTGGCTTTATTAAATGCAACAGCAGTAAAAAGGGGAACTGCCTCCGTTAATGCAGTATCAGTTTTAGTGTCCAAATCGTTTGTAGCAGTATCCGCCAATTCTATTTTGTCTTGTTTTTTATCCGTTTGTTTACATGATAAAATAGAAATGGAAAATAACAGACCGAGTACTAATAATTTTAAAGAAATTCGCACACGCTAAATAATAGTTAAGCCCAAAGTAATTAAATAAGCTTTCGGTAAATAGATAACGCCGGTTTTAGGATCAAAACTAAATCTGCTGTTTTCTTCTTCTTTTGGTATAATAGTCAATGTATGTTCTTTATCATTTAAATATAATCTTACACCAGCTTCCAACTCTAAAATTTGTTTGCTAATTTCTTCCGTCTCTTGTAATGCAAAAAGAGTTTTTCCATTTCCTAACTTTTCCGTGTAAAAAAATGGTTTAAATGGCTTTTTCTCTATTCTACTTGGCTCACCCGACCGTGTACTTACACCGGTTGGAGAACCCATTACCATTGGTGGTGCTGAATAATTATCATTAAAAGAAGAAGCTAAATTTTGCTTAACAATTTTAATACAATCATCTAGCAATTGTTCCTCAGTAGCTTTTGCCAGAACGAAAGTTTTTATCAAAACCAATTTACCGTCATATAAATTATGGGTATTGCCCTTTGTTAAAACTATAAAATCGAAGGGTGTTGGTTTATTAAAATCTTCTAAATTAATCAATTGAACATGTACTAAACCATCTTCCTTTTTTTGCTCTGGCTTTTTATACATCGTAATAAAGCTGTCGAAACTGTTTTTTACTAAACGTTTTAAACTTTCATTGTTCGCTAAAATAGTAGAAGTTTTTTTCGGCATTTCCTCTATTTTTGGTGGCAAAGGATTTCCTTTTTTATCATAAGAAGTACTTTTAGAAGAGGGCCTTTTTGGGTAATATTCTGCAATGATATAATTCCCAATATTTTTGAAATTCCAATATTCTTCGTCAAGGTTTATAATTTTGATTGATTCCTCGCTCAATAAAAATCTCTTTCCATTATTAAAAACTAAGCTATAAGGCACATCCTTAATTTTAACTTGATTGCTGAAAACATACTTAAAAAATTGTTTGTCGCCAGTTTTTGCATCGACAATAACGCTAGGTTTAGCTTCTAAACCCGTCAAATAAATTTGATTTTTAGCCACGATAATCGTCGAATTATCATAAATAGGCTTGATAATTTCATTTCCAGAAATATCTGTTACACCATGTTTTCCGCTGATGCTAAACGGGAAATAATTCTGTTGGGCATTCATTGAATAGAAGCCGATAATTAAGAGGATACAAAAAAAATATTTTTTCATCTAAAAGAAGGTTTATGACTCTGTTTATAAGTTTAACAAACATAAACTATTATATCTTTTCAAATGTTTACCAATTATTATTTGTACTGATTTTGTCAAAAACCGTTACAAATTTTGAATTATCTATTTAAAGGTTACTACTATTTTTAAAAAAATAAAGGTTAAAATATTGAAAGTGCATATCAAAATTTGAATTTAAGTTAAGTGATATTCTTGTAATTAAATTAATTATCAAATTCATATATTGCCTTTGAATACTGCTCTCCCTATTATGATAAGTAGCTAAAAAGAAAAGAAATTTCATTGTTGGAGTAGAATTTTAAATAATTAATCAGCCAGTTCATTTTCTTGAGCGAAAGTCTTAATATTCAATCAATTATTCTTATATTTGAGTACTTTGAATTTAAGTTATTGTATCCTATTAGAGAGGTGTCAGTCGAGGTGTCACTTGAATAAAGTACGTTGTCAAATATTGATTTTATTGGTATATTTTGAAGTAGACAAATCCCTTTTTCTCCGCACAAAAAATCCTAAACGGTAATAAAACCCTATAAATCTTATGACTTAAAGGTTTTTTCTTTTGCGGAAGTACCAAATAATGCAATCAATCTTAATTAATACGATGTTAAATCGAGACCCTAAAAAAGGATCAATGGATCAATCTTATAAATTGCGGATTCGGTACAGTATAGGACAATATGAATGGAACGAGAATGACCTTTCTTATTTGGTAGCCTGTCTCCGTTGATTATTAATTGATCCAAAACAAAAGTCAACTTGATTTTTTCAAATTTATCCTACACCAAGCCGTTCTTCAAATTAAATAACGCTCTTTCAAAGCCGTTCTCACGCAAAATTTCAATCGCTTTCTGACTTCGTACACCGGATTTACAAAACACCAAAAGGTTTTTATCCATAGGTAATTCCGTCCATCTTTCTTCTAATTCATCTAATGGGATGTGAATACTGTCTATTTTAATAACTTCTCGTTCTAGATAAGTACGCACGTCAAGCACATTGAAGTCAGCTGCATTTACTTTGTACTCTTCCAAACTTAATTCTATAACTTCTTTAGGCATACCACAAAAATGTTCGTAATCATCTGATAAAGCTGCAATTAATAGCTCCGTATTTTTCTCAAAATTAAACAGATTTTGTTTCATCGTAAGTGCATCAAAAGTCAACAACCTTCCCGATAAAACGTTGCCTATTCCTAAAATCATTTTCAAAACTTCATTTGCTTGAAAACAGCCTATAATTCCAGGTAAAACGCCTAAAACACCCACTTCAGCGCAATTCGGCATTGCATTTGGCTTGGGCGGATTTGGATACAAACAACGAAACGTCGGTCCTTGATTGTAATTAAAAACCGTTACTTGTCCGGTAAACGTGTAAATAGAACCAAATACGATGGGCTTATTCGTTAAAACCGCAGCGTCATTGATTAAATAACGTGTAGCAAAATTATCCGTTCCATCAGCAATGATGTCGTACTTTTCGAAAAGTGAAATGGCATTTTGTACAGACAAGCGTTCGGGATATATTTCAAAACAAACATGCGGATTCAAAAGTTCGAGTCGCCTAGCAGCTGATTCTGCTTTATTTCTGCCAATATCATTTTGCGTATAGAGAATTTGCCGTTGTAAATTGCTTTTTTCAACGGAATCATCATCTACGATTCCAAGCGTTCCTACTCCTGCCGCTGTCAGATACTGAAGTAATGGACAACCTAATCCGCCAGCTCCAATTACCAAGACTTTAGCGTTCTTAAGTTTTAATTGACCTAAACTACCTATTTCATCTAGCAGTAAATGACGGCTGTATTGCTCATGTTCTTCCTTTGATAAATTCATATTGGGTGATTTAAAATCCGATTGTAAAATTGCGGTCCCAATCTTTCCAAATCACATCGTAACCTTGTGAATGGATCATTTCCGTAATTTCAGCGGTACTTCGCTCATCGCAAATCTCAAATTGCTCAAGCGATTCTTTTTCCACCGTATAACCTCCTGGATTTGTTTTAGATTCGGCACTAATCGATGTAATACCTAATGGAATAATATGGTTTCTGAACACTTCACTTTCCCGAGTGGACATCGATAATTCAACATCTTCATCTAAAATGCGGTATGCACAAATGAGTTGAACTAAGTCGGCATCCGTCATTTCGACTTTGGGCTGTAATTCGCCTTCATGAGGCCGAAGTCGTGGGAATGAAATTGCATATTTTGTTTTCCAATACGTTTTCTGTAGGTACTTCAAATGCAAAGCCGTAAAAAAACTGTCCACGCGCCAGTCTTCCAAACCAAACAGCGCGCCAATTCCAATTTTGTGAATACCTGCTCTTCCCAATCGGTCTGGCGTTTCCAAACGGTAATCAAAATTCGATTTTTTACCTTTTGGATGATGCATTTTGTACGTCGCTTTATGGTAAGTTTCTTGATACACCAAAACGGCGTATAAACCCGCTTGCCTTAAAACTTCGTACTCCTCCTGTTCCAACGGTTGCACTTCTATACTAATGTTTGAAAAATAAGGTCGAATTAGAGCAATTGCATTTTTTAGGTAATCTATACCCACACTACGATTGGCTTCGCCCGTTACCAATAAAACATGGTCGTAGCCTAAACTTTTAATATGTTCGACTTCCTTCAAAATCTCGACATCCGTCAACGTTTTTCTCTTTATTTTATTATCCATACTAAAACCACAATATGTACAGATATTCTGACATTCGTTTGACAAATAAAGCGGAATATACATTTGGATCGTAGTTCCAAAGCGTTTCTTAGTAAGTGCATTACTTCGTTGAGCCATTTCCTCAATAAAAGGTTTGGCAGCTGGAGCAATTAGCACTTTAAAATCTTCTAACGCAACTTTTTCTTTATCCAGAACAGCACGAACCTGTTCCGCTTCTACTGCATAAATCTCTTGTTCCAACGTATTCCAATCGTAACTTTCGAATACATTTTTAAAACTAGACATTTAGAAAAGAGGTTAGTGGACTACTTGCTTCAGCTTGTTTCCGAACTGGGGCTAGCTTGGCTAAATAAGCCATTCTTCCCGCTTCCACAGCTTTCTTAAAAGCAATTGCCATGGCAACTGGATTTTGAGAAACTGCAATTGCCGTATTGACCAACACAGCATCAGCACCTAATTCCATTGCAAAAGCTGCATGAGAGGGTGCGCCAATTCCCGCATCAACAATTACCGGCACGTTACTTTGTTCAATTATAATTTCTAAAAAATCCACCGTTCGCAGACCTTTGTTACTCCCAATTGGAGCTCCCAACGGCATCACACATTGGACACCAACGTCTTCCAATCGCTTGCAGATCACAGGATCAGCATGGATGTACGGCATTACTACAAAACCCAATTGGATCAATTCCTCTGCAGCTTTTAACGTTTCAATTGGATCGGGTAGTAAATACCGCGGATCTGGATGGATTTCTAATTTTATCCAATTTGTTTCCAAAGCTTCCCGAGCCAGCTGTGCTGCAAAAACAGCTTCTTTTGCCGTTCGTACACCAGAAGTATTGGGTAATAACTGAATATGATTTGCTGATAAGTGCGTCAAAATAGCATCTGAATCATCCTTCAGTTCAACGCGTTTTAAAGCGACAGTGACCAACTCACTTTCCGAAGCGATCAATGCGTTGCGCATCATTACTGAATTGCTGAATTTTCCCGTGCCGGTAAACAACCTGGATTGAAAGGTTTTATCGGCAATTTTCAGTACGTCTTCCATAGCTTATTCAGGTTTATTATTTTTCCAAACTTCTTCCATATACTCATTGCCTTTCAACAGTTGATGCAGCTTGCTAACATTATTAAAGTTGGACGTTAGCATCGTTGAAGTGGCGATTCCGTAAATTCCCGTACGCACCAATTCGGATACATTTTCCAAGGTAATTCCGCCGATAGCAAAAATTGGTGTCTCCGTTTTTAATTCATCTAAAATTGCTTCATAGCCTTCCAATCCTAAAAGAGGTCCTAAATTCTGTTTCGTCGTGGTGAATTCAAAAGGGCCGAGACCAATGTAATCTACCCCTTTTTCTATTAATTTCTGGCATTCCTCTAAGGTATTTGCAGTTCCTCCTATTATGTAAAAGTCACCCAAATGAGATCGTGCTTCCAATGGATCACTGTCAGATTGACCTAAATGCACGCCGTCCGCTTTTACTTCTTTGGCAATTTTATAATTGTCATTAATAATTAAACGAGTTTGAAAATGTCCCGTAATTGTCCGTGCTTCTTTTGCAGCCGCTAAAAAAGATGCTTCCGAAACATCCTTCAAACGCAATTGAACTAATTCCGCACCCGCACTACAGGCTTTTTGAATGTTTTCTAAATGTTCTTTAATCGTAGTTCCTTGCGAAATGTATTGTAATTTGGGTATTGTCATTGTTGTGTTTTTTTATAGCATTGCCTTCTTTGGGAACGCTGGATAAGTATGAACTCCTAGTAAACTCAAATCTGAATTTAAGAAGCCTTCTGTATATTTTTTTGCATGAAAAGCTCCTTCTTCTATCGTTAATCCTAACGCAATTGCACTTGCCAAACTAGAGGATAGCACGCAACCACTGCCGTGCTTTTCACTTACGACTTCCGCCAAAGGTGGAATATTGAGTTGAATTATTTTATTGAAATATAAGAAATCCCAGCCTTTTTTATAAGTTCGATGACCTCCTTTTAAATAGATATTTGTTCTATCCGAAATGTATGCTATGGTTTCATCCACTGATTTATCTGGATATAAAGATTGTATTTCTTCATAGTTAGGTGTAACCATATAACAATCAGACAATACTTTGTCCAAAAAATCCAGTGATTCGCTATGATGAAAATCAAAACCTGAGCTTGCCTTCAAAACAGGGTCTAAAATAATTTTAATTTCAGAATTGAGTTTCCGCAATTGTTTGGTAATAATCGACAAGTTTTGCCAACTTTCAACGATACCTATTTTAACCACATCAAGCGGAAATCGTTCAAAAAGCAAATTTATTTGTGCGAGAATGACTTCTATAGAAATCCAGTCGCACTGTACAAAAGCAATGTCATTTTGAACCGTAATCGCTGTGCAAACTGAAAGTCCGTACAACCCATGCGCTTCAAAAGTTTTAATATCTGAAGTCAAACCTGCGCCACCACTTGGATCATGCCCGCCAATAGTAAGTATGTAATTTAACTTATTCAAAATACGTTTTCATTAGTTTAAATGTTTCCACAGGCGATTCTGAATGCCAAATACCGCCTAAAACGCCCACTCCCTTATAACCCAATGCTGTAAATTTGGATAAATTTTCTGCAGTGACACCTCCCATTCCAACAATTGTTTTTCTAATACCATTTACATCAAAGCCTTTTCCTTCATAGCCTACTTTTGAAATGGATGAAAAAATTGGACTCAACAAGTGGTAATCAAACTCAAACGTTGCATTTTCTATATCTTGTGGGTGATGAAAGGACGAACTAATTGTTTTGCCAAACATATTTAACTTCATAAAATAAACACTCGGAACTTCTAAATGCAACGCTCTAGCAGCTTCTTGGAAATGAATCCCTTTTAATGGAAAAACATTGATCAATTCATGAAAATAATGCACTACAATTCGGGTGTGAAATTGCGGATCAATTTGATTTAAAAAAGCCACATGTTCATCATATTTCTTATTTGGTTTTCTCAAATGATAATACTCTAAACCTTCTTCAAATAGTTGGTGCAGGAGTTCAATTTCATTGGGAATATCATTTTCGGGCGAAAGGACTACTATCATTTTAGTTTATTTTAAAAATATTTAGTTATGTGTTACAAATATACTTCGGAACCTTTGTCCTTAAACTCTTTTGATTTACTTTGCATGCCTTTTTGAATCACCTCATTGTCCACGATATCATTTGCAGCAGCAAAGTCCCTTACTTCTTGTGAAATTTTCATCGAGCAGAATTTGGGCCCACACATCGAACAAAAATGCGCAACTTTAGCACCATCAGCTGGCAAAGTTTCGTCATGATACTCTAGAGCGCGTTCTGGATCCAATCCTAAATTAAATTGATCTTCCCATCTAAATTCAAACCGAGCCATACTCAAAGCATTATCACGATGTTGAGATCCCGGATGTCCTTTTGCTAGATCTGCGGCATGGGCGGCTAATTTATAGGTCACCACACCTACCCGAACATCTTCTTTATTGGGCAATCCCAGATGTTCTTTGGGAGTTACGTAACACAACATCGCGCAACCGTACCAACCAATCATCGCTGCTCCAATTCCGGATGTAATGTGGTCGTAACCCGGTGCGATATCTGTGGTCAGTGGTCCTAAAGTATAGAAAGGTGCTTCGTCGCAGACTTCCATTTGGCGTTCCATATTTTCTTTGATCATGTGCATCGGAACGTGACCTGGACCTTCAATAAAACACTGCACTTCATGTTTGCGTGCAATTTTTGTCAATTCGCCTAAAGTTTCCAGTTCGGCAAACTGCGCTTCATCATTGGCATCCGCTACAGAACCCGGTCGTAAACCATCACCTAGCGAAAAAGCCACATCGTATTGCTTTAGAATTTCGCAAATGTCCTCAAAATGCGTGTATAAAAAACTTTCCTTATGGTGTGCCAAACACCATTTGGCCATAATAGAACCGCCACGCGACACAATTCCCGTTACTCTATTTGCCGTCATCGGAATATAGCGCAATAAAACTCCCGCATGAATGGTAAAATAATCCACCCCTTGTTCTGCTTGTTCGATTAAGGTATCGCGAAAAATTTCCCACGTCAAATCTTCAGCAACTCCGTTTACCTTTTCTAATGCTTGATAAATAGGAACAGTTCCAACCGGCACGGGCGAATTTCGAATAATCCACTCGCGCGTTTCGTGAATATTCTGTCCAGTGGATAAATCCATAATATTGTCGGCTCCCCATCGGCATGCCCAGACTGCTTTTTCAACTTCTTCTTCGATGGAAGACATTACCGCCGAATTACCTATATTAGCATTGATTTTCACTAAAAAATTCCGACCTAGAATCATCGGTTCAGCTTCAGGATGGTTGATATTTGAAGGAATTACCGCACGGCCTCGCGCCACTTCTGAGCGGACAAATTCGGGCGTGATTTTCGCAGGAATAGATGCACCAAAATGTTGACCGGGATGTTGCTTTCTAATTTCGGTCATCTCATCAATGCGCTGGTTTTCCCGAATGGCAATGTATTCCATTTCAGGCGTGATGATTCCCTTTTTAGCATAATGCAGTTGAGTCACGTTCTGCCCTTTTTTAGCACGCAAGGGTTTATTCAACAACGAAAAACGCATGTGATCTAAGGTTTTATCATTCAATCGCTCGTTGCAATAGTTTGATGAAAAACCATCTAAACGCTCTACATCACCACGATTTATAATCCAAGATTCTTTTATACGCTCTATTCCGGCATGCACATTAACCGTTTTGTTTGGATCAGTGTAGGGTCCGGAAGTATCGTAAACGGTGACGGGTTCATTAGGCGTTTTCTTTTTGGTCATGGAATCTGTAGTGTCGCTTAAGTGAATTTCACGCATTGCGACTCTAATTTGCGGATGCAAAATTCCAGGAACGTAGATTTTTTTGGAATTGGGAAAAGGATTTCTGGTAATTTGCCCTTCCTTAGGAGCGGTGTCTTTGGTTTTCATTGTAATGTATGATTTTGTAGTTGAAAGATTTAAATTGCAGTAACTATCAGCCACCTTGGGTAGCTGTAATAATTATAAGTTTATCATTAATTGATAAGGTTGTAGCAGACCACCGCGATTTTGGTACTATATTTTCATTAACGGCAATAGCAATTCCTTCTTCTGAAATATTAAGTTGTTGCAGTACCTGCAAAAGAGTAAATTCCTTGTGGATTTCTAAAATTTGGTCGTTGACGCGAATCGTTATCATTTTATAGTATTTAAAAATAAACTGAAAACGGGAAATTTTAAAAGAGAAATAACGATGAAATGAACTTACATTTTTAGGAAATGTACGTTTATGAAAAGACGTGTAAACATCTATATAGATGTTGTCAACTTTTCCCTTCGCTGGTATTAGCCATGTCAGGTTCAAAGGGTCTTTCTCAGATCTAAAAATTTTTAGAACACCCCTAAAGTTTATGCCACAAAAATAAGTTAAAAGATGACATAAGCAAAAGTTTGCGCGATTTTAACAAATACATGTTGCACCAAAGATTATTTAATCCTAACTAATACAAACTTAATAAGACGTATAAAGTTTTTAAATTGGATTGAGTGTTGAAATAATTGAATTAAATAGATCTTATAGTGAATTAATATAAAATTAAACGAGACTAGCATCTATTAATTTCGCATCAAATAAGGACTGATGTAATATCCTTTTACAATACAAAATAAATATATTCAGCGTTAAATATATGGCAATAAAAATATATCAGTTTTTACATAACTATTCTTTCAATTTAATTCCAGCATTCATTTGCACAAATTGCTTTATTAGACTAAAATTAAAACACTATTTATTACAAATATTTCTTAAGATTTGTGAGTAATTAATATATTTCACTATTGCATTTCAAATCATTAAACGATATATTTGAAAACTAAAACTTAGAGCATGTACACCACCATTATTGCTGACGATGACATTATACAACGGACAATAATTAAAAAATTAATAGAGGACAATTATCCTCGACTGCAAATTGTGGCAGAAGTGGGTGGTGCAACTGAACTTATTGAAGCATCCAATAATTACCGACCGCATTTGCTACTGTTAGATATCAATCTTGGATCTGATGAAATTTTTGACTACCTCAATCAACTCGAAACGGAACCAATTATTATTTTTATCAGTTCTGAAAAACGATTTGCTGTAGATGCCTTTCGCTTTAACGCATTAGATTTTATACCTAAGCCGCTAGATAAAATTGTATTTGATTCGGCAATTAATAAAGTACTCACCAAGCTCGATTTAGATTTTTCCAAAAGCGAAGCGGTAATTAATTTAAATTATTTAGTAATCCCTTCTAATCAAGGTTATGATATAGTTAATCTTGAAGAAGTTATATCCATTACTTCAGAAGGTAGAGCTACATTATTTGTTACAACAGATGATAGAAAGATACTTTCGTATAAAAATTTAGCACAATATGAATACCTAATATATAAGTATCCTCTTTTTATTAAAATAAGTCGATCTAGTGTGATCAATTTTAAATTTGTCAAGAGAATTATTAGGGATTCTGGTATGTTCTGTGAACTCACAAATGGAGAAATTGTGCCCGTTTCAAGACGGAAAACGAATGACTTTAAAATTTTTCTAAATAATTTACAGTAAAGCGATTACTGTTTGCCACTACCGTTCATGACCTAGAATAACACAGTGATTGACAAAAAACCACCTTTCATGACAAATACTTGCATTTTTATTGTGCTAAATATATGATTTATTGGGAAAAATATGAATTTATTATATCAAAACTAATGTTAAATTCAATTATAATAAGTACTTTTGTATCATATTTTACTATTAATAAAATTTATTGCTCATGAAAATTAACAAAAAAATCTGGATATTTGGCTCACTGCTGATGCTTAATTCACTTGTTACGATTGCACAAACATTTGACAATACAACGCCAGCGGAAGAGGGAGATAGAAATTTTACACCAGTTGGACCTGAGCCACCACCACAAGCTGATATTAATCAGTATTTGATTTTTGGTTTAATGATCGCCATTGGTTTAGCATTTGTTTATTTCTATAAGATGAATAGAAAATTACAGAATACGAGTGATATTAATCTTTAAAACATAACATTTGAAAACAATTACTTTAAAATCGAAAGCAGCATTAATTCGGTCTCCTCGGATTTTAATGCTAGTTTCATTATTTACGTGCGGAGCCAGTTTTGCTCAACTGCAAAATAACGGTATTTTATTTGTCCGTGATAATGGAATTTTAAGTTTGAAAACTGGAAATTATGGTTTTGGAACAAACAGTGGGACATTATCAAAGACGACTAGAACAGGTACAACGTACGGAAAGATCGTTTTTGGAGCAGCTGCAACCTCTTCTGGAGCAACAAATGCGCATTTTCTTGATGGTTACGGTAGAACATTGAGTACTGCACCTTTCACAATGAATGTTGGACAAGACGGTGTACTAGCACCAGTTAGAATTCAAGCTTCAACTGCAACATTACAAGGTGTAGATGCAGCATTTTACAAACAAGATCCTAACGATATAAACACCAATACTTTATCAGCTGGCGTAGTATCAATTTCTAGCAGTGAATATTGGGACATATTAGGAGTCACTTCTAAAATAGCACTAAGTTATAGAGCAGCAACAGTTGCTGGTTTATCTAATTTAGACTACACAATTGTTGGTTTAAATAAGCTTTCATCTCAATGGGAAGTTATTCCTTCTACTATTGACGTAGCAGCTTCATCTATTTCTGGTACTGAAAGTACAGCAACTTTAGGATCTGTATCCTCTACTAACAATGTAGACTTTGGTTTGTACCGCTATTTCACAATCGGATCTAAGGTATTACCTTGTCAGCCACTTACAGATAGTAATGGCATAATTAAGACTTGGAATGGATCTGCTTGGTCAGGTAATGGACTTCCACCAACTGATGAAAATCCAGTTATTATTGCAGGAGCATATAATGCTGGTTCATTTACATGTAATAGTTTAATTGTAAATGCAGATGTAACACTTGATGACGGTCAATTTATAGATTGTGTAAATGGAGCGACCACAACTAATAATGCAAAAATAATTATTTCTAGTACGGCAAATTTCGTACAAAGGAATAATGATATCTATCAAGCCCCAGCACCTTCTATTATACTTACAAAGCGTACACGAGAAATGCGCAGATTTGATTACATCTATTGGGGAACACCTATTAGTGGCAATTTCATATCACAAATTGCAGGAGCAAGAATTGTTGGTGAAACGGGAGATGCAGTTCCTAATGTAGGAGCCTTCGATTTACTATACAAGTACAATTCCGGCTTAGCAATAGGTCAGTCTGGTTGGGTTTCATTAGATGCAACTACAACTGGTAGAGGATATATTTCAAGAGTGAAACAACAAGGACCATTAGCTGATCAAACTCAATTGAGAGCAATTGATATGAAGTTTGAAGGTACTGCTAACAATGGTGACATTACAGTAGAAATTAAAAATAATGCTTCTAGTCCTAATTCAGGAAATAGTCATAATTTATTAGCCAATCCATATCCTTCAGCAATTGATGCAGATCGATTTTTGATCGAAAACACGAATCTC
Source organism: Flavobacterium tegetincola DSM 22377 (assembly GCF_000425485.1). Classification (GTDB taxonomy): domain Bacteria; phylum Bacteroidota; class Bacteroidia; order Flavobacteriales; family Flavobacteriaceae; genus Flavobacterium; species Flavobacterium tegetincola. The sequence continues at coordinate 111,071 of NZ_AUDN01000015.1, read as the reverse complement.
GATGGTGTTATTTATCTGTGGAAACAGCAACAAAATTACCCAGGTACTGGTTTTTACCAACAAGCGGATTATGTAGCGTATACAAGATTGGGTAGTACAACCTTAGCGAGTCCTGTACTTATACCTGGAGGAACTACACCGGTAATTCCGATCGATCCTAAGTATGGAAAGATTGCATCTGGTCAAGGTTTTAAAGTTAAATCTTTAGTTACCAATGGAACCGCTATTTTCAATAACTGTATGCGTCTTTTGGACGACAACAATCAGTTTACAAGAAATGCAAATGAAGTAATCGACAGTTATAAAGTAACAATGTCTGGTCCTAATGGAGTATCTAGTACAATGTTAGTTGGTTATACACCAGAAACTACTATTGCATACGATAGAATGTATGATGCAACGACAAACTCTGTTTCTACAGCACAAGTCTTTACATTATTAGACAATACAGATATCAAATTAGCAATTAATGCAAGACCATCCTTTGATGATACAGACGTTGTTAATATGGGATTATTGAAAAACAACACTTATGCCGAAACGTTTGTTTTCACAATAGAAGATAAAGAAGGTGTATTTAACACAACAGATGTGAATGTTTACATTCACGATAAAGTGCAGAATACTTACCATAATTTAAACAACGGTAGTTTTTCATTTACTACGACTTCTGCAAACGTTCTTAATAGATTTGAATTAGTATATCAAAATGACAGTACGTTGTCTAATCCTGATTTTGTTACTGCTCAGACATTTGTAACACTTAACGATAACACATTCAAAGTAAGTTCATCAAAAGAAATTTCAGATATTGCTATCTATGATATCGCAGGACGTTTGATCTCTACTTACAATGGTGTTAAAAATGTTACATTTGCTACAGCTTTTAACAGAGTTGAAGGAGTTTACATTGCAAAAATTAACTTAACAGACGGAACGATTGTTACTGAGAAATTAATCAATAAGTAATAATTTCCCATAAAGGTTTGACCAGTAATCAGCTTCAAAACTGCCCTGATCGAAACTAACAAATACTTAGCGGCTATTTAGTCGCAAACAAAAAAGTCCAATGTTCTCAACAGAACATTGGACTTTTTAATTATAAGCATTTTTGCTATTTCCTATCTTTCTTAAAAAGACACCACAGCAACTCTGCATTGTCAATAGTGAAATTCATTTTTTGAAAATATCCCTCCTACTATTGCTTGATTACTAGGCTGTACATTCAGACTTACTCTGTCAGAAATTTAAAGAAAACTTTTCTACTGCATTTGGGAGAACTAACCGTTCAAAAGTAACTCCGTTAACTGACGATAAACATCCTTTTTCAAAAAACAGTACTCAAGCACACTAGACTCAAAGTATGTAAAATTTTATATTATTTTTACATTCAAAATAAACATTTATTTAAGTTTACAAAACAATTCATAAAAGTTGTTTAACATTAAATAATTTCTACCGTACTTCGTAACAAACTTTGTAACTTTGAACCCAAGCAAATTCGCTATTACACATGATTTCGATAACCGAAAAAACACTTGACGATTTACAATTTCCGACAATATTAGAGACCATAGCATCACATTGTGTCACAGATATTGGAAAAGAAAAAGCACATCAAATATTACCGTTTCACAACAAAAAAGTTTTGATGAATGCACTGATGCAGACGTCAGAATATGTTGCCTCCTACTCCAATAACAATTTCATCCCCAATCACGGTTTTGATGCAATTCACCACGAAATAAAATTTCTTGGCATTCAAAATAGCGCTTTAGAAGTGGGTAGTTTTCGGAAAATTGCAGCTCTATCTGAAACTTGTAATGTCTTGCTTTTATTCTTTAAGAAGTTTGACGATTATTACCCTCATTTAAACGAGAAAGCATCAGCCGTTGAGTACACAAAAGATATCCTAAAATCTATTGAGGAAATAGTTGATAAACATGGAGAAGTAAAGAACAATGCATCCGTTGATTTATTAGAAATTCGGAAACAAATCAATGTAGTTCGTGGTAAAGTAAACCAAAGTTTTGGCGCAGCATTATCGCAATACAATGGATTGGGCTACTTGGACGATATCAAAGAAAGTTTCGTTGAAAACCGTCGCGTTTTAGCGGTCTTAGCTATGTACAGGAGAAAAGTGAAAGGATCCATTTTAGGTAGTTCAAAAACAGGTAGTATTGCCTACATTGAACCTGAAGCCACTCTCAATTACTCAAGAGAACTAACTAATCTTGAATATGAGGAAAAAGAGGAAGTAAAAAGAATTTTAAAGTATTTAACTGAAATTGTACGTCCCTTTTTACCTTTGTTAATTGATTATCAAAACTTTCTTTCAGATATCGACGTTATTTCTGCGAAAGCAAAATATGCCAATCGCATAAGCGGTATTCTGCCTTTAATAACTGAAAATAGACGTGTCTTTTTTAAAGATGCCTTCCACCCTATCTTATATTTGAACAATAAACAAAAGCAGGAAAAGACACATCCACAAACTTTTGAATTTACGCAAGAAAGCAGAATTATTGTAATCTCAGGGCCAAATGCTGGAGGTAAAACCATCTCTTTAAAAACAGTTGGATTACTCCAATTGATGCTACAAAGTGGTATGTTAATTCCAGTACATGAACGAAGCGAAACGTTCCTTTTTGATCGGATCTTGACGGATATTGGCGACAATCAATCGATAGAAAATCACTTGAGTACGTACAGCTATCGCTTGAAAAACATGAATTATTTCTTAAAGAAATGCAATAACAAAACGCTTTTCTTAATCGATGAATTTGGTACTGGTTCTGATCCAGAACTGGGAGGTGCTTTGGCAGAAATATTTTTAGAAGAATTTTACCACCGGGAAGCTTTTGGTATTATAACAACACATTATTCAAATCTAAAAATATTAGCCAACGAATTGCCTTTTACCCAAAATGCCAATATGCTTTTTGACGAAAAAACGTTAGAACCGTTGTATAAACTAGTTTTAGGCCAAGCAGGAAGTTCATTTACCTTTGAAGTGGCGCAGAAAAATGGAATTCCGTTTGGACTCATCAATCGTGCAAAAAAGAAAATTGAAGTTGGAAAAGTTCGTTTTGACAAAACCATTGCAACGCTTCAAAAGGAACGCTCTAAGCTAGAAAAAACTTCAAGCAGCCTAAAAGAAGAGGAAACTAAGGCAAGAGAAGAAAGTAAAAAGTTAGAGTCAACTAATGCTAAAATAAAGCAAAAACTAGAAAGTTACCAAGAATTGTACGATAGTAATCAAAAGTCTATCTACTTAGGACAAAAAGTCAATGAATTGGCCCACAAGTATTTCAATAATAAGAACAAGAAGGAACTTGTTGGTGAGTTAATGAAAATGGTGGAAATAGAAAATTCTAAAAGAGTTAAAACAACTGCTAAAGAAATAAAAGTTATTGAACAAAAAAAGAAGGAAGTTGTTCAAGAGGTAGCAGTTCAAGTGGAAGAAATTAGACAAGAGAAAAAAGAGAAGAAGATCAAAGCAGCTTTAGTACCCGAAAAAGCAAAGGTAACGCTGAAAGTTGGAGACAGAGTACGAATGCACGATGGAAAAGCAATTGGTACAATTGATAAAATTGAACGTAAAAAAGCGGTAGTCAATTATGGCGTTTTTACTTCAAACGTAGCCCTAGATTTATTAGAACTTGTAGAAGCTAAAAAATAAAATTATGTTAGATTTACCCGAAAATAAGAAGATCATCTTGTTTGATGGCGTTTGCAATTTGTGCGACAGCGCTGTGCAATATGTAATAAAGCATGATAAAAAAGACGTTTTTAGATTTGTACCACTACAATCCGATTTGGGTCTTGAAATTCTGAATTACTTAAAAATCGATCGTTCCAAAATGGACAGTATTATTTTATATGAACCTGGAAAGGCCTACTTTTTTAAATCAGATGCTGCTTTAGAAATTGCTCAAGAGCTGGGAAGTTTTTTGAAATGGTCAATAGTCTTTAAAATTATTCCAACTGTTTTACGCAATCCGATTTATGATTATATAGCCCGAAATCGTTACAAATGGTATGGTAAAAAAGAGGCCTGTATGATTCCAACACCGGAATTAAAGGCGAAATTTTTGGCATAAATAAAAAGCCATTTCAATTGTGAAATGGCTCTTCAATTCTTACTTATGCTTGATCTTACAAACTTTCTTCAGCCCAAGCACGCATCATCCAAACTGTTTTTTCTTGTTCAGAAATAAAGTCGCTCATCAAAGCATTGGTTCCTTCATCGCTAATTTCGTCTGATTTATTTAAAATTTCACGCTCAATTTTCAACAAGTCTGATAATGAATCTATAATCAATTGAACCGCTTTTTCATCATTTGAAACGGATTTTCCCACTTGCAATTTATTGTGCTTTATGTAATCTTCAAAAGTATGTAATGGATTACCACCAATGGTTAAAATTCGTTCGGCAATCATATCCACTTTTAATTGTGCGTCGTTATACAATTCTTCAAACTTTACATGCAATTCAAAAAATCTTTTTCCACGGATGTTCCAATGAATTCCTCTTAAATTTTGATAGTATACTTGAAAATTAGACAATAATACGTTCAATTCTGTTACCATTTCTTCTGAAGCTTTGACTGGAAGTCCTAAAATATTTGTTTTCATAATTAACTTTTAAAGGTTTATAATTTGTACCTTAAAATTACAAAATATTTATCCTTTCAAACAGAACTTAGACTTATAGTTTTCTTAAATTTGCCTAAAACATACTATAATGACGATCACTCAACTTCAATATGTCTTGGCTGTAGCCGAACACCGAAATTTCACTTTGGCAGCTGAAAAATGCTTTGTAACGCAGCCCACATTAAGTATGCAAATTCAAAAAATTGAAGAAGAGCTAAAAATTCAGATATTTGACCGTACCAAGAAACCCATTCAATTGACTGATATTGGTGAAAAAATTGTAGCGCAAGCAAAAAATATCGTTATTGAAGCGGATCGGATTAAAGATATAGTGGAACATCAGAAAGGATTTATTGGAGGGGAATTTAGATTGGGAATTATTCCAACAATCATGCCTACATTACTACCCATGTTTTTGAATAATTTTATTAAAAAGTATCCAAAAGTAAAACTTATTATTGAAGAGTTAAATACGGATGAAATCATCAACCGTCTCAAAAATGGTCATCTGGACGCTGCAATTGCTTCCACACCTTTGCAAGAGGAGAAGCTGAAAGAAATTGTGCTGTATTATGAGCCTTTCGTAGCATACATCCCCGAAAACCATAAAATTAAAGATAAAGTTGAAATTGAAATCAGTGACTTAAACATTGAAGATATTTTACTCTTACAAGATGGACATTGTTTTAGAGACGGAATTCTAAACCTCTGTAAAAATTCAGGTGCTGATTTTGGAAATACGTTTCAACTTGAAAGCGGAAGTTTTGAAACACTAGTAAAACTTGCTAATGAAGGTTTAGGTACAACTTTACTCCCTTTCCTTCATACTTTAGATTTAAATGAAAAAGACAAGAAAAACCTATATCATTTTGTAGAGCCAAAACCTGCACGAGAAATAAGTTTAATTTTTCCTAAAACAGAATTGAAAATTCACATCATAGATGCTTTAAAAAACACAATAACTGGAGTAGTGAAAGGCGCCATTGCGTTTCATAACGTCCAAATTATAAGTCCTCTATCTAAGAAATAAAAAAAGAGCCCAATAGGCTCTCTTACATTAATTTAATAGTAATTGACAATGCTGCAACTCTGGTTTTTCCTCAGTGTACTGCATCAACCAATCTCTTAATTGTTCGATTTCGTAAGGCAATAACACTTTAAGCGCTTTTCTAACTTCTTTGCAAAAGAGTAATGGGTCAAAACTTACTCTTTCCAATACATTTTTTGTGTAACTGAACATGGTTTTCTTCATAATTTCCGACTTCCCGTTTTTTACAATTGTTGAATACCAAATCTACTGAATTTTACGACAGCTTTTACAAGCCAAAAGTTAATAAAATCCAAGGATTATGTTAAATCGCAGCCTTAGTTGCTCTAAACATTTCTCTTTTTCCTGGAGGTCCTGCTAATTTTTCAACGGTAAAACCAACTTCAATCATACTCCTTTTTACCACACCACGTGCGGCATAAGTGACTAGCTTACCTCCCGGCTTCAAAGAGTTATACATCTTCTCAAAAATTTCGGTGCTCCACAAATCAGGTTGTACACGATATCCGAAAGCATCGAAATAAATAAGATCAAACTGTTCAACATCATCTATTTCGCTAAAAAATTGCTTCCGCTTTGTTAAACAAAAATCGTCGGAAATTTTAACATTTATATTCCATTCGCAATCGTGCATTTTTTTAAATTCAGTCTCAAATGCAGCAGCTTGCAGTTCAATAACATAATTCATCTGAGCAATTTCATCAAAAGGTACAGGATAGGCTTCTATTCCTGAGTAATTTACTTTTTGATTCGTTTTCTTTGCCTCTAAGAATGTGATAAAGGCATTTAGACCTGTTCCAAAACCAATTTCTAAAATAGAAATTGTTGGAGCTTTATTTTCTGCAAAGCCGTTCTTAATAAAAACATGTTTTGCCTCCTGAATTGCGCCATGTTTAGAATGGTAATTTTCCTCCAATTCTGGTAGGTAAATCGTTGTAGAACCATCAGAAGTTTTTACAATTTCTCTTTTCATTTATTTAATGTACAGTTTTTTAATTCTTTGAATTGGACCACCGCATTTAACTTCGTGACATTGCACACAAGCATCTACTGCCTTATTAAAATGCTCTTTTGCATTACTTGGATCTTCATAGATGAGTTCTTGTGCATTTATAAAATTAGCAGCTTGTAACTTGAAAAAAGCATCATTTTCTTGCTCATCCGTCATTACCGACTTGTGTATCTTCAAAAAATGGTTCGGAAATTTACCGATAGTGTCACCATTTACAATACGCTGACGCAATTGCTCGTTATCCACGTACATTTGCTCCATAAGCATTGCCATTTCCGACATCTTATACATTTCAAATTCTTTTCCGGTGCCACTTTTTTCTTCAGCCACGTTCGTTTCTTCAGCCTTTTTAATGCACGAAAAACTCACGGAAGCAATAATAAACAGCAATAAGATCTTCTTCATTATTTTTGAATCAATACTCCGTCCGCTTGGAAAGAAAATTTCACTTCTGGCTTTGTTATTTGTGCGATTTCAGCTTCTGTTTTTCCTCCGTCTTTTGCAAAATGGCGCAAGTCATTTACCGAAATACTATCCATAAATGCCTTTCCACTTACAATTGCTTCGCTTCTATCTGCATTTTTAGGAACAAAAAAAGCATAATCTTTAAATTTCACAAAAGCCTCTTGGTCAGAAGAAAGTTCCATTGTCATCCAACAGCCTTTCTTTTTGCAAACTTCATTGATGACAGTTTTAAATTTGACGTCAATCGTATCACCTGATTTTAAACTCTTATATTTTTCAAGCATTTCCTGAGACGAAAGAGCATCTTCAGCACCGATTTTTGCACCAAAACTCTCGTAAGCAATTTCTTGGGCTACAGGTTTTACCTCTTCTTCTTTTTTACAACTTACCAATATTAATAAGGAGCAAGATAAAATAAAGATATTCTTCATGTTTTTTATTTTAGTGGTTAGCTGACAAAAGTAAGGAGATAATTTAAACTTGTACTACTTATTAGGAGTAAAAATGTTAATTTAAAACAGTCTAAACAAGATGCCGCGCTTCTTACTTTTAGGATAATTTTAGGATAAATATTCTCGCGCTAAAACGGTTATGTATTTTAATTTACTAATTTAGCAAAATGTAGAAATACACCGTTAAACTAGAGATAAACGGCACTAATTTTTATATTTAATAATAAAATAAAATTTATATGAGTTCAAAATCTACTATACAAATCGACATTACAAAAGCTTTAAAAAGTAAAATTAGTGATGTGGATTTTGAAAATTTAACATTTGGCTCCACTTTTACAGATCACATGCTCGTATGTGACTATAAAAATGGTGCATGGCAAAAGCCTGAAATCAAACCTTATGCTCCTTTTTTAATGGATCCATCTTCAAAAGTTTTTCACTACGGTCAAGCTATTTTTGAAGGAATGAAAGCCTTTAAAGATGAAAATGACGAAGTATGGCTTTTTAGACCTGACGAAAATTACAAACGATTTAATAAATCTGCCGCTCGAATGGCTATGGCAGAAGTTGACGAAGACATCTTTTTGGATGGCTTAAATCAATTAATTGAAATTGATAAAGAGTGGGTTAAAAAAGGTTTGGGAAATTCGCTTTACATTCGTCCGTTTATGATTGCTACTGGAACGGGAGTGATTGCTTCTCCGTCAGCAGAATATAGATTTGTGATCATCTTATCACCTGCAAAATCCTACTATTCTGGAGAAGTAAAAGTAATTGTAGCAGAACATTACAGTCGTGCAGCAAATGGTGGAATTGGTGCCGCAAAAGCGGCAGGAAACTACGCGGGACAATTTTATCCAACGGCTCTTGCAAATAAAGAAGGTTTTCAGCAAATCATTTGGACAGATGATGCAACGCATACTAAATTAGAAGAAGCAGGAACTATGAACGTTTTCTTTAGAATTAAAGATACACTTCTAACTGCTCCAACAAGTGATCGAATCTTAGATGGAATTACCAGAAAAAGCTTGATCGCCTTAGCAGAAAAATCTGGAATGTCTGTTGAAGTGCGTCCCGTTTTAGTAGAAGAATTATTAGAAAGTAGCAAAAATGGAGATTTGAAGGAAATCTTTGGTGCAGGAACAGCCGCTGTAGTGAGTCCAATTAAAGGATTTTCATACAAAGGTTTATATCATGAACTTCCAATAGCGTCGGATTCATTTGCACAAAATTTAAAAGACCAATTAAATAAAATTCAATACAATCTTGCCGAAGACACCTTTGGATGGACTGTAAAGGTTTAAAAATTAGAAATCGCATTGTCTTTAAAAGTAGATAATGCGATTTTTTTTTATTTCAATATTTCAGTAAAATCGGGTTTGGAATAAACAGGACCTTTTATTACTTTTCCGTCTTCCCGAAAAATAGGTTGACCATCTATACCTAATTTACTCATATTGCTTCGCTGAATTTCATCAAAGACACTTTCTATTTTATATTGCAATCCATGCTCGAGAATGGTACCGCATAAAATGTACAACATATCACCCAAAGCGTCAGCAATCTCCGCTAGATCATCCTCTTGGACTGCTTTAAGATATTCTTCATTTTCTTCTTTCATCAAATCGTACCGCAACTTATTTTTAGCATTGCCTAGAGTGCCTGTGGGTTCATCTTTAAAACCAACTTTAAACGTTTGATGAAATAATTTTACTCCTTCTAACTGCTTTTGCATAAATTGAAAATTAATAATTTGGATGTATCCAAAAATAGGTAATTATTGATTAATTTTGCAAAAAAAATAAATATGTTTAGTCAGGGTCAACTTATTTTTGCAGCACTATTTGTAGTAGTATTTATCGCAGTAATTACCTTTAGTTACCTAAAAGACAAAAAAATACACGCAGTTTTTTATAAAAAATCGTACATTATCCTTTTATTTTTCTTCTTATTTATTGCGATTTTATTTGCCATTAAAACTTTTTTAAAGGATTAATCTCTAGTACCCAGTCTTATCTATTAGCATTGCTTCCTTTCCAATAGTATCGTAATTTTCACAAAAATGGCGTGTGGCGCCTGTAGCAAGACTATGTCTTGTTTATATAATTTTAAGAATTGTTTAGGAAATTATTGTTAAAGCAGCGTATACAAAGCATTACAAGAATATCTTAATAAAACGCTAAAATATTTAACAATCATGATAAAAGTCATGTTAAATAACATCTTTGTCTTGTAAATTTGTCTTGTAAATCAATAGTAAAAGAAAGCAATATTAACTAATATAAATGTTATGACAAATTTTGTAAAAAAAGCCCTGATTTTGAGTACTGCATGTGTCATGGGTTTGTCATGTAAGCAGAACAATAGTGATCCTGAAAGCAATAATTTAGATGTTTCTGTTAAAGGAACTATGAATGCTGAATTAACTTCACCTCCATTTGTACCCGCACCAGTTGGCGATCGAACAGCTAAAAAGCTAATTGTAAATATGGAAATTCTGGAGCAAGAAGGTGAAATGACAGATGGTACAAAATATATGTATTGGACTTTTGGCGGAAGCGTACCTGGAAGTTTCATCAGAACACGTGTAGGTGACGAAGTGGAATTTACTTTAAAAAATCATCCCGACAATAAATTGCCGCACAATATTGACATGCATGCTGTGACTGGACCAGGAGGTGGTGCTACTTCCTCTTTAGTGGCTCCTGGACATGAAAAAACTTTTAGTTTTAAAACTTTAAATCCTGGCTTGTATGTTTACCACTGTGCTACAGCTCCAGTCGGAATGCACATTGCGAACGGAATGTATGGTTTAATTTTAGTTGAACCAGAAGGCGGTTTGCCAAAAGTAGACAAAGAATATTACGTAATGCAAGGGGATTTCTATACCAAGGGAAAATATGGTGATCAAGGAATGCAGGCATTCGACATGAATAAAGCTATCGAAGAAAGAGCTGATTATGTTGTGTTCAACGGGAAAGTAGGCGCTTTAACTGGGGATAACGCTCTAACTGCAAAAGTTGGAGAAACAGTACGAATTTACATGGGTAACGGTGGACCAAACTTAGTATCTTCCTTCCACGTGATTGGAGAAATTTTTGACAGAGTTCATATTGAAGGTGGAAGTATGATTAATGAAAATGTTCAGACAACCTTAATACCAGCTGGTGGAGCTGCAATTGTAGAATTTAAAGTGGAAGTTCCAGGAACATTAATATTAGTGGATCACTCAATTTTTAGAGCGTTTAACAAAGGTGCATTAGGAATGCTAAAAGTAGAAGGTCCTGAAAACACAAAAATTTATTCTGGAACTAAACAAGAAGGTATTTATTTACCAGAAGGTGGAGCTGTACAAACAATGCCAAAAACTGCTTCGTCAAAAGAAGTTATTGTAAATAAAACAGTGGCACAACAAGTAAAAGATGGAAAGAACATTTATGGAAATACATGTTTTGCATGTCACCAAGCGGAAGGTCAAGGAATTCCAAATGCTTTTCCACCTTTAGCAAAATCAGATTTCTTGAATGCTAATCCAGGTCGAGCGATTGATGCGGTATTACACGGGTTAACTGGTGAGATCACTGTAAATGGCAAAAAATACAACTCAGTTATGACAAGCCAAAACTTAACTAACCAAGAAATTTCTGATGTTTTGACTTACGTTTATAACAGTTGGGGTAACAATAAAACAGTTATTACTCCTGCGATGGTAACTACGCAAAGAGCAAAACCTCCAGTAAAGGTTAAAGATATGCACGAGTAAAATTAAAAAATTCAACACTTTAATACTATGAAAACAATAATATTTAGTGCATTGTCTATTTAAATGGCAAGAAGTTTACTTAGCCTCACTATGCCAGGCGATAAACTAACGAATGTCAGCACTTTTCAAGACCGTGCAATAGGAAAAGCAATTTATACCAAAACTTGTTTAGCGCGTCACCGAGCTACCGGACTAAGGATTCCGAATGCATTTCCTCCTTTAGCTAAATCGGATTATCTTAACAAAGATACCAATAGAGCAATTAAGGCCGTAATGAATGAATTACACGGACCAATTACAGTTAACGGCATAAAAATCAATTCGTTATGCCAACGCAAAACTTAAAAGACTAGCATATTGCAGATGTATTAACGTACGTTTACAGTAGCTGGGGAAATAACATAATAAAAGTTACTCCCGCAATGGTCAGAGCCTTACGAGGTAAAAAATAAATTAATAGTTAATTGTTAATTCAAGAAAGAATGGAAACTCAACAAATAAATTTAATGCGATATTGCTTAATGATGTTCATGGGAGTTTCCATTACTTTTGCTCAAGTGCCAAAGAATATGGCACGAATAAATGCTGGAAGTTACGTGCCTCTATATGGAACGGATGATAAACTACCCTTAAAAGTAGATGCTTTTTTACTTGACATATATCCTGTTACCAATTACGAATACCTCACTTTCGTGAAATACAATCCAGCTTATGGGAAATCTAAAATCAAAAGAATTTTTGCCAACGTATCGTATCTTACGGAGTGGTCAAATGATTTAAGTTTTGGAAAACTAGACCCTCAAAGTCCTGTTACGAATATTTCTTGGTTTGCTGCTAAAAAATATTGTGAATGTCAAGGCAAACGATTGCCTACTTTAGATGAATGGGAATATGTAGGAATGGCAGATGAAAAAAGAATTGATGCGCGTTCAAAAGAAGACTTTAATAAATACATCTTGAGTTGGTATGAAAAAAACAATACGTACACCAATAAAGTGGGACAAACATACAAAAATTATTGGGGTATATATGACATGAATGGGCTAGTTTGGGAATGGACATACGATTTCAATTCCATATTTTTATCAGGCGAAAGTCGCAAAGATAAAGATACCGACTCCAATTTATTTTGTGGAAGCGGTTCTATTAACGCCACAGATTTAATGAATTATGCCGCATTTATGCGATATGCATTCAGAGGTAGTTTAAAAGCTAGCTATACTACCAAAAATTTAGGTTTTCGTTGCGCTAAAAGTTTAAAATAAATCTTTTTTAAGTAAAAATATTATGAAAAAAATAATTCTATTAGCTCTATTTTCAATTTCGTTAATTGGTTGCCAATCAAAAGTAGAAGAAGCAGCAACTAAAGAAGAAATAGCAAAAAAACCTATTTCAGAGATGTCTATTTATAATTTACCAGAACAATGGACTACCCAGAACGGTAATGATATCGAATTGAAAGAACTTCGTGGAAAAGTATTGGTGATGGTTATGATTTATACTTCTTGCAAAGCTGCTTGTCCTAGATTGGTAGCCGACATGAGAAATATCGAGAAAAAGGTTCCCCAGGACCTTAAAGATAAAATACAATACATTCTAATAAGTATCGATCCCGAAACTGATACTCCAGAACGCTTAAAAGCATTTGCCATAGAAAATCAAATGGATAATAACCAATGGTTGTTTCTACGTTCAAATGACGAACAAACTCGCGAATTTTCAGCAGTTCTTGCTGTCAACTACAAGAAAATTTCTCCATTAGATTTTTCTCATTCAAATATCATTAGTGTTTTTAATGCAGAAGGCGAACTCGCTTTTCAACAAGAGGGTTTAGGAGTAAATAATGACAAAATTATTTCTACTATAAAAGAAGAAGCAGCAAAAGTAAATTAGAATTTTTCTTCAGTAAACTAAATAAAATCATGAAAATTTATTATAAAATAGTACTTATCATTAGTATTCTAATGGTAACAGTAGATAGTTTTGCTCAAGATTTTGACATCAATTTACAAATTCGACCTCGATTTGAATACCGTAATGGCTACAAAGAATTGATGAAAGACGGGACGTATCCAACCTCATTCGTTTCTAATCGATCTCGATTGAACTTCGACTTTAAACAAGAAAAAATTAAAGCCAAAATTGCATTCCAAAATGTTCGCGTTTGGGGAGATGTAAATACTACGGCAACATCAGATAAAAATGGTGTCGCTTTATTTGAATCATGGTTTTCTTACGATTTAAATACATATTGGTCCGCAAAAGTGGGTCGTCAAGTTATCTCTTACGACAATCAACGGATTTTTGGTGGATTGGATTGGGCTCAACAAGGACAAAGTCACGATGCTTTAGTCGTTCATTATGCCAAAGATAAAATGCAAATTGATTTTGCTTGCGCCATTAGTAACGGTAGTGAAAGTTTAATTGAAACATCCTATACAACTACATACAAGAACTTACAATATATTTGGTTAAACAAAAAATTTACAAATTCTTCTTTGAGTTTACTTGGTTTGAATACGGGTTATCAATATGAAAACACGACTGATGCACTTTTTGAAAATGCCTATATGCAAACTCTAGGTGGTTTTTATAAATGGCAACCTAGTAAGTTTTATGGAGATTTAGGAGTTTACCTTCAAACCGGAGAAACAGCATTAGTTACCAAAAAAGAAGCTATTCTAGCGTACAATCTTGGGGTAAATTTGGGTTATAAATTCAATTCAAATCTTAAAGCAGAACTTGGTTTTGAATATTTATCTGGAAAAGCACAAGATGATGCTGACTCAAAAGTAAAATCATTCACTCCCTTATATGGAACCAACCACGGATTTAATGGATTTATGGACTACTTTTATGTAGGTAATCACAAAAACACCGTTGGTTTAAAAGATTTTTACGGCAAGTTAGCTTACGAAAAAGACAAGTTACAGTTTGCAATAGCTCCTCATTTATTTTACAGCGCTGCACCAATTATTAATTCAATTACTGCAGATGCAGCGAATTCAAATCTAGGAACTGAAATTGATTTAACATGCATCTATAAGTTGGATAAAAATATCACCATTACAGGCGGATTTTCAAAAATGTTTGGAACTACATCGCTAGAGATCATTAAAGGAGGAAATAAAGACAACGATAACAACTGGGCTTATCTAATGATTTCCTTCAATCCAAATTTACTATCGTACAAGAATACCAAATAGTTCTTCCATCGAATTCCATAAAAAAAGCCTGAAATTTCTTTCAGGCTTTTCCTTTTGTGGGGAGAGCAGGATTCGAACCTGCGAAGTTTTCACAGCAGATTTACAGTCTGCCCTCGTTGGCCGCTTGAGTATCTCCCCTGCGTTAAAAGCAACTGTTACATCCCTTAAACCGGTTGCAAATATAGCAACGTTTTTGATGTTTGCAAACATTTATTTCATTTAATTTCATACTTTTTTTTAAACGATTAATACTGAAAGACATAAAAAAAACTCCTTGCGGAGTTTTTTAAATAACACAGTAAAATCAACCACTTATTTACTTAAAAGTGAAGCAATTTTTGCTCTTAATTCATCGCCACGAAGATTAGTTGCAATAATTACACCTTTTTCATCAATGATATAAGTAGCAGGAATACTTTTGATATTGTACAAAACTGCAATTGGATCCGTCCAAAATTGTAAATTTGAAACATGACTCCAAGTCAATCCGTCTTTTGCAATAGCTTCTTTCCATTTAGCACCATCTTTATCCAGTGAAACGCCAATGATATTAAGTCCTTTTTCATGAAACTCATTGTATAAAGCAACTACACTTGGGTTTTCTTTTCTACATGGACCGCACCACGACGCCCAGAAATCGATTATTGTTAATTTTCCCATAGCTTGCTTTAAAGAAAGCGTTTTTCCGTCTGGCGTAGGTCCTGAAAAGTCCGGAGCCACATTTCCAACAGAAATATCCTTATAATTATCAATTTTATTTTTGATGGAAAGACCTGGTTTTGTTTTTTGCAACTTTGCAGTTAAGCTTCCATAAACAGTTTTAATTTTCTGAATATCTACCTCTGGTTGATTAAACATATTATCTAACAAAAGCACAGAAAGAAAGGAAGTTGGATTATTTTGTGGATACGTAGAAGTGTATGCCAATAATTCATTTTGCATTAAGCCAAATTCATCCATTAATTGCTGGATAGTGGCTTGATCTTCATTTTTTTGAGCCGTCTGCATTTTTTCAGCATTTAGGGTCTGAAAATTTTGCATTTTCTGTTGTACTACTTGCGTAAACAAATTGAATTTTTGCAAAGCGTCATTATCTGGAGTTCCGCCAATTTTACTTTTAGCAATACTGTCTTTGTAAATGGTCATATTAATCGCTCCTTGATCCAATATAAAGGCAATTTTACCTTCAATACCTTTGACTTGAATGAAATTAACTGCCGGTTCAACTGCCATTCCTTTAATTGTAAAGACGCCTTTTGCAATTTTTGCAGAATCCACGGCAATCATTCCTTTTCCGTCTTCTTGACGTTCTAAATAAACCATCGTTCCATCCTGAACTCCTGTAGCAGTTCCGCTTACTGAAAAATTGGATTTTATAGGATTTGTAAAGGAAATTAATCCAAGCGCAATGGTAGAAATTATAAATATTCTGTTCATAAAAAGTAATTAATTTGAGTACTATTTTTAAAAGTTTAATATTACAAAAAATATATTGGAAACAAAAGCCAATAAAAAAAGCCATGTTTCCATGACTTTCTTTTAAATTTATTTTAAAATCGAAGCAACTTTAGCTCGAAGTGCGTCTCCACGTAAATCTCTTGCAATGACCACTCCTTTTTCATCTAGTAAAAAAGTAGCTGGAATTCCATCCACAAAATAACGCTTTGCAATTGGATCTTCCCAACTTTTTAAGTTTGAAATATGCGTCCAAGTCAATTGGTCTTTTGCAATAGCTTCTTTCCATTTGTCCGCTTTTTCATCTAAAGAAACACCGATAATGTTTAAACCTTTAGCATGAAAATCTTTGTATAGAGCCACCACATTCGGGTTTTCTTTTCTACAAGGTCCACACCATGAAGCCCAAAAATCAATAAGACTCAATTTTCCCATCGAATTTTTCAAAGAAATCTCTTTCCCTTCTGGACTTAGAGCAGAAAAATCAGGAGCAACCGTTCCAACTTCTACGGCTGTGGCGCTAGAATCATTTTTTTTTTCGGCCGTTTTAACGCCGTCCAAATCTTTCTTGATACTTTTTCCTTCTTTCGTGTTTTTCAAAACAGGATCAAGGTTTTCATACATTTTTGTAGCACGAGCCAAATCAAATGATGGATCGTTTAAAAATTGTCTGATAAACAATAATGAAATGTAAGATTTAGGATGATCTTCTACGTGTTTCAAAGAAACATCTTTAAATTCATTTTGAAAAACTTGGTATTCTTTTGTCAAAGCATTCATTGTAACCGTATCATTGGTCATCTGAGCAGTTTGAATCTTAGACATGTTTGTTTCCTGGAATTTTCTAATTTTTTCCTGAATTTTCTCTGTAGATTTAGCGTAAATCACCAATTGTTCGTTACTGTATGTTCCACCAACGATACTTTTGTAAATAGTATCTTTATTTACTGCAATTGTAATTTTACCTTCTTCTAAAATAAAAGGAATTTTATTGTTTGATGAATCAATTTCAATAAAAGACAATGTAGGTTCGATCAATTTTCCTTCAAAGGTAAATTTCCCTTTTGCAATCTGAACCGTATCCAAGTACACCACTGCACCAGTTGAATCTTGCTGTTGCAAATAAACGTTCAAACCATCCTTTAGACCATTTCCATTTCCTTCAATTACGTATTCATTGTTTCCTACTTTATTACAAGAAACAATTGCACCAACCGCAAGTAATGATAAAATTAATTTTTTCATTTTTCGTAAATTATTTTTTTTATTTTGAATGCAAAAGTATTTAATTTTATACTGCTTCATGCACAACTTCTAAAAATTTATTATTTATTTATACTATTTATTTATAAGACTATAGTCGGATGTTCATTAAAATGTTGCGAACTTCATTTTGCATCGATAAAAGATCCAAATTACTTGCAAAATTTAGGAATTGCGCATTCAATTTAAGCTTTAATTCGAGTTGTATTTGAAATCCTTATAATTAACGTCAAAACAGAACTTCAACTGTATTTCTTTTCGCAAAAAAAAAGGATTTAGTTTTTCAACTAAATCCTTTTATAATCAGTATTGCAATGCAATTATTCTTGATTGATTGTTTTTCTCCATGGAAAAGCATTAAAAATATGTCTTTTAGCAAAACGTGTTGGCGATTCTGCATTAACCATTTTTACATAAGTTGCTTTTGGCACACTGATAAACTCATAAACACTTCCGTTTGAAAAGTCAATGATTAAACGTCCTTCAACAAATTTATAATCCTTAATAGTTGCAGCCGAAACTGTTGCTGTAAATTCTGGTTTCATTTGCGCAATAGTTTCTCCATTGATGCTTACCAATTGGTGGTATGCTTCAATAATCAACTTACTTTGCTCTTCTGCCGCTTTTAAACCAGCATCATCTCCAGAAAATTTATCTGGGTGACTTTCTTTCATCGCATTGCGATAAATGGTTTTCAATTCTTTTAACGTAACTGTTTTATCAACACTTAACAACTTTCTGTACTCAACGATTCTTTTCATAATAAAAATAGCAAAATTGCAATTAAGTATATAAAGAAATTCGGTGTCTTTAATCTTTCACAATTTTTTGCAAAGGTAGTTTTTTTCTAATAGCGTGCAACTTGTGTAAAAAAAAATTTACAGAAAAATTACTCGATGGTCATCGAACGTAGTTTAGCACGGTACAACTCTAAGGCAACAGCTTTTGAAATAAATCCAAAATACTTTCCGTCCTTAACCATCGGTAAATTAGTCATCTTGCTTTGCTCAAATTTTTTCATTACCACTTCCATGTTATCAAAAGGATACACTATCGTTCCCGGTTTTTGCATCACTTCCTTTACTGAAGTATATTTCACTTTAAAGTTGCTGAAAATAATTTCTCGAATATTATTAAAATGTACAATTCCCAATAATTCTTGGTCCTCATTGACTACCGCGAATATGACTTGATTGGAATGCGAAATGAGGTCGACCAATTTCTCTAAATTTTCGTCAGGCGAAATTGTAAAATAATCGGTTTCAACAAGTGAATTGGTATCTATCGTTGACAAAATATTACTGTCTTTATTACTGGTAAAAACTTGTCCGCGTTTTGCCAAATGCTTTACATCCATCGAATGTTTTTCAAAACGCTTAGAAACGGCAAAGCTGATGGAAGAAACAATCATTAACGGAATCATCAAACTATATCCGCCAGTAATCTCTGCAATAAGGAATATTGCAGTCAATGGTGCATGGAATAATCCACTCAAAACACCTGCCATTCCTACAATTGTAAAGTTGCTGACAGGCAATTTAGTCAAACCCGTTAAAGTAATTAGCTGCGAAAAGAAGTAGCCGACATAGGATCCTAAAAATAATGAAGGAGCAAAATTACCTCCATTTCCACCACCGCCTAAAGTCAGTCCTGTAGCAAAAACTTTCAGAAAAGCCGCAGCACCTACAAAAGCTAATAACACCCATTTATTGTCACGAAACTCACTAAATAAAGTGTCTTGAAGTAAAATTCCAGGATCACTTTCAGATAATGTCTTGATACTTTCATATCCCTCACCAAATAAAGTAGGAATAATAAATATTAAAACAGCTAAGAAAGAGGCTGCTATTAACGCTCTTTTATACGGTTTCTTTTCATATCTGGTGAAAAAATGCTCGATCCTTTGAAACCATCTTGCATAGTAAATTGTGATTAAACCAATGATCAAACCGAGTAAAATATAAAACGGTATGTTGGTGTAATCAAAAATTTGCTGCTTTGTAAAAGACAGTAAAATATTTTCTTTAAGAACTATTGCAGAAACCAAAGCGCCAGTTGCCGCTGCAATCATAATTGGAGTAAACGCTGCAATACTTACGTCTACCAATAAAACTTCGATGGCAAACAAAACACCAGCGATTGGCGCGTTAAATGCAGCAGCAATTCCGGCAGCAACTCCGCATCCTATAAGTAAGGTTCGGTCTTTATAGCTCAGCTTGTAGCGAAGTGCAAAATTAGAACCAAAGGCGGCTCCAGTTACCGTAATTGGCGACTCTAATCCAGCAGAACCTCCTAAACCCACAGTTAACGAACTTGTTATAATCTGAGCATACATTTGCCTTTTAGGCATAATACTCGCTTTTTTTGCCACGACATACATAATTTGAGACGTCCCTTTTTCTAATTTTCCGCCTAAAATTTTATCAACTACAAAAACGGTGAGTAGCATTCCAATAACGGGCAGAATACTATTGATGTAGCTCAATTTGATTATTCCATTGATGTAAGTTGCAAATGTAAAAACCCAGTGTGCAAAAGATTTCAAGATAATAACTGAAAAACCCACGGTAATACCCACCAAAACACTTGCAACAAAAATAAATTGTTTGTTGGAAAATTTGGTTTGAGCCCAAGCCAGTAATGATTCTATCTTGTATAAATATCTTTTGATAAGTCGTAACATGCTATTTTTTATGGAAGAATCGCGAAGTTACTCGTTTTTTAAAGCATCAGCAAGGAATGGTTTTAAAATCGGATTTTGAAACACAAATTTTATTTCAATTCCAACATTTTTTCTTTAACGAATGCTTGTACTTCGATAAAAAATAGCGTGAATTCTGATTCAAATTCGGAGTAAAATAATTCTAATTCTTCTATAGAAAATTGCATTTTGGAGCGCAACTTGGTTCTTCGGTCCATCATGTATAAAATATGGGTAAGTCCCTCAGTAGTTGCATATAATAAAAACCAATTCTCTTTTTTTAAAACCGGCAGAATCGTTTTAAATCGCGGCGTTAAGATTTCAAAATTAGCATCTAAAACCGTATAAAAATCACTTATAAAAATTTCGAGTGGAATATCGCTGTACGACGCAAAATTTTTTGCTAAAAAATGATCGTAAAAAATATCAATAATTACACCTGAATAATGACCGTATCTTTCATGTAAACGGTGTTTACTTTGACGAAAAATGGGATGAAAATCGGTAAAACTATCAATTTCGCGGTGTATGCGAATTCCTTTCTGAACATCCAGTGGAAATTCATCAAAGTTTTTCCCATGAATACCGTCCGCCATAAAATTGCCGATTTTGATATGGTCATTTGTTCCTGATAAAAAGACGTGTGCTAAAAAATTCATGTTTTAAAGATAGTAATTTCTAATAGAAAGCCCGTGAAATATAATAAAAACTCAATGCAATTATTATATTTGTAGTAAAACTAATCAAACTTATGACGTTAATAAAATCAATTTCAGGAATTAGAGGAACAATCGGTGGTGTAGTTGGCGAAAATCTTACTCCAGTAGATGCTGTAAAATTTGCTTCTGCGTATGGAACTTGGCTTAAAAATTATTCAAAAAAAGAAAAACTGATTGTTGTAGTTGGTCGAGACGCTAGAATTTCAGGACCAATGATTCATAATTTGGTAGTCAATACTTTAATAGGTTTAGGAATTGACGTAATTGATTTGGGATTGTCTACAACGCCAACTGTAGAAATAGCCGTTCCGTTGGAATTGGCAGATGGTGGAATTATTTTGACGGCAAGTCACAATCCGAAGCAATGGAACGCCTTAAAGTTATTAAATGAAAAAGGCGAATTTTTGAATGGTGCCGAAGGAGCAAAAATATTAGAAATTGCCGAAAACGAAGATTTCAACTTTGCTGAAGTAGATGATTTAGGAGAGATTACGTCAAACGATGCCTTCATGGATATTCATGTAGATGAAGTTTTAAATTTACCATTGGTAGATGTGGAAGCGGTGAAAGCGGCTAAATTTAAAGTGGTAGTAGATGCCGTAAATTCTTCTGGCGGAATTATCATTCCAAAACTTTTAGAACTAATGGGTGTTGAAGTAGTAAAATTATATTGTGAACCGAACGGTCATTTTCCGCACAACCCTGAACCTTTAAAAGAGCATTTGACTGATATTTCTGAATTGGTGGTTAAAGAAAAGGCTGATTTGGGAATTGTAGTAGATCCTGATGTAGATCGTTTGGCTTTTATTAGTGAAAACGGTGAAATGTTTGGCGAAGAATACACTTTAGTTGCAGTTGCTGACTACGTTTTGAGTAAAACTTCTGGAAATACAGTTTCCAATATGTCGTCTTCTCGAGCATTGCGCGATGTTACTGAAAAGCATGGTGGAATGTATGAAGCTAGCGCCGTTGGTGAAGTAAATGTGGTGGAATTAATGAAAAAAAATAATGCCATTATTGGTGGCGAAGGAAACGGTGGAATCATTTATCCGGAGTCGCATTACGGTCGTGATTCAATGGTGGGTGCCGCTTTATTCTTGACACATTTGGCTTACAAAAAGATGAAAGTTTCTGAATTAAGAGCTTCTTATCCACAGTATTTCATGAGTAAAAATAAAATTGAATTGACCCCTCAAATTGACGTTGATGCCATTTTAGAAGCGATGACAGAAAAGTACAAGTCAGAACAAATTACCACTATTGACGGTGTAAAAATTGACTTTGCAGAAAACTGGGTTCATTTACGTAAATCAAACACTGAACCGATTATCCGAATTTATACAGAAGCGGGAACGCAGGAATTAGCAGATGATTTAGCACACAAAATTATAGATGAAATTAAAGCGATTGCAGGAATTTAATGAAAAAATCAACCTTCTTACTAGTGTCACTTTTAACAGTAACAGTTCTTTCTGCTCAAAAATTCAACAAAGCCGAAAAGGAGCTGATTCAATCTGGCGCTGCAACAACGATGATGAAAGTCATTCAAACAACGAACGAAAACGAACTTACTATTTTAAAAACCGCTTCTGCAGATGTTAATTTAAAGGATAAATTGCTGCCTATTTTAGCTCAAAGAATGTTACTGTCCATGCGTGATCCTGCAAATCCTGGAATTGGAATTGCAGCTCCTCAAGTTGGCATTAACAGAAACGTTTTTTGGGTTCAACGTTTTGATAAAGAAGGAGAACCTTTTGAATTTTATGTGAATCCAAAAATTGTTTGGCGTTCGGCATTATTGCGAAAAGGTGTCGAAGGTTGCCTTTCAATTCCTGATATTCGTGGCGATGTTTTTAGAAATTACACCATACGAATAAAATATTGGGATCAGGAAGGCAATTTTCATGAAGAAATGGTAGAAGGTTTTACAGCGGTTGTTTTTCAACACGAATACGACCACATTAACGGGATACTTTTTACAGACCGATTGGAGGAGCAGAAAGAAAATGAATTTACCCAATTGAACCCAAATGTCGAACTATATTTGGAAAAAGTAATAAGAAGACAATAATTAGATACAATGGAAAAAAGAGATTTACCCAACGCCACTGCGGTTTTGGTACTAGGAATTACCTCTATAGTTTTGAGTTTTTGTTATGGTGTTTTTGGAGTTGTACTTGGAATCATTGCATTGGTTTTGTCAAACAAAGATCTGAAGTTATACCATCTTAATCCCGAACTTTATAAAGGAATTCAAAACTTAAACGCAGGAAGAATTTGCGGCATTATTGGACTTTGCGTAGGTTCAGTATTTTTACTAATAGTTATAATATATCTTACCGTATTAGGTTCGTTCCTTTTTCCACTAGCTGCAGCAGCAGTACATTCAGGAACATAATCCACAAAAAAAAGGCTGAATTAAAATTCAGCCTTTTTCTTTATTTTCCTTTTCTTCTATTTCGTTCTGCTTTAATCAACTCTAATTCACGGTTGGTTTGTCCAGCTACAGACGTATTTTCTTCCGCACGACGAATCAAATACGGCATCACATCTCTAACAGGTCCAAAAGGCAAATATTTGGCCACATTATAATTGTAAGCGGCAAGATTATAACTGATGTTATCGCTCATACCGTATAATTGTCCGAACCAAATGCGGTTGTCATTACGGTCTAAATTCCACTCACTGATTCGATTCATTACTTTATAGGAACTTGTTTCATTGTGTGTTCCTACAAAAATGGACATGCGATCCAAATGTTGCAACATGTAATCTACAGCAGCATCATAATTAATATCGGTCGCCTCTTTTGAAACGCAAATTGGTGTTGGATATCCTTTTTCTTCCGCACGTTTATTTTCTTTTTCCATGTAAGCACCACGAACAATTTTCATTCCAATGAAAAATCCTTCTGCTTCAGCCACGTCATGAACTTTTTTCAAATAAGCCAAACGATCGTGACGGTACATTTGAAGTGTATTGAACACAATAGCTTTTTCCTTATTGTATTTTCGCATCATTTCGGTTACCAAATCGTCAGCGGCATCTTGCATCCAACTTTCTTCTCCGTCAATCAATAAGGCGACATTCTTTTTATGCGCTTCTTTGCAAACCGTTTCAAACCGCTCCACTACCCGATTCCACTCTTTTTGCTCTGATTCAGAAAGCGTTTTACCTTCTCCTAATTTTACGTACAATTCAAAACGGCCAAATCCTGTAGGTTTAAATACAGCAAAAGGAATAGCCTTTTTTTCAGCAGCAAAATCAATGGTTTTCATTGTCATCTCTAGAGCAGCATCAAATTGCTCTTCTTCCTCTTTTCCTTCTACCGAATAATCCAGCACCGAAGAAACGCCTTTTGTAGCCATTTTGTCCACCACAGAAAGACAATCCACCTCGTTTATTCCACCACAAAAATGGTCAAAAACGGTAGCCCGAATTAATCCTTCAACTGGTAAATGTGCCTTAATGGCAAAATTGGTAACCGCTGTTCCGATACGAACCAAAGGCTGATTTGAAATCATTTTGAATAAAAAATAAGCACGATCTAATTCGGTATCACTTTTTAAAGCAAATGCAATTTGAGTATTGTTGAATATTTTGTCCATAAGAAGTATAATAAAGGTGCAAAGATAATCAGTATTTGTTGATTAATCTCCAAAAACTACCGCCGATTTTTATGTGAAAAAGTGAAATTTAAATGAATTTGGACGTCTTAAAATAATTAAGAAACTGCTTTTCCTTTAAAAATCTTTTTGTAGGTTGTAACCAATAAAACGCAGAGTATTCCTACAATCAATCCCATTAAAAATTCAGCAATCCAATCTGGCATAAAATCAATGTAATGGTGCAGAAATTCAATTTGATGGTGAAAGATTCCGCCAGAAACAAATAATAAAGCTATCGTTCCAACAATAGATAAAAATTGAATAACGCGAGGCAACGCCTTTACTAATATTGTTCCAGACTTATGCAACAAGTTATTTTTTCCTTTGCTCCATTTGATCATTCGGTATCCCATTTCATCCATTCGGACAATTAACGCTACAATTCCATAAACGCCAACAGTTGCCGCCAAAGCAATTAAACTTACCACCACAACTTGCGACCAAAATTCTTGTCCAACAACAGTTCCCAAAGCAATGATAACAATTTCTACGGAAAGAATAAAATCAGTTACAATTGCAGCTTTCACTTTAATTTTCTCTAGGGCTAAAATTTCTGCTTCGGTATATTCTTTAATTTCCTCGTGTTTCTCCGACTGTGAATGAGGGAAAATCCATTCCATTATTTTTTCAGCACCTTCGTAAGCTAAATAGAGCCCACCTAAAACCAAAACCACATTGATAAGCCACGGAATAAATGCCGTAAGTAAAAAAGCCAAAGGTAAAATGATGGCCTTATTAAGCAATGATCCTTTAGAAATAGCCCAAAGAACGAGTAATTCTCTTGATGACACAAAGCCAGACGCTTTCTCGGCATTTACCGCCAAATCATCTCCTAAAATTCCAGCTGTTTTTTTGGCTGCAACTTTACTTAAAAGGGCAACATCATCCATTAAACTGGCAATATCATCTAAAAGTGCAAAAAATCCTGATGCCATTTCCTACTGTGTTTTAATTAATGTTAACTGTTTTTTTTTACAAATATTTTTTTGATAAGCATCATTGCAAAAACGCAAATTAAACCTACAAATAAACCCAGAAAAAATTCGAGTATCCAAGCCGGAATGGTTTCTGAATAATGATGAAAGTCAGGAATTTGGTGCGAAAATATTCCACCAGATACAAATAGTAAAGCAAGTGTTCCTAAAACAGCTAAAAATTGAATAACGCGAGGTAATCCTTTAACCAAAAGGGTTCCTAGTTTTTGTAACAAATTATTCTTTCCATTGCTCCATTGAATTAATTTGTAACCTGCTTCGTCCATACGAACAATTAGTGCTACAATACCATAAACTCCTACAGTTGCAATAAAGGCCACAATACTTACCACAATAATTTGCATTGAAAGTTCTTGGCCCGTTACGGTTCCTAGAGCGATGATAATAATTTCCACAGAAAGAATAAAATCGGTCAGAATTGCTGATTTAATTTTCCCTTTTTCTAAACTTAAAATTTGTTGCTCTGTTAATTCCTCTAAAATTTCTACTTTTTTTGTAGTAGGATGGGGAAAAAAATACTCGTATATTTTTTCGGCACCTTCGTACGCTAAATAAATTCCACCTAAAATTAAAATAACATCAATCAGCCACGGAAGAAATGCCGTCAAAAGAAACGCTATAGGTAAAATAATAAGTTTATTTAAGGCGGAACCTTTTGTAATTGCCCACAATACAGGTAATTCTCTTGTGGAAACAAAGCCAGAAGCTTTTTCGGCGTTTACTGCTAAATCATCTCCTAAAATTCCCGCTGTTTTTTTTGTTGCAATTTTGCTCATTGCTGCAACGTCATCCATTAATAGTGCAATATCATCGAGTAACGCAAAAAATCCTGAAGCCATAAATGTATTTTATTTTAAAGTGTAAAAGTACTATTGTTTGTAATTGATATACTAAATATAAAAAATAAATTTAATTAACTCAAATTTGATTCAGGAAATATACAATACTACTAATCCGTCTACGCGTTGAATACTTAATGAAAATTGAAACCATAAAGTAGTAAATTTAGCATAAAAGTATTCCGAAATCGATGTAATTTGAGTAATTTCGCAACACAAATTTAAATCGACTTTAAAATGAATAAGAAAGTAGTTATAGTATCGGCTGTTAGAACACCAATTGGAAGTTTTATGGGAGCCTTATCAACGGTTACCGCTCCACAATTAGGTGCTGCAGCGATTAAAGGTGCTTTGGAAAAAATAAATTTAGATCCATCAAAAGTGGATGAAGTAATCATGGGTAACGTGGTTCAAGCAGGTGTTGGTCAAGCTCCAGCAAGACAAGCAGCGCTTTTGGCTGGTTTATCAAACGAAGTTGCAGCAACTACTGTAAATAAAGTTTGTGCTTCTGGAATGAAAGCAGTTATGCAAGGTGCTCAAGCTATTATGGCTGGCGATGCAGAAATTGTAGTTGCAGGAGGAATGGAAAACATGAGTTTGATTCCGCATTACGTTCACATGAGAAACGGAAATAAATTTGGTCCAGCAACAATGGTGGATGGAATGCAAAAAGATGGACTTGTTGACGCATACGACAATAATGCAATGGGCGTTTGTGCAGATTTATGTGCAACAGAATATAAATTTTCAAGAGAAGATCAGGACAACTATGCCATTCAGTCTTACGAGCGTTCTGCAAAAGCATGGAGCGAAGGTAAATTTGCTAATGAAGTAGTTCCTGTAGCGGTTCCTCAACGTAGAGGTGATGCACTAATCGTAGACAAGGACGAAGAATTTAGCAACGTAAAAATAGATAAAATACCTACATTAAAAGCTGTTTTTAGCAAAGACGGAACTGTGACAGCTGCAAATGCTTCTACTATTAATGACGGGGCTGCAGCATTGATTTTAATGAGCGAAGACAAAGCAAAGGAATTGGGAATTAAGCCACTTGCTTACATTAAAAGTTATGCAGATGCTGCTCAAGAACCAAAATGGTTTACAACTTCTCCAGCCAAAGCTTTACCAAAAGCATTAGACAAAGCGGGAATGAAAATCAGCGATGTAGATTATTTTGAATTTAATGAAGCCTTTGCTGTAGTTGGTTTGGCAAATTCTAAAATTTTAGGATTAGAAAATGATAAAGTGAATGTTAATGGTGGTGCCGTTTCTTTGGGTCATCCTCTAGGATGTTCAGGCGCACGAATCATAGTTACTTTACTTAACGTTTTGGAACAAAATAATGCAAAAACTGGAGCTGCTGCAATTTGCAACGGTGGTGGTGGCGCTTCGGCAATAGTTATCGAGAGAATCTAATAAAATAATATTTTATAATTGATGGGTTTTAAATAAAATGAATTAATTTTCAATCTTTATTTAAGACTCATCATTTATTTTTAAATCCAATTGCATGTTCGGAATTTGTGAACTCGCCAACATACCGCTACGTTTTGAAGCAAACGACCGAAGTGAAATTGTATCGCAAGTACTCTTTGGCGAATGCTTTGCAATACTTGAAACTACTAAAAATTGGTTGCGGATCAAATTGCATGACGACCAGTATGAAGGTTGGATTGATAGCAAACAAGCCCGAATAATTACAGAAGAACAGTATTTAAAAATTACCCAAGCACCAATCGTGCTAAATAATGACTTGGTAGAATACATCTCTACAAAGGATAATTTACTGATTCCAATACCCTTAGGTTCATCAATTTCTTTTTTAGATTTTCCAGAGGTTAATAGTGCAAATTATTTATTTGAAGGACTGAAGTCTCAAGGAATTTATCCCAAAGATCGATTGATTGAAACCGCGTTTTTATATCTTAATACTCCTTATCTTTGGGGTGGCAAAACGCCTTTTGGAATTGATTGTTCTGGATTTACACAGATGGTTTACAAATTAAATGGATATTCTATTTTGCGCGATGCATCTCAACAATCTACATTAGGAGAAGCGTTAAGTTTCATAGAAGAATGTGAACCAGGAGATTTGGCATTTTTCGATAATGAAGAAGGTAAAATCATCCACGTTGGAATTATAATGAATGATAATTATATTATTCATGCAAGTGGCAAAGTCCGCATTGACCGACTGGATCATTTAGGCATTTTTAATGCTGAAACAAACAGGCATACGCATAAGTTGCGTGTCATAAAGCGAATTATTTAGCTTCCGGACATTCAATTTCAGACAAAACCGTAGCACTGTCAAAATGCATTTTTTTTGGATCTTTAAACTTGGTCTCACCCTCAGTCTCCGAAACATCTCCGTAAGCTTCTATTAAAATTTTTTCTTTTCTAAGAAAAACAACCTCGCGGACATTCTTTAAACCTTCAGACATAAAAGTATAATTGGCCTTCAATGTATCGCCAAACATTTGACCAGCAATAGTTCCGTTATTTTTATCTTTTTCAAAAAATAGGTAGGCCAACTCACCTGAAACTTTTTGACTGGAGTCAATTTGGAAAGAGAGATTAAAAGTATCCTTTTTAACAATTCCTTGATAACACACAATTTGAGATTCGTTCGCCACCATTTCTTCCTGCACTGTTGGAATTGGTAAAGGTTCGTTTTCCTCTTCCTTACAAGCGGTAAATGCAAAAATCAAAAAAATTACTACAAGAACTCTATGTTTCATGGTGATGCGTTTTGTTTGCGATAAGAATCAAAGCTAAATATACAAAAAATTCAGTATAAAATAGCAAAACATTCCCGGATGAGAATGTTTTGCAACTATACGAGTATAAAAATAAGCGCTTATGACACGTCCACTGTTGTTTTTTCAGCAATAGATTTATAAGTACCGTTTACTAGTTTTTCCCTAATAATTTCAAAAGCAGTTAATGTTTCATCAATATCCGCTAATGTATGCGAAGACGTAGGAATCATACGAAGTAAAATTATCCCCTTTGGAATTACTGGATAAATTACGATAGAAAGAAAAATACCATAATTTTCCCGCAAGTCGTTCACCATAACCATTGCTTCTGGTACACTTCCTTCTAAATATACAGGAGTAACACACGTGTTAGTATCGCCAATATTAAAATTTCGTGATCTTAAACCGGATTGCAATGCGTTTACATTTTCCCAAAGTTTATCTTTTAATTCTGGATGATTGCGCAACAACTCCAATCGTTTTAAAGCTCCAACTGTTTGGATCATTGGTAATGATTTTGCAAACATTTGCGAACGAAGATTGTATTTTAAGTAATCAATAATATCTTTATCAGCAGCTATAAAGGCACCGATACTCGCCATAGATTTGGCAAAAGTGGAGAAATAAACATCAATTCCGTCTTGGCAATTTTGCTCCTCGCCTGCTCCAGCACCCGTTTTACCTAAGGTTCCAAAACCATGCGCATCATCAACCAATAATCGAAAATTGTACTTTTCCTTCATGGCAACAATTTCCTTCAACTTTCCTTGTTGACCGCGCATTCCAAAAACTCCTTCTGTTATAAATAGAATTCCACCACCTGTTTCTGTAGCCATTTTCGTAGCACGTTGCAGGTTTTTTTCCATACTTTCCAAATCATTATGACGGTAAGTATATCGTTTTCCCATGTGCAATCGAACACCGTCAATAATACAAGCATGTGCATCAACGTCATAAACGATAATATCATTTTTAGTAACCAAAGCGTCAATTGTAGACATAATTCCTTGGTAACCGAAATTCAGTAAATATGCTGACTCTTTCATTACAAAAGCTGCCAACTCATTCTCTAATTGTTCATGAACAGAAGTATGCCCTGACATCATACGAGCTCCCATTGGGTACGCTGCCCCATACTGAAGTGCAGCATCTGCATCGGCTTTACGAACTTCTGGATGATTTGCCAAACCCAAATAATCGTTCAAACTCCAATTTAAAATATTTTTACCTTGAAATTGCATTCTAGGACCTAACTCTCCCTCTAATTTTGGAAAAACAAAATATCCTTCGGCTTGTGAAGCCCACTTCCCTAAAGGTCCTTTATTGTTTTGAATTCTTTCGAATAAATCTTTCACCATGATTTTTTTGTGTTAAAAAACGTGGCAAAAATACAATTTTAAAAATAATTATCAGAAATCGCAGTGCTTTATTTTACTACATATTATAACATTTAGTTGATTTATTAAACTTTAGAAGGATTTTCAAGTAGATTGTTTTACCTTTAAACCAATAAATTATATATAATGTCACAACATATAAAAGAGTTAAAACTTGCCGTTTTAATTGATGCAGATAACGTTCCATACAGCAATGTAAAAGGAATGATGGAAGAGATCACGAAATACGGTACCCCAACCACGAAAAGAATTTATGCAGATTGGACACGACCAAACGCAAATGGATGGAAGAATGTTTTATTAGAACATGCGATTACCCCAATACAACAATATAGTTACACTAGCGGAAAAAATTCATCTGATTCTGCCCTTATTATTGATGCAATGGATTTGCTTTATTCTGGAAAACTAGATGGCTTTTGCATCGTATCCAGCGACAGTGACTTTACAAGACTGGCTACAAGATTGCGTGAATCTGGAATGAAAGTTATTGGTATTGGTGAGCAAAAAACCCCTAAACCGTTTATAAGTGCTTGCGATAGATTTATATTTATAGAAGTTCTTGAAGGAGCTGTGAAGAAAAAACCAGCTAAAAAACTAAATGAGGTTGACACCAAAAAAGCTACTGAAAAAGGATCATTGAAAGTAAATGAAAAACCACAAGAAAAACCTTTAAATAAAATTGACGAACCAACGATAGAACTTATTGAATCTACAATTGATGATATTGCTGATGACGACGGTTGGGCCTTCTTAGGCGACGTAGGAAATATGATTGTCAAGAAAAAACCTGAATTTGATCCCCGTAATTATGGTTTTGTAAAACTTACACCAATGATGAAATCAATGACCGATATCTTGCAAATTGATGAGCGCGAATCAGAGAAGAAAGGAATTAAACACGTTTATGTAAAACTAAAATACAGTTAAACTTTATATTTATTATTAATCTCTCTTACAATCTTTTCAATATTGTATAGCTTTTCGCTTTGATTAGAAAGCAGCTTAATGTACATTTTCTTGTCTCTGCGCGTCAATTTATTCTTCTTGAGAATTTTCTGAGTGACTTCTGTATAATCTGCATTGTAGTCCGACTGGAGTTTTATTAAGTGTTGCTGTGCAGTTGTCTTACTATCCTCACCAAAACGTTCGTCGCCGCAATTGAATAAGGTAATGCTGTGCTGTAAAGATTCCATATATCTTTCAACCTGTTCTTTATTGCGCATAAAACGATTGTAGTAGTAATTACGATCTCTTCCTTCAGTCTTTACGGTAACACTATACAAATACATCTTATAAATAACAATACTTGCCAACAGTAAAACTCCGACGACAAAATAGATTGAAAACTCATTTTGCACCGCTTTATCTACATCAATACGCTGAAAGGCCGTTAAACCTAAGAAAACAAGTAAATTCATTAAATTTTCAATTAGATATTATTTTGTGCTTTTAATTTGTACAAATATATGTAAAAACCCAATAGCATTATAAATTATAGCACGAGTTTACGTTTAAACACATCCAAACGTCATTAATATTACATAAACTAGCTCACTGCGAATCTCTACAATCAGTAAGATATTAAAGAAAATTCCGAATATTTAAAAGTTATTTATATACAAAGAATAAACACAAAGCGTATACAATAAGAAAAGGCAAGAATAATAAATCCTTGCCTTTGCCTACCTTTAAAAATTGATATTATATACTCAAGAAAAATGATTCTCGATTTAAACCTGAAGTTTGGTATTGCCAGTTAATTTTTAGAACATGACGGATGATTTGTTTTAAACGCTCAAAGTCATTTGGTTTATGGATGTAAATATTTGCTCCACCACTCAAGGTTTCCTCAATATCTTGTTCAGAATTTGAAGTCGAATAGATCGCAATTGATATATCTCTCAGTTTTGGATTACTTCTGATTAACTTCAAGCAATCAAAACCGGAAAGTCCTGGCATATTTAAATCTAAAAACAATATGTGCGGTTTTGCAACATCTTCGCGATTTAAAAAATCCATCAGCTCTTGGCCACCGTTATACATCGTTAATTTGGAATTAAACTCCATCTCATCTATAGCAGATTTAAAAAAGAATCTGTCATCTTCATCGTCGTCTGCAAGGACAATATACATTTGGTCAGCAGTTAGTTTCATATGCATTTATTTGGGGAGATTAAACAAATCGGTACTAAAGATAAGAATGTTAAACAAATTTAAAAAATAATTACATGCAAATTAACGTAAATACCAACTTTCACGCTAAAATGTGAAAAAAATTTAAAATGTGAAAGAAAAATTTCAATAATTAAACTTTTTCCTTTACAAGTTGTTTGCAATTTTATAAAATTCGAGTGCAAATATTACCTTTTGTAACGTATCGCAGTTTATAAAATTTTTGCAAAACATTACAATATTTCCACCTTTAAATGATTTAAAAAAAATTCCCAAGCGCTAACTTGGGAATTTTTATAACCTAATGTAATAGATATAATTTGAACACTATAACTAATACGTTTTTATATTATTTTAATGCCGCTTTTACTTGATCAGCTGCTTCTTGAAATTGAACCGCTGATAAAATTGGCATTCCTGAATTGTCAATTAATTCTTTTGCAATCTCTGCATTTGTACCTTGCAAACGTACGATGATTGGCACTTTAATAGCGTCTCCCATATTTTTATAAGCATCAACAACTCCTTGAGCTACACGGTCGCAACGAACGATTCCTCCAAAAATGTTAATCAAAATTGCTTTAACAGCTGGATCTTTCAAAATAATTCTGAAAGCTAATTCAACTCTTTTTGCATCTGCTGTTCCACCTACATCTAAGAAGTTAGCCGGCTCAAAACCTGCATATTTAATTAAATCCATAGTTGCCATTGCAAGTCCCGCACCATTAACCATACAACCAACAGTTCCGTCCAAGTCAACATAATTTAAACCTGCAGCTTTCGCTTCAACTTCAATTGCATTTTCTTCACGAATATCACGGTATTCAGCTAATTTTGGGTGACGGTACAATGCATTATCATCTAAATTTACTTTAGCATCAACTGCAATAATTTTATTATCTGATGTTTTTAATACCGGGTTGATTTCAAACATTGAAGAATCAGAACCTACGTAAGCTTTGTATAAAGCATCTACAAACTGAACCATTTCCTTGAACGCGTTTCCAGAAAGACCTAAATTAAAGGCAATTCTACGCGCCTGAAATGCTTGCAATCCTACACTTGGATCGATTTCTTCTGTGAAAATTAATTCTGGAGTTTTTTCTGCTACTTCCTCGATATCCATTCCACCTTCAGTAGAATACATAATCATATTTCTAGCTTTTCCACGGTTTAATAAAACCGACATATAAAATTCTGAAGTTTCAGATTCACCTGGATAATAAACATCTTCGGCTACTAAAATTTTGTGCACTTTTTTACCTTCTGCAGACGTTTGAGGAGTAACCAATTGCATTCCAATAATTTGTTCTGCAATTTCTTCTACTTGTTGCAAGTTTTTAGCAAGTTTAACCCCGCCTCCTTTACCTCTTCCACCTGCGTGAACTTGAGCTTTAATTACATGCCATCCTGTTCCCGTTTCAGCAGTCAATTGCTTAGCTGCAGCAACTGCTTCCTGTGGGTTATTAGCAACATAACCACGTTGAACTTTTACACCATAACTGGCTAATATCTCTTTTCCTTGGTATTCGTGTATATCCATAATGAAGTTTTTGACTTTTTAAAAGTGCCACAAAAATAGCTAATTTAGTCTAATCAACGAAAGATTTTTAGCTTTAATTTAATGGTAAGTGCTTTCGCAGTTTTAAATAGTAACTATTCCATAAAGACTGTTAAAAAAACACCTCACACTGAAGTACTTTTGAGCGATCTGTTTTTATCAATAAATACGCAACCTCGCATCATTGACACCATCTAATATTTAAAAAACATCAAACGTGTGAAAACAGCATATCACCTTTTACTTACAATGATCATTTTTATAATAAATAGTCGTAGCATTGATGATGACCCAATAATAGAACCTAAAATTTATGGCGCGTGGCATCTTGTAGAAGTCAGCGGTACAATAGCTGGTATAACGCACGAATTTGAATACGGAACGATCATATGGGATTTTGCTGCAGGTAATATTGTAGTTGAAAACAACAATTTAAATAATGACTTACTTTATAAATTAGAAACTGGAACCTATCCTTATTTACTAAACATGCTGCCCGAATTAGAAAGTGATTGTGTACAAACCATTGCATTTTAACCAGAGGACGTTAATTGCATACAATATGACTACGACACTATGTTTATAATTCAAAATGTTGCAGAAGATATTAAGCATAAATTTATTCGTTAGAAAAATATGTAAATTAGACTTAAAATCACATTTCCATAACATTTAGTTGTAATTTGTGGTATTGCCGTCTTGTCGTTGTACGGAAATGGAGATAGTATTACTTTTGCATTATTAATAAAAAAAGCTATGCAATCAAAGGATTTACTTCAAATTGCCCAAGAATTTGGGAATCCCATCTATGTATATGATGCGGAAAGAATTATTTTACAATATCAGCGTTTAGAAAAGGCTTTCGCCAAAGTAGAGCGTCTTCGAATCAACTATGCTGTCAAGGCATTATCCAATATTTCTATTTTAAAGCTTTTAAAAAATCAAGGATCCGGCCTAGATACCGTTTCCATTCAAGAAGTACGCTTGGGTTTACATGCCGGATTTACCCCAGAACGAATTATCTATACACCTAACGGCGTTTCATTTGAAGAATTGGAAGAGGCTGCTCATTTGGGCGTCCAAATAAACATCGATAACTTATCGGTTTTAGAACATTTTGGCTCCAAATACCCTTCCATTCCCGTCTGCATCCGAATTAATCCTCATGTAATGGCAGGCGGAAATGCAAATATTTCTGTGGGCCATATTGATAGTAAATTTGGAATTTCTGTGCATCAAATGCCGCACATTTTGCGTATTGTACAAAATACAGGAATGCACATCAATGGAATTCACATGCATACAGGTTCTGATATTTTAGATATCGAAGTGTTTCTTTATGCTGCCGAAATTTTATTTGACGCTGCAAAAAACTTTACCGAATTGGACTTTTTAGATTTCGGAAGCGGATTTAAAGTGCCCTATAAAAAAGATGACATTGAGACAGACGTAGAAGAATTAGGTAAGAAATTAACCAAACGTTTCAATGCTTTTGAAAAAGAATATGGGAGAGACCTTACTTTAGCCTTTGAACCAGGGAAATTTTTGGTAAGTGAAGCAGGTTATTTTTTAGCCAAAGTAAATGTTGTAAAGCAAACCACGTCCACCGTTTTTGCTGGAATTGATTCTGGTTTTAATCACCTTATCAGACCAATGTTGTACGGTTCTCAACATGAGATTTCAAATATTTCCAACCCAAAAGGAAAAGAGCGCTTCTATTCCGTTGTGGGGTATATTTGCGAAACAGATACTTTTGCGAATAACCGACGTATTTCTGAAATTAAAGAAAATGATATCCTATGTTTTAAAAATGCCGGTGCATATTGTTATTCTATGGCTTCCAATTACAATTCTCGCTTTCGCCCCGCCGAAATTTTATGGATTAACAATAAAGCAATCGTAATTAGAAAACAAGAAACTATGGATGATTTATTGCACAATCAGATATTGTATGAAGATCTCAAAAATTAAAAGAAATTAATATTTAAAACCGACAAAATGTGTCGGTTTTTTTATGACCTATTATAATTAATACTTTATTTACATTGTAAAAAAAGAACTTTTGTATCTTTGGCCACCTTATTATACGATAATGAACAGAAGAAAATTTTTTAGAAACGGTTCGATTTTCACACTTGGAACCGCATTAATTAGTCCTTTTGGCGCAAATGCAGCTACACTTACTCCTGATTTAATTGATAAAAACAAGAAAGCCAAAAACATTATTTTGCTGGTTAGCGACGGAATGAGTAATGGAACGCTTAATATGACCGACCTGTACCTCAGTAGAAAAAACGGCGTAGGCTCAAATTGGTTACAGCTTTATAAAGACAACCGCGTTTCGCGAGCACTTATGGATACTGCTTCTGCAAGTTCTATAGTAACCGATTCTGCAGCTGCAAGTTCATCTTGGGGTGGTGGTTTTAGAGTTAAAAATGGCGCTCTAAATGTAGGTCCAGACGGGCAAGAGCATTTGCCAATTTGGCAAAAGTTTAAAAAGGCGGGTAAAATGGCCGGTTGCGTAACCACAGTTCCCATCACACATGCTACTCCAGCCGGTTTCTGTATCAACAGTAAAAGTAGAAACAGCATGGAAGACATTGCTGAACAGTACCTTGATCTCGAATTTGATATTATGATGGGTGGTGGTCAAAAATACTTTGATGCGGCTTCTAGAAAAGATAAAAAAGATATGTTTGCGGCTTTTAAAGCCAAAGGTTATCAGGTGGCAAAAACTAGATCGGAAATGATGAACGCTTCAAATACAAAACCGGTTTTAGGCGTATTTGACGAAGATGCTTTGCCTTACAATATTGATAGAACTTCCGATGAAAAATTAAAATCTAGCATTCCTTCTTTGGCAGAAATGGCGCAAAAAGCAATTGACCGCATGAAAGATCACCCTAAAGGTTTCGTTTTGCAGGTGGAAGCTGGAAAAGTAGATTGGGCTGCTCACGGAAATGATATTGGTGGATTAATTTACGATCAAGTTGCCTTTGACGAAGCGGTTAAAGTAGCAATTGATTTTGCTGAAAAAGATAAAAATACGCTTGTAATTATCACTACAGATCATGGAAACGCTAACCCAGGTATAATTTACGGTAAGTATGCGAATGAAAATTTTGATAACATTCAAAAATACAAACATACTAATGAGTACATTTTAAATAACATTCACGCTACGTCAACGTTTTCCCAAGTTAAAGAAGTTGTTGATTTTTCAAATGGTTCAACACTTTCTGATGAAGATGCTAAGAACGTTTTGACCTATTACGATGGTTTACACAAGGAAGAAGGCGGATTGTATAATTACAAAAAACTTCCTTTTAGAGCTTTTGCAGAAATGCAACAAAAAACAAATTCTGTGGGTTGGATCAGTATGGATCACTCTGCAGATTACGTTGAACTTGCTGTATTTGGCCCCGGAAGTGAACTACTAAAACCATTTATTAAGAATACTGATTTGCATTATTTAATGCTTCAGGCGGCAGAAGTGGAAAACAAATTTTAATTCTTATCTTAGAAATTTTAACAGATTAGTATGAAGCTAGAACGCGTTTTTGAAAATAACGAAGCATGGATTGCTGAAAAACTAGAGGTAAATCCAACGTATTTTAACGAATTATCTCAAGGGCAAAGTCCTGATATTTTGTATATTGGTTGTTCAGACAGTAGGGTTTCTGCCGAAGAATTGATGGGATTAAAACCCGGAGAAGTTTTTGTACATCGCAATATTGCTAATATGGTGGTTAATATTGACTTGAATGTAATGTCGGTTCTGAATTATGCCGTTTCGCACCTTAAGGTAAATCACGTAGTAGTTTGTGGCCATTATTTTTGTGGCGGTGTAAAGGCAGCCATGCAAGCGCAAGATTTGGGAATTCTAAATCCTTGGCTCCGAAACATCAGAGACGTTTATAGAACACATAAAGTTGAATTGAACGCCATCACTTGTGAAACGGAAAAATACAATAGACTTGTGGAACTGAATGTTGAGGAACAATGCATCAATCTGATTAAGACGGCTGATGTTCAGAAAGCTTACAAAGAACGAAATCTTAAAGTGCACGGATGGGTTTTTGATATCCAGACTGGGAAACTCATAGATTTACACATTGATTTTGACAAAATTATGCACAATATTATGGAAATATATGATTTAGGATAATTTCACATTTCCATATGTGAAAAACCTAGATGTCCAGCTTTACAAAAAAAATACATTTTTTAAATAAGAAAAATGACTTATCATTCAATCATTAAATATGGAACAACTCCTATTTTAGCCTTGGTTATTGTGGCAAGTCATTTTTATTTTTTCAATCAAGGATTGTCCTCTTGGAAAGGAGGCGGATTTGGAATGTATACTACTTACAATCCTTCCCAAGCACAAGTATACATAAATGGAGTGGAATATAAAGAGAAGCCAGAGCATATAAAAGAAGGGAACTATGTTTTAAATAATTTTCTATTCTTCCCCAACCAAGATAATTTACTTACATTAGTTCAAAATTGTGAAAATCCTACAGACAGTTTAACCATTCAAATATGGTATCCACATGTCAATGCCAAAAATTCAACTTTCTCCAGACAATTAGTGCATGAATTTAAGTACGTCAAATCCAATTGAAGAAAAAGTACACCTCAAATTAATTGAGGATTTACTTTTAATTTTCATTTTAATTTCGTGTTCCACTTTTATGAATAATTGGTGGCACATTAAATTCATTTTGATAACCACGTTGCTACTCGCTAATTTTACAACAGGTAGAACGAAGTATCCTAAAATTTTCTGGAGTATTACCTTAGTATTGACAAGTTTAGAACTTATTCCCCACTATTTTTTGGCGGCAAATCATAACTTCGTACTGTTTTACATTACACTCACAATTTGGATTAGTCACTTTTATCCGCTTGAACGAATAAAAATTATTAAATTAAATAGTTTCTTTTTATTAGTCATGATCCTACTTTTTGGAGCGCTTCAAAAACTACTTTCTCCCGATTTTATGAGTGGCGACTTTCTTTCCTACCTCACTCTGAAAGGAGATTTATTTAAACCTTTGCAAATAGCTAAAGTTTTGCCTGATGTTTTCTCAGAAAATCTTGCTCAGATTACCGAAAATAAAAATTCAATTCCTGACGCGAATAAAGTGATTCAGTTAGCAGCACCATTTGGTGGTTTTGAAACTTTTATATATTATTTTTCTGTAGCAGTAATGATCATCGAATTTCTAATACTACCGACCTTTCTTCTCAAAAATCAAAACATCAAAAATACCATCCTGCTGTTATTTCTCATAGGATTGATCTTTACAAGATTTGAAACTGGATTTGTGGCTTTACTCACC
Source organism: Flavobacterium tegetincola DSM 22377 (assembly GCF_000425485.1). Classification (GTDB taxonomy): domain Bacteria; phylum Bacteroidota; class Bacteroidia; order Flavobacteriales; family Flavobacteriaceae; genus Flavobacterium; species Flavobacterium tegetincola. The sequence continues at coordinate 71,577 of NZ_AUDN01000015.1, read as the reverse complement.
ATTCTAATAATTGGTCAATTGTCTATCTTAGTTAAAATTTTCAAGTTCTTATTCGTAGGCTTATTTACCGTTTGTTTAGCATTGATATTAGTGCGATTGGGTCTATTATGATTATTAATTTACTGATTCTTTTATGTCATTTCAATTAAAATGGAAAACTGAATATCAAAAAAACATCCCATTTAAATTTAATAATTAAATGGGATGTTCTATTTATAGTGTATTTTCTTTTATAAAAAAGCAACCTCTTTTTTTGCTTCTTCAAATTCACGCACCATGTTATTTACAATGGTTTCCACAGGTAAAATTTCATGAATTAATCCCGCAATTTGACCAATTTCCAGTTCACCATCCACAAGATCACCTTCAAACATTCCCCTCTTTGCTCGTGCTCTTCCTAATAATTCTTTTAAATCTTCAGGAGTGGGACACTTGGCATACAAATCTTGTACATCTTGATAAAATTTATTCTTAATCAATCGCACTGGAGCCAGTTCTTTTAAAGTAACTTGAGTGCTTCCCTCCTCTACCTGCAAAATAGTTTCTTTAAATTGATCATGCGAAGAACTTTCAATTGAAGCTGCAAATCGACTTCCTACTTGAACACCATCTGCACCAAGGACCATGGTGGCAAGCATTCCGCGTCCAGTGGCAATACCTCCCGCTGCAATCAATGGTATAGAAATCTTCTCACGAACCATCGGAATTAATGTCAATGTTGTAGTTTCCTCACGACCGTTATGTCCGCCGGCTTCAAAACCTTCGGCAACAACGGCGTCCACTCCTGCTTCTTGTGATTTTAGCGCAAACTTAGAACTACTAACTACATGAACAACTGTTATTCCATTTTCTTTTAAAAAAGACGTCCACGTTTTTGGGTTTCCTGCCGAAGTAAAAACGATTTTAACGCCTTCTTCCACGATGATTTTCATGATTTCTTCCACATTTGGATACAACATCGGAACGTTTACACCAAAGGGTTTGTCCGTTGCTTTTTTGCATTTTTGAATGTGTTCTCGTAGAACTTCTGGATACATAGATCCAGCACCGATGAGACCTAAACCGCCGGCATTACTAACAGCACTTGCTAATTTATAGCCGCTGTTCCAAATCATTCCGCCTTGAATAATGGGATATTTTATGTTGAAAAGTGAAGTTATTTTGTTTTCCAAAATAGTAGGTTTTATTGTTTGATAAATGTTTTAGTTGTGACAAAAGTTCCTGAATTTATTTTACAGAAATAAATACCAGAAGACAATTCAGAAATTGGAATAGAAACGGTAGCCGAAGTCGCTTTTGTTACCAAAACTTTTTGGCCCAAAGCCGAATAAATAACAATCGTACTTTCCGTTGTAAAGTTAGATGTAGAAATATTTAAAACGTCATTAACTGGATTCGGATAAAGTAGTACTTTTTCTTTTTCCGAAGATTGAATTCCTAAAGTTGTTGCAAGCGCTGTATTGTAATTTGGAATTCCATAGCCCAATTGCGGCGTAGGATTAGTGTAAATACTTGCCGACTCCTTAACAATTTGAATAATTTCTGCATTGGTTTTTGTGGGTAAAGCTTGCCATAAACACGCCACCATTCCCGCTGTAATTGGTCCTGAAAAAGAAGTTCCATTTGCCAATCCGATAGTTCCAGATGGATCAGAAACCACAGCTTGAACGCCTTGAGCCACAACATCAGGTTTTATCCGGCCGTCAAAAGAAGGTCCAATTGAACTAAAATTTGCATAAAAACCTGCAGCATTTACCGCGCCAACTGCTAATGAAGTAATAGATTCTGCCGGAACTGTAATATGAGGATCAATGGTCGATCCTGAATTTCCAGCAGAAGTTACGCAAATAATTCCTCTTGAAAAAGCCACATCTGCACCTCGCGAAGCAAAAGAGGTTATTCCATTCATATCTTGATACGTATAACTATAATTGGGATTGTCGTAACCAAAATAGCCCAAAGAAGTAGTAATAATGTCTACTCCTAGTCGATCGGCCTCCTCTGCAGCTTCCACCCAATAGGATTCTTCCACAGGATTTTCGCTCCCTACATCTTCTGTAATAAAAAGATAATATGCGGCATCCGGAGCGGTTCCAACTAAAGAATTTTCCACATAACCGCCCATTGTAGAAAGTACCAAAGTGCCATGTGTGCCTCCAGTATAAAAATTAGTGGATCGATTTACAAAGTCATAACCACCTAAAATCAAATTACTTGCATTCAGACGTTGAAAGGGCAAAGCGCTATCTACGCCAGGAAAACCAGCGTCTAAAACTGCAATAGTTTTTCCTGTTCCAGTAAAATTTTGCTGGTGCAATAAATCGCCACCAAGCATCTCTATTTGATTGCTTGAATTTCCGTATGCAAAGGTAATTTGTGTGTCTAGTGTCTTATTGATTGACTGTAAAACCACAGGTGAAGCCGGTTTGGCAAAGGTGCTTGTATTTAAAGTTTTATCGGCAAATTGAATAGCATTTACGAAGGAAAGCGTTGTAAGTTGCTGAATATTTGCCACGCTTCCGCGAATATGCAACGCGTTCAACCACTTTGATTTTGCCATAACCGTAATTCCGGACGCATTTGTAATTTGTGAAATATAGGAAGGAAAAATCGGAACATCTTTTACATCTAAAGCAATGTTTTGAGCCGTTCTTCTGTCGAGTGATTTTTGTGTAAGCATTGTCAAAGGATTAGCCAAATAGGTTGCCGAATCTGGTTTATCTGCAAAATATACCCAAGCATCTTGTTGGGCAAAACCAATGAATGAGGAAATTAAAAATAAGGAAAGTAATAATTTTTTCATGAGGAAACGTGCTTTGTTTTACAAACGAAATTAAATTGGCTACGGTTTTCAAAGATACCGATTATTGATTTGATTTCCACATTTCTCGTGCCCGAATCAAATCGTCTTCCGTATCAATTCCGATTCCAATGTGCGTTGTTTCAACCATTTTGATGCGTTTTCCAAATTCCAAATACCGCAATTGCTCTAATTTTTCCGAAGCTTCTAATGATTGCATTGGTAAACTGTAAAAATCCAATAAAGCTTCTTTGCGAAAAGCATAAATACCAATATGTTGAAAATACCGAACACCAACATTTTTTTCTCTGGCAAAAGGAATTACGGATCGTGAAAAATATAAGGCAAACTGACTTTGATCCACCACAACTTTTACATTATTTGAATTATTAATTGCCGATTCATCTTTAATTTCGCGCATCAATGATGCTAAATCTACTTTTCCTTCAGTATCATTTTTAAAAACTGCAATCAATTTTTTTAATGATTCTGTATCAATAAAAGGCTCATCGCCCTGAACGTTTACTACAATATCAACATCTAAATTTTCAACCGCTTCCGCAATTCGATCCGAACCTGATTCGTGTTCGCGTATACTTTTAATTGCTTTTCCTCCTTGCGATTCGATTTCATTAAAAATCAAATCGGAATCGGTAACCACGAATACATCGTCAAACAATTGCGATTGAACAGCCGCTTCATAGGTTCGAGTGATTACAGTTTTACCACACAAATCTTGCATAAGTTTCGCAGGAAATCGTGTGGAGGCATATCGTGCAGGAATTACAGCTATGATTTTCATTGGTATTTTATTAATTTGTGCTATTATATAAGTTTAAAAATTGAACCTAATCTGATTTTGAAACAGGCGATTTTTCCATGTCGAAAACTAGCATCGAAACTTCAACTCTGAACCATTCTTTAAACATTTTGTTTGTTCTTTTTTGCGGCCAAACTTTTTTATCAGTACTCCATCCTTCTAGTTCAAACATAAAAAATTTGTCGAACTTTTTTGTAATCCAAACTTCTAAATTTTCAATTTCTTCATCAACTAAATAAGTTGAAACTTGATTCGTTTGAAAGTGCTCTTCTTCTGGATATAATTTATTAACCCAATCAATAAAAGGCTTTAATGGCTTTAAAACAATGGCATTGCGATTGATAAAATTTTCTTGAAATTCTTCAATGGATTCTTCATTACCTATTTTATCAAGCATATTTGCAAGAAAACCTTCTTCTTCTTGAGTAACAACCGTTAAAATAGGATTTTCTTCTACCTCTTCTAAATCATAGTCCACGATGAAATTACCATATTGTTTAAAATTTAAAACTTTATAATTAACCATACGCTGCAAAACCGCAACATCTGCGATGTTCTCATTTGCAACTTTTAAATATGAATCACTTTCGTCCTCTGGTAAAATACTTTTCATATTACCAAAATTCCAAGCCGAAATTCCAAATTCAATAATATCTTCATAAAACTCAACATCCCTGAAATCATTTACGAAAGGCGTTAAAAAATTTTCAAATAATTCAGAATATTTCACTCCCTGATTTTGAACAACTGTATTATCTTTAAACAAATTGATTACTTTTTTTTTCATTTCTTAATGTTTGATTAGTCAAAACTAACAATTATTTCTGCCATAATTTCAGAAGTTGAAAAAATTAGAGCGAAATATTGTCTTTATGTCCGCTACGTTATCCTCACCTACTCTAGAACTTAAAATCAATTCTCCTCGAAAAACTCATCTTTAAACCCAATTAAATACAACTTATCTTTTGCCCGAGTCATTGCCGTATAAAGCCATCTCACATAATCTTGTGTGATACCGTCTGGCAAATAAGGCTGTTCAATAAATACCGTATTCCATTGACCACCTTGTGACTTATGACATGTTATAGCATAAGAAAACTTGACTTGCAAAGCATTAAAAAACTCATTTTCTTTTACTTTTGCCAAACGTTTGTATTGAGCTCCTTCACTTTCGTAATCGGCTAAAACTTCTTGGTACAATCGATTGGATTCTTCGTAGCTCAACGAAGGTGTTTCGCTTGTTGTCGTATCTAATAAAACGATGGTTTCAAAGGGAATTTGATTTGGATAATCGACCATTCTGACTTTTACTTTGGCAAATTTAAAACTGTACAATTCCATGAAGCCAAAAATTTCAAGAACTTCGATGATGTCACCGTTGGCAATAAAACCAGCTTCATCGCTGTCTTTCAACCAGAAATAATTATTTTTTACCACCATCAAGAAATCGCCTGTAGAAAGTTCGCTTTCCTTATCCAGAATTTTCATCCGAATTTGTTGGTTGTAAGCGTTAGCACGTTTATTCGAACGGACAATAAAAGCGGTGTCTTCAATACTGTAATTACTATAAGCCGATTGAATAGCGTCTTGAATATCATAACCGTCTTGCAATCGCGTGATGTCTTTAAAACCGCGAAGTGAAAACTTGAATTCCTCAAAAAATTGTTCTTCCAGCAATTCCCGAAGTGCCGTTGCATTGTATAAAATCCCTGAATTTTCCTCTTGTCGCATTACTTCGTCCAACTCAATCGACTCGACTTCCATGTCGTAATTGAGTCGCAAAATATCAGTATTTAAAGCGGGCGATTCGTCTCTATTTATCGGAGGTAATTGTGCCGTATCTCCCAAAAGCAACAATTTGCAATTTGTTCCTGAATAAATATAAAACATCAAATCATCCAACAGCGAACCATTGGCATACATTTTATTTTCATAATCCGAATCGGAAATCATCGACGCTTCATCGACAATGAAAATCGTGTTTTTATGCTTGTTGGGCATGATGGTAAAAGTCACGCCTCCACCTTTATTTTTCTTTGGGAAATATATTTTCTTATGAATGGTAAATGCTGGTTTATCGGAATAATTGGCAATTACCTTTGCGGCACGACCTGTTGGCGCCAGAAGTACGTATTTCTTATTAAGTTCCACTAAATTATTTACAATCGTAGAAATGACTGTGGTTTTTCCCGTTCCCGCATATCCTTTTAATACGAAAATTTCATCTTTCTTGTCATTGGTGAGAAAAACAGCAATTTGTTGGAAAAACAAATCTTGCTTCGTTGTTGTGACAAAGGGAAATTTTCGCTTTAGCGTAGAATAGAATTGAGTGGAAGTCATAATTTAAGTTCAAGAAAGGCAAAGTACGGAAAGTTTTTCTTAAGCCTGCATAAAAAAACCGACTTTGTCATGCTGAATTTATTTCAGGATCTAAATCGTTTAAAGTGAGATTCTGAAATAAATTCAGAATGACAAGTACATTTTTCAAACTTTCAAATCACACTTTTTTAAAATTATCGTAAGTTTGTCGCGCTATATAAAAGTCCGTCAAATTGAGTCTCAATATTACAGAAAAAAACTACCGAAAACTCGTTCTTCAAGTTTCCTTGAATGGATTCAGCTTTTGCGTGGTGGATACTCTGAATGATGAAATTCTTACTTTTCAAGAGGTACTTTTTAACGTATTTCAGCGAAATAACAAAGTAGAAGATTTATATTGGAAAGCGTTTCTCGACCACAAAGAATTGACTAAAATATACGATGAAGTTGTTGTTATTCACGACAATAATCTGAATACATTTGTGCCAAAAGCTTTGTTTGACGAAGAATATTTAGCTAGTTATTTGCAATACAATACTAAAGTTTTCGAAACGGATTTTTATACTTTTGATGCGATTCAAAACCAAGAAATCAATAACGTTTATGTTCCGTATGTAAATTTGAACAATTATTTGTTAGACCAATTTGAAAGTTTTGATTACAAACATTTCAGCAGCATTCTATTGGAAAATTTGTTAGCATTTTCAAAAAACAAGGAAGAGACACAAGTTTTCGTTCATTTTAGTACTGAAAAATTCGAAATTGTAGTGTTGAAAAACCAACAATTACTGCTTTTCAATTCATTTGATTATGCTACAAAAGAAGATTTCATTTACTATCTTTTATTTACTTCCGAACAATTACAACTCAATCCCGAATCATTCCATTTACATCTTTTAGGAGCTATTTCTGAAGAAAGCGAATTATTTGAAGTTGCCTATAAATATGTTCGAAATGTTCAATTATTGGACGTTTTAGGACTACAAACCCGTAATAATTTTACAAAAGCCGACAATCTAAAGCATTTTATACTTTTTCAATCGTGAGAATCATTTCAGGAAAACACAAAGGACGACGCATTTCGCCACCCAAAAATCTACCCGTCCGTCCCACGACGGATATGAGTAAAGAGGCATTATTTAATGTTTTGAACAATCATTTTAATTTCAGCGGACTCAAAGTGTTGGATTTATTTGCCGGAACTGGAAACATCAGTTACGAATTTGCTTCCCGTGGTTGCGACAACGTAATTTCTGTGGATGGCGATTTTGGTTGCATAAAATTCATCAAACAAACTGCTGACGAATTTGACTTTAACATCACTGCAATCAAAAGTGATGTAATGAAGTTTTTGGAAAAAAACACAAGTTCATACGACATCATTTTTGCAGACCCTCCTTACGGTTTTGACCAACAAACATTTGAAAATATTGTAAAAATAGTTTTTGAACGCGAATTATTACAAGAAGATGGAATGATGATTATTGAACATTCCAAATACACAAAAATGACCGAATTGGATAATTTTTCCTTTCAAAAAGGATATGGTGGTTCGTTTTTTAGCTTCTATGAGTTGAATCAAAATGACGAGGAAGTGGATGGTTTGGAAGAAGAGGAAGGTTAATTAATAATAATATTATAAAAAAGCCACTAATTTCGATTAGTGGCTTTTACGTTTAATAATGATTTAGCGTCATTACCTCACCCGATTTCCGTTTTCATCAACCGCTCTTTCTTTAAAAGTGGAATTTGTAAACTTACCAAAAGTATATTTTAAAGCTACAGCTAACTCATACGTGTCAACGAAAAAAGTAGCTTGGGAATTAATGAATTTGTTTTGAATCTTCTCTCTGTATTCGCCTCCATTGAAAATATTGTTATAGCTCAAGGTACACGACCAATTTTTATACTTTTTAGAAATTGAGCTGTCCAAAACAAACATAGCATCTCTCTCAAAAATTCCTTCACTTCGATTGGTCAATCCCCAACCTCCTATTGAAATTGTCCAATCTTTCTTCAAATTAAATGTCTGATTTGAATAATAATACAAGTAAGGATTCGCATTTCCAAAATTTGCAGAGTCGTCTTCAAATTTACTAACATTGACACTCAAAACAGTGTCGGACCTCCAAAATCGGTACTTGAACGGAATTGTAAATTCAATGTTGTAGCCTGTTTCTAAATCAAAATTTTCAGGACGGTAATATACTATTTTATCAGTTGTATTGTACTGAAAACCATAATTCATGACGTCCTTGTTTTTGTAATAGGTAAGTTTTACTGATTTGTTTTTGTACTGAAAATTTGCAAATACTTCGTCTGAAATCGTCGGATTCAAATTGACATTACTCGAGAATACAAAATAAGGATTGATAAACGTTTGACCATTTCCCGTAGAAGAATAATTAGGCCTAACAATCGATTTTGCGTAATTAAATGAAATTGCTTTTGTGGAATCTATGGTAATTTCTGCCTGCAATTTCGGAAAGAGATTGATGTAATTTTTGTCAACCAAGTTGGAAGAAATAGCGTCGTACTTGCCTTTTACCTTTGTTTTTTCTGCTCTAATTCCAACAAGCCAAGACACTTTCTTGCTATTTCCTGAAATTTGGCTGTATGCAGAAGTATTCTGTTCTTTCAATAAATACTTTGAATTCACCTCATTATTCGATTGAAAATCAAATAGCATTAAATCTGTAGTTGCATTTGCAAAATTATGCCCGACTCCTACTTCCAGTTTCATTTCATTATCAAACTTTTTCTCAAAATCAATTCGAGCAGAAAACACATCCACTTTGAAATGCTGTTTCACATTTTGAAAAGCCTCAAATGTTGTCTGATTATAATTATTTGACGAACTGATTTCAGATGAATTCACGAAACTACTGTATTGTATTCCTGCAAAGAAGCTCGAATTATTGTTAAACTTCTTACTATAATTGGAAATTGCATTGAGGAAATTTCTATTGCCTGTTGTTAATCCAGCGGTTTCAATTTTCGATAAATCATTTAAAATTTGATAATTGGTTTTGGTTTTAAAATCGAAGCTATCTTCTTTTAAATTTCCATTAATTGAAAAGGAAAAGGAATCTTCATTATTGAAAGTTTGATAAATTCCAGCACCATAAATATAATTATTCCTTTTTGTAAAACCTGCCACATTGTAATCTGAAATTATTTGATTTGCAGGAATCGCGTACTTATTTGCATTACTTTCCCAAGGATTGAGCTTGTTGTAATTGAAATTTGCTCTTAATTCTGTTCTTCTAAATTTCAAATTAGAATTTACACCTAAAAAATTATTGAATTTCTTTTTGAAAGATGCTGTTTCAGAAATCACCGTTTGAAAACCTTCGCTAGCACTTAACTTTCTAGTAATCAAAATTACGACGCTTCCTTCCGCTTCATATTTTGCCGAAGGATTATTTAGAATTTCAATGGATTTAATATCGGATACTGAAAGTGCCAATAAATCGTTCATCTCAATTCTTTGATTGTCTAAGTAAAGAAGTGGATTTCCTTTTCCAATTATTGAAATAGTTGCAGCATCAGCACTTATTTGCACTTTTGGCAACTTTGAAAGCAAGTCCAATGGATTGGAAATTGAACTTAAAATTGAATTCGCTACTTCAATTTTAATATTCCCATTTTTGTAGGAAAAAGTCTTCGGTTGAAGTTTAATTTGCACTTCCTCCATTTTATAGATGGTATCTTTTTCAGAGGTTTGTGCCATCCCGTTCGAAACTGTCAAAATAAATAGTAAATGTACATAGTATTTCATCCTATACATTGTTTAACCAATTCATCCAATCTTCGGCTATTTTATCCCAATTATAAACTTCCTGATTTACAATTCCATTTGAATCTTTCGGAAAATAATTGTGTTCTAAACCCACATAACTTTTAAAAGTAAAGTTCTTTTTTTGCTCCCGAATGGCTTCAATTTGGAATAAATCATTGAAAGAAACGCCCCAATCGTGTGTTCCGTAAGTGACTAAAACAGGGATTTTCAAGTCCATTAAATTATCACGTTGCGGAAGAGAAAAACTATAGGTTGCCTTCGAAGTATCGCCACCATCGTATTGAATTTCAGCTTTATTCTCAACAATATCTTTCCATCGTTCAATCACTTTTTCGCCTCTAGGCAAACTGTCCTTTTCTTCAGAACGACTTTGTTCTAAAATAGTAGCCATTCGTCCGTACGGATTTCCCCCGGAATAAATTAAATGCGTGATTTTCTTATTTATGGAAGCCATTTTTACCGCAATTGTACTTCCTTCCGAATGTCCAGCCACTAAAAGTTGGTTTATTTTTACCCAGCGTTCTTTAAATAATTGCTTTAAAATCCAGTTATTTCTGAAAACATAATAGTCCAAATAGTTTCTGTCAATATATCCTTTTGGTGGAATTTCCTTTTCTATATCTTTCAAAAACATGTAATTTCTACCTAATTTATTCACATTAGAAATGATTGGAATAAACGGTTTGCCAATAATCACAATATGAAAATCATCCAAAAAATGCATTTCGTCAAAAGGTAAAGTTCCGTACAATCCCGTTTCATCATACTTCACGACCGGTTGTGGCATACTTCCTTGACAAAACAAAAAAAGCGGTTTGGCAATCTTTTCTTCCCCTGGTTTTGAAATCACAATAATATCAACTGGGTCGTCCAGATACTTCATTTTGATATGACGGTAACCGAAATCTTCAGGGATTTTTTGAGCGAAGGCGAAGGTTTTTGAAAGTAAAAACATAGTAATATAGATTAAATGATTCATCGTTTTGATTTAATTACAAATGTGCTTCTATTTCGTCGTTGCGAAAGTTAATCGTAGGTTAATGCAGGGTTAATGTGTGATTTATGGGAGAAAAGATGTATTTTTGGCGGGTATTTTAAAGGTTATGCGGCAAAAAATAAATCTTCTAATTATCGGTTCGTCGGCTGTTTTGGTTGGCTTGATTGTGATGCAATATTTCTTGGTCAAAACGGCTTATGAATATAAGGTAGAGCAGTTTCGACTGGAAGTGAAAGAAAAAATTGCTAAAATCACCAATGATTACAGCGATATTGATTCGACTTTGTTTGTCAAAAAAGATTTGTACTATAAGCAAGTTGCCGAAGATTATCTGCTAAATCCCGACCGAAAAGAACGCATCAAGCAATCTATTTTGCAGAATAGTTTCAAACGTGAATTAACTGCAAAACTACAACGCCAATTTGAACAAGAAATCCCGGATTTGCAAATGGATTTTGCTATTGTCTTGGATAAATTTGTTTTGTACAACAACACCGAATCCGATACTGTTTTTGCTGAAAAACCTTTAATTGCGAATAAATTATACGGTGATTTGATTTCACTAGACAACGCTTTTTTGGTTCGAAATTACGTTGGAACGACAAGCGGTATTTTACATCCCAATGCGGATAATTCCACTTATCAATTATTGACCGAAGACACTTTATATGTTTCCATAAAAAACTGGGAATTAATCGTATTGAAACGAATGGCTGGTATTTTTTTGTTGGCGGTTTGTTCTATTTTAGTTTTGATTACTTTATTTGTAATTGCTTTGAAATCTTTGATTCAGCAGAAAAAAATCAGTGATATCAAAACGGATTTCATCAATAATATAACCCACGAATTGAAAACGCCTTTGGCAACTTTATCCGTTTCGACTAAGCTGTTGAGTCGTCCTCAAATTGCTGAAAATCCAAAACATTTCAATGGACTATTAGATACAATTAATAGACAAAATAATCGTTTGCAGCATTTGATTGACCAAGTAATGACGAACGCTTTAGGTCATAATGAAATTGATTTACACAAGGAAAAAACGGCAATGCCTGATTTTCTGCACCTCATTATTTCCGACTTTCAGATTGCTTTTCCAAATGTGGCAATTAGTACGAATTTTAGTTCAACAAAAACGAATTTAAACTTGGACCGATTTCATTTGACAACGGCAATTACTAATGTTTTAGAAAATGCCGTAAAATATGGTTGCCAAAACATTGTAGTTTCAAGTACAGTCAAAAACAATGAATTCTGTCTGGCTATTCAAGACGACGGAATTGGAATTTCAAAGAAAAATCAAGCATTGTTGTTTGACAAATTCTATCGAGTGGAACAAGGAAACATTCACACTACCAAAGGTTTGGGCCTTGGCTTATATTATGTAGAGCAAATTGTAAAAGCCCACAAAGGCACGATTCAGATTGTGAGTGATTTAGGAAAAGGGGCGACTTTTAATTTAAATATTCCTTCCGTTTAAGATGAAAAAAATCCTTTTAGCTGAAGACGATGCCGATTTTGCACAAGTATTAAAGCAATATTTAGAACTCTTTGACTTTGACGTACATTGGGTTCAAGATGGCGAAGAAGCTTTTTCTGCCTTTCAAAGAACAGATTTTCAATGTTGCATTTTGGATGTAATGATGCCCAAAATGGACGGTTTTACTTTAGCCGAAAAAATAGTCAATCACAATCCAGAAGTTCCTTTCCTATTTTTGACAGCCAAGAAGTTGAAGGAAGATAAAATCAGAGGTCTGAAATTGGGTGCTGATGATTATATTGTGAAACCTTTTGAAGCGGATGAATTGGTTTTGCGAATTCAGAATATTTTGAAACGAAGCGAAAAAACAATTTCAATAGCGACTCAAAAAACTGAAATTCAAATTGGGATGTTTACGTTTGATACGCAAAGATTGCAGTTAAAAAGTACCGATTCACTTCAACAGTTGACGGAAAAAGAGGCTTCACTCCTGCTCTTTTTGTTTGAACATAAAAATCAATTGCTGAAACGCGAAGTGATTTTAAAAGCGATTTGGGATACAGATGATTTCTTTTCTGGGAGAAGTATGGATGTTTTTATTAGTCGATTAAGAAAGTATTTTAAGGAAGATTCTAGTATTTTGATTGAAAGTAAACGGAATCTGGGATTGGAGTTTAGAATTATGAGTTATGAATTATAGTTTGGAATTGCTAACTGAAAACTAATATTCAGCGTCAGGAATGAAGCGTGAGGGATAATAGTGGAGCTCTTTTTATTATTGTTTTTTTTAACAGTAATAAAAAAGCGGGAACGGATAGCCTTCCGATAGCTATCGGAACAAGCATCACTCCCAAAAAAATGTTTTGATTATTATAAAAAAAAGCAGACCTATAAGCCGGGTTCTGTTCACATAGAATTTGACTTCTACGTTACCTTATCATTTATCTAGGCTTGTAATTACTCACAAGCTCTATCTTTCTACCCTTCAACAACGGGCGAGTGACCCTTAAATGTTGATATACTTGAAATTTCACCGCATAGAGTTTACCTGGTTTCACTACAGCATTACCTGTACATACTTTCTGTTGCACTTGTCCTAATTCCAATAAATCGGAACCGACGGATGTTATCCGCTATGCTACTCTTTGGTGTCCGGACTTTCCTCCTCGATAAATCGAGACGATAAGGCGGTCTGCGGTGCGAAATTACAACTAAAAAGCGAAAATATAACGAAGGTTGAATGTTATAACTCGGAAATTAAATTCTGTAAAGAAAATGGCATTCAATAAAGGTAATTTTATGAGACCAATAATTTATAAAAAAACACGATTATGGAACGTCAAATGTATCATTACGCAACGGTCTCAAAAGCACTTGAAGAATTAACTGAAAAAGGATATTCTGTGGATTATAATTTGCAGGAAGACAAGATAATTAACAGTCCGGCCGATTTTACTATCGAGGAAATTTACCGTTATGAAGGCGAAACGGATCCGGGAGATGAGGCAACTGTTTTTGGAATCAAGTCTTCTACCGGTGAGAAAGGAACTTTTGTGGCTGGAATGAATGCTTATACTGAAAATAGTGCGGCTCAAGTTTTGAACGAACTTTTTATTAAAGGTCGACAAGAATATAATGCTAGTAAAGAATAATTTTAGATGCAGCAACTTCAAAATAGATTAGAAAAAATTGGCAGTGATACTAAAATTACTGCCAAATCTGTTGGTTTACGTTATGCGGGATTTTCAGAAAAAGGTTTTTACCGCTTTAAGAAAGGTGACAAATTCATTTTTAAGGATGAAAACCAAACTATTGTAAAAGATGCAGCAATTATTGAACGTATTAATAAATTAGTAATTCCGCCGGCTTGGGAAAACGTTTGGATTTCGCCTTATTCCAATGGACATTTACAAGTTATTGGAAGCGATGCAAAAGGCAGAAAACAATATCGCTATCACGAAAATTGGAATAAAATTCGGAATCAATCGAAATTTTACCGCTTGCGTAATTTTGCGAAAGCATTACCAAAAATCAGAAAGCAAGTTGACAAGGATTTAAACAAACGTGGACTTCCTTACGAAAAAGTAGTGGCTTTGGTCGTGAAATTAATTGAAAACACAAACATCAGAATCGGTAACGAAGCCTATAAAAAACTGTACGGTTCTTTTGGATTGACGACGCTTCGTGACAAACACGTAAAATTTCAGGGAAGCGAAGTTACCTTTACATTTAAAGGCAAAAAAGGGGTTCATCATCAAATTGCATTGAAAGACAGAAAGTTGATGAACCTCGTTAAAAAATGCAAAGAAGTTCCGGGTCAAGAGTTGTTTCAGTTTTATGATGACGGCAAACACCATTCTATAGGTTCAAGCGACGTAAATGCTTATTTACAAGAAGTCACGAAACAAGATTTTACGGCGAAAGATTTTCGAGTTTGGTCGGGAAGCGTTCATGCACTTTGCAACTTTTTAGAAGATGAAGCGCCTGAAAACCCAACACAATGTAAGAAAAAAGTAATTGAAGTTTTGGATAAAGTTGCTCAAAAATTAGGTAATACTCGAGCCGTTTGCAAAAAATATTACGTACATCCTACTGTTTTAGCGGCGGCTGAAAAAGGCTCGATTTGGTTGTACAAAGATGCAAAAACAGTGAAACACCGAAACCTAAATCCCGAAGAAAAAATCTTGATGCACTTATTAGAGCATGAAAAAATTGCTGCAGTTTTGGGGTGATTTAAAATAAATTCAAAGATTTTTCTGCTTACAAAAAATAATTCACAGAAAGTTGCTTGAAAATTTACAATCAATATGTTGCAAATCATTGAGCTATTTTTTTGAACTATAATCCGAAAATATTTGTTATTTTTAAAATTATTTGATTTGATATAAATAATTATGGAAAAACTAAATAACATAACGCCCGGAGAAATTCTACTTGAAGAATTTTTAATTCCTCTAGAAATTACACAATACAGATTAGCAAAAGAGTTGCTGAAATTATAGAAGGTAATAGACGAATAACTGCTGATACAGCTTTGCGTTTGAGTCATTATCTTGGAAATTCCGCTAAATTTTGGTTAGGAATTCAAGATGATTATGATATTGAAAAGGAGAATTCACTTAATGTCAAAGAGTTTAGTTTGATCATAAGGGTCAAGAGGGATAAAATGGATGTATGATGTTTAAATTATATTTAAAGATTTTATAATTTGCAACCTTAAAAAAGTTGATTGCTAATCTAGATGATGACTTTTAACATTTTTCAAAAAATTAAATGTTAAATTAAATTTTTAAACTATATTCTAATAATAATAATAATATACATTTGAGAAATTAATTAACAAAAAATTTAACAATGAATTTCAAAAACAAATTTCAAAAACAAATTTCAGAAATCTTTTTCTATTAATTTTGGGACTTGGACTAACACTAGCTTCATGCAGTGAAAACACTACTTCGGATGAAAATTTTTAATTCCTCCGTTTCCCAAGCTAGTGAAGAAAATGCGCATAAGAAAGAAGTTAAAGATAGACTATTCTTAGAATATGATTACAGATATTATAAAGATTATATTGCAGAAGGTATAACCTATCTAGATGATAATTATGTGATTTTCGATATGGATGTAAGAGAAGGTTTGAATTACGATGAAATAATAACAATTGACTCAAAAAATATTCAAATTACTAATATCAATAATAATGGATATGATTTACACATTAATCTTGAACAAGAAAATTCTAATACTAATGTTATTTATACCATTGAAGACTATTCATATAAGATTTCAATTCCCGGCCTTGTAGATAGTGAAGATATTGCTAGAAATCAATTTGAGGCTCCAGCTAATCTATCAGTAAATGTTGTATGTCCTCCATGCATTGTAGCTTTAGTAGGAATAGTAGTGGGAGGTGCATATTGTGCTTGGAAACAACATGAAGCAAGTACTAATTGTAAAGAATCTTACAAAGATTGTTTAGATCACAGTTCTCCTGGAACTTCTTGTTCATATCATTTCTCTTCTACATCTTGTGGTGGCGAGTGTCAAATTAAACCTGTAGTTTTAGGTCTTGTTAATCACTTTTAAATTTATAATTATGAAAAATTGGTCAGAAAAAACTTGGAGTGGATTTTTTTGTACGTTAATTTTTATTGCTACATTAACTTTTTTTTGTATTAATTAATACATATCATCCAAGTATCTTAATGAGGTGGTTTAATTTTTATTTATAAAAGTTAAACCACTTTTTCACAAATTGATTTACTATATTATTTATCAAAGATTATAAGTATAATTTCAGAATACCCATTTTATAAACTATATTTGCTATCGAAAATATTTCTATGGAAGAATTTGTAGTATCGGCTCGTAAATACCGTCCCCAGACATTTAAAGATGTTGTGGGTCAACAAGCGATTACCAATACTTTATTGAATGCTATAGAAACTAATCACTTGGCTTCCGCACTTTTATTTACGGGACCTCGAGGTGTTGGAAAAACAACTTGTGCTCGAATTTTAGCACGTAAAATCAATCAACCCGGTTACGACGATCCAACAGAAGAATTTGCTTTTAATGTTTTTGAATTAGATGCAGCTTCGAACAATTCTGTGGATGATATTCGGAATTTGATTGACCAAGTTCGCATCCCTCCACAAACGGGACAATATAAAGTCTACGTTATTGATGAGGTTCACATGCTTTCATCAGCGGCTTTTAATGCGTTTTTGAAAACATTAGAAGAGCCACCAAAACACGCTATTTTTATTTTAGCAACTACGGAAAAGCATAAGATTATTCCTACGATTTTATCGCGTTGTCAAATTTTCGACTTTAAACGAATTACTGTCAAAGATGCCAAAGAGCATTTGATGGAAGTTGCCAAAAGTCAAGGAATTGATTATGAAGACGATGCTTTGCATATTATAGCTCAAAAAGCGGATGGTGCAATGCGTGACGCTTTATCAATTTTTGACCGCGTTGTTTCCTATTGTGGAAAAAATTTGACGCGTCAAGCGGTTACCGAAAACTTGAATGTTTTGGATTACGAGACGTATATTCAAGTCACTGATTTGATTTTAGAAAATAACATTCCGGAAGTTTTGATTTCATTTAACGAAATTCTTTCCAAAGGATTTGACGGACATCACTTTATTGCTGGATTGGCTTCTCACTTTAGAGATTTATTGGTTTCTAAAACTCCTTCAACTTTAAAACTTCTTGAAGCTGGCGAACAAGCACAAAAAAGTTATTCTGTTCAATCTTTAAAAGCTTCACAAGAGTTTTTATTGCAAGGAATTGACTTGGCTAACAGTTGCGATTTGAAGTACAAAACAAGTCAAAATCAACGTCTGTTGGTTGAACTTTGTTTGATGCAATTGGCCTCTATCACTTTTGATGGAGAAAAAAAAAAGTTGACGGGTATATAATTCCTCCTTCTCATTTCTTTAGTCGGGTTTTAGATATTGACGTTGAAGTACCTGAAATTTTACAAGTTGAAACTCCAAAAGAGGAAGTAAAAATTGAAACTCCAACCGCTTCAACCGAAATGGTTACTGAACCTAAACCTACTCCTTCACAAGCTGAAAACATTCCGCAACAACCCAAAGTTTCGGCATTATCGCTGTCTAGTATTCGAGCAAAACGGGAGCTGGAGAAAAGCAAAAGTCGAGCAGAAAAGGAACATGTGGACTTACCCACAGAACCGTTCACGGAGACCGATATGTTAATGGTGTGGACTAAATTTGCTGAAAATAGAGGTCAAAAAGGACAAAAGATCATTGAAGCTTTGCTGTTACTCAATGACCCAAAAGTGGAAGGAACGACTATTATTCACGAGTTACCTAATGAAGGTGCAAAACTGGAATTTGAGACCGTAAAATATGATTTGACTGGTGCTTTACGAGGAAAATTACACAACCATGATATTACTATTGAAGTAATTGTTAACGAAGAAATTAGTTCTAGACGTGCTTTTACACCGCAAGATCGTTACAATCGTTTGAGCGAAATTAATCCAAATTTAGATATTCTGCGCAAATTGTTTGACTTACATATTTAAATTTTATCGTAATACATCGCCTTTATAATTCCATCTGAAAGCCCAATTTTAGGCACATAAATATTTCGTGCACCACTCCATTTCATAGCATTTAGATACACTTTTACTGCAGGAATAATTACATCGGCCCTATCTGCATTTAGTCCCAATTCTGAAATCCTTTGTTCGTATGACATTGCATTTAGACTGGCATATTGCGAATTGACATACATGTAAGAAAGCGGTTTTTCTTGTAATTTACCCGACATTTTAAACAACTTATTGATATTTCCACCAGAGCCAATCAGAGTAATTTGGTCGTATTTCTGGCTATTGGTTTTGATCCATTTTTCAATTTCTTGCCAAACGGAGTCGTGAACCATATTATTTAATAATCGAACCGTTCCTACTTTAAACGATTTAGAAACAATCATTTTTCCATCATTAAACAATGAAAATTCAGTACTTCCACCACCCACGTCAACATATAAGTAGGTTTCATCCGTTTTTAAAAGAAACTTTAAATCCGTAGAAGCTATAATTGCAGCTTCTTTTTTTCCATCGATAATTTCAATTTTAATGTCGGCTTTTTTCTTTATCAACTCCACCACATCTTTTCCATTGTACGCTTCTCGCATTGCTGAAGT
Organism: Flavobacterium tegetincola DSM 22377; assembly: GCF_000425485.1. GTDB lineage: Bacteria > Bacteroidota > Bacteroidia > Flavobacteriales > Flavobacteriaceae > Flavobacterium > Flavobacterium tegetincola. Next base: position 52,675 of record NZ_AUDN01000015.1, on the reverse strand, counting down.
AGCAAATGCCAAGTATTTTTCTACTTTATGTACTTTCATCAGTAGTTTAAACGCTTTCATCGCATCCACCATTCGTTCGATGGTTTCTTCGTGAATTTCACCAACCGTAAAAGCGTCCTGTCCCAATCGGATCGGTACCCGAACCAATGAACTCTTGCTAAATTGCGTAGGCTTTCCTTCTTCTTCAACAATATTTGAAATCAACAATCGCATGGCATTTGAGCCAATATCAATTGCTGCATATTTTTTAATAGTTAACATAGGTTCGGTAAATAGTTAATTACAGTTTTTCGGCAATGACTTCTATCTTGTCTCGGTAATAATTATACGTTTCTGCTTGTGCTCTAAAAACCGCTTTACTGCCTCGAAGACGGTATTTATTATCTAACTCTTCAGAATGAATTCGTGCCTTTACGTTTCCTTTCCATCCAATATCAAAGTTATCAATTAGCTCTTTCTGAATGGTTTTGCAATATATAGGGCAAGTTACTTCTACCCGACTGTCCAGATTACGGTTCATAAAATCGGCTGACGAAATATACACATCCGCTTCTCCATCATTACCAAAAATATAGACGCGAGAATGTTCCAAATATTTATCCACGATGCTTATTGCTTCAATATTTTCACTCATTCCTGGAATTCCTGGTATGATACTGCAAATTCCTCTTACTTGCAACTGAATTTTAACGCCTGCGCGACTCGCATCATACAATTTATCAATCATTTTGAAGTCGGATAAACTATTCATTTTCAATTTCATATATGCCGGTTTACCCAAATGCGCATTCATTATTTCTCTGTCAATCAAACGATTGAAACGAGTTCTAGTGTAATGTGGCGATACAATTAAATGCTTGTAACGGTGCAAACGATAATTGACATCAAAGAAATCAAAAATTTTAGAAACGTCTTTTAAAATTTGTTGGTGACTTGTAAAAAGCGTTACATCCGTATACACTTTTGCGGTAGATTCATTAAAATTTCCGGTAGAAATGATTCCGTATCGGTATATTTTTCCTTCTTCGCTACGTTCAATCATACAAATTTTACTGTGCACTTTTAAACCTTTAATTCCAAAAATAAGTTCAATGCCTTCCATCTGCATTTGTTCCGCATAATAAATATTACTTGCTTCATCAAAACGTGCTTGCAATTCAATTTGAACGGTTACTTTCTTACCATTCTTTGCCGCATTTATTAACGAACTAATGATTTGAGAATTTTTCGCCAAGCGATATAACGTGATTTTTATTGCCGTTACTTTTGGGTCTAAAGCGGCTTCACGCAAAAACCTTATGATGTAGGCAAATGATTGATAAGGTGCATTTACCAAATAATCCTTTACTCTAATTTTCTCTAATATGCTTCCTTCCAAAGTCAAACCTTCCACAGGCAATGGCGCGTTATTTTGATATAATAAATCATAACGACCCAAGTTGGGAAAATCCATATAGTCGCGACGGTTGTGGTATCTTCCTCCAGGAATTATACTATCTGTGGAGTCAATGTGCATTTTAGACAAAAAGAATTTCAACGTATCTTTTCCAATGGACTGATCATAAACAAACCGAACAGGCTCACCAATACGGCGGTCTTTTACGCTTGTAGCAATTTTTTCCAACATACTTTTACTCAAGTCGCTGTCAATTTCAAGTTGGGCGTCACGGGTGATTTTAATCATGTGCGCTTCCACTTTTTCATAATCGAAAATATTGAAAATTGGATTTAAGTTATACCTAATAACGTCGTCTAAAAGTATAATATATTGCTTATCATCTACTTTTGGCAACTCCACAAAACGGTTAATTGTTTTTGGGATTTCAATAATAGCATAACGAATTTCTTGCTTTGGCGTCTTGACAATATCTAAAATGGAAGCTGATTTGACTTTTGGCTTCATCACTAGTTTAATCGCTAAATAGCCCGAAGTATCTTTTAGTATCGGAAATTCAGCTAAATCATTTAAGATAATAGTAACCAACGCCGGACTCACTTTCTGAATGAAAAAATCTTTGATAAAGTTCTGTTGTTCTGCAGTAGTTTCTTTCTCATTGATGATAAACACATTCTCTTTTTCAAGCTCTTTTTCAATATTACTCAAAATACGCAAACTCTCTGATTGCTGTTGAATCACAATTTGAGTGATTTCTTTCAACAATTTTTCAGCAGAAATTCCGCCTAAAATTTTTTCACCGGAAACACCAGACAAACTCAATCGTCTGATTGCTGCAAAGCGTACTCTGAAAAACTCGTCCAAATTATTAGAGAAAATACCTAAAAAACGCAACCGATCCAATAACGGAACCGACGAATCTCCCGCTTCTTGCAAAACACGGGCATTAAAGGACAACCAACTTTTTTCTCTATCTATATACCTATTCTCTGTCATTTTATTTTAAATCTCTTGGGAAAACTACTTTTTTAGTATGTCCCTTTTCAATAGCTTCCCACGCGTCTACATCAAAATCAATTGAGACGAAACCGGATGTGGAAACATTATCTATTAGGATGTTGCCAAATTTATTAACAAAAGCAGTAATAGCCTCGTTATGTCCAAAAATTATAACACAATCATAACTATTATTACAACTTTTGATTACTTTGACCAATTCAGTTACATCAAACGTATACAATTCTTCTTTATAAATTATACTTTCTAGTGGATACGTAATATTTTGTAAAAAAATAGTTGCTGTATCTTTCGCCCTTTTTGCTGTACTGCCCCAAATAATACTCTTTTTGGGCAGAAATGATGCAATGTGCGAAGAAACCAAATGAGCATCAGCCACACCTCTGTTGGCTAACGGACGCTTTTTGTCTGTGGAAGGCGAATCCCAGCTCGATTTAGCATGCCGTATTAAAATTACGTTTTTCATTTGTTTTTACTTTAAAAAATTGATTAGAAACCTAAATTTAGCAATAATTTTGAAACAAAAAACAAAAAAATTAACATTTTTTTTGAATTAAGGTTGCAATCGATCTACTTTCCAATTGTAGTCTTCTTGTAAGTGGTATCGGATACGGTCGTGCAAGCGGTTTGGCCTTCCTTGCCAAAACTCGATCGAGACTGGTTTTACTATAAATCCACCCCAAAAGTCGGGTCTAGGAATTTCTTTACCTTCAAAATGTGCTTCCAATTCATGAAGTCGTTCTTCCAAAACCGTTCGCGAGGCTATAACTTCACTCTGATTGGACACTAATGCACCCAATTTACTTCCGTCCGGCCTACTTTCAAAATAACCGTCGGACATATTTGGCGCTACTTTTTCGGCAATTCCTTTAATTATAACTTGTCTTTCATGAGCGTGCCAGAAAAATGACAAGCAAATATGAGGATTTGCAGCAATTGCTTTTCCTTTTTCCGATTCATAATTAGTATAGAAAATAAATCCATCCTCGTTAAATCGCTTGAGCAAAACTACGCGGGCTTTGGGAAAACCGTCCAATCCAATAGTTGACACGGTCATCGCGTTGGTTTCATGTTCAGAACTATTGTCTACTTCATAAAACCACTTTTGAAACAATGCCATCGGATCTTCAGGAATCTGCGTTTCAATCAATTCATTTTTATCGTATGATTTTCTATAATCGCTTAAATCTTCCATATTCTTTTGTATACTATTCGTTCATTAAAAAATTTTAGCGCAAAGCTCGCATGGTTGTGAAACGGCAAAATGCATTACGATTATTACATTCATTTTAGATTAGTCAAACTCAAAAAACTTTCCGTCATCTGCTAATAAAATATTCTCAAAAATGGTTTGTGCTTCTTCGCGAAAAAGTTCTATTGACGGATAACGTGTTGAATAATGTCCTAAAATAAGCTGTCCCACATTTGCTTTCAATGCTATTCTAGCAGCTTGTTTGGCAGTACAATGCATTGTTTTTCCCGATAAATATTCTTCTGAATCTAAAAAAGTAGATTCGTGATACAAAACATCAACCTCTTTAATTAAAGGGACAATACTTTCGTCGTACACCGTATCCGAACAAAAAGCGTAACTTTTTGGCGCTACCGCATCAAAGGAAAGTTTACTGTTTTCAATTACTCGTCCATCATCAAGTGTAATGTCTTTTCCGTTTTTTATATTTTGAAAATAGCACTTATCAATTTCATATTCTTGAACCGCATTAATGTCCAGTTTGCGTTCGCCTATTTTCTCTTGAAATAAGAAGCCATTGGTATAAACGCGATGTTCTAACGGAATCGTAGAAACGATAACTTTATCATCCTCAAATATAACTTCGCTTTCGGTGGAAGTCAATTCGTGGAAAATCAACTTATAACTCGTCCAAGAATTGGATAATCGCAATTGTAAATTTATGATTTGTTTAATTCCTTTTGGCCCAAAAATATGCAAATCGTTCACACGACCAAGCGACATAAAAGTAGATACCAAACCAATCAAACCATAGCAGTGATCGCCATGCAAATGCGAGATAAAGATCTGATTGATTTTTGAAAACTTGATCTTATTTTTGCGCAATTGCACTTGAGTACCTTCGCCACAATCAATTAGAAACAAGCGGTTTTGCATTTCTAAAACTTGGGAAGTCGGATTGGTTATCGTTCTTGGAGTTGCTGCATAACAGCCTAATACAGTTAAGTTCAAAGTAAATTCTTTAATTAATTTAGAAAATTAGAAACCCAAATCACGCTCAATTTCTTCCATTTCAATAATATCATGCGCTTCCAAAACAGACGGGACAACCGTAAAACTATCCGGAAAAGCATTGAAATCAGTAGCAGAAACCACTATAACAAACGACTTTTTATTCTTTTTATGACTTTTGGAAATGGGCTGCAATAAAAGTATATCTTTAACTTCTACTGCTCCATAATGATGCAAATCAATCAGTAAATTTTGCGATTTGAATGTATTGATTTCAGGAGTTAATTTGGCTACAAAAGCAACCAAATCATCTTTTGAATCTTTAATAATAGTAGTATGACCTTTAGCTGAAACTTTCATTTGATAAAAATTTTTTAATAAAATAAATGAAATCTAAATGTACTGCTTTTTATTTTATTTTGGAAGCCAATAGATAAATTACCGCCATTCTCACGGCAACTCCATTTTCCACCTGGTTCAAAATAACAGACTGTTGCGAATCAGCTACGTCGGAAGAAATCTCCACACCGCGATTAATTGGACCTGGATGCATAATAACAATTTCTTTGCTTAGCGAATCCAAAAGTGCTTTATCTACACCGTATTGTTGCGCATATTCTCGTGTAGAAGGAAAATAGTTTATATCCATTCGTTCGTTTTGAACGCGTAACATATTTGCTACATCACACCATTCTAATGCTTTTCGCAAATTTGGTTCAACCGTCACACCTAATGATTCAATATACTTGGGAATCAATGTTTTTGGCCCACAAACTTTCACTTCCGCACCTTGCATTTGCAACGCATAAATATTAGAAAGTGCCACCCGTGAATGTAGAATATCACCGACAATCACGACTTTTTTACCACCAACTTCGCCTAATTTTTCTCGAATCGAATAACTGTCTAATAAACCTTGAGTAGGATGCTCATGAGCTCCATCACCAGCGTTAATAATACTTGCTTTTACATTTTGCGATAAAAAATATGCAGAACCGGGATGCGAATGCCGCATGACAACCATGTCCACTTTCATGGCAAGAATATTATTTACCGTATCAATTAACGTTTCGCCTTTCTTCACAGAAGATTGTGCGGCTGAAAAACTAATTACATCAGCTGAAAGTCGTTTTTGAGCCAATTCGAACGATAATTTTGTTCTCGTACTGTTTTCAAAAAAGATATTTGCAATCGTAATATCGCGCAAAGATGGTACTTTTTTTATGGGACGATTGATAACTTCTTTGAAATGATCGGCAGTTTCAAAAATCAGGTTGATATCATTTTCATTGATGTATTTAATTCCTAATAAATGATTTACGCTTAATTCTTTCATCTTTTATGGGTTGAATAGTGGTTTCAGTTTATCCTTTTGAGTTTAATTGGTAACCAAGTAAACGGCGTCCTCGTTCTCATGTTCTTGCCAGGAAACAATCACTTTTTCGTTATTAATTGCATCTACTTGACGGCCTCGGTAGTCCGGCTGAATTGGCAAATGTCGACTAAAACGTCTGTCAATTAAAACCAAAAGTTCAATTTCCGAAGGGCGTCCAAAAGACTGAATCGCAGTCAATGCCGATCGAATACTTCGCCCGGTATATAAAACGTCGTCAATAAAAATCACGTTTTTGCCTTCTACTAAAAAATCAATTTTAGTTTGATTGGCTTCCAAAAGTTTATCTGTTCGACGAAAGTCATCTCTAAAAAAGGTGATGTCTAAATAGCCTAAAGCGACGTCTTTAATTTGGTAATCGCTTTCCAATAAGGTCTTCAGCCTTTCGGCTAAAAATGTACCTCGCGGTTGGATTCCTATCAAAATTGTATTTGAAAAATCAAGGTGTTTTTCGATCAATTGACAGGCCAAACGATGCAGAATAATTGCGATTTCCTTCGAAGTAAGCAATATTTTTTGACTCATAATGCTGTGGTGTTTGGTGTGTAAAAGTAGTCCTTTTTTTAGAGTTGGTAAACCTCTGGTCAAAGAATCTGAAACTTTATCTCAAAATGTTGTAATAAATAAGAGATTCAAAAACCTGAAATTTGAAGTATTGTTTGATACCAAAGATTTTGTGAATAAAATTTTGATGCATTTGCACCACTTTGCGTCAAGCGAAACAATTAAATACACTAACTAAAAACAATTATTATGAAAAAGTATATAACTCGAATCAGTCTGTTCCTATTGATGTTAATCAGTTTACAAAGTTGCGAAGTTGTTGGAGGAATTTTTAAACTTGGAATGGGAGTTGGAATTTTTATTGTCATTGCCATCATTGCCGTGATCATTTACATTTTTGCAAAATTGACAAAAAAATAAATTGAACCAGCAGACATCTTTTTTAATCTTTTACCACAAATTACGCAAGTAGACACAAGTTTTGAATTTAATTTGATACTCTTCTGTGTGATTTGTGCCAAAGTAAAAGGTCAAACACTTTCTTACAAAATCACAAATTACTTCAATAACCCAAAGCAAAACAGTAACTTTGTGGGCAAAAATTCTTGAAATCGCATTGTTAAAATATGTCAGATACTGAACAATTTATTGAAGTTTTAGGGGCTCGTGTCCACAATCTTAAAAATATAGACGTTTCCATTCCTCGTGAAAAATTAGTGGTAATTACGGGACTTTCGGGTTCGGGAAAATCATCACTAGCATTTGACACGATTTATGCCGAAGGGCAAAGACGTTATGTTGAAACTTTTTCGGCCTATGCACGTCAGTTTTTAGGTGGTTTAGAACGTCCCGATGTGGATAAAATTGACGGACTTTCTCCCGTAATTGCTATAGAGCAAAAAACGACAAGTAAAAGTCCACGTTCCACAGTTGGAACCATTACGGAAATTTACGATTTTCTCCGTTTACTTTATGCGAGAGCATCAGACGCTTACAGTTACAATACAGGTGAAAAAATGGTCAGTTACAGTGACGACCAAATTTCTACCCTGATAAACGAATCATTTTCTGGAAAAAGAATTAATGTTTTGGCTCCAACAATTCGAGCAAGAAAAGGACATTATGCCGAACTTTTTCAGCAAATTGCCAAACAAGGTTTTGTAAAAGTCCGTGTGGATGGTGTGGTAAAAGACATCACTCCTGGAATGAAACTCGATCGTTATAAAACGCATGATATCGAAATTGTGATTGATAGAATTGTAGTGGATGAGCTTCCAGATACACAGAAACGTTTGTCCGAAAGTATCAATACCGCAATGAGTCATGGCGAAAATGTGTTGATGATTCTAGACCAAGACACTGATGAAATTCGGTATTTTTCACGAAATTTAATGTGTCCTACAACTGGAATTTCTTATCAAAATCCTGAACCCAATTTATTTTCATTCAATTCACCAAAAGGTGCTTGTGCAACTTGCAACGGTTTGGGAATTATCAATGAAATCAATCCTAAAAAAATAGTTCCGAATCCGAAATTATCCATCAAACAAGGTGGTTTTGCTCCTTTGGGCGAATATAAATCGTCTTGGATTTTCAAGCAATTAGAAACTATTGCAGAGAAATTTGAATTCAAATTAACCGATTCTATTTCGACCATTTCTGATGAAGCAATGGACGTTATTTTGAATGGTGGAAAAGACAAATTTACAGTTGCTTCTAAAACGCTGGGGATTACTAAAGAATACAAAATTGATTTTGAAGGAATTGCTCATTTTATTAAAAATCAATTTGATGAAAATGCTTCTACAGCCATAAAACGTTGGGCAAAAGAGTTTATGGATGAAATTCCGTGTCCCGTTTGTGAAGGTACGCGTTTGCAAAAAGAAGCTCTATATTTTAAAATCAATGAACGAAATATAGCAGAACTTTCTGCAATGGATATTTCTGAATTGACCGACTGGTTTTTAAAATTAAATAAACATTTATCTGCAAAACAAAAACGTATTGCGACTGAAGTAATTAAGGAAATAAACGACCGTCTATCGTTTTTAATGAACGTGGGATTGAATTATTTGTCGTTGAGTCGAAGTTCAAAATCACTTTCGGGTGGTGAGGCACAACGAATTCGATTAGCAACACAAATTGGTTCGCAATTGGTGGGTGTTTTGTATATTTTGGACGAACCAAGTATTGGTCTGCACCAAAGAGACAACGAGAAATTGATTCATTCTTTGGAACAATTACGTGATTTAGGGAATTCTGTTTTGGTAGTTGAACACGATAAAGATATGATTGAACGTGCCGATTACGTGATTGATATTGGCCCAAAAGCGGGAAAATTTGGTGGTGAAATCATCAGTAAAGGAACGCCGAAAGAACTTCTGAAAGAACATACGACAACTGCTCAATATTTGAATGGTGAATTGAAAATTGAAATTCCTAAGGAACGACGCAAAGGAAATGGCAATTTCATGAAATTAACGGGAGCGACAGGAAACAACCTTAAAAATGTATCTATTTCAATTCCATTGGGAACTTTAGTAGGAATTACAGGCGTTTCGGGAAGTGGAAAATCGACTTTAATAAATGAAACGTTGTATCCCATTTTGAATGCACATATATATAATGGTGTCAAAAAACCGATGCCGTACAAAAAAATTGAAGGATTAGACTTTATTGACAAAGTTATTGACATCGACCAAAGTCCAATTGGTAGAACGCCACGTTCCAATCCAGCGACGTATACCGATGTTTTTTCGGAAATTAGAAAGTTATTTACCATGACTTCTGAGAGTATGATTCGCGGTTATAAAGCCGGACGTTTTAGTTTTAATGTAAAAGGTGGACGTTGTGAAACCTGTGAAGGTTCAGGCGTTCGAACGATTGAAATGAATTTCTTACCTGATGTTTATGTCGAATGTGAAACCTGTCAAGGAAAACGTTTTAATCGCGAAACATTAGAAATTAGATACAAAGGAAAATCGATTTCTGATGTATTGAATATGACGGTGGATGAAGCGGTTCCGTTTTTTGAATTGATTCCAAAAATTTACCGAAAAGTAAAAACGATTCAGGATGTTGGATTGGGCTATATCACTTTGGGTCAACAAAGTACTACGCTTTCTGGCGGTGAAGCACAGCGAATTAAATTATCAGGTGAATTGTCTAAAAAAGATACAGGAAATACGTTTTACATTTTAGACGAACCCACAACTGGCTTGCATTTTGAAGACATTCGTGTGTTGATGGATGTGATTCAAAAATTGGTTGACAAAGGAAATACTGTTTTGATTATCGAACACAATATGGACGTGATCAAACTTGCTGATTACATTATTGACATCGGACCCGAAGGTGGAAAAGGCGGCGGAATGGTTGTTGCTAAAGGAACTCCGGAAGAAGTGGCAAAAAGTAAGAAAGGATATACTGCTGGTTTTTTGGAGAAGGAGCTTCTTTAATTAGATAATTTTTCAATTGGATGTTTTTATAATTCTAATGAAAATAAATTTTGGAAGCAATTTTTTTGTAGTTTAGTAAAAAATACAATTATGATTACCAAAGAAAAATTGAAAAAATCAATTAGTGATTTTCCAGAAGAGTTTTCTATTGACGATTTAGTTGAACGATTAATTTTGATTGAAAAAATCGAAGTGGGAAACCAACAGTCTTCGAATGGCGAAGTCATTTCTGAAAATAAACTTGAGGAAGAAATGACCAAATGGTTCGAATAAATTGGACAAAATTAGCAGTTAGCGACCTATTGAATATTTATGAATATATTTCAAAAGATTCAAAACGCTATGCTGAAATGCAAGTGGTTAGAATTAAAGTGTCAACTAAAGTTCTAGTTCTATTTCCACTATCTGGAAAGGTTGTAGCTGAAATTGACCAAAAAGAAATAAGAGAACTAATTGAAGGTAAATATCGAATCATTTACAAATTAGTATCTCCTACTCAAATTGATATTTTGACTGTTCATCATTCCGCTAGAGATTTAAGTATGAGGAAATTGTAACTGTAACGAGATAAATTTTACCTTAATGTCTTAATATGAAATTATACATCGAAAATATTCTTCCGAGAATAAAAGAGTTCAGTAACAGTTTAGATAGAAAAGAAGTATTTGTCGATATTCCTTGGATTACAATTGACGAAAATCTAGCTCAACATAAATATATTTTTAAGAGAGATGGCGAACTGGTAATGTCTTGCAATGGTCAAGTCAATATTGGAAAGTGGGAATATTTGTCAACCGCCAAAAGTTTATTAATTGATAGAAATGTGGATAAAATTCTTTTAAATCAATATTTTGTAGACCCTGCTATAATGGTTTTACAACTAGATGGACCAAATACTAATTTCCTCTTAGCAAATGAGCAGGTAATTCCAGATTTCAATGTGGAAAGCTATCTTAAGAAATTATATTATGAAAAAAAAAATATTAAAATTATTAGTTTAACAGATGGAAATGCATTTGAGTTAGAAAATTTTGAAGGAATTTACCTTGACCGTAAAGTAACCATAAATGGCGAAAATGTTGAAGATGGATTGTTCAAAAATGCAAATTATCCAAACAAATATATTATAAAAAACAGCAAAATTTTTAAGTTGCTATATGATAAGGATTACAATACTGACATAGGTTTATTAAGAGTTGAACAGGAATTTTTGTATAATACCCCAAGTACTGGAGATAATGTTTACTTAAATAACAATGCAGCTCCTGACGGCAAATATAAGGTAGGTTTCATGAATTATATTTACGTGCTTTCTGGAAAAATAACTTCAAAAAAGAATTATAATCTACATCATAAAAATTAAACACAGGATGAGAATTGAAAAAATCGATTGATTCTTAAGTAATAGACTAACTTTATTACCCCTTCCAAAATTTGAATTTATGATTAAATCAAACTTTTTACTACGTAAAGGAAAAATTCGAAATTTTAAATTGAACCAAATTTTAGAATTGGAAGAAATTATTGATGGTCAAAATGTATTTGAAAAATAAATTTAAGAACTACTATGCAAGCGAAAAGTAATAACACAACCACACTTGACCAATTTAAAGATAAACATTACGGAAAACCAGGTAATTTAAAACGTGATGAACTTGATGAAGGTTATGAAAATTTCAAAATTGGTGCAATGATTCATTCTGCTCGACTTGAAAAAGGTATGACACAAGAACAACTTGCAAAAAAAACAGGAACAACAAAATCTTATATTTCAAAAATTGAAAATAATGTAAAAGAAGCACGATTTTCAACACTTCAAAAAATTGTTGAGCTTGGTTTAGGCGGAGAATTAGAATTATCCATTAAGTTTTAAATTATAAGCTCAATTTAAATTTGAACTTGACTTTAAAATTTAAAAAATGCTGATTATCAAAATTCCCTTTTAAATCATTAACTTTGATTATTAAAATTTCATTATTATGAATACCGACACTACAATTTTAAATCATAAGCTAGAATTAATTCAATGGCTTTCGACAATTGAAGATTCTTCAATTATTGAAAAAATTATGGATTTAAGAAAAAAGGAAACAACAGATTGGTATGATGCAATTTCGGAAAGTGAAAAAAAATCTATTGAAACTGGTTTAAAAGATGCTGAATCTGGAAAATTAAATCCACATTCTAAAGCAAGAGCGTTGTATGAAAAGTGGTTATGAAATTCTTTGGACAGATAATACTTTAAAAGAACTGTCGAAAACTATACTCTATCTCGAAGAAAACTGGACTGAAAAAGAACTTCAAAATCTTGCTTCTCAACTTGAGCAAACTCTTAAATTGATTTCTCAAAATCCTTATCTATTTCAAGTATCTGATATAAAAGAAGATGTTCGTAGAGCTGTAGTTTTAACTTTGAACACGATATATTATAGAATACTTGAAGATAAAGTGGAAATTCTTTCCTTTTTCTTAAATAGACGAAATCCGAAGGAAAGGAAATTAAAATAATTAATGTGATTATGGTCAAAGTTTATTATTTACAGTCCTAATTTGAATTTAACAATAAAACGATTAGCTTTGAATAAGAGATTTTCTCCAAACCCCCAAACCCATAGCCCTGATAGCAGTGGCATCCTTTTTATTTTTTCTTTAAAAATAAAAAGATAGAACGTATAGCAGGATTAAGCTCCTGAAAAATAAAAAAAGTGCTAATTAATTTCTTATTTAAAACATTTTTTATTTTAATGCTAAAAAAAATTTTTTTTTTTACAACTTATTTTCCTGAAAAATAGGGTTTTATAAAACTTTTGACATTTGATTTACTTAATAATCAATAAATATAAAACCATATTAAGATGTACCTCGTAATTAATTGAAACTAATAAATTCAAATACTTATGAAAAAGAATCTACAATCCGCGAAATCAATCTTGCTAATTGCAATGGTTGCATTATTTACATCTTGTTCAAATGATGACGACTCTATGGCAACTGGCTCACAAATTCCAATGCCTGGCACTCCTCCTTCTGTTGAATTTACTGCATTAAGTAAGGATAATAAAATTTATTATTTTAATGCTACAAATTTAAATATGCCTACTAATAGCTATGCAATTACCGGTTTAGCACAAGGTGAAAACATTATTAGTATAGATTACCGTCCTGCAACGGGTCAATTATACGCACTGGGAACTTCAAGCAGATTATATCTTATCGATGAGAATTCTGGATTAGCGACTGCTTTAGGAACGACTGCTTTTACACCACAAATTGAAGGAACTTCATCTTCAATTGATTTTAATCCAACTGTTGACCGTGTCCGATTACTTTCAAACAATGGTCAAAATTTACGTTTACACCCAGAATTAGGAACTGTAGCTGTTATTGACGGAAGTATCAATGGTGTTGCTAATACAAAAATTGAAGCAACTGCATATACAAATAGTTTCTCTGGAGCGACTTCAACACAATTATATAATATTGATTATGCTACAGATAAATTGTATTTACAAGTTCCTCCGAATGATGGTACGCTTCAAGAAGTAGGTAGTTTAATGGTTGATTTTGACGGTTCAGGTGGTTTTGATATCATGGCCGATTCAAATTATGCAATAGCTGTAAACAATAAAGACAACGAATCTAGAATGTACTCCATTAATTTAGAAAATGGAAAAGCAAGCTGGATTGGTACTTTTACACAACAAATTATTGAAATTGCTTTTAAAACACAACCTGTTGCTTATGCTACAACTGCCGACAATACTTTATATAGAGTGAATCCTGAAACAGGAACATCAAACTCTGTTGCTTTAATAGGAATGAATGCTGACGAAAAAATTGTAGGTTTAGATTTCCGTCCTTTGAATGGTTCATTGTATGCAATTACAAATCAAAGTAGACTGCTTACCATTAATCCATCTAGCGGACAAGTTACTGCGATGTGAACTGGCTTATGGCCAATGTTATCTGGAGAAACTTTTGGATTTGACTTTAATCCTACAGTAGATAGAATTAGAGTTGTTAGTAATACCGGACAAAATTTACGTTTGCATCCAGATTTAGGAACAGTAGCCGTGACGGACGGAATGCTTAATCCAGGTACACCTTCAGTTAGTGCTGCAGCTTACACAAATAGCTTTGCACAGTCGACTACAACTCAATTATATGTAATAGATTCAAGTAATAATAATCTTTACTTACAAAGTCCACCAAACGATGGTACTTTAGTTTTAGTTGGAAATTTAGGCATCACAACAAATGCAATGAATGGATTTGACATCGGTGGAACAAGCAATGAAGCAATTGCTCTTTTAAGTGTAAATAACATGCAAGCATTTTACAAAGTAAATTTGTCAAATGGAAGTGTTTCAAAAATAGCAGACTTTAATCAGTCAATTACTGCAATGACTTTGGGATTAGGGTTCTAAACAATTATATATTTAAATAGTAATAAAGAGTTGTATTTCAGAAATGAGATACAACTCTTCTGCATTAAATAATATTGAAAATTACCTTATATCGTCTGATTTAATTTCTTAATTTAAGATTTTAAAATATTCAGACTTATTGTGTTTTAATTGAAAAAATCCGTACTTTGCTAATTGCTGTAAAGCATTTAAAAAAATAGCTGTTACAAATGTAAGTGCAACAAAAGTATTTTAAAGATTCTGAAAAATTCAGACATTAGTACTTTGCTCAAACTAACGAACCACTAAATAACAATTAAGATTGACGAAAAATGAGATTAGAAGATTTTGATAACGACGAAGATAAAATTATTCAAGACCGATTAAAACAACGTACATGGAACGAGATTCGCACCAATGATTCTTGGGCAATTTTCAAGATTATGGCGGAATTTGTAAACGGATACGAAGCCATGGGACGAATTGGTCCGTGTGTTTCTATTTTTGGTTCAGCACGAACAAAACCAGAAGACCCATTTTATAAATTGACGGAGCGAATTGCTTACAAAATCAGTAAAGCCGGTTACGGTGTGATTACTGGTGGTGGACCTGGAATTATGGAAGCGGGAAATAAAGGAGCTCATGCCGGTGGCGGAACTTCGGTAGGTTTAAACATTGAACTTCCTTTTGAGCAACACTTTAACCCGTATATCGACCGCGATAAAAACTTAAACTTTGATTACTTTTTTGTAAGAAAAGTAATGTTTGTGAAATATTCTCAAGGTTTTGTAGTTATGCCAGGTGGTTTTGGAACCTTAGACGAAATGTTTGAAGCCATCACTTTAATCCAAACAAAGAAAGTTGCAAAATTCCCTATCATTCTTGTAGGTACTGAATTTTGGACGGGATTAATGGATTGGATTAAAAATGTATTGGTAGAAAATATTGCAACGGTAAGTCCGGGCGACTTAGATTTGATAAAAATCGTAGACCACGAAGACGAAGTTGTGGAAGTACTTGATGCTTTCTATAAAAAATACAATTTGAGTCCAAATTTCTAATACTTAAATTTTAACATATAAAGGTTCGCATAAAAGACGCTATAAAACGTTTTTAATGTGAACTTTTCGCTTTTTTTGCAATACATTTCGTATGTAGTATATATGAAAGACTTTCTCTTAAAATTGATCCGCTTGAAACTTACTCTGAAACGCTTCTCCATTTTAACTTGCCTTGTGTTTTCTTCTATGTTATGGAGTCAACATTCGAGCATTTCTACGGTGGAACTTAATCCGGATAAAAAAACACTGACGGTTCAGCAAGAATTGATTTACTTCAATCAATCCACTGATACGTTGCAGAAAATAATTTTAAACGATTGGAATAATGCCTATTCAGATAAATATTCGCCACTTGGAAAACGATTTTCAGATGAATTTGTACGGAATTTTCATTTGGCAAAAGAAGAAGAACGCGGCTTTACTACAGATTTGACATTCATTGACCAAAATAAAATGTTTTTAGATTGGAGTAGAACAAGCGATCATCCCGATTTAGTGGAAGTGGTTTTAAGAGATGCACTCCTTCCGATGCAAAAATTATCGATTTTCATTACGTACAAAATTAAATTACCGAGCGATAAATTTACAGGTTACGGCTACAATGACGATGGTTCCATTATGCTGAAGGACTGGTTACTTACTCCTGCCCGATTTAATGACGACCATTTTGTGATGTACAGCAATGTAAATTTGGATGACAATGCAAACGCGGTTACTGATTATCAAATTACCTTTGCCCTTCCCAAAAACTATCAGCTCATCACGGATTTAAACCAGATTAAGCAAAGTGAATCAAAAGTCATTTTATCAGGTAAAAACCGTTCAAAATTCGCGATCTATTTAACCAAAAAATCTGATTTCGAACTTTTTATATTACCGGGTGCTAAGGTGCAGACCGATATCAAGGATAACAATCTAAACGCCATTAAAAAAGCATTGCTTATCAAGCAGATTACAGAATATGTGGCAGCGCATATTGGAAAATATCCACATGAAAACATTGTAGTGTCGCAACACGATTATGAGCGAAATCCATTTTATGGCTTGAATCAATTACCAAGTTTTATCAGCCCATTTCCAGATGATTTTATGTTTGAAATTAAATTTCTAAAAACCTATTTAAATCAGTTTTTGCAAAACACGCTGACACTTGACGAGCGAAAAGACAGTTGGATTTACAACGGTTTTCAGGTCTATACAATGATGAAATACATCGATGAATATTACCCAAATATGAAAATGATGGGGAATGTGTCTAAACTAAAAGTTCTTAAAAGTTTTAATCTTGTCAATGTAGATTTCAATGAACAGTACAGTTATTTTTATATGCTGATGGCTCGAAAAAACCTGGACCAGCCTATTGGAGAATCTAAAGAAAAATTGATAAAATTTAACGAACAGATTGCTTCTAAATACCGAGCAGGATTGAGTCTGAATTATTTGGATCACTATTTGGAAAACGGAATTGTACAGCAAAGTATTCATGATTTTTATAATCTAAACCAACAACAAAAAGTTACAGAAACTGATTTCGCTGCGATTTTAAAACATAAAGCTCCGGTTGATATCAATTGGTTTTTTGAGACCATTATTCACTCGCGGGACATTGTAGATTACAAGTTTTCGGATGTGACTAAAACAAAAGACAGCATCACTTTTACCATTAGAAACAAAACAAATACTACTGTTCCTATTCCCGTTTATGGCTTGAATAACAACCAAGTGATTTTTAAAAAGTGGTATTCCAACATCAGTACCGACAGTACTTTTACTGTTTCAAGAAACAACGTGGACAAAATAGTTTTAAATTATGAAAATGAAGTTCCTGAATTTAATTTACGGAACAACTGGAGATCTTTAACAGGTCTTTTTCCCAATAATCGTCCGTTTAAATTTGTATTGATGAAGGATTTGGAAGATCCGTATTATAATCAAATTTTATATGTTCCCACATTGAGTTACACGCTGTACGACGGAATTTCTCCAGGTTTACGGATACACAATAAAACGATATTAGACAAGCCATTTAACTTTGATGTAAATCCTATTTATTCGCCAAAAACGTCGTCCTTAACCGGACACTTTTCATTTGCTGTGAATGAGTTTAATCGTGAAAGTAATTTGTATAATGTCCGATATGCCATTAGTGGAACGTATTTGCATTATGCGGAAGATGCCGCTTATTTTAAATTTAATCCTGCAGTTCTGTTTAGAATTCGCCAAGATGATTTTAGAAATAACAGAAAGCAAGCCATCCAAATCCGACAAGTAATGGTTAATTTAGAGCCTTCGCAACTGGTTACTGAATTTGATGGCAATCAAGAAAGTTATAATGTTTTTAATGTAAAATATTTCAATACAAAGACCGAGTTGACGCAACATTTCAACTTTGTAAGCGACTTACAACTTTCGCCTAAATTTGTAAAAACATCCGTTGAAATTGAATACCGAAGACTTTTTAATAATAATCGAACGATCAATTTGCGCTTGTTTGCTGGAACATTTTTATACAACACAACCAATTCTGACTTTTACAGTTTTGGATTGGATCGCGCGTCTGATTATCTTTTTGATTACAATTACTACGGTCGTTCAGAAAAGACGGGGATTTTCAGTCAACAAATCATTGTGGCAGAAGGAGCTTTTAAATCTAAGTTGGACAATCCTTTTGCCAATCAATGGATGGTTACAACTAATGCAGGAATTAACATTTGGAATTGGGTGGAGGTCTATGGCGACTTAGGTTTTGTGAAAAATACCAATCGCAACGCACGATTTGTTTATGATTCAGGCATTCGATTGAATTTAGTTACAGACTATTTTGAATTGTATTTTCCCGTTTATTCAAACAACGGTTGGGAAATCACCGACAAGAATTATCAAGAAAACATTCGATTCATCGTGACGTTAGACCCAAAAGTTCTGGTCAATTTGTTTACACGAAAGTGGTTTTAAATTATTCTCTAATAATTAAAAATGACGCATTAAATCCAGTGGAAAGGTTCCACTCCTCTTTATAAATGGCTTGTCCTTTATCCTTAATTAAGAAAGCACCTGTATTGGGAAACGAACTTCCTTCGTTCAAAGCAATGAATTCAATTCGGTTAAAACCTTTTGTAAGCGGAATTTCAAGCGTTTTATAAGTCGCATCTAGAAAGATACTTTCGTAAATGACAACACCATCTTTTGTTATTTTTACGTAATCACCATCTATGGCTTGTGGATCACGGACGGCAACTTGGATTGACTCTGAATCGGTTTTAAAATCGCCAAAATACTGGTTTCTCCTAAAAATTTTGTAATCGCCATTTCCTTCGCCTTTCAGGCTATTGTTCATTTTTTTTGTATACCGATCGGCGGGATTTAAAAAATTGTCTTGGCGGTTGAATTCACGTTCTTTTGGTTTATCCCAAGGATTTGGTACTGCTTCTTCCTTAGGCTTAATGTCAAAGATACTTGGCTTTTTTTCCGGTGTCAGTACCGGCATTTTTGGCAAGTTTAGCGGTGGAATGTTAACCGGATTGTTTCCATTGTCAAATTGTGCAAAGCTATGCACTGCAAAAAAAAAGATAAAAATTGACAGGAAAATGAATCGCATAGAAATCAGTTGTTCAGAATTTTAAAGTGCTAAATTTATAAAAATGCGATCAATAAAAAGGCAAACGGCTCCAAATTAACTAAACATTATCGTATTAAATCATGCAAAGAGTGTTCCAATGTAGTAGAATTTTAAAACATTAATTATAATAAACCTATCTTTGCAACCTCTTTGTACTTAATTCAGAGTACTCAAAAGATTTATATTTATGTTATTCGAAGATTTATCACTTTCTAAAAGTATACAAAAAGCCGTTTTTGAAATGGGTTATTTGGAACCAACACCTATTCAAGAACAATCCATTCCGGCTATTTTAAAAGGACACGATTTAATTGGTTGTGCTCAAACTGGAACGGGAAAAACAGCTGCATTTGCTATTCCTATTATTCACCAACTGCATCGCATTGTTGGTTCTTCTAAAAAAAGTAAACAAATTCGTTGTTTGGTAGTTACGCCAACTCGAGAATTAGCCGTGCAGATTGGACAAAATTTTGATCAATACGGTAAATACACCAACTTGACTTCCTTGACCATTTTTGGAGGTGTTTCTCAAGTACCACAAGTAGATATGTTACGCAGTGGAATTGACATTTTAGTGGCAACACCAGGTCGATTATTGGATTTAAACAAGCAAGGATATATTGATTTAGACCACTTGCATTGTTTGGTTTTGGACGAAGCCGATCAAATGTTGGACATGGGATTTGTCAATGATGTCAAAAAAATTGTAAAATTGACACCAGATAACCGTCAGACGTTGTTGTTTTCGGCTACGATGCCAATGGCAATTCGTGAGTTATCTGAAATGTTTTTAAAAGATCCGGTAAGTGTAACCGTTTCTCCCGTTTCGTCGACTGCTGAAAATGTAGAACAACGCGTTTATTTTGTAGACAAAAGCGAGAAAAGAAATTTATTGCACCATTTGATTACCAAAGAAAATTTATCTGATGTGTTGGTTTTTTCAAGAACCAAGCACGGAGCTGATAATGTGGTAAAATCTCTACGTAATAAAGGTGTTGCTGCAGAAGCCATTCACGGAGACAAATCTCAAAATGCACGTCAGCGCGTTTTGGATGCATTCAAGAAAAAAGAAGTTGGCGTTTTAGTCGCTACCGATATTGCTGCAAGAGGAATTGACATTGATCAATTGCCTTATGTAATCAACTTTGATTTGCCCAACGTTCCAGAAACTTATGTACACCGAATTGGTCGTACCGGTCGCGCTGGAAACGGTGGAGTTGCCATTTCCTTCTGTGGGAAAGACGAAGCTCCGTATTGGAAAGACATTCAGAAACTGATCAAAGTGGACGTTTCGGTTGTAAAAGACCATCCTTACGCTTGGAAAGAAGGAAGTCCGGATGAAAATACGCCAAAGCAAAATTCAAACCGAACTAAAGAAGCAAATAATTCTAGAAAATCAACCGCTTCAAAACAGAATAAAAAACGTTGGTATTAAAAACCTTTCGTTCTAAATTTTAACCATTAAGTTATTAAAAACAGTAAAGTAGCATTACTACATGGTTTTAATAACTTAATGGTTTTTTTTAAAAATCATTTGAAAGTAATTTTAATGATTTTATTTTTTCCAGCGGCAATTGCAGTTGAATCGTTTAAAAAACGAATCGTATAAAGCGAAGAATCATTGGATAATTTGCTCCATTTTTCTCCGGAAGTAGTTGAATAATAGAATCCAGAAGCGCCAACGGTAACTAAATGTTGTCCATTAGAATTAGGAACGTATTGCACACAGGAAGCGTAACCAAATCCTTCATTTTCAGCTACCAATTTCCATGATTTTCCACCGTTAGTGGTAATAGCTTTGTTCCCAAAATTCTGATTTAGTTTTTCGTAATTTCCTCCTGCAATGAATCCATTATTAGCATCGTAAAAATCTGCAGTAAAAATTCCAGTCATCCCTTCGCCTTGAACAATGGGCGTTTCAAAAACTTTCCAAGATTTTCCTTTATCTGCCGAATGAAACACTCGCGATTTTTTTCCTCCAGAAACCATCCACGTATCATTGCCTTTAATAATAAGGTTAGTATTGCTTGCGGCAAAAGCGGCTTCGCCTTCTGCTACGCTAGGAAGATGATCACAAGCCACTTTGTTCCAAGTTGTTCCGCCATCTCTTGTTATCAAAACAGAAAGACATTTATCCGTTGGATCTCCCATGGCAATTCCTTCGTCATTATTCCAAAATTGCATACTGTCATAAAAAGCTTTGGGATGATTTTCTTGGTACATTTTCTTGATGCGAGATCCGTCTTTTGAAACTCGGTATACTAATGCCGGCGTTCCCACATTTACTAGAAAAATATAGTCTTTGGTTTGTGCAATACTGCGGAATTCCAAGGATAACGTATCTTTGGTAACATGCCCGTTGAATCTTTTGTCGGATTTTAAATCTATAGAACCATATTGACCTTTATTTGCCGCATACCAAATTTTATTGGAATCTATTAAAATGGCTCGGATGGACAATTCTTCCTGCAATAAAGTATCAATTTGCACGGACGTGAACACCTTCGAATTAGAGGAAGAAAGTGATTTATTTTCATTTTTGCACGCAGATAAAAACAGAATGGAAAGCAAAACAAGAAGTACATTTTTCATAGGAATAATTTGCATACAAACTTATCAAATTTATTTTTGATGCAGCTGAAAAAAAATAACATGAAATTTAAAATGTGTAGTATTTATTTACTTAATTTTGTTCCCTTTACCAAAATTATGAGCAGCACAAAATCGGGCCATTTGAGCCAATTATCGGTAGGTGGTTTATTAATTGCATTGGGAATTATTTATGGTGATATTGGTACTTCGCCACTTTATGTAATGAAAGCGATTATTGGTGCTGGAGCAATTAACGCCGACATTGTTTTAGGAGGTGTTTCCTGTGTGTTTTGGACGCTGACTTTACAAACCACTGTAAAGTATGTAATTATTACTTTAAATGCAGACAATAATGGTGAAGGTGGGATTTTTGCACTTTATGCATTGGTTCGTAGGACAAAGATAAAATGGCTCATTATTCCCGCTATTATTGGTGGTTCAGCGCTTCTGGCTGATGGAATTATTACACCACCCATTTCCGTTTCTTCCGCAGTGGAAGGTTTACGAACGTTTTATCCGTCAATTAATACGGTTCCAATAGTTATCGGAATCTTATTTATACTCTTTTTTATACAGCAATTTGGAACTAATCTTGTAGGGAAATTTTTCGCTCCGATGATGTTGCTTTGGTTTGGAATGTTAGGTGTTTTAGGAAGCATCCAAATCTTTGGAAATATTGAAGTCTTTAAAGCATTCAATCCTTATTACGCATTTCATTTGTTGCAACTGCATCCGGAAGGATTCTATGTTTTAGGCGCGGTTTTTCTTTGTACTACTGGAGCGGAAGCATTGTATTCTGATATGGGACATTGCGGTCGGAAGAATATTCGGGTGAGTTGGATTTTTGTAAAAACGATGTTGGTTTTGAACTATTTTGGTCAAGCCGCTTACTTAATTCGTTTTCAAGGAAAAACATTGGTGCAATTAGGAGGTTCAAATGGAAATCCATTCTATTTAATTATGGCCGATTGGTTTCAACCTATTGGAATAACCATTGCCACACTTGCCGCTGTCATTGCTTCACAAGCTTTAATTAGCGGCTCTTTTACCTTAATAAATGAAGCAATGCGCTTGAATTTTTGGCCAAAAGTAACCATTAAATATCCTACAGAACTTAAAGGACAAATGTACATTCCATCGGTCAACTGGCTTTTATTTTTAGGTTGTGCCTTAATAGTGTTGCATTTTGAGGAATCGACCAATATGGAAGCCGCTTACGGTTTAGCGATTGTATTGTGTATGATTATGACCACCATTTTACTTAACTTTTATATGATAATGAAAAGAGTAAAATGGTATTTTATTGCTCCAATTATCAGTTTGTATGCCGTAATTGAATTTAGCTTTTTCTTTGCGAATATCAAAAAATTCTCGCATGGAGGTTATGTAACTATTCTGATAGCTATGGTTTTAATTGGGATTATGTTTACTTATTTTAGAGCAAAAACAATTAGTAAAGCGTATACTAAATTTGTAAAAATTGGTAATTACAAAAAAGTTCTAGCAGAATTAAGTGCCGATTTATCAATTCCTAAATACGCAACGCATTTGGTTTATTTGACAAATTCAGGTCGTACTGATGAAATTGAAGAAAAAGTAATGTACTCCATTTTACAAAAACGACCAAAAAGAGCCGACATCTATTGGTTTATTCATGTCAATATTTTGAACGAACCTTATAAAAAAGAATATAAAGTCACCGAAATTTTAAAAGACGATATTATTCGTGTGGATTTTAACTTAGGATTTCGTGAACCTACTAAAATCAATATTATGTTTCGCGAAGTCGTGAAAAATATGGTGGAAAATTCAGAAGTGGATGTAAGAAGTCGTTATGAATCATTGTACAATAATAACATCGTAGGCGATTTCAAATTTGTACTTTCAGAACGTTTTTTATCAAGTGACAGTGTTTTAATTTGGCACGAAAAATTAGTTATGAATGCTTATTTTCTGATTAAAAAATTAAGTTTGTCCGAAGGTAAAGCATTTGGCTTAGACAGCAGCTCCGTAAAAATTGAAAAATTCCCAATGGTAGTTAACCCTCCGGAGCATATCTATATGAAACGAATTGAGTAGCACTTTTCTAAAAGAGTTCATTATAAAAACAATATTTTATTACAATATCAATTTATAAATGTGTTAAAATAATATTAATATCAAATTATTGGCATACCTCTTGTTTTACCGTTTTCAAATACAATCAAAAAACCAACAATTAAATTTGAAAATCATGAAAACACATTTACTTACCCTCGCCCTTTTTGGATTTTTAGCACAAAATCCGATTGTTGCACAAAACAGAACTACTGTAAATGCAACGAATAACGAAATCAGTGACAATTTAGATTTAAGAGCTGTAGCTTCCATTTTTGGAGATGCAAGAGATTTACAAGATTTTGAGCGCCAATTGAACGACCCAAAAAACAAGATTTCTAATCTTGATTTGAATTTTGACCGCCAAGTGGATTACTTACGAGTGATTGAAGCAGTGGAAAAAAATACGCATTTAATTATTTTGCAGGCCGTTTTAGAACGTGATGTTTTTCAAGATGTAGCTACAATTGAAGTTGAACGCGATCAAAACAATCAAGTACAGATTCAAGTAGTTGGAGACGTTTTTATGTACGGTCAAAATTATATTTATGAGCCGGTGTACGTAAACCGTCCCATTATTTACAATATGTTTTGGGTAAACAATTACAACCCATACTATTCTCCATATTATTTTAATTACTATCCGAACTACTATTATGCTTGGACTCCGTACCCAGTGTACCGTTACCGAAGAAATGTGCATGTTCACATCAATCAGTACAACAATTACAACTATTGCGACAATAGAAGAAGCACAAGAGCAGTGGCAATGTATGAAACTCGAAGAAGCAATGGGTATGAAAGAAACCATCCCAATCAGTCATTTGCAACTAGAAATACAGCAACCAATAGATATACTTTAAACCAAGCTGCTAATTCTGGAAGAAGAACTGATTATGCTGCAACTAGAAATTATTCGACTTCTACTTCTGGAACAGTTCGAAATGCAACTAGTGCACGTAATGTTAGAAGTACAAATACAACTAGAAATACAAACACTGCGGTTCGATCCACAACGCCTGCAAAATCGGTAAGAAGTGAGGCTTTATCAAGTTCTAGAAATAGAAATACAGTAACGCCTTCAAGCGCTGTAAGAAGTGCAACTACACAAAGTACTCCTACTCGAAATTACAGTCAACAAGCCGTTAGATCCACTTCAAGCAATTCAAATGCGACGCGTTCAACTCGAAGTAGTGCTCCTTCACAAAGTGCCACACGTTCTGAAAGTACGCGAAGTTCTGGAAATACTTCTGGAAGCCGAACGTATTCCAGAAGCTAAAAATCAACTATTAAAGAAAATGCCTGAAAGAAATTTCGGGCATTTTTTTTATAGCAGCAAAAAATTTTAAATTTAGCGCTAAAGAAATTATCTTTAACCCCGCAATCCTGCACCTAAATTAATTTTGCATCCACTATATTATGGCATTTTTAAAGCTCATTCGTTATCAAAATTTATTGTTACTCCTATTCATGCAATTGCTCTTTAGATATGGATTTCTGAATTTGCAAGATATATCTTTAGCTTTAAGCGACTTGCAATTTGGAATTCTTGTATTGTCTACTGTTTGTATTGCTGCAGCAGGTTATATCATCAATAATATTTTTGACAAGGAAACAGATGCAATCAATAATAAAGAGGTAATTATTGGCAAAGAAATTAGCGAAGCAAACGCCTATAACCTCTACATTGCATTAAATGTTCTTGGAGTTGGTGGCGGATTTTATTTATCAAATGTTATAGAGAAACCAGGATTTGCCTTACTTTTTATAGTTGTTTCTGGTACTTTATATTTATATGCATCGTCCTTTAAACAATCGCTTTTAATTGGAAATATAATTGTTTCGATTTTAACTGCTATTAGCGTCATTATCATTGGATTGTTCGATTTGTATCCGATGATCACGCCAGACACGCAAGTTCATTTGGGTATTTTATTCAAGCTTCTGTTGGATTATGCGTTATTTGCTTTTCTAATCAATTTTATTCGAGAAATGGTCAAGGACTTACAAGACGTGAAAGGCGATTATAATATGGGAATGAACACGTTACCCATTGCAATTGGCGTGGCAAGAACCTCAAAAATTGTTTTGGCGGCAACTGCATTCATTACATTTTATCTGTTGTATTATATTTATATTTACTATTTCAGCAATAATTTATACATCAGTACTTTGTACAGTTTACTGACTATAATTGCACCTCTTGTATTAATTTGCATCAAATTATTTGAAGCTAAAACTTCTTCCGATTTTAAAATGTTGAGTCTGCTTTTAAAAGTAGTCTTATTTTTTGGGATTCTTTCTATAGCAGTCAACTCCTTAAATATCCTATACAATGTTTAGTACAAAACTCCAGGAATTCAAAATAATTTTAGCGTCCGGTTCGCCTCGACGTCAGCAGTTTTTTAAAGATTTGGGATTGGATTTTGAACTACGCCTGCGCGAAATTGA
Source organism: Flavobacterium tegetincola DSM 22377 (assembly GCF_000425485.1). Taxonomy (GTDB): domain Bacteria; phylum Bacteroidota; class Bacteroidia; order Flavobacteriales; family Flavobacteriaceae; genus Flavobacterium; species Flavobacterium tegetincola. The sequence goes on along the minus strand of NZ_AUDN01000015.1, from coordinate 26,478 downwards.
GGAAGTCTATCCCGAACATTTGAAAGCCGATGAAATAACCGATTATTTGGCCGAACTAAAAGGTAAAGCATTTGACGGAACTTTGGCAATAGACGAACTCTTAATCACGAGCGATACCATTGTTTGGCATAAAAATCAGGCATTAGGAAAACCGAAAGATGCAGAAGACGCGTTCTTAATGTTGAAAAAACTTTCAAATTCAACCCATCAAGTCATCACGTCAGTTTCATTTAAAACAACCGAAAAGGTGACTACTTTACATGATTACACGGAAGTGACCTTTTGCGAATTAACAGATGAAATGATCCGATACTATATTAAAAACTGTAAACCTTTTGACAAAGCTGGTTCGTACGGAATTCAGGATTGGATTGGTTTAGTGGGTGTTACATCAATTTCAGGATCTTATACCAACGTGATGGGATTGCCTACGCATTTGGTTTTTGAATTTTTTAAAACATTTAAATAATGAACGAGTTTTTCTCAAACTATTTACGCGAAATAATTGCAACAGGTGTAATGATGCTTACGCTAAGTGTTCTGCGCTACATCATTATTCAGTTAATTAAAAAGTACGCGATTAAAAGCGAAGTAATTGAATACCGGAAAAATCTTGTAATTAAATACATTAGTGTATTTATTACTTCTTTATTTTTTATTGGTCTGATTATGATTTGGGGTGTAAAAACTGATGATTTATTTGTTACTATTTCCTCCGTATTGACCGTTATTGGGGTTGCTTTGTTTGCGCAATGGTCTATTTTAAGCAACATTACTTCAGGATTTATTGTGCTTTTTTCGTTCCCGTTTAAGATTGGCGACAGCATAAGAATTCATGATAAGGACTTTCCAATTGAAGGTGAAATTATTTCTATTCATACCTTCTATACATTGGTTAAAACCTTGGATGGTGATTTAGTTACTTATCCCAACTCCCTCTTTTTACAAAAAGGAATATCGACTAATAAAAGGCCAAACCACCACTCGTCCAATTAGCAGGTGTAAATTGTATAAAGTAATAGTGTAGACTTGTAAGCGCTAGCTTGTTATTTTCAATCAATTTTGTTCTAAGTAAAGCTTCCAAAAAGCAGCAGTGCATTTCAGCTAACTTATAAATAAAACTGACTACATGAATACAACTTTAAAGCTGCCGTTTTACGTAAAATTATCGCTAACATTAGTAAGCTTAATTGCAATTTTTTATACGTTGCATATTGCGCAAGAAATACTTATACCTCTGGCAATGGCGCTGCTATTTGCCATTTTACTGAGACCGATAACGGCTTTTTTAAATCAAAAATTACATTTGCCACACGTTATTGCGGTAATGATTAGCGTGCTCTTATTTGTCTTACTCATCATCGGAATTCTGACTTTTATTTCATGGGAGTTGACCGACTTTATGAGAGATTGGAATAAGATCAAAGAAAATTTCAACATTCATTTAATGAATTTACAGGAATTTGTTCGAAATCACTTCAATATAAGTACCGTTGAGCAAGATAAATACATAGAAAATGCAACTAACGATACTGTTAAATCAGGTAAAGAAATTCTGGGTAGCACCTTGCTGTCCTTTACAGATACCTTGTTAAACCTGACTTTAATTCCAATCTACATGTTTCTAATTTTACTTTATAGAACTCACTTTATGAAATTCTTAAATAAATTAGTAAAGAAAGAAGACGAAAGTATTTTGCTTGACATTTTAGGCCAGATAAAAGTAGCGGTCAAAAGTTATTTGGTGGGCCTGTTGATCCAACTTTTTTCAGTTGCCACAATGACTACCATCGGATTCATGATTGCAGGAATTGAATATGCTGTATTACTAGGCGTTTTAACGGGATTGCTAAATCTAATTCCGTACCTGGGAATTATAATTGCCATGGTCATCAGTATGTTTGCCACATTAACAGGCACGCCAGATTTATCAATGATTTTAGGAGTGATAATCGTAACGATTATTGTACAATTGATAGACAATAACATTTTGGTTCCGTTAGTGGTCAGTTCCAAAGTTGAAATCAACGCCATGGCATCCATTGTTGGAATTATCATTGGAGGAGCGATTGCTGGAATTTCCGGAATGTTCTTGGCAATTCCCACAATTGCAATTTTAAAAGTTATTTTTGATCGCATTGAACCTCTCAAGCCTTGGGGTTATTTGATGGGTGATGATCTACCCAAAACCTACGAATGGCGAAGTATCAGACTTACCAATTACAGCTACAGTATGCAAAGTGAGTACAATGATGATACAAATGACACTAGTGATTCCGTAGATCTTCCCGTATTCACAGAATCTTCAACTAATGATATAAACGACTCAAAACCTGATTAGTCAATTCCATTATCTATGAAAGAAACACTACTTACATCCGGTGCTGGTTCTGATGACCATCCTGAAAAAGAAATTGTACAGCATACATCGCCGAAGACAAAAAATAAATTTGAAATCTTCTTTGAAGACATTGGAAATGCCACCCGATTTGTACTTAAAGTGCTGGCAAATACGTTTGGAAAAGACTTTGAATTCAAACAATTTCTAAAACAATGTTACGCGATTGGCAATCAATCTCTAGGACTAATTTCGGTTACAGGAATTATTATTGGCCTCGTGTTAACCATTCAATCTAGACCTGTTTTAGTGAATTTTGGAGCAGTTAGTATGTTGCCTGGAATGGTTGCAATATCCATTATTCGAGAAATGGGACCCGTAATTACAGCGCTAATTTGTGCCGGAAAAATTGGTTCAAGTATGGGTGCCGAAATCGGATCCATGCGAGTAACCGAACAAATTGACGCTATGGAAGTTTCTTCCACCAATCCTCTTAAATTTTTAATTGTACCCCGCGTTTTAGCAGCCATTTTCATGTTGCCTTTACTTACACTTTATGCAGACGCATTGGGAATTTTAGGAAGTTGGATTGGAGCTAATATTAAAGGTGATGTAAGTTTTGTATTATTCATTTCACAAGCTTTTAGCAACGTTACATTTTTAGACTTATTTCCAGCTGTTATAAAAACATTTTTCTTTGGTGCCGTAATCGGTTTTGTGGGATGTTACAAAGGTTTTAATGCCGGAAGAGGAACAGAAAGTGTTGGAATTGCAGCTAATTCTGCCGTAGTAATGTCTTCCCTTTTAGTAATTATCGTGGATTTAATTGCGGTACAAATAACCGATTTATTATGAGCACATCTTTAGAAAAGAAGACAGAAAACGTAGTTGTCATCACTGATTTGACTAAAAGTTTTGACACTGCACAAATTTTAAAAGGATTAACGCTTTCACTAAAAAAGGAAGAAAATTTAGTTGTTTTAGGGAAATCCGGAACAGGAAAATCAGTTTTGATCAAATGTATTGTTCGACTCTTAAAATCAGATTCAGGAACTATAAATGTGTGTGGCAATGAAATGACGGAACTTAATAATTTGCAATTAAATGAAGTGCGACGGAAAATTGGATTCCTCTTTCAAGGTGGCGCTTTATACGATTCAATGACCGTTCGGGAAAATTTAGAATTTCCACTCCGAAGAATGTTTAAAAATTTGTCAAGAGCAGAAGTAAACGCCAAAGTGCAAGAAGCATTAGAAAATGTAGGACTCCCCGATTCTATTGATAAAATGCCTTCTGAACTTTCAGGTGGTATGAAAAAAAGAATCAGTTTGGCTCGAACTATTATCGTAGATCCAGAAATCATGCTGTATGACGAACCAACGACCGGATTAGACCCTGTAAGTTCGCATGAAATCAGTTTGCTTATAAATGAAGTACAAGCTAAATACAAGACTTCTTCCATCATAATTACGCACGACATAGAATGCGCCAAAACTGTAGCCAACCGTATTATCATGCTGCAAGATGGAAAGGTATATAAGGAAGGAACGCTTGCTGATTTTGAAAACTCTGATGATGCATTAGTGAATTCGTATTTTAAAAGTCAAAACATTACCAACACAAAAACAATATAATCATGGAATTTAAAAACTATAAAATCAAACTCGGAATGTTTGTTACCGCAGGAATTATTTTATTTTTTCTTGCAATATTTGTTATAGGGAAACAAAAAAACTTATTCGATCCCGTTTTTACTGTGAAAGCTAATTTCGAAAACGTAAGTGGCTTACAAGTTGGAAATGCAGTTCGTTTTTCAGGAATTAATGTTGGAACTGTGGATCAGATATTGATTGTGAACGATTCCACTGTCCAAGTAACCATGCTCGTAAAGAAAGACGTTCAGAAATTTATTAAAGACGATAGCGAAGCCGGTATTGGATCGGAAGGAATTATTGGAGATAAACTCATTGTTTTGTCCCGCGGTGGAAGTAGTACGAAAGTGATAAAAGAAGGACAAGTAATTGCTTCAAATGAACCAATAGAAACCGATGCAATTATCGAAAGTTTACAAATGACCGCCGACAATGCTGCAATTGCTACAGAAGAAATTGCTGAGATTATGGTAAAAATCAACGACGGTAAAGGTAGTTTAGGAAAATTGATTAATGATGATAGTATGGCTGAAAGTCTCGATGCTACAATGACCAATTTAAAAACCAGCACAAAGAAACTGGACGAAAATATGGAAGCAGCCAAAAGCAATTTCTTATTGCGAGGTTATTTCAAGAAAAAAGAACGAGCAAAAGAACGACAAAAGAAAGCTGCCGAAAAAGAAGCTAGAAAAAATAAAAAGTAAACTAAAAAAAGCTTCTATTTCCTGTGAAATAGAAGCTTTTTAAATATCTAGGTGAATTTAAAAATATGCTTTAAGTAAAAAATTTAAAACGTATCACACAAATAATTTAGATGTTACATTTAAATTTGGCTATCAAAATTTCTTAATAAGATCCAATAGTTCCTATTAAATTGGTTTTAAAATCAATTGAATTCGCTCAATACAGTCTTCATAATGATATTTTGTTTCGGTATCAACCGCCGCTGATTTTGCCAACTGCAACGAACGTAGTAATTGCTTCAGTTCACCACGGACAAGCGCTCTGACATCTGATTGTGAGGTAAGGTAAAAGTCAGCTCTTGCATTAGCATTCATTTTTTCTGTACTCAAAAATTCCATTCGTTCCAGATAAGCACGCTGCAAGTTTCTTCGGTAAACCGACACATTTTGTTGCGATGCCGCTTCTTGCCACAGACCAAGTCGCAGTTCTTTTAAAAAAGTCACAGGTTGATAATTTGCAGCACTTAAGTTAGCACCATCTATTAATCTTCCTAATGTTTCAAACGCCAATAACTTGGTTAAAAAGCGCGATTGAGCGGCTCTGAATTTTTCTACATAACCCGCGTGAACGGTATTTTTAAGTATAGAATTATTTACCAACCAAGTTGGCGATGCAAATGCATTTTTATGAAGCCAACGCATTGCTTCTTGCTGTTTTTCTTTCGGAACAACCGAATAAACGGTTCCTCCTTGAACTGGTTTCTTATAATTTTCGTAAACACCACCAATGTTTGTAGTTACGTGGCCAACATAACGACCCCAAACTGAAAGCAATTCGCCGTACAACTCCTCTAAATCGGCATAATCATTGGTTTTGTCACTGGTCCATTTAGGCAAATTTTCTGTGACAAATTTTAAATTTTTCAAAGCATAATTTCCCGCTTTCATCGCATCATTTCCTACATCCTCCGTTTGAGAACTCGGATCAAAAGAGCTTCCTTGGCTTCCAAAATGATATTTTGAATCGTTCGCTTTTTCTTCAATCCATTTATCTAGCGTTGCCGTTTCGCTTTCAGGTGTGGTTGCATTTGGAATCAAACGATAACCCCAATTGGTAGCATAGGAATCATAAGGTCCCATTTTTCTGATAAATCGCACGTCGCCATCTCCAGGTTGGGCAATATAATTAAAACGTGCATAATCCATAATACTGGAAGAAATTCCATTTTCCTTTGTAAATGCTGGACTTCGATAACTTTCTACATCATACGAGCAGCTTGCACCCATATTGTGCGGAAATCCTAACGCGTGTCCCACTTCATGAGCAATTACCATTTGCATCATTTCGCCCATATCTTCTTCGCTCGTATCCAATGTTCGCGCTTTTGGATTGGCTGCTCCAGTCTCTAACAAATAGCGATTGCGGTAGGAACGCAAATGGTTGTGGTACCAAATAATATCACTTTCAATAATTTCACCAGTTCGCGGATCAGAAACACTAGGTCCAACAGCATTACGTGTTGTACTTGCCACATATCGAATTACAGAATACCGAATGTCTTCCGGACTAAATTCAGGATCTTCCTCCTTTGTTGGTGCATCTTTACAAATAATCGCATTTTTAAATCCTGCAGTTTCAAAGGCCGCTTGCCATTCTTCAACGCCCGCTCTAATGTACTTTCGTAATTTTTGTGGCGTAGCAGGATCAAGATAATAGACAATGGGTTTAATTGGTTCAACTAATTCTCCTCTATTGTATGCGGCAACATCTTTTGGTTCTAAACGCCATCTTCTGATGTAGGTTTTCTTATCTGATTTTAAAGCTTCACTAGAATAATCATATTGACTTACTGTGAACCAACCTACTCTTTCGTCAAAAAGTCGCGGCTTCATTGGATGTTCTGGTAGCAAAATCATCGATTGATTCATTTGAATAGATATGGTTTCGGTACTTTCTAAAACTGATGGTTTACTAGCATTATAGGTAAAGTCTTGCACCACTTCAATGTTCATTGGAAATGATTTCATACTGTTGATAAAACTTCTTGAATCATCCAAATTTTTCACCTTATAAGCTTCTCGCGTCCTTGCATCCAAACCGCTAATGGCCTTAACATCACTGCTGAAAAACTTGGTCACATCAATAACCACATTGGAAGAATCTTTGCTAAAAGCTTCAATATTAAAAGCATACAAGGTTGGTTCATAATTATTCAATCGTACCGACACATTTATGGGCAAACTGTCGTTGGCTGTTGCCGCATACGATCTTACTTTTAGCAAAATTTTATCTTGGAACCGTTCCCACGTTATTAAGTCTTCGTTTGCCGAACTCCCTGCATTTACATATCCGTTACCAAATCCTGAAGGAATTTTAGAAATTCTACTCACCAACAACATTTCTTTTCCAAGCAAATTTTTTGGAATTTCATAAAAATATTTGTCAGCCACTTTATGAACAGCAAACAATCCTTTTTGTGATTTTGCTTCCTTAGTAATAACTTGGCTGTAATCTTTTATTTTTACGTCTTTTTTCTTGTCGGAAGCTGCTTGACTTTTCAATGCCAATTCTTTAGCTGCCGCTTCTTGTTGTCTTTTTTTCTTTTTTGACTGAGCAAAACTACTTATTGGCAGCGACAAAACAAGAAACAAAAGTAATAGAGTAACTTTTTTCATAAGGATAAAATGAAGTATTAAGTGTTCAAAAATAGGAATACAAATGGTATGAACCTAAATGTTATCAATTAAAAATCCACTTCCATCACTTAATTTTAGGTGCTGCATAATGAATTTAAAGTGCTTTGTTATATGGTTATTCAATATATTAATGACCCGGTTGCTGCATAGTCAAACGCAAATAATGATCACAAAAAAAAGGGTTTTACATCAAGTAAAACCCTTTTTCTATATCTAAAACTGATGATTAAGAATACATCGTTTTTCGCAATTCCTGCACTTTTTCGTCATCCAAATATTCGTCAAACGTCATGTAACGGTCAATCGCTCCTTTTGGCGTCAACTCTATAATTCGGTTTCCAACGGTTTGAGCAAATTCATGATCATGCGTGGTAAACAACATCGAACCTTTAAAATTTTTCAGTGAATTATTAAAAGCCGTAATCGACTCCAAATCCAAGTGATTGGTTGGTTCATCGAGCATCAATACATTGGCGCGTTCCATCATCATTCGCGACAGCATGCAACGCACTTTTTCACCACCTGATAAAACCCGACTCGTTTTTAGCGCTTCTTCTCCTGAGAAAATCATTTTTCCTAAGAATCCACGGATGAATACTTCGTCGCGTTCCTCTTCTGTTTTTGCATATTGACGCAACCAATCAACTAAAGTTAAATCGTTTTCAAAAAACTCGTGATTTTCTCCTGGCAAGTACGCTTGATTCGTAGTAATTCCCCAATCAAATGTACCTGTATCCGCTTTTTGTTTGTTGTTCAAAATCTCGTAGAACGCAGTTGTAGCACGGGAATCTTTAGAAAAGATAACAACTTTATCTCCTTTTGCCATGTTCAAATCCACATTGGTAAAAAGCACATCACCATCAACTGAAGCACTTAAGTTTACTACATTTAAAATCTGATCGCCCGCTTCTCTTTCTTGATCAAAAATAATTGCTGGGTAACGACGGCTTGAAGGTTTGATTTCAGAAATATTCAATTTTGAAATCATTTTCTTACGAGAAGTCGCTTGTTTCGACTTGGCCACATTCGCAGAAAAACGACGAATAAATTCTTCCAATTCTTGCTTTTTCTCTTCTGCCTTTTTATTTTGTTGTGCTCTTTGCTTCGCTGCCAATTGGCTGGACTCATACCAGAACGTGTAATTTCCTGAATAATGGTTGATTTTACTAAAGTCAATATCAGAAATATGGGTACAAACTGAGTCTAAGAAGTGCCTGTCGTGTGAAACAACAATTACTGTATTTTCATAATTTGCTAAAAAAGTCTCCAACCACGCGATGGTTTCAAAATCCAAGTCATTGGTAGGCTCATCCATGATAAGCAAATCAGGATTTCCAAAAAGCGCTTGTGCTAAAAGTACACGCACTTTCATCTTTCCTTCCACATCACCCATTAAAGTATAATGCATGTCTTCTGCAATTCCTAAACTTGAAAGCAAGGAAGCTGCAGACGATTCGGCATTCCAACCGTTCATTTCTTCAAACTGAACTTGCAATTCCCCAATTCGATCTGCATTTTCATCAGAATAATCAAGGTACAATTGGTCCATTTCTTTTTTAACGGCATACAAGACTTTATTACCCATCATCACCGTCTCCAAAACCGTATGTTCGTCAAACATATTATGGTTCTGGTTCAAAACAGACATTCTTTTTCCGGCTTCCAAATGAACATGACCTGATGTAGGATCCATATCTCCTGCAATTATCTTGAGGAATGTTGATTTTCCAGCACCATTGGCACCAATAACACCGTAGATATTTCCGTGGGTAAATGTAGTATTCACTTCATCAAACAAGATTCGTTTGCCAAATTGAACGGATAAATTATTAACTGTTAACATTGAATGTATTTTAATTTTAAAAAGTGGTGCAAAAGTACAAAAAAATTGTGTGCCAAAACGTTACCAAGCAAGAGCATTTCTACTTAACAATCATTTAACGGTGCCTTAACAGTCAATTTGAACCTAACTGAATATTTTTGTTTCGATAATTTAAAACATTTATACTATCAGAACAATTCTACTATTTCCCATACTTCTTGCATTTTCCCTTGTATCTTGTAATGAGGGTTTTGATAACGATAACTATACCGCTTACTTTGGTGGAAAAATAGTCAATCCAAGCAACCGGTATATTTTATTTTGCAAAGATTCTAAAGTTCTAGATACCATTATCTTAAATCCAGACAATACATTTTTCAAGAAATTTGATTCGCTAACGCCTGGGTTATATTCCTTCAAACACGAGCCTGAGTACCAATACATTTATTTTGATAAAAATGATAGTTTAATGGTACGCATCAATACACAAGATTTTGATGAATCCATCACATTCTGTGGTCGTGGTGATGAGAAAAATAATTTTTTGATGGAGTTATATTTGAAAAATGAACAAGATCGGAGCGTTATGTTCAACGTTTATGACGAAAATGTAGGTCAGTTTAATAAAAAAATAGATTCTGCTTTTCAATCTAAGCAAAAATTTTACGATTCTAAAAAGGAAAGTATTGCTTGGTCTGAGGATTTTGACAAGTATGCTAAAGCAATGTTGGATTTTTTCCACTATTCAAAAAAAGAATTATATCCAGTGGTTCATCGCATGAGAAGTGGTGAAAATGTAACCCCTAAACTACCTGCTGATTTTTATAGTTTCAGAAAGGACATCAACTTTAATAATAAAGAGTTAACCAACTTTTCACCATTTGTACGCTATTTATCGAATCTAATGAATAATTTGAGTGCCAATGAAAAATGGGAGATGCGTTCTGCTGTTGACAAAGCATTCTTGTCCAGTAGTGCGAAATTGCACATTGCCGATTCATTATTCACCAATGAAAAAATAAAAAATACAGTCTTAGATAATATTGCTTTTGCCTACTTATTAGAAGATCAAAATATCATCAATAATCAAAAGTTTTTAGATAAATACCACGCACTTTCAACGGACCAAAATCAACACAATGAAATCAAGAAAATTGGAGATGCGATTCAGTTGTTAAAACAAAACAATCCATTACCGAATCAAAAATTGATGGACTTGAACGGTACTACTGTCGACGTCAAATCTATCATTAATAAAAAGACAGTACTATTCTTTTGGACCAAAAATTTAGAATCGCATTTTGTAGCCGCTCATAAACGTGCGATGGAATTGCAGAAAAAACATCCAGAATACGATTTTATCAGTATTTGTGTAGATCAAAATGAAACCAAATGGAAAAGTATGTTAAAAAACTACAGGTTTTCAAACATCCGCGAGTATAAGGTTGAAAATTTTGATAGCGTGAAAGAACATTGGGTGGTAAATAAGATCCACCGTACCTTGGTTCTTAATGCGGATGGAACGATAAATAATGCTTTTGTCAGCTTATTTGACATAAGTTTTGAAAGCAATTTAAATTAAGAATTTAGATAAAAGCATTTTGATTAACAAAATGCTTTTTTTTATAACAAAATCCGCTTATAAATATTTCTTAAATCCGCCATAACTCAATGCATTTTACTTAAATTTGACAAAATTTATTGACATTGAAAAGGCTCTTCTTATTATTTTTTTTAGCGTTCACAACCCTTCTTTTGGCACAAAAGCCTAAAAATATTGATGTAGAATATGCTGAATTTTCCGACATCAATCAAACAGAAATGCCAGGTGCATTTTTACTCACAGGAAAAGTGCGAATTGTACACGATGGAATAACCATTACATGCAATAAAGCGTACTATTTTCAGGAAGAGAACTATGCTAAACTTTTTGGTAATGTACAAATGGTACAAGGTGACACCTTATATCTCAACAGTCAATACGCTGAATACAGTGGAAACGAAAAGAAAGCCTACGCTACGGGAAAACCTGTATTGCGTTCGCCAGACATGACTTTAAGTACTGATACAATTAACTTTGATCGAAATACACAACAAGCATTTTACAACAGCTTTGGTCGGATTGTCAATAAAGAAAATACGTTGACGAGTAATGCTGGTCGGTATTATGCAACAGAAAAGAAGTTTCAGTTTCTTTCCACCGTTACCATTACGAACCCAAAGTATGTTATAAAATCCAATCATGTGGATTATTACAATAATTCGGGTCACGCCTATTTATTTGGTCCTTCCACAATCACGAGTGAAAAAAACTTTATTTACACGGAGAAAGGATTTTACGACAGTAAGAAAAATGTAGGTCATTTTTTACGAAAATCATACATCAGGTACGAAGACCGACTTATTGAAGGTGATAGTATCTTTTACGACAGAGCAAAAGAATTTGCCTCAGCAACCCGAAATGTAAAAGTTACCGACACCGTCAACAAGGGAATTGTAAAAGGGCATTATGGCGAAGTTTTCAAACTCAAAGATTCACTAATGATGACTGGTCGTGCAGTTGCCATTAATTTAGTAGAAAATGATTCGGTGTACATCCACGGAAAAAAATTGATGGTTACGGGAAAAAAAGGAAACCAAGTTATTCGAGCGTTTAATAATGCGCGTTTTTTCAAATCCGATCTGAGTGGAAAATGCGATTCAATTCACTCCAGTACTAAAAAAGCATTGACCCAGTTGATCGGCAGACCTGTAATTTGGAATGGTGAAAATCAATTGACCGGCGATATTATTCACCTTATCGGCGACAATAGAACGGAAAAAATTGATTCATTGAAGGTTATAAATAATGCTTTTATGATTTCTCGAGATTCGTTAGGAACAGGTTATAATCAAGCAAAAGGTTTGAATATGTATGGCAAATTCAAGGACAATAAATTGGATTATATTGATTTAATTAAAAATACCGAAGCCATTTATTATGTGTATGACGACGCGACTTTGACTGGAATTGAGAAAAAAATCAGCAGCAGCATTAACATTACATTCGATGAAAATAAAATTGATGTGATGACTTCTTACAAGAATGTGGAAAGTCAGATGTATCCTGAAAAAGATTTGCCTGAAAATGCTCGAAGATTAAGAGGATTTATTTGGCGTGGCGATGAAATAATCAGAACTAAAGACGATATTTTCCCTCCCGAGGAAGAGGAATTTGATGCAAAAATGCAACAGGAAAGTAAAATTGACGCTGAAAAGGAGAACAAACCGATGGAAATACGGAAAGAAACTTTAAACTACGATAAGCAGAAACCGGTTAAGAAATAGAAACTTAACGGGACTTCCAACAATTTACTACACTACTATTTTTTTAGTTTCCAAAAATGAAACAAGATTTTTTAAAATACCAAGCACAAACTTCTCCTTATCCATTAGGAATGGAAGTTTCTCACGCAAAAGGAAGTTATATTTACGATACCAACGGAAAAAGTTATTTGGACTTTGTGGCAGGTGTTTCCGCATGTACATTAGGACACCAACACCAAAGAGTAAATGATGCGATTAAAGCACAATTGGATAAATATTCGCACGTGATGGTCTATGGCGAATATGCCCAACAACCCTCCGTTGATTTTTGCAAACTGCTAGTCCAACATTTACCAGAACCTTTAAATCAGGTGTACTTGGTCAATTCTGGAACAGAAGCTACAGAAGGAGCGTTAAAATTAGCACGAAGAATTACGGGTCGAAGTCAATTGATTTCTTGCCACAATGCCTATCATGGTAACACCATGGGATCTATGAGTGTGATGGGTTTTGAAGAACGCAAACAACCTTTTCGACCTTTATTACCAGATGTAGAATTTATTACATTTAATAATGAAGCGGATTTAGAAAAAATTACCACCAAAACGGCTGGAATCATTCTAGAAAGTATTCAGGGTGGTGCGGGATTCATTCAACCCGAAAATGATTTTCTAATAAAAGTTAGAAAACGCTGTGATGAAATGGGTGCGATGTTGATCATTGATGAAATTCAGCCCGGTTTTGGAAGAACAGGAACACTGTTCGGATTTGAAAATTATGGCATTATTCCAGATATTGTAATCATTGGCAAAGGAATGGGCGGCGGAATGCCCGTTGGAGGATTTGTAGCTTCGCATTCCCATTTAAATTTACTGTCTGATAATCCAAAATTAGGCCATATTACCACTTTTGGCGGACATCCTGTCATAGCAGCGGCATGCCTTGCTACACTGCAAGAATTGACAGAAACTACGCTGATTGAAGACACATTGGTCAAAGAAAAACTATTTCGGTCGCTATTGGTACATCCTTTGATTAAGGAAGTCCGAGGACGCGGATTGATGTTGGCACCGATGACAGAAAGCGCTGACATTACCAATGAAGTAATTCTAAGATGTCAAGAAAAAGGGCTGATTTTGTTCTGGCTGCTTTTTGAACCGTGTGCCATCCGAATAACCCCACCGTTAACCATCTCTGAAGATGAAATTAGAGCAGGTTGCAAAATTATTTTGGAAACACTTGATGAAGTGTCCCAACAAATTGCTACGAATTGTTAATTAAATTGTTCACAATAATCACCTTTGCAAAAGGTTTATTAATACGAATACTTTAACTTTAGCAGTAGCTAATCATAAAAGATAACATATGTATATAAGCGACGAAGATGAAGATGATTATAACTTATCCTTATCGAAATTTGAGTCAATGTTGAAAACCAACAAAGTCTTGTTTTTTGACTCGGAAGAATTTGAAGAAATCATACTGCATTACCTAGATATTGGCAAAGCAAATTTGGCTAAGAAAGCATTAAAATTAGCTTTAGATCAACACCCCAATTCCACTGGCCTGAAATTAGTGCAAGTTGAAATGTTCATTTATGATGAAAAATTGGACTTAGCAGAAAAATTACTGAATGAATTGCATGCATTAGAACCACAGAACGAGGAGATTTACATCCAACGCGCTACTATTTATTCCAAAAAAGACCAACATGAAAAAGCAGTAAATTGCTTAAAAACAGCCTTGGAACTGACCGATGACAAACCGGATGTTTATAATTTATTGGGAATGGAATATCTTTTTATGGATAATCTGGAAGATGCCAAAATCAATTTCATGAAGTGCTTGGAAGAAGATTATGAGGACCAAGCGGCGTTGTATAATGTAGTGTATTGTTTTGAATTTTTAGATCAAAATGAAGCTGCAATTGCCTACTTGGATAAATATATTGATGAAAATCCGTACAGCGAAATTGCTTGGCACCAATCCGGCAGGCTCAATTATGGACTGAAAAAATATCCAGAAGCTTTACGCGCTTTTGAATATGCCACCTTAATTGACGATTCGTTTTTAGGTGCGTTTATGGAAAAAGCAAAAACTTTAGAACGCTTAAAACGACCTGAAGAGGCTATTTTGGCGTATCAAAAAACGATTGATCTAGAAGATCCTACAAGTTATGCCTACTTGCGTATTGGAAAATGCTACGAACGATTGGGTAATAAGTCAAAAGCGATTGAATATTACAATAAAACGGTTCACGAAGATCCTTTGCTGGACAAGGGATGGATTGCAATTACTGATTTTTATTTGCGTCAACGCAATTTCCAAAAAGCGTTGCAATTTTTAAACAAAGCGTTGAGTATTGATAACGAAAACAGTCGGTATTGGAAACGTTATGCTTCTATAAACAAAGAACTAAAATTTTATGAAGAAGCGGAATTAGGCTACCGAAAAGCAGTTGAATTTGGCGATGCCGAATTGGATACCTGGTTGTTTTGGGTAGATTCATTCCTCTCAATGGGAGAATTTTCCAGCGCAGTAGCTACATTATTGCAAGCCACAGCATTTTTTCCTGAATCTTTTGAAATCGAATACCGATTGGCAGGACTCTACTTTACATTGAAAGAAGACAAAAAAGGAAAATTCCACATTAGCAATGCTTTGCGTTTAAACGGCAAACACTACCAACTGGTAGAATCCTTATTTCCAGAGGCCTGGAAAAGGAGAATGGTCCAAAACATTATTAAAAAACATTTGGAAAGTGGCAAATTCTAACATAGAAAAGTACGGTTTGATTGGAAGAAACATCGGTTATTCCTTCTCGAAAACGTATTTTAAGGATAAATTTGAAAGAGAACATTTACCAAACTTTTCCTACGAAAATTTTGACCTTTCTGACATTGACCAACTGCAAGCTGTTGTAGCTCAAACCTTATATTTAAAAGGATTGAACGTAACCATTCCTTATAAAGAAGAGGTCCTTCCTTATTTGGATAAAGTGAACAAAAAAGCATTTGCCATTGGCGCCGTAAACACGATTAAAATTACTAAAAAAAATAAGCTAAAAGGATACAATACCGACTATTATGGCTTTAAAAAATCGGTAAAACCTTATTTAAAACCACACCATAAAAAAGCGTTGATCTTGGGAACAGGTGGCGCTTCAAAAGCGGTTGCATTTGCATTAATGCAGCTGCATATCGATTATACATTTGTTTCTCGAAATCCAAAAGAAGATCAATTGAATTATGAAGATTTAGATGAAGCGATTTTCAATGCCTATCACCTCGTTATTAATTGCACTCCATTGGGCACATTCCCTAATGTGGACGAGTGTCCTCCTATTCCCTATTCTTTATTCACGTCCAATCATTTAGCCTTTGATGTGATTTATAATCCAGCAGAAACTGCCTTCCTGAAAAAGGCAAAGGAATTTCAATCAGAAACCTTAAACGGCTATCAAATGTTAGTGTTTCAAGCGGAAAAAGCATGGAGCATTTGGAATAAAGAATAATCTTAAGCAGCTGATTTCTAAATTAACAAAATTTAACAGTTTTACTTTGAATTTTGGTTTGCCTTCCTTATCTTTCGCATTCGATATTTTACAAACCCTAAACATTTCATAAAATGTTAGACGAGACGAATGATAACCTGCCTCAAGCAGATGGAACACTAGAAACTTCGGCCATCCAAACGCCTGAAAGTGAAACGCAAGAAAATGTAATTACACTAACTCCTGAAGAGGTTCAAGACGAAAGTATGATGTCTGAGGAACCAGCACCCGCTCCAGAAGCATCAGAAGTGGAAACAGACGATGTAGAAGAAACACAAAGCGACACGGATGATGAAGTAGAACACCATGAAATTCCTACAAAGAATTACGAAAGTATGTCTATGGAAGAGTTGGTTGTAGAGATGGAAAGTCTTTTAGGGTTGGACCAAATCAATAAGATCAAGACGCAAATTGAGGATATAAAAAAGGAATTTTTGTCTCAATACCATCATTTAATTGATGAAAAAAGAGAAGAGTTTGTAGAGCAAAATCCAGATACTACCGAACAGTTTGAATATCATCTACCTGCAAAAGTCAAATTTGACCATGCATACAGCGAATATAGAGCTAAGAAAAATGCCCACTTCAAGAAATTGCAAAGTGATTTACAAGGTAATTTAGACCAACGTCTTGAAATTGTGGAATCAATGAAAAACTTGATCAATCCAGCAGAAAGTATGCAGGATACTTTAAAGCATTTTAACGAATTACGCGACCAATGGAAAAACATCGGTCCGATTCCAAAGGATAAATACAACCACGTTTGGAACAACTACCATTTCCACGTAGAAAATTTTTACGATTACTTGCATTTGGATCGTGAAGCTCGTGATTTGGAATTCAAACATAACTTGGAATTAAAGCAAAAGTTAGTGGAACGAGCAGAAGCTTTAGAACACGAACCGGATACAAATCATGCTTTTAGAGCCTTACAAGGTTTTCACCGTATGTGGAAAGAGGAAATCGGACCTGTAGGAAAAGACCATAGAGAGGAAATTTGGAATCAATTTTCTGCCGCTACTAAGAAAATTCACGATCGGAAAGATGCTTTAAATGACGAAATAAAACAAAGAGAAGTTACCAATTTAGAAATCAAACAAGGGATCATTGCTAAGATCGAAGAACTTGCGCAAACTAAAGTCAATTCACATGCACTTTGGTTGAAACAAGCGGATATTATTGAAGGGTTGAGAAATGATTTTTTCAATGCTGGAAAAGTGCCTACCGAAGCGAATGAAACGACTTGGAGTTCTTTTAAAAATGCAGTTCGCTCTTTTAATATTTTGAAGAATTCGTTTTACAAAGATTTGAAGAAAGACCAGCACGACAATCTTGTTAAAAAAATGGCTTTATTAGAGAAAGCTGTTGAATTAAAAGACAGTACGGATTTTGCCACCACTACTCCAATAATGATGAAAATTCAGGACGAATGGAAAACTATCGGACACGTACCTCGAAAAAACTCTGATACTATTTGGAAAGAATTTAGAGCCGCTTGTAATGCGTACTTTGAAAACTTAAAAGAGCAAAGGAGCGAAGTGAACCAAGAGGAAGAACTAGCTTTTGCAAAGAAGCAAGAACTTTTAGAAGCTGTAAAACAGGTAACATTGATTGGCGAACACAAAGCCGATTTGGATACTATTAAATCCCATATTGAATCCTGGAAAGCTGTAGGTCACGTGCCAAGAAACAAGCGCCACATCGATGGAAAATTCAATAAAGTCTTAGACGGTTTATTCGAGAAATTGAATGTAAGTAGAAAAGATTCAGAAATGTTGCGTTTCAACAATCGTGTGGAACAACTTGCTGGCGAAGACGACGGTCGTAAATTGGAGAATGAAAAAATCTTCATTATGCGTAAAATTGACGAAATTCAAAATGAAATTTTCCAGTTGGAAAATAACATTCAGTTTTTTGCCAATGCAAAGAATGCCAAAAAGGAGAATCCTATTGTAGCCGAAGTGCGTAAAAACATTGAAAAACACAAGGAATCGATGGATATTTGGAAAGATAAATTGAAACAGTTAAGACAGATTGCTCAGTAAAGTAATCCTACTTAAATAAAATTAGAAAGCCTTTGAAACATAAATTTCAAAGGCTTTTTTATTGGATCAAAATTATAGTTTAGCATAAAAAAAAGCCTACAAATTGTAGACTTTAATTTTATGAACTATTTGCTTAGTGTGCGGCTTCTGCCTCTACAGAATCTATTTCAATGCCTTGCTTATGCAATATGCCTTTTACAATAAAACCATAGAATGCTAAGTAGACAAAGCACAAAACAGGAATAATATAGGAGTCGTGAATTCCGATGATATCTGAGATTTTACCTTGTAAAGGGGGAATGATTCCTCCTCCTAAAATCATCATTACCAAGAAGGCCGAACCTTGCGAAGTGTATTTTCCTAAACCTGTAATTGCCAAAGAAAAAATCGCAGGCCACATAATACTACAAGCCAATCCACCGGAAAGAAAAGCATAAATAGCCACAGTTCCTGTGGAGAACAATCCAATTACCATTGCGATGACACCAAAAAGTCCGAAAATCATTAAGGTTCGTGCAGGTTTATTTTTACTAAAGAAAAAAGCTACAATCTGAAGCAGTACACAAAAGACATAGTAATACAGTGGCGTCATGTCTTGCTGTGCAATAGTATTTACACCAATAATTACAGAAAAAGCAATTAACGGAACAACAATCAGTGCCAATTGTCTTTTACTTGTACTTAAATTAAAAACACTGATGGCTCCAGCCCAACGACCGATCATTAAACTTCCCCAATACATGGAAATATAAGGTGCTATTTCTGAAGAACTAAAACTTCCAAATTCAGGTAATTTTAGTAATTCGCCCAAGTTACTTCCAACGGCTACTTCTACGCCAACATAAGTAAAAATTGCCAACATTCCGAGCACCAATTGCGGATAACGCATTGCACCCCAGCCTTCATTGTTTCTTGTGGCCTTGAAATTTGCAAATAAAAGTCCACCGACGATTACTAAAAGTGCACCAAAAAGCCAGTACATTCTGTATTGTTCTAATGGATGTTTTATAGAATTGATTTCTTCAACACGTGGCTCAATCGTTGTTTCTAAGACCTCAATTTTCTGAGTAATAAATAGGGAATGTTCCGTAGCATTTGCAACGCCATTTTGCCGCTCTATTTGAACCAATTCGTGCTTTAATTCTCTGATTTCTGTAGCAATTGGAGCAATAGCCTTTTCAAGTTCCACAATTTTAATCGCTTCAGCTGAATTGTAACTATTGAAAACCGGAGCAAACATCACAGCTAAAAGACCAGTCATGATTATTAGTGTCGTCAGAGCTTTATTGGCTTTTTCTACCGGTTCATTTGAAATTCCGGTTGGCAATTTCTTTGAGAAGAAGAAAACACTTGCTGCAATTAAGAAAAGAATTCCAACACCTACATAAAGTAAGGTAACTTTATCCAATCCTAAATTCTTGATTTGATCATCACTCACAGCGGCCGCCGTTCCAAAAAGAGCAAAACCTACAATGATAGGACCGATAGTAGTTCCAAAGGAATTGATTCCACCTGCTAAGTTTTGTCTTGAGGCTCCTGTTTTAGGATCTCCCAACATTACTGCAAATGGATTTGCAGCCGTTTGTTGCAATGAAAAACCCAGTGCTACGATGAATAATCCTACCAACATTCCAGTATACACGTTGGCTTGAACAGCCACAATCATAGCTCCAGCACCCAATGCAGAGAAAAGTAATCCGTATACAATGCTGCGTTTGTAACCCCATTTGGAAACTAAATCTTTACCATTTAAAGCACCAAAAGCAAAAAGCAACAGTGCTCCTAAATAATACGCCGTGTAGAAGGCAAAATCAATCAATTGCGATTGAAACTGATCCAATGAAAAATAGCTTTTACAGAAAGGAATAAAAATACTATTTCCCGCCGCGATAAACCCCCAAAAGAAGAAAACCGTAATTAACGTATAAAGCGCAGGATAATTGGTCTTGGTTTGTTCAGAATTCATAAGTATAGTACAAAATGGATGAAAAGATCAGTCAAATAATTTTAAGTTAAGGGTGCAAAGCAGCAGTCTTACTCTTAAAAATTTTATAAATATCTATGATAAATAACTACTGAACAAATGAAACCGACATTATTTTTTACGAAATCGATTTCGTGCTATTTCGTAAAGGAGAATTCTATAAAATTAGTAAAAAAAAATCCTTCATTTCTGAAGGATTTTAAAATTATTTTTGATCTACAAAGTCTTGTAAATAAGAGAATCGTTCCGTTAATTTCCCGTCATTGGTAATTTGAGCGCGACTCAAAATACCATCTGCGTCGTCATTGAAAAAAGCTGGAATAACGTGCTTCATAAACATTTCCCCAAAACCTTCGCTGGCGTCCTTAGGTAGTTCGCAAGGCAAATTATCAATAGACATAACCGCAATTGAACCCGGATGGAACACGTCAACCTCCTTTGCTTCGCTTGGCAAATAACCAAATATTGGTTCAGCAATAGTTGATGCTTTTATAGTACAAGCAACCGGACCACCAACATCACAAGAGATATCAGCAACCACTTTTAAATTGTTCTTCGCTGATTTCAACATTTCATTGGTTAAAATGTAAGGTGCATTATTGCCATAAAAATGACCCGCCATAAAAATATCGGCAACTTGCGAAAATTTTTCGAAATCGGAAGTATAACCCACTGGGTCTTTATAAAATTCACTTTTAACAAATGCGCCTCCATCTAAACGCTTGTAGTAGTCGTCCACTTCAATTTGAGTATAAACTGCTGAATCGTATTTTTTGGTTAAGAAATCTTGAGGTGCAACTTGTTTCATCTTCATTGCATCCAAAATTTCTTTGGCTCCCATGCCTACTTTTCCGCTTCCCGTCAGTACTACTTTGATAGGAGGTAAAACCAATCGTCTTAGTTTTTCTACCAAAACTGCCTTACCATTTAATGTTTCTGCTTTTGGCAATTGAAATAGATCATATTTTATTCCAAAAGCACGAATGCCGTTGTAAGCACCTACATTTCCTGCGTAACGACCAAAACCGATTAATCGTTTATCTGCTGCATCTACGATAGTTTCATGATCGTAAAGTGAAATATTTTTTTCCAAAACCGCTTGCAAGAGCGCTCTGTTATAAGGCTGTTTTTTAATTGTATGTGAAAAAAAGAAGTATTTTTTATTGGCAATTAAAGCATCCATAGGAACTTCTTTTACACCAAAAAGCACATCGCAATTACTTAAATCATCCAATAATTCAAAACCCAAAGCTTCATATTCTTCATCTTTAAAAACGCGAATATCAGAGCGTTCTACAAATATTTCGGCACTTGGATACGTTTGTTTGAATAGCAACAATTCATCAGGAGTAAAAACCACACGACGATCCGGTGGATTTTTTCTTTCTTTAATAATTCCGAACTTCATTTTAGTTGTGTTTTGTAATTAGTAAGTCACTGAATTTTAGTAAAATAAAAACAAAATTCAGAGTATTAAGATGTATTTTAACGAAAGCTAAAATAACTGTTTCAAATGTAACTATTTATACAAAGTTCCGCAAACTATTTGCAGGTAAAAAATTAGAGTTGACTTTTGGTTCCGTTGAAGCTTTGCAAGTCAAAGTATTATATTATTTAACAGTCGAAAATGATAACCTTTTGCAAAAAATCAGATACGGAACGTGTGTTATTATTTATATTTGTGCCTTTGCATACATTTTCCCCATGACAAGACCAAAAATCATCCTACATAGCTTTTTTCTCGCCCTCCTAATTGCATTATTTTCATGTAAAGAAAAAAGCACTTCAACACAAGAAGCATCCACAACTGTTCAAGATACTATTCCGCACATTTATCCTTCTAAAGACAAGCAAAAAAAACTATCCGCATCCTATGTAAAGGAACACAATCGTAAAATTGATTTGTTTTATAAAAAATATTGGGACAAAAACGATGTCAGTGGTGGGTTATTGGTAGCTAAAAATGGCCAGATCATTTTTGAACGTTATTCCGGTTACAGTAATTTTCAAACTAAGAAGGAAATTGACGTCAACACACCAATACACTTGGCTTCTGTGAGCAAAAGAATTACAGCCGCGGCAATTATGGTTTTAGTGGATGCAGGAAAATTAGAGTTGGATCAAAAAGTGACCACTATTTTACCTCGTTTTCCGTACTCTGAAATTACGGTGCGTACCTTATTAAATCATAGAAGCGGATTGACCAATTATGCGTATTTCTTTGACGACAGAACCATTTGGGATCAAAAAAACCAAGTAACCAATCAAGATATTTTGGATGTTTTTGTCAAATTCAATGCGCCATTGGACTTTAAAACCGATGCACATTTTGCCTACTGCAATACCAATTATGCGATGTTGGCTTTAGTTATTGAAAAAATAACGGGTATGAATTACCGTCAAGCGATGCAGAAAATCATTTTTGAACCCCTACAGATGGAGCACACTTTTGTAATTGATTACGAAAAGGAGTATCAGAAGGAAAGTCAATCGTATAAAGGAAATTACCGCAAACATGAAATGAATCATTTGGAAACTGTATACGGCGATAAAAACATTTATTCCACGCCACGCGATCTACTGAAGTTCCAACAAGCCGTAGCCTCTAAAGATTATTTGACACCAACTTTAATCAAAGAAGTATTTAAAGGCTACAGTTATGAACGAAAAGGAACCCGGAATTATGGTTTGGGCATCCGAATGATGGAATGGAATGATGGAAAACAATTGTTTTATCACAATGGTTGGTGGCATGGAAACACCTCATCGTACGTAGACTTGAGAGATGAAGATGTCGTTATTATTGCTTTATCAAATAAGTACACAACGATGACGTATAAAAGCTTTTATTTGTCCACATTATTTGGCGAATACCCATTGAAATTAAAAAAGGACGATTTAGGGTTTTAATATAAATTTTATTGTAAATTTGTGGTCTGCTTTTTGATTAAGAAAGTAGCAACATGGGGTCGACTGGTTTTGACAGCAAGTCGAATTGAAATGTAAGCACGTCGAGAACTGGGACAATTCTCGTAAATAAAAGGTTTCAAAACATTTACACGGCGAAGATAACTACGCTTTAGCTGCATAATCCGAATTAAAGTACGATTACGCCAAGTTCCTATTAGATAGGAAAGCTGGATTCTCCTTGAAAGCCTTGGTTTGTGGCGTTCTATTCAGGAGAACCGTAAAAATAAACCTAGAAACGGTGAAGCTTTGGCGCTGTTTTGACACTAAAGAAGCTAAGTGTTGAATGGCTGTTTCTGGCCGACCTCAATAACGAAAATTCAATCAGGAAATAAGCGTGTAGAAAGCCTTTTAGTTGCTTGTTTGGACGGGAGTTCGACTCTCCCCGACTCCACTGGATGGGATGATTGGAAAATCATCCCTTTTTTTATGGTAAATCAACAAGCCTTTTTCCTGCATTAACAGGTGATTCCGAGACATTATCGGTATCATGGTAGGTGTTCGATAGACACCTTCCTGATAGTATAAATTGCTGTCGAACACCAATTTGACAAATTCCCTTTTTTGGATAATATTTGCATTATCATATATAGATTTTAGATCTCCGAGTAAGTGTAATTTTTTATGTAAAATTTTGAATGCATGTGTTTCAACTTTACTTAAACGCTCAATTGCATCTTTGCAGGAATGGATAGTACTGCTATAAGTAGCATACCATCTATCATAAGTATCTTTTGAAATCTCATTTTTAATCCACTTTTCTTCTACAGAAAACATCTTTTCTTGAGTCTCTTCTAGCAAAAGTTTCTTTTGTTCTATTATCAGTTTGTTAGATTTTAAATTTTCTTCTATTGCCACACTAGAAGACTTTTTTATTTCAGACAAAGTATTTTCTGGGAGACTCATTAATTCTAATATTTCAGCAAGCTGTGTATGGGCTTTTATTGCACTTATATTATTATGCTTTGAAGTCTTACACTTATAATAATTAAAATACTTGCCTGATTTCCCTCTTGATGGAGCACCTGTGAGTAGGTTTCCGCAATGACATTTTAAGATTCCGCGAAGTGGTAAATTTTCATCTAATATTGCTCTAACTTTTTCAGGCTTTTTCATCTTATTTTGCACCAATTGCCAAGTAGTTTTATCAATAATAGCTTCGTGTATAGCTGGAAAAATTCCCCCGGGATACTCTTTATATCCCTGAACCTGCAACATACCTGCATACACAGGATTAGTCAATACTCTTTCAACAGCCGTATTTCCTCTTGCTTTAAATCCTAATTTAAATACTTGTCCTTTAATTATATAAAGTGGTGTATCATGTAAATAAGCATCATACATAAACTTGACAACCTTTGCTTCTGTTTCTTCAATAATTAATTTTCGTTCCTTTCCTTCGCCAAACTTTATATAACCATAAGGTGGTTTAATTCCGATGTAACGGCCTTCTTTTGCTCTAGCAGTATAGAGTCCTCCCCTAATTTTAATACTCCTGTTAATATTATCCTCTTCAGCAAGCAATAGTTGTAATCCCGCTCTGAAAAAACTTCCTGGAGTATCATAGTCGAACGTAATTCCTTCGGTTACACTGACGACCTGAATATTGTATTTTCGCTGAAGCATCTTTACCATACTCATTGCTTCTCCAGCATCCCTACTAAATCTGTCCATTTGATCTACCAAAAGATAGTCCACAGTTTTAAAATGTTTACTAATAAACTCTTGAAGTTTAATAAAGTCTGGTCTATCAAATGTCTTAGCACTTCTCCCTCGATCAATAAAAGTATCTGTTAATTCAACATTGTTAAATTTCAACCATTGATCCGTATAAAGCTCCTGTCTTTCAATGGAACCATTACTTTGTCCCAACTGACTAAATCTTAAGTATCTAATCGCTCTTTTCATTTAATTCATTTAATGTAATAGAAACAATAATTTCAATCAGTAAATTTACGAATTTCTGTTCATTTAGCTTCTCAATATCAAACTTTAACTCCTCTATCTTTCCATCAATCAAGCTCTTGTCTTCCTGTTCCATTATTTACCTCCTTTGCTCTTTATGAAAATGAATTTTATTTTTACTTTGTGAATTTTATATGAACGCACACATAAATAAATTTAACAGCAAGGCCAGTAAATCGAATGGGAATGTCATGTCAAGGCTCTTTTTGACTACTAGTGGCATTTAACATCAGTCGATGTATCATTTTGTTTGTAATTGGTAACTCGTCTAAATAAATTATCTATTTCCATCGGAAATTTAAATTTATTACATTTCTATCACTCCTACTATTTCACTATTTCCTTTTCTAAACTTGAGGACTAAATAAATTAACTCAATAAATAAACAATCTATATAAATTGTCCCGTTCAGTACTTAGTACTAATGAATATACTTCTCTTTCTTGTGGATAAATATCCTTTGACAATGCATTATTTGCATAATTTTAAAATTCAGCTCAGACTTTAAGAACCCTGGGCTTTTTGTCCGCAGCACAATCCGCAAAGCACATTTATACTTTCGCTATGCTACAGTATAAAAGAGCTTTAAGAATACTCAATAAAAGAATCTTGAAAATTGAAGTTGCTACCTACGTATAATTTTCAAGATCCTTTTCCATGGCTTTAATAGCCATATCATTACTTCAAACTATAAGCCGATTAAAACCATCAGACAATATTTCTAGTGATTACCTTCTTTCTTTACAATAAAACATAATACGCTTTACAACCTTGCTTCCATCCTATCTATATTCAAAAGCCAGTATGCTAATTGTCCCATTTCAAGAGCAAAGGTATACTAGTGTTTTTAACGCAAAAAAAAGGTCAAGCCCTGCGGGTTTATCAAAAAATCTCCACCCATTCGGGTAGTATTTATTTGATAAAACCTTGTTTTTGCTAAACACTAACCTTTTATGCTCTCGAAACGAAACATAGCATACTCCGACTCTTTGGACGAATAAAAAAAATGTCAACAATGAAATTTAATACCATTTACATTGGAATTAGAGTGAAACAAAACAGCTCCTCCTCTCATTACCGAATAAATTAATTAAAAAAAATAACCCTAAAAATAAAAAATCATGAACTGGAATAACTACAAAAAATGAGACAAATATACTCAGGCCGCTTTATTATTAAAATTTCTTAATTTAATCTCCATTTCTAGCGGAGAAATATAACCTAGAGTAGAATGTAGTCTTTTTGTATTGTACCAATTTATATATTCTTTTAGACACGCATTTAATTGTTGAAAAGAAGAAAAATGATACCTATACAAACATTCATATTTTATGGTTTTAAAAAAGCTTTCTGCAACAGCATTATCCCAGCAATTCCCTTTTCTACTCATACTCTGTGTTATTTTTCGATTATAAATGAAAAGATTTGTCATTTTATTAGAAGCATACTGAGCTCCTCTGTCTGAA
>NZ_KE384387.1:157074-206853 GCF_000425485.1 Flavobacterium tegetincola DSM 22377 | reverse complement strand
AGAATTATCGGATAATTCTAAAACAATCCGATTAGTAGAAATACAAGCAATTAATAAGGAGCGATTTAAGTTTCCAAATCATGATAATTGTACGAAAGTTTTTACATCGGAATTAGCTTTAGAGCAATTTATAGCGAATGAAAGGAATAATTAACTTTTTAGACCTTTCAGAATAATAGTATGCCAAGATCGCTCTTACTTATCCTCTTGCTTTCCTGCTCTGCTTTTTCCCAGTAAACAATATCTGGAGTGTATTCTGCTTACTCATAGCAACCCCTAAAATCTGCAAATAGTATTACAAAACCATTATTATTAGAAAAAGCTAAAAACACCAAGATTATAATGAAATTAATGAACCATTTAAAATACTTTTCTACCTTTAAAAACGTTCAAAATAAAAACAGTATCTTGCGGTTGCAGAATTACTTTTAAGTTAATATTATGTTAATCACTATTAAAATCTTGCAATTAGATTTTTTTTTTTTTCTACTTTTGGTTTGTTAGTCAATAAAGACTAACGTAACTTTAAATTTTAAGACGATGAAAAAATTTATTTTTAGTGCTGTCGCAATGATAGCGTTTGTGGGAAGTAGTGTGGCGAATAACATTGCTGAAGTTCGATCGAGTGTGGAGTATTCAAAAGGTGAAACTTCAAGTGAAAATCAAAATACTCAGATGCTTTTGAGGATGACAAAGTGCGATATTATATGGTTTACAACTTATGTAAATGCTATGGAGCAATTTAATAACAATAAGGACATCGCAACAAGTATTGCACTTGGAGCCTTTCAAGCATGTGTAGAAGTAACAGAAGGTGATGGAGGTAATCAACCTGCGCAACCACCTGTTCAAAGTGAAATAAAGCCGTAAATTCTGCAAAATTAAAGGCGGTTTATATATTTTAGACCGCCAATTTTTAAATAAATTTGTCCACAAATGAAATTATTGAGCACCCTTTTCATGATTTTTTCTCTTTGTAATAGTTTTGCACAAGCAGATAGAAAAGTAGCAATAACGTATACAGTATTCTTCGCTGAAGATGATTTACCACCAAATGTTTATTCCCATAGCATTAATCAGAAAAATGGCGAAATCAAATTTAAATTATTTATCAACGATTCAATTTCATTTTTTTTAGAAGATAATGGGTTGTCTAGTTCAGACTTAATCACAAAAATTGTTTTGGCGAAAGCTAAATACAGTAATCCAATTTACTGTTCAAACAATGAATTTTTATTTAATAATAATGAGAACTTTATATTCTTTAAGAAAAATGAGTATTTAATCTCAAAGAAGAGTATTGATAACTGGAAAATCACTGATGAAAGTAAAATAATAGATGGCCAATTATGCTATAAAGCTACTGCTACAGACCATCAATATACCGTAGAAGGAAAGGCCGCCTTTCCGATAGAAGCATGGTTTTGTCCAAGTTTGCCGTATAATTTTGGACCACTATATTACAATAACTTACCTGGTTTGATAATGGAAATTAGTTATTTAAGTAATAAGTTACTTGCGACCAAAATTGAATATGGGTTTGATGAAAAAAAAATTGTTATACCTAAAGGCGAAAAATCAATACTATTTGACGACTATAATCTTAAAGAAGAGCAAGTATTGAGTGAGGTGGAAAAAGAGTATAATAGAAGATAATAAGTTTGAACAAAAACAAATGTTGTATATTGTTTTAAGTTTAACTTTTTTAGTGGTAACTTTAATTTATTATGAAAATTATTTTTCTTCTTCTGACCGTTTTTACGTTACTTTCATCAAATGCTCAAAATATTGTTTCTGGCAAGGTCACATATGAGATTGAGGAAGTTCACCTTGAACATAATGGAAAAAACACCGAAATAATTACAATGCTAGAAATGGCAAAAAGACAACAATATCAATTAGTTTTCAATAAAAATTATACTAGCTTTTTAATGTTAGGAGTAATGGATAGTGAAGTTTACAATGATTTTTATAACAATTTGGCTAAAAATTTTGTTTCTTATTCAGACTTATATTACGATTATAAAAATAATAAAATAATAGAAAAAGTTTTTGATGGTACGCTTTTACAGCAGAAGATTCCTGATCTTTTATGGCAAATATCATCTGAAAGTAAAATGATTGATAAATATAAATGTTATAAAGCTACATATAGCTTTGATTATCAAGATAGATCAAAAAAAACAAAAAGTAGAACTGTTACAGCATGGTTCGCACCAAGTCTACCTTACTCGTTTGGACCAAAACAATTTCAGGGATTACCGGGGCTAATTTTACAGTTAAGTGATCATACGGTTACATTTTTAGCCACAAAAATAGAACTGCTTGAAAGTGATACAAAGATTAATATTCCTGTTGGGAAATTAATTGAAAAGACAGAATTTGAAAGAGCGGTATTAGGAAAATAAATCTATCAATGTACAAGTTTTTAATCTTTTTATTGCTTTCCCTCTCCGCCTTTTCCCAAAAAACAATCACGGGCGTCGTTTCTGATTCCTTAAACCAACCTTTAGAATCTGCAAATTTAATTGCAAAACCATTGCAAGAAAAAGCAAAAGCAAAAAAGACAGAACAAAAAATGAATCATGATAAAAAATACTTTTCTACCTTTAAAAACGTTCAAAATAAAAACAGTATCTTGCCATTGCAGAATTTTTTTAAGTTAATATTATGTTAATCACTATTAAAATTTTGCAATAAGCATTTTTTTTTTTTTTCTATTTTTGAGTTGTTAGTCAATAACGACTGGCGTAACTTAAAATTTTGAGACGATGAAAAAATTTATTTTTAGTGCTGTTGCAATGATGGCTTTTGTAGGAAGTAGTATGGCGAATACGTCAGATATTAAAAAAATTTTAACCGATGATCCTAAATTTTTTGAATGTTTTGATAAAGCAATCGCCTATGCGGATCAAAATGACCCAGAAGGACTTTGGTCAGATGCAGTAGCAAATGCTGTTCATCAACAATTCATGTCTGACTGCTTAAAAGAAGTAGAAAAACCAAAAACGAAACAGTTGATGCAAGTTAGTCAGTAATCAGAAAATTATAATTAATGTCATTAAGTGCTGCGATTTAAAGTTTTTTAAATCGCAGTTTTAATTTATAAATAAGATAATGAATAAATATTTTACTTTACTTTTGTTACTGAGTTTCCTTAATATATTCGGTCAAAAAGCGAGCGGTGAAATTACCTATAAAGTGACGCGTACCTTCGTAGACATGGGCTTAAATGCAGATGTTACCGCAACAAATCAAAAGATTAATCAACAATTATTTAAAATATTTTTTAATAAAAGTTATTCAAATTTTACAATTGTTGAACAAATGGCTGATGAAAATGTAGATGGATTTTATAATATTTTAGCGAAAATTATTGTTTCAAATTACGATTATTATTATGATTATAGCAATAATAAATTACTTGAATTAGATAGAGATGGAACTTTGCTAGAGCAAGAGCTTCAAATATTGCCATGGCTTATTACAACAGACACTAAAATAATTGATAAATATCAATGTTATAAAGCAACATATACTTTTGAATATCTTGCGCGAGACCAAAAAATAAAAGAACGAACAGCTACAGCTTGGTTTGCGCCAAGTTTACCTTATCCTTATGGTCCAAAAAATTACTTTGGTCTGCCTGGTCTAATTTTAGAATTAAATGAAAATGATATCACATTTTTAGTTTCAAAAATTGAATTTTCTGATGTAGAAATTGAAATTAAACTTCCAAAACAAAAACGTATTGAAAAAGCTTCTTTTGAAAAAAAATTAAAAAATCGATAATTTCATAAACCTTAAATCCCTTTATCTTCTTTCAGTATTATGGTTTTCAAACTCTTCCCTCTTTCCCTCTTTCTATCTTTAAGTCTAATTCTCCTGTCCCTCTCCGCTTTTTCCCAAAAAACAATAACCGGAGTAGTTTCTGATTCTTTAAATCAACCACTTGAATCGGCTAATTTAATTGCAAAACCACTCCAAGAAAAAGCAGGAATCAAGTTTGCTATGGCAGATAACAAAGGTCGTTTTCGGCTGGAATTGGATGCAGCTGTAAAATACGAAATTGTGGTTTCCTACATTGGCTATAGCCAAGAAGTATTAATCATTGAACCCAATTCAACCATTACCACGCACAATTTTCGGCTCAAAGCCACAGGCGAGAATTTAAAAGAAATCATCATCAAGCACGAGTTCAAACCCATTGTGATTAAAAAAGACACAATGACGTATGATGTAGGTAGCTTTGCCAACGGAAACGAACGCAAAATGAAAGAAGTGTTGGAAAAACTTCCCGGTGTGGAAGTGGATAAAAATGGAGGCGTTACCGTTCAAGGAAAAAAAGTAACCCAACTGTTAGTGGAAGGCAAACCCTTTTTTGGCGGCGGTACAAAACTTGCCGTGGAAAACATTCCTGCCGATGCGTTGGATAAAATTGAAGTGATTGATAATTTTAACCAAGTTGGTTTTATGAAAGAAGTGTCGGATTCCGAGGATCTGGCAATGAACGTAAAACTCAAAGCCGATAAAAAGCAATTTATATTTGGCGATGTAGAAGCCGGAGCCGAAGTAGGTGATGGCGATAACGGCTTCTACCTCGGTCATGCCGCCTTGTTTTATTACAGTCCCAAAGGCAATGTGAGTTTCATTGGCGACAGTAATAATATTGGCAAAAGTACTTTTACCTATCAAGATTTAATGCGTTTTGACTCTGGCGCCAGTAGTTTTTTAACCGGCAGAAAATCATTATCCAACCTATATTCGTTTACCAACGATAATACCGATGTGGTGGAAAACAAGTCGCATTTTGGGGCATTGAATTTCAGTTACACAGCTTCGCCAAAATTAGAAGTATCCGGTTTTGCGCTTTTTAGCAAAGTGATTATGGATCAAAAATTAGAGTCCAATATTGAATATTTGCAAAACGAAGCATTGACGTTTGAAAACAAAACGCAAGACGTAGAAAACAAAACATTTTTAGGTATTGGAAATGTAAAACTGGATTACTCGCCTTCCAAAAAAGAGAAATTGTATTACAATGCACAATATCAATCCAGTAACAACGACGGTATTAATCTGCTTCAATCCACAACCAATCTCAATACAAGCACGTTTGAAACCCTACAAACTGCCGATAATACTTCGGTAAAACAATACATTGAATGGCACAAAAGTATCAACCCAAAACATACCGCCACGTTTGTAATCAACCAAGCTTTTGAGCAAGAAACACCCGAGAATACATGGTTTACAGATCAGCCATTTTTGGCGGGATTAATTCCGTTACAAGACGATTCCAGTTACACCATCAATCAGATCATCCAAACTAAAAATAACAGTATTGATGCAATGTTTAAGCATTATTGGATCATCAACAACTTCAATCATCTCTACACCAATGTGGGAACCAATTACGGAAAATCAAATTTTAGCACGGCAGAAAAACAACTTTTAACCAACGGAACAGTTAATGATTTTGCAACAGCAGGATTTGGGAATGACGTGGATTACCAACTCAACGACGCTTATATTGGCATGGAATACAAGTTTAAAATCGGAATTTGGACCAATAAACCGGGACTGTATTTCCATTGGTACGATTTAAAAACACAACAATTGGATGCCAATTATTCATTGTCCAAAACCTTGTTTCAACCGCAATTTACCAGCGAGCTGGAGTTTAACAAGTCGGAAACATTGGAATTTAATTACAAATTAGAAAATGATTTTCCAGATGCTAATTTGTTGGCCAATCGCTTTCGTTTGCAAAGTTACAATTCCGTTTACCGTGGAAATGCGTTGCTTAGAAACGAACGCTTTCATACCGCACGTTTGAGCTATAGAAAAAACAACATGTACCGCGGCATCAATTGGTACGCCAATGCCAATTATAATAAAAAAGTGAGAACCATCCGAAACGATGTGGTTTTGAGCGGCATCAATCAGTTCAGTACTCCAGTAATTACAGATAATCCAGAAACCAATTATTATTTTTACGGTTCTTTTGAAAAAAAAATTTACCGTTTTCGAGTAGGAATCAATACCAATTTCAGTTGGTTTAATTATACCCAAACCTTAAACGATGTGACGACCAAAAATGATAGAAACAGTCAAAATATCGGCTTAACTTTACGAACAGCAAAACGCGATTGGCCCACGATTGAAGTGGGTTATAAAAAAGGATTCAGTCAGTTTAATGGTTTGACGCAAGTCAATTATAAAACGGACGCATTCAACACGAGCGGTTCTATCGAATTTTTGAAGTATTTTGTGTACAAATTCAGTTACGAAAACCTCAAAAACACCAACGACGCCAATCAAAGTAATTTCTTTGAAGTGGCCAATACTTCGCTTCGGTACCAGAAGAAAGACAGTCCGTTCGGGTTTGAGCTTTCGGCAAATAATCTTTTTGACAACCGCGTTAAAAACGACTTCTCTTTCTCTGATTATTCAATTTCAAGTTATTCAAGGTACATTATGCCAAGAGCACTTTTATTTTCTGTTAGCTATAAGTTGTAACTAATTGGTGCGTTTGAATTTTAAATTGAGATTACTAATGAACTTGTATTGAAGAAGAGAAAGCAGGTATTTTAATTAAGAAAAAGGCTTTATTGCTGTTTAAAATACTATTGCATTCACTTTGAAAGTAGTACTTTTACGTTTTCAAAATGTGAATTTATGCAAAACCTACTTCATAATTTTAAGATTACCATTACAGATAAACTTTACCTGAAAGACCCTGAAACTTCGGCTTTAGGGAAAAAGATTATTAAAAATAGCATTATCTTAATTGACGAAATTGGATTTGAAGCTTTTACTTTTAAAAAGCTAGGTGCCTTAATTAATTCTAACGAAAGTTCCCTATACAGGTATTTTGAAAACAAGCATAAATTACTGGTCTATCTTTCCAATTATTACTGGTCTTGGACGGAATATAACTTAGTTATTGCTACAACAAATGTGGAAGATCCGATGGAAAAATTAACGCGAGGAATCAATAGGGTGACGCAAGTTATTCAAGACGATCCACAAACGCCACACATTGATGAATCAATTTTGAGTCGCATTATTATTTCAGAATTCAACAAGACGCTTTTTACCAAAGAAGTTGATCAGGAAAATAAAGAAGGCTATTTTGTGGTGTACAAACGAATCATTCATCGCGTCATTGCAATGATTGAAGCGGTAAATCCCACTTATCCGTATGCTAAAACATTAGCGTCCTCTATCATCGACGGAAATTTGCATCAAAATTATTTAAAAGACCATTTTAAAACCATTACCAACCTGTCCAACAGCGAATCAATTAATGATTTTTATACGGATATTATTAAAAAGGTATTGGCTTAAAATATCTTATCTTTTCAATTTATTCTCATTAACCTTTCCTTTAAATAGATAAAAAAAGCCTCAATTTCTTGAGACTTTCATTTTGCTATTTTTTATTCTTGATCCACAAATCAATCTTTTCTTCCAAAATCTTCAGCGGGACACAACCGGTTTCCAATACTTGGTTGTGAAATTCTTTAATGTCAAATTTCTGTGCCATTTGTTTTTCGGCTTTACTTCGCAGCTCCCGAATTTTCAGTTGACCAATTTTATAGGAAACCGCTTGGCCCGGAATAGCCATGTAACGTTCAATTTCGGCAATAATACTTTGCAACGGTTCGGCTTCATTGTCCAAAGAATATTGAATGGCTTGTTCTCGCGTCCAACCTTTGGTGTGCATTCCTGTATCCACCACAAGGCGAACGGCACGAAGCATTTCGGAACTCAACATCCCAAAATATTGATATGGATCTTGGTACAATCCCAGCTCTTTTCCCAGCGATTCAGTGTACAAAGCCCAGCCTTCGCCATAAGCGGTAAACCAAATTGTCTTTCTAAATGATGGCAAACTCGTGTCTTCTTGTTGCAACGAAATTTGGTAATGATGCCCCGGAATGGCTTCGTGCAAAAATAAATCTTCATCCGCATACACATTATATTTGGTTACATCAGGAATCGGAACATAAAAAACACCTGGTCGCGTCCCGTCAATTGATCCTTGATTGTATTCAGCACTTGCCGAAGCTTCTCTAAACTTTTCAGTTTGTTTAACTTCAAAAGCAGTTTTGGGTTTCAGGTCAAAAAGTTGGTCCAAATGGCGTTGCATCTTAATATAAATCGCATTAAAATTATCTATTACTTGTTGTGGATCAGTAAACGGCATCAATTCTTTTCGGTCGCGAACGTGGTTGAAAAATGCTTTAATGTCGCCTTCAAAACCAACCTGGGTTTTTACTTTTTCCATTTCAGCTAAAATTCGAGCCACTTCTTTCAATCCAATCTGATGAATTTCATCTGCCGTTAAATCTGTGGTGGTGTACTTCCGAATTAAATAATTATAGTATTTATCGCCGTCCGTGATGCCATTGATTCCTGTAGATTTTCGGCTTGCCGTCAAATAATCGCTGCTGATGTAATGGTGCAAACTGGTCAAAGACGGAAGTAGTTTTTCAACAATCATTTTAGAATAATCATCCGTTAGTTTTTTCTTGTCTGCATCAGAAAATGTGGCTGGAAATTGCCTCAATGGACTGTAAAATAAATTACTTTTTAAGTCGGCATTCGCCAAATCTTTAATTTGTGGAATCACACGAAGGGTTAATGCTTCGGGCAAAACATAGCCCAACGCTACACCTTCTTTCATTCTGGCTTCGGCAGAAATAATCCAATCATTAAAACCATTCAGTCGTTGCAACCAATTATTGTAATCTTTGACCGTTTTAAAAGGTTGAGCACTTGATCCACTCGCCAATTGTCCCATCATTAAAGGCACGGATTGAAATTGATTGATCGGCATCAACTCTTCCCGAAATTGAAAACCTTCTAATGTAATGTTGCATTCCCACTCCAATATTGATTTGCTCAATTGGTCGCTTCCAGATAATTTTGCAGTATCAAATTGGGTCATCGCTTTCTTGTATTTTTCAAAAAACGCTTTGTTTTTTGCCAAATAGTCGTCGCTTAATGTATTTGGAAATAAATTATTGAATTTAGTTTCTCCTGCAAATGTGGCTTCAATTGGATTTAGCGCTAATCGCTCTTGGTAGTATTGTTCAAAAACTTTATGGAGTGCTTCATTTTTATTATGAGTAACGCCTTTAGTATTGGTTTGCTTACAAGATTGTAACGTGAAGGTGAAAAGGCAAATGGCAAGAATTATTTTTTTCATGAAAACAGGATTACGTTTTTTTTGCAGTAAAGATACGATGGAAAACGAGATTTGAGTAACCTAGTATACGACATGAAATTTCAAATTGGTCGATTTAAGTAATCCGTCCCCAGAAAAATCCCTGGAAATGCTGCATAAAAGCCAAAAATAAATTGGGAACCTTTGCATAAGTAAATTTTGTCAGGAAACAAGTTGGTCAAATTTGTAACTAGATTAAACTAAAATCTTAACAAAAACTAATTCCTTAAAAATTTCTTATTTTCAAGTAGTCTTTTACCTTTGTAAGTCGGAATAAAAATAAAAGATCCATTTGGATTAAAATTTAAAGTCCGACAAATAATTTAGCTATACATGAAAAGAAATATTAAGAGAAGAGAAGCTTTACTTTATCACGCAAAACCTACACCGGGAAAAATACAAGTAGTACCCACTAAAAAATATGCAACTCAACGGGATTTATCTCTGGCGTATTCGCCTGGAGTTGCAGAACCTTGTTTAGAAATTGCAAAAGATGTAAACAATGTTTATAAATATACGGCAAAGGGAAATTTAGTTGCCGTAATTACCAATGGAACCGCAGTTTTAGGATTGGGAGACATTGGTCCTGAAGCTTCAAAACCTGTAATGGAAGGAAAAGCATTATTGTTTAAAATTTTTGCTGATATCGATGTTTTTGACATTGAAATTGATTGTCGCGACATTGATAAATTTATTGAAACGGTAAAAAACATATCGCCAACTTTTGGTGGAATCAATTTAGAAGACATAAAAGCACCGGAATCATTTGAAATTGAACGCCGATTGGTGGAAGAATTGAACATTCCTGTGATGCACGATGACCAACATGGAACTGCAATTATCTCGTCTGCAGCTTTGCTAAACGCGTTGGAACTAGCAGAAAAAACAATCGAAAACGTAAAAGTGGTTATTTCAGGAGCAGGTTCAGCAGCGTTGGCGTGTGCCAATTTGTATGTGCTTTTGGGTGTTCAGATTGAAAATATTGTTATGTTTGATAAAGACGGTCTTTTACACAAAGAGCGAACAGATTTATCACTTCTGCAACAACGCTACACATCAGAAATTAAATATGAAAACCTGCACGAGGCCTTGAAAAATGCCGATGTATTTTTGGGACTTTCGGCCGGAAATATTCTAACGCCAGCCATGTTAATAGAAATGGCAAGTGATCCGATAGTTTTTGCTATGGCAAATCCAGTTCCAGAAATTGATTATGATCTAGCAATTGCAACTCGTAAAGACATCATTATGGCTACGGGACGTTCCGATCATCCGAATCAAGTGAACAACGTACTTGGTTTTCCTTATATTTTTAGAGGTGCTTTGGACGTTCGGGCAACAAAAATTAACGAAGCAATGAAGATGGCTGCCGTTAGAGCTTTGGCTTTATTAGCTAAAGAATCGGTGCCGGAACAAGTAAATATCGCTTACGGCGAAACCAAATTGAACTTTGGACGGGATTATATTATTCCAAAACCATTTGATCCAAGATTAATTACTGTGGTTGCTCCAGCTGTGGCAAAAGCAGCTATGGATTCAGGTGTAGCAACGCATCCCATAACGGATTGGATCAAATATGAAAATGAATTATTGGACCGTTTGGGTTCTGATAATAAAATGGTTCGAATGTTAACCAACCGCGCCAAAAGTGATCCAAAAAGAATCGTTTTTGCAGAAGCCGATCATTTGGATGTTTTAAAAGCAGCTCAAATTGTGATGGAGGAAGGCATCGGTCATCCAATTTTATTGGGTGATAAAGAAGTGATTTTGGAACTGATGGAAGAGCTTGGTTTTGATGCAGATGTGCCTATTTTTGATCCTAAAAAACCTGAAGAAGACGCCCGAAGATTAGAATATGCTGATATCTATTGGAAAACTAGAAAACGCCGCGGCACCTCATTATTGGATGCGCAAAAATGGATGCGGGAACGTAATTATTTTGCAGCAATGATGGTCAATCACGGGGATGCAGACGGTTTGGTTACCGGATATTCCAGAAGTTATCCTTCTGTTATAAAACCAATGATGCAATTGATCGAAAAAGCACCTGGAATTTCACTTATTGCTACGGCAAATATGATGATGACCAACAGAGGACCTATGTTTTTATCGGATACGGCGATCAATCCAAATCCGTCAGCAGATGATTTGGCGAAAATTGCATTAATGACAGCAAAAACAGTCCGAATGTTCGGAATGGAGCCCGTTATGGCAATGGTTTCCTATTCTAATTTCGGTTCATCCGACAGTCCGAATGTGCATAAAGTGCGCGATGCAGTAGCTTATTTGCACAAATATTATCCGGATTTAATTGTAGATGGAGAAATTCAAGCCGATTTTGCATTAAATCCCGAATTGATTCAAAATAAATTTCCGTTCTCTAAAATTGCAGGTAAGAAGGTAAATACTTTAATTTTCCCAAATTTAGAATCGGCAAATATTACGTATAAATTGTTGAAAGAGTTGTACCAAACGGATTCCATCGGACCGATTATTTTGGGTATGGATAAGCCAGTACATATTTTTCAACTTGGAGCAAGTGTCGAGGAAATGGTCAACATGGCTGCCGTTGCAGTTGTGGATGCGCAAGAGAAACAAAAGCGTACAAATGCATTGCGAAGTTTGAGCTAATATTTAATTGTTTAAATTTCAAGTTCTTTAGTTCAGGATTTTTGTTACATTTGGCAATAACTTAACACTTATGATTGCACACATTCAGGGAAAATTAGTGGAAAAAACACCTACCGAAGTCGTTATTGATTGTGGTGGCGTGGGATATCACATAAATATTTCATTGCATACGTATTCCTTACTTCCAACAACTGATTTTATAAAACTGTTTACACATGTGCAAATCAAGGAAGATGCACATACTTTATTCGGTTTTGTAGAGAAAACAGAAAGGGAGATTTTCAAAATGATGATCACCGTTTCCGGAATTGGAGCAAGTATAGCACGCACGATGCTTTCCTCTTTGGAACCAAAGCAAATTATCCAAGCTATTGCCGTGGGTGATTTTGCAACCATTCAATCCATCAAGGGAATTGGAGCTAAAACGGCCCAA
This sequence comes from Flavobacterium tegetincola DSM 22377, assembly GCF_000425485.1. Taxonomy (GTDB): domain Bacteria; phylum Bacteroidota; class Bacteroidia; order Flavobacteriales; family Flavobacteriaceae; genus Flavobacterium; species Flavobacterium tegetincola. The sequence goes on along the minus strand of NZ_KE384387.1, from coordinate 194,551 downwards.
CGTGTAATTATCGAATTGAAAGATAAGGTGTTAAAGTTGTATGATTTGGACGAAGTTTCATTAGTACAAAACAATACAAATAAAGATGAAGCGTTATCTGCACTAGAAGTCTTAGGTTTTATGCGTAAAGCAGCGGAGAAAGTGGTAGAGAAAATAGCGAGAGAAAATCCGGACGCCACGGTTGAATTTATTATCAAACAAGCTTTAAAAAATTTATAGTTTTTGAAAACATTTTTTATTAAAAGAAACAAAGCGGTGCTAAAAATTAGTGGATTTCTACTGATTTTCTTGTTCGCTTTTGACGTTAATGCGCAAGTAGATCCAGAAGAAAGCGATCCGGTAACCGATACAATCAAAGGATACAATAGAGGAAAGATTGAAATTCAAAATCCGCCTTCCATTGTTTCGGCATACACCTATGATCCAATAACCGATCGCTATATTTACAACTCCAAAGTAGGTGAATTCAATATCACTTATCCCGCTATTTTGACTCCAAAAGAGTACGAAGCTTTGGTGCTTAAAGAGTCCATGCGGAAATATTTTCAGGAAAAGGCAAATGCCATTGATGGCAAAAGAGCCGGTTCAGAAGATGCTAAAAAAGATTTATTACCTCGATACTACGTCAACAACAGTTTTTTTGAAACGGTTTTTGGAAGCAATACCATCGATGTAAAACCAACCGGTTCGGCAGAATTGGATTTGGGATTACGCTATACCAAACAAGATAATCCGTCATTTTCTCCGCGAAATCGTGCGGTAACTACATTTGATTTTGACCAAAGAATCAGTTTAAGTTTACTCGGAAAAGTGGGTACTCGATTAAATGTAAACGTTAATTACGACACCGAATCTACCTTTGCCTTCCAGAATTTAATTAAACTGGAATATACGCCTACGGAAGATGATATCTTGCAAAAAATTGAAGTAGGTAATGTGAGTTTACCATTAAATAGTTCGCTCATTCGAGGTGCTCAAAGTTTATTTGGGGTCAAAACTCAACTGCAATTTGGAAAAACCACGGTAACAGCTATATTCTCAGAACAGAAATCACAAACTAAATCTGTAACAGCACAAGGAGGTGGAACGGTTCAAGAATTTGATTTATTTGCATTGGATTATGATGCAGACCGACACTTTTTCTTGTCGCAATACTTCAGAAATTTGTACGATCGATCGCTGAAAAATTATCCAGTTATTGACAGTCGTGTTCAAATTACTCGGATGGAGGTTTGGGTAACCAACCGTCAAAATAGAGTTAGCACTACTGATAACAACTTGCGAAACATTGTAGCCTTACAAGATTTAGGTGAAGCGCGAATTACAGGTTTAGAAGATTTTCAAGTAGTAAATTTAGGTCCAACGCTTCCGGGAAACTTTTTTGTCAATCCAACCAATTCGCCTGTAGATAATAAAAATAACAGATTTGATCCTGCATTAATTGCTACTGGAGGAGGATTTTTAAATCAATCCATCAGACAAATAGAAACTACCAGTAAAGCATCCTTTAATGTAGGTGCTGCAGTTGTTTTTGAAGGTCAAGATTTTGCAAAATTAGAAAACGCACGAAAATTGTCGTCAAACGAGTACAGCTTTCATCCGCAATTGGGTTACATCTCTTTGCAGCAACGATTGGCCAATGATGAAGTTTTGGCGGTTGCTTACCAATACACCATTGGAAGTGAAGTGTATCAAGTTGGTGAATTTGCTAACGGAGGTCCAGAGTCCACAACTGTAGTTGGGAATGAACCGGAAACGCAAGTGATTCAAACCAACAGTTTGATTTTAAAAATGCTTAAAAGTAGTTTAACTACGGTGCAAAGTACAGTGGGTGGCGTAACAATAACACGCCCAATTTGGAATTTGATGATGAAAAATATTTATCAAATTTCACCAGGAGGACAATTGGAGCAAGAAGATTTTCAATTCAATATTTTATACAGCGATCCTTCGCCGTTAAATTACATCACACAAGCAACGGGTTCTATAATTCAACCTCCGTTACCGCTTCCTGCCGATGTAGCTGAAACGCCGCTTTTAAAAGTATTTAATCTGGATGCATTAAACTATACAAACGATCCTGAAAATAACCGAAAAGGAGATGGATTCTTTGATTTTATTCCCGGCTTAACTGTAGATACGCAAAACGGCCGGATCATTTTTACAACGGTAGAGCCTTTTGGTTCGCACTTGTTTAAGAAATTAGCAAAAGAAAATGCTCCTTTTGAAGATTACGATGATCCTCTAACGTATAATGCTAATCAGGCAAAATACGTATTTAGAACATTGTACACCAACTCCCAAGCAAAGGCATTGCAAGACAGTGAAAAAAACAAATTTCAATTGCGTGGAAAATATAAGTCTACCGGAGCTGATGGTATTTCGCTGAATGCTTTTAACGTACCGCAAGGTTCGGTTACGGTAACTGCTGGAGGTCGAATTTTAGTAGAAGGAATTGACTACATCGTAAATTACCAACGTGGAACGGTTCAGATATTAGATCCAGCTTTACAAGCGTCTAATACTCCGATTGAAGTTTCATTAGAAAACAATTCGGTTTTTGGTCAGCAAACACGTCGCTTTTTTGGTGTAAACGTGGAGCACAAATTCTCAGAGAAATTTTTCTTAGGAGGAACAATTTTGAGAATGTCGGAACAACCTTTTACACAGAAATCAAGTTTTGGTCAAGAATCAGTGAACAACACTATTTTTGGATTGAATACCAATTATTCTACTGAAGTGCCATTCTTAACACGAATGGTGAATAAATTACCGAACTTAGATACAGATGTTCCGTCCAATTTATCGGTTCGTGGTGAAGTTGCTTTTTTGAAGCCAGATGCGCCAAAAGCGGACCAGTTTAATGGAGAATCTACAATTTACGTAGATGATTTTGAAGGTTCACAAACCTCAATAGACATGCGAGCGGCTTCGGCTTGGAGTTTGTCTTCTGTGCCATCACGAAAAGGAAATTCAAATCCTGAATTTTTTGGTGATTATTTAGGTACAATTGGCGGGGCAGAACCTTTAAAATATGGATATAGAAGAGCAAAAATGTCGTGGTACACGGTAGATCCTATTTTCTATACTGGTCAGCGTCCTGATGGAATTACTGATGCCGACATGTCATTTAATAAAACGCGTCGTATTTATTTAGACGAATTGTTTCCCGTTACCGATGTACCAGACGGACAATCTACGGTAATAAATACATTGGATTTGTCCTATTATCCAACCGAACGTGGACCTTATAATTTTAACCCAACGGCAAACGGAAATACGTTGGCCAATCCAGAAGAAAATTTTGGAGGAATTATGCGTTCCATTTCTTCAACTAACTTTGAACAAGGAAACGTAGAATACATTCAATTTTGGATGTTAAATCCGTATGAAAATAATGAAACTCCCATTTCAAATGGCGGAAAATTATTCTTCAATTTGGGTGAGATTTCAGAAGATATTTTGAAAGACGGTAAAAAGCAATATGAAAATGGATTGCCAGAAGCCGGATCACTTCAAAATACGTCTCCTTCCATTTGGGGTAGAATACCTTCTTCTCAGTCGTTGATTTATGCCTTTGATACCAATAACGCGAACCGTGCTGTGCAAGATGTAGGATTGGACGGAATTGATGATGCTGCCGAAGCACTTTTGCCTGGAGCAGAAAACTTTGCGGGACTATCAGATCCTGCCGCGGATAATTACGAATTTTATTTGGATGCTACCGGTAACCTTTTGGATCGCTATAAAAACTACAATGGGTTGGAAAAAAACTCCCCTGTTGAGGTGACTAATAATACCCGTGGAAATTCAAGTTTGCCCGATGTCGAAGATTTAAACCGCGATAATACCATGAATACGATTGATGCGTATTACCAATACAGTATTGATGTATCGCCGGGAGCTTTATTAACGGTGGGACAAAATTACATTACAGACATTAGAGATACAGATGGTCGAGTTCCTGGTGGAGCAGGTGCTTCTATCGATGCAAAATGGATTCAGTTTAAAATTCCAATTCAGGATGTAAATGATTCAAATACCATCGGACCTTTGGAAGATTTTAAATCCATTCGTTTCATGCGAATGTTTATGACAGGCTTCTCAAGCGAGATTACGTTACGTTTTGCAACGCTAGATCTTGTGCGAGGTGAATGGCGTCGTTATACCAATTCGCCTGAAACTGGAATTCCGTTGCCGTCTCCAGACCCTACTTCTTTGGACGTGCTAGCGGTTAATATTCAAGAGAATTCAGATCGAGTGCCCATTCAGTATGTTACACCTCCTGGCGTAAATCGGGAACAGTTGTACAATAACAATACAGTAATCAATCAAAATGAACAATCTTTAGCGCTTCGAGTGGCTGGAGCACAAGGTTTGGGTCCAGATGAATCACGTGCAATTTTTAAAAATATTAGCATTGACATGCGTCAATATAAAAGTTTGAAAATGTTTATGCATGCGGAATCATTTGTCAATGAATTAGTAAATCCAGAGGAAGCATTGAACGATGATGAAATGGCTGCTTTTTTCCGATTTGGAAATGACTTTACACAGAACTATTACGAAGTAGAATTGCCTTTAAAAGTAACCAAACAAAATGATGCTTCGACTGCAGAGAAAATTTGGCCTGCCGAAAACAACCTTGATTTACCTTTGGATTTATTGACCGAGATGAAAATTCTTGCTATGAATGCAGGTGCTGAAGAATTTAATAACGAAGGTGTTTTTACAAAATTTGATTATCAAATTGACCCCAATATTGATGCAGCAAACAGTAGATTAAAAATCAGTATTAAAGGAAATCCCAATTTTGGTCAGGTAAGAACGTTAATGGTTGGAGTTCGAAATAATACTGGAAAAGTACCTCAAGAATTGCCAAGAAAATCTTTAAAAGGAGAAGTGTGGTTCAATGAACTTCGCTTGGCGGGAATGGATAATGAAGGTGGAATGGCTGCGATTTTAAGTCTGGATACTAATTTCGCTGATTTTGCTACAATTTCGGCCACTGGTAGAATGAGTACTATTGGTTTTGGAGCTTTGGAAGACGGTCCAAACGAACGAAGTAGGGAAGACATGCAGCAATATAATATTGTAACCAATTTGAATTTAGGAAAATTACTTCCTAAGAAATGGGGTATTAATGTGCCATTTAACTTTTCTACGGGTGAGGAAATTATCACGCCAGAATACGATCCGTTCAATCAAGACATTAAATTGCAACAACTTATTGATGTAACAAACGATCAAGCAAAAAAAGACAATATTAAAGACCGTGCAATCGAATATACAAAAACCAAAAGTATCAACTTTATTGGTGTTCGTAAAGACAGAGGTGCTGAGCAAAAACCGCACGTTTACGATCCTGAAAATTTCACGTTCAATTACTCGTTTAACGAAATCAAAAGACACGATTACGAAATTGAAGATTACGTGGATCAACAAGTTCGGTCAGGTGTAGATTACAATTATACGTTCCAATCCAAATTGGTGGAGCCGTTAAAAGAGACGGCTTTCATGAAAAAAAGTAATTATTGGAAGCTGTTGAGCGATTTTAATTTTAATTATTTGCCTTCCAATATTAACTTTAGTACTAACATTTTGCGACAATATAACCGTCAGCAATTTAGACAAGTGGAAGTGGAAGGAATTCCTTTAGACGCATTGTACAGAAGAAATTATTTGTTCAATTACCAATACGGCTTTAACTATAATTTGACCAAGTCATTAAAGTTGAATTATACGGCTGCTACAAGTAACATTGTCCGAAATTATTTAGACGATGATGGCAATACGCTAGACAATTTTAACATTTGGCAAGATTACTGGAATTTTGGTGAAGCAAATACCCACAACCAGCAATTAGTGGTTAATTACGAATTGCCTTTGAGTAAGGTCCCTTTCTTAAGTTTTGTAAAAGCAACGTATACGTATACTGGCGATTTCAATTGGCAACGTGCTTCCCTAGCCGAATCTAGATTTGAATTTGAAAATCCAGACGGTTCATTTCAGTTTTACAACCTTGGAAATACCATTCAGAATAACGGAGCACACCGATTGAATACGGCTCTAAATATGGATTTACTTTACAAGTATGTAGGTTTAACCAAAAGCAGTGCTAGAAAACCAGCAGTGCGTTCTGGTGCTCAAGCGCCTCCAAAACCGGGAGAGCGAATCAATAACAGACGAGAAGCAGCTACTGGCGGAGGCAATGTGTTTTTAGACGGATTGATTGGAGTAGTAACAAGTATCAAGAACATTCAAATCAATTATGCCGAAACAGGCGGAACAGTTTTACCAGGTTATATACCAGGAATAGGAGTTTTTGGAACTACGAAACCAGGATTAGGCTTTGTTTTTGGAGATCAAAGTGACATTCGTTATGATATGGCACAAAGCGGTTATTTAACCAATTTTCCAAATTTCAATCAGAATTATACTGAAGTTGTAACTCGTAATTTAGACCTTACGGCAAATGTAGATTTGTTTCCTGATTTCAAAATTGACTTGGTAGCCAACAGAAGTTACATTGATAATTTCTCAGAACAATTTGATGTGATGGACGGACAATACATGTCTCGTTCGCCTTACAACTCTGGAAATTTTGCAATATCAACATTGATGATTGGAACTGCATTTGGGAAAAGCGACGAAAATGGGTCGGCAGCATTTAATGATTTTAGAGGAAACCGACTTATTGTAGCAGACCGATTGGCGGCTAATTATTATGGTGGTGCTACTTTTACTAGAGATGCAGAAGGTTATCCTACCGGTTTTGGAAAGAACAGTCAGGCAGTTTTATTGCCATCATTTTTGGCAGCATACACAGGAACAGATGCTGGTGGAGTTTCATTAAGCGCTTTTAGAAATATTCCTATTCCAAACTGGACCATTCAATATACAGGATTAATGCGTTACGCATTTTTCAAGGAAAATTTCAAGCGTTTCTCGGTGCGTCATGCTTATAAAGCATCGTACACGGTTAACTCATTCCGATCAAACTTTGACTATGATATTGATCCAAATCTACCCGATCAGGCTGGTAATTTGCCGAACAAATTATTGATTTCCAATGTCAATTTAGTAGAGCAATTTAATCCATTAATTAAATTTGAAATGGAAATGAAGAACTCTGTAAAAGTGGTTGCAGAGTTGAAAAAAGACCGTGCATTATCAATGAGTTTTGACAATAACTTATTGACAGAAGTACAAGGTTTGGATTATGTTTTAGGGTTAGGATATCGTATTAAAGACGTGGTGTTCAATTCTGCTTTGGCGGATAATCCAACAGGTGTTATAAAAAGTGACATCAATATAAAAGCAGATTTCTCGTTCCGTCAAAGTCAAACTATCGTGAGGTATTTGGATTATGACAACAATCAATTGGCCGGTGGACAGAACCTATGGTCGGTAAAATTGACAGCAGATTATTCGTTCAGCAAAAACTTAACGGCAATTTTCTTCTACGATCATGCATTTTCAAAAGCGGTAATTTCAACTGCTTTTCCGATTACAACCATTAGAACAGGATTTACAATGCGTTACAATTTTGGAAATTAATCGGAAATAGGCATCAAAACATTTTATAAATATAATAGGATATAATACATTTGCTAAAGCAATTTAAAACAAACAACATTATGAATATTCCAGCTGAATTAAAATACACAAAAGACCACGAATGGATTAGCTTGGACGGTGATGTCGCTACTGTAGGTATCACTGATTTTGCGCAAAGCGAATTGGGAGACATCGTTTATGTAGAGGTTGAAACTTTAGACCAAACCTTAGAGCAAGACGAAGTTTTTGGAACAGTTGAAGCCGTTAAAACAGTATCGGATTTATTCTTACCACTTGCAGGAGAAATCATTGAATTTAACGATTCTCTAGAAAGCGATCCTGAAAAAGTGAACTCTGATCCGTACGGCGAAGGTTGGATGATCAAGATCAAAGTTTCCAATGTAGCTGATTTTAATGAATTACTTTCTAGTGAAGCTTATAAAGAACTTATTGGAGCATAAACGGCTCATTCAAGTGCTAACCGTTTTTTGGACGGGTTTAGTTACTTATTTGTGTCTGGCAAGTTCAAAAGGTTTACCGAGTGTTTCTATTTTTAAATACGATAAAATAGGACACCTGACTTTTCATTTTGGAATCACGGTCATGTGGTTTCTGTTCTGGAAAAGTACTTTTAAAAATGAAAACAAGAATGCACTTTTAAAAGCGTTCTTGTTTTCGTTTTTTTTTGGCATTACCATTGAAATTTGCCAAGGCTTATTTACCGAAACCAGAGCTGCTGAAGTAGCCGATGTTATTGCCAATTGTTGTGGGGCATTGATTGCTGTGGTTTTTATCTATTTCTGCACTAAAATAACTCCACGAATTTAACTGGATTGCTATTGCGTTTATCTGATTTTCTTTTGCTATTTTTATAGCATGGATATTAAAAATTATTTAGACTCAACCTATTTGAAAACTGCTGAGCAAGCAGGTTTGACAAATGATGCAAATACTAAAATTGTAACTTCCTTTATTCAAGAAGCGATTGATCAACGGTTCAAATTAATTATGATTCGTCCCGACCATGTGTGTCTTGCCAAAGAGATGATCCTCAAAGCTTCTTCAAAAGTAACCATTGGAACAGTGATCAGTTTTCCGGAAGGCTTAAATTCTTTAGAAGAAAAATTGGCCGAAGCCCAAAAAGCTATTGATGATGGAGCCGATGATTTGGATTTTGTTTGTAATTATCAAGCTTTTATTTCAGGTGATCTTGAAACAGTTCGAAACGAAATTTTAAGCGGAACCCAATTGGGATTGGAGCACAATAAAATTGTAAAATGGATTATAGAGGTGGCGGCTTTGACTGAAAAGCAAATCATCCAAATCAGTGCTTTTATCAAAAACATTGTAGTTTCAAATTTTAAAGAAGAGTTGTACCAAAATGTATTTGTAAAGTCTTCCACTGGTTTTTATGTTACAGAAAATAATTTGCCAAATGGCGCCACCGTTCCAGCAATCATCATGATGTTAGAAAATGCTTCGCCACTTTCCATAAAAGCTGCGGGAGGCGTGAGAACCTACGAGGAAGCCGCTGCCATGATAAAACTTGGTGTTCGAAGAATTGGCACTTCGGGAGCACTAGCAATCGCTTCAGGACAAGAAACAGATTCGAATTATTAATCCGTCTATGAAGAAAAAACTACTCATTTTATTATTTTTTACTGCATATTTTGTCCAAGGACAAGAGTCAAACGTAGTGTTGCCGCAATTTGAAAACTGTAAAAATTTAAATCCTGCAGCAACTAAAGAGTGTTTTTATCAGCAAATCCAGCAATTGGTTTTTGATAATTTTAAAGTGCCGGATTTGGTTGCAAGAAATAATTATAAAGGAATTGTGAATGTTCTTTTTGAAGTGGATACTGTAGGTGTTTTTAAAGTACAATATGTAGATGCCATTTATCCAGAACTTACTGTGGAGACAAAGCGTGTTTTTTCGATGTTGCCCAAAGTGAAACCCGCTTTGCAAAATGGGAAACCTGCCTTTGTAAAGTACAACCTTAAGATTGCAATTCCGCTTAAAAATCCGCAAGTTGAATTTCAAGCTAAGTACGAGTCGAAAGTAGATTCGATTAAAATAAATCGCGAAAAGGTGCTGACTGAATTTGACAGCATTGTTTCAAAGAAATTTGACAATCCAATCTATAAAAGTGCATTGAATATACCGTTTACGCATAGTTATTATGCACAATTTGATTCGGCCATCAACCAAGTCGGAAGTAACAACCATACCGGATCCAAGCCGTTAACGTACAATGAAGTTAATGCGTATTACGACTTCAAAGCAGTAAATGGAAAGTTAATGAAAAATGCCGATTCTTGGTTAGAAAAAAAATTGTGGAACGAGCATTTCTTTCAATTTCAAGGTGAAGATTATTGGATTATAATCAATCCGTTATTGGATGTACGAGTTGGAGCGGCTTCGGGAACGGTAAGTTCCACGTTTAATAATACGCGCGGACTTCAAGTACAAGCTGGTTTGGGCGATAATTTGGTTTTGACCACAACTGTTTTTGAAAGTCAAGGTCGATTTGCAGATTATTACAACCAATACTCCAATTCCATCAAACCTTCGGGTGGAAATCCGGCGATTATTCCTGGAATTGGAATTGCAAAAGAATTCAAAACAGACGCTTATGATTTTCCTTCAGCGGATGCCAATATCACTTATTCACCCAGTAAAAAAATTAATTTGCAATTGGGTTACGGTCGAAATTTTATTGGAGACGGCTATCGATCGTTACTTTTAGGAGATGCCGCAAGTCCGTATCCGTATTTTAAAATCAACACCACTTTTTGGAAAATTAAATACACCAATACATACATGTGGCTGAAAGATGTTCGGGAAGAAGTAACTCAAGAGCGCACGTATGCTACCAAATTCATGGCCAATCATTATCTAAGTTGGAATGTAACCAAGCGATGGAATTTAGGTTTTTTTGAATCGGTAGTTTGGGCCAATTCGAATGATCGTGGTTTTGATGCTAATTTTATCAATCCCATTATCTTTTACAGGACGGTTGAATTTACCTCTTCAGCTCGAAGCGGAAATGCCGTTTTGGGTTTGACTACAAAATACAAGTTCAACAACCAGGTTAATTTTTACGGTCAATTTATTTTAGATGAATTTTCGCTTGGCGACGTAAAAGCGCAAGATCAAAGTTGGAAAAATAAATACGGATATCAATTGGGCTTAAAATACTACAATGCGTTTAAAATTCCGAATTTATTGCTTCAATTGGAATACAATAACATTCGTCCGTATGTATATTCCCACAGCGATCCTTTGACCAATTACGGACACAATAATCAAAGTATAGGACATGCTTGGGGAGGAAATACCCGCGAATTAATTGCAGCAGCACGGTATCACAAAGGCCGCTACTTTGCAGATGCAAAAGTTACTTATGGGATTAGAGGTTTGGATTTTAATACAGCAACGGATTCGCTCAATTATGGTGGGAACATTTACCGTGATTATGACGAAAATCGCGCATTGGATACCGGTGTAAAAATTGGTCAAGGAAATAAAACAAGCATCGTTATTGCTGATTTGCAAGCCGGTTATTTGGTCAATCCATCCACAAATTTAAAATTGTTTGCCAATTATATGTACAGAAGATTTGATCCAAAAACCGAAACTGATTTAGTGAAACAAAGTACTACGAGTTGGTTTACCGTGGGAATCCGATCGGATATTTTCAATTGGTATTTTGATTATTAAAAACCTTGACGCGTCTTTTAGTTTTAAAAATCAGCAAAGATTGGGTGATGGCTTCTCTAATTTTATGATAGTTTAAACAAGTTCCCATTTTGAACTTCTTATATTTATATTCTGACTCCGATAAATATGAAGATTAATTTTAAAAAAATAGCACTTTTTGCACTTGGAACACTTGCAGTTCTAGCAATAATTTCCCTTGGAATCAATTGGTGGATCAATGCAAAGCTTCCACAATTGATTTCTGAAAAGAACGAAACGCCTTACGAAATCAAGTATAAGGATTTAGATATTTCGTTACTTTCAAGAACAATTGACGCTACTGAAATTACGATTGTTCCAAAGGAGCGTTCCAAAGACAGCTTGTCTAAAAATGGACTTTTCGGTTCTGTTGAACGTGTAAAAGTGACACATTTTTCTATACTTTCATTATTATTTAGTAATAAAATTGCCGCCAATACCATTACGGTTTCAGGAGCCAAAATCACTTTATTTAAAGACAATGACAAAACGGTGAATTCGACTAAAAATATCGGTTCGCAGGTGGTGGCTCCTTTTCAGAACATCATTAAAGTAGATGATATTAATTTGGAAAACGGAAATTTTTCTATTGTCAATCTCAAGAACAATAAGACCCTTTTTTCTGCAAAAAATGTCACCATTCAATTGGACGGTATTGTGATTTCTGAAAATACATTAGCGCAGAAAATTCCGTTTACTTTTGAAAAATATGCGTTTAGTTGCGACAGTTTGTTGTACCAAACAGACGACGGTTATACTATAAAAACAAATAAAATAAATACGACAAATAGCGGTTTGGAAGTAGATCAATTTTCTATGGTTTCCAAATTCAACCGAGTGCAGTTTGTCAATCAATTGCCAAAGGAAAAAGATTTGTACACACTAAAAGCCGAAAAAATTGCGGTTAAGAATATGGACTGGGGTTTTAAAGAAGAAGTATTGTTTTTTAGAAGCAGTGCAATTGCAATTGACCAAATGAAGGCCAATATTTACCGTAGTAAAATGCCTGAAGACGATTTGTCCGTCAAGCCGCTTTACAATAAGTTGCTGCGTGAAATGCCTTTTGAACTAAAAGTGGATACACTGGCAATAGCCAATTCAAATTTGGTCTATGAGGAAGAAAAAACATTTGAAAAAGGAGCTGGGAAATTGGAATTTGATGCATTTAATTTGACTGCAACACAGATAAATAGTGGTTATCAAAAAACGAAATTACCCGATGTGGTCATTGCCATTGATTGTAAGTTCATGAAGCGTTCTCCGATGAAAGTAGATTGGAGTTTTAATGTCATGGATAAAACGGATGCGTTTAAAATTAAAGGACGGATTCTAGATTTTGAAACTGGAAAATTAGCAGTTTTCACTAAGCCGTATTTGAATGCCACAACTAAGGGAACTTTTGAGCAGGTCTACTTTAATTTTGCGGGAAATGATGATGTGGCAGGTGGTGATTTTGCTTTAAAGTACAGCGGATTGGAAGTGACTTTATACAAGAATAAAAATCCCGAGGAGAAAAGTAAGTTGAAAAGTTGGATCGGTAATTTACTGATCAGCGATGATTCTGACGGCGAATTGCTGCAGCAAAAAGTTGATGTAGAACGAATCAAAGAGAAATCTTTTTTCAATTATTTCTGGAGGTGTATCGCGGAAGGCATGAAGAAAAGTTTAATTTGAAAGGTTTATAATTCTAATCTCATAACAAACGAATTTTTTATAGCATCATAAATAATTTTTGGTAATCAAACTTATCATAGAATTAACTATCTTAGTTGTATTGCAAGGCAGTATAAAATGTTTTGCAATAATAAAAAAAACACCAACCAAAGACCCAAAATGATGCAGTCCTCAAAACTACATGAAATTGGAAAATACGACTATTTGGAGTGCTAAAAAATGAATACATTTCATTAAAGAATCAAATTATAGGAGACCCAAAGCTAACTGAATTGGAACTAAAAAAAGAGTTGGAAAACGCATCACATACTTTTAAAAAGCAGCAGAAAAATTCGGTTAAAAATTTATATTAAGCTTGAAAATGTTGCGGCTTGAAAGGAATAGTTCAAAGTAAAAAGAGATGGAATTATAGATGATTTGATAGTAATATTAAAATCAACTAAGAAATAGTGTTTAATTGATGAACGCATTCCAAACGGCATTTTGCGAAAGTTATGGCTTAATGTATCAGGTAAAAAAAGTATCATAGTAACAAAAAAACAACAGTATGAAACAGCTAGTAATTGCAGCATTCGTCCTTTGCACCATTTCTTGTTCGTCTACCAAAAGCAACAGCCCAATTTTGCTAGACGACAATACATTTGAACTAAAAGAAATTTCCACAAACTCATCCTACGGACTTTCTGAAAAAAATCCAGTGGAAGTTGGCGGAGTGGCAAGTACCAATGGTCCAAAAAATGAGCGAAGGTATTTGAATGCATTAACCGGACCTAACGGCGAAAAAGTGTCTTATTTCCGATCGGGAAGTTGCTGTCCAATAAAAAGTAAAAACGGCATGATGGGCATGGCAATTCTTGACAATTACCGCGTTACTTGGGAAGGTTCTAAAGATACTGTTTCAATATATATCAATATGTACGATTCTGGAGCTTTAAAAGCGCCACTTGGATTTGGTATAAAAGAATTTTAGAGGCGTCACGGCGAATAAAAGAAACGTTATGTTAGCAGTCGATTCGTTTTATGAAAGTCCGAAACTAATTTTTTAATTCGGATTTCTTTGTGGCAACCGCATTAAAAGTAATTGAATGAAAATATACAATGTAATTATTATTGGAGGCGGTCAAGCAGGATTGTCTGTAGGTTATTTTTTAAGAAGAAGCCAGTTGGACTATTTAATTTTGGACAATCAAAGAGTTGCAGGCGGTTCTTGGTTGCACACTTGGGACAGCCTGAAACTATTTTCGCCTTCAGACTATAGTTCATTATCCGGTTGGGCAATGCCAAAAAGTGAGGAAGAATATCCTACCAAAATGGAATTTATTGATTATTTAGCAGCATATGAAAAGCGCTATGCTTTTCCCATTCAAAGAGATACAGAAGTTTTTAAAGTGGAGCAAGATAATGGTCTTTTCAATATCATAACCAATAAGGGTGTTTTTTATTCCAAAACGCTAGTAAGTGCCACTGGAACTGCCAGAAAACCTTTTATTCCAAAGGTTCCAGATCCAAATGAATTTTCGGGTGTGCAAATGCACTCTGTCAATTATAAAAATGCCACCGATTTGGTACATAAAAAAGTGCTCATTATTGGCGGAGGAAATTCGGGAGCACAAATTTTAGCTGAAGTTTCAAAAGTAGCTGCGACAAAATGGGTAACGATAAGCGAACCTTCCTTTCTCCCGGACGCTATTGACGGCCGTTACCTTTTTAATGAAGCAACACAAAAATTTTTAGGAAAATCAAACGAAGAAAACAAAGGCAATTTTAGTGTTTCGCTCGCCAATATTGTCATGATTGAAACTGTAAAAGAAGCACGAAATAGAAATGTCTTAAACGCCAATCGTCCCTTTAAGGAATTTTATAAAGACGGAGTGATTTGGGAAGATGGAACTAAAGAGGCTTTTGACGCTGTTATTTGGTGCACTGGTTTTAGAGCCAACTTAAATCACCTAGAATCATTGAATATTATGGAAAACGATACAATTGCAACTATAAATACGCGGTCCATACAAGAACCCAATTTGTGGCTTGTGGGTTATGGCAACTGGACCGGATTTGCATCAGCAACCATTTACGGTGTGGGAAAAACTGCTCGTGAAACGGTTAAGGAAATTGTAGCAACCTTGCAAGTGGTAAACAATTCAAAGCAATGACATTCTTGTAATCTCAGTATTTCTATTTCAAGTGGTTAAAAACAATTATTGGAAGTTTAGAGCAATTAATGACTGAAGAACTGGTTGAAGTGCTTTGAGGATTTTTAGGGTTCATGAAAGTGTTGTATAAAGTTTAGAATATTTAGTAGTTGGCAGTAATTAACCCGCAGAATCGCGAAAATTAAACTCTTTTTTATTCTTTTATTCAGTTCTTTATTAATTAGTTGTGATGGAACTTTAGGAGGTTTTGATAATAGAACTTTTGAAACGCCAAAACAGAATATTGAAAAAGCAATTGAAACTTAGTTTGTGAAAAATCCAGAACTTAAAATTCCTGCAAAATGGAAAGACAATGATGATTGGAAAAAAAGAGGTTTTGGATTTTTAGATACAAGAATTTTTTATTTTCAATCAGAGCCTGAAGAAATGTATTATGTATCATTTGTGGGAAATGGAAATGAAAATGGACCAACTATTCTATCAATTCGTTCCGTATTCACTAAAAGACATAATCAGTGGCTAAAAGAAGAAGACTTTAGCAATGATGAAAAAGAAAGAATTGAAAAAAGATTTGATACTGAAATTATTAATAAAATAGAAATATATTCGGGAATTAAAGCGATTAAACATTTTTAACTACTGCCAATAACGGTTTTGCAAGATTGCGAAATAGGTGGGAAATTCACTTCTATTTTTCGCAAGAAAATTTATCTTAGCGGAAAGTAATCGGTTACGAAGTTCGCAACCCAGCAAAGCCGAGAACCGTTGTAACCAACTTAGGAAATGAGACGTAAAATATTTGGAATTGGACTTTTATTCTTCATAGGATTATTAATTTTACGAGGCAATCTACCTATGACTGAATCAAAAGTAATCGGAACTTATGTAAATACAAATTACGAAAACGAACACTGTTGTTTGGAATCGCCTCACGTAGCAGACACACTGATTTTAAAATCTGACGGAACATTTTCGAGCGGATATTACGGAAATGGAACTTATAAGGTTAGTTACGGAATTTTGACAACTGATATTGACTTGACTTATGAATATGAAATGGGAAAAGCTGGATACAGTACCTATTTCAGCAATAAGATTTTTGAAAAACCGAAAATTATATTGAATTATGACTTGAATCATAACTATGAAAAAACTGAATTACAAACTTATGTCCTATAAAAATAATTGCGATTTAGTGCTTACTCAAAGGTCGTTGCGTGTTTGTAACGTCTGATTTTTCTTCGGAAAATCCTCGCATAAAAAGCCGCAATTATTCTGATACATAAACGTTACATAATTACAATTACGAAATGGGAATATTTGACATATTTAAAAAAAAGAAAACGGACTCCACATTTCCAGAAAATGAACTGGAAAAGAGCTTGATGCGTGCTTCATCTGAAATAGCTGCTCAAAAAGAATTTTATCAAAAATTGTTATGGAATCAATTGTTTGTATTGACGGACGGGAATTCAAATTCCGATGAAGGAATTCAAACATTGGAGGAGAACACAGTTGTTGGATTTGTAACTTTTGAACAAGGGCAAATTCCAATTTTCACTTCTTCAAACAGGATTTTCGATAAAGGGATTATAAAAGATGAAGTTTCTTTCATGAGTTTGAAAGGTCAGGATCTATTTGCAGTTGCAAAAGGAGCAACATTTATCCTTAACCCTTATTCAAAGTATGGAAAGGAGTTAGTTCCAGAAGAAATAACAAATCTTATGAACGGAACAATCTATGACAAGATTAATGAAGAGGTAGAAGAGGATAAAAAATATCAAGAATTTAATGACCTATTTGAGCGAGCAGGAAAGAAACAAGACGGATTGATTTTGCTAGATGGATACCAAAGAAAAAAACTGAATGAATCAGAGAAATCAAGACTTGAAGAATCTGTAAAAGAATTTCAAAAATGCCTTGAGATAGTCCCTGAGCATTGGCAAAGTATGGTGCTAATATCAAAATCGTTTCAAAGATTAGAACGGCACGATGAAGCTCTTGAATATTTAGAAAATGCTTGTAGAATTGAATTAGAAAATCATTCCATTCCTATGGAAGCCGCATTGGAAGCTATGCACTTGCAAGACTTTGATAAAGCATTATATTATTCTGAAGAATCTCTAAAAAGAAAACCCAATGATTTTGTTTTAATGGGCAATCATGCTATGAATTTACTTTTAGCCAGTAAAGATCAAGAAGCGAAAGATATTATAGATAATGCGATTAAATTAAAACGTAATGACTCCGTAAATAAAAATATCAGATCGACTATTAATGATGTTATTTCTGGAAAACGAAAAAGACCTACTTTTGAAGATGCAATTAAATAATACCTGATTTAATACGATCTATAATTAATGGTTTTTTAGTCTACTTATGGGAAACCTTACGAATTTTCTATTCGGCTTTTATTTGCTAAATTACGCCACAAATCTTAGAGAATCACGTACTGCAAGTCGTTAAACCAAAATTATTTTCATGAAAAATTCAATCGTACTATTTCTGATGTTAGCGTTTCAATTTCAATCTTGTGGAACTAAAAATGACTTAAAAAATAGTCTTTGGAAATACTGTGGTAGCAATGGTGAAGGATATGTTTCCGATATTTTAGATTTTAGAGAGAACAACTATTTAAGGCTTGAAAACGATACTTTAATTGACAAAAAAACAGATTCTGTTATTGCTACGATTGATCGAATTGAATATTATTATGGAGAAAGAAGATTATTTGTCAAAGATAAGAATGGATTACTGGCAAGGTATTGTGAACAATAGGTCGTGAATTATGAAAATAATAGAAAGTCATTTGTAAAAAATATTATTTCTCCCAGTCCTGTGAAAAAAATGGTAAATTATACTATTGCTTTCTCTTAAAACTGTAAGGGTTTTACGATTATTTATCAAAATGGTGATCACAAATTAAATGCATTATAATTCAGTTTATTTCAATACGTTTAAAATCATGATTAAAATTGTACTTCAAAATACCTTGTTCATTTTTGCAATTATGCTACTCGGATGTACCACCAAACAAGATTGTCCGGAAGGAATTAATTTGCTTCCCATGTATGGATCCGTTAAAAAATGTGAGCAACAAATTAAAAGCGACATTGCATTTCTTTTAGATTGCGATAAACTATTTAAAAGTAGAAAATTAGCTGCAGAACATTACGTTGGAAAGGCCTGGGGCAATTTTTATAACAACGATCCCGAAACAGCGATGAAAAGATTCAACCAAGCTTGGCTCTTGGATCCAGAAAATGCTGAGGTGTATTGGGGATTTGGCAATCTTATGGGAATGAAGCACGAGTTAAAACAATCCATTTCATTATTTAAAAAGTCACTTCAAATCAATCCAAACAATCCAAAAGTATATGAAAGTATGGCGACCAGTTATGGCCAATTATTTTTTGAAACTAAAGAAGTAGACTACCTTGAACTCACCATTAAAAATTTAAAAAACGCATTAAAATTAGATCCGAATAATGCTAAAATTTATGGTTCGCTAGCAAGGTCTTATGCTTATTTTACACAGAAAGACAGCCTTAAAAAATACATCAACCTTACGGATAAACTGGACCCGAACTTGATAAGTCCAGAAGTGAGGAAAATTGCAGCAGAAAAATAAAATAGTCTGCAACATTTGAGAGCGTAAACCATTTGAAAAACGAGCAATAAGTTCCTAACTACATTCGTTTTTTCATGTCTAAATCGCAATGAAACCCTTTTTGAACAATCAATTGCGTTTTTCAACTTCTGGTAAATCTTGTGTTATTTCGTAAAATTGTTTTATATTAGTGGATTATGTATCTAATAAACGCAAGTTTGCAAAGCCGAAATCCGATATTTTTAATCGGTCCTATCGAAAATTAGAAGAGTATTTAATTTCGGCAGAAATTTTACAGTAACGGGCAAAAACAGAAATTATTTATGAAGTGGACTTACAGTATCAAAAATAAACTAGTGGCGTCAATTGTACTCATAGCGCTTTGCCTACTGGTGCTTTTAAGTAATTATCTGGATCAATTGCATACCGAAAATGTAAAAAATTCCATTTCCACTATGTACGATGATCGATTGGTTGTAGAGAATTACATCCTTAAAATGGCACAAAATACATATGAAATAAGAGAAATTTTGCAAGACAATGAAAAACCAGACCTAACTAACGCAATGGTTAATTTGACCAAAGAGTTCAACACTACTTTTGCAATATTTAGCAAAACAAAACTTACAAAAATAGAGAAAGAAACAGCAGACGAATTGATTGGCAACTTTAAAAAGCTGGAAGATATAATTTCAAGAAGTCAGAATGTACCTTTTATTCAAACGGACAGCATTCTTGCTTCATTAACCAAACTTTCTGTGATTCAGCTTGACGAATCAAAGTTGATTATGCAACAAGTAGAATCGCAATATGCGGCAATTAAGGTAACCTCTCAATTTGCATTTGCACTCATTATTGTAATTTTAATTGTTTTACAAATACTCGTTTTTTCAGGAGAATCTTTAATTCCTTTATTCAAAACTAAGGATGCAAGTTTAAACTAAATAAGATTAATTTCAAGTAATGGAGGCTTTTAGTTCGTTTTACAAGACAAATGATTCAAAAAGGAATTATGCCAGAACAGGCCGTTTTCGCGTCAAGCGTAAAATGAGTTTTAATTACTAACCTACAATAATTCAAATTATTATGAATAAGCTCATTGCGTTACTTATTTTTACATTATTATCTCTGGGTGCCAATGCGCAAAATTTGCTTGGTGCTTGGGAACATATCTCTACATCAGAAAATGACGAAAAGCTAAAAACTGTTGCAATTTTCTCTGATGGATATCATGTTATTACAACCTATAATGAAATTTCGGGAAAATTTATCGAAACCAAAGGCGGTTCGTGG
Source organism: Flavobacterium tegetincola DSM 22377 (assembly GCF_000425485.1). Lineage (GTDB taxonomy): Bacteria > Bacteroidota > Bacteroidia > Flavobacteriales > Flavobacteriaceae > Flavobacterium > Flavobacterium tegetincola. The sequence continues at coordinate 174,522 of NZ_KE384387.1, read as the reverse complement.
GAAACGAAAAACGGTGCAGTAATTGAAAAAATTGAATTTGATTCTAGTAAGCCGGAACGCGTCGGAACTGAGTCTACCTTTCAATTCAAAGTATCAAATAGTGAATTGAGATTTCTGGAAAGTGGTATTAAATTTACAAGAATAGATAACAATCAGCCGGGAAAACTGCATGGTGCTTGGCTCATGTCGGGTCGTGTAGTAGATGGTAAAAATCAATTGCGTGATATAAGTGGCCCTAGGAAAACAATGAAAATTCTTTCAGGAACCCGTTTTTAATGGATTGCTTATAATACGGATACCAAGCAGTTTTTAGGAACGGGAGGCGGAACGTATACCACAATTAATGGTGATTACAAAGAGAGTATTGCATTCTTTTCCAAAGATGAAACCAAAGTGGGATTAAAAATAAAATTTAATTTTGAATTGATTGACGGAAATTGGAATCATTCTGGCTTTTCAAGTAAAGGAGATCCGATCCATGAAATTTGGAGTAGTAGAAAATAAATATAACAGATTTAATAAGTTTTAAATGAAGGCAGAGGGAACTACAGTGGAAGAAATTTTAGCACAAATTCCACCCGATAGAAAAACACAATTTAATAAGTTGCATGAGGTAATTGTAGAACATCTTCCAGCAGGATTTGAACCGGCAATTAGTTATGGCGGACTTGGATATGTAGTGCCGCATGCTCTTTATCCAGCAGGTTACCATTGCAAGACCAGTGAGCCTTTGCCTTTTGCAGCAATCGCTAATCAAAAAAATTCCATTAATTTTTACCATATGGGTATTTATGCTGATCCAAAATTATTAGAATGGTTTGTAAATGAATATCCAAAACACAGCCCCCAGAAACTTGACATGGGCAAAAGTTGCATACGTTTTAAAAAATTAGATGCAATTCCTTTTGAATTGATTGGTCAGTTAATGAAAAAGATGGCAGTTAACGAATGGATCAATACATACGAATCCAATTATAAGAAGTAAGTTTCATTTTTTATGAAGCAGCTTTGTACTAAAATCTCATGTGTATTTAAAGTAAATACCGTACCGTAATTATGAATAAAGAAGTGACAGCATACATTGAAAATGCACCGTATGAATTTAGAGCAATCATGCAATTAGTACGCGAACTATTGCATCAAACTGTTCCAAATATAACGGAAGAGTTTAAGTGGAATCGGCCCGTTTTTAAGACCAAAAGCGATTTTTCTTACATGTTATTAAACTAAAAGGATGTAACTATTGGACTTACAAAAGGTATTGAATTATTAATCGATTCGAATCATAATACAGTAAATAGTGATAAAGTTAGCATAAAATGTTGTTTTTAGTACGCTGAAGTTCTATTTTGTGAGAAAAGCTAAAACCCTTACTTACTCCAATTTTTCATGATAGAAATTCTAACTACAATATTTTTTATTTTCGCAGTCATTGATCCAATCGGTACCATTCCAGTCTACCTTGAAGCCACAAAAGAATTTGATCTTCACCATAAAAGGAAAATCGCTATTCGTGCTTCTTTAATTGCGTTTTTCATACTGCTGTTTTTTATTGTTATTGGTCAATTTATTTTGGAAGGCATGTCGGTTTCACTTGATGCGTTTCAAATTTCTGGTGGCGTAATTTTATTCTTATTTGCCTTAACTATGATTTTTGGTGATGGAAAGCCCGACTTAGAAAAAAATAAAATTACAGATTATAAACATGTAACAGTATTTCCAATTGCAATTCCTTCTATCGCTTCGCCAGGTGCAATTTTAACGGTAGTTTTATTGACTAATAATCATATTTACACGTGGCAACAGCAAGCAATCACTACAGCCATCGTTTTACTTGTTATCGGAATAACGTGTCTGATTTTGCTAACGGCCAATAACCTGCAGAAGGTCATTGGGAATTACGGAATTACAGTATTAAGTAAGATTATGGGAATGATCTTGGCTTCTTATGCCGTGCAAAGTATTTTGACTGGAGTCAAAAATTATTTTTAATACAGAATTATCTTAGAAAATAGTGTGCCAATTATCCCTGTGAAGAAGTGGTAATCTTTAAAAATTGCGAGAGGTGTAATCGGACCATAAAAAAAAGTGGCTCTTTCTAAATTGAAAGAACCACTTTTACAAAATTAACTAAATCAACTGAACCTTATCTTTTAATCAACTTCATGGAAGATTGATTGTTGTTTGCATCTGTGATTCGTACTAAGTAAACACCGTCGGTCAACCCGTCGATCGAATAGGAGTGACTGCTGTCAAAACTTCCTTTAAATTCCTTTACCAATTGTCCGGTGAGGTTATAAATAACAACATTTTGGGTGTCGGTATTTATGAAAAACGTTCCAGTGGATGGATTGGGTTGTAAAACCACTTTAGTAGCATTGAAATCCGTTTGACTCAAAAACGCTTGTTTGTTTCCAAAAACTTTAAAACCATCAGCTTCAATAGCTACCGTTTGTGTGGTACTTGTAACCGTAAGTGGTGTTCCATCCATTAAGTTGTACCAAACACCTGTATAAGGAAAATTACCTGCTGTGTTAGAATCACTATTGGTTGCATTGGTCAATACAAATACATAACTTAAATTTGGTGTTGCGGTAGTACTAGTGTAAATGTCCAAACGCGGTTTTCCTGTAGTAGAAAAATTCCATGAATGTTGTCCGTTTTCAAAAACATTTTCGTTCTTTTTTAGGTCAATCATGCGCGACCAATCGTCATACACTTTCTTACGTGCCACGTTTGCTAACCAATTTCCAGTCCACTGATTTTGTGGTTTAGTATCCAGTTTACAATCTCCAGAAGCGCTATCCGTTGGAGAATTAACCGTTCCATTGTTACATGTAAAGATAGAATCATCGTATCCCAATTCGCCAAAGTGATAAATCATTTTAGGTCCAGGAACCAATAAATGTAGCGCTCCCATAGCCGAAAGACGTTTTAATACTTTTGGCAAATTATTTAGCGTTTGACCTGATTCTGTCAATGCTTTATACACGACGCGTTCTTCATCATGACTTTCTGCATAACCAATGAATCGATCGCTAGCATCAGCAACTCCAGAAAGATTCGTGCTGTTTCCTTTTAAGAAGTTTGCATATGCATCCGTCATTTTTCGCCATTGCATAATGCCTTTAGAAATCCCGTCTGGTTCTGCTGTTTTTCTATAATTTGCCCATTCTACTTCTTCATTGTATGAACCTCCAGTTCCTAAGTGTTCAAAAATTACGTAAAAATTCGGGTCTATGTTCCATTGTAAATCGGCATAGTATTTCAATTTTGCTACACGATCGGCTTGGTAACTATTGGTACATGCATCTTGAGCACTACCGCTTCCTGTATAGGGACAGTTTTGCGTAAAACCTTTAGTTAAATCCCATCGGAAACCATCAATTTTAAAATCATTCATCCAACGCTCAATGGTTTGCTTTACATAATTTCCAGTAAGGTTGTTGGGTTCATTGTAGTGATTCAAATCGGTTCCTACATTATAGGAATGCATTGCGTTTGCATTTGCATACGGATTTTCGGCAGTAGTACCATTATCCCAACCGTCATTGTCTGTATCCTTCATCCACATTCTAGCCAATGGCGAACGTCCAAAAACGTGATTTAACGCCACATCAAGAATAACTGCAATGCCGTTTTGGTGGCATAAATCAATAAATTCTTTCAACTTGGCTTCTGATCCATAGCGTTTGTCTAAGGCCATGTGGAAGGAAGTGTTGTAACCCCAACTTTCATTGCCTTCAAATTCCATCACAGGCATCAATTGAATGGCATTGATTTTTAAATTTTTAAAATAATCAATACGATCGATTAAATTTTGATACGTTCGATTGGCATCAAAATCACGCACTAAAACTTCATAAATAACCAAATCTTTTACGTTTGGTTTTACAAAATTAGTGGTAGCCGCGCTCCAATTGTATTGATAAAAAGCGGTTGGTCCTGTTTGCAATACACTCACTTCACGTTCTTGTCCCGCTGGATAAGCAGGTAAATTTGGATAAACACCAAGAGCGGCAATTTCAGGATCATCAAAAGGACTAAGCACTAAAATTGAAAAGGGATCTGCAGTTTTGACCATTGCGGGAGAAGTAGCAGGAAGATTGGTTTGATCACCTACCCAGTATTGGTAGGTATATACTGTTCCAGGAGTCAATCCCGTCAATTCCAGCCAAAACTTTCCCGAAGCAGGATCATTTTTCATTGCGTATGAAGCATTGGGCTCCCAGTTGTTAAAGCTTCCTGCAATGTAAATGAAATCTTTATTTGGTGCACTTAAAACCAATGTAGCTTTTGTTGCATCATTAGTATTGTAATTGACACCATCTTTTAAACCTGTAGGAATACCTTCTGTAACAGCACCTCCGTTTACAATAACTGAAAACTTTCTGGTAATAGTTGAAGAACCTTGAGTAGCTTCCAAAGTATAATTTTGATTGGCAGTAATGTTTGCTTGTGTAAAAGTATAGTTTGATGTACTTGGAATACTATTTACGGTAGTTCCATTAGCTTTCAAAACATAACTTGCAGTACCACCAGTATTATTTGCAGCTACGGTAAAGCTAGCGCCTGAAACTAAAATTGTAGCACTGTCTGCAACGGGTGCAGTCAAATTCAATTGAAATGCACCTACGGGAAGAAACGTATCCGCTGATTGTGGTGCACCCGAAGCAGCTCTAAAAACCACACAAATTTGTGTAATCGTACTTGTTGTTGGAATACCAAAAGAAGTATACAGATCAGGTCCTAGAGTAAGTTTGTATGTTGTTCCTGACACTAAAGTCAATGCGGGTTGAAGCGTATTATTTCCCCAAGTACCCTTTACGTTTTGCCATTGAACACCATTTACGGTAAGTCCGATGTGGGCATAAATGATGCCGGTATATGTGGCAAGCGGTGTTCCTGCCTTGTTAAAACGAACTTCTACGGAACCTTCTGCCAAAGCAGGTGCAGGAATAGTAGTTGTTTGTGCAAAAGCGCATACATTTAGAAATAAAAGGAGTAATGTAATTTTTCTCATAATCTTATATGTTTATAAGAAAGGCTGCCCGTTAAGGCAGCCTTTCTTATTATTAACTATTGTAAAGTGATCGTATAGGTATAAGCTCTAGGATTACTTAAATCTAATTCGATTTTATAAGTTCCCGCAACAGCAATTCCAATATTCTCTCCACCTTCTCTTAGAGTGCCGTCAGTTGAATTTAGAGTATTATCTCCTAAGTTGATATCCCATGCATTGTTTGCTCTAAATTTCCATCCGTCGTCTGGAGCAGACTTAGCTGTCATTATTGCAATAATGGACCATTTTTTGGTGTCCTTATCGTACGTCATTGGAGTACTGTTATCCCAACCACCTGGTGTTGCGTTCCCAATGATTCCCCATGTTGTTGCTGTTACACTGTAAGATAAAACTGTAGGATTTATATTTGCTTGAATTCTGTAGTAACCTGCTCCATTCACTTTTATATTTTCTTCTCCTTCTTGTAACAATGCTCCTGGAACCGCTGGATTTAAGCCGTAATCTCCTTCAAAACTTGAAAATTGTGGTAGCAATTTAAATTCGGAAATAGGCTCGTTCATGTATACATATCCCTCAAAGTTTGTTTGACCGTATCCTGGAGAAGCTATTGAGGGAAGTGTAGGTGCATTCGTCCAGTTTGCACCGTAACCACTGTTTTCTAAGAAATTTCCAACTACATATAATTGTGGAAGACTTGTAGAATATGGGCTTACAGTTACTCCTGCTACATTACTAAACATTGGTGCAAAAGTATCGTTCGCACTCGCTTTTACTCTAATCTCATAACTATTAGCTTCGAAAGGCTCACCACCAACGGCAAGTATTGCATTATTCATTGTTTCGACAGAGACAGATAATTGCGTTCCTCCAATTACAGCACCAAGTGATTGTGCATTGGCAAATTCGTTTCCAGATTTATCCAGTTGGATTTCATAATTCACGGCAATTTCTTGACCAAAATTTGCTTTTGACCATACAAAACGTTCTGCTTGATTTGAAGCGTTTTCTACGGATAAAATGTACGTATTTCCTTCTTCAGGTGCCATTAACATAGGAGCGTCAATACCCTTAATAATTGGTCTGTCCTGCACATCGTCCGAGTTACAAGAGAAAGCTAAAACTGCAAATAATGCAATTAATGATTTTGATATATTTTTCATTTGTCTATTTTTTGATAAATTAATAACCTGCGTTTTGAGTTAAATTCGGATTTCCGTTTAAAGCTGATGCTGGAATTGGAAACACATTTCTGAAGGAAGCAGTTGGAGCACCGTTTGGTACATTTCCTTTCCAAGGCCAGATGTAAGATCCACCTGTGAATTTTCCAAAACGAATTAAATCGGTTCTTCTATGTCCTTCCCAGTGTAGTTCTCTCGCTCTTTCATCCAAAATGAAGTTCAAATTTATGCTTGAAACGTTTCCACTATTGTTTCCGTATGCCCTTTGACGCAACATGTTTACATAACTAAGTGCTGTTGCATTATCGCCACCTCCGCCTCTTAAGTTACATTCAGCATACATTAAATAAGCATCTGCTAAACGAAAGAGAGGGAAATCAATATCAACAAAGTCGCCTGATGCGTCAGAACCTTGGTTACCATTGACATCAACATTTTTAAATTTTTTGATTGCATATCCGTCGGTAAAAGTACCCACATTTGCAATTTCCAATGTTTGTCCATCAGTGTGAAATTGACCTCTAGTATCATTTTCAGCATCATTAAATTTAGAAACAAAAGCAGATGTGGTTCTGATTCCACCCCAACCTCCGTTGATGCCAAATTCTGATGCTACCATTGTTCCACCAACTGGAGCGTGTGTTAAGAAAGTAGTTCCGCCGTAGGTTTTAGTTCTCAATCCATCAAAAGCTACTGCAAAAAGTACTTCGCGTCGTACTGCTGGACGGTCGTTATCTGCTAGAAATAATTCGTTGTAATTTGAAGCTAAAGAATAACCACTTTCGTCTGTTACCTTTTTGATGTACGTCATTGCATCAGTATAACGGTTGGTATTGATATAGACATCTGCATTCATGTACAATTTACTTAGTAACATCCATGCTGCTGCTTGGTCTGCTCTTGGATAATCTGGTGAAGCTGGATTTGGAACACGCATGTCTTCCATGGAAGCAAGCAAGTCCGATTCTATAAAATCAAAAATTTCCTGTTTAGACGCTTGTTGCGGCAAGAAAAACTGCGATGGAGAATCTTCCGTAACTAAACCTACATTTCCAAACAAGTCTAAAAAGTGCCAGTAACTCATCGCTCTTAAAAAGCGAGCTTCTGCACGAAATGTGTTAATCTCAGCTTTTAAAGCATCACTTACACCACGAGAGTTTAATTTTGCTTCATCCGTCTGGCGTAAAAATTCGTTACATAATTTAACTTGAAAGTCCAAGCGATTAAAAGTTGCATTGATGAATAAATCTTGAGACGTCCACGAGTGATTGTGAAAGTTCTTGATGGTTTTATCATTCCAAGCAATAATAGCTTCATCTGTAGTAAGTTCTTGCATTACCCATAAACCACGGATGTACTGGCTTTCACCTTCGTCAATTCCGCTGATGTCTGGACTTCCAGCCGGACCATTTTGTCCTGAAACTGCTAATCCAGCATATAATTTAGCTAAAAATTGCTTGTATGAAGTAGGATCTTTAAAGAACTCTTCGCTAGAAGTTTGATTGCCATCATTTGGCGCTTCTTGATCGAGTTCGCTAACACAAGAAACCATTGTCATCGCAAGAATTACGACGCCCAATTTGGTCAATGTTTTAAATATATTTTTCATTTTTTTATTTTTTAGAAATTTAAATTTAAACCTAGAGTATAGGTTCTCGGTCGTGGATATAAATTGTTATCAATTCCACCCGAAACTTCTGGGTCAATTCCTTTGTAATCTGTAATAATAAATACGTTTTGAACCGCACCTGTTAAGCGTAAATTTTTACCTTCACCCAATGCATTTGGAAAAGAATAACCTAAAGTTACGTTATCAAGACGAAGAAAAGAGGCATCTTGAACATAATAATCAGAAGCATATTGTGGAGATACAAAGTTAGTTTCTAATACATTAGTAGAGGCATTATTCAAGTAGTTACCATTTCCTGGCAATGAAGTGGAAACGTTTCCAAAGTTAGAATACACATTGTTATAGTTGTAATTACCATAACTTCCTCTCCAAGACATGTTGAAATCAAAGTTTTTATATTGGAAATCAGTGTTGAATCCATAATAGAAATCAGCAGCTGGCTTTTTATAACGGTACAAATCATTTTCGTTGATTTGACCATCTTGGTTTCTGTCCACATAAACACCTTCCACTGGAGCGCCATTTACATCATAAGTTTGCTCTAAAACATAGAATGAAAATGGAGCAAAACCTACTTGATGGTTTTGAACATAGTTTCCTGTTCCACCAGAAATACCACCTACGTCAGTTAATCCTTGACTGTCTGCCGATTGCACTAAATTTAATTTAGTAACTTCTGAATCTTGGAACGTAATATTTCCACCAATTCTCCATTTTACATTATCGGTTCTTACAGGATATACATCCATGCTCAACTCAATTCCTTTAAATTCCATATCTCCAATGTTATAAAAATCAGCATTTGAGAATCCAACTCCTTGTGGGTTAGAAGTAAATACAATTAAGTCGTTAGAATTTTTCTTGTATACTTCTGCAGTTCCTGTAATTCTATTGTCAAACAATCCGAAATCCAAACCAATATTTAATTGCTTGGTTTCTTCCCATTTTAAATTCAAGTTATACGGTTGTGGTCGGTAAGGCTGCAAGTAAACTGGAACTCCTGACGCATCATAACCAATTTGGTAACTTGCTGTTTCTGTGGAGTTCAAGTATAAAGGTGTAGTAGGATAACGTTTTCCAATTTCTTGCTGACCTGTAATACCCCAACTTGCTCTTAACTTCAAGTCGTTGATAATTTTACTGTCTTTTAGAATAGATTCTTCGTTAATTTTCCAAGCAATTGCTGCTGAAGGGAAATTTCCCCAACGGTTATCTTCAGAAAAACGAGAAGAACCATCTCTACGTATAGATCCTGTTAGTAAGTATTTATCATTAATAGAGAAAATAGCTCTTGCAAAAACCGACTGTAAGTTAACCGTTTCGTTTGAAGAATTTCCTGGAATTACCACATTGTTCACCACATCATTTACAAAACTGCTGTTGATGTAATTGAAATTTTGATAATTGTAACCTCCTGTAAAATCAAGATTGGTTTTAATTGCATCAAATGTTTTGTTATAGTTAAGGTACAAATCCATCACTCGGTTTTTCTTTTCTTCCAAGTTGTTGTAATTACTGCTTCGTTGTCCTGAAACTACATAATTTGCAGCCGTACTACCGTAACCTTTTCCTGAACTGTAGTCATAACCAAAGTTAGCAACTGCTTTTAATTCAGGTAAAAAATGCAATTTATAATCAAATTGTACATTTCCAATACTTCTGTATTGAGTTCCTTTATTGGTTTTTTGTTCAATCAATGAAAGTGGATTTCTACTTGCGTTTACTTCTTGATTTGGAATGGCTACATTAGGATCACTAAAATCCAACCATTGAAAGTAATCATAGCCGTAAGTTGTATCGTATACATTTTGAGTTGGGTCAAAACTTACCGCTGCACCAATTGCTTCACGGTTACTGTAATTATTTTTATTAGATGACGTTTTATTTGTAAACTCTACTTTCAAATGATTGTCAAAAAACTTTCCTAATAAATTAGTGTTTAAAGTCACACGTTGAAAATTATCTTCTTTTAAAATTCCACTTAAGTCACTGTATCCTACAGAAGCTCTATAGTTGATATTATCTACGCCACCACTAAAGGCAACATTATGATCAGTTCCTAAAGCTGTTCTGTAAATTTCTTTCTGCCAATCTGTATTTGCAGTTCCTAATAAAGCTTGTTGAGCAGGCGAACCTTGTAGCATTACAAAGTCAGAAAATTGCTTTGAGTTTAAAACTTCAACATAATCACTTACTTGACCAACAGAAAAATTAGCGTTGTAGTGTACCTTCATATCGCCACTTTTACCCTTTTTAGTGGTAATGATAATTACACCATTCGAGGCACGAGAACCATAAATAGCTGTTGCCGAAGCATCTTTTAAAACCGTTACAGATTCAATGTCATTCTGGTTAATAGCAGAAAGTGGATTTCTTCCTCCTTGAACACCTCCACCTCCGTTATCCAACGGCACGCCATCCACTACATACAATGGATTGTTTTCAGCACTTAAAGATGATCCACTTCTAATTCTAATCTGAGCACCTTCGCCTGGAGCTCCACCACCATTAATAATTTGAAGTCCAGAAACTTTTCCTTGAATCAATTGATCTGCAGAAACTAAAGGTCCACGATTAAAATCTTCTGTAGAAATTGTAGTCAAAGATCCCGTAGCATCTTTTTTCTTAACAGAACCGTAACCAATTACTACTACTTCGTCCAGTTGAGAAGCGTCTTCTTGCAAACGGATTGCAATGTCTTTTTGTGCAGTATACACAAGTGTGTAGTTTTTATATCCGATGTAGGAAAAAACGATGTTGTCGCCTTTTTTTACATTCAAACTAAATTTACCGTCAAAGTCCGTCGAAGTACCATTTTGTGTTCCTTCCACTACTACATTTACGCCAGGAATCGGTTGGTTGGAAACTTGGTCCAAAACCGTTCCTGTAAAAGTACTCTGTGCTAGAATACTAAGAGGGAAAAGTAGTACTAATAGTAACAACTTATTGTAAATTGTTTTCATACATTTTGTTTAGGTTAAAAAATTGTGTTTATTCTTCGTTCGTACACTTGTAATTTTACTTCGAATGTTAAATTTATACAAATTTTTCAGCTAAAAAAATTTCAATTTTGAAAACAGGTTGCGAAAACGTTTTCGTGTTGACAACTTTACGAATTTAACATGTTTTCCTGTCAATATTTCCGATAAATAAAAACATTTTCTATCTTTAGCTGCATATTAGAAATCGAATATATTAAGATGAAAAGGAAAGTAACGCTTAAACAAATAGCAAAGGAATTAGATGTCTCTATTTCAACGGTTTCTAAATCGCTGCGTGATAGCTCAGAAATTAGCGAAGACACGCGGCTTAAAGTGCAAGCTTTTGCCAAGTTATACAACTATAAACCCAACCTGATTGCGCTAAGTCTTAAGAATCGAAAGACCAAAACCATTGGGATCATCATACCTGAAATTGTACACCATTTTTTTGCCACTGTAATTAGCGGAATTGAACATGTTGCCAATGAAAAAGGTTATAACGTAATTGTTACCTTGTCTGATGAATCATTTGATAAAGAAGTAATTAATATGGACATGTTGGCCAATGGAAGCATCGATGGCTTTATCATGTCGCTGTCAAAAGAAACGCAGTTGAGAAAGGATTTTCACCACATTACGGAAGTCATAAATCAAGGAATGCCAGTGGTGATGTTTGATCGGGTAACCAATGATATTTTATGTGACAAAGTAATTATTGATGATAACCTTGCTGCTTTTGAAGCCGTTCAGAAATTAATTGATGCCAATTTCAAGCACATTGCATTAATTACCACTGTTGATTACGTGAGTGTTGGTAAATTAAGAACGGATGGTTATGTCAAAGCTTTGAAAGCGAATAACATGGAGGTAGATTCCAACTTGATTCTAAAAATTGAAGACATTGATAATTGTACGGAACAAATTGAGAATCTGATTAATAATAACAAGATAGATGCCGTTTTTGCTGTAAATGAACTTTTCGCCGTAACTGCCATTAAAGCAGCAAAAAAGCGGGGCATTATCGTTCCCGATGATATGGCAGTTATTGGTTTCACGGATGGAATTATTTCTAAATATTCATCTCCAAGCATTACAACAGTGGGTCAAAACGGTATAGAAATGGGTGGAAAAGCAGCACAAATGCTTATCGACCGATTGGAAACAGAACTCGAAGAAGAGGAACATTATAAGACGGAAGTTATAGAAACCCATTTAGTAATTAGAGAATCTACGCCAACGTTGTAGTTTTAGCTAATCTGTTTATTTTCAGTGTTATAAATTAATAAATTTCTATAAAATTCAGATACTTAATCTAAAAATTTATTTCATTTCAAAACTTTGAATTGAAAACTTTTATATATTTACAACTTCGTTATCAACGCTTTTAGTTTTACTTCGAAACAAAATTAAAGTTTGATAAGTCGAAATACTTATCGTAAATCAATTAATTACGATAATGGAAAAACGTAAATTAGGTTTTTGGGAAATTTGGAACATGAGTTTCGGTTTCTTAGGGATACAGTTTGGCTTTGCGTTGCAAGGCGGTTTTATGTCAAGGATTTTTCAAACCCTTGGTGCCGATGTAGACAGTATTCCAGGTTTATGGATTGCTGCACCACTTACGGGATTGTTAGTTCAGCCCATCATTGGATATTTATCGGATAATACGTGGAGTCCTCGATTTGGTAGGAGGAAGCCTTATTTTCTAATTGGAGCAATTTTAGCTTCAATTACACTTCTCTTTATGCCTTTTTCACCCGTTTTATGGGTTGCGGCAGGACTACTTTGGGTTTTAGATTCATCGATAAACATTAGTATGGAACCGTTCCGTGCTTTAGTTGCCGATAAATTGCCGGATTCTCAAAGGTCGTACGGATTTGTAGTACAAACCTTAATTATCGGAATTGGAACATGGATTGCCAGTAATTTACCTTGGTTAATTACACAATTAGGTGTTTCAAATGAAGCCGCTCCCGGAATTATTCCGCTTTCTGTCAAAATTGCGTTTGCAATTGGTGCCGGCGTTTTTCTTCTGGCAATTATTTATACTTTAATTACAACAAAAGAAGACCCTCCAAAAGACTTGGAAAAATTTCAAAGAGAAAAAAAAGAATCCCGCTTTTTCAAAGATTTGTGGCAAGGCTATTTAGAAATGCCTTCTACGATGAAAAAGTTAGGTGTCATTCAATTTTTTAGTTGGTTTGCCTTTTTTACAATGTGGAGTTTAGCAACACCTGCTTTAACCGAACACGTTTATAATGCGCCAAAACCGGATGCCAAATTGTATGCTCAAGTGGATGCAGAAAATAACGTGCTTTTCAACAAGGAAGGACAAGTTGATTTTCTAGACGTTCAACATAAAAATGAGTATCAAGAAAAAGACAAAGCCTACAATACCGCTGCCGATTCAACAGGTTCTGCAATGGGAATTTACGGGTTGTCATCGATGGCATTTGCGTTACTTTTGACTTTTTACACTTCAAAAAATAAAATCAACAGAAAGTTCATTCACATGTTCTCGTTGATAGCGGGAGGATTAGGTTTTATGTTCATGTTTTATGCAACACCGTCCAACTTATATATTTCATTTATTCTAATTGGAATTTCATGGGGAAGTATTTTATCCATGCCCTATGCTATGCTTTCAAGTTCTGTAAACCCTAATAAAATGGGATTGATGATGGGATTGTTCAATATGTTTATTGTAATTCCTCAAATTATTGCAGCACTTGGCGGTATTAATTTTCTATATAAATTGATTGGAACGGAACACATTTACGCAATGATTCTAGCAGGAATTTGTTTAATTCTCGCGGGACTTTGCAACTTTTTAATAACAGAAAAACAAGCTATTTCAGATTAAAAATGGTTATGACAAATAAAAAAGCATTCATATTCGACCTTGACGGAGTTATTGTAGATACGGCACGTTACCATTTTTTAGCGTGGCAAAAACTGGCTCAACAATTGGGAATCGAGTTTACTCCAGAACACAATGAACATTTAAAAGGAGTGAGTCGCGTTCGTTCACTAGAAATTATTCTTAATCTTGGAAATATTCAAGCTTCTCAAGAAGAAAAAGACAAATGGCTTTTTGATAAAAACGAACTCTATTTGTCCTATATAGTGGACATGGACCAAAGCGAACTTTTGCCAGGAGTTCTTGATGTGTTGAAGTTTCTAAAAGCCAATAATCAATATATCGCTTTAGGTTCGGCTAGTAAGAATGCCCGACCTATTTTAGAAAAAACCGATATCATGCAGTATTTCGATGCGGTTGTTGATGGTAATGATGTTACTAACGCAAAGCCTGACCCTGAAGTTTTCCTTAGAGCGTGTCAATTGGTTTTTGTCGCTCCTGACGATTCTATTGTATTTGAAGATTCGCTGGCGGGAATTCAAGCGGCTAATTCAGCTCGAATGAAAAGTATCGGGATTGGAGATAAAGAAATTTTGCATGAAGCCGAATTCAATTTCCCTAATTTCACAAGAATTAATGAACAGTTTCTCCGCTCGTTAATTGATGCATAAACGGGTAATATTGTCGAAAGTTTAAGAATCCTATAGCGGAACCTTAAACTTTCGAACTTTAAACTTTAAACAAATTTTACAATGAACCAAGATTATATCATACCAAATAATTGGTCAATTATAGAAGAAGGATTTGATGCAGAACGCGTAAAATCATCTGAAAGTTTATTCAGTATCGGAAACGGTGCTATGGGTCAACGCGCTAATTTTGAAGAAAATTATACTGCCGAAACCTTTCAAGGAAGTTACATCGCCGGAATTTATTATCCCGATAAAACAAAAGTAGGTTGGTGGAAAAACGGCTATCCTGAATATTTTGCAAAAGTATTAAATGCACCCAATTGGATTGGTATTGAAATCGAAATCAACGGGGAACATTTTGATATGAATTCGTGTGCAGAAATTAAAAATTTCAAGCGCGAATTGAACATGAAAGAAGGATGGTACCACCGCTCTTTTATCGCGAAATTGCAAAATGGTGTTGAAATTCAAGTAGAAGTTCGTCGTTTTCTTTCGTTAGAGGCAGATGAATTAGGGGTGATTAAGTATGAAATCACGCCGTTAAATCAAGATGCAAAAATTGTTTACAAACCTTATATTGATGCAGGTGTAAAGAATGAAGATGCCAACTGGGAAGAGAAATTCTGGGAACCATTAAACGTAAATCATGCTGAAAATGAGGCGTTCGTTGTAGCACGAACCTTCAAGACACACTTTAATGTGGCGACTTATATGTCAAATAGCATTTTGTTAAATGATACATGTTTAGGGCTTTCGCCAAATAACAGCAATGCTACTGAAGATAAAGTGCAGTTTTCTTATGGAGTTGAGGTAGCAAAGGGACAGAAATCAGCTATTCAGAAATTTGGAGGTTACACGGTTTCATTAAATCATGAAAATTCAGCATTAATTTCGGCTGCTAAAAGCGTCATTAATTTGGCTAAATCCAAAGGGTACGAGGCTTTATTACAGGAACAAATTGACGCTTGGGCTAAGATTTGGGAAATGTCTGATATTACGATTGATGGCGATGTAAAAGCACAGCAAGGTATTCGTTTCAATATTTTTCAATTAAATCAAACCTACTTAGGAAAAGATTCTCGATTGAATATCGGTCCAAAAGGTTTCACTGGCGAAAAATACGGCGGTTCAACCTATTGGGATACGGAAGCCTATTGCATTCCGTTTTATATGGCGACAAAAGACCAGCAAGTAGCCCGAAATTTATTGACGTACCGCTACAATCAGTTGGATAAAGCAATTGAAAACGCAGCGAAATTAGGTTTTAATAATGGAGCGGCGTTATATCCGATGGTGACCATGAACGGTGAAGAATGCCACAACGAATGGGAAATCACATTTGAAGAAATTCATAGAAATGGTGCAATTGCATTTGCCATTTTTAACTATTACCGATTTACGGGAGATTACAGCTACATTCCTGAAAAAGGATTGGAAGTTTTGATTGCTATTGCACGTTTTTGGCATCAAAGAGCCACGTATTCTACTAGTAAAAATCAGTTTGTGATTCTTGGAGTTACGGGTCCAAACGAATATGAGAACAACGTAAACAATAATTTTTACACGAATTACCTAGCCAAATGGTGTATTGATTATGCAGTAGAACAGTTGGAAAAAGTGGCTACAGAATACGATTCAGATTACGAAAGAATCATTTCAAAAGTCAATTTGCATCAAGCAGAATTAGAACAATGGAAAAAAGTTGCAGGTAAAATGTACCTTCCCTTTTCAGAAGAGCACGATGTATTTTTACAGCAAGACGGCTTTTTAGATAAAGAGCTGGTTAAAGTACATGACTTGGATAAAAGTCAGCGACCGATAAACCAGAAATGGTCTTGGGACCGCATATTACGTTCGCCTTACATCAAGCAAGCCGATGTGTTGCAAGGGTTTTATTTCTTTGAAGACCACTTTTCGAAGGCACAATTAGAGAAACATTTTGATTTCTACGAGCCATTTACTGTGCATGAATCGTCCCTTTCTCCTTGTGTACACTCCATTCAAGCGGCGACATTGGATAAAATGGATATGGCTTACACGTTCTACTTGCGAACTTCCCGTTTGGATTTAGACGATTACAATAAAGAAGTTGAGGAAGGTTGCCACATCACGAGTATGGCAGGAACTTGGATGAGTATCGTTGAAGGTTTTGGTGGAATGCGTGTCAAGAACGATGCGTTGCATTTTGAACCGAGAATACCAAACGAATGGACGGGTTACTCCTTTAAAATTAACTTTAGAAACCAGATTTTACAGGTTGCAGTAACCGCCTCAGAAACGAAATTCGCATTAGAAGGTTCGAAAGAATTGACTGTGTACTTGAATGGAAACGCAATTGTAGTTGCTCCAAACAATTTGATTTCAGTTTAAAAATTTGAACCATTAAGATGTTAAGATTCATTAAGAATTGATTTAAATATTTGTAAATTTTATGAATAAATTATAGGGTGACCGAATGTCTATTTATCTAAATCAATTTGAAAGCAAATATCATTTAAATTAAAAAATAAAGCCTTAATTTTCTTAGTATCTTAATGGTTTAAAAACACTTACTTTTTATCATCAAAGTTTAAGTATCTTAATGTTCAAATAGTAAAGTATGACACAAAAAGAAGTTACTCAATTATCGTATGAAATCACTGGATTAGCAATTGCTGTTCATAAAACATTAGGGCCTGGACTTTTAGAAAGTATATACGAACGTTGTTTGAAATACGAATTAGAATCTAACGGTTATGATGTAAAGCAGCAATTAACTATTAAAGTAGAATATAAGGATATTGAATTTGAAAGTGAATTAAAAATAGATTTGTTGGTAAATGATTGTGTAATTGTAGAGTTAAAAACTGTCGAAAGTATTTTACCTATTCATGAAGCACAATTACTAACCTATATGAAATTATTGAGGAAACCTCAAGGTTTACTTATAAATTTCAACACAACAAATATCACCAAGTCAATGAAGCCTTTCGTAAATGAATATTTTTCACATCTATGTCAAGGATTGTAAAAACAAACGATTACATAAAAAACAAACCATTAAATAATGTAACTTTATGAAAGTTCAGCTTAATTTTCTTAATA
>NZ_KE384387.1:0-156379 GCF_000425485.1 Flavobacterium tegetincola DSM 22377 | reverse complement strand
TTTAAGCATAAAAAAAGCAACTACTAAAGCATCTAGCCGTATGAAAGTTCAGCTGAATTTTCTTAATAGCTTAATGGTTCAAAAAAATAAATATATGAAAAAGACACTCCTATTTCTGCTTATTTCCCTTTCCTCTTTCGCACAGATTGACAAAATGGAGCCGCCGTTCTGGTATGCAGGAATGCACAATCCTGAATTGCAAATCATGTTCTACGGAAAGAACATAGCGCAATATCAAGCTTCGGTTTCGAATAACGTAATTATTAAAAACGTGGTCAAAACTGAAAACCCTAACTATATTTTTATCACCATTGACACGCGAAATCTTCCCGCTTCGGAATTTGTTTTTTCGTTTAAAAACAAAAACAAAAACAAAGTAGCCTTTACAAAAAAGTATGCGTTGAAAGAAAGAAGAGCCAACTCGGCCCAGCGAAAAAGTTTTGATGCTTCAGATATGATGTATCTCATCATGCCCGACCGTTTTGCCAATGGAAACCCAAAGAACGACAGCAATGCCGAATTAAACGAAAAAGCAGACCGAAGTTTGCCTGGAGGTCGTCACGGTGGCGACATTCAAGGAATCGAGAATCACTTGGATTATTTGCAGGAATTAGGCGTTACCGCACTTTGGAGCACGCCACTTTGTGAGGACAACGATAAAGGATATTCCTATCATACCTACGGACAATCGGATGTGTACCGGATTGACCCTCGCTACGGAACTAATGAAGAATACGTACATCTTTCTGCCGAAATGAAGAAACGCGGCATGAAGCTAATCAAGGATTATGTAACCAATCACTGGGGTTCCGAACACTGGATGTTTAAGGATTTGCCTTCGTACGATTGGTTTCATCAATTCCCGGGTTATGCCCAATCGAATTACAGAATGACCACACAGTTTGACACGAACGCCTCAGCAATTGACACGAGATACTGTATGGACGGCTGGTTTGTCCCTTCGATGCCCGATTTAAATCAGTCCAATCCGTTGGTGTTAAATTACATTACGCAAAACGCCATTTGGTGGATTGAATATGCCGATTTGGATGGTTTTAGAGTCGATACCTATTCGTATAACGATAAAGTAGCGATTGCTAAGTGGACGAAAGCCATTACCAATGAATATCCTTATTTCAACATCGTTGCAGAGGTGTGGATGCACGACCAAGCACAGATATCCTATTGGCAGAAGGACAGCCCCATCAGTGCAATCCAGAGCTATAACTCCCATGTGCCAAGTGTTATGGACTTTACGTTGCACGATGCTTTTGGCAATGTGTTCAACGAGGATAATGCTTCGTGGAACGACGGAATGATTAAGATATACGACAATTTTACGAACGACTTTCTCTATGCAAACCCAAATAACCTGCTAACTTTCGTCGAAAATCACGATACAGGTAGGTTCAATCAAAATTACCGCAACGATTTCAAAAAATACCAAATGGCGATGACCCTCTTGGCAACCGTTCGTGGAATTCCACAGTTGTATTATGGCTCCGAAATTGGTATGGCAGGTGATAAAGGCAAGGGCGATGCAGACATTCGTCAAGACTTTCCAGGTGGTTGGGACAGTGATGCAAATAATGCTTTCGCAAAATCAGGACGGACTGCCGAGCAAAGTAAATTCTTTGATTTCACAGCTAAGTTGTTTCAGTGGAGGAAAAATAAAGAGGTCCTGCACTTTGGAAAAATGACGCATTACATCCCAGAAGATAATGTGTACGTTTATTTTCGCCACAACGATAAGGAAACGGTGATGGTTGTCATTAATAATGCTGCTGAAGCAAAGACTATTAAAACCAGTCGTTTTCAAGAAAACATAAAGACATTCACTTCAGGTAAGGACATTCTTTCTGATAAGAAAATTGATTTGAAAGAAACGATTTCTTTAGATGGAAAATCAGTTTTGATTTTGGAATTGAAATAAAAAGTGAAACCATTAAGGTATTAAGGTTCATTAAGCGAAACTTAATTTTCTTAATATCTTAATGGTTCATAAAATAATTTAATATTGTAAATAATACCTATGAAAAAGATAGCCTTATTAGCACTAACGCTTACAATCTTAACCAGCTGTAAAACCGAAAAAGCACCCGAGAAACTCGCCGACTTCACTAACGCTTCCGCAGAAAACGCAGTCATTTACGAAGCCAACATACGCCAATACTCCCCAGAAGGAACCTTCGAAGCCTTCACTAAGGACATTCCTGAATTAAAGAAACTAGGCGTGAAAGTAATCTGGGTCATGCCCATCCAACCCATTTCGATGACCAAACGAAAAGCCACCGATGGTAGAATAGTCACTGAAATTCAAGACGAAAAAGAACGCGCCAAATACCTAGGAAGCTACTATTCCATTTCTGATTACAGAGGCATCAATCCAGACATGGGAACCAAAAGCGACTTCAAAGACCTCGTACAAACCGCTCACGACAACGGCATTTATGTAATCCTAGATTGGGTAGCAAACCACACCGGTTGGGACCACCCATGGATTCAAACCCATGCAGAGTACTACCACAAGAACAAAGACGGCGAAGTAACTGACCCACTAAACCCCGAAACCGGAGAATCATGGGGCTGGACAGATGTCGCACATCTAGACTACAGCAATCCCGAACTGCACGAAGTAATGAAAGAAGAAATGATGTACTGGGTCAAGGACCTCAACATTGACGGCTTCCGTTGCGACGTTGCAGATAATGTGCCTACCTCTTTCTGGGAATTTGCTGTTCCAAAACTCCGCCAAGAAAAGCCCCTTTTCATGTTAATGGAATCCAATAAAGAGTATCTACTCAAAAACAACCTCTTCGATATGGGATACGGCTGGGAGGCACACCACGTTATGAACGACATTCATAAAGGAACAAAATCGGTAGCTGATTTAGATTCTGTTTTTGCAAAAATCAAAAAGGACTACTCCTCAACCGCTTATTTCATGAACTTCACCTCTAACCACGATGAAAACTCTTGGAACGGAACCGAGTACGACCGCATGGGCGATGGAGTAGAAGCCTTCACCGCTTTAACCTACACCATGCCGGGAATGCCCTTAATTTACACCGGTCAGGAATATGAACTCAAGCACAAACTAAAGTTCTTCGAGAAAGACTCCATCCCAAAAACGAAAGGCAAAATGTTCGCACTCTATGAAAAACTAGGTGCCTTAAAAAACAATAATCCAGCGTTAAATGGAGCAAAGAAAGCCGCGTCATTCCAACGCATTGATACTACAAACGATTCAATCGTAATGGCTTTTACCCGAGAGAACAACAACCACAAAGTAATCTACATCGGTAATCTATCAAAGGCAAATGCCGTCTTTACCCTTCCGCTTGAAGGCACCTTTACTAACTACCTCACTAACGAGAAAGTCACCTTCACTAAAGGACAACAGCACACCTTAAAACCCTACCAGTACTATATATTACTACCGTAACCCCATTACTAAAAACACAAACTTATTCAGTTTGTGTTTAATCCATAAAATAATAGTATTCATATTGATTTTAGTTACTTGCTAAAGCTGCTTTACAATTTGTAAAGCAGCTTTTTTATTTGACCTGTAAACTCTTACTTAAAGTGTCAAATCTGAACTTTTACATACTGTGTTTTTTTCGTTGATCAATTTGGCTAATTTTTACCTAGATTGACTGATTTTTTATGTTAAGCAAAGCTATAATTGCCACTAAACTCCCTTTCAAAAGATATTTTCTACTGAAAATAATTCATTATTGTAAGTCGATTCGGACATATTCTAAAATTAGCTGACATTATTTTAAATATTTTAACATTTATTTCAACTTTTAAATGAACGTATGAGCGGTTAGTTTTAAATACACTACGTGCAGTTTCAATGTTTGAGCGGATAAAATTCTCAATAATTTTACTCGTAAATAGTTGACTTTCAAAGTTTTATAACAAAATAATTGAATATTTTTTAGATAAAATTAACAATTGTTTTTAACTTTGAAAACTCAAAGCCACATGTGATTGATGTTAAAATTTTATGTGACTTCTATTAGTAGTGATTCAATAAATTAAAACGCATTATCATTTTTAAACA
This sequence comes from Flavobacterium tegetincola DSM 22377, assembly GCF_000425485.1. Lineage (GTDB taxonomy): Bacteria > Bacteroidota > Bacteroidia > Flavobacteriales > Flavobacteriaceae > Flavobacterium > Flavobacterium tegetincola. The sequence continues at coordinate 152,307 of NZ_KE384387.1, read as the reverse complement.
CCAGTTAACATATAACTTTCAATTACTAAAAGAGACAATAATGACCTCTTTTAAATCATTATTGTTGTTTGTGTTTGTAGGATATTCCTTTTTAAGTGCAGTTGCAGCTGCATGTGATCTTCCAGTAGAACCGCAAAAAGATATTATTTACGTTTCCCCTGGAGCACTACTCTCTGGACAAGAACATATTTTCACAAGCAATGTTGAAGTAGAAATACATGTTGCCGAAGGAACCATTATTTATGGTCAAAGTGAAATTTATAAAGCACAAAATATACAAGTTCCTGATGTAGCTGTAGTTCAGTCGGGAGATAGTGTTGAGACTCAACTCAACGCTGTTCAAGTAGAATATACCATCGAAAAAAAAATCGCAAGCAAAAGCGAAAAGAAACTACAGGAGAAAGTTGCGGAAAGAGTTAAGAATACTTTTTTTGCTTGTAAAAAGCAAAAGCAATCCACTTACTTATATCAAGATAAATACAGTAGCGGCATTGTTTCGAGTACTTCATCATTTGCATCTCATTCTTCATGTGCAGTTGTTGTGTTTAATACTGTAGTTTATGTATTGCAACGAGAAAGTCAACAATATTATACTTCACCACAGTTTTTAAATTGTATCAATTTAAATGCTTCTCCTCTTCGTGGACCGCCAATTTTAAAGGTCTAACGTTTGGAGTGAATTTTTCTTTATTTGGCATTTTCGGACAAATAGGTAAAATTCTCTTACACAAAAAGTATTAAAAGGAGCTGATTTTATAAAGTGGTACAAACAAATCTATTTGTTTGTTTTTTAACGCTATACGGAAGTGAGGCTGTCTACTTATGATTTTTAGTAACTCCTCCGATGTTATGCTTCTTCTAATTTTAAGTTTCAGAATGACTAATAGTGATAATCACCCCTTAAATGATGAAGGGAATTCTGCAATCTATTTTATTTTAATTAATTTAATTTTCACATACATGTTTAAACAATCCAATTTAATAATGCAACACGCATTATTTTCAAATTTGCTTTTCCTTAAAAGAGGAAAGGACCGTATTGTTCACTTCAAATTTGAGGAACAAGGCAACGTCAACTTGTTTTGCTCTAGAAGCAAAGCTATATGGACCTTGGTTTTTGCAATGAGTACTATTTTTGCATCTGCTCAAACAGGTACCAATACTATTACGTATCAAGCAACAGGTTCTGCACAAACATTTACAATTCCAGCGGGTGTCACATCTTTGACTGTAGAGGCTTGGGGTGGTGGTGGAGCTGGAGGTGGCGGAAATACCAATGTTGTTCGTGGCGGAGGTGGCGGAGGTGCCTATACAAAGTTTCCACTGACTGTAAGTTCGGGCCAAGTGTATACTATAAATGTGGGACAAGGTGGTTCAGGAGTTTCTAACCCAGGAGGAACTGGTGGTTCATCAAACATTTCACTAGGTAACGTCGTAAAAGTTAATGCAGCTGGTGGTGTTGGAGCAATAGGAACTAGCGGCAGTGCGGGAGGAAATATTAATGCAGCAGTACCAACTTCAGGAACTGGATTAGTACGTTTTTCTGGCGGAAACGGTGGAAGCGGAGACAGAAATGGTGGTGGTGGAGGCGGTTCTGCAGGAGCTGGTGGTAACGGTGGAAACGGTGGAAACGGCGATCCTGGATTTTTTGGCTTTGGTGCTAGTCCAGGAAGCGGTGGAAGTGCTGGTTCTGGGACAGGTGGCAATGCAGGTGCTTCAGGTGGAGAAGGGGGTAATAGACCCTCATTTGCTCAAGGTGAATCTGGAGACAGTGGAAGTATTCCTGGAGCAGGTGGTGGCGGTAGAGCATCTAATACTTCAATAAGTACTCTAAACGGGGGTGCTGGAGGTAACGGACGTATAATTATTAGTTACATAATTAATACAGCCGACTTAAGTATTACAAAAACAGCGAATACAAATGGTCCTGCTGTTGGTGAAACCGTGACATTTACAATTATTGCAAAAAATAATAGAACCAATACTGTCACAGATATTGTAGTAACTGATTTCTTGCCGTCAGGATATACCTTTCTGTCATCTAATATTGCAAGCTATAATAGCATGACTGGAAAGTGGATTGTTGGTACTTTAACTTCAAATGCTACCGCAACGTTAACTTTAACGGCTTTAGTTAAACCTTCTGGTGATTATAATAATACGGCAACTATTCTGTCAGAAACTATGCCTGATGATTCCACTGCTAATAATACGGCAACCGTCAATATTATAGTATGTAAAGCTGGTGCAACCGCACCACAAGTAAAAACTCCAGTTAATCCATAAAATAAAGAGAATGAAAAATATTATAAAAATTAAAAACTGGATTTATACGCTTTTACTCGTACTTCCGCTTACAGTTTTTGCTCAAGAAGGGACAAAGCAAATGTCTCCAGATATAAGTAAATTGTCAGGTCTTTTCTACAATCCTATTTCAAATCACGGATCTTATTTTAATGCTCCAGAAGAAAATCAGGTTAAATTTACGATTAGTAATTTCAATACGGAGAAATTTTATTTCGGATTCAGTTGGACTAATTATACATCAAATACACCTGGAGGAAGCAATGTTTTAAATTATTCAACACAGAACGAATTTATGTACTGCAGAATCTTAGATTCAGAAGGAACCGTTGTTGTTAATCCTACCTTACTACCCAGAGCAGCAAATTCTGCAGGGCAAATTAATTCGTATGCTCAAGCAGTGGCGGGTCCAAGAATTGGCAGTTTCAATACTTCAGGATATAGCCCACTGATTTTTACGCCCAATAAAAATGACGTTTACGTGATTGAGTATTGGAGAGGGACGAGTACAACGAACTCTACGCAAATAGCAGGTACGCGTGCAGTATCGCCTTTATTTGATTTTTCTGTAGCTACGTCTTCTGCTTTATTGCCCGGAAGAGTTTTTGCTACAAAATGGGGTTTGGCTACAACTACTGCTAATAACAGTACTATTCCTAGATACTTTACTTCTGCTACAACGTCAGTTGGGACTCCATCATTCTATGTTTATACAGATAAATTAAATGTCTTAAAATTAGATTTCCCCAATATTGTTCCACTTGCATACACTGTTGGAGCAAATAATTATGGGGTTGAGAATAGTGGAGACTTTTCGGTGGATAGAAAATCAGTTGATAACACTGACCCCACTCTAGCAGGTGGCTTCAATATATTTCTTAATGCACCTGATGCAACTATTTTTCCTTATAATAATAGTACTGCTGCTGCACCAACGTTTGCTAGTCCATTAATTAGTCCTGTTGGGGCGTGCAATGTTGCACCATTTAATATTAATTTTAATGTAATGGAAGCTGGAGATCATCGCATTGTTATTTCTGGATCAGGAATTGTTAGCAGAGTTATTTCGCTTTTTGATTTGACAGTAGGTAGCAAGCAAATTGTATGGGATGGTAAAGATGGCGCTGGAACGTTAATTCCTACAACTACAGCACTAAATTTTCAACTTTCATCGTTTTCAGACCGATTTAATATTCCTGTAGTTGACATTGAAGGTAATGTAGGAGGTATTAATGTAACAGCAATAGCACCGGCAGGATCAATTGTTTCTAATTTATTTTGGGATGATTCAACTATTGCATCAGGAACAAATAATTCAACAACAGGATTGTCTGCTCCTTCTCACGCTTGGTCAGTTGCTTCAAATTTTGGAGATGAACGCACCATTAATACTTGGGGTTATTCTGATCAGAAAACAATATCTGCAACCAGTACGCTCTTATGTGCTGATGTAACGCTGACTAAAACAGTAAACAATGCAACACCAGCAATTGGTTCAAATGTAACATTTACGATTGTGGCTAGCAATTTAACTGCTGGTTCTACTGCTACAGATGTAATAGTGAATGATGTTTTACCTGCAGGATATACTTTAGTGTCTGCAACACCGTCAATAGGAACGTGGAATAATCCTAATTGGTCAATTGGAAACTTGGTCAATGGATCTCCACGGACCTTAACAATTGTTGCAACAGTTAATGCAAGTACGAACTATACCAACGTTGCAACAATTTCTACTTCAAAACCAGAAACAAATCTTAATAATAATGCCGCATTTGCAAAAGTAAACCCAGCTGCGGGAAATGCTATAAGCGTTACCGGTTTATGTAATGAATCAGGAGCTAATCCTGGATACCAATTAAACAATGCACATTCTGGAGCTGTACCTCCAGGTGCGACTTTGGTCTGGTACAATAATACGGCTCGCACAGGTGCTGCAATTGCAAATTCATTAGCTACAGTTTCGGGAGATTATTATGCATTTTATTTTGACGCTGCTGGTAACTGTTACAGTTCAGCTTCTGCAAAAGTGACTGTTACAATACCGAGTTGCATAACTGCGGTTGCTGATAGTTTTACAGCATCAGGGAATATAGCTGTTATGGGCTCAACAAGTATTGGAAATGTTCTGAATAATGATACATTTAATAGTACGACAGCTGGAACAGCAACGACATCAAATGTTACTATATCAGTTACTACACCTGCCGCGGCTATTATTATAGGAAAGCCAGTTCCAACTTTAAATACAAGTACTGGTGCAGTTGCTATAGCGGCAGGAACACCTGCAGGATCATATACTATAGTCTATAAAATTTGTGAAAAATTTACGGGAACACCATGCGACATTGATACTGTCACAATTGTAGTTTCACCACCTGCAATTGTTGCTGTTACAGATACGTTTACCCTTAATGGTAATGGAAATACGACTACTTCAATTTTAGCGAATGACAAGTACAATGGTGGCGCTCCAGGTTCGGCAACAACCACAGTTATTACATTGACTAAAGTAAATACGTGGCCAAGCGGATTTACACTAAATGCAAACGGTACAATTACGGTAGCAGACGGAACTGTTTCAGGAATTTATCCATTGGAATATAGGATCTGCGACCAATTAAATCCGTTGAATTGTTCTACAGCATTTGCAACAATTACAATTACCGCATGTTACTTACCAGGTTCACTTAATCCTAACGCAGGAAGCACACTTGACACTTCTGTAGGGATTTCATCTTTAGATAGAGCAGGAGCGGCAAGTGCGTGGCCACAAGCTAGAAAAAGCGGATGGATTGCTATTGAAGCAAAAACAAAAGGCTTTGTACTGAATAGAGTGAAATTTACCAATAACGTTCCTGTTGCACAAGATGGAGTAACGCTAGTAATTACAACTCCAATTGAAGGTATGATGGTGTACGATACTACAAATAATTGTTTGAAAATGTACACTACCCTCAACGGAACTGATTTTGCATGGTTCTGTATGACCACTCAAACGTGTCCAGAATAATTTAAAAAAACAACTGAGATATAATAGAATGGAGTTGTTCTATACTATTTTGATTCTCTAAATATATAAATAAAGTAGTATGAAAAAAATATTTATAATAGCATTAACGGTCGTTTCTTCCGGAAGTTTTGCGCAAGTAGCTATCGGAAAAAGTTTGGTTTCCAATGCAAGTGTAAGTCTTGAATTTGGCGAAGCTAACAAAGGAATTATCTTACCGTGGGTCAATTCTGCAGCAGCAGTTACGGGTGCAGTTCCTGGAACAATCATTTTTGATGTGACGGATAAGAAAGTGAAGATGAAAAATGCATTGGGATGGCGCGACTTAAGCACACAATCAGGCGCCGTAGTTACAACTTTGCAAGACAATGTAGTTGAAAGCGGAAATGCCAAAGTAATTATTGGAAGCAATAAAACGGATCCTACACCAGGAATTTTAGTGCTTTCAGACACAGATAAGGCAATGATCTTGCCCAAGATGGAAAGTCCACATTTAAATATTAAAAATCCAGAGGCAGGAACAATGGCGTATGATACATTGACACACCAATTGGCAGTGTTCAACGGAAGTGTATGGACATTTTGGAAGCCATAAATTAAAATTAATTGAAGTTTTAAAAGCTGTTTTACAAATTGTAAAGCAGCTTTTTTTTTCCTTTTAAATAAGATTTATCACCGAATTTGGATAATTGTCCTTATAAAAACCAATCTAATCTAAAATTTGATCCATTTAGAGACAATTAATTGCCGTAAATTTTTATTTAAAGTGTGGTTGAAATTAAAGTTTAAGCGGTAGTTTCTGCTGCTTGAACGGTTAAATTGGTTGCTTTTTCGGTTTTTTCGCCATCGTTAAACAAAGGTTAAATGCGTGTTTTTCAGTTACTTAAGAGAAAATAAAATGCAAGTTTTAACAAAAACATAAGATTTAGTTGTAAATTTGTATCGTCAAAAAAAAATGCACTTGACAGTTTTTTTAGGGTCAGTTTTAAATTTCACTTAACCCTTAAATCATAGGTAGTATTTAAATAGCAATAAATTTTCACAGTCCATGAGTCATGGGCTTTATAAAAGTGTTCAAAAAGCCTCAGTACTTGAAGAAAAAATTTTACAATCAAAAAGCGTCTTTAAAAATAACGAATCAGTTTCTGATCAGTGCTGCAATGCTGTTTTTAATGCTTTTTTTATCTCCTTCTGTGGCTGCTTCCATAGTGATCAATTCCCATATTCCACCTCAAGAAAGTCATGATGTATTTTATTATTCTGCAAATACTGTTATTTCGGGCGCTGAACATATTTTTATAAAAAAAGCAGAGCAAATTATTTACATCACTCCGGGAACTCAAATTTATGGTGCAGGGGTTATAAATAATGCAATAGTAGTAGCTATCGTTGAGGATACGAAAGTGGAGTCGGACTCAAATGAGAATGAAATTGCATTTGTTCAAGAAAGAAGTTTTGACAAAAAGGAGTCGAAGAGAGAGCAACTTTTAAATGATAGAGGAGATGCTGCTAACGCGAAGGTTCTCGCTACTTTCTTTACTTCATCACAAGAAGAACAATCGCTGAGATTTGAAAAATTCAAAGCATTTCAAGTAGTAGGGTCTGGTAGTTATCACGTTAGTAATTTTGCAAACAAATTAAGTGAAATAGATGAAATAATCCCTATTCAAACTTATGAGCTGCCACTTGAAAAAATTGAAAGTACGGTAAAAAAATTACAATTCTACAAATTAAATAGTTTATCACTTCGAGGGCCACCTCAGCCACTTGTTTAAATTGTAAGAAACCAATCTAGGTTGCAATTTGTTAGTAATACCTCTTAAGATCGAACTATTAAAAGGTTTTGATGATTTTGAAAATGTATGTATTGTCAAGGTCTATTTCTCGAAGTTCGTTCAAAATCAACAATTCACTTGGCATTATTTTACAGTTTGTAAATGAAGCAATTTCATTATGTGAATTACAAAAAAAAATATCTAAAAGAATGATACAATTAAAGAAAAGGTCAATTTCATTGGCTTTCACTATTGCTGCAATTTTTATGTTCGGTAGTAATTTATTAGCACAGAATTCAGCTAATACCGATTTTGCTAATTATTATACAATATCAGGTAAATTTGACTATACAGTCATTGGTAATTCCGAGATCACTGAAGCTTCTGGCAATGGTATTTGCGGTAATGATGCTGCATCTTCACGAACCTTAACATTACCTGCTGGTGCTACCGTAGTTAAGGCTTATGTACATTGGTACGGCATGGTGAGGAATACCTACAATGCTGCGGTCCGATCGTCCAGCACTTATCAGCCTTTAGGCAATATAACATTTCAAGGTCCCTCTGGAGTTGCACAATCTTTAAATGCAACCGCTAGACCAGCATGGAGTCAAATAGGTACTATTGGTTCACTATGGTACGAGTCCAAAAAGGCAGATGTAACCTCTATAATGCAAGGATTTACTAATCCCTCTGGTACGTATACCATAGATGTCACAGGTGCTCACCCTACAGTATGTGGTGCAGCACTGGCTAATGTTAGAGCTTGGACATTAACAGTAGTGTATACTAATGCATCAAGTCCAGCTCAGAAAATTTACTTATATGATGGTTTTAAAAGTATTTATCAGACTACTAATGTAACGACGGTAAGTGGATACAAAGTACCTACTGGAACAGTTGCTGAGAGAACGGGTAATTTGACGTCTGTATTTTTGCAAGGGGATTCCACTATCGCTGGTGAATCATGTCTTACCTCGGACTCAGCCTTTCCAAATTATCCAACTGGCTTTGCAAACGGTTCAAGTGGTGGAGCTTTAGATATAGACGTACTTTCGGGTCCTTTCACTGCTAATTCAACTAGCTTAAATATTACAACAAGTACTACTGGTGATCTTATAGTTTTAGGGGAACATGTAATTAAAATTCCTAGTATTTGTTTTGCAGGAAATACTGCACCTATATTATCAGCTACAACTAGAACAAACAGTTGTCCGTCTTTAACTACCAGTTTAACTACTATCACTGCTAGTAATTTACCATCAAATACATCTTTGACTTTTCACAGTGAAACGATAGCAAACGATGATAATAAATTAACAGTTTCTGAAGCGGGAGCAATTTCAGAATCAGGACTATACTATGCAGCAATATTTGATACAAATGGATTGTGTTACAGTCCCACAACTAAAATTACAGTCACAATAAACCCTTGCTTGGTCGCAAAAGCTGATACTTTCGCAGCAAACGCTACCGTAGCTGTCAGTGGAAATACCAATATAGGTTCTATATTAACCAATGATACGTTCAACGGAGTTGCAGCTACAATTAGCAATGTCGATATCTCGGTCAATACCGCAGCAACATCTATCAATGGTGGACCAGTTCCAAGTATAAATACTGGCAATGGTCGAGTTAGTGTTCCAAGTGGTACACCTGCAGGACAATATATTATTAATTATAGTATTTGTCCTGATGGCTCAACAAGTAATTGTGCAACTGCTAATCTTACTGTTAATGTAGCGACACCAGCAATTAATGCTGTTGCCGACTCGTTTACTTTAACAGCAGACGGAGGAACTAGCGCTTCTGTTTTTGCAAATGACACTTACAATGGAGGCGCTGCAGGATCTGCAAATGCAACCAATACAACTGCATCACAAGTGGGAACTTGGCCAACAGGATTAACTTTAAATGCGAATGGAACAATCACAGTAGCTGCAGGAACTGCACCTTCAAGTTATTCTGTACAGTATAAAATTTGCGACAAGATTAATCCAAACAATTGTTCTACTGTAACCTCAACAGTAGTAGTCGCTCCATCAATACAAGCAGTGGCAGATAGTTTTTCAGCAACCGCAAGTCAAGCGATCGCAGGAGCTACTACCGTAGGAAATATATTGACCAATGATAAATTAAATGGAGCTTCAGCAACAACTGCTAATACTACAATTACTTTACAAACTGCAGCAGTACCAGCTTATTCAGGAGCTTCAGTACCAACATTGAGTACTTCAACAGGTGTAATTTCGATTCCGGCAGGAACACCAGCAGGAACATATACAATAAATTATAAAATCTGTGGTAAAGTAGCAACAACAACGTGTGATACAGAAACTGCAACAATTACAGTAGCAACACCAGCTATTAATGCTATAACTGAAACGTTCAATATCAGTTCAGCAGGAAGTACAACAACATCAATATTGGCAAATGACACGTTCAACGGTGAATCTGCAACAACAGACAATGTAAATCTTACAGCGGTAGGAACATTGCCAACAGGATTAACTTTAAATGCGAATGGAACAATCACAGTAGCTGCAGGAACAGCACCTTCAAGCTATTCTGTACAGTATAAAATTTGCGACAAGATTAATTCAAACAATTGTTCTACAGTAACTTCAACAGTAGTTGTAGCACCAAGCATCAATGTTTTGGCGGATACGTTTACATCTACAACAACACAAGGAATAAACGGAGCAAGTAATGTAGTAAATGTTTTGGCAAATGATAAAGTAAATGGATTAAGTGCAACAAGTGCAAATAGTACCATCACAATCACTACAGCAGCAACATCAATTAATGCAGGTCCGGTTCCAACTTTAAGTTCAAGTAATGGAAACGTTTCAATTCCAGCGGGAACACCAGCAGGAACATACACGATCTCTTATAAGTTGTGTGCCTTAAATTCAACCGCAAATTGCGACAGCAACACCGTAACTATTACAGTTCCTACACCAGCAATTGATGCAGTGAATGATACTTTAAATACAACATCAAACGGAGGTACAACAACTTCGGTATTTGGAAATGATAGGTACAATGGAGCAACTGCAACTGCAACTACCGTGACTTTAAGTACAACAGGAGTTGTGCCAACGGGTCTAACATTAAATACTACAACGGGAGTTATCACTGTAGCAGCAGGAACCCCACCCGCAACTTATACATTGAATTATCAAATATGTGATAAAATCAATACAAGCAATTGCGATCCAGCAGTTGCAACAGTAGTAGTAGCACCAAGCATCAAAGTTTTGGCGGATACGTTTACATCTACAACAACACAAGGAATAAACGGAGCAAGTAATGTAGTAAATGTTTTGGCAAATGATAAAGTAAATGGATTAAGTGCAACAAGTGCAAATAGTACCATCACAATCACTACAGCAGCAACATCAATTAATGCAGGTCCGGTTTCAACTTTAAGTTCAAGTAATGGAAACGTTTCAATTCCAGCGGGAACACCAGCAGGAACATACACGATCTCTTATAAGTTGTGTGCCTTAAATTCAACCGCAAATTGCGACAGCAACACCGTAACTATTACGGTTCCAAAACCAGCTATTAATGCGGTTGCGGATAACTTTAATTTTAGCGGAGATGGAAACACGACAACGTCAATATTAGCCAATGACACATACAATGGTGGTGCTTCAGGTTCGGCAACAACTACGGCTGTTACATTAGCAAAAGTCGGCACTTGGCCAGCGGCATTTACGTTAAATACCAACGGTACAGTTACCATCGCAAATGGAATGGCATCAGGTATTTATGAATTGGAGTACAGAATTTGCGACAAAATCAATCCGTCAAATTGTGCTACAGCATTTACAACCATTACTATTACCGCTTGTTACTTGCCAGGTATTTTAAATCCTAATGCAGGAGCTACTTTGGATACATCAGTAGGAATTTCATCTTTAGATAGAGCAGGAGCGGTAAGTGCATGGCCACAAGCAAGAAAAAGCGGATGGATTGCGCTTGAAGCAAAAACAAAAGGATTTGTAGTCAATAGAGTCAAATTTGCCAACAACGTTCCTGTTGCACAAGATGGAGTAACGCTAGTAATTACAACTCCAATCGAAGGTATGATGGTGTATGACACTACAAACAATTGTTTGAAAATGTACACTACCACTAACGGAACTGATTTTGCTTGGTTCTGTATGACAACGCAAACGTGTCCTGAATAATTTTAAAAAAAATAATAGAGATCAAGTAGAATAGAAATAAACTATTCTACTTGAAATTTCTAAAACATAAAAATAATAGCATGAAAATAATATTTATCGTAGCATTAACAGCCATTTCTAGTTTAAGTTTTGCTCAAGTAGCAATTGGCAAGAATGCAGTAACCAATGGAAATGTAAGTCTTGAATTTGGCGAAGCAAATAAAGGTATCATCTTACCGTGGGTCAACTCTGCAGCTGCAGTGACGGGTGCCGTTCCTGGAACCATTATTTTTGACACGACAGACAAGAAAGTAAAAGTCAAAAATGCATCGGGATGGCGTGACTTAAGCACACAATCAGGTACCGTAGTTACAACTTTACAAGACAATGTGGTTGAAAGCGGAAATGCCAAAGTAATTATTGGAAGCAATAAAGCGGATCCTACACCAGGAATTTTAGTGCTTTCAGATACAGATAAGGCAATGATTTTACCGAAGATGGAAAGTCCACATTTAAACATTAAAAATCCAGAAGCAGGAACAATGGCGTATGATACTTTGACACACCAATTGGCCGTTTTTAACGGAAGCGTTTGGACATTTTGGAAACCATAAATTTTTAAAAAAAATTAAATTGGAAGGCTGTTTTACAAATTGTAAATCAGCCTTTTTTTTATTAATTGCTTACCAACGTACTTGTAAGTACAGATTATATTAAAGTTGAGCTTTTGGGTGGGAATTACTTTGAAATTGATAATTGGAAGTTGCCAGAAAATCAATTTTATCGCTTCCGTAAAAATAAGATTTGATGTAGATTCAGCGTAAAATGCGTAAATAGCTTAAAATTCACGATACAATTTGCTCAAAAAAATGTTTTATTTTAAGGCAAATAGTTATTAATTACCCTTTTGTGTTATAAAAATATTTGATCATAAAATTACATAACAAATTTTTTTTGTGATAAATATTCTTACAATAGAATCTATGCTAATTCTTCATGTGTCCTCTCGGTGAACTTTCGGTCACCTTCAAATCACTACCGTGTTAAATGAGTGTTTAAGCGGTTTTGTGCGATCTCCTTAAAAATCATAATAAATTGATTTGCTGATTGTTAACTGTGATTTTTTAGTTAAAAATCTACAATTTAGTCTTGAAAATTAATTCTTTGTATGTACTTTTACTCTGCTGAAAAACGAGGTATAATCGTTTCTAATTTACCATTGTGTAGTGCAGAATCATTTAGTAAAGTAATCGCCTTGATAAATATTTTTTAACATCATCAGTGCCTGTGCAGCCAGAATTTGACAACATACATTCAATTAGATAACAATAGTAAATAGTTTCATCCTTGAAATCAATAAAAATAAATAATCTTCATTCATTAATAAAGGCGAAATCACTTTTGCTCTTTATTTTGACGGTTACTATGATTTTCATTGGGCCCATTTCCACAGCAGCAAATGGTGATAAAAATGCAAATTCAACTTCGAAAAACGAAGATAAATTGATTTTTATTTCTGGAGGTGCCATAGTCTCGGGTGTCGATAACTTATATATATCAAAAGAGGTTTCAGGACTTTATATCGCTCCAAATACAATTATTTACGGTGCAGAAAACTTGTTTGCATCCAGTAGAATTACAAAAAAATCAATTGCTCGAAAAAAGGATGAAATTACGTCTAATCCAAAAATTAGTAAAGAAATCGTTAAGATTGACAATAAATCAGTAGAACGAATTCAAAAGCAGTCAAAAAAAGAAATTAATGCTCCGGTTTATACCTCGAAATCGAATCGAAGATATGATAAATGGAGAGAAGCAATCTTATCAAAACAACTTCTTCCAAGCTGTGATTCTTCAAATTATACTAACGCTGTAGTTTGTAGTATTTACAACAAAGATGCATTTAAGATACAAAAAATAGTAAAGCACAAGCGGTACACTTCTTTCACGTATTTAGATTTCCCAATATTGAGAAATGGTGTGCTTCGCGGTCCTCCCTGTTACCAAACTTTGTAAAATATAAAATTATTGCTCAATAGAATGTAGCTCAGGTTGTTAAATCTGGTACACAAAAACTATTGTAAAGGGTCTTTATGCTCTATTGACAAAGAAATTATTCCTAACAGCAATGCATTTTATACTTCAGTGAGCTTTGTCATTGATGCCTTTTTTACGGACTTGCTTCACTGACATTACCAACTGGTTCTTAAACCAGTTCATTTTTCTAAAGATCATCTATATCCTCAAAACAAATTAATTTTTAAAATTTTTAAAATGAATATTAAACATATAATCGTAAACCTTTTCTTTCTATTTTTTGTAGTGAATGCTGTGCAATCGCAAACAATTAATTGCACTAGAGAGTTGAGTTCAGTAGCTCCTACGGACTTAAATAACAGTAACTGGGTTGTTCCAGCAACAGGAACAACATGCGTAAGTACAGACCTTTCCATTGCACGTTTAGAAATACTTGACGGTGGAACTTTGATTATTAAACCAGGAGTTACTTTGACCATCACGAATAGCATTCAGCCAGATAATGCTGCTTTGCGAAATAGTACGATAGATGTATATGGTGAATTGAAATTTTCACAATCCAGTACAATACCAATGAGTACCACCTTAACGGTGTACAGCACAGGAAAAGTTAGGGTTGGAACTAACGGTACGAGCAATTTGAATTTAAAGGGAAATACCACGAAAATTGTAAACAACGGAACTTTCAATGTAGGAACTGTTGATTTTTCAAATAATTCATCTGTAAATACAATTGATAATCAAGGTTCCTTAACTATTTCAGGAAACATGAATATTAAGGGTAATACTTCATTTAGAAACGCAGGAAATCTAACCATTAATTTGAGTTTTAATAACAATTCAAACTCAGTTTATGTAAATTGTGGGACTTTTAATACGCACGGCTTCAATTTATCAGGTGGAAAAATTTATAATTCTGGCACATTCACAGCAACAGGAGCCATTAATTTTGGTAATAGCAGTGCGTTTTTTGAAAATTATGGCACTTTTAACGGTACCGAAATTCAGCTTGGCGGCGGCGGATCCTATGTTTATAATAGTGGAAATTTTACCTTGTCAAACAATTTTCAGAATGACGGAATGCTAAAGGGTCCTGCTTCTGGATCCAACTTCGGGAAATTCACTTTGAAAAATAAAGCCAGTGTAAATAACGGAGGTATAACGGGAAACTTAACTTTTATCAACAGTCATGGAGTTTCAAGTGCTTCAAACATGTTTAATAATTCATATTCAATTGCTTCCACAGTAGTTTTTGGAAACTGCTCAACATGCTCAGTAGTTACAAGCGGAATAGCTTGTCTCAGTCCTAACGGTACACCTGTAACAGTACTAGGTGCAGTTGCGGATCATTTTACGCTGAGTTGTGATGAAAGCACCACTACTGCATTGCTTGCAAATGATACTTATAATAATGGCGCTCCAGGTTCAGCAACAACTGAGAATGTTAGTTTGACAAAAGTTGGCACTTGGCCAGCAGCATTTACGTTAAATGCCAACGGTACAATTACAATTGCGAGTGGAACGGTAGCAGGTGAATATGAGTTAGAATATAGAATCTGTGATAATTTAAATTCGTCCAATTGCGATAATGCGGTTGCAACTGTTACAATTGCGGCATTTTATTTCCCCCGTGTCTTAGATCCTCATGCAGGAGCTTCTCAAAATACTTCTATGGGGATTTCTTCTTTAGATAGAGCAGGTGCAGTAAGTGCTTGGCCACAAGCAAGAAAAAGTGGATGGATTGCTCTTGAAGCAAAAACAAAAGGATTTGTTCTCAACAGAGTAAAATTTGCTAACAATGTTCCAGTGGCACAAGATGGCGTAACACTTGTAATTACAAACCCAATTGAAGGAATGATGGTGTATGATACCACTAACGATTGTTTAAAAGTATATACAACGAGTAATGCAATTGATTTTGCTTGGTCTTGCATGACTACGCAAACGTGTCCACAATAATTTCAAATATAAAGGTAGAAGTGTAGATTGTAACTTTTTCGATCAACTTCAGGTCTCTAACAATAAAAATATAGTTATGAAAAAAATATTCATAGTAGCATTAACAGCAGTTTCTTCTTTTAGTTTTGCACAAGTAGCCATTGGTAAAAGTTCGGTGTCCAATGGAAATGTAAGTCTTGAATTTGGCGAAGCAAATAAAGGCATTATCTTACCGTGGGTCAATGCTGCAGCAGCAGTAACAGGTGCGGTTCCTGGAACTATCATTTTTGACACAACAGACAAGAAAGTAAAAGTAAAAAATGAATCGGGATGGCGCGATTTAAGTACACAATCAGGTACGGTAGTTACTACTTTGCAAGACAATGTAGTTGAAAGTGGAAACGCTAAAGTAATTATTGGAAGCAATAAAGCGGATCCAACACCAGGAATTTTAGTGCTTTCAGACACAGATAAAGCGATGATTTTACCAAAGATGGAAAGTCCACATTTAAACATTAAAAATCCAGAAGCAGGTACAATGGCTTATGATACTTTGAAACACCAATTGGCTGTTTTTAACGGAAGTGTTTGGACATTTTGGAAACCATAATTAAATAAGAACTCAAGTTTTTAAGGCTGTTTTACAATTTGTAAAGCAGCCTTTTTTCTTTTACTATTTAAAAACTGCTTCGTAAAAACAAAATGAAACGTCAATGGATAGATTTTATAATTAAAATCTCTATAACTTTTACATATATTTACGCTGAAATATTGAATTGATTTTCAAAAGAGAGAAGTAATGTATTTCTTTTCTACAGCTAAAAAATTCAAAATTTGACCCGTTATTAATTAAGACAGAAACTATGTTTGGAATCAATTTTATAAAGTTTGACTCAATGACCTATGTCATTAAATTTCAGAATGGACAAGTGGTTAAAGAAGGTAGAGGACTTTCGTTCTTTTACTATTCGCCAACGACTTCTATTTCTGCGGTTCCGATGGGAAGTAATAACCTGCCTTTCATTTTTAGCGAAACGACAAAGGATTATCAAACCGTAATTATTCAAGGTCAAATTACTTACAAGATTGGCAACCCAAAACAGTTGGCAGATGTTTTGGATTTTACAGTCAACGGAAATGGAGTATATAAAAAAGACGACACCGAAAAGCTGAATCAAACTATTGTCAATGAAGCACAAACTGCTACTTCTTCGTTCATCCACCAATTGGGATTGAAGGAAGCCATTCGTGCAGCAAAAACAATTGAAATTAAAATCACCGAAGGACTTTCCAATTCGCAAGCCATAAAATTATTGGGTATTGAGATTTTAAGCATCAATATTTTGGCAATCAAAGCCACGCCAGAAATGGAACGCGCTTTGGAAACCGAAACCAGAGAAGGTTTGCAGCAAGAAGCCGATCAAGCGATTTACACCCGTAGAAACTTTGCCGTAGAGCAAGAACGAAAAATAAAAGAAAGTGAATTGAATACCGAAATTGCAATCGAAGAAAAGAACAAGCAAATTGCCGAAAAGAAAGCCGAAACCGAAGTTCAGAAAGCGGAAAGCGAATTGAAATTAAGGGAAATGCAAGTTCAAGCTGATATTGCCATTGAAAATCAAAGGAAAATTTTATTGGAACAAAAAACGGCAAATCAAATTAAAGAAGCCGATACTCAAGGCTATGTTTTGGAAACTACGTTGAAACCCTACAAAGAGTTAGATTGGAAAATTCTAACCGCATTGAACAACAATCCCGATCCAAAATTCAACATTTCGTTGGCTTTTAGAGAATTGGCAGAAAATGCAGGAAAGATTGGAAACCTAAACATCAGTCCAGAATTACTGGATACTTTATTGAACGACAAGCGAAAATGAGTATCGAATACGCCATCATTATCAAGAACAAAACCCGACTTGAAGCCTTAATTGAACGTTTCAATACCAAGGCACAAGCCAAGTTTTACATTGAAAGTTCAGGTGGGGATTTTAGTGATTATGAGTTGGAAAACGAAATTTTTCACCAGTCCTTATCCGCGGTTCAAAGAAATTTGTCCACCGTTTTAAAAAATAAAATTGTAGAACGAAATTTTTTGCCATCTTTTATTTTTAATACCAATCAAGTGGTTATTACTGTTGGACAAGACGGTTTGGTAGCCAATACGGCTAAATATGTAAAACAAATTCCCATTATCGCCGTAAATCCAGATCCTGAAAGATTTGATGGTGTATTGTTGCCTTTTACTGCGGATGATTTTGTACCAAGTATTGAAAAAGTAATTACACAAAAATACAACTCAAAACTCACCTCTTTTGCGGAAGCAACATTAAATGATGGGCAACGATTGTTGGCCTTTAACGACTTATTTATTGGGGCAACTTCCCACGTTTCTGCACGATATAAAATTACACATAACAATAAAACCGAAGAACAATCGTCGTCGGGAATCATTGTTTCCACGCAAGCAGGTTCAACGGGTTGGTTGAGTTCCATTTTCAATATGAGTTTTGGAATTCATAAGTTTATTGAAAAAGACCAATCCAAAAAGAAATACGCAAAACTAAAAGACAACCAATTGATGTTTGCTGTTCGCGAACCTTTTGCCAGCAAACGTACACAAGTCGAAACAACAGCCGGAATTATTACAGAAAGATCAAAATTGGTGATTCAATCATTTATGCCCAACAACGGATTGATTTTTTCGGATGGTATAGAAACCGACTTTTTAAAGTTCAATTCGGGCGCTGTAGCAACCATTGGTATTGCAGCAGAGAAGGCAAATTTAGTATTGAGGTAACTGTTTAAATCCACTTATTGACAAATCTATTTTTGAGATTTCAAAAAATAGCAACAATGAAAAGAGTCCTAAAATACAGTTTTAATTGTGCGATATTGGTCTATTTTGTTACCTTCATTTATGTTTCGTACGCAATGATTGTCAGTGTTGCAAGTGAAGAAATACTGATGAAAGTAATTAACGCGCAAGTAGAAGAATTAAGTTTAATTGCAATTTACTTCATTATAACGGTCACAATTGCAAATTACATTTTTCAGACCAAGATCGAAAAAAGAAAAAATGGAGACGAATATCTGTGGCTTTCGCTAATTCATTTCATTTTAATTACTTTAGCCATTGCTTATTCTTCGTATGATTTTTATCGCGCATATAAATTACACCCTGAATATTTTTAGAAATCAAAAGCATTATTAATTCTAATTCACATTTGATGAAAAAATTACTACTAGTATTAGCATTTGTAACAACAATTTGCAACGCCCAAAAGTCAAATCAAACTGTTGTTGGCGAATGGATTACCAAGGATTTCGATGGCAATGAAAGTGTGATGGTTTTTACGGCAGATCATTTTATTTCGATGAATATAGGTGCAGAGTTTATAGATGGAAAGGACTTAATGGTAAAAGGTGGGCCTAATGACGGTCAAAAGGGACTGCTGAAATATGAATTAGACGCCACTTCTTTTCCCATAAAAATTGATGTCATTGCTTATGAAATTAAAAACGGCGTTCCAACTGAAAAAGGCAGACTTCAAGGAATCCTAGAATATTTAAACGAATCGGAAATGCGCATAAACTTGAACTTTGCAAACAGTAGAGAATTTGAATTTACGGAATCCAACGCAATCAGTACTTTAAATTTAAAGCGTAAATAAATTTGTATTAAAATAAAACTCATGAAAAATACCATTACACTACTTCTGCTGTTCATCGGTTTTATTTCAAGTAAAGCACAAACTGCAACTTCGATAACCAATTTGCAAACGCCGACGATTGACGAAACTTCGGGACTGATTTTTTACAATAACAAATTAATCACCCATACCGACAGCGGTGGAGAGGCCAAGTTGTATGAAATAAATACCATAACGGGTGCGATTACCAGAATAGTTTCAATTGCAAATGCCACCAATTTTGATTGGGAAGATATTGCGCAAGACGCCACACATATTTACATCGGTGATATTGGAAACAACGGCGGAAACCGAACGAATCTCAAAGTGTATAAAATTTCAAAAGCCGACTATAATGATGCAGATAATACGGCTACGGCTGAAATTATTTCGTACTCGTATGCCAATCAAACCGATTTTACAGAAAATGTAAACAATAACAATTGGGATGCGGAAGCTTTGATTTCATACAATAATAAGTTACTGATATTTACCAAAAACTGGGCAAATAGTAGTACAAATGTGTATTCCATTCCGAAAACAAGTGGAACGTATTCGGCAGTTTTAGAAAGCAGTTATAATGTAAATGGACTACTAACTGGAGCCGATACTTCAGCCGACGAAAGTGTTGTTTTTTTGACGGGATACAGCACTTCGGCAGCGCCATTTCTGTACACCATCCATAACATTCCTGCCAATAGTTTTGATGTGTTTTCGGGAACAGTTTCGCCTAAAATAGCCAATATTGTTTCATTTGGTAATCAAGTGGAGGCTTTGGCACTTTTTCAAACCACAGCAAATCAATATAAATTGTATCTTTCTAACGAAAGGTTCAGCACGTTTGTGGGGCCAATTCCTTTTGTTTTTCCTGCAAAATTGTGGAGTATGGACATTGATGCTTCCACTTTAGGAATTTCAGATCCTACTTCCGATTTTACTATAAGGCTTTATCCAAATCCTGTGGAAGATGTACTAAAATTGAGTAGGATAGTGGACGAAATAACTATTTATGATTTTTGGGGCAGGAAAATCACTACAAAATATTTTACCGAAGAGCTTGGTTTGGGAAACTTGAATTCCGGCATTTATAGGACTGAGATAAGAATAGGAAATTGGACGACGATTAAAAAAGTTGTGAAGCGATAAATAGTTACGCTTTTTTGTAATCCTTTATATTTTGCTAAAGTAATCCAAGTAAATAATCTGCAGCGTTCAGTAATCCATTTTTACGCAAATTATCCAAAATTTGAAATGCATCTAAATCTGAATTTCTCTTATTTAAAACCAATTTTCGAAAGGCATCAATCGCTTTTTCAGGGTTTAAATCAAAAGTTTAAAACGATTCGATCAAAAAATGAAGCTTTGTACAAAAAATGAAACCTTACAATTAATATGACCAAAATCCTCAACATTGGACACCGCGGTGCCAAGGCCTACGAACCTGAAAACACGATTCCCTCTTTTCAAAAGGCGATGCAATTAAATGCCAACGGAATTGAGTTGGATGTGCATGTGTGCAAATCGGGAGAATTGGTGGTCATTCATGATTTTACAGTAGACCGTACGACGAATGGAACAGGAGCAATTTCGGATTTAACGTTATCCGAACTGAAACAATTGCGAATCAATGGTTGCATAGAAATTCCAACATTAGATGAAGTCTTAACCCTTTTCGATAAAAAGCATTTGATTAATATCGAATTAAAGGGATCAGATACCGCTGAATTGGTTTGTGATTGCATCGATAAAAATGTGCGAGAAGATAAATTTTACTACAAGAATTTTATTGTTTCCAGTTTTCAAAGGGAAGAATTGGCGCGCGTTGCCAATTATAATGTAAAAGTGCCGCTTGGAATTTTAACGCAAGCCAGTGTCGAACAAGCATTGGAATGGGCAGAAGAATTTTCGGCAATAGCAATTCATCCGCATTTTAGTTTATTAACCACAGAAAATGTAGCTTTGACCCGCCAAAAAGGCTACCAAATTTTTACGTGGACGGTAAACGAATTCGAGGATATTGAACGGGTAAAGAGCTTTGGTGTAAACGGAATAATAACTGATTTTTCAGATCGAATATGAGTCAACATTTTGATGTAATATGTGTAGGGGGTGGTGCAGCGGGATTTTTTACGGCAATCAATATTGCAGAGAAAAATCCGGAATTAAGAATCGCGATTTTAGAACGTGGCAAGGAAGTTTTGACGAAAGTCAGAATCTCCGGAGGCGGAAGATGCAATGTAACGCACGCTTGTTTTGAACCGAACGAGTTGGTTAAATTTTATCCGCGTGGCGAAAAAGAATTGAAGGGTCCTTTCAATCAATTTTGCTCGGGTGATACCATCGAATGGTTTGAAAAACACGGCGTGGAATTGAAAATTGAAGAAGACGGACGCATGTTTCCCGTAACTGATTCTTCGGAAACCATTATTGACTGTTTTATGAATGCTTCCGCAAAAGCGGGAATCAAAATTATAACCGGGCAAAGTGTGCAATCATTATATCAAGCCGAAGAATTCTGGAAAATCGATACGCAACACGATAAATTTACTGCTACAAAATTGGTTTTGACAACGGGAAGTAATCCTAAAATGTGGGACATGATTGCAGGTTTGGGACATTCAATTGTGGCTCCAGTACCGTCTTTATTTACCTTTAATATTACCGATAAACGCATTAAGGAATTGCCAGGTGTTTCGGCATTGGCAACGGTTAAAGTAAAAAACACAAAGTTAGAAGCAACTGGACCATTATTGGTTACGCATTGGGGAATGAGTGGTCCGGCGATTTTGAAGTTGTCCGCTTGGGGCGCTCCAATTTTGGCAGAAAAAAAGTATCAATTTGCTATTTCCGTAAACTGGTTGAACGACTTGGATTTGGCGGAAGCCGAAACCGCTTTGAAAGAAATCAAACAGGAAAACAGTAAGAAAATCGTTTCTAAGAAATCGCCATTTGAGTTCCCGAATCGTCTGTGGGAAAAACTAGTAGTAGCCGCTGAAGTAAGTGAAGAAACAAAATGGGCCGACTTATCCAACAAACACATCCGCCTTCTCGCTGAGCAATTGACGGAAGGAACCTATCAAGTTAGCGGAAAAAGCACTTATAAAGATGAATTTGTAACCGCGGGCGGAATTGATCTAAAAGAAATAAACTTCAAAACGATGCAGAGTAAATTGCATTCCAATCTTTACTTTGCAGGAGAAATTGTCAACATTGATGCTATTACTGGAGGTTTTAACTTCCAGAATGCTTGGACCAGTGGGTTTATTGTGGGGAATTCAATTTCCTAGTTTTATGTACACTTCGCATTTTTTTGGAACGAGATCACTTTCAAAATTTGAAATTGACATTTATAGTACATTTTTTTTAATGCAATTGCTGTTCAAAATCCTTGAAGGAAAAGGGAAGCGTCAAAAATAAATATCTTCTAAATACTATCCCAACCGTTTATAGCAGTTGGGATTTTTGTTGCAGTCACTTTTGATTTTGAAAAAGTATTACAAAACATTTAGTAATTGTTTAATGAAATTCGTACAAATTAAGTTAACAGATTGGAAATCATTGTATATTTGAGAACCAAAAAACTCCATTAACCAAAAGAAGACCCTTTATGAAGAAAATTTTACTTTTATTACTCATTGTTTTTTATTGTTGTACTGGATTTGCTCAGTTTCCTCAGGATTTTGAAAATGAAAATGTAACCGTGCCCGATGGGTTTCCTCCAGGATGGTTAGTAACGGATAATGGAATTGGAACTACTACAAATTGGACAATTCAAAGTGCTGCATCGGTTGTTATCAACGGTACAAAATCAGCCTACATGAACCGTCAAGAGATTGGACAAGGAAACACTTCTGAAGATTGGCTGATCAGTCCGGCAACTGTAGTTCCTGTAAATGGACAATTACGCTTTTTTACAAAGCAAACTCTGGCCGGTGATAACGGAACCATTTATCAAGTGCGAATTTCTACGGGTGCTGCACAGGCTAATTTGGCTTCTTACACGGTTTTACAACAATGGACAGAAAATCAATTGAACCAAGTATATAATGTAGCAGAAGAAAAATTAGTAGATCTTCCGATTTCAACAATAGGGTCCACTGTGTACATTGCCTTTGTACGGGTCTACACGCAACCAACAACAGTACAAGGCGGAGACCGCTGGATTATTGACGATATCAATGTCAAATCAAAATGTTTGACTCCCATAAACTTAATGGTATTAAATACTGGCGCGACAATGGCAACATTAGGATGGTCGGATTTAGCGGGGTCAAGTGGGTATGAAGTAGAATTTTTGCCATCAAATATGCAACCTACTGGAGTGTCAACTGGAATTTCGTCAACTAATTCTTTCGTGGTAACTAATTTAATACCTTCAACTTGTTACAAGTATTATGTACGTTCTACCTGTTCCAATGGAGAATCTAGTGCATGGGCTGGACCTTATAATTTCTGCACATTATCAATTGGATCTAATTGCACTGAACCTATTGTAATTTCTAATTTGCCGTATCAAACTACCGATCATACCAATAACTATAGCAATACTTTGATAGGACCGCAAGTTTCAAGTTGTATTCCAGTATCAGTAAATTACCAATCTGGGAATGACGTGTTTTACAGTTATACTGCTACAGAAAATACAACTTTAAGTTTTACATTAAATTCGACTCAAACCAGGTCGTCTCTGTTTATTTATCCAAGTTGTGCAGGAACTACTGGACCTTGCTTAGCAGGAACTGGAAATACCACTAATACGCCTAGAATTTTAAATTATGAAGTAGCTGCGGGAAGTACCTACATTATAATGATTTCTTCTGCTACTCCAGTTTCTACAATTGCCTATGATTTATTAATACAAAATGAAGCTTGTGCTTCAAAACCAACGACTTTAGCAACTACGAACACGACTCAAACGACAGCTACTTTAGCGTGGAACGCACCTTCAAGTTCCGTGCTTGGATACCAAATTGCAGTGCAATCTCCAGGAAGTTCAGTTCCAATCGATTCAGGTCAATTTACAGCTGCAACGCCTACTTTTTCTGTCAATAATTTAACTCCGGGAAACACCTATCAATTTTGGGTTCGTTCGGAATGTAGTTCAGGAGTTTTCAGTTCATGGGTTGGACCTGTCACATTTACTACCCAAGTTTGTGCTCCAGCCGATCAATGTTCTTATATTTTTAGAATGACGGACACGGCGAATAATGGGTGGAACGGGGCAAGAATGGACATTCGTCAAAACGGAGTTGTCGTGCAAACTATTGGTAGTACATATAGCACTGGAGCGGGTCCAGTAGATGTTTCTGTGGCACTTTGCAATAATGTTCCCTTTGATATTTTTTGGAGCATTGCCGGAACGCAACCACAACAATGTGTTGTTTCTGTAGTTAACTCTTTTGGGCAAACCATTGCAACAATTAATGGAAGTTCGGTAGCAACAAATAATATAATTTATAATGGTGTATCAAATTGTGTCACTCCATTATGTACTGTGGCACCCACAAATGTGACTGTAAGCAACATCACTTTTAACGGAGGAACAATCAATTGGAATGCAGTAGCTACTGAAAATCTAGGTTTTGATATTTACATCGCTCCAACAGGTAGTCCTCAACCCAATGGTTCAACAACGCCAACCTATTCTGGCGTTAATGGAAGTTCGGGACCTTTTTCATACATGATTCCGACGCCAAATAGTTTATTAGCAGAAACTTTTTACGATGTTTATGTAAGAGTACAATGTGAACCAAATGACTCACCTTGGTCAGCGGTTCAAAGTTTTAAAACTGCTATTTCTTGTCCGCAACCCACAAATCAAACTGTAGCAGCAATTGGTTTAAATTCAGCAACTTTAGGATGGACAGAAGCTGCCTCAGCGACTCAATGGGATGTTCTGATTTTAGCAGGTTCAAATGGAGTTGTACCTGAATCGACTTTAGCAATACCGGTAGTTGGAGCAAATGACTTTTATCTTACCAATTTGACAGGAATTACTACTACAATAACTACTTTGCAATCAGCCACAATGTACTATTATTATGTTCGTTCAATTTGTCAATCTGAAAATGATAAAAGTCAATGGACGGGACCTTTTATGTTTAATACAAATACTTGTATTGCTCCAGCGGCTATTGGTATTTATCAAACAACCTTGACCACTGCTAATCCGATTTGGATTCCAGCACTTCTTTCACACAATGCATGGGAGATTTTAGTAATGCCTTTGCCAAGCGCTAACGTTCCTGCAACGCTTCCTTCGGCAAATCCCGTGTTGGAAAACGGAGCGTATATTCTTCCAGTTTCTGGAAATCCGTCCATTGTACTTTCGGGACTAACAAGTGCCACAAATTATATTTGTTACGTTAGAACAGTTTGCAACAGCACATCAAAAAGCGAATGGCTTGCTTCGGAATTATTCAGCACTTTAATATGCAGCGAGTCGCAGAAATGTACTTATAAATTTCTATTAACTAATGAAACCAATAGCAATTGGTATAATGGAAGAATTCAAGTGCGTCAAAATGGAGTTGTTGTAGCTACTTTAGGCACGGGTGGCGTTAACAATTCAAACGGTATATCTGTTGCTTTGTGCAATAATGTTCCCTTTGATTTGTATTGGAGTGTAGCAGGAGAGTTGCCGCAAGAAATTGGAGTAACAGCAATCAATGCATTTGGTGATATTATATACACAAAAGCGCCGGGAGAAGGAACTCCTTTAACCGTTTTGTTCTCAGATACCACATTAGGAAATTGTGCGCCACCAACTTGTCCAAAATCATCTGATCTCATAGCAGTTGCTTCACAAACTTCAGCTCAATTAAGTTGGACAGAAACAGGTTCTGCAAACCAATGGGAAGTTTGCGTCATTCCGGCAGGCGGATCTCCACCTGTAAATGGAACTCCATTGAATACAGGAATTGAAGGATTTTATTTAGCCAGTACCAATTCAAATTTTGTGGTTAACGGATTAACCGCTGCTACACAATACAAGTACTATGTTCGACCGATTTGTTCGGGAACGGATATTGGCAATTGGAATATTTTAACTCCAGAATCATTTATTACGACACCTTTAAATGATGAATGTAATGATGCAATTTCTGTTCCTATTAATCCAAATCAAGAGTACTTCGTAACTGTTCAAGGAAGTACGCTAGGAGGAACCACCTCTGTAGAAAGTTCCACTTGTCCTGGAAATGAAAATGATGATGTATGGTTTAGTTTTGTGGCTACAAATAATATTCACATTGTAAAACTGCTCAATATAATTGGAACGACAACAAATTTAAGATTTGCAATATATTCAGGTGAGAATTGCGCAACGATGACCCAAATGTTTTGTAGCGCAACAGGTAATAACACCGCAGTTTTAGCTAATTTAATGGTGGGCTATACCTATAAAATTAGAGTATATACCAATGGAAATAATCCAACACAACATGCGACTTTTAATGTTGGAATCGGGACGCCACCCCCTCCAGGGACAAATGATGAATGTGTAAATGCAATTCCTTTAACCGTTAATTATCTTTCAGAATGTCTTTATGTAACTCCCGGAAATTTAATTGGTGCAACTGCGTCAATTGGATTACCAGCTGCTTGTACAGGAAGTGAGGATGATGATGTTTGGTTTAGTTTTATTGCAACTTCAAATACTAATATTATCAATTTACTAAATATTGAAGGTACTACTAGCAACCTAAATCATGCTGTTTTCAGTGGAACTTGCGAAAACCTTACACAGTTTTATTGTGCTCCAGCCAATACGTTAAGTAGTACTGATTTTAACTTTGTAGTGGGGCAAACATATTATGTAAGAATTTGGTCAAACGGTTCGTCGAGTGAGGTTGTTACCTTTGACGTTTGTGTGAAGCCTATTTCAACTTGTAGTACTGCAGCACCGTTTTGCAGCAGTAGTGCCGGTGCTCCTTATGTATTTCCAAATACTATTGGAGTGCCAAACTCTACTCAAATTGCTTGTTTGGCATCTGTTCCAAATCCAACGTATTATACAATAAATGTAAATCAATCAGGACCTTTAAATTTTACGATTTTTCAAAACTCTAATATTAGCCCTACGGGTGAATTGCTTGGTACTAATTTAGATGTCGATTTTGTGGCTTGGGGTCCATTTGCTTCTCCTGAGAGTTGTGATGAAATTGTATTTGCCGATTGTCCTTCTTGTCCAAACAATACTACTAATCCAAATTTCTATCCGTTAGGAAATATCGTTGATTGCAGTTATGATGCTAGTTCTACAGAGACAGTATCAATTCCTAATGCACAAGCGGGCGAATATTACATTATTTTAATTACTAATTTTAATGGCTCAGCAGGTTTTATTAGTATGTTTCAAAACAATTACGATGAACCTAATGCGGGACAAACCTCTTGTGGTGATATCATTCAATTGGTTGCTTTTGTTGATGCTAATAGTAATGGTATAAAAGAGGAATCAGAGACTAATTTCACCTATGGTTCTTTTACTTTCCAAAAAAATAATGTTGGAAACACGTATCATATTTCTAATCCCTTAGGTGTTCAAAACATCTTTGATCAAAATACCGCAAATACCTATGATTTTAATTATGAAATCAATTCGGAATATGAAGCTTACTATGCAGAAACGCCTACTAACTTCAATGATTTAAGTATTCAATATGGAAGTGGTGTTCAATCACTATTCTTTCCAATTACTATTACACAAACCTATAGCGATGTTGATGTTGTTATTATTCCAACAGGTGTGCCGCGTCCTGGATTTACGTATACTCAGAAAATTGTGTACAGAAATTTGGGAGTTATTCCTACTTCTGGAACTTTAAACTATTCAAAGGGAAATGCAAATATTACAATAACAAATAATTCAATAACTCCTACTACAACTACTTCAAATGGTTTTACGCTTGATTATGTTGATTTGGCTCCTGGAGAAACGCGTTATATAAACTTGACGATGACGGTACCGTCCATTCCTATTGTAAATTTAGGCGATTTGGCTACATGTTCAACGTCAATTACTTCAGTGGAAAATGATATTAATGTCGTTAATAACACCTTTGTGATTGCCCAAGCAGTAGTCGCTTCTTATGATCCAAATGATAAAAATGAAGCAAGAGGTACAGCTATTGATATCAACCAATTCAGCCAAGACGACTATCTGTTTTACACCATTCGCTTTCAAAATACAGGAACAGCAAGTGCCGAAACTGTTCGAATTGAAGATCTTTTAGCATCTGAATTTGATTTTGCAAGCATCCGAATGATTAGTGCGAGTCATCATTATTCAATGGAGCGAATCAATAACAAGTTGGTTTGGACTTTTAACAACATCAATCTTCCGGGAGCTTTTCAAAGTGAAGTATTTAGCCAAGGCTATGTAACCTTTAAAATCAAACTAAACCCAGGTTTTGCAGTTGGAGATGTAATTGATAATACGGCTGAAATTTATTTCGATACCAATCCTGCGATTATTACCAATACATTTCAATCCACCTTTATGGAGAGTTTAGGTGTAAAAGGTTTTACAAGCACGAACATTTTGTTGTATCCAAATCCTACAAATTCTATGTTGCATATAAATCTTCAAAACACAAATGAAAGTCTAAAAAACATTATAGTTTACGACATGATTGGAAAAACAATCAAAACCATTTCTGGAAATACTACCCAACAAGCGAGTGTATCTGTTGGCGATTTAGCAAAAGGTGTTTATATGATAGAAATCACAACGGATAAGAATTTGAAACAAGTTCGTAAGTTTATAGTAAATTAGATTTTTACACCGTTAGTTAATTTGAAGGATCCCGATTGCAGTTTTGTAATCGGGATTTTTTTATGCTCTTATTTTTCAAATGTATTCCTACAAATATTATGTATTAAGCTGAAAATCATTGTATATTTGGTCACTTAAAACTCAAGATTCGATGAAAAAACAATTACTTTTTTCTTTTATATTCCTATTTATAGGTTTGCAAATAGTTCATGCGAATAAAGACAGTGTTCTTTCTAAAACAAATTTCCCCTCAAATCTTACATTTGCTTGCAATGCACCTTTTGATCTTTCTGTATCGCAAATCACTACTTCGTCGGCAAAACTGATGTGGTTTGCACCGTCACAAACGACCAACTCATGGGAAATATTGATGATTCCCACTCTTTCTCCCAATATTCCTGATACGCCACCAACTGCTAACCCTATTTTGGATAATGGTTCGGTTTTATTTTCAGTAACAGGAAATAATCCTTTCACAACGGCTAATGATTTGCAAGCTTCTACCTATTATATTTGGTATGTAAGAACCGTTTGCACAAGTTCTCAAAAAAGCAGTTGGAGTCAAGCAAAACTATTTAATACATTACTATGTTCTAATTCCGAAAGTTGTACCTACACCTTCTACCAAATAGAAAATTCAGCTTCAACAATATGGAACGGCGGCGAGGTTGAAGTGAGGCAAAGCGGAATAGTGTTGACAACTTTAGGTATTGACGGAGGCATTCCTGCAGAGGGTGTTGATGTTTTAATATGTAATGATGAAGCATTTGATTTATACTGGAGTAATGCTGGAAATATGCCGCAAACTGTTAGTTTTATGGTTGTAGATCCAAATAATGATATTGTTTTTTCGAAAATGCCCGGAGAGGGTATTCCATTAACCGTTTTATATTCTTCGATAAATAATTGTTCGACGCCTACTTGTCCAAAACCAATTGATTTGCTAGCAACTGATTTAACTCAAACTACAGCAACATTGAGTTGGACAGAAACTGGCGATGCTACGCAATGGGAGGTTTATGTTGCAATTGATGGAGCACCAAAACCAATTAATGGAACACCGCTTAACGAAAATGTCGCGTCTTATTATACCACAAATTCAAACACGAATTTTCTAGTTTCAAATTTGAATTTGCTGACAAAGTACACCTTTTATGTTAGATCCATTTGTAACTCATCTACTATTGGCAATTGGACTATTTTAAATGCTGCAACTTTTAAAACTACTCCCGTAAATAATAATTGCTCTGCTGCTATTTCTGTACCGGTGAATCCCGGTTCCGGTTGTCTTCAGTGGGTTGTAGGAAGTACGTATGGAGCAACTCCTTCCGCAAACAATACATGTTCAGGAGCCCAATCGGGCGATGTTTGGTATAGTTTTGTGGCTACAAATACGATGCATGCTGTTTCGCTTTCGACAGATTTAATAAGTTGGTTTGATTATTTTCAGTTCACTGCTTATTCAGGTGCAGATTGTGGTAATTTGACCCAATTGATTTGCAGCAACGATGGGACAGTGATGTCAAATCTAGTTGTAGGTGCTACTTACAAAATTGCAGTTTCACTGAAAAATGCAAACTGGAACAATCCAAATGGTAATTTTGAAGTCTGCATTACGACATTGCCTCAACCATTCGTGGCAAATGACGATTGTCAAAATGCGATAGAAATCCCTGTGAGCAACCTTAATGTAGAAACGGCGTATGTTTCTGGTACTACTACTGGAGCTACATTTTCACCGCAAATTAATACTTGTGATGGAGTAGCTGATGACGATATTTGGTATAAATTTACCGCAACTAGCAGCAAGCATTTTATAAATCTTAAAGAAGAATACACTGATTTAATGCATGCAGTTTTTGAAAATGGAGACTGCGAAAATATAGTTTTGAAATATTGCAGTGACGATAACTTTAGTACTGCGGAAAATTTAACGATTGGTCAAAAGTATAAAATCAGAGTATGGTCAAAAACGGCAAATTACACTTTAAATGAATTGCAAATTACGGTATTGGCCGCTTTTACGCCACTTGAAGCAAATTCAACAGAATTTTCCACCGCAGAACTTGTAAACAATGTTTTAGTCAATAGTCCTTGTATGAATATTTCAAATATTACTTCAAGCACAGGAACAACTTCGCAAACAAACGGGATAGGTTATTTCACGAATACAAATCCACTTTTTCCACTTCAATCTGGTATTGTTTTATCTACGGGAAAGGCAGCAGATGTTGGAGGTCCAAATGGTACTACGCTTAATGCTGGTGGAGCGGGAGGTGATGCAGAATTGGAAGCAGTCATTCTTGCAGCAACAGGTCAATCTATGTCTTCGACAAATGCTACAAAAGTGGAATTTGATTTTACAAGTCAGAATGAATTTATGAGTTTTAATTTCCTATTTGCATCTGAAGAATATGGCGTTTATCAATGTGGGTATGCCGATGCATTTGCATTTTTATTGACGGATTTAACTACAGGCCAAACTAAAAATTTAGCTGTTGTTCCTGGAACTAATTTACCTATATCGGTTGTAACGATCAGAAATAATGAAAATAATTCAAGTTGCGCTTCTAGTAATTCAAATCTCTTCGATCATTTCTATGATGGTCTCGACCAACAAGTTGCCCCGATAAACTTTAATGGTCAAACTAAAGTAATGTCGGCTTCAAGTGTCATTATTCCAAACAATCCGTATCATATTAAACTAGTGATAGCTGACAGACAAGATTCGGGTTTTGACTCAGCAGTTTTCATTCAAGCAGGAAGTTTTTCTGCTGGACCGCCACAATGTTCGGATAAAATAGAATTAATTTCGTTCATAGACTCCAATAATAATGGAATTAGAGAGGCTTCAGAAGCTAGTTTTACTAATGGATCATTTGTTTACCAACTAAATGATACAGGCGAAAATATAATTAGCTCTTCCTCTACTGGGACTCATATAATTTACGATGAAAATCCCTTAAATAGTTATGATATTTCCTATAATATCCAACCCGAATTTGCCAGTTATTATTCTATAGCAACTTCTTTTGAAAACATATCAATTCCAGTGGGAAGTGGTACTCAAACTTTGTATTTCCCAATTACCGAAATTCAAGGTTTTAGTGATTTATCAGTTACCATTATTCCAATTGGACAACCTGTTGCTGGTTCCAGTTATGCCAATAAAGTAGTGTATAAAAACGTAGGGACTAGTGCCGCTTCTGGCGTAATCAATTATACAAAAGCTGCCTCGGCAACCATTTCTACAACTGAAAGTGGAGTTGAATTGACTCCAACTGGATTCACCTATAATTTTAGTAATCTAGCTCCTTTTGAAACGCGTTCTTTCATTATTCAAATTAATGTTCCTGCGGCAAAACAGACGAACGAAAATAGTACTTTATCAAGCAACATCTCCATCTCGTCATCGACTGGGGACACAAATTCTAGTAACGACTCGCTTCAAATTTCGCAAGCGGTAGTCAATGAAGCTAATTTTATCTATAAAATAGAAGCGCACGGAACTAAATTGAACACCAATACGTTTACTCAAGAGGAATATTTGTATTATACCATTTACTTTGAAAACAAAGCAACGGTAAGTGTGAATAATATTCGTGTGCAAGATATATTAGATGCTCAATTGGATGAAGAAAGTGTAAGAATGGTAAGTGCAAGTCACAATTATACGATGGAACGAATTGGAAATCAGTTGATTTGGAATTTTGATTTCATTTATTTGCCAAGTGATTTAGAAAGTGCTGATTTAAGTAAAGGTTATTTAACGTTCAAAGTAAAAGTAAAATCAGGTTTTCAAGGAGGAGATGTCATTCCGAATTTTGCAAAAATCTACTTCGATTTGAATCCAATGGTGGTTACTAATACTTTTTTATCTGAATTTGAAATTGATTTAGGAACGCAAGATTTTTCATCAAACAATATTTTGTTGTATCCAAATCCAACCAGTTCGATGTTGAATATCAATCTTCAAGGCACGAATGAAAATGTATCAAAAATCGTGGTTTATGATGTAATTGGAAAAACAGTTTTAAGGCTTTCAGCAAATAATACGCAGCAAACCAGTATTAATGTAGGAAGTTTGGCAAAAGGAATGTACCTTATTGAAATCACAAGGGATACGAATTTGAAACAAGTTCGTAAGTTTATTGTGGATTAATATACAGTACTAGATTATTTAGGATCCCGATTGCAGTTTTGTAATCGGGATTTTCTTTGTAATCTATATGTATCTATTGAAATTGTCATTGTTATTGCCATTGCATTCACTTTAGCAATCTCTTAAGACACAAACATTGTTTTGTTGCTTAATTTTGTAAAATGAAAAAGATACCCCTTTCAATATTAGATTTAGTTGTAGTAAAACAAGGTGGAACGGCAACGACAGCGATTGAAGAAACGGTCCGGTTTGCACAGAAAGCGGAAGAATTAGGTTTTGAACGCTTTTGGATGTCGGAACACCACAATATGGCTAACATAGCAAGTGCCGCAACTTCGGTTTTAATTGGTCATGTGGCTGGAAAAACAAATAGTATTAGAGTAGGTTCGGGCGGAATCATGTTGCCCAATCACAGTCCGCTTGTTATTGCGGAACAATTTGGAACTTTGGAAACACTTTACCCTAACCGAATAGATTTGGGTTTAGGACGCGCTCCTGGAACCGACCAAAATACCGCTATGGCATTACGCAGAAATGCACAAGATGTGTCGATGGCGTTTCCATCAGATGTAAAACAGTTGCAAAAGTATTTCAGTAGTGAAAACAGTACAGCTGCCGTTCGTGCTTTTCCCGCAGAAGGTTTAGATATTCCGTTGTGGATTTTAGGTTCAAGTACGGATAGTGCTTATTTGGCTGCTCAATTGGGATTGCCTTATGCGTTTGCGGCTCATTTCGCTCCAGCACAATTCCGACCTGCGATTGCCATTTACAGAAACAATTTCCGACCGTCAGAGCAATTGGCAAAACCGCATGTAATGGCTTGCGTCAATGTTATTGGTGGAGAAACCAATGATGAAGCCAATTTCAACGCGACGAGTTTAGTGAGAATGTTTACCGGAATTGTGACTAATTCAAGAAGTCCGCTTCAACCTGCGGGAGAATTACCGGATTCGTATCAAATTCCAGAAGTTCGTGCGATGGTGGAGAATATGTTGGCTTGCACATTTATCGGAGACAAAGAACGTTTACGAGAAAATTTAGGAGGTTTTATTGAAGATTCCAACATTGATGAATTAATGGTAACGAATTATTTTTATGATGAGGTGGCGAAGATGAGGTCATTGGAAATTTTGAAAGAAGCGCTTAGATAAAAATCTTAAAAAATTAATATTTACTTTTGAACCATTAAGATATTAAGGTTGTTAAGACTTAATATTTCTTAATATCTAAATGGTTTATTTTTATTTATATCTTTCAATAAATAGACTTTTGTGAATTGTAATTTGAACTATTGGATTAACACTATAAAAAAGTAAAAGCCATTCGAAAGAATGGCTTTTACTTTTTATATAATTCAAATCTTACATTAAATCCATGATCAATGAAGGGAAGAAACCTATTGCAATATTTAATAGAATTGCAATTACAGCAACTGCATAATATAGGACTGGAGTTGCAGTACGTTCTTCATTTGGTTCTTTTCCGTACATTGCTAGAATCAATTTGAAGTAGTATCCAATACTAATGATGGAGTTGATTACAGCAATGATTACCAAGAATAAATAGCCAGATTCAATGGTATTGCTGAACAAGAATAGTTTAGCAAAAAATCCAGAGAATATTGGAATACCACCCATTGATAATAAAGCTCCAGTTAATACTGCTGCTAAAACAGGATTTGTTTTACCTAAACCGTGGAAATTGACGATGTCTTCGTTTTCATTGTGTCTGCAAACATAAAGAATTACAGCAAACGCAGCAATTCCGGCTAAAGAGTACGCTGCAGTATAATACAATAGCGTTCCTGCTGCTGTACTTAATGATAATAATGTCATCAACATAAATCCAGCGTGCGAAACTCCAGAGAAAGCCAACATTCTTTTTACGTTATTTTGGCGCAAAGCCATAATATTTCCGACAGTCATCGATGCGATAGAAAGTACTACAATTACCATTTGAAACGCGTAAGTCATTTCAGCATTTAAGACTACAAGTAATTTGAAAAGTGTTGCCATTGCTACCACTTTTACCAATGTACTCATTGTTGCCGTAGTTAAAGCCGGTGAACCTTCATACACATCGGGAGCCCAAAAATGGAAAGGAACCGCTGCAACTTTAAACAACATTCCAATAACGATCATTACTACTCCGATGAAAAACCAAGCTGGTAATTCGGCAGAACGGGATAACGATGCAATTTCAGCTACGTCAAAACTTCCCATTGCTCCGTAAACCAAACAAATTCCGAATAAAACAATACCAGAAGCAAAAGCACCCATTAAAAAGTACTTCATACCAGCTTCGTTACTTCTTAGACTCAAACGCTCGCTCGCTGCTAAAACATATAATCCGATGGATAAAATTTCTAATCCTAGGAAATACATTGCTAAATTCCCAAAAGAAACCATTGCAATTGCACCCGCAAGGATGAATATTTTGATGGCAATAAAATCGGATATTTTTGTCGGATGATTGCTGTAAAAATTGTGACTCATCGCTACAATAAACGTAGTCAAGATGATAAACAAACTTGAAAAAGTTACAGAAAAGTTGTTTACCACAATCATGTTGTTGTAGTAGGAAGCTTCCGTTCCGTATTCCGACATTGTTAGCCCTAACGTGGCCAATAATCCAATAATTGTTACGGGAATAATTCCTTTTCTTAAATTGAAAATTTCAAATATTAGGCATAAAACCCCTAAACCTGTAATTGCTATTAATGTTGTCATTTTTGAATTTAAGGATTATCGATTTATTTGTAATAAAATTGTTTCTAAAGAAGGCGTAATCAAATCAGTCAATGGTTTCGGATAGAATCCGAAAAACATAATTACTCCGATAATGGATACCATTACTAGTCCTTCGCTAAAAGTTACGTCTTTGAAAATTTTAGTATTTGTTTCGCCTAACATGGAATGTTGGTATAATTTCAACATGTAATACGCTCCCAAAATAATGGTCAAACCACCAAGAATCGCAAACCACATATCCACTTGGAACAATGCATAAAGTACTGTGAATTCACCAATAAAGTTGAATGTAGATGGCAATGAAATTGATGCGAAAACTAAAATCATAAACATCGAAGCAAATGCTGGTGCTTGAGTTCTAATTCCACCCATTTCTGAAATAATTCTTGTGTCTAATCTTCGGTAGATGATTTCAGCAGCAAAGAATAAACCTACTACTACAAATCCGTGTGCCATCATTTGCAAAACTGCTCCACGAAATCCGTCCAAATTCAAAGCATACGTTCCCGCTGCAATTAATCCAACGTGTGCCAACGAAGAGTAAGCTAATAATTTCTTGATGTCTCTTTGGCGTAAAGCCACAATCGAACCGTAAATAACTCCAGCAATTCCTAATCCGATGAAGATATTCATATATTCTTTCGCCGCCATTGGAGCGATAGGCAGTTGCCAACGGATTACGCTGTACAATCCCATTTTCAACATGATTCCTGATAAAAGCATGGTTCCAACAGTTGGTGCTTTTTGGTATACATTTGCTTGCCAAGTATGGAAAGGGATTAATGGAATTTTCACTGCATAAGCAAAGAAGAATGCCAAGAAAATCCATAATTGTTCGTCTGCCGAAAGGTCTAAATTGTATAATGCTTCAAGTTGGAAACTTCCCGCTTTACTGTAAAGGTAAATGAAAGCCGTTAGCATGAACAATGAACCTGCTAATGTATAAATGAAGAATTTGACTACTGCTTTTTTGCGTTCTTCAGCATCTCCATTACCCCAAATTAATGCAATAAAGTAAATCGGTATTAATGCCAATTCCCAGAAGATGTAGTATAAAAGTCCGTCTGACGCCAAGAAGGTTCCCGCCATAGCAAACGACATGAATAAAATTAATGCGTAGAAATTTTTAGCATTTTTAACTTCATTTCCAAAAGAGGAAAGAATGATGATTGGTGTTAAAATTCCGTTCAATAATAACATTGCAAATGCTAAACCGTCTGCTTTTAATGAAAAAGAGATAACTGGTTTTGTAATCCAAGCCATCGTAAGGTCAAGGTTTTGTCCAGCATTGAAAAGGCTCAATAAGTAAAGTGTACACCCTAAAGAAACCAGACCGAAGAACAAAGCGACTTTCGAAGCCATTTTGTCTCCCGCTAAAAAGGTTGCTATAGCGCCAACTAAAAGTATAATTAATAATAAAGATATGTCCATTAGTCGAAAATTATAATTCTATAAATAAGTATGAAATGATTGCACAGAAGCCGATAACAAAGATAAACAAGTAAAAACCGATACTGCCCGTTTGTAATTTTTTACCTTGAAAACTCAACTCGTTCGCTACTTTTCCAAAACCAAATACAAAAGCAGATAATCCTACTTCCACGAAATCTCTGAAAAAGTTAGACAAAGCATTGATTGGTTTTACAAAGATTGCATCATAAATTTCATCAACATAATATTTGTTATACAAAACTTTACTGATACCAGTAAATGTTGCGTCAGCACCAGGAACCTGATTTTGTTTCATGTATTTTGCATAAGCTACGCCAATACCTACTAAAGCACCAACAGTTGCAATGGCCATCAAGATATATTCTGTTTGACCTAAAGCGTGAGCGATGTGTTCTTTGTTTGGGAAAAAAGGAGCTAAATAATGATTCAACCAAGAATTTCCAGGCAAGCTAATTAAACCTCCAACTGTAGCAAGAATTGCCAAAACAATTAATGGAAAAGTAATTAAAGCCGGACTTTCGTGTAAGTGCTTTTTCTGTTCTTCTGTTCCTCTGAAATCATTGAAGAACGTCAAGAACATTAAACGGAACATATAGAAAGCGGTGAATATAGAAGCCAATGAACCAATAACCCATAAAACAGGATTACCATGAAATGCAGTCATTAAAATTTCATCTTTCGACCAGAAACCTGCTAAAGGAAAAATTCCTGAAATCGCTAAACTCGATAACAACATGGTGATAAATGTAATAGGCATTGCTTTACGCAAACCGCCCATTTTTCGCATATCTTGCTCGTTGTGTAAAGCGTGAATTACTGAACCCGAACCCAAGAACAAACAAGCTTTAAAGAAAGCATGTGTAATTACGTGGAAAACGGCAATTTCATAAGCACCCATTCCTAAAGCCAAAAACATCAATCCCAACTGCGAAACAGTAGAATAGGCAAGAACTTTTTTAATATCAGTTTGGACTAAAGCAATTGTCGCAGCTACTAAAGAAGTAATTGCACCAATTATTGCAATCGCATCTTGAACTAGCGGAGCTAAATCAAATAAGAAGTACAAACGTGTAATCATAAAAATACCCGCTGTTACCATTGTTGCCGCGTGAATTAATGCAGAAACCGGAGTTGGTCCCGCCATTGCATCAGGCAACCATGTATATAACGGAATTTGTGCCGATTTTCCAGCTGCTCCAATAAATAGAGCAATTGCTGCAATCGTAATCCACATTTCGTTATTCATTGTTCCAGCTAAAACGATTGTTTTCAATTCAGCGAAATCAATTGTTTTGAAAACAAATCCTACAATGAAAATTCCAACAAGCAAACCTAAATCACCAATACGGTTCATGATAAACGCTTTCTTTGCCGCATCATTGAAATCTTGGTTTTTATACCAGAATCCAATTAATAAGTACGAACACAGTCCAACGCCTTCCCAACCAATAAACATGATAAGTAAGTTACTTCCGATTACTAATGAAATCATGAAGAACACGAACAAATTCAAATAAGCAAAAAACTTGTGCATATTTTCGTCGTCGTGCATGTAACTAATCGAATACAAGTGTATCAAGGCGCCAATTCCTGTTACGAACATCAACCATAATAAAGATAAATGGTCTAACAAAAATCCGAAGTCCACTTTGAAATCACTAATCGCAATCCAGTCAAATAATTTAACTTGAATGGCTTGATTCGTTTCTGTAATATTTAAAAAGAAATAAAGTGTTACCGCAAAAGAAACGATAACCGTAAAGGTTCCAATTGCTCCTGAAAGTGTTTTACCCAATTGTTTTCCGAAGAAAATATTAAGTAAAAACCCGAACAGCGGTGCTAATATTAAAACTAAAGCTAAAGTAGTATCCATTGAAAATTATCCTTTTAAGTTTTTTAAATTAGCCACATCAATCGAACCGATATTTCGGAACACAGCTACTAAAATTGCTAATCCTACTGCAACTTCCGCTGCTGCAACTGCCATCGAAAAGAAAACGAACACTTGTCCGTTTGCATCTTGGTGGTACGTTGAAAAAGCAACGAACAATAAATTCACGGCATTCAACATAATTTCAATTGACATAAAAACGATGATGGCGTTTCTTCTATACAATACCCCGAATACTCCAATACAAAAAAGGATTACCGAAAGGAATATATAATTTTCAATACCTATGTGGTTTAAAACGTTATCCATAATTATTTAGCTGAATTTTCTTTTTTAGACAATAAGACCGC
The DNA here is from genome assembly GCF_000425485.1 of Flavobacterium tegetincola DSM 22377. Taxonomy (GTDB): domain Bacteria; phylum Bacteroidota; class Bacteroidia; order Flavobacteriales; family Flavobacteriaceae; genus Flavobacterium; species Flavobacterium tegetincola. The sequence continues at coordinate 112,993 of NZ_KE384387.1, read as the reverse complement.
ACCAATCATTGCAACAAGTAAAAGCACAGAAACAAATTCAAACGGAATCATAAAGCCGTTATCTTGGTCCAATAATACTTTACCTAAAACTTTGATGGATTGATAGTCTTCTCCTGTAGTATCGTAATCACCCATAATTGGTTTTGAACGAAGAAAGATGGAAAGCAATATTCCACACGTTGCAAGAACAGAAAATACAGCTCCCAAACGTGTTAACCTTGGTTTATGTACTTCGTCTTCTTTGTTCAAATTCATCAACATTAAAGTAAAAAGCAATAAAATCATAATTGCTCCAGAATAAACTATAATGTGAACCAAAGCTAAGAATTGCGCATTAAAAAGTAAATAATGTCCCGCAATGGAGAAAAAACAGATCACTAAATAAATAGCACTGTGAATGGGATTTCTACTGAAGATCGTCATAAATGCAGTCGATAATGTAACTGCTGATAAGACGTAAAATATAATAAGTACTGTAGACATTAGTTTACGTTTTTTAATTTACCATTTGCAATCGCAGCCTCAAGCGGCATGACCAACTTATCTTTTCCAAAAATAAATTCCTCTCTATCGTAACTAGCAGGAACCAATACTTTCGACTTTGTCAAATAAATCGCTTCCTTCGGACATGCTTCTTCACACAATCCACAGAAAATACATCGCAACATATTGATTTCATAAATCGAAGCATATTTTTCCTCGCGGTATAAATGTACTTCGTCTGCAGTACGTTCTTCCGCTTTCATCGTAATCGCTTCTGCAGGACAAGACAAAGCACACAATCCACAAGCCGTACAACGTTCGCGACCTTCATCATCACGCATCAACATGTGTTGACCACGGTAAATATCACTTCTAGAACGTACTACTTCTGGATATCTTATCGTCACTTTTCTCTTAAATAAGTGGCTAATGGTAATAAATAAACCCTTAACAATCGCCACGAGATACAAGCTCTCCCAAAAAGTCATCTTTTTGTTCGAAACCTCTTTTTTGCTTCCCGACAGTGACATCGTTTGTATAGACATATCGTATTATTTTAATTTTTTTGGAGCGAATCGTACTCTTGTATTTGGTTTCCCTGTTCCCGCTTTCCGTTCTTTCCGATGAAAAATCGGAACCACTGCAATCGGGGCTATTAGAGTTTCTATTCGCTTATTTATTTTCTTTCGGACTTGAGGAACCAATTTGGATACTTCAAGTTATACTTTTAACAATCGCATTTATTTAAATGTATTGTAATGATGGCATTATTTCCACTAATTCAAAATCTAACTGTCAAATAACAAAATCACGATTCCAGTAATTATGATGTTGGCTATTGCAAGTGGAATCAATGTTTTCCATCCCAAACGCATCAATTGATCGTATCTAAATCTTGGAATGGTCCAACGGATCCACATAAAGAAAAAGATGAAAAAACATATTTTTGCAAATAAAACGATTATTCCTATGACATTGGCAATATTTACCCCCCAATTTTCAACAGCCCAACTCATTCCAGGATAATTGTAAGCTCCTAAATAAAGTACTGCTAAAATGGTAGAGGAAATAAACATGGCAGCATATTCAGCAAATAAATAGAAACCCATTCGCATAGAAGAATATTCGGTATGGTAACCTCCAATTAATTCCGCTTCACATTCTGCTAAATCAAAAGGGGTACGGTTTGTCTCTGCAAAAGAACAAATCAAGAAGATGATAAATCCAACCGGTTGGTAGAAAATATTCCAGTTCATACCTGCTTGTTGCTCTGCAATTTCACGTAAGCTCAACGTTCCCGTCATCATAATTAAAGCGATGATTGAAAGTCCCATTGCAACTTCGTAAGAAATCATTTGAGAAGCAGCTCGCATCGCACTCATTAATGAGAACTTGTTGTTAGACGCCCAACCACCAATCATGATTCCGTAAACTCCAACAGATAAAACGCCGAAAACATAAAGTAAAGCTACGTCAATATCCGTCGCTTGTAAAATAACATCGCGTCCAAATAAATGCAATTTGTCTCCCCACGGAATAACGGCACTTGTCATCAAGGCCACACTCATGGAAACTGCAGGTCCTACAACGAACAAGAATTTATTAGGTGTGTCCGGTAAAAATTCTTCTTTCGAAAATAATTTTAATCCATCAGCAAGAGGTTGTAAAATTCCACCTTTTCCAGCTCTATTTGGACCAATTCGGTCTTGAAGCCAAGCGGCAACTTTACGTTCTGCCAAGGTAGAATACATCGCCATCAACATCGTTATTGCAAAGATGATGGTAATGAAAATCCCTTTTTCTAAAATAAGTGTACTGTCCATGTATATTAAATATTACCTTCTGTAAATACTTCTTTTTCTGTTTCGCTTAAAGGAACTTGAGGCATACTGATTTTTTTACGGTCTTGGTCACGTCCTTTTAAAATACCTTTTTCTGTTTCAATAATTACCGTGTCCAATTCACGTGTGTAATTATTTTGATTGATTACAGAGAATTTTTCGAATTTACGTGGTCCTTCAATCGTCCAATCTGAAACTTCTTTTTTGTCAAAACGACACGTGTTACAAATGAAATTATCCACTTCGTGAAACTCATCTTTCCGACCAGTTACGCGTTGAATTTCATTTCCAAACATCCAAACGGTTGTTTTTCCACAACATCCTGGAGTAGTACATTCTCTATGTGCGTCAAAAGGTTTGTTAAACCAAACTCTTGATTTGAATCGGAAAGTTTTGTCGGTTAAAGCACCAACCGGACAAACGTCAATCATATTTCCTGAAAACTCATTTGTAATCGCTTTTGAAATACAAGTCGAAATATTTGAATGATCCCCTCTGTCCATAACACCATGAACTCTGTCATCCGTTAATTGGTCAGCAACCATTACACAACGGTAGCATAAAATGCAGCGGTTCATGTGTAATTGAATATTTGGGCCTATATCTTCCGGCTCAAAGGTTCGTTTCTTTTCAATGTAACGTGTTTGCGATTTCCCGTGTTTGAAACTCAAATTCTGCAAATCACATTCTCCTGCTTGGTCACAAACCGGACAATCTAACGGGTGATTGATTAAAAGGAATTCAGTAACCGATTTTCTTGCATCTTGAACGCGTTCTGAAGCCGTACTATTGATTTCCATTCCATCTTGACAACCTGTTACACACGATGCCATTAATTTTGGCATCGGTCTTGGGTCGTTATCACTTCCTTTAGCCACTTCCACTAAACAACAACGGCATTTTCCGCCACTACCTTTTAATTTTGTATAATAGCACATGGCTGGCGGAACAGATTCTCCACCAATCATTCGAGCAGCTTGCAGGATGGTTGTTCCTGGTTCTACGTCTATACTTTGACCGTCTATTGTTACTTTCATTATATAATTTGTTTGAAAGTTTAATGTTTAAGGTTTTACAACTTAAACGTTAACTTTGAACTTTTTAAACTGTTTGTTTACTAACTAAATGCTTTACTTTTTCAAAAGGTTCAGCAACAAAGTGTTCTCTATTTTTTATTTTTTCTGGGAAACGTACGTGGTATTCAAATTCATCTCTAAAGTGACGAATAGCTGCTGCAACTGGCCAAGCCGCTGCATCACCTAACGGACAAATGGTGTTTCCTTCAATTTTAGATTGAATGCTCCACAATAAATCAATATCTTCTTCACGACCTTGACCGTTTTCGATTCTCCACAATACTTTTTCCAACCATCCTGTTCCTTCGCGGCAAGGTGAACATTGTCCGCAACTTTCATGTGCATAAAAACGAGCAAAATTCCACGTATTTCTTACGATACAAGCGGTGTCATTATAAACGATGAATCCACCTGAACCTAACATCGAACCAGTAGCAAAACCACCATCAGATAAAGATTCGTAAGTCATCAATCTATCATCTCCGTTTGCTGTTTTGTAAATCAAATTTGCCGGTAAAACGGGAACAGATGAACCTCCTGGGACGAATGCTTTCAAGGGACGACTGTCAATCATACCACCTAAATATTCATCAGAATTCATGAATTCATAAACACTTAAACCCAATTCAATTTCGTAAACACCTTGGTTTTTCACATGACCTGAAGCTGAAATTAACTTTGTTCCTGTAGAACGACCAATTCCAATTTTTGCATAATCAGCTCCAGAATTATTGATAATCCACGGCACTGCTGCAATTGTTTCTACATTATTTACAACTGTAGGATTTGACCACAAACCTGAAATTGCAGGAAAGGGTGGTTTAATTCTTGGATTTCCTCTTTTTCCTTCTAAAGATTCAATTAATGCGGTTTCTTCGCCACAAATGTATGCGCCACCACCAATTTGAACATATAATTCTAAATCATAACCGGAACCTAAAATATTTTTTCCCAACCAACCTGCAGCTTTCGCTTCGGCAATGGCGCGTTCTAATATTTTATAAACCCACATGTACTCTCCACGAATGTAGATGTAGGATAAATTAGCTCCAAGGGCATAACTTGACGTAATCATTCCTTCAATTAATAAGTGAGGAAGATGTTCCATCAAGAAACGGTCTTTAAAAGTACCTGGTTCAGATTCATCGGCATTACAAACTAAATGTCTCGGTTTACCTGATTTTTTGTCAATAAAACTCCATTTCATTCCGGCTGGAAATCCTGCTCCACCACGGCCTCTTAATCCTGAAGTTTTTACTTCTTCAACTACTTCGTCAGGAGTTAAGGTTTTTATTGCCTTTTCCACAGAAGCATAACCACCTTCGCGACGGTATACTTCATAGGTTTTAATTCCTGGAACGTTGATTTTATCTAATAATATTTTTTGTGACATATTATTTATCGTGTAAAGTAATCTTGTTATCTCGGCAATCTACGATGAGTTGGTCAATTTTTTCTTTAGTCAAATGCTCTTGGTAAAAATCGCCCAATTGCATCATTGGAGCATATCCACAAGCACCTAAACATTGAACACCTCTTACTTCAAACATTCCGTCTGGAGTTGGTTCGCCAACTTTTACTCCTAATTTATCGCAAGTGTAGTCCATTAAATTTTCTACACCATTCAAGCAACAAGGCGAAGTAGTACAAAATTCAAACATGTATTTTCCAATCGGCTGTCTGTTGAACATGGTATAGAAACTCACCACTTCATATACTTCAACCGGTTTGATGCTTAAAATTTCAGCTACTTTGTCTTGCAATTCAATACTCAACCAATCGTTGTGAGCATCTTGAACTTCGTGCAAAACAGGCAATAAAGCCGATTTTTGTTTTCCTTCTGGATAATGACTGATTAATTCATTGATACGTGTCATCAATGATTCAGTCATGTTTATCTCTTGTTTTATATCTAGTACTTTCATTTTTAATATAAGATTTTGGATTTCAGATTTCTGATTTTTCGAACAGTCTTCTTTAATCTACTTCCTGCAATGTATTTAAGCGTCTAATTCTCCAGCAATTACATTTAAACTAGATAAAGTGGCAATTGCATCAGATAGCATCGCTCCTTTAACCATTTCATTGTAAGCTTGGTAATAAATAAAACAAGGACGTCTGAAGTGCAATCTAAATGGAGCACGACTTCCGTCTGTAATTAAGTAAAAACCCAATTCTCCATTTCCACCTTCAACGGGATGATATACTTCTGTAATTGGAACAGGAATTTCTCCCATTACAATTTTGAAGTGGTAAATTAAACCTTCCATTGTATTGTAAACATCTTCTTTTGGCGGAAGATAATAATCAGGAACATTCGCATGGAAAGGACCTTCCGGCATTTTATCTAAAGCTTGTCTGATGATTTTTAAACTTTCCCAAACTTCTCCGTTTCTTACGCAAAAACGGTCGTACGTATCACCTGATTTTCCAACGGGAATATCAAATTCGAAATCTTCGTAAGAACTGTACGGTTGCATTTTACGAATGTCGTAATCCACACCAGTCGCTCTTAAATTTGGACCTGTAAAACCGTAGTTCATTGCACGTTCAGCATTAATTGCTCCAACGTCAATGGTTCGGTCCATGAAAATTCTATTTCGAACTAGTAAATTTTCAAATTCTTGCCATGCAGCAGGGAAATCTTCTAAAAACTTTTCAATTTTTTCAAAAACTAATGGCGTCCAGTCTCTTTCGAAACCACCAATTCGTCCCATGTTAGTCGTTAACCGAGCACCACAAATTTCTTCGTAGATTTCATAGACTCTTTCACGCATTTGAAACACATACAAGAAACCGGTTAAGGCTCCAGTATCCACTCCAATAACCGAATTACAAATCACGTGGTCTGTTATACGTGCTAATTCCATGATGATTACTCTCATGTATTGAACGCGTTTTGGAACTTCAATATTTAATGCTTTTTCCAAAGTCATCCACCAACCCATATTATTTATAGGTGCCGAACAATAATTCATTCGGTCAGTTAATGGTGTAATTTGATAGAAAGGTCTGTTTTCTGCAATTTTTTCAAAAGCACGGTGAATGTAACCCACAGTTCCTTCGCCTTCCACGATACGTTCTCCATCCATCAACAAGATGTTTTGGAAAATTCCGTGAGTTGCAGGGTGTGTTGGTCCTAAATTCAGAATCGAAAGCTCACTTCCGTCTTCATTTTGCCTTTGCTTGATAATATCAGCGTAACGTAATTCTGGTGGTAATAATAAGTCTTGCATGTTTGCGCTATTATTTCAGGTGCATTAACAATTATCTGTTGTTCTTCCAAAGAAACGGTCGTCTTTATCGGTACGTCCGCCATCTTCTAATGGAAATTCTTTTCGCATTGGAAAAGAAGTCATTTCATCCATATTCAAAATACGTTTCAATTGTGGATGACCTTTAAATATGATTCCGTAGAAATCATATGTTTCGCGTTCTTGCCAGTTTGCACCAGAAAATAACGACGTCACGGTATTGATTTCTAAATTTTCTAAAGACAAGAAACACTTGAAACGAACTCTGGTATTGTCTAGCCAATTGTGCATGTGATAGACTACTGCAAATTCCTTGTCTTTACTTGCATCCGGATAATGAACTCCGCAAACATCGGTTAGGAAATTGAATCGTAAAGTAGCGTCGTCTCTTAAAAAACGCATTACCTCTAAATTGCTTTGTGACGCTACTTCAAAGGTAAATATATCGTGTTGCTGTAGAAAATTTGACACATGATTGTCAAATTTTTCTGTAAGCTTTGTTTGTATGATTGTGCTTTCTAAAGCCATATTATTTTATGTTATAAGAGGCTAATAATTCATTGTATTCTGGAGAACTTCTGCGTCTTGTAGATTCAGACTTCACTAAATCTTGCAATCTTAAAATTCCATCTAAAATTTGTTCTGGACGAGGAGGACAACCCGGAACGTAGACATCAACAGGAATAATTTTGTCAATTCCTTGTAAAACAGAATATGTATCAAAAATCCCACCTGAACTTGCACAAGCGCCAACAGCGATAACCCAACGAGGTTCTGCCATTTGTTCGTACACTTGACGTAAAATTGGTGCCATTTTCTTTGAAATCGTTCCCATAACAAGCAACATATCCGCTTGACGAGGAGAGAAACTCATTCGTTCTGACCCAAAACGTGCTAAATCATAATGAGAACCCATAGTTGCCATAAATTCAATTCCACAACATGAAGTAGCAAATGGAAGTGGCCAAAGCGAATTTGCTCTAGCTAAACCTACTACATCGTTCAATTTCGTAGCAAAAAAACCTTCACCAGTATATCCTTCCGGCGGTGCAACTGTATTTGATTTTACATCACTCATTTAATTTCTGATATTAGATTTCTGATCTTTGATTGCAAATGAATCATTAATCGTAAATTCTGTTTTCAATATTTTATTTTAATTTGAGAGTCCTAAATCGAAAATCTCAAATCGAAAATCCTTACATTATTCCCACTCCAAACCTTTTTTCTTCATCACATAGAAAAATCCTACAATAAGAAGAAACATAAAGATTCCCATTTTTATCAATCCTTCAAAACCCATTTCACGGAAATTAACCGCCCACGGGTACATGAAAATCACTTCGACGTCAAATAAAACGAATAATATAGCTACAAGGAAGTACTTTACCGAAAAGGGCATTCGCGCATTTCCAACAGATTCTACACCACATTCAAAGTTTTTATCTTTGTTTTTAGAAGAACGTTTCGGTCCTAAAAAGCTAGAGCCAATAATTGTTGCTACTACAAATCCTACTGCTAGAATTAACTGCATTACTATTGGGAAATAGTCAAATTGATCTGATTGCATAATAATCGATTTCTTGAAAAATAATTTTGGTTACAAAGATAGGTTGCATCTAATTAAAACACAACCTTAATTGTGTTTTTCACTTTTGTTGAATTGTGGTTTCGTGTTAGTTTTTATTCATTATAAATAATAAACTAACGATTGAGCCACCAAATGCTTCCATTTAAAAACATAGCAAAGCTTACCCATAAAAGGTAAGGGATGAATAAATAGCCGGCAGTCTTATTGATTTTATTAAATAACATGTAGGTTTCATAAATCATTAAGAGCAATAAAATGATTTCTAAAAGAGCAATTAGCGGATTTTTGAGGCCGAAGAATAGAAACGACCAAAGTGTATTTAAAAATAATTGGATCCCAAAAAACACCATTGCTTTTTTAGCCAAAGGATTTGTCTCGATTTTATCCCAAACAATTCCGCCTGCAACAGCAATGCAAATATAAAGTACAGTCCAAACCGGTGCAAAAAGCCAATTCGGCGGATTAAAGCTTGGTTTTTCTACCGTGTTGTACCAAGTTTCAATGCCGTTTTGAGCTACAAAGCTGGAAGCGAAGCCAATTCCGAGGCATAGTATAATAAGGATGGTGATTTTTGTTCCGAGTTTCATGTTTTTTTATTTTGTTCAAAATTACTAAAACTTTGCTTTACTCAAAAGTTGTTTTTTTGATGTTGGCCAAATAATGTATCTTTGCCAAAATTGCACTTAAAATGACAAAAGCTACTGATTTTATACCTCAGGCATACAGAAACAATGTTACTGAAAAAGGAAGTTTTCAATGGTCGGCACCAAGTAATATAGCGCTAGTCAAATATTGGGGAAAAAAGGAAAATCAAATTCCAGCAAATCCATCGATTAGTTTCACGCTAAATAATTGCAAGACAATTACCAAACTTGAATTTGAACTAAAAGACAATCCTTCTGAAAACTATTCTTTTGATTTGTTTTTAGAGGGCAAACCTAAAGAAGATTTTAAGCCTAAAATGCAAAAATTCTTTGAAAGAGTGGAAGTGTATTTGCCATTTTTGAAAGACTTTCATTTTACGATTTCAACAGAAAATACATTTCCACACAGTTCCGGAATTGCCTCTTCGGCAAGTGGAATGGGGGCGATGGCGGTGAATTTAATGTCTATTGAAAAACTCTTTAATCCAGAAATGACGGACGATTATTTTTGGCAAAAGGCGTCTTTTCTAGCACGGTTAGGATCAGGAAGTGCATGTAGAAGTATTAAAGGTTCGGTAGTAGTTTGGGGAGAAAATGATTCTATTGAAAACAGTTCAGATTTATATGGAGTTGAATTTCCAGAAATTGTTCATTCAAATTTTCAAAAGTACCAAGACACTATATTATTAGTCGACAAAGGAGAAAAAGTGGTTTCAAGTACGGTTGGACATGAACTGATGCACAATCATCCGTTTGCACAAAATCGATTTCAGCAAGCGCACGAGAATTTGGCACGAATGAAGCAAATTTTAGTGGAAGGAAATCTGGATAAATTTGTAGAATTAGTTGAAAGTGAAGCTTTGACTTTACATGCGATGATGATGACTTCGATGCCATATTTTATTTTAATGAAACCCAATACTTTGGAGATTATCAATAAAATTTGGAAATTCCGTCAGCAATCGGGACTACAAGTATGTTTTACACTTGATGCGGGTGCAAATGTCCACGTTTTATATCCCAATAAAAATAAAGAAGAAGTTTTGCAATTTATTAAGAATGAATTGATTGTGTATTGCCAAAATCAGCAGTATATTTGCGATGAAATTGGGAATGGAGCGTTGCAATTGAAGTAATTTGACTATATTTACTTTAAATTTTCAAAAATGGACATTCAGTTAGAAAAAATAGAGCTTATTAAATTATTGGCGGAGACTGAAAATCCATCAATAATTAATGATATTAAGAAAGTTTTTCAAAAAGAAAAGAAAGATTTTTATTATGAACTGAGTGATGAAGAGAAGCAAGGAATTAATGAAGGTTTGGAAGATATTAAAAATGGAAGAGTAGTTTCTTACGACGATATGAAAAAAGAGTTCGGTCTTTCATGAAGCAGTTGACTTTTTCTAAAAAAAGTATTGCTGATATTAGAAAAATTTCAGAGTACATTGAAGTTAAGTTTTCTTTACGAATAAAATCGGTGTTTTTAGAAAAGTTGCGAAAGAATTTCGACTATATCTTTTCAAGTCCTGAAAGTTTTCCACTATCAGAATACGAGAATTTGAGAAAATGTGTAGTGACAAAACAAACATCAATTTTTTATAAAATTGAAGGTATTGATAAAATTTACATTGTTTCGGTTTTCGATACAAGGCAAAATCAGAACAAGATTAATAAAACAAAATAGCATAGATGAAAGGACCTTTATTTTACTCAAAAATTTTACTTTTCGGAGAATACGGAATTATCCGTGACTCGAAAGGTCTTTCAATTCCTTATAATTTTTACAATGGCGCTTTGAAAGTTTCAGATTTATCTGATGCTGTTTCGTTGAAATCAAATGAGAGCCTACAAAGATTCACGACTTATCTTTCCCAATTGCAAAGTGAGCAACCTGAATTAGTAAGTTTCGATATTGAGCGATTAAAATCAGATCTTGAAAAAGGGATGTATTTTGACTCATCCATTCCGCAAGGATATGGTGTGGGAAGTAGTGGGGCTTTAGTGGCTGCAATTTACGACCAATATGCAAACGATAAGATAACGGTTTTAGAGAATTTGACTCGTGAAAAATTATTGATTCTAAAGGCGATTTTTGGTCAAATGGAATCTTTCTTCCACGGTAAAAGTTCTGGATTGGATCCTTTAAACAGTTATTTGAGTATTCCAATTTTGATCAATTCCAAAGACAATATTGAGGCTACTGGAATTCCAACGCAATCAGCAGATGGAAAAGGAGCTGTGTTTTTATTGGATTCTGGAATTAGTGGAGAAACCGCTCCAATGGTTACCATCTTTATGGAAAACTTAAAAGATAAAGGCTTCAGAACGATGCTTAAAAATCAATTCACCAAACATACAGATGCTTGTGTTGAAAATTTCTTGGGTGGCGACTTTAAATCATTGTTTGCCAATACAAAAAAATTATCAAAGGTAGTTTTGAATAATTTCAAACCAATGATTCCAGAACAATTTCATGGAATTTGGCAACAAGGTATTGATACTAATGATTACTATTTGAAACTTTGCGGTTCAGGTGGTGGCGGTTATATATTAGGTTTTACTGAAGATTTAGACAAAGCAAAAGTTGCTTTGAAGGATTATAAACTTGAAGTAGTTTATAATTTTTAATTATAACTTTCAGATTTACCTATAAACCAATCAATTTCATTTTAAAATGTTGAGCAGAAAAAACAAAATTTTCGTAATGAAGATCGTCAGTTTATTTTCTGTAATTCGCGGTTATAATATTCCCGTTATTATTTTGGCACAATATCTTTCGGCCATTTTTATTTTAGCGAAAGATAAGCCTGCGTTGGAAACATTGTTGGACATCAATTTATTTTGGATTGTTTTAGCCTCATCGGTTACCATTGCTTCCGGTTATATTATCAATAGTTTTTACGACAGCAAAAAAGATCTAATCAATCGACCCAACAAGTCCAAACTTGATCGTTTGGTAAGTCAAAAGACAAAACTTACCGTTTATTTTGCATTAAATTTTCTCGCAGCGTTTTTAGGTCTATTGGTATCTTGGAGAGCAGCATTATTTTTTTCTGTATACATTTTTTTGATTTGGTTTTATTCGCATAAGATTAAACGTTACGCCATTATCGGTAATTTGATGTCGACCATAATGACTATTTTACCCTTCTTTGCCATCTTTTTAATGTATTATAAGGATATTGAGCACTCCAGCTCTTACATTGTGATTTTTTCACATGCAGCTTTTCTCTTCCTATTACTATCCATTCGAGAATTAATCAAGGATCTCGAAAATATTCTGGGTGATTTTACAAATAGTTACCAAACCATTCCGGTCGTTTATGGCGAGAAAGTATCAAAGTACATCATTACTATTTTGAGTATTTTGACTGTGATTCCCGTATATATCTTAATTGAATTGGATGATGTGGGTTACATGGATATTTATTTTTATTGCTGTTTTATTGTGTTAATATTCTTTGTGTTGTATTTATGGAAATCAAAAAGTAAAGTGCAATATTTGAACTTACATAATGTGATGAAAATTTTAATTGTGTCAGGCGTATTTTGTATCGTTTTAATTGAGCCTTCTGTATTGATTCATGGGAAAAAATTGTTGGTTTCTATGGATGTTTCTTTTTTTAAGATGCTGTAAGTAAGATGATATTTTTGTTGTTTTGAATAAGTTAGCTATGCTAAATTGTGCACAAATACTTTTCTATTTCCTTCTAAATCAAAATCTAAAATATTTTAATAGTATCTTTGCACAAATTATGTTGATTTATGAATAACAAGGAAGGGAATAACAAGCGTTCAGGTTCAAGCAGACCAAGTTCAAACAAGCCGAAACCTGCTATGGCAAAACGTTCGCAAAAACCCAAAAAGACCGAGACTGCTGGGAAAGCAAAGCCGGTAGAAGAAGTAGTGGTGAAGAAGCCAAATCAAGCGCCGAAAAGACAAAAAGCTTCGGACGAACTCCGATTGAATAAATATATTTCCAATTCTGGTGCGTGTTCGCGTCGTGATGCGGATATTTATATTCAATCTGGAAATGTAAAAGTGAATGGAATTCCAGTTACTGAAATGGGTTATTTAGTAAAGTTAACCGATGTGGTTAATTTTGACGGTACCATTTTAATACCAGAGAAAAAAGTATACATCTTGCTGAACAAGCCTAAAAACTTTACTACAGCTTTAGAAGAACATGCAGAACACAGAAATGTGTTGGAATTGCTTCGTGGTGCTACAACTTCAAGAATTGCACCCGTTGGAAGAATGGATAAAAACACAACAGGCCTACTTTTGTTAACCAACGATACCGATATGATTCGTAAGTTTGGATTGCCAAGTCAGAAGTCTTCTAAGATTTACCAAGTTTCGTTGGATAAAAATTTGAAGTTTGAAGATTTGGAGAAAATCCAAAAAGGAATGATGATTGACGGACATCGCGTAGCTGTTGAAGAAGTAAGTTACATTGACAAAGAACCAAAAAGCGAAGTAGGTTTAAAATTGAAAAGTTCTAATGTAAAAGTAGTTCGCGCTATTTTTGAACATTTTGAATATGATGTTTTGCGTATCGACCGTGTTGCGTTTGCAGGTTTGACAAAGAAGAACTTACCTAGAGGAAATTTCCGTGTTCTAACAGACCAAGAGATCATTAATTTGAAAAACGTTTAATACTTTTTAAGTACATCTAATTTAGAAAATCCTCTTTTTTTAGGGGATTTTTTAATTTACAATAACAACTATGAGTCAAAATTTAGATTCCATTGCCTTTAAATGGTTTGAAGCTTTCAATGAACACAACTTAGAAAAATTGTTGAGTTTGTATGATGACAGAGCACAACATTACAGCCCGAAATTGAAAATAAAAAATCCAGAGTCAGACGGATTGATTTCTGGAAAAGGCGCGTTACAGGATTGGTGGCAAGATGCCTTTGAAAGATTGCCAAGCTTAAAGTACGAAGTAAAATCACTAACTTCAAATGATTACCGAGTTTTCATGGAGTACATCAGAAAAGTGGATGGCGAACCGGATTTGATGGTTGCAGAAGTATTGCAAATTGAGAATTGTAAGATTATTTTGTCAAAAGTGTACCACGGATAGATTATATTAATAAAATATAGTTGTAAATTAGCGACTTTAAAATACTAAATTATATACGATTATGAAAAATTTGCTTTTAGGGTGTTTGAGTTTATTTGCGTTTAGTTCGCAGGGTCAAATGTTGGTTCTTGATCAATTGGATTCAAGTGGAGGAGCAGCTTTATTTAGAAATAAGGTAATGGACAAAACTAAAGAAAGAATTTCGGGAAGTCCATTTATCAGTGATGATTTTATGGCCAGCGAAGTTTCTGGTGCAGAAAATGTGTGGTTAACACGTTACAATGCATTTTCGGATGAAGTGGAAATAAGTTATGATAACGCTATTTTTGTGATTCCAAAAGACGAACGTTACCAAACGATTTACAACAAAACAGCGAATTACAAGTTGCAATTGATGCGCTTTAATTCTGAGAAAGAAGATTACATTTACGGATATTTATTTGAATTGTTTTCTAATGAAAAAATGGGACTTTACAAAAGAGAACAAATATCGCTGCAAGAAGGTCGTGAAGCTACAAACAGTTATTCTGTAGCTCAACCTCCAAAGTACAACAGAAAGAGTGCTGAATATTACATTAAATTAGATGCTGAAAAAGTTATACCTTTTCCAAAAAATAAGAAAGCATTAATTGGATTATATTCTAATAATGAAGATGCAATTTCTAAATACTTGAAAGAAAATAAAACTTCATTCAAAAATGAAGGTGATTTAATCGCACTTACACGATTTTTAGGAAGTTTATAAAACTTTCTTTTTTGTAATCATAAAGTCTTTTACATATAAAGGTTCAAAATAAGCGACATCTACGGTGTCGCTTTTTTTGTACTTTTCAAAGCTCAAAAAACTCATTTCGTTTGCAGATGGATAGATGATTGTATCGTGAAAAGTAAAATTATCTTTATCCATGTAAATTTTGCATTTTGAGGCGCCGTCACCCAGAAAATGGACTTCATCATTGCGATTTTGATAACTTTCTTCGGTAATAATTTCGGCAGCAACTGCTTGGATTTGGTTGAGATTTTGGTCGTAAGAAGCGCTGAAAACCTCCATTCTTCGGGCATCAATCATCGGAATTATTGTGCCCTCATTAATTTTAATTTGAGCCGCTAAACTTTGCAAAGTGTCCACAGCTATCAATGGGATGTTTAAAGCATAACACAAGCCTTTTGCTGAAGAAATACCAATACGTAATCCCGTATAAGAACCTGGCCCTTGACTTACTGCTATTGCATTGAAATCCTTAAAAGTCAAGTTGCTTTCGGAAATCAATTCTTCAATAAAAACGTGCAATTTTTCAGCATGTGAATAGCCTTCTTCTGCAATTTCGCGCAAAGCGATAGTGTGTCCATTCTTTGCTACAGCTACCGAACAATTTTTAGTAGCTGTTTCAATATTTAAAATATAAATGTCTTGTGTACTCATAATTATCGTCCCGCAATTGGAATGCCAAAATAGAATTCTACTACTTTTACTCTGAAAATATAATCAAATTTTGTTCGAATCACTTCTGATTCTGCATTTGCAAAAAGTGTTTGCGATTGATTCAAATCAAATGCATTTAATAAACCAACGTCAAAGCGCTCTTGTGCATAATTATACGATTGTTTACGTGCTGCAAGAGCCGTCACGGCAGCTTCGTATGCATTTAATGCACCTTTTGCGTCGGTAAAAGCTGTATAAACATTTCGCTCTAAATCTAATTCTTGTTGACTAACGGCAATTTGCGAACGTTTATAAGCCACTTTTGTACGCTCTACATTGTTACGAACCGAAAAGCCATTTAAGATTGGAATATTCAATTGGATTCCAAACGCATTACCTTTATTTTGACTAAACTGATCAAAAATAGCATCTGGACCTCGGAAAATAAAATTCCCGTTTCCATCACTCGAAATCCGGTCAGAATTGGTAGCACGAGAACTAAAACTGTAAAAACCTCGTAACGAAGGTTGGTAAGCTCCTCTTGCAATTTGAATATCTTTTTCAGCAACTTCCAAGTTCGCACGTGCAATTTTAAGCTCTACTCGTTCTTCTTTTGCTTTTGTATAAATGGATTCTGGACTCTGCAACATGGTTTCACTTTCCGTTAAGGCATAATCCGTTTCCACAATGTCAAACGTTTTAAAATCTTCAAGTTGCAATAGTTGAGCAAGGCTTAATTTTGAAATTAACAATGCATTTTCGGCTACGATAACATTTTGCTGACTTGTTGCAACAGTAGCAGTCATGTCCATCAAGTCGCCTCGAGGCACAGATCCTGCGTCAACAAGTGTTTGAGTGCGTTCTTTTTGCTTCTTATTGTTTTGTAATTGTTCTTGCTGCACTTTTAAATTTTCTTTGTTGAAGAGAATTTGTAAAAAAGCATTGGCTACGTTCAATGAAACATCATCTTTCATTTTTGTAAGCTGATATTGCCCTGCAATTTTTGCTAAATTGGCACGACGTAATCGGTTTTGATTTTGCAAACCATTATAAATGTCCACACCTACATTCAATCCAATTCCAGTATTTTGAAAAGTTTGAGTTTCGGCAACGTTGGTAATGGGATTAATGTTCAAACCAATATTCCAATTGTGCGAAGCATTTGCATTCACTGACGGCAAAAAGTTTCCAAGAGCGTCTTTTTTGTCAATTGCAATTAATTCGTTATCCAACTGTGATTGTTGAATGGTAATGTTCTTCTCAATGGCGTAATCGACACATTCTTTAAGTGTCCATTTTTTATCTTGTGCTTGCACAAATGCAACCGCGAGAAGTAAAGTAAGCGTTATATAATGTTTCATTTTTTATACTTTATCAGATTAGAATATTTTGTAGTTCAAATTATTCTGCACCTGTATTCCATACTTTAATTTTGTCGTCTTTGGTGATTCCGCTTTTAATTTCAACATAAATTCCATCGCTTACACCAAGAACTACGTCTCTTTTTTGAAATTGTTGCGTTCCCGTTTCTACTTCAACAAATGACTTCTTTGTTTTTTCGTCAAACTGAATTAAACTTTCTTTTATGGCCAAAACTTTGTCTGCTCTTTCTAAAATAATCGAAGCATTCGCGCTTAAACCTGCACGAATAAACGTATTGGCTTTATTATCCAACGTTCCTTTAATTGGAAACTGAACCGCTCCATTTTCTTCTGTTCCTTTTGGAGCAATGTAGTCCAAGACGGCGTTGAATTTCATGTTTTCTATAGCTCCAACAGTAATTTCTAACGGTAAATTTAATTTGATTTTTCCTACCTCTGATTCGTCAAGTTTTCCTTCGAAAATCATATTTCCAACATCAGCAAGACTTGCAATAGTAGTTCCTTCATTAAAGTTATTACTTTCAATAACTTGATTTCCAACTTTTACCGGTACATCCAAGACCATTCCTGTAACAGTTGAACGAATTACAGTTTGAGCCAAATTAGCCGTGTTTTTAGAAGTACCCGTTTTGATGATTTCAACGTTTTGCTGAGCTGCACGGTAATTTTGTTGCGATTGTTTGTAAGAAGTTTGTGCTAAGTCAAAGTCATTTGCAGAAATTACACCTTTGTCAAACAAGGTTTTCTGACGTTTGTACAATTTTTCTTGATTGTCTAAATCAATTTTAGAACTTTGAATTTGATTGTAACCGCTGTTTAAACTCGCTATATTTGGTACCAGTTTAATTTTAGCAATCATATCGCCTGCTTTGATATTATCACCGGCTTCTACATAAACTTCTTCAATAATTCCAGAAATGTTTGGCTTGATTAAAACCTCTTCTTTAGGAACAATTTTTCCCGTTGCAACGGTACTCTTTAGAATAGTTCGTTCTTCCGCTTTTTCGGTTTTATACGTTATTGGCGATTGTTGGTTTTTTTGGTACAAATAATATAATGCGCCACCAAATACAATGGCTAAGATAATAAGGATGATGATTGTTGTTCTTTTTTTCATTTTTGCGTTATAATTATTGTTTTTATTCTGTTCTTAAAGCGTCAATTGGTTTTGTTTTTACAGCTGTTCGTGCGGGAATAAATCCTGCAATCAATCCGGATACAACTAATATAAGTAATGCAATTACCACCACGGTAAGGCTGATACTTGGATTGGCAAACATGACTTCCGAAGCGTCGGGTAATCCGTCCAATATGGAATTGGCTAACATTATGATTAAAGTTGAAAATATAATTCCAGCCATTCCAGCAAGTAAGGATAATACCACAGATTCGGTTAGAATTTGTTTCTTAATGTCCCACGGTGTAGCACCAAGAGCTCTACGAATTCCTATCTCCTTAGTTCGTTCCTTTACTACAATTAGCATAATATTGATAATTCCTATGATACCAGAAAGTAAAATTAAACTTCCCACGATGTATGATACTGCGGTCAAAATTCCAAACAATCCATTGATTTTAGAGTATTCTGCATATAGATCAAAATTACCTATAGCTCTGTCGTCGTCTGGTGCTATAGTATGTCTTTCCTTTAAAAGGTCAAAAATCTTTTCTTTTACATCTGTAATGGGGTAGCCATCTTTAGCGGTAATTGCCATCCATCCCACAGTATCTCCAAAATTAAATGCTTGTTGGAAACTGGTAAATGGCGTATAGATTTCTTTTCCTTTTTCTTCAGATCCGCCTCCCATCGTGGAAATGCTTTTATAAACTCCGACGACTAAGAAATTTACACCGTTGACTTTTATGTATGTTCCCAAAACTTCTTCTCCGGGTACATATAATTCTCTAATTATTCCTTCGCCAATTACAGCTATTTTTCTTTTTTGATTGATATCTGCATAATTCAGAAAACGACCTTTGGTTATTTTCATCGGTTGCTGCAAAATGTATTCTGGATAATCACCATATACATTGTAAGCACCAGTTTTGGTACCACGAACAACATTATTACTTCCTCTAAATCCACCAAGTTGATTTCGTGGCGAAACGTATTTCAATTCACTGAATTCGCGTTTCAGAGCGTCAATATCTCCGTTTTTATAATTAAAAAAGCGGCCTTGAGGTAAGCCTTTATACGGTTTTGAAGTAGAACTTGTCCAGATAAACATGGAGTTGGTGGACATACCACCAAAACCGCGCTTTACTCCATTTTCCAATCCAGTACTTGCTGAAAGCAGAATAACTAAGATAGTAATTCCCCAAAACACACCAAATGCCGTAATAAATGTACGTAAAGGTTTAGCCGATAAGGCTTCAAGAATTTCGTTCCATTGGTCTTTGTTAAACATAATTTATTCGTCTCTTAATGCTACAATTGGTCTAATTTTCGCTGCTTTATACGCGGGAACAAATCCTGCAAAAGCACCTGCTACAGTCAATAAAATTACTGTGGTCATGGCAATATTAAAATCTACTTCGGGATGACTGAAAAAATCCGATTCTATAAATGGTCCGATTCCCGCCCAAAGCAAAAGTCCAAAAATCAAACCGATGAATCCTGAAATTAATGTAATGAACACAGCTTCATGTAAGATCATGGCAATGATGGAATAAGGTGTTGCACCTAAAGCTTTACGAATACCGATTTCTTTGGTGCGTTCTTTTACCACAATTAACATGATATTTCCAACGCCAACTACACCAGCAATAATGGTCAAGATGCCTACAAACCAGAAAAAAGCTTGAATAATATCGGTCAATTGATAAATTTTCTGTGCTTGCTCCAATGAATTTTGAATGTTTAAAGCACTTTCATCATCTGGTGCGATATCGTGACGTTCCTTTAAAATTTTATCCAATTGCTTTGAGAAATTTTCAGATTCTGCTAATGCTTGTTGGAAATTATCCCTTTTTGGCATAGTGAAAGCCATACTCCTGATATCTTCTCCAGCGCTGTAAGCTCTTTGAGCAGTTGTAACAGGAATAAAAACACGACTTTCTTCACGTTCGCCTCCTGGATCTGTAAAGACACCTACTACTTTATAAATGGTTCCTGAAACATTGATATTTTTACCTAATGAAGCTGGTGCTTTTTTAAATAAATCTAGAGCAACTTTATTTCCTATAACAGCAACTTTCTCAAAATGCTCAATATCACTTAAGTTAATAAAACGTCCTACTGTGATTGATGCATTTTCTATAAATTGATAATTGGGGTTGACACCTTCAATCCGATATGTACCAGTTTCTTTTCCATAAACAATATTTCCACTCCAGACCGAATATATTTTGGATCGGTTGTCAATGAAATCTTCAAATTTCTGCGTTACAATTTCGTAATCACGGTTCTTAAATTGTGTTATACGACCAATTCCTAAACCTTTAAATTCTTTTTGTGTAATCCCAGGATAGATTTCAATCTTATTAGTGGCATCTTTAGAAAACTGATTTTGGATCCCATTCTGAATGCCGCGTCCCGCTCCTAAAAGAATTACCAAGATAAAAATACCGGATGCCACAGAAACGCCGGTTAGAAAAGTACGCAACTTATTCTTCCCGATTGCCTGAAAAATTTCTTGCCATCTTTCTATGTTAAACATATGCTTTTACTCTTTGCTGGATTATTTTTTTGTCTTCAATGATGATTCCATCTTTCAGAATTACATTTCTTTTGCACATTGCAGCAATATCGGGTTCGTGCGTTACAATCAAGATGGTTTTTCCTTCATCATTAATCCCTTGAATTAATTCCATAACTTCATAAGAAGTCGCAGTATCCAAAGCTCCTGTAGGTTCATCGGCAAGTAATACTTTAGGATGAGAAGCCAATGCTCGTGCAATTGCTACTCTTTGTTTTTGACCACCAGAAAGTTCGTTTGGTAAATGGTGTGAATGCGTTGCCAAACCTACTTTGGTTAAGTAAGCCATTGCAATTTCAGCGCGTTCTTTTGCAGGAACTCCTTGATAATATAATGGTAAGGCCACGTTATCCAACGCTGATTTATAATTAATAAGGTTGAAAGATTGAAATACAAATCCTAAAAATTTATTACGGTATTTGGAAGCTACGGTTTCATTGAGATTTTTTATCGGAACGCCATCCAATACGTAACTTCCAGAATCAGCTTCATCCAAAATTCCAAGAATATTGAGTAAAGTTGACTTTCCTGAACCAGAGGAACCCATAATAGCCACTAGTTCACCTTCTTCTACATTAAAATTAATTCCTTTCAATACATGCAAAGAGGAAGTTCCTGTTTGATACGATTTGTGTAAGTCTTTGATTTCAATCATTTTAATGTTCTTTTTTTAATTGTAAGTGACTGTAATTATTATGTAAAGGTCGTAACTAAAATAACGCTTACAGTGATAAGACGAAATAAAATTAATTTGTTACAATATTTGTAAAAAAATATTTTGGTATTACTTAATTTTGCCATCTTAAATATCTATTTTATTATGAAAATACTTCAGCGTTTTTGCTATTTGATCTTTGCTGCTTCAATTTTAGCGGGTTGTTCCTCTGTCAATAAAATCGATGCATTAAAGCCTGAACCAGAAGATGCTTCGCCACTAATTTATGATAACAAGCCTTCTTTTATAAGCATGCCGATTGCTTTGAAGATTAAAGACATTCAAAATCAAACCAATAAATTTTTATCGGGTTTGATTTATGAAGATACTAATATTGAAGATGACGATTATACGATCAAGATTTGGAAACAAGCTCCAATTGAAATTGAGAACGAAAATGGTAAAATTAAAACAGTTTTACCATTGAAGGTGAATGTGAAATACCGAATTGGAACTGATAAGTTGGGTGTAAATTTATATAAAACGCAAGAATTTAATTTCAATGGTACGGTAACATTGTTGAGTTCGGTAAATTTGACCAACTGGAAATTAAATACGAAGACTGAATTTAAATCACTTGCATGGAAAGAAAGTCCATCTGTAACTGTTTTTGGTAAAGCATTGCCTATAACATATGTCATCAATCCGGCTATTCTAGCTTTTCGATCAAAAATGGAGCAAGCTATCGATGAAAGTATTCAAGAATCGATGGATTTTAAGCCAAATGTTTTGGATGCTTTGGATAAAATTGCCACACCATCAGAGATGAATCCTGAATACGAAACTTGGCTTCGAGTGGTTCCAACAGAATTATATGCAACTGATGCACGTTTAAAAGGTCAGAACATTGTAATGGAAATGGGATTGAAATGTACAATTGAAACCTTAATTGGTAATGCACCATCTAAGATTTTTGATAGGAATAAAATGGTTTTAAAACCGGTTACCAAAATGCCGGATCAATTTACAGCCAATATTATTGCCGTTTCCACTTACGCAGATGCTTCTAAAATTATTACCAAAAACTTCGAAGGCCAGGAATTTAGCGCGGGAAGTCGGAAGATAAAAGTGATGAAAGTGGCACTTTGGCATAAAAATAATAAAATCGTAATTGCACTTGATTTGACAGGAAGCTTAACGGGAACCATTTATTTAACGGGTTTGCCAAAGTACAACGCGTTGACTAAAGAAATCTACTTTGACAATTTAGATTATGCAATTGATACAAAAAGTAGTTTAATTCGAACTGCAAACTGGTTGGCATCGGGTACTATTTTGAAAAAGATGGAAGAAAGTTGTCGTTATTCTTTGCAACCTAATTTGGAAGAGGGTAAGAAAACGATGGTACAGTACTTATCCAATTTTTCACCAATGCCTGGTGTTTTTGTAAATGGTAAAATGGGCGATATAAACTTTAGCGATGTGCAATTGACCAGTAAAGCCATATTAGCATTTTTGACTGTAAAGGGAAAAGTAGCCGTAAAAGTGGACGGATTGGAATAACTAAGTAGCTTTTGGTTTTCTGCTTTTATAAATCACGTAGCCAATAATTGCCACTAAAATATAAGGAAATGCCATTAAATAAACAATTCCATCATTTACAGCTTCAGCTTTAACGCCGCCTTCTTCTGTTTCTAAAACCGCACGACACATGGCGCATTGTGCAGAAGAATTTGTAGAATAAAGTAATGCTATAACAAAACCAACTAGCAAAGTCATTGACGATTTTGCTTTGTTTTCTATTTTATTGGGTTTAATTTTTCTTTTATACATAATAAGGAGCTATCATTAAATAAACAATTACACCGGTTACAGCAACGTATAACCAAATTGGAAAGGTGATTCGGGCTAATCTTTTATGCTTGTCAAATCGTAAGGCTAAAGCACGTACATAAGTTATCAAAACCATAGGAATTATGGCAATTGATAGAATAATGTGTGAAATCAAAATAACAAAATAAACGATTTTTATTAATCCTTCTCCACCATATTTCGTAGAGTCGGCCGTCATGTGATAGGCTACATACATTCCTAAAAATGCCACCGAACAAGCAATGGCTGATTTCATGAGGTTTTCATGTAGTTTTTTGTTCCCGTTTTTAATAGCGACAACTGCAGTTACAAGCAAAATTGCTGTGAATCCGTTTATTGTTGCGTAAATAGGAGGTAGGAATGTCAAAGGTTCTACGTCAAAACCAAAGTCCTTCAATTTTATTCCAAATAAAATGGCTACAACAACTGGAATGGCAATGGATAAAATGATGATCCACTTGCGGTACTTTAGCTCTACTTCATTTAATTTATTTTCCATTATTCTTTTAAAAGTAATTTGATATCTTCTGTTAGTGCTTTAATTCCTGATTTCTCTAAACCGTCGTAATATAAAATCGGATTGCCGAAGTCGTCTTTTCTGCAACGGATATTTCCTTCTTTGTCAATTAATGCAAAAAGTCCCGAATGTTCAAAACCGCCATTTACTTTGCTGTTTTGTGCTGCATACATATTGAAACCTTTATTGGCTACTTTGTAGATGTAATCTTTATCGCCTGTTAGAAAGTGCCAATTTTCATCATTGATTTCTAAATCAGCTGCATGTTGTTTTAAAACTTCCGCAGTATCATGCTCTGGGTTGATTGTAATGGACGCAATGCCAAAATCCCTCAAGCCTTTAAACTGTTGTTGCACTTCTTTTAGATTGGCATTCATTTTTGGACAAATGGTCGGACAAGTTGAAAAGAAAAATTCTAGTACATATACTTTGCCGGCATAGGATTCATTTGTGATGGTATTTTTATGCTGATCCGTAAGACTAAAACTTGGTGCGGGTCCAATTTTAACCAAATCACTTTTAACTTGTGTTGTTTGAACATTTAGACGATCACTTTCAGTAATGTCGCCACTTTTAACTCGATCTACTATTTTTGGAACGATTAAAATTCCGAAAACAAGGATAATTAAAGAAATTCCAATGTACGATTTATTTTTCATCTGTTTGTATGTGTAAGCGTTTGGTAGCGTTGTGGTTTTTTTTCAGTGCTGCTTTATATTCGTAAAGAATGATTTTAAAATCGTCCATCATTTCATTGTGCAGTTCGGATACGTAGAACATGCTGTAACCTTCTTTATATTCTTTTTCGCTATTTAATTTGCGACCACGGAGATTTCGATCTTTATCTATAATATAAACGTTGTTGTTGCCGTAATTAGCCGTCAGTTCGTCTTTCTTAAGTTTTAATTGATTGTAGAATGTAGCGATTTCTTCAGGTGAAGCAAAGACAAATTTCCACTGCGTCATGTCCGTGCTAGCAGCCAATTGATTTTTAAATACTGTTACATCTTTTTCTGTTCCAATAGGGGAAAGGACTACAAATTGCAAATCATTGAATTTATGGTACCGCTGGTAAATCTTTTCATTAAGGTTAAAATAATTTCCGCGATTTTTTAAAACATCAGTTCCTCCAAAACTGAGGATGGTAATTTTGCCTTGCAGTTGTACTTTCTCACCATCGAGACTTTTCCAATTGCCAAATTCTGGAATGCTAGGAGTTAGAGTGGGTAATTTTGAAAAGGTATTGACGCCTGAAGCAAAAAAAAGATAAGCTACAATAGGTAATATAAATAGACTAAAAAGGACAATATTTTTTTTCATTTCGAAGGCAGAATTACTGATGTGCAAAAATAAAAAAAGGAACGCAAAGCGTCCCTTTTAATTTGTTTAATATGGTGTTAAAAATTCCACTTTATTGTTGAATCTCTAAATACTTCATAAATATAGTCGCCTTCCAAAAGAAAAATAAACATAATGTATAAAATCAGGAAAACCAATGGAGCTACAACTGCGCTTCGAAGGCTGCTAGCTTCTCCTTCAATGTGCATAAATGCCCAAACAATGTAATAGGCTTTATAAATAGTTAAAAGGATAAAAATCCAATTCAGCAAGTTCATTGCTAAAAATTTAGTATGATGCAATGCTTCGGGTTTAAAAATCCCTAGTATAACTTCTACAATAGTTACTACAGAAAGAAGAATAAATACATTCCAGATTCTTTTTGTATTAGATACGTGTGCGTGTGCCATAATATTTTTAATTTTTGAAAATTATACTAAATAGAAGAAAGTAAATACAAATACCCAAACTAAATCGACAAAATGCCAATATAATCCTACTTTTTCAACCATTTCATAACTTCTTCTTTTCTCGTAAGTACCTAAAATTACATTAAAGAAAATAATGATATTGATTAAAACTCCTGTAAAAACGTGAAATCCGTGAAATCCAGTAATGAAGAAGAAGAAATCAGCAAACAATCGTGGGCCATATTCATTGCGTTTCAAGTTTGCACCTTCCACAACGTAATGCGCTTTCGATAGCATGTCCTCAGAAGCTTCTCTTGTCAATACAGATTTGTGTTTTATTTTTGAATTTAATTCAGGGTGTAAAGTTTTGTCTGCTTTTTGAGCGTCAGTACCTTCGTATAAAACTTCCGTACGAATCAAAATTTCTGGATGAGCAGCAAATCCCGCTTGTACTTCTGCAACAGAATAGGTTGGAAGTGATGATTCACTTGAAAACCAAACGCCTTTGTCGGCAGTATGCTGCACGCGTTCTTCTGGAAGTACAACAGCAAAATCAGCTAACTTAATGCGTTGTCCAGTATTATCTACAAATTGTAGTATACTTCCACCGTTTGTTTCAATTGCACCATACTCACCTTTGATGAAATTTTTCCACTCCCAAGCTTGAGAGCCTAAGAATATAAATCCACCAATAATGGTTAAGAACATGTAAATGGCTACTTTTCCTTTTTTCAACTGATGTCCTGCATCAACAGCCAAAACCATTGTTACAGAAGAGAAGATTAAAATAAAAGTCATTAATGCCACGTAATACATTGGCGCATTCACGCCATGCATAAATGGGAAGTGGTTAAATACTTCATCTGGCAGAGGCCAGCTTTCCATAAATTTAAATCTAGACAAACCATAGGCTGCTAGAAATCCTGTAAAGGTCAATGCATCTGATACGATAAAAAACCACATCATCAACTTACCATAACTGGCATTCATTGGCTCATTTCCGCCACCCCAAGTTTTACCTTCGTTTTTTGCAGTAGTAACTGTCGATTCCATAAAATTCATTCGTTAAAAAGTTCCCAAATTTACGTTTTTTTCTTATTTAAAGAAATATAAAAATAAAAACAAATACAGCCAAAGAAAATCAAGAAAGTGCCAAAACATCGCACCTAGCTCAATTCCAAGTGTTTGACTGGAGTTGTATTTTTGTTTAAAATGATTATAAATTATAATCAAAATAGATATTAAACCTCCTAAAAGGTGTAATAAGTGTGTAACGACTACTACATATAGGAACGAGGTGGTAACGGTACTCGTTGGACCTGTAGGATATAGTCCTAAATTTATCAGTTGTGAAAATCCTTCAAATTGTAAATATACAAAAGCTAATCCTAAGACTAATGTAATCAATAAATAAGTTGTTGTCTGTGCTCTATTATTGACTTGAATCGCTTTTTTAGCCAAATGAAATGTGATAGAACTGATGAGAATGACCACAGTGCTTATTAAAAACGCCGAGGGCATGTCAAAGTTTTTCCAATCTGCTCTTGATTTACTAACCACATATGCACTAGTTAATCCTGCAAATACCATTACAAAACTGATCATTGCAAACCACAAAAGTAATTTCTTAGATCGGCCTTCTCTCTCTTTGTATTCTTCTACGGTCATAATTCTTATCTTAAAAATTTATCTGAAATATAAATAATCTGAAGTAAAGTAATGTACATTACGCTAACAAGCATCAATGTTCGGGCAGCTTTCGCGGTTCTAGTATTGTATAATTTAACGGCATAAACCAACATCCAAATTCCAAGTAAGAATACAAATACTGCTGCAATTGGTGTTAAAAATAAATTACTTCCTACCAATCCAATCACTGGAAATAGAGCTGGTAATAACGATGCTAAAATAAGCCAAACGGTATATAACAAAATCTGCAACGCCGTAGTGTCGTCCTTTTTGCCGGAAGGCAACATATAGATACCAGCTTTTTTATAATCATCATAAAGGAACCATCCAATTGCCCAAAAATGCGGAAACTGCCAGAAAAACTGAATCAAAAATAATGTACCGGCTTCAATGCCAAAATCCCCATCATTAGCGGCAACCCAACCTAACATAAATGGAATAGCACCTGGAATGGCGCCAACAAATACAGATAAGGAAGTAGCCGTTTTTAAAGGCGTGTATAAACTAGTGTATAGAAATATAGAAATCGCTCCAAACATTGCGGTTTTAGGATTGATGCTATAAAGAATGGCTATTCCTGCCACTGTTAAGAACGTTGCAATAACAAAAGCAGTTGTCTTTGACATTCTTCCTGATGGGATCGGCCTATTTTTAGTACGATCCATTAAAGCGTCAATGTCTTTTTCTATAATCTGATTGTAGGCATTTGAAGCGCCAACCATGCAGTATCCACCAATGGCTAGCATTATAATAGTGATCCAAGATTGAGAAGTGAATTCATTCACGCCCAACAAGAATCCAGCAATTGATGAAAAAACAACACTTACTGCTAATCCTGCTTTAGTGATTTCTTTAAAATCAGTAAAAGTTGCTTTTATAGAGAAAGAATTATTGGTGGCTTCCAAAGCGGTTTTCATTATTATAAGGTTGCTTTTCTAACGTTTTGCAAAGATACTTCTTCAAATGTGAAATGGCAAAGAAACAAAGCATAATAAATGCAGATTTTTTTAAAACAAAAAACCCGAAACAGTTGTTTCGGGTTTTGTGGTACCTCCAGGGTTCGAACCAGGGACACATGGATTTTCAGTCCATTGCTCTACCAACTGAGCTAAGGTACCGTGCTTATTGCGAGTGCAAATATAGAACCTTTTTTAAGTTATCCAAAACATTTTTTAAAAAAAAATGATTGTCTATCTTTGCTGCATTAAATTTTTACCCATGATTTTAGCCATTGATGTTGGAAACAGTAGAATTAAAAGTGCTGTATTTGAGAACGATAACTTGACTGAACTTGAAGTTTTTGCTAACGAAGATTTGCAAAAAAAAATTTTAAAAATTTTAAAAAAATATTCTGAGATCGACGTTTTGGTCGTTGCATCTGTCGGAAAAGTGGATGCCGAGGCTTTTTTATTTCTTGAAAACAGAGTAAAAGTGGAGTGGATTACCCATAATTCGCTTTTTCCGTTTAAGAATTTATATGAAACGCCTACAACATTAGGTATTGATCGGATGATTTTGGCTTCGGGGGCAGTTTTGCAATACCCAAATCAAAATCGTCTAGTTATTGACGCGGGTACGTGCATTACTTACGATTTCATAAATGAGGGAAATGAATATATAGGAGGTGCAATTAGTCTAGGTTTACAAATGCGTTATAAAGCATTACACAATTACACTGCTAAACTTCCGTTATTACAAGCTAAGGAGCCTGATACATATATAGGGAATTCTACACAGGAGTCTTTGCATTCAGGAGTTGTAAATGGTTTGGTATTTGAAATTGAAGGTTTTTTAAGTCAATATAAAAAAGATTATTCAAAATTTACAATAATTTTAACGGGTGGCGATGCAGTTTTTTTGGCTAAACGATTAAAAAATACCATATTTGCCAATTCAAATTTCCTGTTAGAAAGTTTGAATTATACATATCAATATAAAATCAAAAATGATTAAAAAAATTATTGTTAGCATCTGTGTCTTGTTGTCTATCAGCACGTTTGCACAAAAAGGTACATCGTCGTCTTATTCTTTTTATGGAATTGGTGAAACCAAATTTAAAGGTACTACCGAGAACAGATCTATGGGTGGATTGAGTATTTTTCCAGACAGCACTCACGTTAATTTGCAAAATCCTGCTGGATTTGCGGGACTTAAGAGAATTACATTCTCCGTTTCTGGAAGCTACAATACTACAAAAGCGGAATCAAACTTTGGTGAGGGTAACTCTAAAAATTCATCAGTTGACTATATTGCATTAGGTGTTCCTTTAACAGAAAAATGGAGTGCAGGTCTTGGCTTGATGGCTTATTCGGCAGTCGGATATAGAATTCAAGATGAAACAACAGTGAGTGATGATTTTATTACAGCTAATGAATTTCAAGGAACAGGTGGTGTAAATCGCGTGTTTTTTAGCTCTGGATATAAGTTAACAAAGAATTTAAGCTTTGGAGCTACTGTAGAATATAATTTCGGACAGATTGAAACATCGTCTCTTGAGTTTCTTGAGTCAGTTCAGTATGGAACGCAAGAATTAAATACGTCTCAAGCTACGGGATTTAGTATGAATTTGGGTGCGATGTGGGAGAAAAAAGTTACAGCAAAACATAAATTATTTTTATCTGCGATTTATACGCCGGAAAGTACATTAAGTTTGTCCAATACTAGAGAAATTTCTACCATTCAATATTCATTAACTACAGATCCTTTTATTATCGATAAAAACCAAATTGAAGTTGCTGATACAGATATAAAGGTGCCTACTAAATTTGGTTTAGGTGCGGGTTTTGGAGAGGAACGTAAGTGGTTACTTGGTGCAGAATTTACCATGACTCAGTCCAGTAGTTTAGAAAATCGATTTAATGATATTGCAAAAGCAACGTTTGAAGATGGAAAAAGAGTTGCTATTGGAGGTTATTTTATTCCGCAGTACAACTCCTTTACAAGTTATCTGAAAAGAATTACATACCGAGGTGGTCTACGTTATGAAAATACCGGTTTGATTGTTAATGATAAAGCAATTGATGATATGGCAGTAACTCTTGGTTTAGGATTTCCTATGACGGGTAGTTTCTCAAACATCAATGTGGGTATGGAATACGGAAGAAGAGGTACAAAAGCAGCTGATTTAGTTCGCGAAAATTACCTTAACTTTACAGTAAGTCTTTCTTTAAGCGATAAATGGTTTGTCAAAAGGAAAATCAACTAGTAGCTGCTACATTAGATGAAAAGAGTATTTATTTCACTGTTACTGTCGCTTGCCGTCTTGACTGTTTTTTCAAATTGTGAAAGCAACTTAAAGGACGTGCAGAAAATTAATCTCTCTGAATTCAGTCCAAGTGGCGATGCAGATTCGATTACGCTGAAATATACGGATTCTGGTCGCATCAAAGCTGTTTTGATCGCTTCGAAAATGTTAGATTACGCCACGGTTAAATATCCGTTTACTGATTTCCCTAATGGAATCAATGTTACGTTATACGATCAAAACGGCAAAAGAACCTTTATTCGTTCTGATTATGCCGTTCAATTCAAAGGAACTGACTTGATTGATTTGCAGGGAAATGTAAAAATCAATACCGAAGATAATCAAGTTTTAGAAACCCAGCAGTTGTATTTTGATCAAAAAAATTCTTGGTTTTATACAGAAGAAAAATTTAAATTTTCTGCACCAAAAGGAGTTTCAAATGGTGAAGGTATTGATTTCAATAAAGATTTTACTATTATGAATACCCAAAATTTCTCTGGAGAAATTGAACAATCAGAATAAATACAGAAAGTCACACTTTTATTTAATTAGATTTTTTACACATGAAATATTTACAGTTTACACAATACATCTACTTGATTTTTGCAACTTTCTTTATTTACGATGGAATAGCCAAAATGAATAATGCCGAAGAATCGTATCTGTTGAGCTTTGGAATTGGAGCTGTATGCATCTTCATGTTTTTCTTCCGTCGCAGCTTTTTCAATAAGGCCAAAAACAGAAATAACAACGTATAATATATGGAAGCATTTAGTATTGTTTTTTGTCTGATACTTTCTGCTTTTTTTTCGGGCGTAGAGATCGCCTACATATCCTCGAATAAAGTATATCTTGGAATTGAGAAAATGCAGGATACTTTTATTTCGCGCATTTTAGCAAAATTAACCAAAAATCCTTCAAAGTTTATTGCTGCAATGCTTATTGGAAACAATATTGCTTTAGTGATTTACGGAGTTTTAATGAGTAACTTGATACTCAGTTTTCTGATAGCACAGGGTTTGTCTGGTCCATTCTGGCTGGTGTTTCTTATTCAAGTTGTGCTCACAAGTACAATTATTATCTTGACCTCAGAATTTTTACCCAAGATATTTTTTCAAATTTATGCCAATACTTTGATCAAAGTTTTAGCAGTTCCAGCCTATTTGTTCTACCAACTTTTTTACTATTTCTCTTCTGTGATCATTTGGGCGTCTAATATTATTCTGAAATTCTTTTTTGGAATTAAAGATACAGACGAACAATTGCTTTTTAGTAAATTAGAGTTGGGTAATTACATTACGGAACAAATGAAATCTGTTGAAAATCAAGAAGCAGTGGATTCTGAAATTCAGATATTCCAAAATGCACTTGAATTTTCTGGTGTAAAAGCACGCGATATCATGAATCCGCGAACGGAAATTGCAGCAGTAGAAGTACACGACACTTTAATTGAATTGCGAAAATTATTTGTAGAAACCGGTTATTCTAAAATTTTGGTTTATCAAAATTCATTGGACGATATCGTAGGTTACGTGCATAGTTTTGATTTATTTAAAAAGCCCAATTCGATAAAGTCGATTATGATTCCTGTTGAGTTTGTTCCAGAAACAATTTTCATCAAAGAAATATTGAGTGTCTTGACGCGGAAGCGAAAAAGCGTAGCAATCGTATTGGATGAATATGGCGGAACTTCTGGAATGATTACCGTTGAGGATATTGTAGAGGAGCTTTTTGGTGAAATTGAAGACGAACACGATTTAATGGTGGAAGCTTTTATAGAGGATGAGATTTCCGAAGGTGTATATCAATTTTCCGCCCGATTGGATGTTGAGTATATTAATGAGAAGTACAAATTGAATATTCCTGAAAGCGATTCGTACAGTACGTTGTCAGGTTATATTGTTCACAATGCGAATGAAATCCCGCAAAATGGAGCTGCATTGCAGATTGATCATTTCCAATTTGAAATACTTCAAGCTTCAAATAAAAAGGTAGAACTCGTGCAATTAAGCATCACGGAATAAGTTTTTAAATAAAAAACACTTTTTAACGCAAAATATAACGGTAGTACTATTATTATTAAATAGATAATTGTATTTTCG
Source organism: Flavobacterium tegetincola DSM 22377 (assembly GCF_000425485.1). Taxonomy (GTDB): domain Bacteria; phylum Bacteroidota; class Bacteroidia; order Flavobacteriales; family Flavobacteriaceae; genus Flavobacterium; species Flavobacterium tegetincola. The sequence continues at coordinate 80,682 of NZ_KE384387.1, read as the reverse complement.
CAACCTGAATTTTAAAATTAACAAAGACAAAAATGGCGGTTTTATCAAAAATTAGACAACGTTCACTTCTTTTAATACTTGTAATAGGCTTCTGTTTATTAGCATTTGTAGTAGGTGATGTACTTAACAGCGGAGGTTTTCAAAGTACTCCAAGAGACGTAGGAAGCGTGAATGGTGACGAAATTGCATACGATGATTTCAGAACTAAAGTAGATAATGTTGAAAAAAGTGGTCAAGGAATTACTTCTTCGCAAGCCGTTAGTCGAGTTTGGGAGCAAGAAGTAACAATTTCTTTGATGAATGCTGAATTCGATAAATTGGGCTTACGTGTTAGTGAAGCGCAAGTAATGGACGTTTTGAAACAAAGTCAAGATATCGGTCAGAATCCTTCGTTCCTTAATGAAGCAGGTATTTTTGACAATGCTAAATTTAGTGCATTCTTCAATGAGAATCCAGCTTTGAAACAGCAATTGACAGCTCGTATTAAAGAAGCAACTTTGAATGCAAAATTTCAAATGTACAGCGCTTTAGTAAAAGCGGGTACGTTTACAACTACTGCCGAAGCAAAAATGCAATATGAAATGGGAGCTAATAAAGTAACTTTAGACTTTGTAGCGGTTCCTTATTCATCTATTAAAGACAGTGACGTGAAAGTTTCTGATGATGAAATTGTGGCTTTCATGCGTAAAAATCAAAAGAAATATAAAGCAGAAGAAACTCGTGAATTACAAATGGTAATGATCGAAGAAAAAGCTTCTATTGAAGACGAAGCACAAGTAAAAGCAGAATTAATGCAATTGCTTAACGGAAAAGTAGAGTACGTCAAAGAAACACAGAAAAACGATACCGTTAAAGGATTTAGAACAACTAAAAATACTGCTGAGTTCGTAAATATGAACTCTGATGTTTCTTACGATTCTAGCTATGTTGCTAAAAAAGATTTGCCTGCTGACGTAGCAGAGCAGTTGTATAATTTGCCTCAAGGCGAAATTTACGGACCTTACAGATTTAATGACTATTTAGCTTTAAGTAAGTCAATGGGTCGTGAGTCTGGTGTAAATGCTAAAGCAAGTCACATTCTTATTTCGTATACAGGTGCAATGCGTGCTAATCCAGCGGTAACACGTACAAAGGAAGAAGCACAATTAAAAGCAAATGAAATTTTAGCGCAAGTACAAGCTAATCCAGCTTCATTTGCAATGTTAGCTCAGGTAAACTCTGACGATTCTTCAAAACAACAAGGTGGTGATTTAGGTTTTTTCTCTAAAGGTCAAATGACAGGGAAATTCAATGACTTTGTTTTCAATAATTCAATTGGAAAAATTGGTTTAGTTGAAACTGAATTTGGTTTCCACATCATTAATGTTACAGATAAGCAAGACGGTATCCGTTTGGCAACTATCGCAAGAAAAATTGAAGCTTCTGAAAGCACTGCTGATAAAGTATACAACCAAGCTGTGACTTTTGAAATGGATGCAAACGAAAAAGATTTTGCAGCTGTTGCAAAAGCAAGTGGATTGACTGTAATTCCAGGCATCAAATTGAGTGCTATGGATGAAAATATTGGAGGAATTCAAAGCCAAAGACAAATTGTGAAATGGGCTTTTGATAAAAAAACAAGCGTTGGCGATGTAAAACGTTATGAAGTACCTAACTTAGGAAACGTAATTGTAAAATTAGTTAAGGTAAATGAAGAGGGTTTAATGGCAATTGATCAGGCTAGACCAATGATCGAGAATCGTTTGAAAAATCAAAAGAAAGTAGAGTTAATCAAAGCAAAATTAAAAGGGACAACATTAGACGCTATGGCTCAATCCGCTGGCGTGACTGTTCAAAATGCAGTTGATGTTTCTATTGAAAATGCAGTTTTACCAGGTTTTGGTCAAGAGCAAAGAGCGGTTGCAACTGCCTTCGCATTAGCTCCAAATAAAGTATCAGCTCCAATTGAAGGCGCTTCGGCTGTATTTGTTGTAATGCAAAAATCAGTAGCTAAAGCTCCAGCAATTACAGACTATTCTCCATATTTAGCAGTTTTGCAAGGACAAAATGCAGCAGCACCTGGAAGAGTAATTACTGCTCTAAAAGAAAATGCTGATATCAAAGATAATCGACCTGTTTTCTACTAGTAGAAGATAATTATTAGTTCATAAAAAATCCCGATGCAAATCGGGATTTTTTTTATAAGATCATTTCGTGGTAGGGAAGTAGAGTGGTGAAACCTTTTTCTTCAAAGTAACTTTTTGGGTTGGTTTCACTGACGACTAATACAAAATCGCCACCCCAAGCGCCAAGACTCTTTATTGTGCCTTCAAAATCATTAAAGAAGCGCTCTTTTACGGTTTTCATTTCTAGAATGCCGCTCAGTAAAGCTTCATGTTTTTCTAGTAAATATTGGAATCGCTCTTTATTCACACCTGCTTTAATTTCAGTCGTAATTGAATTTATGATAGCAATGTTAGGATGTATGTCATGTTGCTTTTCATGATACATTGCAATAGCAGCTTTGCTATCTTGCTTTTGATTCAAGTAAAGAAAATAAAGGTTTTCCTTAAATTCGGGATTAAAATGGACCAACTCAATTGTAGGTTTTCCTGCAACGATTTGGAAACAAATTGGCGAGTTATTTTGAGCGTTGGCAATATCATAACCACTGCCTCCAAAACTATTCTTAAGCAACTCAAAAGCGTTAATTTCGAACCACGTTGCTACATTATTGATTAATGTAGATGAAGTTCCCAAACCCCAATGTCGTGGAAATGTCAAGTGCGTAGTTATAGAAAACCCCTTATTACTTAAAACCGTTGGATTTAATTGATGGGCTTCAAATAATATGTTTTGTAAAACCTTAGTAATACTTGGTTTGTCATCTGTAAATGTTTTAGCAACGATTGCCTCCATTGCCAAATTCCCTTCAAACCAAATGGATTGGTCCGCGTCAAAGCTTTTCCAGTGGATATTTCCAATCGCGTCCGTCTCTGAAACCACTAAATCTTGTCCCATTTTGGTAGGCAGAGCGAATGCTTTGGCACCATCAAGAACTACATATTCTCCGGTCATCAAAAGTTTTCCGTTACTGTAGAATGTTTTTGTCAAGGAACTACTATTTATTTTCGTAAGTTTTCAATAAAGGTCACCACTGCAGCGTGCGAAACCGCATTAGTATCAAAGTGCTGTTCAATAATCGTTCGTTCTTGTGGCGTAGCTTCAAACTGATTGATGATATTTCCTAAGTGCATTTTCATGTGGCCTTCCTGAATACCAGTTGTAGTTAAGGAACGAAGAGCAGCAAAATTTTGAGCCAATCCGGTTGCAGCCACAATTTGCATTAATTCTTGAGCCGACGGTTTTTCTAACATTTCCAATGCCAATTTAACCATTGGATGTAAACTCGTCAGTCCGCCTACGGTTCCCAAGGCAAGCGGCACTTCCATCCAATAGCTAAAGGTATCGTTCTCAATCTTAGCATGCGATAAACTTGTATATTGGCCGTCTTTTGAAGCGTAGGCATGAACTCCAGCTTCTACAGCGCGGAAATCGTTTCCTGTTGCCAAAACTACAGCATCAATGCCGTTCATGATTCCTTTATTATGCGTTACGGCACGGTACGGTTCCACTTCGGCTATGCGAATAGCAGTTAGCATCTTTTCGGCAAATTCACGTGGATTGGTTATGTTTTTTTCAGCTAAATCAGCAATTGGGCACGAAACTTCCACACGAACAATGCAGTTCTGCACGTAATTGGAAAGGATACTCATTATGACTTCAATGTCTTTTTCTGCGGATGAAAATTCAGCATGAGCGACGGCTTCTCTCTTCAACGTTTTTGCAAATTGCTCCAAACAAGAATTAATGAAATTAGCTCCCATTGAATCTTTTGTCTGAAAAGTAGCATGCAATTGGTAGTAATTTTCTAAAGCGGCTGTTTTATCTACTAGTATAATGTCTACAATTCCACCGCCACGCTTTTGCATATTGGCAGTCGTTGCTTCAGTATCTTTAAAGAATTTAGATTTTATTTCTGTGAAAAACGTCTTCAGTTTTTCCGGATTTCCATTGAACATGAAATGTACTTGTCCAATTTTTTCGGTATTGAAAACAGTTGCTTTGAAGCCGCCACGTTCGCTCCAATATTTGGCAGATTTAGCAGCAGCGGCAACTACTGAACTTTCTTCGATTGCCATAGGAACAGTGTAATATTTCCCGTTTATTAAAAAATTGGGAGCAATTCCTAAGGGCAGGTAAAAGTTGGTAATGGTATTTTCGATAAAATCATCGTGGAGTTGTTGCAGTTTTGCATCAGCATTCCAATAACTTTTGATGAGTTGGGTGGCCTTTTCAGGTTCTGAAAAATAAGTCGCTGCAATCCAGTCAATTTTTTTTTCTTTCGTAAGCTTCGAAAATCCGTCGATGTTGTTTTTCATTTGAGACAAAATAAGTTGCACAAAGATACGGTTTACAAACGGTAAAGAAAATCTAAATCACCGCGTTTGTATTACCATTCATTAACTTTATTGGCATCCATTTTCACGAAAATAAAGATTAAAATCGTGAAAGATAAAAGTCCAGAACCTCCGTAAGAAAACATCGGTAACGGAACTCCTACGGTTGGGAATAGTCCCAAAACCATTGCCGTGTTTATAAAGAAGTGGATGAACAAAATAGAGGCTACGCAATAACCATAGACTCGACTGAACTTGGTCTTTTGGCGTTCGGCCAAATATAAAATCCGTAAAATTAATGCAATAAATAAGGCAATAACTACAATCGAACCGGCAAAACCCCATTCTTCTCCAACTGTTGTAAAGATGTAATCCGTGTGTTGTTCAGGCACAAAGCCACCTTTGGTTTGTGTACCTTCTAGAAATCCTTTTCCGGTCCAGCCACCAGAACCTACTGCAATTTTGGATTGGTTAATGTTGTATCCAATACCTTTCATATCAACTTCCTTTCCTAGCAAAATATTAAATCGATCTCTATGGTGCTGCTGGAAGACACTTTCAAAAACATAATCTACAGAAAAAGTAAAAGCAGTGACCAATACAAAAACAATACTACTCAGAACTATATTTCGGTTCATCGGTCGTGATCTGAAATACAATAAAATTGTAATTACAAGTGCTGCCAAAACTATATAAAGGGGTTCAAAAAGCAAACTACATATGAAAACGATGATCGCTATAAAACCAGTCCAAAGGTACCACGCTGGTAATCCTTCGCGGTACAATACTAAAGTCAAAGAACTAAAGATTAAAGCACTCCCTGGATCATGTGGTGCAATAAGCATTACGGGAAGAAAAATAATCCCTAAGGCCTGATACTGAAATTTAGGAATACTTAAATTGACCTGAACATTACCCATATACTTGGATAAGGCAAGTGCTGTGGCAAATTTTGCAAACTCAGCAGGTTGTAAACTAAAGGATCCGAAGGAATACCAGTTGGTTTGTCCTTTAATTTCTTTACCAAAAACAAAGAGTCCTGCAAGAGATAACAGTGCAACTATAAAAATAATACTTGAAAATTTCTCGAAAAATTTTCCGTCGATGGACAGAATAACAATAATTAAAGGAATGCTGATGAGTATAAAAAGCAATTGCTTTCCATAGATCTGACTTAAATCAAAAATGGAAGTTTCCTCTAGAGGCAATGAGGCTGAGTAAATATTGAGCCAACCCATCGCCACTAAAATGATGTAAAGTGTGACTACCATCCAATCGATATTATTTCGAGTACTTTGGTTTTTCATCTTATCGTCCGTTTATACCAAAGGGTTGACCGCTGATGTATTTTGCATATTCTTTTTGCAAATCGTTGCTGTATATTTTTACTTCCAAATCCTTACGCGATATGGTTCCTTTTAAATATTTTTCAATCATCAAACTGGCAATGGGTCCGGCGTTTCGTGCACCATAATATCCATTTTCTACCAAAACTGCGATGGCAATTTTTGGATTGTCTTTGGGAGCAAATGCCACAAATATGGAGTGATCCGTAAGCTGTGTTCTTTTACCGTTTATCTTTGAATAGTTTTCTGCTGTACCTGTTTTTCCACAAATGTCAATTCCTTCAATACGCAAACTATTTGCAGTTCCGCCATTGTATACGGCAAATAGACCTTCAATCACGGGTTTGAAATAATGCTTGTCCACCGTTGTCTGGTGCTTTGTAGTGAATTTCTTGTCAATTGAATGGTCTTTTATTTTCTTTACAATGTGGGGCGTAAAATAATGTCCTTCATTGGCTACAGCCGCCATCATATTAGCCAATTGAATCGGCGTCATTAAAACTTCCCCTTGACCAATAGAGTTTGAGATGATCGTGGTGCTTCTCCATCCGCCGTTGGGATAAATGCGTTCGTAGATTTTAGAGCTTGGTATTAAACCCCTTTTTCCTGTAGGCAAATCATAGCCCATAAAAGCGCCTAAACCAAAGCTTTTGATGTGGTTGCTCCAAATGTCTACAGCAGCGGATGGACTTTTGTACTTGTCAATTGTTTTCATGAACGCTTGCGCAAAGTAAGTATTGCACGATTGCGAAATACCATTGAGCAGTTGGTGAGGTCCTGAACCATGGCAACGCATAAAACGTCCGCGACCGTAACTAAAACCGTGATTACAGTAAAAAGTAGTTTGTTCGTCTATCACGCCTTCTTGTAAAGCTACTAATCCCGTAAGAATTTTAAATGGTGAACCCGGAGGGAATTCTCCTAAAAGCGCACGATCAAACAGAGGTTTTGCAATGGAATCATTGTATAATTTGGTGTAATTTCTAGAACGTTCTCTACCCACTAAAGTAGAAGGATCGTAAGAAGGCGCGGTAACTAATGCAAGAATTTCACCAGTGCTTGGTTCAATAGCAACTATTCCACCCCGTTTGTTTAGCATTAATTCTTCACCGTATTCTTGTAACGCAATGTCAATGGTTAATTTAATATCTTCTCCTTGAACGGCAATAGTATCAAATTTCCCTTCTTTGTAAGAACCAATATCTTTATTGAACTTGTCTCTTTGTCGGTATTTAACGCCTTTAACACCACGTAAAACATTTTCGTATTCTTGTTCCACACCTTGGCGACCAATTAAATCACCGCTTCTGTAATAGGAGTTGTCCTGAATAATTTTATCATTTACTTGTGTAATAAAGCCAAATATATTGGATCCAGCATGAGTTTGATAATCGCGTAAGGATCGTTTTACAATCTCAAAACCTTGAAACTTGCGTTGTTTTTCTTGAAATGCCGCATATTCTCTTTTGTTAAGCTGTGGCAAAAATACTGAAGGAAGTCGTGGGCTGTAAACGCGAGCTTTTTCAACGATACGTAGAAAATCTACTTTTGTAATATTTAAAAGTTTACAAAGTTCAAGAGTGTCAATATTTTTGACATCTTTTGGTGTAACCATAATATCGTAGGACGGTTGATTGGCAACAATAAGTTTGTCGTTTCGATCGTAGATATAACCACGTTCCGGGTATTCATAGTTGATTTTAATGGCATTATTGTCCGACTTTAATTTCAGCGATTCGTCAACAATTTGCAAATAGAAAAGCCGCGCCAAAATCAAAAGAGCGGAAACTATAATGATGGTGGGGAGTAGGACTTTTCTCATCGTCTGGTAGGCTTAAATAAATAAATTAATAGGATGCAAATTAAAAGAGTAAACAGCGTGCTGAATAAGGTACGAAGTAAAACTTCAAAGAAGTAGGTCATTCGGAATGCTTCAAGCAAAAATAAGATAAAGTGATGAGAAACAACCGATATTGCTATAAAAGAAAAACGTTCAGGTGTTATTTTATCGTTAATTTTTATGGTTTGATATTCATAACTCACCCCAAATGAAAACTTGAAAAACGTTGGTCGCATCGCTGCTAAGCTAATCGCTGCCGTAGCATGAACGCCTCCAGAATTGCAAAAAAGATCCATTATAATTCCCAGTAAAAAACTTGAAAACAACAAACCGTATTTATTGCCGTTTACGGGATAGAGTAAGATAAATAATATATACGGATATGGATTGATGTAACCCAAAAAGTCCATCTTGTTGAAAACTGCAACTTGCAGTATCAGCAAAAATATAAAGCGAGCAATATTGGTAAATAAAGCACTATTCATTTTTCTTGGTTTCTTTTTCGAGTTGCAATAATTCTTCTCTTTCGTTATCTTTTATGATGTACACATGGCCTAAATTAGTCATGTCATTGAATAACTTGACATCAATGGTGTAATAATTGGTTTTGTCGTCAATATATATTTTGTAAACAGTACCAATATTTATGTTTTCTGGAAAAATCCGCGATTCTGCACCTGTAACAATCGTGTCTCCTTTTCGAATAGTGGAAGCCAAACGAGGCACGTCAGTAAGCTGAACAAAACCAGTATTTTTTCCATTCCAAGTTAAAGAACCAAAATGATTGGATTTCTTAAATTTGGCATTAATCCTTGATTTTGTGTTTAAAACACTCAATACTGTAGCATATCGTGGCGATGTTTTTTCTATGATACCCACAATTCCCAAATCATTGATTACTCCCATATCCGTTTTTACTCCATTGTTAGAGCCGGCATGAAGCGTTAAGTAATTTTCTGTCGAGCTATAGGAATTGTGAATGATTTTTGAAACAATCACATTTGTTCTTTTAAAACCGGGAACCGTATCAATTTTATCGAGATTAAGTGAATCTACTTGATTAAAAAGAATCGATTTTAAACGCGCATTTTCCAATGCCAACTCTTCATTTCTAGATCGTAAGCTGAAATATTCATCAATAGAATTCAACTGCGAATATACGCCGCCGGTTAAAAAATTAGCTGAAGTAATAACTTTACTTTTATGGTACGAATGGGACTGAACCGTCAAGCTAAGGGAAATTCCCAAAAGCAGCAAAAACAGCAATCGATAGCTGTTTTTAAATATAAAATTAAATATTTGCTGCATAAGTTATCAATATATAAAACTCAAATTCCAAATTTCAAGAGTAGCACTTTTTAAAGTATATGTTGAAATTTGGAATGTTTAAAGATTTATTTTTTTTATTTAATTAAGATGCTTCTAAACTTATTTAGGTTTTTCAATGCCATTCCCGTTCCACGAACTACTGCTCTTAATGGGTCTTCGGCAATGTAAACTGGTAAATCTGTTTTTTGAGAAATACGTTTGTCTAAACCTCGTAACATCGAACCTCCACCAGCAAGATAAATTCCTGTATTGTATATATCCGCTGCTAATTCAGGTGGCGTTTGCGATAAAGTTTCCATTACTGCATCCTCAATTCGCTGAATTGATTTGTCCAAAGCTTTGGCAATTTCTCTGTAAGAAACTTCTACTTGTTTTGGTTTTCCAGTCAATAAATCTCGACCTTGAACCGACATATCATCGGGTGGGGTTTCTAGATTCTCAATAGCAGCACCAATTTCAATTTTGATTTTTTCTGCCGTTCCTTCTCCTACAAAAAGGTTGTGCTGTGTTCGCATGTAATAAACGATGTCATTTGTAAAAACGTCACCGGCAATTTTAACCGATTTGTCACACACAATTCCACCTAAAGCGATTACGGCAATTTCTGTAGTTCCACCTCCAATGTCCACAATCATGTTTCCTTTTGGTTGCATGATGTCTACTCCAATACCTATTGCAGCAGCCATTGGCTCGTGAATTAAATATACTTCTTTTCCGTTTACACGTTCACAAGATTCTTTTACCGCACGCATTTCCACTTCCGTAATTCCAGAAGGAATACAAACCACCATTCTCAAGGCGGGCGTAAAAAGACGTTTTTTTAATGCAGGAATACTTTTGATAAACATGCTTATCATTTTCTCTGATGCATCAAAATCCGCAATAACTCCGTCTTTTAACGGACGTATGGTTTTTATGTTATCATGAGTTTTACCCTGCATCAAATTGGCTTCCTTTCCAACAGCAATAATCTTACCTGAAATTCGGTCTCGAGCAACTATGGATGGACTGTCAATCACTACTTTGTCGTTGTGAATGATTAGTGTATTCGCGGTTCCAAGGTCAATCGCAATATCCTCGGTCATGAAATCAAAAAATCCCATACTTTTATTGTGGGTTTAAGTTATTATAAATGAACGTGCAAAGTTAAACAAATTAATGTTTGAAATGACGTGTTCCTGTAAATACCATTGCAAGTTTATTTTCGTTGCAATAATCAATGCTTAATTGATCTTTTATTGAGCCTCCGGGCTGAATTACCGAAGTTATTCCTGCATTTTTTGCCAATTCCACACAATCCGGGAAAGGGAAAAAAGCATCACTTGCCATTGCAGCACCTTCAAGACTAAATCCAAAGTTTTTCGCTTTTTCTACTGCTTGATTTAATGCATCTACACGAGAAGTTTGTCCGGTCCCTGAAGCAATTAACGTGCCGTTTTTTGCAAAAACAATCGTATTTGATTTTGTGTTCTTGCATACTTTCGAAGCAAATAATAAATCTTCTATTTGTTCGGCAGTAGGTTCCGTAGTGGTAACGGTTTTTAAGTGGTCTTTAGTATCCGTGATTGTGTTTCTGTCTTGAATTAACAGTCCGTTAAGACAAGTGCGTACTTGTTTTTCTGGAAGAGCCACTTCATTTTGAACTAATATAATTCGGTTTTTCTTTTCTTGCAAAACGGTAATTGCTTCCGCATTATACGATGGAGCAATAACTACTTCACAAAATAATTTGTTTATTTCTTGGGCTGTTGCCAAATCAATTTCCACATTCGAAATCAAAACGCCTCCAAAAGCAGAAGTCGGGTCGCAAGCCAAAGCCGCATTATACGCTTCACTAATTGTAGAACGACTTGCTAAACCACAAGCATTATTGTGTTTCAAAATAGCGAAAGTCGGTCCGTCGTTTTTAAATTCGTTAATCAAGTTTACGGCAGCATCCACGTCTAATAAATTGTTATACGACAATTCTTTTCCGTGTAATTTCTTGAACATGCCGTCAAAATCTCCAAAGAAAAATCCTTTCTGGTGTGGATTTTCTCCGTAACGCAAGGTTTGTCCGTTAGCGATACTTTCTTTGTAAAAAGTTTCCTCTTTATTGAAATAATTAAAAATCGCCGTATCGTAATGAGACGAAGTATGAAAGGCTTTTGTAGCCAATAATTTTCTGTTTTCTAAAGTTGTAGCACCATTTTGCTCGGTAATCATGTCCAACAAAGTTGCGTATTCATCCACCGAAGCAACGATAGCTGTGTCTTTAAAGTTTTTTGCAGCAGCACGAATCAACGAAATTCCACCGATGTCTATTTTTTCAATAATATCTGACTCATCAGCACCCGAAGCTACTGTTTTTTCAAAAGGATACAAGTCTACGATCACCAAATCAATTTGCGGAATGTCAAATTCTACCATTTGCTTTACATCGCCTTCGTGGTCTTGACGGTTCAAGATTCCACCAAAGATTTTAGGATGTAATGTTTTTACTCTTCCGCCTAAAATAGAAGGATAACTCGTTACATCTTCCACGGCAACCACCGGAATGCCTAGGTTTTTGATAAATTCTTCGGTTCCTCCGGTAGAGTAAAAAGTAACGTTTTGTTCGTGTAGTTTCCGAACAATGGGTTCCAAACCTTCCTTCGAAAATACCGAAATCAAGGCTGATTTAATAGTTTTAGTCGTGCTCATTGTGTTGTTGTTTTAAGGGTGCAAAAGTAGTGCAACTCTCTCTAAAATTCAACAGAATAGGAAAATAGTTTTTATTAAAGTTATGGTAATTTGGAGCAGATTGTAGAAGAGGTGAAATGATTTTTCGATATAATTTCTCCTGCAACTTTGTCACTCCGTAGGAGTCTATTAATCCTATTGTAGTAATAGATTGCTTCGCCAGTTCGCTGAAACGCTCGTGTCCTATGGAATGACAAATAAGTGTGAAGAGGTAGTTTGTGAATTGTGTTTTAGTAATTCAAATAATAAGTACCTCCGCGAAGTTTTGTTAACATGCTTGAAGCTTTATTAATATCTAAGTAACTTTTTAATAAATTTATTTTTTAAGAAAAAAGCAATTCCGCTATGGTTTACCGTAATGTTTTTAAATACTGTTATTCTACTTTTGCGTGATGAAAACGGAACAGGACAATTTCGGCTCAGAAAAATCATCAAATAGTGAGGAGTGGCATCGTGCAAGAGATAAAAGGAATGATAAAATTGTGAAGATTTTAAATAGAGTTATCATCGCATTTTTATTGATAGCACTCGCTGTTTATTGGTTGAAAGGATAAATGTTGCACCACAGAAGCGAAAAATTATAACAAAAAAAAATCCTGACTTTCATCAGGATTTTTCTTTATCTCAAATCAATTTACAGCTATTATTTTTTTTTGAAATTTACCTCTTCAAAAAACGTAATGCTATCCTTGTCCCATTTTATTTCATCGGGGTCATAAACCGAATCACTTTTCTTAAACTGCAATACAACGTTTTCTTCTTGTGTTGTTCTTCTTATTAAGTAAATTCGTATTTGACTTTTCTTAGTGTTATTCACATAACGCATCAAATTAATAAATTCTTTAGTTTTTAAAGTGTCTAATTGAGAAGCGATAATGAATGGTCCATAATTTTTTTTGATAGCTGGAGAAGTATTTTCTTTCAAAAAATCTACAATACTATTCTTGGGAACTTTGATTAAATCAACAGGTTTCAAATTGATAAAATCAGGATTAGGATTTTCTTCAGGAATGCAATTCCATGTAAAATCATACTTCCTTTGATAAAAATAAAATTCCCCTTGTTTATCAATAATAATATTTGTTAAGCCGTAAAACCCAGGATAGGGAGGAGGAGGAGGTAATTCTTTTCCATTTTTTGAATTGTAATGTTTTTTAGCTAAAGTTTTGACTTTGCTTTTAATTATATAAACTTCATCAATTACTGTTTCTTTCTTTGAACAACTTTCAAAAAATAAAAAACACAGTAATAAAAAGATAAGAATGTACTTATTCATATCAAAGATTTCTATAAAGATATAAAAATCATCTTTATTTATTCCAAAAAAAAAATCCTGACTTTCATCAGGATTTCACTTTATCTCACTTCTTGATTTAAAATCAAATCGAGGTATAAATTTATTTTGTTTTTCAACTCTTTTCTGTGGGTTATGAAATCCAGAAAACCGTGTTCTAGTAAAAACTCCGAAGTTTGAAAGCCTTCCGGCAAATCTTTTCCGGTCGTATCTTTCACCACTCGTGGACCTGCAAAACCAATTAAAGCACCCGGTTCAGAAATATTAATATCACCTAGCATGGCGTAAGAAGCCGTTGTTCCTCCCGTTGTTGGGTCAGTGGCTAATGAAATATAAGGTATTTTAGCGTCTGCTAATTGAGCTAGTTTTGCCGAAGTTTTTGCTAATTGCATTAAGGAATAAGCCGCTTCCATCATTCGCGCTCCACCTGATTTTGAAATCATCATGAAAGGAATGTTGTGTTTGATGGAGTAATCAATTCCTCTTGCAATTTTTTCACCAACAACAGCTCCCATAGAACCACCGATAAAGGCAAAGTCCATACAGCAAATCACTAAGTCATTTCCTTTTGATTTTCCAACAGCCGTTCTAACGGCGTCTTTCAACTTGGTTTTGTCCTGTGCTTCTTTCAATCGGTCGGAATATTTCTTGGTATCCACAAAATGTAACGGGTCTTTTGAAGTCAATTTTGCGTCAAGCTCTGTAAATTTATTGTTGTCAAATAATATTTCAAAATATTCTTTACTTCCAATTCTTACATGAAAATCATCTTCCGGACTTACATATAAATTACGCTCTAATTCATCTGCATCTACAATCTTACCCGTTGGCGATTTATACCATAATCCTTTTGGAACGTCTTTTTTATCTTCCGTTGCCGTGGTAATTCCTTTTTCTGTTCTTTTAAACCAAGCCATATTTTTTATTTTAGATTTAGGATTTTAGATTTAAGATTTAGGATTACGCATTGAAATCCTAAATCTTAAATCGGAAATCAAAAATTATAGAGTGTTTACGTTATTCAAATCGGCGAAAGCCTGTTCTAAACGTGTATTGAATGTTACCTCGCCTTCACGAACCCATTTTCTTGGGTCGTAATATTTTTTATTTGGAGATTCATCACCATCAGGACTTCCGATTTGTGTTTTTAAATAGTCAATTTTAGAAACCATATAATCACGAACACCTTCTGTATAGGCAAATTGCATATCCGTATCGATGTTCATTTTGATGACACCGTAACCAATTGCTTCTCTAATTTCTTCTACTGTAGAACCTGAACCACCGTGAAATACAAAGTCAATTGGGTCTTTCTCTGTTCCAAATTTCTTTTGAACGTACTCTTGCGAGTTTTTCAAAATCTTTGGTGTCAACTTCACATTCCCTGGTTTGTAAACCCCGTGAACGTTACCAAAAGCTGCTGCAATAGTAAAACGCGGACTGATTTTCATCAATTCTTCGTAAGCATAAGCTACTTCTTCTGGTTGTGTGTATAATTTTGAGCTATCCACGTCAGAATTGTCTACGCCATCTTCTTCACCACCTGTAATTCCAAGTTCGATTTCCAATGTCATTCCCATTTTTGACATACGTGCCAAATAGGTTTTGCAAAGTTCAATGTTTTCTTCAATTGGCTCTTCAGATAAGTCAATCATGTGCGAACTGTAAAGCGGTTTACCTGTTTCGGCAAAGTGCTTTTCAGAAGCATCTAACAACCCATCAATCCATGGCAATAATTTTTTCGCGCAATGGTCAGTATGTAAAATAACCGTTGCTCCATAGGCTTTCGCCAAAGTATGAATGTGCAAAGCTCCTGCAACACCACCTAAAATAGCCGATTGTTCATTCGCATTTGACAAACCTTTTCCAGCATTAAATTGAGCTCCACCATTCGAAAACTGGATGATTACTGGTGCGTTTAATTTTGCTGCAGTTTCCATTACAGCGTTTACTGTACTTGAACCTGTTACATTTACCGCTGGTAAAGCAAATCCTTTTTCTTTTGCATATCTGAAAATTTCTTGCACTTCATCGCCAGTTGCAACTCCGGGTTTTATCGTATGAGCCATTGTGTAAATTTTTAAGTTTAGTTGACAAAAATAATAATTCTATTTTTAGAAAGGGTAATTAATACCAATATTTAAAACGGAGTTGGAAAAGTTATAGTCCCTAAACCATCTTTTTCCGATTTCATCAGACGGATTGTATGTTTTAAAGGCTAAATCTAACCGCACTACAAAGAAGCTGAAATCATAACGTACCCCAAATCCTGAACCTATTGCAATATCGTTTAGGGAACTCAGTCCATCAAACACGGCGGATTCGGTGGATACATCATCCAGTACATTCCAAATGTTACCTGAATCTATAAAAAGTGCACCTTTAAAATTATTGACCACTTTAAATCGAAACTCGGCACTTGCGGTGAATTTCATATTGGCTTCATTAAAATCGTTTACAGCACCCGAACTTCCCGGGCCTAAACTATAAGGTTGCCATGCACGAATATCATTAGAACCTCCGGCAAAATAACTTCTTGAAAAAGGAATATTTGTGGAATTTCCGTAAGGAATTGCCAATCCAAAAAATCCACGTACTGCAAAAACTTGGTCTCTAGAAATAGTCCAATGCTTTATGTATTCAAATTCACCTTTTACATATTGCGAATATTGAACATCAAATATGGTTTTTTTAGCATCTTCTGTTTCATTGCTTTTGGTAAAACTTGTAAATAGTGAAAGCGTATTTCCTGCAGCTTCAAACTTAGTTTTAAAGGAATAGAAGTTATTATCAGTCAACCCATTTTGAGTGGTTTTAGTAAACGTGTAGCTGGAAGCTAAAATTAAATTGTTTTGGCTCAACCGCGTTCTTCGCTCCTTGATACTTCTTACTTCATCATAACCAGAATCACCTTCATTTAAGGAAGTATCTCCATTCAATACGTCGGATATAAAATCATTGGCTTCGCCAGGAATAGCTAAGTTTGCATCCGGTAAGATATAATTGATATCGCGTGCCAAATCATTCAATGCCCTAAACGAAGACGTGTAGACATTAAAATAGTTACCAACATTGATATTATTGACGTACTGAATGTTAAATAAGTCCAACCTTACATTGTTAAAACGCTTTGGATTCCACGTATACGTCATTGCTCCTGTAAAATTCTCTTTGTCCAGACCAATATTTTGTTGCTTAGCAAAACCCAAACTAATATTGGTAGAAGGAATCATTCGTTTCGGAATAATTTTGTCCGTATTAAAAGGCATTACAATTCGAGGAAAATTCAGTCGGGTGTCAATACCATATTCAGAAACGTTAAAAAACTGGTTGTTTGGGTTGGCAAAGTCACGGCTCGATCCCACATTTCCCCTTAAAGCAATGTCAAAGGTTTCTGCACCATTAAAAACATTTCGAATGGTAAAAGAGGTGGAGGCTTCCACTCCAAAATCTTGAATATTAGAATGCGTTAAATCTAGCGAATAGCCAAAACTGTATTTGTCTCGCGGAGAAAGATAGATATTGGCAATCAATGAATTTTCAATACTGTCCTTCTCATTGATCTTATATTGAATGGAAGGAGCATTAAAAATCTTTAAATTGCTTAACGAACGCCTTGTCAAGCTGGTCAAAAAATCAGCATACAAATAGCCGGGTGTTATAAATACGGCGTCGGTTATGGCTTTTGGGCGGTATTTAATCTTCTGGTAACTGTACAGATTAAAATTATTATATAAAATGGAATCTTTAGGTACTGTGATTGTATTGTTTTCTGGATAATCGGTATAAATGTTGACTTCACTGATTTTATACATGCTGAATTTTCGGGTAAAAGTGGAATCGCCTTCGCGCAAAGCTTCTTCCTTAATTACTAATTCTACATTGGTTTTGTGATTGGTGTCTACCGTGTCAATGGTGTAACTGATGTCACTTTGTTGAATAAAAAACACGCCGTTATTTCGGAATAAATTTGTCAATCGTTCGCGCTCTAAATCAAAATTATCTGACCTGAAATGATCTCCTACTTTTAAAAGTGATGCATTTTTATGAGCTTGATACAGCGAATCTACTTCTTCTGATAAAATCGATGTGGATAAAGAATCAATCCGCGACATCCTACCTTTTGTAATCGTGTAGTTTACTCTTGCCTTTTTTCCTTTAAGAGTGTCGATGGTATAGCTTGCTTTTGCATCAAAAAAACCTTGATTAAAGTAATGTGATTTTAAACGCAAAGTTGATTTTATACTTCGGGCTTCATCTGTAATTACAGGTGCTTCGCCTGATTTTTTAAGGAAGTTGTGAATGCCAGAATACAGAAAAGAATTGCCTTTTCGTTGCACCTGTTTTGCAGATAAAAATCGAATCTGTCTCTTTAGTTTTTTTTGATCCGCTAAAAGTGTTGCTTTATAAATTGAATCGTGATCTGGTTTTGCCAAATTAAAAATGTGCAACCCCAGCGGCATTCCCAAAAGTCGTGTATTGGGTTGCTGATAGAGCAGGCTTTCTATATCGTCTCGTTTTTCCGACTGACCGTCTACAGTGATTTTGTTTTTGGTAAGCAGGAGTTTCCCGTCAGGAACACGTTTTACCGCATTACAAGCAGAAATAATGATTCCAATTAGAATAAATAATGATATTTTTGCAGAAGTTGTTTTCAAGTGGGCCGAAAATTTAATCAAAAGTACATTATTTCTATGGTTACTAAAAACCAAATAAAGTTAATCAGTAGTTTACATCAAAAAAAATTTAGACAACTCCATCAACTTTTTATTGCCGAAGGGCAAAAAGTGATACAGGAATTGCTGGATGCACAATTTGAATTAGAACATATTTACGCTACAGCGCCTTTGTTTGAGGGTGTTTCAGCGTCCCGTTTTTCAGTTTGCACAACAGATGATTTGAAGAAAATCAGCGCGTTAACAGTTCCCAATAATTGTTTGGCCGTCTTTAAAATTCCATCAACTTCAGATTACAAAGCAGAAGGTTTACTACTTGCATTGGACAGCATTCGCGATCCTGGCAACTTAGGTACAATTTTAAGAATATGTGATTGGTTTGGTATAACACAAATCATTTGTTCACCCGATACAGTGGATTTGTATAATCCAAAGGTAATTCAAGCTACAATGGGTTCCATAAGTCGAGTAAATGTGGTTTATACAGAGCTTCTTCCGCTACTGGAAACTACTTCTTTGCCCGTTTTTGGAACGTTTATGGATGGCGAAAATATTTATAAAATGACGCTTCCTACCCAAGGAATCATTGTTATGGGAAATGAAGCCAATGGAATTTCTACTGCAATTGAAGCTGTAATTGAAAATAGAATAGCAATTCCCCGTTTTGGTGCGTTGCAAAAAACCGAAAGTTTAAATGTGGCAACGGCAACGGCCATTATTTTAAGTGAATTTTGCAGAAATGCGTAATACTATTGAAACGTAAAATTTAAAAATATACCTCTCGTCTTCATCGAAACTACGTTAGAAGTATAGACACTATTTGGGTCATTATCGCGAATCAACTCATCATTCAAACTGAATACACCGCGAAGGGAAGGAGTGAATTTAAAATATTCAAGGTAGAAATCAACGCCTAATCCAACTTCGTAAAAGTTAGTCCACTTGATCATTCGGAACACATTATTTGAATTGTCTTGTTTGTTATTTACATTACTCGATAAATTAAGTGCTGTGGAAAGTCCGCCAATAACAAATGGGCGAATGTTTCCGGTACGGTTCGCGCTAAATTTAATTAATAGTGGAAAATGTAGATAGGTAGATTTTACTTCGCGTAAAGCATCGTTAGCATTTTCAAATCCGGGAAAAATTAAATTTCTTTGGTTGAAGGTCAAACCCGGTTCAAAACGAAGATCAAAATGATCGTTCAAGCGTAAATTTCCAATCAATCCTACATTGAAACCGACGCCTTCCTCAACAAGAATGTCTTGTCCCGGTTCGTTGTATTCAAATTTAAAATCGTAGTAACTCATTCCCAAATAATACCCCCAATAGACGCGCTGTTGGTCAAAATTCTCAAGATTGATGATTGGATCTCTACCAAACATTTGTGCTTGAGCTTGAAAAGAACTTATAAAAATTAAAAGGGCGATGAATTTTTTCATAAAAAGAAAACGAAAGAAATTATTTTTTTGATGCGGAATAAATTGTGGCTACACCAAAAGTTTGAGGCAAAGCGTTCACTTCTATAAACCCCGTTTTTCGTAAAATATTGTTTAAAGTTTCACCATAAGGAAAAACAGATGCCGAATCGGACAAATATTGGTAGGCAGAATCGTCTTTTGAGAACATTTTTCCAATTAAAGGAAGGATGTTTTTGCTGTAAAATTTGTAACCTTGCTTGTACGGGAATTTTTCTGGAACTGAAGTTTCAAGAATTACAAAGATGCCGCCTGGTTTTAAAACCCTTAGAATTTCGGCTAAACCTTTTTCTAAAGTTTCAAAATTTCGCACGCCAAAAGCAACAGTTATAGCATCAAATGTTGCATCATCGTAAGGAATATTTTCAGAGTCGCCTAAAACCATTTCTATTTTAGAATCCAGTTTCTTTTCGGTAATCTTTTTTCTTCCCACCTCTAACATTCCTGCAGAAATGTCTAGACCAATAATTTTTGTAGCATTGGTTTGGGTCATCAATAAAGCCAAATCACCCGTTCCAGTGGCAATGTCTAAAATGGTATCGGGATGAGTATCTGCTACCATTTTTAAAACTTTTTTGCGCCACTTTACATCAATTCCAAAAGAAATGACACGATTTAAACCGTCGTAATTTCCAGAAATAGTATCAAACATTTGAGCTACTTGCTCTTTCTTTCCTAGTTCAGAATCTTTGTAAGGCGTTACATTTTTTGACATGCTACATTTTTTTGCAAAGGTACATTTTATTCAGGGATTGCATTCTTTGACAATTGTGAATTATATCCGAATTATTTTTTTAAAAAAGTTTGATAGGTAAAGTCTACCTTGTGTTTTTCATCCGTCGAGTGGTATTCTTCGTTATCTAAATGCCATTTTTCTACATCAAAAGTTGGAAAATAAGCATCCGCATCAAAAGTACCGTGAACGCGTGTCAACTCGATTTTATCGGCTAAGGGTAAAGCTAATGTGTAAATTTCGCCTCCACCAATAACAAAATTTTCTTCTTCAGCATTTGTTTGCGCAATAGCTTCTTCAATACTACTTACAACAATACAGCAGCTTGGATCTATATTTTCTGCGTAATTTTCTTGACGCGTAACTATAATGTGTCTCCGATTGGGTAATGGTTTGTCAAAACTTTCAAAGGTTTTTCTTCCTAATATAATGTCATGTCCGGAAGTTAATTTCTTAAATCGTTTAAAGTCATCGGGCAAGTGCCAAATCATTTCGTTGTTTTTTCCTAAAGCATTGTTTTCTGCCGCTGCGGCAATTAATGTAATCATGGAAATTATTTTAAGTTTTCTGAATTGATTTTTGCATTCAATTGTTCTATCTTTTTATCTTGCTTGCTGATCAAGTGTTCAATTTGTTGTTGTTCCCAAGCTTTATTCATAAACCTTCGTGTAATATACACACGAATAAAATGCAAAATAAAGATGAAAAACCAAATGACGATGGCCCACTTGTACCAAAGCGTAGGTAATCCGTATTCTAATAATTCATTGGCTACATACATGAATAGGCTTCCTACAACAAAGAGAATGAAGTGGTAATACAGAAATTTTTTCTCTCTGATTCGCGATCGCGCGTATTCATATCGGTCGTAAAATTCTTTTTCCATTCGTGGTGTATTTGAGCAACTAAAGGTAAAAATAATTTCTTAAAAATAGAATAATACTTTTAAGCTTGATTTTAGATTACGATTTTACATCAAGAGCATCTCGAAGTGCGTTTCCTATCATCATAAAAGCAAGCGTTAAAAACATGATAGCAAGTCCGGGAACCACTGCTAAATAAGGTTTGCCGAGAATGATGTAACTGTAATGGTCTTTAATCATGCCGCCCCAACTTGGAATGGGAGGTTGTGCACCTAATCCCAGAAAGCTTAATCCACTTTCTACTAGAATTGCAGAAGCAAAATTTGCAGCGGAAATGACTATTACGGGCGCCATAATATTAGGCAGAATATGATTAAATATAATTCTAAAATGACCAAATCCCAAAGCTTTTGCAGCCGTAATGTATTGCGTTTCCTTCAAGCTAATTACTTGACCGCGAACAACTCTTGCTACTTCAACCCACATGGTTAGGCCGACGGCTACAAATACTTGCCAAAATCCTTTTCCCAATGTTAATGTAATGGCAATGACTAATAGTAAAGTGGGAATGGACCAAATAATATTGACCAGCCACATGACAAAGGCATCCGTTTTTCCACCAAAATAGCCTCCCAAAGCCCCAAAGAAAATACCCACGATTAAAGAAATAAACACGGCTATAAATCCGATGGAGAGTGAAATTCGAGAACCAATCAACATCCTGCTCAATAAATCTCGTCCGTATTTATCTGTACCTAAATAGAATTGCTCCGCTTTAATGTTCTGTTGCGCGACTTCTTGGATGGATTTTGCACCTGGAAATTTATCTAAACCTATTTCCTTAGTTTGAGCTAAATTTATATCATCAGAAAATTCTGTGTAACTGATGGAGTTTGCTTTGATTTCATATTTTGATATTGGAATTTCCGTAACACTATTTGGAAAACCAAAAAAATAATAGCTCAATTTATTTGCCTCCTTCTTCTGCAGTGGTATAGAAAGTATTTGTACTTTAAATCCTGGCGATTTAGAGTGTATGGAAAGATGCATCTGGTTTGCATTTTCTGAATGGTCCGGTGCAAAAACGTATGCAAACAGCGAAACAAAAAGTAAAAAAACGATAAACCAGAAACTAAAAACGCCCCAAAAATTCTTTTTGAACTTTTGGAGCGCTATAGCTGTTAATGATTGTGTACTTGTATCCATTCTGATTTATAGAGCGCCTACAATTTTTCCTTTTTTAGCTTTTGATGCAGGAACAGATGATTTATTCGCGCCTTTATTTTGCATATCATCTAAGATATTGATTGCTTCTTCCACATATGCATCTTTCGTTAAGCTCTCATGCCAACGTACTCTCTTTTCTTTCAATAAACTGTCCTTTTGCATCAACATGTTTTCGTATGGCAAGGATTGAAATTGCAAATTCGTTTTGTAAGTTGTAATTGGTTTATATTTTTTAATTTCTAACTCAATTGCTTTTTGTTCTGCTTCAAATTTATTTAAATTCAAATTGTAAATGTGTTCTTCGCGGCGTTTGCTCAACCATTTTGCATTGTCGTCAATTAAGGCAAATTGTGCACTTGCTTTAATACGGTCACGACTTTTTTGAATAATATTATCAAAATTTGGAATGCTGAAAGTTTGATAATCTGCAGCTTCAATTTTATCCCAAGGCATTGCGTTTTTTACATCACGTTCGCCAATTTCCACATAAGAGAAACGATCCGGCATATGAACGTCACTTGAAACTCCTTTTAATTGTGTTGAACCACCATTGATTCTATAGAATTTCTGAGTGGTAGTTTTCAATGCACCTAAATCTCCAAAAGAACTGTTTCTAATGTATCGATTCAATTCATATACGTTTTGAACTGTTCCTTTTCCAAAGGAATGTTTGCTTCCAACGATGACACCTCTTTTATAATCTTGAATTGCGGCAGCCAAAATTTCGGATGCAGAAGCAGAGAAATTATTAATCATTACAACCAACGGGCCGTCCCAAATTACAGCTTTGTCCACATCTGAAAGTACTTCTTTGTCTTGATTCACGGCTTTTACTTGCACCACTGGACCTTCTTTAATGAACATCCCTGCAATATCAACAACTGTAGAAAGAGACCCACCGCCATTATCGCGTAAGTCCATAACAATTCCTTGAACACCCTCTTTTTTCAAACGTTCCAATTCTAATTTAATATCTTTTGCTGCATCACGACCAGCTCTATCTGCAAAATCAATATAAAATTTTGGTAGATATATGACACCATATTTCAGTCCGTCTTTCTCTACAATGCTAGATTTGGCGTACGTCTCTTCCAGTTCAACTTCATCTCTAATAATCGAAATTACTTTAATACTTCCGTCCGTTTTCTTTACAGTTAGACGTACTTCGGTATCTTTAGGACCTTTTATTTTTTTAACAACATCGTCTAAACGCATTCCAACAATGTCCACAGGTTGCTCATTTCCTTGGGCAACTTTCATCACTACATCACCAGATTCCAATTCTTTTCCTCTCCAAGCTGGTCCGCCTGAAATTAAATCCGTAATTTCTGTATAGTCGTTTTTCTTTTGCAAACGCGCACCAATTCCGAAGAATTTTCCACTCATACTTACGTCAAATTTCTCCTTGTCTTCAGGTGCCAAGTAAGAAGTATGCGGGTCAAAATTCTCTGCAATGTTATTTAAATAAATTCCAAAATAGTCTTCACGTGTCAATTCACTCATGAAAGTATATACTTCATCCAATGAC
Organism: Flavobacterium tegetincola DSM 22377; assembly: GCF_000425485.1. Lineage (GTDB taxonomy): Bacteria > Bacteroidota > Bacteroidia > Flavobacteriales > Flavobacteriaceae > Flavobacterium > Flavobacterium tegetincola. Next base: position 57,208 of record NZ_KE384387.1, on the reverse strand, counting down.
TTAAGCGAGTTTTCTCGTGTTTCTTTTTCCAATTGAACCATTGATTTTGGTTCTAAATCTTCTTTTTTCAGCTTTTTCTGATCCGTTTTAGATAATGAATCTTTCTTTTTTTCAAAGTCTAGTTTGTCGGTAAGAGAGGCTAATGTAGAAAGCTTAATTTGTTTTCTCCAACGGTCTTTTAATTCAGACGTAGATTTTGTGTAAGGTCCTTTTTCATAATCTGTATCCAAAACTTCTTCTTGAGTGTAGTCAAAAGGTTTAGCAAGTGCATCTTTATAATACGACTGACTTTCCTTAGTTCGTTGCATCAAACGATCGTACGTTAAATCGAAAAAAGACAAATCTTTTCCGAGAATTTGGTCGTCCAAAAGGGTTTCGTATTTAGAAAATTCATCGATATCGCTTTGTAGAAATAATCTTTTTGATGGGTCTAAACCGTCAATGTAGCTTTTGAATAACGTTTTTGAAAACTCATCGTCAATAGCTTTTGGGTCAAAGTGTCCCTTTTCAATGACAAAAGTAATCAGTTGTAATAGTGCTTTATCTTTTTCTGGGTCGCTTTTTTCTTTGGGAAAAAAACTAAACAATGCTGCTGAAAGGATGGCAACAAAAGCTATAATTTTAATATTTTTTTTCATAAAAGTCAATATGGCATTCATCAATTTATAGAATCTAATTTTCATCTAAATTAACTTAAAAATTATGCCATGACCGTAGTTCGAGCGATAATTTTTTGTTAAAGGTGCTAAAATAGAAACTTAACGTGAAAAATGATTAATTTAGCCTTTAAAAATTGTTTTATTTGTTAACAGCTAATCAATGCACGAAGAACCTTTAATGGAAGATATAAAAAGACCGCTTATACTCATTACCAATGATGATGGAATTACAGCACCGGGAATTCGGAATTTGATAGAAATCATGAAAGAAATTGGAGAAATTATTGTGGTAGCACCAGACAAGCCACAAAGTGCTACTGGACATTCTATTACAATAAATAATACCTTGTATTTGAATGAAATCTCAAAAGAAGGTGCTGATTTTAAAGAAATTAGTTGTTCTGGAACTCCTGTAGATTGCGTAAAGTTAGCAGTTACAGAAATCATGAAACGCAAACCGGATCTATGTGTATCGGGGATCAATCATGGTTCAAACTCTTCGATAAATGTAATCTATTCTGGGACGATGAGTGCTGCATTGGAAGCGGGTATTGAAGGAATTCCTGCAATTGGATTTTCATTATTGGATTACAGTTGGAACGCAGATTTCAGTCAATGTAAGAAGTTTGTGAAGAAAATTGCGCTGGAAGTTTTGGAACAAGGTTTGCCGGAAGGCGTTGTTTTAAATGTCAACATACCTAAATTAGCCGAAAACGAAATTAAAGGAATGAAAATTTGCCGTCAGGCGAAAGCAGTTTGGCAAGAAAAATTTGACAAGCGACAAACACCACAAGGCCGTGACTATTATTGGTTAACAGGCGAATTTGTCAATCATGATAAAGGAAATGATACCGACGAATGGGCTTTGAACAATGGTTATATTTCGGTAGTGCCTGTTCAATTTGATTTGACGGCCCATCATGCGATGCAACAATTAAACACATGGAATTTGAATGAATAAAATAGATTTACTATACGGATTTTTAATTGGGATAATTGCAGCGTCTCTTGGAGTGTACTTGTTTCTGCACTTTTTTACAGATTATGAAATAGTAGAAGGTTTTACAATTTTGAGAGGGCAAGGACAATTGGGAAAATTAATTGCTCTCGGTGCTATCTTAAATTTAGTGGCCTTCTTTTTACTTTTAAAATTCAATAAAGAACTCATGGCACGAGGTGTAGTTTTGGCAACCTTAGTAGTAACGATTGCAACCATTTTTGCGTAAACATATGAAATACTATATAATTGCAGGTGAAGCGTCAGGTGATTTACACGGATTCAATTTGATGAAATCAATTTTTAAGGAAGACGTTCAAGCCGAAATTCGGTTTTGGGGTGGCGACTTGATGGAACAAGCAGGTGGAACATTGGTCAAGCATTACCGTGAGTTGGCTTTTATGGGATTCAGTGAAGTTATCATCAATTTGCGAACCATTCTGGGAAACATAAAAAAGTGTAAAGCAGACATCGTAGCTTTTCAGCCAGACGTGCTCATTTTTATTGACTATCCAGGCTTCAATATGCGGATTGCAAAATGGGCAAAAAAACGAGGCATGAAAACCCATTATTATATTTCGCCACAAATCTGGGCTTGGAAGGAAAACCGTATCACGGCTATAAAACGTGATGTGGATGAAATGTACATCATTTTGCCTTTTGAAAAGGAGTTTTATGAAAAGAAGCACAGTTATCCGGTTCACTTTGTTGGACATCCTTTAATTGATGCCATTAAAAATCGTGCAGTAACTACTGAAGTTGATTTTCGGAGGGACAATAATTTGGACGATAAGCCGATTATTGCACTTTTACCTGGAAGCCGAAAGCAGGAAATTTCAAAAATGTTGGAGGTTATGTTAAGCGTTGTTGACGACTTTAAAGCATATCAATTTGTTATAGCAGGCGCTCCGAGTCAAGATTTTTCATTTTATAAAACATTTTTGAAGAATGAAAACGTGCATTTCATCTCCAATAAAACCTACGATTTACTGTCCATTTCTCATGCAGCTTTGGTTACCTCTGGTACAGCAACATTGGAAACGGCGTTGTTCAAGGTGCCGGAAGTAGTTTGCTACAAAGGAAGTTGGATTTCTTATCAAATTGCTAAACGTGTCATTACGTTAAAATACATTTCTTTGGTCAATTTAATTATGGATCGGGAAGTGGTGAAGGAGCTTATTCAAGAAGAATTCAACACAAAAAATATAAAGGTTGAATTGGAAAAAATATTGGATGCTGAAAAACGCAGTCGAATTTTTAGCGATTATGCCGCATTAGAAAAGCAATTGGGTGGCGAAGGAGCGAGTGATAAAACCGCTAAATTGATCGTTGCTGCTATTAAATAAAAATTTATTTTATTAAAAGTCAATCTCTTGTATTTAAAATTGATTTTTTTTTAATTAAGTTTGTGCATGGTATAATAATTGCTAATTGAATTACGTTTAAAAATAAATTGATTATACTATTAAATCATTTTTATCCATAAATCTAAAAGCGGTTTGGAAAAAATTGCTTGAAAAATAAAAATAAATATGGCTGTTACAAAGAAACTTTATTTCACATTCCTTTTGTTACTAACGGTATCTTTTGGCTACAGTCAAATTATTACTTCCAAAAAAGTAGCGGTGAAAAAGGGCGTCTATCAAAATCCAGCAAGCAATCCTACTTCTAAAACTGACGGACCAATTACTTCAAGTAAAAGTTCTAAAAAAAGCAGTAAAAAAGCAGAAGCAAGTGCAACAAGTAAGAATGTAAAAGCGCCGGTTTCCAACCTTAAAAATGTAATTTCGGACGCCAATGCAGAAGATATCGAGATTTCTGCTCCAGAAAATTATGTTGCAGTTCAGATGATTAATAATGCAATGCAGTTTTTGGGAGTTCGGTACCGTGGTGGAGGAACTTCGCCAGACGGAATGGATTGTTCAGGAATGGTTACAGCAGTATATAATTTATTTGACATGTCTATTCCTCGAACTTCACGAGATATGGCAACCGTTGGTGAAAAAATCGATTCATCTAGCGTAAAGAAAGGCGATTTGATTTTCTTTAAAACCAATGGAAAACGTGTAATTAATCATGTTGGGATGGTAGTGGATATTATTGGAGACGAAATCAAGTTTATTCATGCTTCAACTTCTAGAGGTGTTATAATCTCTTCAACTAAAGAAAGTTACTACAGTAGAACATTTGCTCAAATTAATAGAGTGTTGTCAAACCTATAACTATTTTTAGTACTTTCGATTCATGAAAGTGCTTCAATATCCTTTAACGCAATTAACACTATTCTTTGTTATTGGAATTATTTTCAATCGGTATTTTAATTTTGAATTAAATACCGGTTTGTACTTTCTTGTGGTCTCATTTTTACTTTTCGTAGCTGTCTTTTTGATTAATTATAGAAGAAAGAATGCTATTTCCATTAGGATATTTACACTACTTACTTTTGTATTGTCTTTTGCTGTAGGCCACTTTTCGGCGGTACTGCATCAGCATGCGAACAAGGAAAATCACTATTCGCAATCCAATGCTTTCGGAGCTGAATCAGTGTACATGAAGGTGATTCTGGTAGAGCGTTGGAAACCTACTGAAAAGAACAATCGTTTTGCAGCTGAACTGTACAGTTTAAATGGTGGAACTTCTAGTGGGAAAATTCTTTTAAATTTTAGAAAAGATAAAACGGCAGCAGATTTAAAAATCGGAACAAAATTAGGCATTCATTCTAAACTTCTTCCGCTGCAAAAGCCACTCAATCCAGATCAATTTGACTATGGCTCTTTCCTGAAAAATAAATCAATTTACGGACAAGTTTTTACAGATGATTCTTCTATTTCCATTTTTAATAGTAAAGAAAAAAATCTGTATTATTACAGCGCCATATTTAGAAACAACGTTATTGAAAATTTAAAGAACAGTGGTTTCAGTCAGAAAGAATTAGGTGTTGTTCATGCTTTGATCCTCGGTCAAAGGCAAGATTTGGACCCTACAGTTTTGCAAAATTATCAGTATGCAGGCGCGATTCATATTCTTTCCGTTTCCGGCTTGCACGTGGGTTTTGTAGTTTTGTTTCTCAGATTTTTTTTAAATTTTCTTCCCAATTCAAATCGCTTTCGAGTCTTTAAAGTTCTTGCAATTATCCTAACACTGTGGTCTTTTGCCTTAGTTGCGGGATTTACGCCTTCTGTAGTTCGCTCAGTTACTATGTTTTCTTTTGTAGCCATTGGAATGTATATGAGGCGAAAAACGTACGTATTTTACACATTCTATTGTTCCATTTTTCTCATCCTATTATTTGAGCCTTCGTTCTTATTTGACGTTGGATTTCAATTGAGTTACATGGCATTATTTTTCATTCTGTGGTTGCAACCCGTCTTTGAAGATTTGTGGAAACCGAAATATAAAATTACGAATCACCTTTGGACGGTTTTTACCATTACGTTTGCGGCACAACTTGGAACAATGCCGTTGAGTCTCTATTATTTCCATCAATTTCCAGGATTGTTCTTTATCACAAATCTTCTCATCATGTTCTTAATCACCATAATTATGGGTGTCGGACTCATTGTAGTCTTGACTGCTTTCTGGACGGAACTTCCCACAATGGTTGTGAAAATTCTGGAATACCTTATTCGATTCTTGAATTATATTGTGGAAACTGTAGCTTCGTTTGAAGACTTTATTTTTAAAGATATTACTTTTGATTTCTGGATGATGATTAGTTTATACTTAGTGGTTTTTGGTTTGGGATGGTTCATTATCAATCGAAATTTCAGGACTTCAGCACTACTTCTAACATCTGTTTTATTGTTTCAAATAAGTTTCTTTGCATTTGATTTCAAGTCGAAAAATAAGAATGAATTGTTAGTATTTCAGTCGCGGAACAGTTCATTGCTTTTAGAACGAGTAGGCAATGAGGTAATCGTGTTTTCTAATGACAGTGTCGCGGTTGGAAAAGACCGAAATATTCAATCCTTTAATGTAGCAAATGGAACGTCGATTGTCAAAGTCAAAAAAATTCCTGATCTTTTGTATTATGGAAAGCATAAAGTACTGATTTTGGATAGTACTTCGGTTTTTGTTCCAGAGTTAAAACCTTCCATTTTATTGATTACGCAATCTCCAACGGTAAATTTTGAGCGCTTCTTGCAATCATACCAACCTGAGATTGTAATTGCAGACGCGTCAAACTACAAAAGTGTAATTGAGAGACTCAGAAAAACATGTAGTAAAGAAAAAATCCCTTTTCATGCCGTAGCCGAAAAGGGATTCTATAGAATTGATTGATATTATTACTTTACAAGGGGTAATAATTGGTCAGCAGTATAATAACCTACTATTGGACTTTTAAGTTCTCCTTTTGCATCCAAAATATACATGGACGGATAACCTTGTACTTTTAAGTAAGAAGTAAATTGGTGGGCTGCATTTCTTCCTCTAGCATTTGGATTGTGGTTGGGATTGGTCATTACTTGTCCTTTGTATTTAATTACATCGGTTCCTTCACCATTGAACTTTACTGCATAATAGTTTTTACTAATATGCGCTGCGAATGCGGGATCTGAAAAAGTATTTTTATCCAACATCTTACACGGCCCACACCAATCGGTATAGACATCCATAAAGATAGGTTTAGGATTTTTCTTCTGTGCCTCCATCGCTTCGTTAAAAGTCATCCATTTAATTTCCTGAGCGTAAGTTGCGCAACTTCCAATAGCCAAAAGGAACAGTATGATATTCTTTTTCATAATTATATTTTTAATTGTTTTTCCAAAAATAACACCAAATAGCATAATCTGAAAATTGTATAGATGGAATTAACATTTTTAACTATCGAACACCGTGCATTAGTTTTTTCAAAACTGGATTCAGTGCAATTACTAATAATCCAGCCACTGTAGGTACAATTGCGAATATTAGGAAAAAAGTAGAAAGCGAATAGGTATTGGTAATGTTTTCAATTTGACCTCCTAAAACAGCGGCTAATTTGTTACCAATGGCAATGGCCAAGTACCACATTCCGAACATAAATGCAATCATTCGTGCTGGAACTAATTTAGAAACATAAGATAATCCAACGGGAGAAAGGAATAATTCACCCAATGTGTGGAATAAATACGCTAAAACCAACCAAATCATTGATACTTTAATACCATCTGTAATTCCGTAAGCTCCATAAGCTAATAACCCAAAACCAATAGCCATGATAATTAATCCTAAACCGTACTTTACAGCAGCGGGTGGATTAAATTTACTGTCCCAAATTTTTGAAATCGTAGACGCAAAAGCAATGATGAAGAATGAGTTTAAAATAGAGAACCAACTTGGATCAATTTCTGAAGCCGACTTACTGTATTCGTTTAACAGCATCCAGATTGCAATTCCCCAAATTCCAATGAACGTTATAGCTAAAACTACGTTAGAACCCAACGCTTTCTTGTACGTTTGTTTCCACAATAAAATCAACACCCATGAAATAATTAATAAAGGAACAATGGTTAGCAAAGTATTTACTACGTTGAAAATTGTTAAGGAAGTACCTTCTAAGCTTCGGTCCACACTATCTCTCGCAAAAATTACTAAAGAGGAAGCACCTTGTTCAAAAGACATCCAAAAGAAAATAGTGAAAAAGGCAAATATAATTACAGCGATCATTCTATGACGAATTACTGTAGTGTAACGCATCAATCTTGAAATTACTAGAAACAAGAACAATACCAATGCCACTAAAATCATCACAATCGAACCGTCTAAAGTACCTACTTTGAAAGGGAATAAGTTGATGTCTCCAATTTTTGACAACGGATCATTGAACGCGTAAAGTAGACCAATAACTGTTGTAATAAAAATTAATGCAATATCTACAGGAGTATATGGATTTAATTTGTCGTCTTCATTTTTAGAAGCAGCAACTCGTGCCGTTTCAAGAGCTCTTTTTTCAGCACTTGGTACTTCTCCAATAGTTCCAAAAAGTGGTTTTGCCAACCAAAATTGGATAGTTCCTAATAACATAAAAATTCCAGCTAAGCCAAAGCCCCAATGCCATCCCAAATTTGCAGCCAAATAACCACACAACATCATTCCGAAAAAAGCACCCGCATTTACACCCATATAGAAAATCGTGTAAGCACCATCTTTTTTCTCTGGAAATTCTTTATACATTTCGGATAAAATAGAGGTCATGTTTGGTTTAAAAAAACCAGTTCCTATAACCAATAATCCAAGTCCGAGGTACAACATGAATTCAGACTCCAATGCCATCGCAGCGTGTCCTAATGTCATAATTATGGAGCCTATAACTACGGCCCAACGGTATCCGATATATCTGTCGGCAATAATTCCACCAAAAATAGGTGTGATATAAAGTAGCATCGCGTAGGTTCCGTATAAAGCTCCTGCGTTTTCTGGATTCCAACCCCAACCTGGATTTCCACCCGTGATCGCTGCTGTTAAAAATAAAATCAGTAGGACTCGCATTCCGTAAAAGGAGAATCGCTCCCACATTTCGGTAAAAAACAACACAAAAAGTGCTGCAGGTTGTCCCAATACTTTTGACTCAAAGAAATTGGGGTTTTCAGTTGCTGAAACTTGACTCATGTAAAATAAATTATCTATTAATAGTTTTTGGTTCGTCGAACGACTTACAAATAAAGCAAAAATTTTTTAAACAGAACTCATATCAGAATTTTATATTCAAGTAATGCCGTATTGTTCGTGTATCAATGGAAGTTGAAACTTAATTCAAGTTCTTTTTCTCAAGCGGTTTTACCACAAATTGATCGTATATGATTAGGGAAACGATCGAAACTAAACCAACCGCAAAAACCACGTACCATATTTTATTGGGACTGTAATTGTCCCAAAGCATTTGCGTCATATCCCAGCTGTTCATGTTTAATTTTTGTGCTGCTAACGTAAAATAATCGCTCTTTGAAAAAGGCGTTTGGATATTTGAAACATCAATTCCCTTACGTGTGGCCATTTCTACAAATTGGGTGCTGATTGCGGGATAATCTAAATTAGCGTCTTTGAGGTGAAACGTGTTTTCAAACTCGGTTATGGACAGATTCATCGCTTGTGAACCTTGTTCAATAAACTGTTCTTTACTAATTACTTTCGGCATTTCAATATTCCGTTTTCCCATTTCGGTTTGCAATAGCGAAAGTTTATCCGACCATTTTTGATACAAATCTCCAGAGATAAATCCGGTGAAAAAATTTCCCGCGGCAACAGGTAAAAAGTACGTCCCTTGATACAATCCTTCTTTTCCTTTTGGGGTAATCAAAGCGATGAAGGAAGATAGGGTAGGACTTGACATCATCTCACCAACGGCAAAAATCATGGTTCCAATAATAGTAAACCAGACATTATGAGTGTAAAAAGTCAAGCTTACGCCAATGGTGGCAATAATTGCTCCACGGATAATAACATTAATGTGACGCATTTTGATTACAAAATAAGAAATGGGAATTTGCAATAAAATAATCATAAAAGCATCTAAATTGGCAAACCATTCTGCCTTAACTTGTCCATCTTGTGTGATGGTTTTGCTAAGAAAAGGTATGTTTTCATTGATCCAGTTACTCAATACACTGGTGTTAATCCAATCTTCAATAAAGTTAGGAAGTGTGTAAAAAAGTTGATTGTACATGGTCCAAAATCCAATCATTAAAATCAATAACACAGTAAGCCGTTGGTCTTTTAAAGCTTCAACAATGCTAAGTAATGAGTTTTTAATTTCAGTTAATATCGGTTCTTTATTGGTACGGTCAATTTTAGGTTCTTTGTAAAAAAGCAATAGAAAAATTAAATTTAATCCAATTACAACTGCGGCTTGAATGAAAATTATTTTCCATCCGTATTCCGTTCTTAAATACGAAGACATCGCTGGACCAGCAAATCCTCCAATATTTACCATCATATAGAAAATTCCAAAACCCATCGATCCAGTAGTGTCGTTGGTATTTCTTGCCACAATCGCAGAAGCTACCGGTTTAAAAAATGCAGCACCAACCGCAACGAGTAGGAAAACCATGTACATACTCCAATACGTGCTGACTTCTCCCATCAGATAATAACCGGCAATCATGATGACATAGGAGATAGTAAGAGAAAGTTTATACCCAATTCGGTCTGCAATTACGCCAAAAAATAGTGGAAGCAAATATAGAATGGCGGTAACATTTGCCATAATGTTTCCTTTTTGGATGTGGTTAAAACCTAATCCGCCTTCGTCCGTTGAACCTACAAGATACAATCCGAAAAGTGTAAAAATTCCGTACCAAGCCCATCGTTCCATGAGTTCCATAAAACTGGCCAGCCAAAAGGTTTTGTTAAACGAAGAGACGGTTTGTCGAAAAGTTGGATTCTTTTGCTGTTCCATGGAAATTGGTATTGATTAATTTACGATCTGTTTTTCTTTTACAAATAAAACAAAAAAAGGTATACGACAGACCATTTGCTTTAGAAATGATAAAAGCGACTGATGAGGTCGCTTTAATATTTTAATTATTTTACTTCTTGCATTAACTTTCGAATCAAAGGCGATACAATAATTAACAAAGCTCCGGCAATTAAGGCGTATATTGAAAGTTGGTAATATCCTTCAGTGTAACCTTGTAATTTAGTTACTAAAGATGCATTTTCGTCGGGCGATGACATTCCAGCACCTAATAAACCTGCGGCATATTGACCGTAAGCACTGGCCAGAAACCACATTCCCATCATCATTCCTGAAAGACGTTTTGGCGAAAGTTTGGTCATGATTGAAAGTCCAATTGGCGACAAGCATAATTCTCCAAAAGTTATAATTAAATAGGCAAAAGTAAATAAGTTTAAAGAGGTTAACCCTTCAACATCAGCAAAAAATCGAGTATAATAAAATGTATAAAATGCTGCGGCAAGAAAGAGAAATCCAATACCGAATTTCATAACTGTGTTGGGTTCAATTTTCTTTTTCGCCATCGCTAACCAAATTAATCCTAAAATGGGACTGAAAATAATTACGAAAAGTGAATTAGAAGTGTTGTTGATAATGTTGGGATTCATTTCAATTCCCAATAAACTGTGGTGTAAATTGTCTTTTGCAAATAAGGCTAATGAACCACCACTTTGTTCAAAAAATGCCCAAAATATAATAGAAAAAATAATAAAAACGAAAGCAGCTAATAATTTCTTTTGCGATTTTATTTCTTTTTCTTTGAACATTTCATACAAGAAATATAAGACGGCTATTGGGCCAATGGTATACATGAAGTAATCCGTATAGTCGGTATTTCGAATCATGATATAAATTAAAGGTAAACTCAAAAGTGAACCTACATAGACTGCAATTTCTTTTGTGGTTCTAGTGGCTTTAGGCACTTCTAAAAGAGGTGAATTTCCAATTGGCCCTAAACTTTTTCGAATAAATGCAAACGTGATTAATCCAATTATCATTACCACAGCTGCTGATAGGAAGGCATAATTCCATCCCCAATCTTCACTTGTTCCTAGATAAACACAAACTGCACCACCTAAAAGTGCTCCAATGTTAATTCCTGAATAGAATAATCCAAATCCAGCATCACGTCTTGGGTCATCTTCAGCATATAAATCGCCTACCATTGAAGAGATGTTTGGCTTGAAAAAACCAGTACCAATAATGGAAAGTGTAATTCCTGCGTAAAAATAGGTATGAGGGTCAAAAGCAATTAGTAGATTTCCTAGAATCATAACAATTCCACCGAAAACTAGGGATTTTTTAAATCCTAGAATTTTATCGGCAAAAATTCCACCAATGAAAGTAAAGGCATAAACGAAGGCTTGAATCGCACCGTATTTTAAATTAGATTCTTTGTCTGATAAAGCCAAACCTAAAACTTGGTCTGCCATAAAAATGGTTAAAACGCCCCGCATTCCGTAGAAACAGAAACGTTCCCACATTTCAACTAAAAATAAATACCACAGTTGTTTCGGGTATTTTCCTTCAAAATTTTGAATTTCTTCTAACGTCAATGCTGGAACTTCAGAAGGAGTTGTTGGGTCTATCATTTTTTAAATTATTAAAATATTTTTTAAATTTAAATTATTTGACTGAAATAAAATGTAAAAGTTGAGTTTTTGTTTTTTGCGTAAGGGATAGAAGTGAAAATCCTTTTGTTTTTTAGAATAAAAAACAAAAGATTGCAACGGATAGCCCGACCCAAACTAAAATTGTCCCGTCGATAAAGACGGGACAATTTTAGTTTGGGACACGCCCAAATATAATCATGAATGATGTTGCAAGTTCAATTTTTATTTAATTCCGTGCATCATTTTCACCAATTTCTTATTGAAAAGTAACAACATTATTGCTGCAAACATTGGAACTCCTGCAATAAATATAAAGAAGTAACTCATAGAATAGGCTTCGGTTATTTTATCAATGTAAGCTCCTGTCCAACTTCCGATGAAGTTTGCGATTGCAGAAGCAGTAAACCAAAGTCCGAATAAAACCCCAACGAATTTTTTAGGAGATAACTTACTTACATACGACAATCCTACAGGTGATAAACACAATTCTCCCATCGTGTGAAAGAAGTAGGCCAATATTAACCAAATCATGCTAACAGAAGCTGTTTTTGCACCTTGAGGAATACTCATACTTCCGTAAGACAATGCGAAAAAACCAACAGCAACTAAGATAAGTCCCATGGCAAATTTTACAGGTCCTGATGGATTCCAGACTTTTTCCCAAATTTTACTGAAAGACGAAGCTAATGTAATGATGAAAAACGAGTTTAAAATTTGAAACCATGAAACCGTAACTTCTGTTGTTTCTAAATTAAATTCACGATACACTTTCCAAATTCCTAACCCCCAAATAATTAGAAAAGAAATAGAGGTAAAAATGATGGTTAACGGGTATTTTGCATAAATTTTCTTAGACAAACCATATAACACATACGTTACAATTGCAATTGGGAAAATAGTTAGTAACGCGTCAATCCATTTGAAAATCATTCCCGAATTTCCCGTTAATGCTCTTTGTGTATAATCTTTTGCAAACAAAGTCATCGAACCTCCTGCTTGTTCAAAAGCAAAAAAGAAAAAAATACTGGCTATCATGAAAACGGAAACTACCACTAATCGGTCTCTTACAATATGTGGTTCATGAACAATTTCTTCACTTTCCTCTGTCGCAATTTCATCACTTTTTTTAATGTTGATGTCTTGTCCAATTACTCCAAATATTTTTTGTCCAAAATAGAATTGCAACATTCCGAAGAACATAAAAACACCTGCTAAACCAAACCCAAAATGCCATCCTATTTTTTCTCCAATGTAACCACATAGTAACATTCCTAAAAATGCTCCTGCATTAATTCCCATATAGAAAATGGTATAACCCGCATCTTTTTTAGCACTAGAATCAGGATACAATTGACCTACCATGGATGAGATATTTGGTTTAAACATACCGTTACCCAAAATCATAAACAGAAGTCCAACATAAAAGAAGTTTTGACTAATTCCTTCCAGTGCCATCGAGGCGTGACCCAAAGTCATAATTAAAGCACCGATTAAAATTGCTTTTCGATAACCGGTAAACCTATCGGCAATCATTCCTCCAAGTAATGGAGTTAAATATACTAATCCCGTGTATAAACCGTATAGTTTTAATGCTTCTTCATTGGTCCAAGCCCAACCGCCGTCCATGAGCTCACTAACCAAAAACACGGTAAGTAAAGCTCGCATTCCGTAATAAGAAAAACGTTCCCACATTTCTGTAAAGAATAAGACAAATAAAGAGGCGGGATGATTCATAACCATCGCGTCGTCAATTCCTCTATTGTGTAAATGTTTTACTAATAATTCGTCTTTTTGTTCTATCATGGGTTTTTAATTTTTGTTAGTTTTTATACATCTCATCACAATTTGTTTTGATGTAGTATTTTAAATTGTGATTTATTATAATTTCTCTTTTATAAAATTAGTCATTTTGGTATACAATTGAAGGCGCGTTTTTCCACCGTAAATGCCGTGGTTTTTATCTGGATAAATGGCAGATTCAAATTGTTTGTTGGCTTGCACCAAAGCCTCAATCATTAACATGGTATTTTGCACATGTACATTATCATCAGCCGTACCATGAACTAAAAGGTAATTTCCTTTTAATTTATCTACGTGATTAATGGGTGAATTTTCATCATAACCCGAAGCATTTTCTTGAGGCGTTTGCATGTAACGTTCCGTGTAAACCGAATCGTAAAACCTCCAATTGGTTACTGGTGCAACAGCAATGGCAGTTTTAAAGACATCATTTCCTTTTAAGATACAATTGGACGACATAAATCCACCGTAACTCCATCCGAAGATTCCAATTCTAGAAGCGTCTACATAGCTGTATTTTCCTATGGTTTTTGCAGCGTCTATTTGATCTTCTACTTCAAATTTCCCTAATTCTTTATACGTTACCTTTTTAAATTCAGCGCCTTTATAACCCGTTCCTCTTCCGTCTACACAAACCACAATGTAGCCTTGTTGCGAAAGCATCATAAACCACATGTCATTTGTGTCCAACCAGTTATTGGCCACTTCTTGAGAACCTGGTCCAGAATATTGGTACATAAAAACAGGGTATTTTTTTGAAGCGTCAAAATCTTTTGGCTTAATCATCCAGGCGTTTAACTTTTGACCTTTCTCGGTTTGCAATTCTAAAAATTCTTTGCTTGGCAAATTGAATTTTTCCAAACGTTTAGACAATGCGCTGTTTTCACGAATGATTTGCATTTCTTTCCCTGATTTAGCTTCGTTCAAACTGTAAATCGGTGGCGTCTTTGCATCTGAAAAGGTATTGATGTAAAATGCATAATTCGGACTAAATGTAGCCGCATTAGTTCCTGTTTTAGAAGACAATCTCTTTTTATTTTTTCCATTTAAATCTATTGAATAGACATCACGATTGATGGAACCGTTTTCAACTGATTGGTAATAAATAGTTTTATTAGCCTCATTCAAGCCATAGTAATTTGTTACTTCCCAATTTCCTTTGGTAATTTGACTGATTTGTTTTCCTGATTTATCGTAGTGGTACAAATGATTATAACCGTCTTTTTCGCTACTCCAAATAAAACTGTTGTCGGCTAGAAAAGTTAGATTGTCAGTTACATCAATATAGGCCTTGTCTTTTTCATTCAAAACCACTTTTGTAGTTCCCGAAGTTCCATTTACAAATAACAAATCCAAATTATTCTGATGACGGTTGATGATTTGAGCACTCAATTCGTTAGAATTATTGGTCCATTTGATTCTAGGAATGTAGAAATCCGTGTATTTGTCTAAGTCGATTTTGGTTGCTTTCTTTGACGTTACATCATAAATATGTAAACTAACCTTTGCGTTTTTCTCTCCTGCTTTAGGATATTTAAACAATTGTTGTACCGGATATAACCCTTGACTGTATACGTCCATGGAAAATTCGGGAACATCAGTTTCATCAAATCGAATGTAGCCAATTTTATCGCTTGCTGCATTCCAATCAAAAGCCTTTACAAACGCAAATTCTTCTTCATACACCCAATCCGTAATACCATTGATGATCTTGTTTTTTACACCATCAGACGTAATTTGTTCAATAGCTTGACTGGCAATGGTATAAATAAATAAATTATTGTCTCTTGCAAAAGCAATTTTTTTACCGTCTGGCGAAAATGTGGGCTCTTGTACTTTGAAGTCAAAAAGTTGTGCCATCTTCTTGCTTTTGATGTCGTACAAATAATAATTGGCAACAAAAGAATGTCGAAATATTTGATCGGACTCAGTGGCAATTAAAATTAAATCTTCACTTTTATTGAACGTATAGCTGTCAATGGAAGGGAAGTTGGGGAAGTTTTTAGTGTCAATAAAAGTGTCCACTTTTTTTAATGTAGCAAAATCATAAAGGTCGATTTGCATACTTCTCGAAGCACGATCAAAGTTTAGAACCGTATATTGGTTGGTGTTCTTCATGGACTGCAATTCGTCCATACCTTGCGTCCGAAAAGCGCCACCCCAAATTTCTTCAAGGGTAATTTTTTGTTGTGCAAAAACACTAACGGTACTTATTAAAAATAAGAATAAAGCTTTTTTGAAATGATTCATTTTTGGTAATTTAAAAAAACGTTCAATTTTAGTGAAAAAAAAGCAATAATTGATGTTTTTGGGTGTTAAATAGTACTTGCGTAGTTGCTAGACTATTCAAATGTGCGTTGTAAAAAAAGAATTTAATTAAATTTAAACCGCCACGCTTCCCTTTATTCCAGGATGTGGATCATAACCTTCTAATGTAAAATCTTCAAATGTGAAATCTAATATGTTTTTGATTTCTGGATTTAATAGCATTGTTGGTAAAGGTCTAGGTTCACGAGATAGTTGCAATTCTAGTTGTTCAAAATGGTTGTTGTAAATATGTGTGTCACCAAAAGTGTGAATGAATTCGCCTACTTCTAAGTTACACACTTGAGCAATCATCATTGTCAATAAAGCATAAGAAGCAATATTAAATGGAACGCCTAAAAATATATCGGCACTTCGTTGGTACAATTGACAGGATAATTTTCCTTCAGCTACATAAAACTGAAAAAAAGCGTGGCAAGGAGGCAAGGCTACTTTTCCGTTCGCGACATTTTCTGCAAATGATTTTGAAGTATCCGGCAAAACAGAAGGATTCCAAGCGGAAACCAGCATTCTTCTGCTATTTGGATTGGTTTTCAACGTTTCGATAATTTCGGTTATCTGGTCAATTTCTTCGGAATTCCAATTCCGCCATTGATGACCGTAAACAGGACCTAAATCGCCATTTTCATCTGCCCAATCATCCCAAATCCGAACGCCGTTTTCTTTTAAATATCCAATATTGGTTTCGCCTTTTAAAAACCAAAGTAATTCATGAATAATGGATTTTAAATGCAATTTTTTAGTCGTAACCATTGGGAAACCTTCGGATAAATCAAAACGCATTTGGTAGCCAAATACACTTTTTGTTCCAGTTCCTGTTCGGTCTCCTTTTTGAACGCCGTTTTCTAGAACGTGGTGTACTAAATCGGTATATTGTTTCATGTGTAATGTGTTTTTGCCGCGAAGGCACTAAGGTATAAAGATTTTTAGAGAGCTATTACTGAAAATTGAGACTGATGACTCGATAACTATCTTTTGCTAATCTCATCTCTAATTTTCGCCGCTTTTTCATAATCTTCATTTTCAACCGCTTCGTTTAGCAAGTCATTCAATTCAGATAAACTGTGTTTTGCGTACGCACCACCTTCTGCCGCATTGGATTCATCTTTCATTCCAAAAGTTTCTGGAGTTGACAAAATGCCGTCATCATCAAAAGTTCCTTCACTGTCTGTAGGGTTACTTTTCAGGTAAATTCCGGCTTTGTCTAAAATGTTTTTATACGTAAATATAGAAGCAGAAAAACGTAAAGCTAAAGCAATTGCATCCGAAGTTCGGGCATCAATGATTTCTTCAATCTTGTCTCTTTCGCAAATGATACTTGAAAAGAAAACTCCATCGACTAATTTATGAATGATGACTTGTTTGACTACAATGTCAAATCTATCCGCGAAACTTTTAAACAAGTCGTGTGTCAACGGACGAGGCGGTTTGATTTCTTTTTCTAGTGCAATGGCGATGGATTGGGCTTCAAAAGCACCAATAACAATGGGAAGTTTACGGTCGCCATCCACTTCATTTAAGATTAAAGCATAAGCGCCGTTTTGCGTTTGGCTGTATGAAATACCTTTGATGGTTAGTTTTACTAAACTCATTTTTAAGGAAATAGATTTAATTTATAATAAATGCAATCGTTGAAAAAACAAATTTGCTCTTTCAACACGAATTGCACAAATTTACACGAAATATTCAATAAAAGATAGAGAAAATTGTTCGAATTAATTATGGTGGTACTTGCCCTTTATATGGAAACCCTTTTTTAAAACAAAAAAAAGGCTATCTGAACTTGATATTTCTATCTAATTTCAGATAGCCCTAATTGGGGCTAAGTTTTAAAAAAAATGTTTACGAATTATTCGCTTTAAATTCTTTTAATTTAGCGGTTAGTCTTGGTACAATGTCAAAAGCATCACCCACAATTCCGTAATCGGCAACTTTAAAGAAAGGTGCTTCAGGATCTGAGTTGATTACTACTTTTACTTTCGAAGAGTTGATTCCTGCAATATGCTGGATTGCTCCTGAAATTCCAATGGCAATGTATAAATTTGTGGCAACCGGTTTACCCGTTTGTCCTACGTGTTCGCTATGAGGTCTCCATCCTAAATCTGAAACGGGTTTAGAGCAAGCGGTTGCAGCGCCTAAAACAGCAGCTAAATCTTCCACCAATCCCCAGTTTTCTGGACCTTTCAATCCACGTCCACCGGAAACCACTACGTCTGCGTCTGCAATAGTTACTTTACCAGATGCTTTTTCTACGCTTTCTACTTTCACGCTAAAGTCGCCGTCATTTAATGCGGCAGCGAAATCTTCTTGTGCTAAAGTGGAAGCATTTTCAACTAATCCGTACGAGTTTTTTGCTAAACTCAATACTTTTACTTCTGTTTCTAATTCAGTAATGGCAAACGCTTTGTTTGAAAACGCTGTTCTTTTAACTTGAAATGGTGACATGCTAACAGGCAATCCAACTACGTTTGAAGCAAAGCTTGCGTTTAATGCTACAGCAACTAATGGTGCCATATATAAACTGTCTGTTGTAGAAGAAAGTAAAACTAACTTTACATTTTCCTTTTCGGCTGCTTGTTTGATTACATCTGCGTATGCTTTTGCTGTAAAGTTTTTTAACTTGTCGTTAGAAACTTTCAACACTTTGTCTACACCGTATTTTGATAATTCCGATGCGTCTGCATTATTTACAGTAACTGCAGTTACCGTTGTGTTCATTGATTCAGCTACTTTTTTTGCGTAAGAAGCCAACTCAAATGCTACTTTTTTGAATTTTCCTTCTGAAGAAGATTCTGCATATATTAATATTGACATTGTCTTAAATTTAAGATTTTAGAATTATGATTTTCGATTTTGAAGCGTGATTAGTTTTGTTTTTAGATTTAGATGCTACTCTTAAATCTAAATTTAAAAATCTTAAATCACTTTAGCCTCGTTGTGTAATAAACTGATTAGCTCATCTAAGTTATCCGCATTAATTAATTTTACTGCTGATTTAGGAGCTGGTTTTTCAAATTTAACCGCTTTAGTAGTTGCTTCTGAGCTAACAGGTTCTAAAACGTTTAGCGCTTTAGTTCTTGCCGTCATAATTCCTCTCATGTTTGGAATTTTCAAATCTTTTTCTTCTACTAAACCTTTTTGACCACCAATAATTAATGGCAATGAAGTAGAAACAATTTCTTTTCCACCGTCAATTTCTCTTGAAGCCATTGCTGAAGTTCCGTCTATTTTTAAGTCAGTACAAGAATTTACAAAATTATATCCTAAAATTCCAGCTAACATTCCAGGAACCATTCCACCGTTATAGTCTAATGATTCTTTTCCTGCAATTACTAAATCGTAGTTACCAGCTTTGATTACTTCTGCTAATTGAGTTGCTACGAAAAAACCGTCCTTTGGAGCAGCATTTACACGAATTGCTTCGTTTGCACCAATTGCCAATGCTTTTCGTAAAGTAGGTTCAGTATCTGGACCACCAACATTCACAACAGTTACGGTAGCTCCTTGCTGTTCTTGAAACCAAATGGCTCTTGTCAAACCAAATTCGTCGTTGGGATTGATTACAAATTGAACGCCATTTGTGTCAAATTCAGCGTCTCCACTTGTAAAGTTAATCTTTGAAGTAGTATCAGGCACGTGACTGATGCAAACTAATATTTTCATCTTTATTGTTATTTAGATTATCGTGATTTGGCTACGAAAATACAACTATTTTTTAAAAAAAGAACTATGCATGCATAATAAATTTGTGCTAATAAAACGTTTGCGTAAGTGGTTTTAGCCTCGGATTAGTAGTGAAAATTACTATTGCAATAAATCGTAATTCGTTGTGGTTTTTTTTTAATTAAAATTATTTTGCTTCAATTCTGAAGGTTTTCTGTCGTTTTCAATGCAATTTGACTATAGATTTTTATGTAGATGAATAATTTTCACATTAGTTTTCTACGATCCTGATATTCTGCTTAGAAATCATTTTTAGTTGCAATATTGTTCTCGGATTTAAATCATTGGGTATTAACCTCATTAGACTTAAAATGTTTGTTGTTTTGCGATGGCATTTGTGTTTTCTTTTCAGGATGCAAATGAAATTAAAATGTCGAATTAAAATGAAGCGTTTTCTCACGTCCTAAAACCCCTAGCCCGGATAGCAGTGGCATCCTTTTTTCTGCTTTTTTTAAGCAGGAAAAAGATAAAGCGGATAGCCGGAAATAGCTCCTAATTATTTTAAAACTATTTTATGTGTTTTTATAGGTTTTAATTTTTATTTTTGCAGTTCAAAATTTAAGAAGATAAATTTTTACCATATGAAGACTATCCAATTTAGAGAGGCCATTTGTGAAGCGATGAGTGAAGAAATGCGTCGTGATGAAACTATATATTTAATGGGTGAGGAAGTTGCCGAATACAACGGTGCTTACAAAGCTTCCAAAGGAATGCTTGATGAATTTGGACCGAAGCGAGTTATTGATACACCAATTGCAGAGCTTGGTTTTGCAGGTATTGCAGTAGGATCAGCAATGAACGGTTGTCGTCCGATTGTGGAATTTATGACCTTCAACTTTGCACTTGTTGGAATTGATCAAATAATCAATAACGCTGCGAAGATGCGTCAAATGTCTGCGGGACAATTTCCAATGCCAATGGTTTTTAGAGGTCCAACGGCTTCTGCAGGACAATTGGGTGCGACTCACTCGCAAGCATTTGAATCTTGGTTTGCCAATACTCCTGGTCTTAAAGTTGTAGTTCCTTCTACCGTTTATGATGCAAAAGGTTTGTTGAAAGCTGCTATTCGTGACAATGATCCTGTTATTTTTATGGAATCAGAACAAATGTATGGCGATAAAGGCGAAGTTCCTGAGGAAGATTACATCATTCCATTAGGTGTTGCTGAAGTGAAAAGAGAAGGTACAGATGTTACAATTGTTTCTTTTGGAAAAATTATTAAAGAAGCGCATATTGCAGCTGAAGCGTTAGAAAAAGAAGGAATTTCTTGCGAAATTATCGACTTAAGAACCGTTCGTCCGATGGATTATGATACGATTATCAAATCGGTTAAAAAGACGAATCGCTTGGTAGTTTTGGAAGAAGCTTGGCCATTTGCAAGTGTTGCTTCGGAAATTACATATATGGTTCAAGAAAGAGCGTTTGACTTCTTAGATGCTCCAATTCAGAGAATTACAACAGCAGATACTCCAGCACCTTACGCACCAAACTTGTTGAAAGACTGGTTGCCAAATTCGGAAGATGTGATTAAAGCGGTTAAGAAAGTAGCTTACAAAAAATAATTACAGTCAGAGGCTGATATAAGTTTAAGAGATATTATAATTTTTTCTTTGTAACTTATTACTATATTTGAAACTTCATCAGGGGAAACTCTGATGAAGTTTTTTTTGAATAAAAATGATATGAATTTGGTCCAAATTCGACATTACTACGTAGATACAGTATGAAAGATAAGATATTTTTAGGTTTGTTTTTATGGATGGTTGCCATCTCTTTTGCGCAAACCAAGGTAAGTGGAGTGGTTCTAGACGAAAACAATAAGCCTGTACCTTATGCTAATGTGGCTTATTTGGGTACATCGGAAGGAATTGTAACGAATGAAGATGGTATCTTTTATTTGGAGTCCAAATCAAATCGTACCACACTCCAAGTTTCGTTTATTGGTTATACCACGAAAGAAATTCAATTGGAAAAGGCGGTAACCTATAACATGAAGGTGATTTTAACTTCTGGTGAGGAGCTTGCCGAAGTGCGTATTTACAGTGCTAAAACGTCAAAAAAGAACAATCCTGCTATTGATATTTTGCGAAAAATTTGGGCACGCAAGCGTCAAAATGGTTTGCGTCAATTTAAGCAATATGAAATGGCGAAGTACGAGAAAATCGAGTTTGATATGAATACGATTGATAGTGCTTTTATGAAACAACGGTTGTTTAAAGGTATGGAATTCATCTTTAATTCTGTAGATACGTCTAGCATTACCGGTAAAACGTATTTACCCATATTTATCAACGAGGCGTTATCGGATGTTTACGGAGATAATGTTAGAAATAAAACAAAAGAAGTTTTAAAGGCCAATAAGAATTCAGGATTTAGTAATAATCAGCAGATTACATCTTACGTAAGCGACTTGTATGCAGATTATGATATCTATGATAATTACTTGAAATTTTTTCAAAAAGCATTTACCAGTCCGCTTTCCCGAACAGGAATTGATGTGTATAATTATGTTTTGACAGACAGTGCTTACATTGATAATAAATGGTGTTATAATATTGTATACTATCCACGTAGAAAAAACGAATTGACTTTTAAAGGTAGTTTTTGGGTTAATGATTCTACTTGGGCAATTAAAAATATAAATCTTGAGGTAACTAAAAGTGCCAATATCAACTGGGTGAAAGAAATTTACATCGAGCAAGATTTTGACGTTTTGAACGATTCAGTTTTTCTGTTGAAAAGAGATTATATCATGACTGACTTTGCCTTGAGCAAAAAAGAAAAGTCAAAAGGTATTTATGGAAAACGAACCACGATGTTCCGTGATCACGTATTTGACAGTGAGAAGCCGGAAGATTTTTATAATCCGGAAGTGCAAAATTCCGATCCGTTGATGTATATAAAACCGGACGAATTTTGGGAAGATAATCGCTTTGAAAATCTCAATAAAGATGAAAAAGGCGTTTATAAAATGCTTGACGTCTTGCAGACCAATAAGAAGTTTCTGCAAATTTACGATGTAGTACAAATCATCGGAAGTGGTTATCTGCATTATGGGAACTTTGACGTAGGTCCGATACTTTCAACAATTGGATATAATGAAGTGGAAGGTTTGCGACTGCGTGTTGGAGGTAGAACTTATTTTGGCGAAAATGACAAGTGGCGTGTTCAAGGATATACAGCTTATGGGTTTAAAGACAATAAGTTTAAGTATGGTGTTTCTGGTAAATGGATGGTGGATGAGAAGAACCGATTGATCCTTTCGGCTGGAACAAGGAGAGATGTAGAACAAATTGGTGCGAGTTTTACCGATACCAATGATGTTATGAGTCGTAGTTTTGCCTCTTCGTCTTTGTTTACTGCGGGAAGCAATGGAAAATTAACCAACGTGAGTTTGACTAATTTTTCTGCTGAAATTGAGTTGGCAAAAAACTTTACCATTCAAACGGGCCTATCGTATCGTACTTTAATTTCTGCTTCAGACAGCTTTAATATGGATTATTATACAGTTTTGCCTAGTGTAAGTAATCCGTTGGGTGAAATTCAAAGTCGAGTAAAACAATCCGAATTTAATGTGCAATTGGATTATAGTTTTTCAAGAAAAACAGTGGGTAGTGGTGTAGAACGTCGGACAACCTCCAAGCCGTTTGCGCAATTGTTTTTAAATTACAGTCAAGGTGTTAAAGATGTTTTTGATAGTGATTTTGATTATAAGAAAGTGCAGTTGTATTACAAGCAGCCATTGAATATGGGAGGAATTGGACGTTTGGATATTACTACGGAATTAGGTAAGACTTTTGGAGAAGTACCTTTGTCTTTGTTAAGTATTGTTCCCGGTAACCAGACTTATTGGACCATTGCTAATACGTTTAACTTGTTGGATTTTTATGAATTTGAAACTGATACGTATGCTACAATTCAGTTGCAACATAATTTTGGAGGTCGAATTTTATCAAGGATTCCGCTATTGCGAAAATTAAACTGGCGGGAAACTATTGGTTTTAAAGGAGTTTATGGAACAATTAGTGATGAAAATCGTGCAATCAATGCCTCTGGTCTATTGTATCGCGCTCCTGAAGATTTTTATTACGAATACAATGCTGGGATTGGTAACATCTTTAAAGTCTTGAAAATTGAGTTTGCTTGGCGTGGAAATTACAGAACGGAGGATACCAATAATTTTGGAGTAAAGGCTTCTTTAGGGATTCAGTTTTAAATTTTAATGGTATTCGATAGTTTTTGATAAAGTTAATAGAGATATAATGAACATTTGTATTGAAAAGCAGTAATGTTTGCTTACTTTTGCAGACGTAAAAAATGAAAAATACAGAAATGACAGCTGATAAAAAACACTCTTTCGATGTCTTAATCGAAATTCCACGAGGAAGTAGAAATAAATATGAATACGATTTTGATTTAAAAAGAATGCGTTTCGATAGAATGTTGTTCTCTTCGATGATGTATCCTGCAGATTACGGGTTTATTCCTGAAACTTTAGCATTAGATGGAGATCCATTAGACGTTTTGGTTTTAATCACTGAGCCTACTTTCCCAGGTTGTGTGATAGAAGTGAAGCCAATTGGTGTATTTCATATGGCAGATGATAAAGGTCCAGATGAAAAGGTAATTTGTGTGCCAGTTTCAGATCCAATTTGGAATAACTTGAACGATTTAGGCGATATGAATCCGCATTTAGTGAAAGAAATAGAGCACTTTTTTCAAGTGTACAAAGATCTTGAAAACAAACAAGTGGATGTAGAAGGTTGGGGAGATGTGACGGAAGCTAGAGATATTATCTCTAAATGTGTTGCTCGTTTTCAAGCAATAGAAAATAAGCCAGAAGGATTGTTTGCGATATAAATAGTTCTTCTCTTTAAAATATAAGGCACCTGTAAAGTTTTTGCAGGTGTTTTTTTTGTGCATTAAATTTTGAAGTTTTGAGAATGGATGTTTTGGAAATCTGCATAGGGAATTTTATTTAACCTCGAGGGTGTTATTTAAAAAAGGTGCTTATTTTTCTTTCAAGGATAATTATCTTTTTGTATTTTTCTTTTAAATATAACTGATGTCGATCTTATTCTGTACAGTTGGAATTGATTAATTGAAATTAGTGAGATTGTAGTTGATTAGAGAAAATTAAGTAGGTACTTTATTGTTCATTATTTGAGTTGATATCCAAAATGAAACGTACATTCATTGGATTTACCAATAAGCTTTTAGGCTCCTATGCAACGGAATAGTGAAACGATTATTATTGAAAAGAGACTTCGTGATTAACTAAAATAGGGTTAAAGATCTTCTAATTTTTAAGCATAAAAAAATGCCCTTTTGGGCGTTTTTAAATTTATTAAATTATGCAGTTTTCTTTTTCTTTGTAAAGTAAAAGGCTGTTCCAATTCCAGCCATTAGTAAAATTGGAACCCAGTTTTCAATTGGTGCAGTCGGTGCACTACTTAGATCATCTACATCACCACCAGCCTCTTCTTGTGCGAAAGCTGAAATCGTTAAAAATAAGGATAAGAACAGTATACAGATCGTTTGGATAAATTGCTTTTTCATAGTAATTATTGAATTGTAATTTTAGAATTTGTCGTTGTACCATCGTTGGTGATTTGTACTATATATATTCCTTGCGATAAAACAGCATCGGGACGAATTGTTAAAACTGGCAATGCTTCTTTTGTCGTATGGTACACGTTTTGTCCAGCCATATTGTAGATGCTAACCTTTATTGGACCTTTTACATAATTTGGTACTGAAATATTAAATATATTATTTGTAACTGGATTAGGATACACTACCATTGTTTCTCTATCAAAAGAACCATTTCCTAATGCAGTTGTGCTGAATACAATCTTAAATCGATTGGCATCATAAGAATTCACATCAGTTGTGGTGTTAAATGGCGCAAATGTATTTTCTCCCATACTTATAGTGCTTTGCGTATTCAAGTACTGATCCACCAAAGTAGCTGAAACACCGCTTGCAAAACCTGTCGCATTCAATTTAAAGGTATACGATTTGTTAGCTTGAAATTGTGTCGTTTTAATTAACAGTTCATCATTATTTTGAACTGGAGCTAGTGCTTCAATAGCTAATGTTTTTGAATCTCGAGATAAACCTAAGTTTTCACCAGTTGACATTAATTTTATTACATCACCGTATCCCAATGAATTGGTAAAAACTTCTCCGAATACTGCAACGGTACCATCAATTGGATAAGAGGCCAAAGCCAATTCGTTTGGATCATAAACCGACAATCGAAGCACTGCATTTGGACTTATAGTGGCGTTTTCTACATTAGCGGTTCTAAATACATTTGCTTGCGTACTAGCTTTATTACTTTCATTGAAGGTTAATGTTCCTGCTGTTCCTGCAACACTATTTTTTACCATAAAGGCTTGGCCAGATTGAATATATCTTCCAATGTTTGAAGTTATTTCATTATTTAGACCTGTTGAAGCATCGTAAACAACATATTTTCCTCGTACTAATCCGCTTCCAAAGTTAGGCTCAAAGCCATAGTATGACGTTACTAATTCCGATTTTCCAACTGCATTCCAGTCAATTGGGCTTGCGTAAGGATTTCCTACCAAACTAAAGCTGTCGGTTGTAGTATTAGAGGTGTTATTTATAGCTGGTGTGCTTGACGCATTTAAAATAACCGTTCCTGTTACTAGCATTCCTGTTGCTGAAAGTGTTGTGGCAACATTCATGTTTTCTTGTGATGCACTGGTGAGTAACGTTGGCGTTCGATCACCACGAATTAAAATTCTATAACCCGTTCCAGCTAATAAAGTAGTAGCATCCGTATTAGGAATTGGTGTCCAACCTGTTCCACTAGCTACTTGATTATTGTAAGTGTACATAGAAGGATTTCCGCTTACTGTAGTATCAAAGCCATTTGCTCCAGATGTTGAACCTGTTATTGCAGTTCCAATTCCGGCAGTATATATCTTATCATTTTGCCAATTCGCTTTAATATTAGTAGTTGTAGTAACACTTGGTGTTAAGAAACGGAAAGCTCTTTTTCCTGCAGGAATGTAGCGTTCTACTGTTGATGTTCCTGAACCAGCAATTGCAACTCCTGTATAAGCTGCAAAGCTAGCTGTTCCTGTAGCGTCACTTTGAAAAATGATTGAACCTTCATTAGTTAAATCACCGGCTACTGTTAAGGTATTTGCTGGTTGGATAGTTAAAACTTTACCAGTATTGATGGTTAAGTTTTTAGCGGTAATTGCTGCTGTTTCGTTGTAATCTTCGGCAATGATAGCGTCGGTTAAAGCAGTTGGTGTCCCATTTGTCCACGCTGGTGTTGTAGCTGGAGAAGTGATGATCCAAGTGGTAGCTGTAACTAGTGGTGTTATGTAACCAGTTAATTTAAAATCATCTAACCTAAGATTTTGACTACTTGAAGACGGGGCTGTTAAATTAATTACAATACTAAAGTTGCCTGTTAAGTTTTCTACAGTGTTTAAGAATGCTGGTGTTGAAACTACTTCACCTGAATTTGATGTTGAGATTGAAATTGCATTTGAAATTGCTATGCTATTTACAGTAATCGATGAAACTGTAGGTCCATTACTAGTTCTTCTAGCCCAAAAACTATAATCAGTCAAATCTAATTTATATCCTGTCGCTATTGATATATTTAAGGTCATTGAGCTAACATCTCCATTTGATGGCTGAATAACTAAAGCAGTTCCTGAATTTCCTAAGAAACTAGTAAAATTACTAGTGCTACTTACCCATTGGGATGAAGTAATATTGCTATTTAAAATTCCGGTTGGAATTGTTGTCAAAGGTGAAGTTACATATGGACTTTCACTTGGGCTATCATTAAAATTATGACTATAGAAAATCATTGGGATAAGAGAAACCATAACAGTTTGTGTCGTATTTATAGCGACGTTATAATTAGTATTACCTTCTTGAGATGCGGTGATAATGGCTGTCCCTAATCCAACAACAGTCAATGTGTTTCCTGAAATGGTTAGAACATTTGAATTTGAGCTCATATAAGTCAACGCTAATCCTGAAGTTGTACTTGCAAAAGTATTTAAATTAATAGGTGCTGAACCTGTATTTAATGCTGGTAAAGAATTAAATGTGACCGTTTGAGTGGCTTTCGTAATATCAGCTGTTAGTCCAGGTTGTGTTAAAGTATAATTTGTAGCGGCACTTCCTGTCAACGTAACTGTAACTCCTATCCCAGTTCCTGCATTTGCCGATGCAAAAACACCTGTTGTTGATATACTTAAGTTCGCATTGTCTGCTGCTTCAACTCCAACTAGTGTTCCGCCGAAAACCGTAGCGATTGTATTAGCATCGTACACTTTATTCTGAGCTACTACACCAGTGACTGTAATAGTTTTTGCCGAAATAGTTGCGGTTAATCCTGTAGGTTGCGTTAAATTGTAATTTCCAGCAGCACTGCCCGCTAAGCTGTATCCATTAGCGGTAATTGATTTGTCAACGCCAATTGTTGCGTTTGCAAAAGTAAAAGTTGGAATTCCTGATAAGGTTACATTAGCAATATCAGCTTCTAAAACATTGTTTATCAATGGTGTACCTGAAACAGTTGCCACATTTGAAGCATTATATGCTTTGTTATCTCCTGTTAATCCAGAAATGGTTAGGTTTCGCTGTGATACTGTAAGTGTGCGAACGACATTAATTGCATCATTGTAATTGGCATTTCCAGCCTGTGAAGCAGTAATGTCTGTTGTTCCAATGCCTATAATTGTAACAGTATTGTCTATAATCGTAGCAACATTGGTATTAGAACTATTGTAACTTACATTTAATCCAGACGAAGCGGTTGCAGATAAATTAAAATCGGCGTCGCCATACTGCTTATTTACTAAACTTGTAAAGGTAATTGTTTGATTGCTTTTAGCTACAACAAAATCAATTGTTGCCTCTGGACTAGTGCCAGAAGCATTTGTCGCAGTAACGTATACTGACGAGTTTCCAGCTGTTGTTGTAATACCTGAGATCACTCCACTTGATGTATTTAAACTTAATCCAGCAGGTAAAGTTCCCGACGTAAGTGTATAAGATGTTGGGCTATTTGTAGCAGTCATTTGGTAGTTTGGATTGGTTCCAACTGTTGTATTTACTGTAGCCGCTGTTACAACTGGGGCTGCGGCAGGTGGTGGTGTCCCAACCAGTAAATAATTTCGAAATCGTTTTTGAGAAGAACTTGCTGTCCTAGTGATTCTAATTTTAATAGATGGGCCAGAAATTGTAATTGGCTCTTCTTCTGTATCAATATAATTAGAACCTGTAGGAGTTGCGGAATTGAATGTTTGTGCTGTCCAAGTGCTTCCTCCGTTGTCAGAAATTTGAATAGTAACGGGGCCGTCTGAACCACTTCCAAACTTTGCTACAGATAAGGATAATTTGACATTTGTATATCCTGTCAAGTTATAAGTAGGTGAAGTAAGAATGGATGAAGTAGTAGTGAAATTAGCATACCCACCTGCGCTCGTTGTAAATGTAATGTTATTTTGCGTCCATCCATTTGGTAATGAGCCATCTGTAAAATTTTGATTTTCTATAGTAACCTGTCCAAAAGCCCCTCCCGTCATAAATAACAAGCAACAAAATACCGCTATTGTCTTAAAATTATTTCGGCATTCTGCCAAAATCGATTGTGTAGTTTTACTCATAAGTTTAATTTAAATTTCGTTTTTATTTAAAGTAATTATTCTTTTCTATTAATTTGATTTACATCAACTTATATACAGGCTCTAAAAATAAACTAAATAATTGTGTTTTTTCAATATAAATTGATGAATTGTTTATTTTTTTTCATTACAGATGAAAAATTAAAGATAAATTAGCCGCTAACAAAGGTATATCTTGACTAAATTCCCAAAGTGAACTTAAAATTAATTTTACATTAATTAATCTGTTCGAAAGCATTAGGTATGTTTTATAGTGGATGCGGCATTTTGGGGCGAAAAAATTTGATGCCCGTTGTGCGATTGCCAAGTCTAAAGTGTTTATTGGATAGTATTAGATGATTTTTCTAATTGCGCTATTTATATTAAAATCAAAGCTTTAATAAATAAATTACTTTTTTATTACTTTTGCTTTTGTTACATTTACAATATATTAACAAAACCAAAAATAACATATGGAATCAATGATGATTTACGTACCAATAGTTATGGCAATTATTGGTCTGCTTTTTATGTGGATGAAAAGAGCGTGGGTATTAAAGCAAGATCCCGGTGATGGTAAAATGAAAGAAATTTCGGATTATATTTATGAGGGCGCTTTGGCTTTTTTAAAAGCAGAGTACAGATTACTGACGTTCTTCGTCATTGGAGCAAGTGTTGTCTTAGCAGGTGTTTCACAATTTGTAGATACTACTAGTATTTTAATTGTAATTGCTTTTGTTTTTGGAGCATTCTTCTCCGCACTTGCTGGAAATATGGGGATGAAAATTGCAACTAAAACAAATGTTAGAACTACGCAAGCGGCTCGAACTAGTTTGCCACAAGCGCTAAAAGTTTCTTTCGGTGGTGGAACAGTAATGGGATTGGGTGTTGCAGGATTAGCCGTTCTTGGTCTAACTGCATTTTTTATATTTTTCTTTAATTATTTCATGAACGGTGTTTGGGCAGATGCCAT
Organism: Flavobacterium tegetincola DSM 22377; assembly: GCF_000425485.1. GTDB lineage: Bacteria > Bacteroidota > Bacteroidia > Flavobacteriales > Flavobacteriaceae > Flavobacterium > Flavobacterium tegetincola. The sequence continues at coordinate 27,013 of NZ_KE384387.1, read as the reverse complement.
GTTTGGCGGCGTGATGCGAACTCCAACTGAGTTAATGACTATTGTGCTTGAAACCTTGGCTGGATTCTCATTAGGAGCCGAATCTATTGCTCTATTTGCAAGAGTTGGTGGTGGAATCTACACAAAAGCTGCCGACGTAGGTGCGGATTTAGTAGGAAAAGTGGAAGCAGGAATCCCTGAAGATGATCCAAGAAATCCGGCAACAATTGCAGATAACGTGGGAGATAACGTTGGAGACGTGGCCGGAATGGGTGCTGATTTATTCGGTTCGTATGTGGCTACAGTTCTTGCCGCGATGGTACTGGGAAACTACGTGATCAAAGATATGGGTGGAAGTATTCAAGATGCTTTTGGCGGAATTGGTCCCATCTTACTACCAATGGCAATTGCTGGTTTCGGAATTTTATTCTCCATTATTGGAACTTTAGTAGTAAAAATTTCTAGTGATTCGGCCAAAGAGCCAGAAGTGCAAAAAGCATTAAATATTGGAAACTGGTTGTCCATTTTATTAACATTAATTTCCTGCTATTTTTTAGTGCAATTTATGCTGCCTGAGACCATGAAGATGAGTTTTTACGGGGAAGGATTAAAGGACATCTCATCCATGCGTGTTTTTTACGCCACGATTGTTGGATTAGCAGTGGGCGGGATTATTTCATCGGTAACTGAATATTACACCGGATTAGGGACAAAACCTGTGATGGCTATTGTGCAAAAATCGTCAACAGGTGCAGGAACAAACGTAATTGCAGGTTTGGCTACAGGTATGATTTCTACATTTCCAACGGTACTTTTATTTGCTGCAGCAATATGGGGTTCGTACGCATTAGCAGGATTTTACGGAGTGGCTTTAGCGGCTTCTGCAATGATGGCTACAACTGCAATGCAACTCGCAATTGACGCCTTTGGGCCAATTGCAGATAATGCAGGCGGAATTGCTGAAATGAGTGAATTGCCTAAAGAAGTACGTACAAGAACAGATATTTTAGATTCAGTTGGAAATACAACCGCAGCCACAGGAAAAGGTTTTGCAATTGCTTCTGCAGCGTTAACTTCTCTTGCTTTATTTGCAGCTTACGTAACATTCACCGGGATTGACGGAATCAATATATTTAAAGCTCCGGTTTTAGCCATGCTATTTGTCGGTGGAATGATTCCTGTAGTTTTCTCCGCTTTAGCAATGAATTCTGTGGGAAAAGCTGCGATGGATATGGTGTACGAAGTGCGGCGACAATTCAAAGAAATTCCGGGAATTATGGAAGGAACGGGCAAACCAGAATACGGTAAATGTGTAGAAATTTCAACTAAAGCCGCTCTACGCGAAATGATGTTGCCAGGAGTTTTGACCATTGGTTTTCCTATTGTTATTGTGTTGTTAGGCAAACTTGTTTATCCGGATAATAATATGTTGACTGCTGAAATGTTAGGTGGTTACATGGCTGGTGTAACTGTTTCTGGTGTACTTTGGGCTGTGTTCCAAAATAACGCTGGTGGTGCTTGGGACAATGCCAAGAAATCTTTTGAAGCTGGAGTAATGATCAATGGTGAAATGACTTTCAAAGGTTCTGATGCACACAAAGCAGCAGTAACGGGTGATACTGTTGGAGATCCATTTAAAGATACTTCAGGTCCATCAATGAATATTTTAATCAAATTAACTTGTTTAATTGGCTTGGTAATCGCTCCAATTTTAGGAGGTCATGATGCAGTAACCGTATCCGAAGCCACGGAGGTTGAACTGATTGTAAGTTCTGTAGAAAACAACATAACCGAAGAATATACGGTTGAGAAAATGAATAATAACGGCGTATTCTCTGCAAAAGTTTCTAAATTTCAAAATGGCAAAACAGAATCAGCTGCTTTCACTGGAACAGAAGCGGAGGTTGATGCACAAATTAAAGTTTTTAAAGAAAAATAGGGCCTCTTATTTGCGCCACAAATGCTTTAAAAAAGTGGACTGGATTTAAATAATTAGACAAATTTTGATAATAATGAGCTCGATATTGTATCGGGCTCATTTTTTTTTAATTCAGGAAATGTAATTTAAAGTGCATGTTTTAATTTGTTTAAATTCCCATTGTCAAATAAAAACATAATTATAAATGGGATTTGTCTACGAAAATTTGTATTTTATCCAAATGAAGAAAATAATTCTCAAAATTAGAGTTTCTGTACTAAATAATTTTTTCGAAAAATAGTTTGATTCACAGCTCTTATAATTGTTTGCATTTGACAATAAATTACACTAGATGTTGTTAGCATAATTACAACTACTGAAAATTCAACTTCAATTATTTCAAAATGGTAGAGGCTGATTCTTCCCATTTTGAGTCATAAAACACTTTTATAAACAATCTTTTATACACCTTAAAAAAATTCTTATAAAACAAGTTATAGCTGTAAATAGTTGCCACAAACTTGATTTTTGCTGCAGTTTTTAATTTTTAAATGGACTCGTTTAGCAATAATTTTGATTATATAGGAGTAAATAGGTTGCATTATTTGTCAATAGCTACGTACTATTGAAAGCTAAGTCTTGATTTGATAAATGTTTAGACTAAAAGAATATATGTAAATCCCGTAACATTACTTCCTTAATCATTGCGGTACTTTGCATTATCTAAATTCACCTACAATAAATGTACTACTTACGTTCCATATTATTCCTGCTTTTCTGTAGCTTATCTTCATTAAGTTACGGTCAGTTAGGCAATTTTAATTTTAATGCAACAGCTGTTGATGAAACATGTACTAATAATGGTAGGATTGATATGTCAGTTTCAAATACCACTTCCGGTGCTGTAGTGAGCTATAAATTATATCTTGCTCCAGATTATGACAATCATATAGGCGAAACCATGGCTTCCTCATTTCTGGCATTAAATGCGGGTTCTTACCGCGTAGCAGCCATTCAAACTTTAGGAGGACAATCCAGTTCAAAAGAAATTGACGTAGAAATTAATGATCTAGTCGAAAATTTGGATTTCGAATTGACTTCTTCTGCAGCAAATCCTTGCGATATGACTTCTACGCTTAAAGTTGTAGTGATGTCTGGTAATCCAACTTCTTATGAAATTCTTTCGGGGCCAATCACTAGACCATTGCAAACGTCAAATGAATTTACAAACTTGGTTTCTGGTGATTATGTGGTCCGCGTCTTTGATGCTTGTAACGATGCGCTTTCAAAAGCCTATACTTTTGTGGTTGGTAATAATACTTTAAGTATCGCAGCTCCATCGCTTCCAGATGTTTTTTTATCCTGCAATTCTGCAATAATTAAAAATACGATTAGTTCAAATACTGCCGCTCCAATTTCATTTCCATTGTCGATCACGTATACCGTAACACCACCCGGCGGAGGAGTAGCACAAACTATTTCTCAAAATATCGGTTCAGGTCCAACTGATGCAATAGAATTGTCACAATCCATCAATCTTTTTGGGTCTCAAACTTTTTCCGTACAAATAAAAGTAGTGGATAATTGCGGTTCTGAATTCACATCTACGTTTCAGATCGATCCAAGACCTAAAGTTACAATCCAACGATTGAACGCTGAATGTGGTGCACTTTATTTTAACGTGGCAGTTTCAAATTATTTGCCACCTTTTACATTGAATTTTACATCGCCTTCAAGTTTTAATCCAGTTGCTTTTAATGCAAATTATCCAGGGCCTTACACAACCAATTTGGTTACATTTGGAAGCGAGACCAATACCATTCCTTTTGATAATTACTCATTAACGGTTACCGATGGTTGCGGTAATTCGAGACAAATTAACTTTGAGATCAAAGAGAAAATCATCGTGCCTGCTGTTACGGCTGTAAACAATGGTTGCAGTTCCGTTTTTGGTAATGTTAAAGTACAAATACCAGACAATAGGATGATAGTTGCGATGAGCATGACAGCAGCACCTTCAACATATCCAACGGTTTTGCCACAGAACATGATGTCATTTGTCAATGCAGCTGGGGTTTTTAATCATCCCAATTTGCCCGTAGGCGATTATTCATTTACTATTACAGATAGTTGTGGTGATAGCTATACAATAGAGGTTACTGTTCCCGAGTTTGTTCTTGGAGCTTTAGAAGCCACTACAAGACCGGATTGCAATCCAACTTCTGGAGCAGTAAAGTTGTCGGTCTCTCATGCCGCTTTAGTAAGTGTTATAGTAACCGCAGCTCCGCCAAGTTTTGCATTTCCAATTCCTTATGATGCTTCAATGAATATTATGGCCAACGGCGTTTTGTACATGAGCGGACTTCCTGCAGGAATGTATTCCTTCGACGCTGTTGATTCTTGTGGATTTTCTTCGCAAACTACTGCCGAAATAGCTGGATATACGAGAAATAATGACGGTTTTTCAATCAACAGAAAATGTGGTTCATTTGATATTATTCTTGATGATACCGATGCTTCTATTACGGGCAAAACCTTTTGGTTGCAAAAATTTGATCCTGTTACTAATCTATGGGGACATCCTTACACTGCAATTCCCTTTGTAGAAGGAACACTGCCAACGGCTACAACGGCCAAGCAATTGTTTAACGCTGCTACATTGTTAAATGTCTTTTTACTAGGTGAATTCAGAATTATTAAAGTGTTCGATTCTTATGAAAACGGTAATCCCAATGCTAGATGTTCCGATCTTTATGTTGAATTTACAGTTGCTCCAGACTTACTTCTTTTAGGGGCTTATAATTTAAGTTGTAACAATGGCGTAGGTCCCGATAATGTGGTAATTGACGTAGAAGGTGTAGCTCCATTTAATTTTAAAATGACAACTCCTTATGTTCTCGATAATGGAGAAAACAATACTTTTCTTGATCTAGCAGATGGAACTTATAATTTTCAGGTAACAGATAATTGCGGAAATATAAAAAACATACCTGTTGTTATTGGAAATTTACTACCATTAGCCCGAGCTATTCAGCCACAAAATATGCTAGTGTGTCGTACGGATGGAGTTCAATTTGGTGTTTTTCCATTGATCAATCAAAATCCGGAAATATTAGGAACGCAGAAAGCAAATACGTATAAATTAACATATCACCTTACACAACAAGATGCGGATAATGGCGTAAATCCTTTGCCTGATGGTTATGCTAATGTTTCCAATCCGCAAACGATTTATGCTCGTGTCCAACATAAAACAATTCCATTGTGCTATGCAACTACTTCATTTATTATTTTCGCAGGGCTTACGCCAAATTTAGTTCCCGTAGCTCCCGATTTTTTATGCGAAGGTTTTACAAAAGTCCTTACCGCTGATGCTGGATACACTAATTACGAATGGTCTACAGGTGAAACTACGCAGTCGATCACGATAAGTGAGCCGGGAACGTACACAGTTACTGTAAGCACTATTTATGCCGCACTAACTTGTGACGCCTCCAAGGATTTTGTAATTACAGGATCAAATAAAGCTACCATTGTTACTGTAGATACATCGGACTGGAGTTACAATAACAATTCGGTGTACATTGTGGCCGATGGATTAGGGACGTATTTGTATTCTTTGGATAATGTAAATTTCCAAAGTGAAAGCGTATTCACTAATCTGACTTCAGGAGGCTATACGGTTTATGTTAAGGATGAAAATGGATGTGGGACGACTAAAGCCAATTTCTATTTACTCGATTATCCTAAGTTTTTTACACCAAACGGCGACGGGTATAACGATACTTGGCACGTAAACTTCTCTAGTTTTGAAATGAATTTAATGGTAGATATTTTTGACCGATACGGTAAACTTGTCAAACGATTGAAAGGTGGAGAAGCAGGTTGGGATGGCACGTTCAATGGAAATACGTTACCGGCAACCGATTATTGGTTTGTGGTAACTAGAGAAGATGGAACCGTCCACAAGCAGCATTTCAGTTTAAAAAGATGATATTTTAAAATAGAAGAAGCCCCAAACATTACTGCACTATTTGGGGCTTTTTTATGTTTTTATTTCTATTATAATTTAAAACAAACCATTTATTTCAGCGTCAATTCTGTTGATGATGTCTCCTAAATCCTCTGGATTGTCCACAAAATTGATATTATCAACGTCAATAATTAGCAGCTTTCCCTTGTCATAGGTATGAATCCAAGCTTCGTAGCGTTCATTCAATCGGCTTAAATAATCAATGGAAATCGAGTTTTCATATTCTCGTCCGCGTTTGTGAATTTGACCCACTAAATTTGGAATCGAACTGCGCAAATAAATCAATAAATCAGGTGCTCCAACGAGTCCTTCCATCAATTCAAAAAGTGACGAGTAGTTATTAAAATCGCGGTTGGTCATCAATCCCATTGCATGCAAGTTGGGTGCAAAAATATGTGCATCCTCATAAATCGTTCGATCTTGAATGATTTTCTTACCGCTTTCACGAATTTGCAACACCTGACGAAACCTGCTGTTTAAAAAATAAATCTGAAGATTGAAACTCCATCGCTCCATTTGATGGTAAAAATCATCCAGGTAAGGATTGTCCACCACGTCTTCAAAATGAGGTTCCCATTTAAAATGTTTCGCTAATAATCGGGTTAGAGTAGTTTTTCCCGCACCAATATTTCCTGCTATTGCTATATGCATTACGGTAGTGTGATTTTATAATTGCTTATTATTTGATTGGTAAAAATAGATAAAATTTGGTTTTTGAACGTTAAACTTGTAAAGGTTTTCTCAACATTTTCTAATGCATTGATTACTGTGCTTTTTCTGTCAAAAATAAAGATAGTCTCCTTTTCGCTATAAATTATAATTTCAGTGTTAGAAAATAATATCTTCTCAAAAGTAAATGGATAATCCAGCTGCTGAACTGCACCGTAAATGGAACAGCGGTACCAATTGTTTTTGGCGTCAAGCCACTCAAAGGAATTGAAATCAGAGGTATAATAATTTATAGTTTCAGAAAGTGGCGTTCCAACGGTTTTTAACTGGCCATTTCCAGTATCGTACAAGTAAAGTTGACTTGTAATTTCATCAAAAATCCACAACTGGTTCTGAGCAGCCATTCCGATTTTGGTTACAACCAAAGGCTGTTTTAATTCTGAAAAATTAATTTTCAACGTCTCATTTAATTGATTGTCTAACGTAACCGCGGTATTAAACCGTTCATAGAAAACCACAACTTTTAATGGATTCAGTAAATCAACCTTGGTAATTTTGCCCAAGGTCACATTTTTATACTCCATCGACGCGCTATTTTTGGATTTCAAAAGAACATTGTCTTTGATACAATAGCTGTAATCAAATTTATCAAAACCCACAAATGCATCAGCCGAAACCGCTTTACGATCAATGAATTCAGCTTGTCTGAACGTGCTTTGTGAAAAACCCAATGTGCTGATAAAGAAAAGAATAAACCCAATACTTGTTTTCATAACCGCTAAAGTACAATTAAACCTTTAAATTTAAAACAAGTCAAGAATTTTTAGCACGGTCCTTGTAACAAAACCATTATATGAAAGTCTAATTAGTACTATAATTAAAAATAATCTCATGAAAAAATCTATATTTAGTTTCGCATTGCTACTTTTTGGAATAATTAGCGTTTCGGCTCAGAAAGAATTTCAAGGTTTTGCGGTGTACGAATCCAAAACCAGCACCGCCGATATGTCTAAAAGAATGGAGGGAAATAAAAATATTACCCCCGAAATGAAGAAAATGATTGAACAAAGAATGAAGGGAATGTCTGAAAAAACATTTTTCTTAAATTTTGATCGTTCGGCATCTATTTATAAAGAAGAAGAAAAATTAGACGCTCCAGGTCAAAGCGTTGGAGGAGGTAGGATGATGAGTTCCATGATGGGTGGCGGTGGAACCTACTATAAGAATGTAAAAGATAAAACGTACAGTGTGGATAAAGAATTTATGGGAAAGGAATTTCTTGTAAAAGACGCGCTTCCGCAATTAGAATGGAAAATGGAAGGTGAAACCAAAGTAGTAGGAGGCTACACCTGTTACAAAGCCACTGCTCTAAAACCCATTGATGGTTCTGACCTTAGAAGCTTGCGACCTAGAGGTGATCAAGATAAGAAGGACGAGAGTAAAGATCAATCCACCAATTTATTGGACAGTTTTGAAATGCCAAAAGAAGTGGTAGTTACTGCTTGGTACACACCAGAAATTCCTGTAAACCAAGGTCCAGAAAGCTATTGGGGTTTACCTGGATTAATTTTGGAAGTGTCTGATGGCAAAACAATTATATTGTGTTCTAAAGTGGTGATGAATACTAAAGAAAAAGCAGATATTAAAGCGCCAAAAGCAGGTAAGGAGGTAACTCAAAAAGAGTACGACGAAATTGTGGCTGACAAGATGAAAGAAATGCAAGAAATGGGCGGTGGACGTGGAGGACGTTTTGGACGTTAAATAAAATCCTTTAATAGATCAATTTATAGCCTTGACCTCGCACATTTATAATCTGAATGTTCGGGTCAAGGTTTAGTTTTTTGCGCAACTTTGTAATAAAAACATCCATACTTCTGCCGTTAAAAAAGTCATCGTTGCCCCATATTTTTTTTAAAACTATTGAGCGGTCTAAAATTTCATTTTTGTTTTCAATAAGCAATAAAAGCAACTCTGCTTCGCGGTGCGTCAACGTAAGTAGAACCTCAGAAAAACGGAGCGTTTGCTTTGTAAAATTAAATACATAATTGCCAACCGCGATTTTTTCTTCTCTTTGGTCTTCATGAATTCGGCCTAACAAGGATTGAACCCGAACAATCAATTCCTCCATGCTGAACGGTTTTTTTAAATAATCATTTCCTCCTGCATTAAAACCTTCAATCACATCAGTCGTTTGTGATTTTGCAGTCAGGAAAATAATCGGCATTTTTTTGTCAATTTTCCGAACGTCTTTTGCAACAGAAATTCCATCTTTTATCGGCATCATTACGTCCAGAACTAAGATGTCAAACGTTTGCTTTGTGAAAACATCAAAGGCTTCCTGACCGTTTTTGCAATGGGTGACTTCAAAGTTTCGGGTTTCCAAACTTTCTTTGATAATTAATGCCAATGCAGGTTCGTCTTCGGCTAGCAGAATTTTAATTTTATTTGACATGAAATAATGTAATTTTAAATATCGTTTTTGCAGTTCTTGGAAGTAACTCTAAAATTCCTCCGTGCTTTTCTATGATTTTTTTAGCGTAATACAATCCTATTCCAAAGCCTTTTACATCGTGAATGTTTCCTTTCGGAATGCGGTAAAATTGTTCAAAAATCTTTTCATGTTGCGTATTTTCAATGCCAATACCGTCGTCTTCAATTGAAATTTCAATTTGTTTTGCAGATTGAATTACCGCAATCATAATATTTGAACCTCCGTATTTAATTGCGTTGTCAATCAAGTTGGAAACGGCATTTTCAAAGTGAAACACATCAACGTTGTACTGAATAACTGTTTCGCTTGACGCGAATTTAATTTGTTTTTCAGAAGTCATTTGATGTTTTTCAATGCAAGCACGAACAATTGTAGCAATGTCAATTTCTTCTTTATTTAGCTTGAGCTGATCGGAATTTAAAGATGCAGTTTCCAATAATTTTTCAACCATGATTTCTAATTTCAGCAATTGTTGCGTTGAAATATCTAGGTAGCGGTTGGTTTTTTCTTGATCTGCATCGGCATTAAAATGTTTGATACCTTCAATGGCTGTGGCAATGGTGGTAATTGGAGTTTTAAATTCGTGGGTAATGTTACTAATCAAATCGTTTTTTATTGCATCAATTTTTTTCTGCTTTTGGATAATCCGTAGAAGAAACATCAAGCAGGATAGAATTGAAATGGACAGCAAAAGCGATAAGAAAATGCCAGTAAAACTTCTTTTTAGGATTAATAACGTTGGATTGGTAAAAGATATTTTTAATTGTTGGCCAGAAGGCAGGTACGTAGTTGCAGAAACAGCTTTTAACGGTAATATTAAACCGGCTTCTTTTGGATAATGTGCGAAAAGAGTGTCTGCTTTAAAATGCTGAATACTGTAGGAAATATCTATATTCTTACGAAGCAATTCTTTGTCCAAAGCAGTGGCTACTTTTGAAAATTCTAACGAATCTTTAACCACAGAAATGATAATTTTATTGACAATATTCTTTAATTTTGAGATGCTATCGCTGGCTTTTTTTCCTCTTAAAACTTTAATTTTAGCAAGGCTATCAGGGTCTTTTTTAAGCATCGTTCGCATCGCCTTTTTTAAATCTTTCAATGTGCCTTTAGGCTTTACAATCTCTTCATACCGTGCGGCACCTTCCATATATTGAATTTCAGAAGCGGCAAATCCGTAGGAAATACTATCGGAGCTTTTTTGTAATGTGTCTTCTGTCTTTTTAAATTTTGAAATATTCTTATCAGACTTCGCAGCACCTTTATTAAATACGGTGTCAATTCTTGCCTTATTAATAAAATCGGGATCAATTGAATCCGTGTCTTCTGAAACAAAAGCCAAAAAATCATTTTTGGAATCTTCCAAATAATAATATTCAATACTGTTGTCAAAAGCGGTTTGAACATCTTTAATAAGTTGGCTTTTATTCTCTTTGTAATTTTTAATATTCCAGAAAATTTGCAACCCCACTGTGGCCAAAATATTCAATGTAATAATAAATAGGATGTATGTATAAACCTTAGATTTCATGCTATAAAAGTAGGAAGGAAAAATTTAAAATCAAGGGTGTTAACAATCGTTAACTTTGAATAAAGTGATTGCCGCTTTTGTGTGTCAATAGTGTAAATCATTTTTTCAAGGGCAATTAGTATGCGTGTGGCAAATTGATTTAAAAATGCTTCCCTTTGTTTTTGTAAAACCACTTGATAGTGTGATTTATCAGTTGATTTTGCTACTTTTGTTTCAAATCAAATCGCATGTCAATAGAAGTTATAGCCCTTTCAAAAAGTTACGGAACCCAAAAAGCATTGGACAATCTTACATTCTCGGTAAATCGTGGAGAAATTGTAGGTTTTTTAGGGCCAAATGGTGCCGGAAAATCAACTTTAATGAAAATTTTGACTACCTATATCAATGCCGATTCAGGTACGGCATCGGTAAATGGTTTTGACGTTTCCACGCAGGAACAATCGGTTCAAAAATCGGTGGGTTATTTGCCAGAACACAATCCGTTGTATTTGGATTTGTATGTCAAAGAATATTTGGCGTTCAATGCCGATGTGTATAACGTGTCTAAAAGCAGAATCCAAGAAGTGATTGATCTAACGGGACTGACGCCTGAAAGTCACAAGAAAATTGGGCAACTTTCCAAGGGTTACAGACAAAGGGTGGGTCTTGCCAATGCATTGCTTCACAATCCAGACGTGCTTATTTTAGACGAACCTACTACGGGTTTGGATCCAAATCAGTTGGTTGAAATTCGGCAATTGATTAAAAATGTAGGGAAAGACAAGACGGTTTTTCTTTCAACGCACATTATGCAAGAAGTGGAAGCCATTTGTGATCGTGTCATTATCATCGATAAAGGCGTGATTGTGACAGATAAAAAGTTAAATCAAATCATGACCGATAAAGAGCAAATTTTAGAAGTCGAGTTTGATTTTAAAATTGAAGAGCAATTGATTGCAAAACTTCCGAATCTAGTTTCTTACAAGAATATCCACGACATGATTTGGGAACTGACATTTGTTGCCGATAAAGACATGCGTCCTTCAGTGTTTGATTTTGCACAAGAAAATGGTTTGAAAACCTTGCAGCTGAATCAGAAAAATAAGAATTTAGAAGCGGTGTTTAGAGAAATGACGGGGAAGTAGATGGTAATAATTGTTTTTTTTATTTGCATCTTCGTAGTTATTTGTCATTCCGTAGGAGACCCGATAGCGTTAACAAAGTTGGCTAAGTCTCTAATTTTTGATACTTAGAAAATTAAATAGAAGTCTCGAAAGTATTTTATGCAAATTTAAAATTTATTTTACCATAATGAAGAATCATTTTTCCTTGGTAAAAAATTCATTTTGGAACGCTGCATAGTCATTTCGCAGTGAAGGAAAATCATTTTACGTGATTCGATTTTATATCAGAATATACACAATCAGAATTATAAACTTGTAGCAACTATTGTGCATTTGAATGTCTACACTTTAGCCCATAAAAAAAGCCCAATAAATATTGGGCTTCTTAATGTGTAAAAGAGAAACTCTTTTTAGTTTTTAACGAATTTCGTTACACCTTCACCGTTAGACGTTTTAATTGTTAGAATATAAATTCCAGCATTCAAGTCACTTACATTGATAGACTCAACAGCCGAATTCACTTGTTTTATTGTTCTTCCATTAATATCTGTAATTGTTGAACTTGTAACATCAAGACCGTTTACATTTGAAATTTTAATTACGTCAGTCGCAGGATTTGGAAAAACAGCAAAATTCTTTTTAAAGAAAGTATCAGTAGAAAGCGTAGTAGCTGTTACTTTAAAATCGTCAATCAATAAAGAAAATGCATCAACAGAAACGCATTGGATAGCAATGTACACGTTTTGCCCTTGGTAAGCATCTAAGTTATAAGAATATTCTACCCAAGATGTAGTAGGTGTTACTCCCGCAGTTGGCGTAATCATTGTAAAATTAGTTGCAGCCGTTCCTGTTGTAGAAACACCAACTCTAAATTTTTCTGGGTATGCTGTACTAATTCCTTTTGCCCAAAATTTAACTAAGTTACCAGCAGTTCCCAATTGGATTTGCGGAGAAATTAGATAATCATTGTTCGAATTAATTGGTGCTACTGGAATACCTGCCATTGCAGCCATACATTTTGCACCCGTCTTTCCTGACCATGCCGTAGCATCTAAAACAGGAACTGCAGCACTAGAATTCATAACAAAATAAGCCATTGCTGTTCCTGAATTTGCAAAAACAACAGATGTAGCGGGAGTGCCTTGTTCAACTCCATAAGTCAAAAGTCCATCAAGATCCAATAATGTCCAGTTTCCAATATTTGCCTTAGCAAAATTTGGATACGTTTCAAAAGAATCTTCGAAAATTGTCGTTTGTGCACTAAGACCAAGTGAGGCTAAAAATGCAACTGAAAGTAGAATTTTTTTCATAATAATTAATTTAAGTTAGTTCCAAAAATAGTAAAAATCTTACTTACATAAATACTTTTATAGTAATTTTAACAGCCTTGTGTGCAATAAATTACATTAGATTCGCTATAGTCTACTTTTTTATGGTCGTTCATATCGTGCAGGTCTAATTTTTTGTGGTGATGCCAAATCTGATCGCTTTCAAAATGCTGCTAAGATCTATCATTTCTACTGAGAAATAGACTTTTAAAAATTGTCTATTCAGCACAATTGTGACATTTAAACGATTTAAAAATGACAAAGAATAAAGTTTTCAAAAAAAATCTTTTTTGCCGATTCAAGTCCAATTCGCTTTACATGTTTTCACGTTAATATCGAGAGGAAAAATTTGACTTATTGCAACCTCATTAAAAAACTGCCTTCGCAATTGCTTTGATATTCGCTGCTTTTCCCATCGAGTAGTAATGCAGGATGGGGATTCCTGCCTTAATCAATTCCTTGCTTTGTTCAATACACCATTCAATACCCACCTGTTTCACCGCTTCAGAGGTACTTGCTCGAACTACTTCCATGATCAACTCATCCGGCAAGTCTACCTTAAAACGATGCGGAATCAAGTTGAGTTGTTTCTTGGTAGCAATGGGTTTCAATCCCGGAATAATAGGAACCGTGATTCCTTCCGCTCTGCATTTGGCCACAAAATCAAAGAATTTTTGGTTATCAAAAAACATTTGAGTGATGATATACGTCGCACCATTTTTAATTTTTTGTTTCAAGAAATGAATGTCGCTGTCCAAACTAGGTGCTTCCATGTGTTTTTCCGGATATCCCGCCACGCCAATGCAAAAATTGGTACAACAGGAATTTTGCAACTCCTCATCCAAGTAAATTCCGTTGTTCAGGTTGGCAATTTGTGTTACCAATTCGCTTGCATACTGGTTTCCTTCTTTCTCCGCCTTAAAATAGGTTTCACTTTTTACCGCGTCCCCGCGAAGAGCCACTACATTATCAATACCCAGAAAGTCCATATCAATCAAGAAATTCTCGGTGTCTTCCTTAGAAAATCCGCCACATAAAATGTGTGGTATAGCATCCACTTGGTATTTATTCTGAATGGCGGCACAAATACCCACCGTTCCTGGTCGCTTTTTCACGATTCGTTTTTGCAACAATCCGCTAGGCAACTCCTTGTATTCATATTCTTCCCGGTGGTAAGTCACGTCAATAAATGGCGGCTTGAACTCAATTAATGGGTCGATACTATCAAAAATAGACTGGATGTTTTGTCCTTTTAAAGGCGGAAGAATCTCAAACGAAAATAGCGGCTTTCCGTTGGCTTGGGTGATGTGTTCGGTTACTTTCACTTTCTAGTCTTATTTTAAAATTTTATCGATTCTACTTGCAAAACTTGTAGTTACGAAATATAATGCATTTCTATACGCTTCGATTTTCTCGGGTCCGTTTTCAAATATTTCGGGATAATAACGAAAGGTAACCTCATGAATGGTTTGATCTAACTCATCTATAAATTTATCCCATTTTATTTGTTCACTTGCATAACTCTCACCAAGTTGATCAGTGATTTGTTCTAAAAATACGCCCGCCTGTTCTTGTGCTTTCGGGGCATTCATTCGTTCAACCCATTCTAAATGTTGGGAAACAAATAGTGTATCTTTACTATAAAAATACTCTTTTAGTAAAGGCTCTAAATCGAAACCTTCCTCTTCCATTTGCGCCAAAACTTTCGTTTCTTTTGGTCCGTATCCTGCCATAGAACTGCGGATTTGAGTGAGATATTCATAAACGGGCGGATTCGCTTCTCTAACAAATTTTATTAATGCAGAATAAGGAAATAAAACACCTATAGCTACCTCGGGTAACTCGTCCGTTTTGAAATAAATTTGAAAATGAACGACATCTTCACCAAAATTTTCTAATAAATTTGACGTTTCATAACGTGTGTAAATTGCTTTCATATCTTTTATTTTTTGTTTTGTTTAAATTTAAAGATTAATCGAAGAATATTAAACTTTTTCACTTATTCTATTCGGATATATTGGGCGATAACCATTTTGTTGCTTCTTCTATAGCGATGCCTCTTCTCTTGGCATAATCTTTGACTTGGTCCTGTTTGATTTTTCCCAAGCCAAAATACTTACTTTCGGGATGACCAAAATAATATCCCGACACAGACGAAGCGGGCCACATTGCCATGCTTTCGGTTAGCTTAACGCCAATTTGATGCACCACATCTAAAAGTTTGAAAATCGTAGGTTTCTCCAAATGATCCGGACAAGCAGGATAGCCTGGAGCCGGACGAATGCCTTTGTATTTCTCGGAAATCAAATCGGTATTACTCAAAGTTTCCTCGACATCATAACCCCAAATTTCTGTTCTAACTTTTAAATGCAAATATTCCGCTAAGGCTTCCGCCAAACGATCGGCCAGGGCTTTCACCATAATCGAATTGTAGTCGTCCATGTTTTTCTCAAACTCCGCCGCTTTTTCATCCACCCCAAAACCGGTGGTCACGCAAAAACACCCTATGTAATCTTGCTTCCCTGATTCCAATGGAGCAATGTAATCTGCCAAAGCTTTGTTTGGAGCACCCGCGGTTTTTTGCGATTGTTGACGCAAAGTCAAAAACAGCACCTCCGATTTACTAACTTCCCCTTTGGGGATTGAGGGGCCTAAAACTATGTCATCATCATTAACCGTATTTGCTGGGAAAATACCTATGACCCCTTTGGCTTCCACCCATTTCTCGCTAACCATTTGTGCCAACATATTTTGTGCGTCTGCAAATAATGCAGTGGCTTCCTCTCCTACAATTGCATCGGTTAGCAACGCTGGATACTTTCCAAACAACTGCCACGACTGGAAAAAGGGCGTCCAATCGATAAAATCTACTAATGTGTCCAACGCCACCGAAATAGTTTGAGTACCGATGAAGTTGGGTTTCTTCGGTGTGAAATTTTCCCAATCTAGCTTTAATTTATTCTTGCGAGCTTGCTCAATAGACAAGTATTTTTTCTCCCTTGCCCGATTCAAATATCCATCTCGAAGAGCATCATATTCCTCCCGAATGGCTTTCACATAGCCCGTTTTGGTTTCGCTTTGCAGCAAATTACTCGCTACCGTTACCGCTCGCGAAGCATCATTAACATGCACCACGGTTTCCTTGTATTCCGGTGCAATTTTCACTGCAGTATGGGCTCGAGATGTTGTAGCACCACCAATCATGATAGGGATTTTGATGTTGAGTTTGTCCATTTCCTTTGCCAAATAAACCATCTCATCTAGCGAAGGCGTGATCAAGCCACTCAACCCAATGATGTCTACATTTTCCCGAACGGCAACTTCAATAATTTTTTCCGGCGGAACCATTACTCCCAAATCGATAATTTCAAAATTGTTGCACGCCAAAACCACCGCGACAATATTTTTACCAATGTCATGTACGTCCCCTTTTACGGTTGCCATTAGGACTTTTCCTTGCCCCCCAGCCCCCGAAGGGGTAGCCGTAAGTACATGATGGATTTCATTCAAAACCATTTCCAACTCCACCAATACTTCTTGATTGGTAAAACGAACTACTTTATACCCTTCCGCAAGTAACCATTTGGTTCGCTCTGCATCACTGATTTGGTTCTCGGGTAATTGATGAATTGAGCCATCCACTTCAACAATTAAGTTATGTTTTAGACAAATAAAATCGGCGATGTAATTCCCTATGATGTGTTGTCTTCGAAATTTAAAGCCTTCCAACTTTTTACCACTCAATGCTTCCCATAAAACAGCTTCCGCTTTAGTAGGTTGATGACGCATGTTAACGGCAAACTTCTTCAATCTTTCATATGAATACGGATTGGCTGTAGCCCAATGCTGTGCATTTTTAACTCCCCCTTTGGGGGTTGGGGGGCTTATAAAAGGTAGCAAATACGCCACTGCTTTTTTCATCACCCGAGCCGATTTCACTACTTGTGGCAAAAACATTTTTCCGCTACCAAATAAGTCCCCCACGACATTCATACCCGTCATTAAGTTTACTTCGATTACTTCAATTGCTTTTCGGGATTGGATTCGAGCTTCTTCGGCGTCTTCTTCAATAAATGCATCAATCCCTTTTACTAAAGAATAAGTAATACGTTCTTGGACTGTACCACTTCTCCATTCAAGCCCCCCCTTAATCCCCCCTGAAAGGTGGGAAACGATTCCTTTAAAACTTTCTGCTAAATCCAAAAGACGTTCCGTTGCATCGTCTCGTCTATTAAAAAGCACATCTTCTACGCAATCCAGTAATTCTTTATCAATTTGATCGTAAATCTCTAGCATTTCCGGATTGACAATTCCCATGGTCATTCCGTTTTGAATGGCATGGTACAAAAATGCCGAATGCATGGCTTCCCGTACTTTATCATTTCCTCTAAACGAGAACGACACATTACTTACGCCACCAGAAATATTGGCATACGGCAGGTTTTCCCGAATCCATTTAGTTGCCCGAAAAAAGTCGACTGCATTTAATTTGTGTTCTTCCATCCCCGTTGCAACGGGAAATATATTCGGGTCAAAAATGATGTCTTGCCGAGGAAATTTAACCACATCTACAAGGATATCATAACTACGTTTACATATTTTAATGCGGCGTTCATACGTATCTGCTTGTCCTTTTTCGTCAAAAGCCATTACGATTACAGCAGCACCGTAACGCTTGATTAATTTTGCTTGCCGAATAAACGTTGCCTCTCCTTCTTTTAAGGAAATTGAATTAACAACTCCTTTTCCTTGTACTACTTTCAATCCAGCTTCGATAATCTCCCATTTAGAACTGTCAATCATTACGGGAACTCGAGCAATATCTGGTTCGGCAGCGATGAGGTTTAGGAATTTGGTCATGGCAAAAACACCATCCAGCATTCCCTCATCCATATTGATGTCAATAATTTGAGCACCACCATCCACTTGGTTTCGGGCAACATCTAAAGCTTCTTCGTATTTTTCTTCCTTTATCAACCGCAGAAACTTGCGTGAGCCCGTTACATTGGTTCGCTCTCCTACGTTTACAAATATGGATTCTTCAGTCACGAGAAGTGGCTCAAGACCTGATAGTTGGAGATTTATTTTATTGGTTTTTGACATAGATTTTTTATTTTGCCGTGAAGACAGGAAAGCATGAAGTTTTATGTTTTAAAAAGTTGCTCGATATTTTTTACACAGATTACACAGATTTGCACCGATTCAACTTTGTAATAATTGGCACAAATTTTTGATCTGGCTTAATTCGTGACAATTTGTGAAATTTGTGTCTCATTTCTTCTCGGGTTAAATTGGGCCGCCACTTCTGCAATTAATTGTATGTGTTCCGGTGTGGTTCCGCAGCAACCCCCAATGATATTGACTAAATTATCCTGCAAATATTCTTTTATCAAAGCCTGCATTTGTTCTGGAGTTTGATCGTATTCGCCAAAAGCGTTGGGCAAACCTGCATTGGGATGTGCCGAAATATTGAGTTGGGTATTATGTGCCAATCGCTTTAAATACGGCTTGAGTTGGTCGGCACCTAAAGCACAATTGAATCCGATGCTTAACAAATCGATGTGTTGAATGGAAATCAGGAATGCTTCGACCGTTTGCCCCGAAAGAGTTCGACCGGAAGCATCCGTTATTGTACCCGAAACCATCACAGGAATATCCGAATTGCGTTCTTCCTTCACTTCTTCAATGGCAAAAAGTGCGGCTTTCGCATTCAAGGTGTCAAAAATAGTTTCGACTAATAAAACATCGCAACCACCATCGATTAAAGCTTCCACTTGTTGCTTATAAGCGATTCGTAAATCATCAAAAGCTACAGCTCTAAAACCAGGATCGTTTACATCGGGCGACATCGAAGCCGTTCTGTTGGTTGGACCAATGGAGCCTGCTACAAATCGCGGTTTGTCTGTAAATTCGTCGGCCACTTCCCGTGCAATTTTTGCCGATTGGTAGTTGAGTTCGTACACAAAATCCTCCAAATGATAATCGGCCATTCCGATAGTGGTTCCAGAAAAAGTATTGGTTTCTACAATATCCGCTCCTGCCTGAAAATACAGTCGATGCACTTGTTTCACCGCTTCGGGTTGGGTTATGGAAAGCAAATCGTTATTGCCTTTTAAAGAATACGAAAAATCCTTGAATTGGGTTCCTCTAAAATCTTCTTCGGAAAAGTTGTAGCGTTGCAACATGGTTCCCATTGCTCCATCGAGGACCAGGATTCTTTCTTGTATAGCTTGTTTTATTTTTGACATATTTTTATTTCACCTCTAAGACGCTATGACGCCAAGTTTTTTATTAAACTGTTTTTAAATCGCACAAACCCGTAAAGGTATTATGGGAAGAACTAAATTTTCAGTAATCCCTTTTTTTACGAAGATTCACTTCGAGCGAGTAGATTCTGAAGTAGCCCCGATCGAGGCGGTATCCTTTTATTTTTTTCTTTAAAAAATAAAAGATAAAGCCGAAAGCGGGAACATGGATTGCTAGAATTCGCAAGCCTTTCGCTTCAAAAAAAATAAATTATGTTATCAAAAAAGAGAGAGAAAATTTCTCAGGGGTTATCTGTTTCCGACAAATCGGAATAGAATGTAGCACCTTCTACGGGAGTAGGGTTGCTAAGGCTTCGCTGGGTCTAATCCCTCCGCCTTTCGTGATAACAATCAAAATATTTAGGAACAAGGCAAAGATAGTAGTTTATTTAAGAAACAGAAATATTTTCTGAACTTTGATTGCAAAACACTGTTTTTAAGAATATATATCTACGATACCGTATTTACACCGATTTATTTACAATCAAATGGTGTCTTTGATTTTAATTTTTTCGGCTATTTTAAGTATATCTTGCAATACACCGCGAGCGGTAACTTCGCTTCC
Organism: Flavobacterium tegetincola DSM 22377; assembly: GCF_000425485.1. Lineage (GTDB taxonomy): Bacteria > Bacteroidota > Bacteroidia > Flavobacteriales > Flavobacteriaceae > Flavobacterium > Flavobacterium tegetincola. The sequence goes on along the minus strand of NZ_KE384387.1, from coordinate 7,091 downwards.
CGCACCTGCACCTTGAATGACAATAGGGATTTCTCCATAGGATTTTGCAAATTGTGAAAAACGTCAATTTCTAGATGTCAATTCATTTAGAGATGATACAAATATGAAATTGTTCATGCTGGTTTTTAGTAAATGAGAAAATCTGTAATCTTTTTTAAACAGGTAGTAATTCCAAGATGATAGACTTTCAAACCTCACAACGTCATATTTAAATTGAAAAATCGGAAGATCAATTAAAGAATATGATGGGTTTGTCTTCGAGAGGAACTGCTCCATCGTAGTAGTGCAAAATTGTAATCTGTTCTTATTTTCATAAAATTATAAAGTGGCGGTTATTGCTATTGAATAGCTTTAATAATTACCAACGCTGTTCATTAAAAAACTGCACAAACGGGTAATTTTCTATATATTTGATAGCTAATCCACAAAGAAGTAAAATAGAGCTTCGATAAATGACCCGTCATTATACCGCACAAACAATTAACAGATGAACTAATTAAAAAAAGGAGAGTTTTTCGGAACACATTACCAAAAGTCGACTTTTGAAAATATCATTATAACGGATACTGCCTATACCCATAATAAAGTAAACTGGCATTATCACGAAAACGCCTACTTTACCTATTTACTAGAGGGTAAACTTTTTGAATCTAACAAAAAGGAATTTTATTATTGCAATCGTGATAACCTGCAGAAGATTCCGTAAATTCAGGGAATTTTCCGTTTGACCAATCAAATTTTCCAGCATCGATGATAACACCACCTAACGAAGTCCCGTTTCCAGTAATATATTTGGTAAGCGAGTGAATTACGATATCGGCACCATAACTAATTGGCTGAAGCAAATACGGCGTTGCCACGGTATTATCAACAATTAAAGGCGCTTTAAATGCTTTTGCTTCTTTGGAAATTGCCTCAATATCCAATACATCCAACTTTGGATTCCCTAAACTTTCAATAAAATAGGTTTTTGTGTTTTCCTGTGAAGCCTTAGTAAAATTCTCAGGATTGGATGGATCCACAAACGTGGTTTGAATACCTAATCGAGGTAGCGTCACTTTTAATAAATTATACGTTCCACCATACAAGCTACTTGAAGCGACAATGTGATCGCCCGCTTTTAAAAGCGTCAACAAAGTAGTTGCAATTGCAGCTGTTCCAGATGAAGTAACTACACCGCCAATACCGCCTTCCAGTTTTGCTAATCGTTGCTCGAGAATATCATTTGTAGGATTATTTAATCGCGTATAAATAAATCCTGGTTCCGTTAATTCAAATAAATTTGCCGCATGATCGGAATTATTAAACACATACGAAGAGGTTTGATAGATAGGAATGGCACGTGTTCCAGCATTTTTAGAAACATCGTGTCCTGCATGTAAAGCATTGGTTGAAAATTTTTGTGTACTCATGATTTTTGAATTTTAATTAAAGAATATTTATTATTTATTGTATTTGAAATTAGAGCAAAAAAAAATCCCTTTGGTTGTTTTACCAAAGGGATTTAGAAATCTAGTATAGCACTACGATTAAGTATTCCGGTTTTGGCAATAGGCAAGTGGGATGTTGCACATGGTGCACATCATCATATAATATTGCATTGTTCTATTTTGAATATTTAAAAGCATATTTTTAATTGTATTAATTGATTTTGAAAGTAAAATTAGAGCAAAAAAAAACCTCTGCATTTCGGCAGAGGTTTCTATATTTGGCAAATTAAAAATTAAGCAATAGAAAGACTCTGCGGATAAATCCACATCATTCGATACATATTGCAAATAGTTAATTTCATTTTTTATTTCTTTTCGTTGGCACAAACTTCTGAACTATTTTTCAATAAAAAAAACAAAGTCCCAAACTTTAACATTCTAAAGAACAAGCTTTATATTATTAAATACTACGTATTTAAAAATTGTACAAAGTATAAAGTTTTGCAAAAAAAAGATTTTTTCATTTGGAATCCAATTTCATTTTATACATTTGCACTCTAAAATCGAGAGGAAAAATTTGACTGATTGCAACCTCATTAAAAAAATGCTAAAGCAGAAAACCTCCTTTAGCTATATCCTGCAATTATTTTTCCTCTGTAAATTAAAATTAATTTATGGCTTATTTATTTACCTCAGAATCTGTTAGTGAAGGACACCCAGATAAGATAGCAGATCAAATTTCAGACGCATTAATTGATAATTTTTTGGCTTTTGACCCGAATTCGAAGGTCGCTTGCGAAACTTTAGTAACTACAGGTCAAGTGATTTTGGCCGGTGAAGTAAAGTCAAAAACCTATCTTGACGTTCAAGAAATCGCTCGAGAAGTGATTAGAAAAATTGGTTACAACAAAAGCGAATACATGTTTGATGCCAATTCTTGTGGTATTCTTTCTGCAATTCACGAACAATCTAACGACATCAATCAAGGTGTAGACCGAAGTAATCCAGAAGATCAAGGCGCCGGTGACCAAGGTATGATGTTTGGGTATGCAACCAACGAAACAGAAGATTATATGCCATTGGCATTAGATTTATCACACAAATTACTACAAGAACTCGCTGAATTGCGTCGCGAGAATAACGAAATCACTTATTTACGTCCCGATGCAAAATCTCAAGTAACTTTAGAATATTCAGATGATAACAAACCACAATTGATTAAAGCAATTGTGATCTCGACACAACATGATGATTTTGTAAAACCAAAGTCAAACTCAAGAGCAGACAAAGATGCTGCAAATGATGAGATGCTTGTGAAGATTAATGCTGATCTAAAATCGATTCTTATTCCTAGGATTAAAGCGAAATATCCACAATATGTTCATTTATTTAATGATGACATTGTGTACCACATCAACCCAACTGGTGTTTTTGTTATCGGTGGACCTCATGGCGATACTGGTTTGACAGGAAGAAAAATCATTGTAGATACTTACGGTGGAAAAGGAGCTCACGGTGGTGGTGCTTTCTCTGGCAAAGACCCAAGTAAAGTAGACCGTTCTGCTGCTTATGCAACGCGTCACATTGCTAAGAACTTAGTTGCTGCAGGTGTTGCTGATGAAATATTAGTACAAGTTTCGTATGCAATTGGTGTTGCAAAACCTATGGGAATCTTTGTAGATACTTACGGAACTGCAAAAGTGAACATGACTAATGGTGAAATTGCTAAAAAAGTAGAAGAATTGTTTGACATGCGACCTTACTTCATCGAACAACGTTTGAAATTAAGAAACCCAATTTACAGCGAAACCGCTGCTTACGGACATATGGGAAGAACGCCAAGAACGGTAACTAAAGAATTTACCAATCCTTATGGAGACACAAAAACGGTTACAGTTGACTTGTTTACTTGGGAGCAATTAGACTTTGTTGATAAAGTTAAAGCTGCTTTTAATATTTAAAAGTATCTCAACATATAGTGCAAAAAAAAATCGGAACCTCACAGTTCCGATTTTTTTATTTGAAAATTTGTCACGTCCTAATATAGCGATACACTAAATCAGAGTGTATATGAAAACATCAGAAAACAAAGGGCATGAGAAGAAAACCCAAAAAGATTATTCGCTTTCTTTTAAACTTCAATTGGTTAATGATATTGAATCTGGACGACTCAATAGATTGGATGCTCACCTCAAATTTGGTATCCAAGCCAGATCTACAATTACTCAATGGTTAAGAAAATATGGTACATTTGATTGGGAAAACTTATCCATTACCACTATGACCAAGACTCCAGAACAGAGAATTACTGAATTAGAAGTTCAAGTGAAGCTGCTAAAGAAACAGAAATCGCGAGCGGAACACCTTGCCGAGCGAGCTGATAAGAAAGTTATTATTTTTGATATGCTAGTTGATATGGCTGAAAAAGAATACGATATACAAATAAGAAAAAATTATACACCCAAATTATCGAACGATACCGAGAGCAAACCAAAGAAACAATAGTTTCAACTTGCGGATTACTTGGGGTTAATAGACAGGTATATTATCGTATTAAAAAATCAAAACTGCGCAAACAATTATTAGCACAGCAAGTCATCAATTTGGTTCGTGCATTAAGAATTAAAATGCGCCGTTTAGGAACAAGAAAACTATATTATTTATTAGAAGATGATTTAAAAAAGATAAACATTGGAAGAGACAAGCTCTTTAGAATACTTAAAGCCAACCATTTACTTATTATTCCAAGGAAATCGTATCATGTGACGACAGACTCACATCACAGGTTTAGAAAGCATAAGAATAAAGTTTGTAACCTAAAAATTAATAATCCAGAACAAGTTTGGGTTAGCGATATTACTTACGTTGGAAGAAGGGATAACCCAAGTTATTTAGCATTAATTACAGATGCTTATTCAAAGAAAATTGTAGGTTTTAACGTCTCTAATAGCTTGTGTGTAGAAGGCTCATTAAAAGCATTGGACATGGCACTGAAAAATAGATGTTATAAAGAACAGCCGCTAATACACCATTCGGACAGAGGTTTACAATATTGCTCAAATGACTACCAAAAATTACTTGCTCAAAATGGAGTTAAAGCGAGTTTGACTGAAAAGTATGATCCTTACGAAAATGCAGTAGCAGAAAGGATAAATGGAATTTTAAAACAAGAGTTTAATATCGCTAAATATGAAGCAAATTTAATGATTAAGAAGCAAATCATAAGAGAATCAATTGAAATTTATAATCAAAAAAGACCACATTTATCAAACCACATGCTAACTCCAAATCAAATGCACAGTCAAAATAAAATAGTAATGAAAACCTATAAATCAAAAAAGTTGAGCAATGACCTCATTGCTCAACTTTAATTATTAACTTTAAATCTTAAATAATCTGTATCGTTTATTTAGGACTAGACAATTTATGCTTTTTTACAGCATCCATCAAGTTTTTCATATGCTTCCGCATCTGCTTTCATTTCATCTGCATCATAACCAAGTTTCGTGATCGCAGTTTTTATTTTATCTAAATTTGTCTTTTTTCCATTATAGAAAACGGTAAGCGTCTTTGCTTTTTCGTCTAGTTCATACATTTTTACTCCCGTAATTTTATATAAGTTTTCCTGAAAACTCTATGCTTAAACAAAATCTAATTTTAAATTATAGCAATAAATCTCAAATGTGTTCTCCGCCTGAAATACAGGAAAGTTTGGTTGATGGCAATAGCACAATTAAATCCATTACAAGTGCAGTAAAAAAAAAACACTTGCAAGTATTTTCTTGCAAGTGTTTAGTACAATAGGCTAATTAAATCTTTGTAATCGCCTAGCCTTAGTTTAAAAAAATCATTTATTTAATAATAATTTTTTTAGTGGTTACGTTGTCAGCTGCATCTTTGATTTGTACCATATAAATACCAGCAGGCAAAGCCGAAACATTAACTTGCTTTTGATTAGAAGAAAGTACTATCTGTCCATTAATGTTTAACATTATTACAGATTGAACTTCCAAAGCTGTTTCGATATTTAATACATCGCTAGCTGGGTTAGGATATAGAACGATATCAATTTTTGCTTGGTTTTGCAATCCGAATGTTGGTGCTATTACTTCGTTATTAGAGACCGTAGGAGTGTTTTCGCTTCGTAATGAGTTTGTTACAGCTAATGGAGCTTGCATATTGCTGAATGCAGTTTCGCATAAGTTATCATTATTTTTGATACTGATTATTCTAACAATCCATCCATTCTGTGCCACACCCAAAGTAGGCGTTTGAAAACTAAATGTTCCAGCTGAAGTTGATGTTCCAGAAGCTTGCTGTTCACTTCCTCCATTTACAGTATAAGTCGCCGTACCTAGCTGATTTTTAAGTAAGCCAGATAATACAACGGTAGCTTTATTGTTCTTGACAATAGGTGCTATTGTAATAGCTGCTAATGTAGGTGATGCATTCACTATTAAAGTGACTGTTTTATTAGTGAACGAAGTTTCACAAGATGTATCAACATTTCTAATTTTTATGATGTTAATTGTAAATCCATTTGCAGCTGCAGGTAGTGGGTCAGTTTGGAAGCTGAAAGTTCCTTGTGAAGACGAAACTCCACTTGCTTGAAATTGAGTAATCCCGCCATTGATGGTATAGGTTGCAGTGCCGTTTGTATTTGGCAATAAGCCAGATAAAAGAATTGTAGCTGGACTACCAGAGCAAATAGGGCTCGTCTCAATAGTTGATAACGAAGGATTCGGATTTACTTTTAGAATTGCCGTTTTACCTGTAAAGTTAGTAAAACAACCAGTTTCTATATTTGTGATGCTAAGAATTTCAACTGTATAATTGTTTTGTCCCATACCCAAAGTTGGCGTATTGAAAGAAAACCTTCCATTTCCATCAGATATTCCGCTTTCGATTTGAGGAGCTCCGCCATTAATGGAATAAGTTGCAATGCCATTAGTTGTAGGTAGTAACCCTGTTAAAACTACAGTAGCCGAACTGCCAGAACAAACGGGTGCAATCATAATTTCTAATAATGTTGGAACTGCATTTACCGTAACGTCAATAGATTGTTCGACAACACATAGGTTATTGCTTCTAGCTCTGAATGTATACGAACCAGCATCTGACATATCAGCAGAAGAAATTGTGTATGAAGATCCGAAGGCTAAAAATGTACCATTTCTAAACCAAGACAAAATAGTTCCATTGCTAGTTGCAGTTAAAGTTATATCAGAACCTACACAAACTGCTGCGGAAGCTGCAAGTTCGATAGTAGGAAGTGGATTAATGATAATATTTCTATCTGCAGATTTAGTACATCCACCCGGACCTGTAACGGTAAGTGAATATGTCCCTGCGTTGTTCATTGATGCATTGCTTACTGAAGCATTACTTGACGAAGAAGTAAAACCGTTTGGACCTGACCAAGCATAAGAAATATCATTTGAATTACCAGCAGAGAGTGCGAAATAAGGCCAAGAATTGGTTCTGTTTACATTAGTAATAGTAGCGATAGAATTGATTGTGAAACTAGAACCTTCGCAAGCTGGTGGAATAACTGGAATTGTATTTAAGGTTAATCTCGGGCTTACGCTAATAGTTTGACTTGCAGTATTAACACAACCATTAGCATCTGTAGCAGTTACAGTATACTCACCAGCTCTATGG
>NZ_KE384386.1:208226-212177 GCF_000425485.1 Flavobacterium tegetincola DSM 22377 | reverse complement strand
CGTTTTGGAACGTTTTTGGAGCGTATACAAGTATTCTTGGACTTGCTCTACATCCAATTCGGTTGGGATTTTACCAAAGTGCAATGCTATTGCTGCAACATGTTGGGCATAATTTCTATAGGTACTGTCGCTCCTGCCTAAAATGGACATCGCTCGTTCAAATCGGTGAAGTAACTCTGCAAATTCAGGAACTTGAGCAACGGCTCGACTCAGAATTGTGTTGGATCCAACTAACTCATCTGCTTTTTTTTGTCATTGTAATTCATTTTTAATTAGTTTTACAAAGGACTAACATTTTCAGGTGACACGCTACCGAAGGTTTAGTTCAACATCGGTTTGGCAATATGGCGGGTTTAGTGCTAAATCGAAGATTTTGCTATTTTGAAGTTTAGTGATAATAGAAAGTTTCAGCTTCTTTATCCGCCACATCGCCAAGCCGAAAAACGTTGTACACAAGCTAAAAAACATCCTAAATAACATTGAAATGTCTTTTCTAAATCAAATTAATCATCCTGAAAAGTTAATAGAAACTAAAGTTAATTTCTTTGCTGACTATTTCAATTTTGTAGCTTCTCAAATTGAGAAAAGTGATTATTTAGATGTAGAAAATTATCTTTCTCTAATTGAAAAAATGATTTTTCAAATTGAGACTAATATTGAAAATTGTTCTAAATATATTGATAGTTACTTAAGTCATCCACTAATTCAAAAGGAAAATAAATATTTTAAAGATTTTAAAAACTACTCTCTGATTTCTAATTTATTTGAAGAATATAAAAATCAAGGGAAAGTACATTTAAAAATTAAATGGATAAATCAAAATCAAAACTTTAAATCGTCATTAATCAGATTTAGAACTGAACTTAAAAAAGTTATGTTTAAAAAATCATTAAAGGAAATTATTAGTTTTCTTAAATGTGTCCATAACATTTCTGAACATAAACTTGATTTAATTCATCATACAAATATCCTCGTAAGTGAGTTCTTATTAACAAATAGAGCAAAAGACGATATTATTGAAACTTTCACTAAAATAATTACTCAAGATATTAATAGCTTTCCTTTTCCTCAGTCATTTTTAAAGGAAAATAAAAACAACTTATTAGAGGCAAAAAATGAATATATTCAGAACAGAACATTTGACCAACAATTTGAAGGTATTTTACATTTGTTAAAAAAGTCTAGTAAAAGAGAATATTTCGTTTTTAGGATATACAATATTAAAGCTGAAAAAACATTCAGGTTTAAATATAACCAAGTAACATTTTATCATCCAGAACATACAAAATTAAAAATCTTAAAAAATCAGATTAATGAAAGTCCTTTCTCGAAAGATTTCTTCTTAAAGCAAGATATGATTTTAGCGTCAGTTAAAATCAATGCATCAAGCAAAAGAATTGCAGAACAAATAGCTATTAATACAATAAAAAGGGAACTAGAATTTATAGATTATAAATGTGGAGCAAATTCATTATTTGAAAATCACTCTTATATAGTAACTACAGATTTCAAAGATTTAAGTTCTAAATGGAGTCGACAAGAAAATAGTCACACGATTTCTGAATGGAATAAAAAATCACTTGAAAACAACCCGTTTCTATTATTAAAAAATGTGAATAGTGAATGTAAAGAACATTTTCTAAATTATGAATATCTATACATTAAGGCTCAAATTTCAAGAAACCCTGAAGATTATTGGCACTACTTCGAAACATTATTAAAAGCAAACTCAAATAATACAGTTAACGTAATAAATATTATAACTACAATCTTAATTTTGAGTTCACACCAAAACGAAAAAACATTAATAGAAAATTACATATTTAATTCGATTATTAATTCTTTTGCAAATCAACTAAACCTATCTCAAGAACAATATTTTAAAATTAGAAACTCTCAGAAACTCGATTTTCAATTTGTTAATAAAGAAATTAGTCATCCTTTTATAAAATACTTGTTAAAAAAGAGAAATATTAATCCGAATCAAAAATATTTGAAATCATATTATTCAAGAATTTTATGGGACTGTTATTCACAAAGAAATTCTGTTATGCATAATTATCAGCGAAATGAAAAAGGATTGATTTTAATTGATTCAAAATTACCTAATCTTACTTTAAGGTTTAGAGAAACATTAATTAATTCAATGCTAAAACATAAAGAGTCGAATTTCACTAAACTAATCGAAAAGTTAAACGAATAAAAGCCTGTGTACAACACCGTATAAACTTTATTGCTGGTTTTGGCTCACTTTCGAAATTCCTCCGGAATTTCGCTGTTCGTGTTTTATTTAGTAAATTCACTGCTTAATCAACGCAACAAAGCTTATACAACAACGTTAGCCGTAATTATCCAAAACCGACGTAAATAAAGAGAAAATTGAAAAAACACATACTTTTATTTTTTATATTATGTCTGATAATTTCTTCTTGCAAGAATAAAACAGTTATTGAAAATGAACTGGATTCACTTGGTGTAAAAACAGAAAACTACAACGAAATTGACACAACTTTTTATGAAAATAAAAAAATAAAATCTTTGCGTTTTTATAAAGCTAAAAAAGAATATATAGATATTAATTTTTATGAATCAGGAAAAAGAAAATCTATTGGAAACGTAAAAGACAATCAATGCCATAATGAGTATATTGATTGGTACGAAAACGGAAAACAAAAATGGATTCGTAATTATAATCTTGGAAACCAAATTGGGAAAAATACAAGTTGTTTTGAAAGCGGAAATCTAAAACAAGAATACGATAATGACACCAAAGAATCAACAGATTATTGGGAAAATGGAAAAGCTAAATTTAAGTTCATAGAAAAAGCATCACAAAGTTACCATTATTACAACGGGAATTTTTTTGAAAAATATCGCAATAAACTGAAAGACGAATATGACGTTGAATACTTTAATGAAAATGGGGGAATTGTATTTTCAGGACTTTATAAAAAGAATATTCTTTACAAAGACAACGTAAAATATAATGGAAAAATTATTTGTTATTTTAACAACGGAAAAATTTCACTTTCTCAAAATGTAGTTAATGGAATTCCAAACGGAAAATTTTTCAGCTCTTATGGAAACGGAAACTTAAAATATGAAAGCGAAGTCAAAAACGGAAAAGAAATTTATTATAAAGCATTTTACGAAAATGGAAAAACACATTTTATTCGTGATGGAATAAAAAATACATTTACAGAATGGGACGAAAACTGAAAACTGTTAAAATAACTACGGCTAACAGCTAAGGGTTCGTTGCGGCTGGAAGCCGAACAATAAACCCTGTGTGGAACAGCCTGTCCCGTTTTCTCGGGAGAACCGATTACATGCCGACCACAGGTATGGAGTTATCGTAAAGCGTTTTGAAGAATATTAAGAGGATTTGATTATCCTCTTTTTTTATGTAGTAAAATCTGAGTCATTTTTTAAAAGACGGAATAATTGTTCAGGAAATGGGTTATAATTAATTCAAAAATAAGTTTAAATAGAAGCTTGGAAGGTTTTTTAGACTAATTTACGTTAGCCAATAATTTCAGGCATTCCGCAAGATGTAAATGTGTTTTAGAAGTAGCTATCAAACTTTTAGAAGTAATAAACAGGTTTTATGAAGCCTTCATCAGACTGTCCGAAGATCATTTGTGGTCGACGGAAGATCATTTGTGGTCGACGTAAGATCATTTGTGGTTGACGGATGATCATTTGTGGCTGACGGAAGATCATTTGTGATTGACGGAAGATCATTTGTGGCTGACGGAAGATCATTTGTGGTCGACGGAAGGTCATTTGTGGTCGACGGAAGATCATTTGTGGTTGACGGAAGATCATTTGTGGTTTACGGAAGATGAATTGTGGTTAACGGAAGATCATTTGTGGTCGACGGAAGATCATTTGTGGTCAACGGAAGATCATTTGTGGTTGACGGAAGATCATTTGTGGTTGACGGAAGAT
>NZ_KE384386.1:0-208096 GCF_000425485.1 Flavobacterium tegetincola DSM 22377 | reverse complement strand
GACGGAAGATCATTTGTGGTCGACGGAAGATCATTTGTTGTCGACGGAAGACCGTTTCAGGGCATTTTTTTGTCATTTGAGCAGTTCTAGCATTTTTTTTTGCCAGATTTAGTTGTTTTTGATAGTGTTTTATAGTTTTTAGGAAATGGACCTTTTTTCTCACGGGTTGGGATTAAATGTATATATTTGAAAACAGAAGAGATATAAAAAGTTGTATAGCCTTGCGTATAATTTTAAGACAAAAATTGTGTAAATCAATAAAAACCAATGATTATAAATTATAATTTTAACAAAAAAAGAATTTTATTTGGTACCTTTTCTTTTCTTTTTATGCTGTTTTTATCAATTTATTTAGTGTTAGAACCTGAAAAATTTATTAGAAATATTTTTATGAAAAAAGAACCAATTCAAATTCTTGGAATAATTGGGATTATTTTCTTTTCAGCTTTATTTTACTCATTTATAAAATTATTTTCAAGAAAAATTGCTTTACAAATTACTGAAGAATATTTACTTGACAATTCAAAGTATGAAGCGTTAGGTCAAATTGAATGGAAAAACATTACAAAAGTTAAAAGAATTAAGAAATATAGCATAGAATTATTCGTAAATGAATCTATTTTTAAAGATAAAAATATTAGTTTACTAAAAAAAGCTCTTCTTTTTATGCAAAATTGGAATTATAAAAAAAGTATAATAATCTCAAGTGCTCTATTGGATTGTAGTATTGAAGAACTTTTTGACAACATTACTTTGGCTTATAAAAATCATAAAAAAACTACACATAACAGCTAAGCTTTCGTTGCGTTCGGAGAACGAACAATGAAACCTGTGTTGAATAGCCTGTCCCGTTTCCTCGGGAGAACCGATTACATGCCGTCAACACTTATGGAGTTATCGTAAAGCGTTTTGAAGAATATCGAGAGGATTAGTAGTCCTCTTATTTTATGGAGTAAAATCTGGGTTATTTTATAAAAGACGGAATTATTGTTCGGGAAATGGGTTATATTTACTTCAAAATTAAGTTTAGATAGAAACTTGGAAGGGTTTTTAGACGAATTGACGTTGTAGCCAATTATGAAAAAAAAATGGAGAATTCTGAAGATTATAGCATATCATAACGGGATTGAAATAGGAAGCTGTAACTATACTTCGTTAAAAGAAGTGAGTAATGAATCTGCCAGATATTTTACTTTTCGAGATTTTGAAATTAAAAATAAAACGACAATTGACAATAGTGGTTATTCCCTCATAAATATCTCAATATTCATTAAAAATATTTATGAGGGAATTATTTAAAAACAATTTAAGATAATTCCTTTACAGGATGCCGAATTTTTACAAAATGGAGATATCGAAGTTTATGGACATATTATTCCAGAAGGAAATGAAAATTATGAACAGTTGCTTATCGATATTTTGCATGGATGGGATGAGAAAATTAACTTTACTTGGAAATCTAGTATAATAACATCAGGACAAAAGGATGCATATTTACGTGCTTGTGGAATTTATAGCGGATTACCAACCATTATACCACCAAATAAAATATTTCATATTAATGGAAAATTAATTCATGATGATTTAGATTTTTATTATTTGGTAGCCGAAACTTTAATTGGTGATAAAGGATATTTTGGAAGTGGATATGACTCATTTTCTGATTGCTTAATTGAAAGCTATAATAAAAATGATCCAAATCATAATTACAAGATAATTTTTAATAATACTTCCAATATTAAAAACGCATTAACTGAGGATTATTTTGAAGAAATAGTCAATCTTTTAAAACAATATAATTTTCAAGTAGAAATAATCGAATAGTTACTGCTGCCAATCGAGTAGACTGCCCCGCTAGAAACTAGCAGGGAGAGCCTCTCACACCACCGAGCATACGGGTCACGTACTCGGCGGTTCGCAAAGAGATGGATTGAGTTGGGTGTAAAGTTCGGTCAAGGATAGGTATCCTCTTTTCTTATGCAGTAAAATGGAGTCATTTTATAAAAGACGGAATAATTGTTTGGGAAATGGGTTATATTTACTTCAAAATTAAGTATAGATAGAAACTTGGAAGGGTTTTTAGACGAACTGACGTTGGCAAATAGTTTACCTAAAAATCGTGAAATTGAATTAAATATAAAAATAAATTATGAAGATATTAAGTATATTTTTTTTGTTAAACTTCACTTTTTTAAATGGTCAAACAGTCATAAAGATTAACACTTATGATACAATAAATCATAAATACTTCTTGCCAAAATTACTAGATGAGAGAGAGATTTCTACAAGCGTAGGATTTCTTGAAAAAAGTGGATATTATAATTTAAAGCATAGCAGACTTGATAGTTTAAAGAATTATCGACTGTATTTAGACGATTCAAGATTTAAGAAAATTTTAATTAAATTAGACTTTAAAAAAAATGACACACTTATTGTAAATCTAGAGCCTAATCCAAATTGTAATTGTAGAAAATTCCCAAAAGATGTTTTCGTTAAAAATTGCCCGTTTTATGACACTTGGCTTTACGAGCCTAAAAAATTAAGAAAAATAGAGGATTTACCAAAAAATGTTTCAATTAAAATTAAAAACCATCTTGTTAAAAAGCTTGGTAAAACTTTTTATAGTAAACTATATTTTAAACAAGCAAATGTAATTGATAATAATCTTTACGATGGCTATGATAAAAAATCAAGATATCATTACATAGTATGTTTTGCATTCTCAAATGAAATTGCCGGTATTGGAGAATATACTGCAACTATCGAACTTGATGATTTTGCTTCAATTTACAAGGATATAGAATTTCCAAACAATTATAAAAACATAGATTTATTTAAATCCTTCGATTATGTAAAGAAAAGAGCCATAAATGAAAAACATTATATTGAAGGCAAGACAGAAAGAGATTTTGATTTTGATGAAAAGTTAAATATTTTCGTTTGGAAATTCATAAATAATGAACATCAAGGCGAAGGAAATTTTATACAAAGAGTATACATTTATAGTGCACATAGCGGAGAGTTTAAAGATTTAGTAATAAATCAAATGCAAGTCATAGACTAAAAACCATCTGCCACCAACTAAGGTTTCGTTGCATTCGGAGAACGAACAATCAAACCTGTGTTGAACAGACTATCCCGTTTTCTCGGGAGAACGGATTACATGCCGTCAACAGGTATGGAGTTATCATAAAGCGTTTTGAAGAATATCTAGTCCCGATAGCTATCGGGATGATTATCCTCTTTTTTTATGCAGTAAAATCTGGGTCATTTTTTAGTGTTTACCTTCAGTTTTGAGCAAAGTTTCCTTACCATTCCAATTTAATTAAACCAAAACTTTGTTCGTGTAGGAAACCTTCAAGAATTATTTAAGAAAATAAAGGTAGTTGTTTCTAATTCAAATCCAAGTTTCCAGCTAATTCCTTCAATGCAATTTCAGAAATCTTCGCTTGAAATTGAGCGGAGTTGTTGTGGAATTTAGCATTTACGTAATTCAATTGAGCTGTTCTAAATTCAACCGTAGTTATGGTTCCAATCTTGAATTTCTCTAACGTAATGTCTAAATTTTGTTCTGCAATTTTTTCGTTTTTATCTTCCAACTCCACTAACTGGATGTTGGTTAAATAGGTGGTATAGGCTACTAAAAGTTGCGATTCCAATTGGTTTTTCTGCTGTTCCACATAAATCCCGGCATTCTCCACACTGATTTTTGCTACTTTTTCATTCCTGTTTTGCAACGAACCGTTAAAAATATTCATTCGTGCTGTAACTCCGTAAACGAGTCCATTTCCCGTTGATTCTGAGACAAACCCTAACGACGATTCTGACCGTGTAAAATTATATCCTGTATTTAATCCGATAGTAGGGTAGCGGTCGCCTTTGATTTGTTTCAAAGAAAGTTCGGCAATTCGCTTGTTCAAAATTTGCATTTGTAATTGCGGATTTTGACTCGAAACCTTTGTTTTTAAATCAGCATATTGCAAGGATTTATCAATGATAACTCCTTCTGAAGCTAAGAATTCTGTAGTTAAATCACGTGCTAAAAGTTCATTTAGAGCTGTTTTCGTGTTGGAGTACAATTCCTTTTGACGCAGTAAATTAGTGTTGTCAGTATTGCAATCTACTTCGGCGTTTAGCACCTCTAATTTCGATGCTTTTCCTATCGTGTAGCGGTTTTTGGCTAGATTTAATCGCAGTTGGGAAATCACTAAAGTCGTGTCCAGTACTTTCAACTGTTCTTGTTGCTGCACGATTTGGTAATACGTTTCCATCACATCGCCCACTTTATTTAAAATGGTAAACTGCAATTCGGTGGTTCCTAATTGTTCTATTTGCTTCAATTGTTCGTGTTTGGCAAACATTTTAAAACCGTCAAATACGGTCCAATTCAATGCTAAACCATAAGACAAATTCATGTTCTTGGCATTGTTAAGTTCACGAATAGAACCGTCAGCTTGAGTTTGCTTCGTGTCCAAAATACTGTTAGAATTAGTCAAAACCGCATCTAAATTTGGAAGTATTCCGGCGTTTGCCAAACTTACATTGGTAGCATCAATTTTTGAATTATTAGTTGCAATTTGGATTTCAAAATTATTTTCCAATGCAATTTTAACTGCGTCTTCAACAGTCAAAACAGCTTGGCTGTACGAATAACTTACTGTACCAAAAAAGAATAGCGTGGCTAAAGTATGTTGAATTAATTTATATTTCATTTTCATATTCTTTTATGTGGTCAAATTCTGGATGGTGTTTGCGGTCTCTGGACCACATTAAGTAAATGGCAGGAATCACGAATAAAGTTAAAATAAGTGAAAATAGTGTACCACCCACGATAACAACTCCCATTCCAATTCGGCTTGTAGAAGCAGCACCTAGCGATAAGGCAATTGGTAATGCACCAAGTGCAATTGCTAAACTGGTCATTAAAATAGGTCGTAATCGTGATTCTGAAGCTTCAATAATTGCGTCGTATTTTGATTTTCCTTGTTCGCGAAGCTGGTTGGCAAATTCGACGATTAAAATTCCATTTTTAGTTACCAATCCTATTAACATTATCGTACCAATTTGACTAAAAATATTCCAACTTTGACCAAATAACCATAACGAGAATAACGCTCCGGCAATTGCCATTGGAACCGTTAAAATGATTATAAATGGGTCAATGAAACTTTCAAATTGAGCTGCTAAAATTAAGAAAATAAGCAGTAATGCCAATCCAAATGCAAAAGCCGTATTCGAGCTACTTTCCACGAAATCTCGGGATTCTCCACCTAAATCAGTAGTAAATGTATCGTCCAGAACTTTTACTTTGATGGCTTCCATGGCTGCAATTCCATCGTCCATACTTTTTCCAGGAGCTAAGTTGGCAGAAACTGTAGCCGACATGTATCTGTTGTTATGGTACAATTGTGGTGGACTACTTTGTTCTTCAATCGTAACGACATTGTCCAGTTGTATTAATTTTCCGTCCTTATTTTTGACAAAAATAGAAGTCAAATCCATCGGAGTATCTCGATCTTTTTTATCAAATTGACCAATAACTTGATATTGTTTTCCGTTCATCATGAAGTATCCAAAACGTTGACCACTTAACGATAATTGCAAAGTTTGTGCTACATCAATTACAGAGATGCCTAGATTTTGTGCTTTATCGCGGTCAATGGTAACGTATACTTCTGGTTTGTTGAATTTCAAATTTACATCAACTACTGAAAAAGTAGGATCTTTCTCGGCTTCGTCCATGAATTCGGGAATTTTTTCTCTTAGTTTTTCAAAATTTTGAGCCTGTATAATATATTGTACTGGGAAACCACCACGGCGATTTACCGCAATCGTAGGCGATTCAGAAACGGATACTTTTGCCTCCGAATATTGTTTGGTCCAAGTCGTTAATTCCTGTACAATTTCACTTTGCGATTTTTCTCGTTCTCCGGGTTCTACCAAACGAATTCGAGCACGACCGGTATTGACAGATGATGCACCCCAACCTGGTGAAGTGATGATTAAACTTACTTTTTTCTCAGGAATCGAATCGTTGATTAGTTCGGTCAATTCGTTCATAAATCGGTCCATATAATCATAGGAAACACCTTCAGGAGCCGAAACATTTAAACTGATGAAACTTCTGTCATCGTAAGGTGCTGTTTCTTTTTTTAATAGTGAATAAAACAACACAATCAATCCGATACAAGCGATGATAATTGGAAAACTAATCCATTTCTTAGTCATGAAACGTTTTAGGGATTCAGCATAAGACGTGTTCATTTTTACAAAATAAGGCTCGGTCATGTCGTAAAACTTAGACCGTTTTTGTTCGCCTTTTTTCATTAAATAGGCGTTTAACATTGGTGTCAACGATAGGGATACAAACGCTGATATTAAAACGGCCGCTCCAATGACGACCCCAAATTCTCGGAACAGACGTCCCACAAAACCTTCTAGAAATATTACGGGCAAAAATACCGCAGCCAAGGTTATGGAAATGGAAATTACGGCAAAGAAAATTTCATTAGAGCCTTTGATTGCAGCTTCAATGGGCGACATGCCTTCTTCCACTTTTTTGAAAATATTTTCGGTGACTACAATTCCATCATCGACTACCAAGCCTGTTGCCAAAACAATCGCTAGAAGTGTCAATACATTGATTGAAAATCCAAATAACCACATGATAAAGAACGTTGCGATTAGCGAAACCGGAATATCAATTAACGGTCGGAATGCGATGGCCCAATTTCTAAAAAATAAATAGATGATAAGAATTACCAAAATAATAGAAATCATCAGTGTTTCTGCGACTTCAAATACTGCCTTTTTAACAAAAATGGTATTGTCAATCGCAACATTTAATTTGAATTCTTTAGGTAAATCGCTTTCAATTTTGTCGTATTCTTTATAAAAAGCATCTGCGATATCCAAATAATTCGTCCCAGGTTGTGGTATAATAGCCATACCAACCATTGGCTGACCGGAATCACTTAGTTTAGTTTCCAGATTTTCTGCTTCTAAAGCCGCTTTTCCAATATCCAATAAACGTACTACTTTGTCGCCATCGGCTCGTATGATAATGTCGTTAAATTCTTCTTCGGTAGAAAGATTTCCTAAGGTTTTAACGGTTAATTCGGTATTGGCACCCGTTAATTTTCCTGATGGGAGTTCAACATTTTGATTATTTAAGGCCGTTTGTACATCGGCAGTCGTTAAACCATAGGAAGCCAGTCGAACCGGGTCAATCCATAAACGCATGGCATATTTTCGTTGTCCCCAAATTTGAACACTACTTACTCCTGGAATCGTTTGAAGCCTTTGTGCGACTACATTTTCTGCATAGTCGGAAAGTTCAATAACGTTTTTATTATCACTTTGAATGGTCATGGTAATAATAGCATCCGAATCGGCATCTGCTTTGGAAACTACGGGAGGTGCGTCAATATCTTGCGGTAAGCTACGGATGGCTTGCGAGACTTTATCCCGAACATCATTTGCTGCAGCTTCAAGGTCTTTGTCAAGATTGAATTCGATAGAAATATTACTCGAACCTTGGTTACTCGAAGAAGTAATATTTCGAATTCCGTCAATCGAGTTAATGGCTTTTTCAAGCGGTTCCGTGATTTGAGATTCGATAATGTCCGAGTTTGCACCTGAATAATTGGTTCGCACCGAAATTTGTGCTGCATCAATTGAAGGGAATTCCCGAACACCAAGATAGGTATAGCCAATGATTCCAAAAAGAACGATAGAAAGGTTCATTACAATGGTCAAAACCGGACGTTTAATACTTAGGGTAGATAAACTCATTAGATTTTTGATTTAGGATTTTTGATTTAGGAATTAACCTAGATTGAAAATCTATTTTTGCAATTTTACTTTTACAGGACTGTCATTTTTCAAACTCATAACACCCGAAGTTAAAATGGTGTCGCCTGCTTTTAATCCTGAAGTAATTAAAATATCTTTATCAGTTCGAGCACCTGTTTCCACGATGATTTCTTTCGCTTTTCCATCTACGGATACAAATATTTTCTTTCCGTTTTGAATTGGAATCAATGCTTCGGTAGGTACCAAAAGGGCATTTTCTAACTTCGCAAGAGGCAAACTTACATTGGCAAAAGTTCCTGGAATTAATTTCCCGTCCTTATTCTCTGTTATTGCACGAATTTTTAATGTTCTGCTTTCTGTTTCAATGGAAGGTTCAATGGCATAGATTTTAGCATTGTAAACTTCTTTTGAACCTGAAGTAGTAAAAGTCAAACTTTGATTGGCTTTCATCGTTTGGGCATATTTTTCAGGGATAGAAAACGTTATTTTTAGTTGAGAAGTATTGACTAATTTGGCAATTAAAGTAGTAGGAGATATGTAGCTTCCTTTGGAAATGGAACGCAAACCTATTTTTCCCGAAAACGGAGCTCGGATGGTTGTTTTAGAAAGTTGGGCTTGAATTAATTGGACTTGTGCTTGAGCCGATTTAAAATCTGCGGTTGCAATGTCAAATTCTTCTTGACTGATGGCTTCTTTTTCCAATAAAAGCTTAGCTCTTCTCGCATTTTCGGAAGACAATCCTTGAGCCGTTTGTACTTGTCGCAATTGGGCACGAAGTTCAATGTCGTTTACCTTTACGAGGGACTGGCCTTTGGTTACAAATCCTCCTTCTTCAAAATTTATTTGCTCTACCACGCCTGAAACTTCCGTTCGAAGTTCTATTTCTTCGTTCGCTTCTAAAGTACCTGATAAAGTCAAATTATCTGCAAACTCCTGAGAAACTAGTATTTTTCCATAAACAGTTGTAGCCGGTTTTATAGCATTTGGGTCTTTCTTTTCTTCTTTATTTTCGCCAATGCGATAAAAAATAAGTGTTCCTAATCCCAAAATAATTAGGGCATAAACTATGTATTTTACTTTCATGGAATTTTTTTTGCGTGAAAGAACAAAACTAAAGTTTATATAATGGAGTCTTTTTTACGTTAGTCTTTTTTTAACAGTAGTTAAGTGTTAAAGTTGGTACTAACTTATATAATTCCAGATATTTTGTTTTTTTCCAATTTCAATAAATACTTGTCGTAACGTTGCATGTTCCGGTTGAACGAGTGGTGCATCTGCTTTCAATATTTTCAATGCATGATGGCGTGCCAATTCTAAAATGTCTCTGTCTTTCACCAAATCAGCGATTTTTAAGTTTAAAATTCCGCTTTGTTGTTTTCCCATAATATCACCTGGACCACGGAGTTTTAAGTCGACTTCGGCAATTTCAAAACCATCGTTAGTTCGCGTCATTGTTTCCATTCGTACTTTACTGTCTTCCGATAATTTGTGCGAAGTCATCAAAATACAATAACTCTGTTCAGCACCACGACCTACACGACCCCGAAGTTGGTGCAGTTGCGAAAGTCCAAAACGTTCGGCACTTTCAATAATCATTACACTTGCGTTTGGAACATTTACGCCAACTTCAATTACCGTTGTCGCTACCATAATTTGTGTTTTTCCTTTAATAAAACGCTGCATTTCCGACTCTTTTTCGGCGGGTTTCATTTTTCCGTGAACAATAGAAATTGCATAATCCGGTAAAGGAAAGTCCCGAGAAATACCTTCGTAACCGTCCATTAAATCTTTATAATCCATTTTTTCGGATTCTTGAATCAATGGATATACGATGTAAATTTGTCTTCCTTTGGCAATTTCATCACGGATAAATTTCCAAATTCGCAATCGGTTCGAATCAAAACGGTGTTCGGTTTGGATGGGTTTTCGTCCCGGAGGCAATTCGTCAATTACAGAAATATCCAAGTCGCCGTATAAACTCATGGCTAAGGTTCGCGGTATTGGAGTTGCCGTCATCACCAAAACATGGGGCGGAATTATATTTTTCTTCCAAAGTTTAGAACGTTGTTCCACGCCAAAACGGTGTTGTTCGTCAATAATCGCCAGACCTAAATCCTTGAATTTGACTTTGTCTTCCAATAAAGCGTGCGTTCCAATTAGTATCTGTAACGTTCCGTTTTCAAGTTCTTCATGAATAATACGACGTTGTGCGATTTTTACCGAACCCGTTAGTAATTTGATATTCAAACCTAACGGAATTGCTAATTCTGAAAGTCCGATGAAATGCTGGTTTGCTAAAATTTCCGTTGGTGCCATCAAGCAGGCTTGAAAACCATTATCCAAAGCTAAAAGCATACTCATCAACGCCACAATTGTCTTTCCTGAACCCACATCACCTTGTAAAAGTCGGTTCATTTGAGCGGGATTTCCCATGTCGTTGCGAATTTCTTTCAACACTCGTTTTTGAGCACCCGTCAAATCAAACGGCAGATGATTGCTGTAAAATTCATTGAAATAAGTTCCTACACTTGTAAACTGGTGTCCTTTTATCTTGTGTTTGTGAATTAGATTTTTAGTAATCAGCTGCATTTGAATGAAAAACAATTCTTCAAATTTCAATCGGAATTGGGCTTTCGCCAAATCTTCGCTGCTTTTCGGAAAATGAATGTTGAAAATGGCTTTATTTTTCGAAATCAATTTCAACTCATTGATTAAATAATCGGGGAGTGGTTCAATGAAATTGAGTTCTCTTTCAGAAAATAATTGCTCTAACATTTTAATCACCATCCTGTTGCTGATTCCACGATTGGAAAGCGTTTCCGTGGAAGGATAAACGGGTTGCATTGCCGAACGTAAACTTTGTTGGTGTACCGCTAACAATTCAATTTCGGGATGCGGCATGTTGTACACATTATTAAAAGCCGAACATTTTCCGAAAATAACAACCTCTGTATTGAGTTTTAAGTTTTCTTTAACCCATTTCTGACCTTGAAACCAAACGAGTTCCATTTGTCCCGTTTCGTCTTTAAAAGTTGCGACTAATCGCTTGCCTCTTTTTTGCTCAATGGTTTTTAAGCTGATGATTTTACCAATTAATTGCACTTCCGCATTGGAAACATTGAGTTCGTTCACCTTATAATAACGCGTTCGGTCAATATAGCGGTTGGGGAAGAGTTGCACTAAATCGCCGTACTTATAAATGCCCAATTCTTTCCGCAACAATTCACCCCGATTGGGGCCAACGCCTTTTAAGTATTCGATGGGAGTTTGTAACAATTGGCTCATTTTTTCAGTAACTAGTGGAGTTTTACAGTAAGCGAAGATAGATTTTTAATGGGAAACTAGAAAATCAGTCTTAGTAAAAACGAATGAATACAACACTTTTATGTTTCTTTAAACACGATTACCTTCTAAAAACTTTATATTTGAAATTCTAAAAAATAATTTTATGGTTACTCATCTCGCTTTGCTTCGTGGTATCAATGTTTCAGGTCACAATATGATGAAAATGGACGCTTTAAAAAGCATGTTGGAAAAAGCAGGTTTTCAGAATATTGAGACGTATATTCAATCTGGAAATGTGTTTGTGGATGCTGAGGAAGAAAATGGCGCTTCGGTTGGTTTTAAAATCAAGCAAGAAATTTTTGCAGCATTTGGACACGACGTCCCGGCCGTTGTTATCCATAAAGAAGATTTGGAAAGTTGCTTTAAGAACAATCCTTTTTTAAAAGAAAAGGACGTTGATACGAAGAAATTATACGTCGCATTTTTATCAAATACGTTGCGAAGTGACAGTATCAATGATTTGAGAATTAGTCAATTTAAACCTGACGAAGCGGTTATTGATGGCAATAAAATTTTCATTAAATACGCCGTTGGAGCTGGAAAAACGAGATTGGACCAAAAATATATTGAAAAAAAACTCAATTTAACAGCAACCATTCGCAATTGGAACACGGTGACGCAACTCTTAAAAATGTATGAAGAACGCTAAAAAGCCTTTCAAACCATTTAATTTCTATTAATTATCATGAAACGATATTTCTCTTTTTTGCTATTATTTCCGAGTTTGCTTTTGGCACAACAACATGTAAAAGTTGATTTTAAAACTGCAAACTCCAATCTTAGTTTAAATTTTCAAAAACAAGCTGTAACAGGAACTATATCTTACGAATTTGAAGTAAAATCATCGATTGACACCATAAGAATTGATGCTATAAACATGCATTTCTCGAATGTAAAAATCAATAAAAGAACGGTAGATTTTAAAAATTCAGGTAAGGAATTGCAGCTGTTTAAAGGCTATAAAAAAGGGAAAAACACCATCAGTTTTGATTATCAAGCAACGCCAAAACAAACGCTTTACTTTGTAGGAGAAGGCGATGGGAAACAAATTTGGACGCAAGGACAAGGTAAAAATACGAGTCATTGGTTGCCAAGTTTTAACGATGAAAATGAAAAAGTCGTATTCAATACTACAGTTTCTTTTGCAACTGATTTCGAGGCACTTTCTAATGGCGTTTTGGTAAATAAAACTATAAAAGATTCGCTTACGACATGGAAGTATGAAATGCAAAATCCTATGAGTTCGTACCTTGTTATGATGGCAATTGGTCAATTTGAAAAGCAGACTTTAAGTACTCGTTCAGGAACTCCAATAGAATTATATTTACAACCAGAAGATGTTTTTAAATTTGAACCAACTTATCGATACAGCAAGCAAATATTCGACTTTTTTGAAAAGGAAATTGGCATTCCTTATCCTTGGAGAGTCTATCGACAAATTCCAGTGAAAGATTTTTTATATGCGGGTATGGAAAATACGACTTCGACGCTTTTTGCACAAGATTTTGTGGTGGATTCTATTGGTTTTAACGACAGAAGTTATTTGAATGTAAACGCTCATGAATTGGCTCATCAGTGGTTTGGTGATATGGTTACGGCTAAATCAGGAGAACATCATTGGCTTCAAGAAGGATTTGCAACTTATTATGCTTTATTGGCGGAAGAATCAGTATTTGGTTCAGATTATTTCAATTGGCAATTGTATGAAATGGCCGAACGATTGATTGCCGCTTCAAAAAATAATTTGGTTCCCATTTTAAATCCAAAGGCGAGTTCGTTGACTTTTTATCAAAAAGGAGCTTGGGCTTTACATTATTTGCGTGAAAATGTGGGTCATGAAAATTTTCAAAAAGCAGTTAAAAGTTATTTGCAGAAATACCAATTCAAGAATGTAGAAACGGACGATTTTTTAGCCGAAATTAATAAAGTTTCCGATTTTGACACGAATAAATTTAAGAAAGATTGGTTGGAAAGTTCCGTTTTTCAAACCCAAGATGTCTTAACTATTTTGAATAAAAGTCCGTTTATTCGTGCCTATTTTGAAGTTTCAGAATTGAGAGCTAAACCTTTTATTGAAAAGGAACTTACCTATTCGAACTTGCTGAAAGGGAACGCTTTTTTTCCTTTAAGAGAAGAGGTAATTTATCAATTGCAGTCGGTTTCTTACCAAGAAAAAGAAAGTGTGTTGAAATTAGCAATGCAAACCGGTGATTTCAAAGTACGTCAAGCGATTGCAAAAACTATGGATTCGATTCCTGCAAATTTCAAAGATGATTATTTGACTTTATTAGACGATAATTCGTACATCACACGAGAAATTGTATTGAATAAATATTGGTCGGAATTTCCAGAAGAACGCTTTATGATTCTAGAAAAATCAAGAAATTGGGTTGGTTTAAACGATAAAAATTTGCGTGTTTTATGGCTTACTTTGGCTTTAGCAACTAAAGATTTTGAACAAGATAAAAAAGCCGCTTATTACGATGAATTGCTGGATTATGCAACGCCGAAATACGAGAGTAATTTGCGTCAAAATGCGATTATGAAATTATTATTTCTAGATAAAAACGACCAGAATACGTTGAAATATTTAGTAAATGCATTGGTCAGTCATAAATGGCAATTTGTAAAATTTGCAAGAGAAAATATCCGAGGTTTATTGAAAAGTGATATCCATCGCAAATTTTTTGAGGATATGCTGGAGCAACTTCCCGAACGCGAAAAAAGTCAACTGAACCGATTAATAATTGAAAAAATATGAGAGCGTTAGTCATTTCAGGCGGTGGAAGTAAAGGTGCTTTTGCCGGTGGTGTTGCACAATATTTGATGGAAGTTCGCGGTAATCAGTATGATTTGTTATTGGGAACTTCTACGGGAAGTTTGTTGATTCCGCACTTGGCGTTGGGAGAAATTGGTAAGATTTACGACATTTATACCAATGTAAATAAAGACAATATTTTTAATGTTTCCCCTTTCGTAATTAAGGAAAAAGAGGGCGTTGATATCGTGACCATTAACCACTTTAACGTAATCAAACAGTTTGTAAAAGGCAAGCGAACCTTTGGCGAAAGCCGCCGACTTTTGCGTTACATCAAGCATAATTTTACTTTGTCTGAATTTAATCAGTTGAAGGCTTCAAATTGTGATATTGTGGTTACAGTGACTAATTTGACTTTGAATCAGGTGGAATATAAGTGTATTCGGGATTATGATTACGAGGAGTTTTGTGAGTGGATCTGGATTTCCTGCAATTATATTCCGTTTATGAGTTTGGTGAAAAAAGGAAATTATGAATATGGAGACGGTGGTTTTTCCAGTCTTGTACCTATTACGGAAGCTATAAATCGCGGTGCAACAGAAGTTGATGTGGTTATTTTAGAAACCGAAACACAATTGGAACCCCGAGTAATTGGCAAAAATCCGTTTTCGCTAATGGTTGATTTATTTGGGACACTTTTAGACCAAGTTGAAAAACACGATATTGCCATTGGGAAATTAATGGCAAACAATAAAAATGTAAAATTAAATTTGTTTTACACACCGACAAAGTTGACTGACAACGCTTTGATTTTTAATAAAACTAAAATGAAAGAATGGTGGCATCAAGGCTATGAATATGCTCAAAATAAGAATGAGGACATGAGTGAAAATAGGATTTAAAATAATTTTTGTGCAAATCTTTTAAATAAAAAAAGGATGCTTTAAAAAAAGCATCCCCACACACAACTAAACCCAAACTAACTTATTCTATAATTATTTTTTTAATTGTTTCAAAGTTTTCGCCACTTACTTTTACTAGGTAAATTCCCGCTGCTAAACTTGAAACATCTACTTGATTCGTGTTGGCTGTTTTCAATACTTGTTTTCCTTCTAATGACGTAATTGTAACGGCATTAATTGAAGCATTTCCAGCATTGATTTGTAACGTATTCTTTGCTGGATTTGGATAAATTGAAACTTTTTCTAAAGTATTAGAAGCTACACTTAATGTTGAAGGAACAACGTCTAACCATGAGTTTCCAATTCTCAATTCGTCCAATACAATTGTTGGTGTTTTAGCATTTGAATCTAAATTAAGACGTATCATCGACAAATCAGTTCTCGTAGACGTAGCTGTTTCATCTGTTACAAAAGTTGTAGTAGGTTGAACTCCGTCTGCTGCAGGATTAATCCACATACTAGAAACTGCATTATCAATGTCGTAAGAAATAACCACAACTATATCAGTATTGACACTTAATGGCGTAGTTGTGTAGACAACATTGTTGATATTGTTGTTTTCAGATATACCTAATTTAAAAGTATCGTCACCCGTTTTTACGATGTAAACACAAGATGTATAATTTAGCGAAGTTAAATTTGTTGCTACTTTAGCAAATGAGAAAAAATAGCTTGGAGTTGTATTATTTAATGTTACAGCAGCTTGTTCTGTTACTCTAAATACAAATGAGGAATAGATTGTACCTGTTGCACCTTGATTCGTCATTTCCAAAATTGGGTCGTCGCCACCACCAACAAATTCAAGTGCATTTCCTGCAGCTACGGGAAAAGCAGAAGGTAAAGTCCATGACGGTGAGGCTACTAATAATGGATCAGAAGTAGATCCAGCAGATTGGAAGGAAGGAATCGTCCAACCTCCAAATCCAGCATTTGTAGTTGCCGTAATTAAAGTTGAACCTATTGCGTAATCAAATGCTTCATAATGAGGAAGCGTTACTTGTGCTTTCATTCCACATACCGTGAAAAATAGCGACGACAGAAAAAGTAGTTTTGTTTTCATGATTTCTAAAAATTTATAGTTATTTAATGTGTTACGTTTAGATTATAATATTTGACTGTTGCATTGGCATTAGCATCAGTTGTAATGAGGTAATTTCCAGCTTTGAAATAGTTTTCGAAAGGCCATTTAGTTAAGCTGACATCCTGAAATAGGTGTTTATTCGTTTCATTCAAAATCACTTCTAATTTACCAGTAGATGCAATTATTTTTAGTGTGAATGGATCATAACCAACATATCCAAAATCATGTTTTTCGTCCGTCCAAACACTGCTTGAAGTTGTTAATAAAGCATCACCTTCAGTATTTGAATTGACCAATGATTTTTTATAAGCAACAATATGACCATCAATCCAATACATTTTTAATAATGGAAGTCCATTATTTGAGGAGAAATTATGAATTGCCATATCCGATTGTTTGATAATCCCATGAATCTGCATTACGATAACTCTATGAAAATCGTAACTTGAACTGGAATTATCAGGTGTTACCGAAACCATTTTTAATTTTCCTTCAATTGTACCACCTTGACTTAAAGTCCAATTTACTTTGCTATCCGTTGGATTTATCATTTCTCTTAATTCCGTTCTAGAATAACTACTATTAGCGGTAGAATTGGCAGGGAAGGCATAAAAGACTATCGATTCGTCCGAAGTGTCATCGAACATATAAGGCATGAGTGGCGTCAAAGTTCTATAGCCGAAACTACTAAGTTGAGCTACTGAATATTCGTCAGGGCTATCATTATTATCTACATCAACGGGTAAAGTTAATTTCCAATTGTCGAAATTTATATTTGCATAAGGTGCTAAAGGATTTGTGTTTCCTGATGGGTTTTCAGGCATAACAGGCTCTTCAGGAATAATAATTACATTTTGAGTTTTAGTATCATCCGATGTTGTGCAACTGCTAATTATGAAAGCAAAAGCGATGAAAATAGACTTCAATTGAGTATAAATTAATCTTTCTTTATTTTTCATAATTCAAATTTTTATTGGATATCCAAATTGGTTAACCAATTTAATTAGTAAAATTTTTTAGGTTTTTAATTTATTAATGATCTGAATGCAAGAGGAGGTAAGGTTTTTAATTCCTTCAAAATCGAACTGTCCATTGCTGTCTTTGAAAATTAATTTTGATCCAATTCCTACACAAGTTACACCGGCTTTAAACCATTTTGTCAAACTTTCTTCAGTAGGTTCTACACCACCAGTTGGCATGATTGAAGTCCACGGTTGAGGACCTTTTACACCTTTTACAAATTCAGGACCATAAATATCTCCTGGAAATAATTTCACAATTTCGCAACCCATTTCTTCTGCTGTTGCAATTTCTGTGAGTGAACCGCAACCCGGTGACCATAAAACTTTTCGACGATTACACACTTCTGCGATGTCTTTTCTAAATACTGGTGTAACAATAAAATTGGCACCCATTTGCATATAAAACGAAGCAGCTGCGGCATCAGTTACAGAACCTACACCTAGAATCATTCCGGGTAATTCGGCAATGATGTATTTATTTAATTCTGAGAATATTTCGAAAGCAAAATCCCCTCTGGTTGTAAATTCTAATAATCGAGCACCTCCATCATAACAAGCTTTTACAATTTTTTTACTTGTTTCGATATCAGAATGATAGAACAAAGGAACAAGTCCCGTTTCTTTCATTTTTTGTGCTACTTCAATTCGGGTATATTGTGCCATTATCTTGATACTTTTCCTGAAAAATCACCACTTAGTAATTTTTCGATTTCTTCAATTGTTATTAAATTATAATCTCCTGCAATTGTATGTTTTAAGCAACATGCGGCAACTGCAATATTCAAGGCTCTTTGTTCATTTCCATTTTCTTCAAGTAAACCGTATATTAATCCACCCATGAAAGCGTCTCCACTTCCAACGCGGTCAATAACAGGAGTCACATCTTGAATATCAGCATGGTAAATCTTACTTCCGTTGTATAAAACACCGCCAATTCGTTGGTATGAAGCACTTACTGAGTAACGTAACGTTGTCACAGCTAAAGTCAAATTTGGACAATGTTTAAAAATCACATTATAATGATTTGGTAAAATATTTTTGTCTTGATAATTTGGATTTACTTTTTCCAGACCTAACATGAAATAAGCCGTGTCAATATCGCCTAAAATTATAGTGCTGTATTCTAAAAGTTTTGGCATTACCTCTTTAGGTTCCTTACCGTATTGCCATAATTTTGAACGGTAATTCAAATCTGTAGAAATAGTTAAGCCTAATTTATGTGCCACTTTAATGGCCTCATAACATTCGTCGGCGGCACTTTCAGAAATTGCAGCAGTAATTCCGCTCCAATGAAACCAAGTAGCATCTTTTAGTACATCTTCCCAATCAATAGTCCCTTTTTGGATTGTTGCCATCGAACTATTGGCTCGGTCATAAATAACATTACTTGCTCGAGTACTGGTTCCTGTTTCTAAAAAATACAATCCCAAACGGTCGCCACCAAATACAATGTTGTCATTTTTGACATTGAGTTTCCGCATTTCTTTAACAGCAGAAATACCAAGTTCATTTTGAGGTAAACGCGTTACAAATTCAGCATCGATTCCATAATTTGCAAGTGATACAGCCACATTAAATTCACCACCGCCATAAGTTGCTTTAAATGCTTCTGCCTGCGAAAATCGCAAATGCCGTTCTGTTGATAAACGCATCATTATTTCTCCAAAAGTGACTACTTTATTTGCTTTCATATTTTATTAACCTACTACATTTAAAATTTCCAGAATTCAAAATCATCACATAAAATGAGATTTGATCTACGGGATTTGTTATAAGAAACTACAATTTGTTTCTTAATTTCAACCTACTCCAAAGTACTTAAAAGGAAAATGGAGTAGGAGAGAAACTTTATTTCTTAGATTCCTAATGCTTGACCACCACCAACTTGAATTGTTTCAGCAGTTATGAACGAAGCATTGTCACTTGCTAGGAAAGCAACTACATTGGCTACTTCTTCCGGTTGACCTAATCTTCCTAACATAATATTGTCTTTCCAAGAAGCAAATACTTCTGGTTTTGTTGCTTTAATTTGAGCATGAAACGGAGTGTCAATTGTTCCAGGGGAAACCGCATTTACTCTAATGTTGTATTCTGCTAAATCTTTTGCTAAAGCTCTAGTAATTGCGTGAACACCTGCTTTTGATGTTCCGTAAATTCCAGCACCTGGTCCACCAGCGTTCCACGCTGCATTTGAAGTATAATTGATAATTGAAGCATTTTCACCTTTTTTAAGAAATGGAATTGCAGCTCTTGAAACGAAAAATGTAGAATCAAGATTTAAAGCCATAACCGATCTATAAAATTCTGTAGTCATGTCTTCAAAACGAGAACGACCTCCAAGACCTCCAGCATTATTTACAACAACGTCAATTTTACCATATTTTTCGCCAATTTTTTTGATGTTGTCATTTACTTCGTTTTCATTTGTAACATCAAAAGCGTAGAATTCTGCGGTAATTCCATCAGCAGTTAGTTCAGCAATTTTACTTGCACCTTCTTCACTATTGAGTCCGTTTAAAAGTACCGTAAAACCGTCTTTTCCTAATCTTTTTGCTACTGCAAAACCTATTCCTCCAGTCGCTCCTGTAATGACTGCTACTTTACCATTTGAATTACTCATTTTAATCTAATTTTAATATTTATTTTCTATTTTAAATTTTTCTTTACTGGCTCAACCTTTGGGATTAAGAACCAAATACTAGCGAGAGTTAAAACAGCCAAAGCCGCTCCAATTATAAATGCTGGAGTATAATTTCCGCCACTTGTTAGCCACGGTACTAGATACGTTAAACCTGCAGCAGTAAGTTTGGCTGCCATTCCTGAATATCCTGATAAACTACCAACTGTTTTTCCACTAAATAGGTCACTCGTTAATGTTTGAATATTTCCAATAGCTGTTTGAAAGCCAAATAAAATGACTGCCATAATTAAAACAGCTGTAGTTGGTCCACCCGGACTTGCCATCGCTAATAATGCCGGTAACATAATTAAGCAACCAAGCGTTATTACTGTTTTTCGTGTCTTATTAATATCCCAACCCGCTTTAAGTCGGTTTTGAGCAAATAAACCACCAAACCAAGCACCTAACATAGCACCTGCATAAGGAACCCAACCATATAAACCAATTGATTTAACATCCATTCCATAGACTTCATTTAAGTATATTGGAATCCAAAAAACAAACAACCACCAAATTGGGTCAATCGTTGCCGAAGCTAAAATAACTCCCCAACTTTGTTTGTGGCTTAAAAGCTGTTTGGTGTCTGGATTATATTCTTGGTCTACATCTCCATCGGCATCAAAATCTTCATTTTTTTGTCCTGATAAAATATAATTACGTTCTTCATCAGTAATCCAAGGGTGCTTTTTAGGTTCTGATTTTACTAAAATCCACCACGGGATCAACCAAAGTAATCCGGCAACGCCGATTAAAACAAAGATCATTTTCCAGCTAAAATATACGGTTAATGTAGCAATCAGTGGAATGGAAATGATTCCACCTATAGCAGCACCTGAATTAAAAATTCCTTGTGCCAAAGCACGTTCTTTAGTGGGAAACCATTCGGCATTTCCTTTAGTGGCTCCTGGCCAGTTTCCAGCTTCAGCTACACCTAGGATGGCACGAAATATTCCAAAACTCAATACGCCATTTGCAAAAGCATGTAAAGCAGTTGCAACGGACCAAACACCAATTGATAGAACGAATCCTAATCTAGTCCCGACCCAATCAAATATTTTTCCAAAAATTGCTTGTCCAAATGCATAAGAGAACACGAAGATAATTGAGATAATTGCATAAATTGACTTTGTTTCATCAGCAGAATGATCTGGGTATAAATCCTTTGCGATTTCTGGCCAAAGAACACTCAAAGAAGTCCGATCGATATAGTTTATTATAGTAGCAATCGCAATTAAAGCAACAACCCACCAACGTAATCCTTTTATTTTCATGCTTTTTTTTTTAATTTTAGATAAAACTTCCCTGTTACCTCAGTTTTGCAACTAGATATTAAAGGAGGAATTCAACTAAATATGTAAATTTTAACTATTAAAAGTCAAATTCTAATTTGACTTAATCACTTGTATTGTAGCAATATTGGTATAAAGATTTAAAATGTGCTTTCATTTTTAACTTTGCCTCTTGTGTGTCTTGGTTTTTTATGGCTTCAAAAATTGCGGTATGCTCTGCGATTCCAAGAAAAGCTTGATTGTCATCACAAACGTGGTATTTTTGAAAATTTGTAATTATCTGTGGGGTAATGGTAAGCATGAACGTATTCATTGAACTGTTTCCGCTCGCTTTTGCAATAGCCAAATGAAATAGTAAGTCTTCTTGAACGGCATCTTTACCATTCATAACTTTATCAGTATATGCTTGAAGCGCAGCTTCCATCTGAATTAAATCTTCTGGAGTTCTTCTTAAAGCGGCCAAACGTGCGGTTTTTAATTCCAATAAAATTCGAGTTTCTACCAATGATTTGAAATCTGGATCATCTAATCTTAAAATATCATCAATCATTCCGTTCATGGCAATAACTCCAATTTCTGCTACGAAAGTACCACTTTGAGGAATGGATTTTAAAATGCCGTAAAACTCTAGTTTTTGAATGGCATCTCTAACCGTACTTCTAGAGACTTCAAACTTCTCAGACAACATACGTTCACTTGGAAGTTTATCACCTGGCTCCAAATTTTTGAAATTTATAAGATCTTTTATTTTTCTAATCAAATCTTTCTGAATCGTTTGATTATCAGTTTTTGAAAGAGTTTCTAACTTCATAATGCTCATTTTAAGTAAAACCAGATTGGTTAACCAGTTTTAAGACGATAAATATATGAAAAAAAATACAGCTATCTTGTAGGTTTTAGAATAATATTTAATGTGAAACCGATAAACTGTAAATTTTCACTTTTGCGAATGCACCTTCATCTCTCGATTGAAAATAGTTTCCAGCTTTGAAATAGTTTTCAAAAATTCCCCACTTTTGCATATGGATGTTTTCGTAAACTTGAAACTCGTTGTTATTTAATGCAACCACCATTTTTCCTTCGGATACTTTTACTTCTAAATCAAATCGACCAAAACCTACTTCTTGATTAAATGTAAAGCCTTTATCGTCATCCCACATCTCTTCGTGCAATAGTTCATTGTCCGATGCATTAAGATTTTTTAAAATTTTGGTTTTGACTCTGATTTTACCATCTTGCCAATAAATTTTCAAGATTGGCGGTGCATTGTTGTCTTTCTGACCTATGACATCGCGTTGTTCGTCGGTTAGTCTGCCGTGAATTTGCATTATAATTACCTTGTGGTATTTTCCTTTATTGTCTTTAGACACGTCACCCATGGCAAGTTCGCCTTTCATAACTCCACCTTGTTTGAAAGTCCAATTTTTAGTGTTGTCTCCTGGAACCAGCTGTTCCCTCAATTCAGAACGAGAATATTTTGTATTTGCAGTGGTTGCTTCGCTGGGATAAGCATAAAAAACAAGTGCACCAGATGTTGAATCATTATACATGAAAGGCAAAAGCTTCTCATTTGTTCCATAGTTCATGATCTCGGGTGCTTCAACACTGGTTGCTTTTCCTTTTTCATTGAGTTGTGGAGTGGTAACGCTCCAATGACTTAAATCTATTTGGGGCAATTTGTATTTTTTCCTTTTCTCTTTTTTCTGTGCCTTTTCGGTTTGATTTGCGTACGATTTTGCATCTGCCACTTGTGCATTTCCTGCAGTGTAGACAAAGAATATAAAGGTTACAGAAAGAGCATTGATCACTACTTTTTTCATTTTCAAATTTTTATAAGGAGATGGTA
The DNA here is from genome assembly GCF_000425485.1 of Flavobacterium tegetincola DSM 22377. GTDB lineage: Bacteria > Bacteroidota > Bacteroidia > Flavobacteriales > Flavobacteriaceae > Flavobacterium > Flavobacterium tegetincola. The sequence continues at coordinate 185,298 of NZ_KE384386.1, read as the reverse complement.
TCATTGTATTTCCAATGTGAAAGAGTCAATATAAATTTCTTCTAATTGATTATACAACAAGATCGCTAAAGTGGTATTATTTCCCGAATTAAATTGTAAAGTTCCTTCTACTAATGCTGCTGAATTTGTTGCATTTTCAACGTGTGCGTTTGATGATAAAGTGGAAGCTGATAAAGTGGCCAAATCCCAAACGGTAATTGGTTTTATTATAGCTACATTCATGGTACCGTCTGCAGTTGTTGTATTTTTTATTCTGTATTTATATTTTAAAACATAGTTGGTATTGGGTGTGAACGTTGTAAGTTCTTGGTAACCCAATCGATCTTCGTTTGTAGGAAACTTTCCTCCTCGTGCTCCTTCGAAATAGCCGCTTGAAGTAGTTGTTTGCATTACAGATGTTGCATTACCTAATCTTGAAAAAGGCGCTTTCCAAAAATTCTTATCGGCATCAACTTCAAAGCCTGGTCCTAAAATTGTTGGTGCAACAGGGCCCATTTCTACCACAACATCAATAGTAACGGTTGATAATTCTCCATTTGCATCACTAGCAGTAAGTGTAACGGGATATGTTCCTTCTCCATATGTAAATTCAAATGTTGGATCTGTAAGCGTTGACGTCTGACCTTGGCCAAAATCCCACATAAAATTGGTTGCCTCAGAGGATAAATTGGTAAATTTAATGAGCATAAAATTACCTGGTAAAGAAGCGTAGGAATAATTAGCTGTAGGTAAAATAACGTCGGCTATTGAATTTGCCTCTGGCAAATCGTAAGCAAAGTAATCGTCACAACTTATTAAAGTAAACGTCAAGCCTAGCATTACAATAAGACTGAATTTCTTTGATCTATTAAAAAAATTATTTTTCATAAATGTGTTTTTTAAAAATTAATATCCCGGATTTTGACTCAATAGACCGCCACTTAAGTTAATTTCTCTGGCTGGAATAGGAAGAAGCAGTGCTCTACCTGAATAGTCTGGATAATTCATCGTTGCTGCATGTGCACTTAATACGTTGTCTGCTACTCCAAATCGTACGAGATCAAAGAAGCGGTGATTTTCAAATGCCAATTCCACTCTTCGTTCTAACAGCAGCTGATTTTTAGTCACGTTTGTAATATTGTTAGGTGCTGTAGTAGGAAATGCGCGATCTTTTACTTTATTGAAGGAAGCTAGTGCTGCTGCATCGCTTGTTGCTGTTCCTCCAGCTATTGTAGCTTCAACATGCATTAACAATACATCTGCATAACGTAAGACAATCCAGTCGTTTCCTGCATTTTGAGGATTGGAACCATAAGTAGGAGGAACCGTTGTTACATTTGAACCTTGAGGAAGAAATTTTGCAACTTCTGATCGACCTGATGACGCAATTGTTACAAATGAAACTGCTGTTCGCGTGCCACCACTTGAAGCAAAATCATCAATAAGATTCTGATTTACCATATTTAAACCATCTTGTCTTCCTTGGCGTAATGTGGAAGTAAATTCGGCAGAAAAGCTTTGACTTTCAGTTTCAACGCCAAAAGCATATTGGATCGCAAAAATAATTTCAGAATTTAATTCGGTGTAAAAAACATCGTAAAAATTAGTCTGTAATTGAAATTCATTGGTTGCAATTAAGTCTTCACACAATAATTTTGCAGCAGCATAATCTTTGTCTTGTTTGGTCATGTATACCTTTGCTAGTAAGGCTTGAGCGGCTGCTTTGGAAGCTCTTCCTTTATATCTATTGTCCAAAGTATTTACAGCTTCTTGTAAATCTTGAACAATTTGCGCATAGATTATTTCTTTGTAGATTCTTGTAAATAATGCTTCCTTATCAGAACCCAAAACTACTTCAGTTACCAAAGGAACATCTCCAAATAAACGTACTAAATTAAAATAAGCGTATGCTCTCAAGAATTTTGCTTCTCCTGTGTATTTTGCTACATTTTCTGGATTAGCTACATCCATGAAGGTCATAATGTTATTGGCTCTAAAAATAACTTGGTACATTGACGCATAATAATCTTCTGATTGAATGTTATTAGCGTCAACCAAATACCTGTGAAAATCAGCTCTTGAGCCTTCCACTGTTTGTGACCGTGTGTTATCAGACCGGTGTTCCGTTAACAGATATTCTAAAATAACACCTCTGTTGACCCGAGCGTCATTGGTTACCGTATTTTCATTTACGCCTTGAATAGCATCATAAATTCCTATAATACCGGTTTGTAAATCGGCATCTGATTTAAAGTAAGTTTCGGAAACAATAACCGTATCTGGTGTTGGATTTAAAAAATCATCACACGAAACAGCAGAAAATCCTATTGCAATTAAAATTATATATTTTATATTTTTCATAAGTAGTGTGTTTTAAATTTAAAAGTTAATGTTTAAACCAAGTGATGTAGTTCTAAATAATGGTGTTCCACCTCTTTGTGCTCCGTAAGCTCTTGGATTACTATCGTCTACAAATTCAGGATTAAAACCGTTGTATCCTTTGTCTGTAATGTAAAGTAAATTTTGTCCTGTTGCATAAATTCGTACGCCACTTAAGCCAATTTTTGCCGCTGTAGCAGCTGGCAGATTGTATCCAATATTTATATTACGCAATGAAAAATAGCCAGCACTTTGAACAATGTCATTTGTTAATACTCGCGCTTGAACAAAGGACGCGTCAGAAACAACTCCATCGGCAACCATTTGAGCTGGACTGATGGTTGCTCCAAGCCATTCCGAGTAAAAGTATTCGTCGCCTACATTTTTAACTTCTGCACCATGACTCCCTTGAATCATTATGCTAAAATCAAAACTTTTGTACTTAAATTCATTTGTAAAACTCCAAACCAATTCAGGATAAGGATTTCCTAAAATAGTTTTATCTGCATTGGTAATTATTCCGTCGCCATTTAAATCTTTTACAATTACATCTTGCGATTTACCAGCGATGGGGAAGTAAGGCGAGGTCCAATAAGTGTTTGGAAATTCATCGTCAACTACGTATCCGTAAAAAGAAGATATTGGGTTGCCAACCAAATTAATCCATTGTGAATTTCTTCCGTAATTGTCCTCTAGAAGCGCTCCATCCGAATCACCAAAGGATGTTAATTCATTTTTATTTGTAGAAGCAACCAATGTGGAAGTCCAAGAAAAATTAGGTGTCGAAATGTTTTTTGTAGTAATGTCTAATTCCAAACCGGAGTTAACGACTTCTCCTAAATTAATGATTCCAAAATCAAATCCGGTAACGTATGACACTGGATTTTCCAAAAGTAAGTTATCACTTGTTCTCTTATAATAATTGAAGGATCCTGAAATTTTATTTTTTAAGATACCAAAATCAACACCAAGCGTATATTCCTGAGAAGCTTCCCATTGCAATAAAGTATTTGCAATATTTAACGGTGAAAAACCAGTGGCAAGATTTCCATCAACTATCGCGTTCGTATTTCCAAGTAGAGATAAATAAGGCCAAGCGTTAATGACATCACTTCCAACATTAAAGTTTTCTGAACCTGTAAAACCATAACTTGCTCTAAATTTTAAACTATTGAAAACGGGGTTTTCTCTCATGAAGTTTTCTTTAGCAATGTTCCAACCTGCCGAAATAGACGGGAAATTACCATATTTTGAATTTGAACCAAAAACGGAACTTCCATCTCTTCTAAATGATGCACTCAATAAATATTTGTTGTCAAAGGCATAATTTATTCTCCCAAAATAGCCCACTTTATTTAAGACAGTATTGACCTCTGCACCAGTAATAGTTGTTGGGTCAGCTCCCATAATATTTTTTAACAAATCATTTTTAAAGCCGGAGCCATTAATAGCAGTGGATTCAGATCGTCTTGTTTGAGCGGTGATTCCTGCTAAAATATCGAAATCGTGATTATTAAACGTTTTAGTGTAATTTAAAGTATTGTCAGAGATAATTCTTAGACGGTATCTGTTTTCTTGGAAGTAATTTGCTCTAGAAGCACCTGCTGAGTGGTGTTTGGTTCCATCCCATCTTGATCGTTCTCTATGGTCAAAAGTAATTCCTAGCGAGGACTTGGCTACTAAACCTTTTATAATTTCATAGCTTAAGTAAGTAGATCCTAACATGGTAGTTTCAGTTTCATAATGTTCTCTTTCCACATATTGAGCGTAAGGATTTGCATCTCCTGTAGTTCGAGGTCTGGTTGACGATCCATTTCCATCTAAATCAAGAGATAGTAAATGATCTTCAATAAAATAATCTCCAATTCCAACATTTGGATAGTTGCTAGTATTGATAAATTGAAGCGTTTCTGCAGTGTGATAAATAGGCAACCACGGCGCTTGTCTTAATGGATTGTGAATGGACGTTGGCAATGCTCTTCTCTTAGTGTAAGAAGGTGCAAAATTAATTCCAAAATCAAGTTTACTGTTAAGTTTAGTATCTACTTTAATTCTAGCAGTATACGATTTATAATCGTCAGTTAAAACCACTCCTTCGTCATGTAAGTAGCGTAATGAAGTACTAAATTTTGTATCTGAAGTTCCACCTCTAGCAGCAAAGGAGTGACTGGTAATATTTCCGCCATCAAAAAATACATCTTGCCAATCGCGATCAGTTCCAGTTGCGGTAGATAACAATTGCATGTACTGTGTTGTTTCTGAAAGTGAACCTGATTCTGCTAATTCAAATTCAGCCCAATCCTTAACGCTTTTGCTATAGTTTTTACTACCAAATGCTTCCTTTCGTCCTGTATAGGTTTCGTAAGAATATTTCGTTTTTCCAGCTTTACCACTTTTTGTAGTAATAAGAATTACACCATTTGCACCTTCACTACCATATATTGCAGCAGATGCAGCATCTTTTAAAACTTCAAAAGATTCAATATCATTCATGTTCATATTTCCAAGAAAATCAGAACTTACAATTATACCGTCTACAACTACAGCAGGTCCAGAATCAGCAGTTATAGATCCAACTCCTCTAATTGTAATTGTAGGAGCGGCACCTGCTTCTGCATTGGTAGCTTGAATATTTACACCCGAAATCTTACCGATTAACGCGTCTTCGACCCGTGAAACGGTTACTTGATCTAATTTTTCATTGGTTAATTTTGAAATGGCACCGGTTAAATGGCTCTTTTTCTGGGAACCATAACCAATTACAACCACTTCATCTAAGTTATTTGCAATGTCCACGAGTACTACATCGATTGCGGATTTATTCAAAATGGGAACAAGTTTTGTTTCGTAACCGATATACGTCAATTGAATAACATCTCCTTCTTTTACAAGAATTTGAAACTTCCCATCGATATCAGTAACTGCATTTACCTTTGAACTGACCACAATGACATTTACACCAGGCAAAGTCATGTTGTCTGATTTAGAAATCACAGTGCCTGTCAGTGTAAAGTTTTCCTGTGCAAAAAGTGCTACACTAAAAAAGAGCATAACAATAATTGAAATTTTTGATTTTAACTGCATTTTTTTGGTATTGGTTGGTTATTATTTTTTGGTAAACCAAATTGGTGAACCAGTTTGGTTTCACAAATATATATTAAAATTTGGATCTAAAAAATAAATAATATATTTTTTTACTGTAATTTTTTATGATACTGTTATTTTAAAGCGTATTTATTGTCTAATTGGTAATTTAAAATCATAAACAGCAAAAAAAAATCACTCCAAAAGAAATAATTGTGAGGATTATCTCTAATGAAATGATTTATAAACAAATTTTAAAAATCTGTCTTTTTTACTGCATGAAATCTTCTCGAATGGGACTAAAAACATCCACTAACATTCCGTCTTCTTGGCAAACTGCTCCATGCATTATGTGAGGTTCGATATAAAAACAGTCGCCTGCTTTTAAGAGTTTCGTTTCTTTGCCAACTGTAACTTCAAATTGTCCACTAACTACATAAGTAACTTGAGCATGATAATGTTGGTGTATCGGACCGATACTACCTTTTTTAAAGTCGACATTTACCAACATTATGGTGTCGTCATAACCCATTATTTTTCTTTTCACGCCATCGCCAACGGTTTCCCATTCCATTTCGTCTCCTATAATAAACGCTTTACTTGCTCCAAATGTGATCATATTATTCTAAAGTTTTAATTAATAATGTTCCCGTCCATTCATACTCTTTAGTATCAATAGTCAGATTATGTTTTGTAGTTGATTCTGCTTTACTTGTCGTTAAAAATACGAGTGTACTCTTGTCTTTTTTATCTAAAATTGAAACAACCACATAATTTTCGTCTTCATGGATTATTTTCAATTCTTTAATACTGCTGAATGCATTTTTAGCGCTTTCAGTAACTGGACTATAACTTCCATGTGTTTCTGTAATTGTTAAGAATCGTGTGTCTTTGGCATTTTTTCTTCGGAAAATAATTGCTGGGTTGTTTCGTAAATTGAATTTTGGGTCGTTGGCTCCAATTTTCGCAAAAATAACTTCATCGCCACTTTTAGATGCAGCTGTTATTGTCTTGAATTTCGAATTGGAAAGCCATGTTAGCTGAGTGGTTTCATTTTTTTCCAAAGTGGAATGACCTACTTTCCATAAATGTTGGTACCCAAATTTAGTTCCCAAAGGTTCTAATACTGTTGGAGTTTCATATTTGAAATTAGCATCAATCATTTGACCTAAATAATAATAAGGTAAATCATATTGATGGGTTGATTTCGAAGTAATAGAAAATAAATCAATCAAAATTGGGTTTTCAAAATTTTCTAGCGTTAACAATGCCATGGTACGTTTTAATTCGGTATCAGGATAAGCATTAGTTTCTTTGCTGCAAATTACTTGTTGTTTTGGATTACTGCTGTCAAAATAAATTAGTTCGGATGCAAACTTACTTCCCGTTTCAAAATCATTGTCAAAATGAGAAGTTTCGTCTTGCGTAATTGTATTATGAGCGATGGTTTGTTTGGCCCAAGAATTATTTTCTTTCAAATAACCTCCGCCATTTTTTTGATCAATATTTACAAAACGAGCCAATCCGTAATCTTGATAAATCTCATTTTCATTGTTATAAAAAGAAAACGAAAGTTTGTCGTAATGCCCATGACTCAAACCTTGTGAACAGTATTTTAAAACCAAACTAAAATCATCGCTGCCTTTTTGAGCACGTAAAATACCGATTCCACCTTGTGTTCCATCTGAACCATCTGATAAATTCAGGGATTTTTTTATAAATGGAGTTTGCTTTTTTTCCTGAATCGCTTTTGCAACAGCGAAACCGGCATCATCCAATTGTACTCTTCCTTGTTTTGCAGCTACCGAAAGGAGGGAAGTGTCTTTATTCCCGAAATAGTATGCAATATCTACAGCGGTTACTAATTCTTTAGAATAAATGGACATTCCTTTTTGAGCGTCATTCAAAGGGAAAAACTCTCCATTGAAGTTGGTTAAATTCAGTAAAGCGTAAACGGCTTTGATAAGTACGCCATTTTTATGGTCAAATATTTCTAAATCAGGTCGGTTATTTTGCAGCGCTACCGCAAAAGTCATAAAGGGATACATTGCATAACGCTGGTAATATGGTCCTTCTGTATAATAACCATCAGGTGAAAACGGGTCGTCAAGGTTGGCTAAAAAGCCCGTTTTTTGTCCTGCCACTTTAATAAACCCACCGTCATTGTCTTTAGCATTTGGATTTATGTTATCTATTTTTAAACCATTCAAGGCATAATCAACATATTTTTCATCATTCATTACCAGACCAATCATACCAACGGCTACATTTCCCCAAGTACTGTGGTTGTGAATTCTATTGAAAAATTGTGGCGAGCCTTCAGATAAAAATGAAGCAAAAGGTTTGAATAAGTTTTTCTCCAAATAGATGCGGTCTTTCTTAGATAAATAGTCATAAACACAATCGTATGATTGACTTACATAAACCAACCAATTGGCGTCGTTTAAGGCTTGCCAGAATAATTTTCCTCTCGCATAGGAGCGTTCTTGTGGATGTAAAGGTAAAGTAGGATACATTTTTGCATAAGCGAAAAGCATATTTTTAATGTAAACAGCATATTTTTCATCTTGTGTCAACTGATATAAAACACCCGCTTTTTGAAGAATCGTATAATTTTTTTTATGCTGTTCATGTGTGAAACCTCCCGCCATATCTTTCGGAATCGGCACAATAATTCCTATCAAAATAACAGCATCAACTTCAGTTTTTGCATCTGCAAGACTTTTGTCAAAAAGTGCTACTTTTCCGAGTTGACTTCTCATTTCTGCCACACTTGCCTTCGTCAATATCAAATTGGGGTGATTTTGAGCTTTAGTTTGAATACCAAATAAGCAACAAAGTACAAAAGCAGATGTGGTAATTATATTTTTAAAAACAATCATTATTTTTTATTTTGAAAGTAAACCAATATCTAATCCGTCTGTCGCTTTTCCTTTTAAAGGAGAATTTTGGTTCAGCTTAAATGAAGCATCTGATTCAAAATTTGGATTTATTTTAGTAATATTGTTTGTATTGAATTTTTGATCACCTGTGATTTGCATATCGGCTGTTTTGTAGAAATTTGTATTTTCAATTTCAACAATTGGTTCGCCTACTACTAAATACATTTTAACGGGTTTGCAATTTTCAAAAATAGAGTTTTTAATGTAATTTACCTGAACGCCATAAGTGGAAATACTGCTTTCCGTTTTGTTTCTTTTTCCAAAGCCTACATTATTGAAAACGCAATGGTCCACTTCTATATAGGGTCCAAACGTACTTTCGTCCGTTCCTCCACGGTATAAATTTAAAACAGCACCTTGAATGTTTGTAAAAATATTGTTTTTCAAAATCACATTTTCTGCATTGTAAACCCCAATATCGTCAATTTCTTTATCAGAAAGCATGATGTTTCCATTGATATTTTTGAATGTTGAATTTTCAATTTTGATTTCATCTGCAAACGTATTTTTAAATACTTGAATTACATCGAACGTATGATTAACATCTAAATTTTGAAAAACACAGTTGTTAATATGAATCGTGTAATTGTGCGTCATTGAATATTTACTAGTCGTAATTACAGCATTTCCAGCATAATCAGGAGATTCTTTACCGTCAATAATTACGCCATCTAAGGAAAGACTTCCGCCATTTTCAATTTGAAAAAAGGATTTCTTTTCGAACAAAAGTGTTGGTTTTTTATCCAAAGTACTTTTTATAGTAATAGGATGTTGCAGTGAAATTGTTTTGGTAACCAAATAAACTTCGGATGAAGTCAATTCAATAATATCACCAGGATTGGAATCTTTTACGGCATCAAATAAAGTATTGATTCCAGCTGCAACTTTTATGATTTTACCCGAGTTGAATGCAACATCTTTATACGCTTTCGAATACCAGCTAGCACCTGTGTTTTCTTTAGTGGCAATATCTTTATTAACTTCAAATAATTTTTTAATGTCCTTGGATTTTGGGACTAAATAACCCATTTTGTTTTTTACTAAAGTCATTTTTGACTTCTTGAAACCGTTGTCAATTCCAGTAATAACGTTTGGAGAAATTATATTTTTTTCGAAAGTAATTCCACTGATGTCATCATAAATAGTGAAAACAGAATCACGTTTTTGATTGAAAACCACATTATTTTCAAAGAACGATGTTTCTGGAGTAGCGCTTCGTTCTGCATCGCTTCCTGCACAAAATTGAATATAATCGCAATCTACAAACGTGTTATTTTTAACAACGGCATCTTTTACTTGATGGTATCGGTTGATGGTTGAATTAGGAACTCCATTCATTATTACAAAAGCACCTCTAAAACGATAACCTGTCAATCCGATTAAATAGTTGTCAATCACTGTTTGTTGTCCATTAATAACACGAATTCCTCCTGTATTGGGTTTATTGTTTCCAATAAAAACGTTTCCTTCCACATGAGTTTGACTTCCATGACGCATGGTCAACGTTCCGGTACATTCAAAAAAAGTATTGAATCGATACGTATTTTGTCCTGATTTATTAGAAATGATTTCGTGTTCGCCGTTGCAACGGTCAAAGTAATTGTATTCGACAACTGTTTTAGAATTGGTTAGCGAATAATGACTCGTTCCAATTCGTAACGTTTCTCCACCATTTGAACCTAAATTAGGTCGTGGTCCGAAGTAATTATGGTCAATTCTATGGTTATTTTCTTGACTTTCAACAGAGTTTAAGCGAACTGCCATTGTTACACCTAAATTTCGCTTACCTTCTATGTGGTTGTGGTCGATTCGATTATTTTTTCCGTAAACCGATATCCAATAATCCGACTCGTGGCGTTCAGGATTGCTGTAATTATCAATCACACATTCAGTAAGACGGCAATTGTTGGCTAAATTTTTACTATTCGTTCTAAAAGAAATAACTTCAGTAGTAGGAGTGAAGCCATTTTTAAAAACGAGACCTTTAATAATTAAGTATTCACCAGAAATACTTAGATTTGACAAACCACTTAAAATTACCTTACCATTTTCTTCTGCTCGAAGTGTTATTGGTTGTTCTTTGGTTCCTTTTTGTTTAAAAACAAGTTCAGTATCGTTCCAAACTCCATTTGCTAAAATAATTTCATCGCCCGGTTTAGCATTTTTTACAGCTTCGTTAAATTCTTTTTTATCTTTAACAAGAAACTGTTTTGTATCTATTGAATTTGAATTAATTATAAAGAAAGTAAAGAGAATTAAGAGTAATTTATTTGCAATCATATTAAAAATTAAATTGGTTAACCAGTTTGGATTACCAAATATATATATATTTGTAGGATAAAAAAAGAATTTAGGAAAATAAAACTGTTAATTTTTAGAATAATGAAAAAATTACGACAAGAAACGCGAGAAAAATTGCTACAAATAAGTACCGCAACTTTATCTACTTGTTTGTTTAAAAGAGGATTTAGAAACCTTTGTATTCAAAATGTTTTTCCTTTAAAAAAAGGTAAAGGAAATATGGTCGGAGAAGCTTACACTTTACGTTATATTCCTGCACGAGAAGATCTTAATTCGTTAAAAGTCTTTGAGGATTTAAAACATCCTCAACGAGTAGCTATCGAAGACTGTCCGGAAGGAAGTGTACTTGTAATTGACAGTAGAAAAGATGCTCGAGCGGCTTCTGCAGGTTCTATTTTAATTACAAGACTAATGAAACGCGGCGTTGCTGGAATTGTAACCGATGGCGGTTTTAGAGATTCTAGTGAAATTGAACCGCTCGAAATTCACTCGTACCATCAACGAACGAGTATTGCAACAAATTTAATTTTGCATCAAGCTATTGCATTAAATGAGCCAATTGGTTGTGGTGATGTTGCTGTTTTTCCAGGAGATGTAATTGTTGGAGATGACGAAGGTGTAATTGTTATCCCGCAAGAAATTGCCGATGATGTAGCTGAAGAATCGTTGCAAATGACTTTATTTGAAAATTTTGTAATGGAAGAAGTTGTAGCTGGAAAATCAATTTTTGGAATTTATCCACCAATTGACCCCAATACTTTAATTCGATTTAAAGCTTGGAAGGAAAAAAAGGATTAAATGTTGATGTGATTTCTATGTTTTAATAGTCATGAACATTTTCAAGTTGCTTTCAGAAAAACACTCTAAATTCTGTTGAAATAGTTCAATCGTAGATTATCTTATTGTACAGCATTAAATCCGAGGACATGCATCAATAATGCAGAGCTTAAATTTTTTCAAATAAAAAACCATCACTTAAACATTCTAAAATAATTGAGATTTAAGTGATGGTTATTCATTATAGGAATGTTTTAAATTACACCTTCTTCATTTTCTTTGTCCAAATAATGTTGCACAATTTCAATTGCATTTGTAACCACATCACTTAAAGCGGTGATAAAAGTACCTTCTTCAGCACTATTGATCGCATGTCTGATGGCTTCCACTTCTTTAGGTATAATTTCATAAGTCACGTTATTGCCACTCAAAGCAATACCTTCTAAAATTAAATCAATCAATTCCTGTTCGGTTCTACCTCTTAAATGTTTTTCCTGACGAATGATGATATGGTCAAACATTCTGCCGGCAATTTTAGCACATTCCATAATATCTTCGTCGCGACGGTCACCCACGCCAGCTATAATTCCAATTTTTTTGTTGGCTTCCACTGAACTCAAGTAATCTTCCACGCCTAAATATCCAGAAGGATTGTGTGCAAAATCGATTAATACTTTGAAACGTTTGAATTCGAAAATATTCATTCGTCCCGGCGTTTGTGCAACTCCAGGTATAAAAGTTTGTAACGAAAGGCTGATGTCTTCTGTTTTGAATCCCCACAAATAACTGGCTAATGTAGCTGCAAGTGCATTTGCAATCATAAATTTTGCTTTACCACCAAGTGTAAGTGGCACATGGGAAACGCGTTCTACACGAATTTTCCATTCGCCTTTCTTAACCGTTAAAAATCCATTTTCAAAAACAGCTACAATTCTACCTTCTTTAGAAAGTTTTTTCACAAAAGGCTGATCTTCGTCCATGCTAAAGTAAGCTACATTGCATTTTAGTTTGGATCCAATTTCTACACATTCTGGATCATCGGCATTTAAAACCGCCCAACCGTCTTTTTTTACACTTTCGGCAACTGTACTTTTAACACGTGCCAAATCTTTTAAATTATGAATGTCGTTCAAACCCAAATGATCTTCTTGGATGTTGGTAATTACCGCAATATCACAACGACTGAAACCCATTCCTGATCGTAGAATTCCACCTCGAGCTGTTTCTAATACTGCAAATTCTACTGTTGGATCTTTCAAAATATATTCAGCCGAAAGTGGTCCCGTAGTGTCGCCTTTTTCCATCAAATGATTTTGTACATAAATTCCATCGGAAGTAGTGAAACCTACTTTATAGCCATTATTTTTTACAATATGTGCTAAAAGTCGGGTCGTAGTTGTTTTTCCGTTGGTTCCCGTTACAGCAATAATTGGAATTCTACTTGGTTTTCCCGGAGGATACAGCATGTCAATTACGGGTGCAGCAACGTTTCTTGGCAATCCTTCCGATGGAGCCAAGTGCATTCTGAATCCTGGTGCCGCATTTACTTCTAAAATACAACCGCCATTTTCTTTCAAAGGTTGGGTTAAATTTTCAGCCATAATATCCACACCACAAACGTCAAGGCCAATAATTCTTGAAATTCGTTCTGCTAAAAATATGTTTTCGGGATGCATCATATCAGTCACATCCACTGAAGTTCCGCCGGTACTTAAATTTGCTGTTGATTTTAAATAGATAATTTCACCATTATTTGCAACAGTCTCAAGTGTCATTTCTGCTTTTTTCAGTAAATCCAAAGTATCGCGGTCCACATCAATTTGAGTCAGCACATTTTCATGTCCATAGCCACGACGCGGATCTTCATTGGTAACATCAATAAGCTCTTGAATAGTCGATTTTCCATTACCAATAACATGTGCGGGAACTCTTTTAGCAGCTGCAACAAGTTTGTTATCAATGACTAGAACTCTAAAATCAAAACCGGTGATAAATTTCTCAACGATAACACGTCTGCTGTATTTTTGAGCATAAATCAAACCTTCAGCGGCATCTTCCCAGTTTGTAATATTGATTGAAGCTCCTTTTCCATGATTTCCATCTAAAGGTTTTAGTACGATTGGATAACCAATTTTTGCCACAGTCGCTTCTAAATCTTCTAGATCAACACAAATGCTACCTTGGGCAACAGGCACGGATGCTTGATCCAACATTCGTTTTGTTTCTTCCTTATTGCAAGCAATATCAACGGCGATGTTACTCGTCTTGCACGTAATTGTGGCTTGAAAACGCATTTGATTGATTCCGTAACCCAATTGAACCAATGAATTTGTACTCAATCTTATCCACGGAATATCTCTTGCAACCGCTTCTTCCACAATACTTCCTGTACTTGGCCCAAGTCGAACGCGTTCTCGAATTTCACGCATTTCTTGTATGTCTGCTTCTAAATCATACTCGGTTCCAGCTATTAAAGCCTCTGCAATTCGTACCGATGATTCAGCGGCAAACATTCCAACGGTTTCTTCAGTGTAACTGAAAACAACATTATATGTACCAGGAGTTTTTGTTTCACGAGTTCGACCAAAGCCGGTTTCCATTCCTGCTAATGTTTGAATTTCCAAAGCAATATGTTCAATAACATGTCCCATCCAAGTACCGCGTCTTACACGAGAGAAAAAACCGCCCGCTTCACCTTCAGAACATCGGTGTTCATACATAGTAGGAAACATAGTTTCGATTCGTTCCGCAAATCCATCAATTTTATCGGTAGGAAATTGTTCGATTTCCTCCAAATCCAATCGCATTTGAATCAGTTTTTTGCGCGAGATACTCCATATGTTAGGACCTCTTAAAGCTTGAATTTTTAAAATTTTCATTGAATTTGCATTTATTTTGGGTTATTGAAAGTATTATTTTGCCGCTTTAATTTTGATAAAGTTTTATTTTAGAAAAATAGTTAAATAAAATATATTAATTCGTATAAATTATTTTTTTTTTGTGCCAAACATAATTTTTTCCACTATTGATTTCTCAAACCGCATTATTGGCATTTTATATTGAGAATTGTTCATAAAAGGTACGCTTAAATTTGGAGTTTTTTAAAAATACGTTACTTTTACAAATTAAGGAAAAACACATGGATATCAAAGGAAAGTTAATAATAATAGGTGGTGCAGTTGACAAAGGAAGTTTTACAGAGGGGCATTTTGATCAAGATGTGACTAAAAATCTTAACTTTTTTGAAACGGGAATTTTAAGAAGACTTATTGAAGAATCAAAACATAATAACGAATCAAGAATTGAAATATTAACTACGGCTTCAAAAATTCCAAAAGAAGTTGGAGCAGAATATGTCAAAGCCTTGGCGCATTTGGGTGCCAAAAATGTAGGCGTTTTTGATATTACAAAGAGAGAACAAGCTGCAGATCCTGAAATTATCAAACGATTAGAGGTTGCCGATGTGATTATGGTAACCGGTGGAGATCAATTGCGATTGACTTCAATTTTAGGTGGAACTCTTTTTCAAGATTTGTTATTAAAGAAATACCAAACCGAAGAATTCATCTATGCTGGAACTTCAGCTGGTGCCGCAGCTGCTTCAAATAACATGATTTATCAAGGAAGTAGTGGTGAAGCTTTACTTAAAGGTGAAGTGAAAATTACGGGAGGAATGGGATTAATTGGTGGTGTAATCATCGATACGCACTTTGTACAAAGAGGTAGAATCGGAAGGTTATTTCAGTCAGTGGTCAGTAATCCAAGAATTTTAGGTATTGGTTTGGGTGAAGATACAGGACTTTTGATTACCAATAACGTAACGATGGAGGCTATCGGTTCAGGACTGGTTATTTTGGTTGACGGACGCGAAATTAAGGATACCAACTTGACTCAAATTGAATTGGGCAAACCTATTTCAATCAATCATCTGGTAACGCATGTTTTGAGTAAATTTGATACGTATGATTTAACGACGCACAAAATGCACATTCATACGTCGCAATATGCGGATGATTTAGGCGTTCCAACAGACGATTAAGGATTCAGAATTGAATTAAGTGCCTTTACATTTAAAATTTTATTATGAAAATAATTATTCACGGCGGTTTTTTTTCGGAATCATCAACTAGCAACGAGACTAAAATTGCCAAACAGGAAGCACTTTTACGTATAGTTAAGGACGGATTTTCTTACATGGAAAATCATTCTGCATTGCAAACAGTTGTATACACCGTAAGTTTACTCGAAAACGACCCGCTGTTCAATGCTGGAATTGGTTCTCAAATTCAAAGTGACGGAAAGATCAGAATGAGTGCTTCTATAATGGATGGAAGTTCTTTAAAAATGTGTGGTGTGATCAATATAGAAGAGGTAAAAAATCCAGTTTTTGTTGCAGAACAACTTTTGGATTGCGAAGATAAAATGTTGGGTGGAAGTGGTGCAACTGCTTTTGCTCGCAAAAATGGATTTGAAGTATACTCTACAGAAATTCCGCAAAGAAGATCAGAATATGAGGCGAAACTAGAAGGAAATGGTCAAGGAACCGTGGGCTGCGTTGCTTTTGATAAAGACGGCAAAATTGCGGTAGCCACTTCAACGGGAGGAAAGGGATTTGAAGTTCCGGGTCGTATTTCAGATTCGGCAACGGTAGCTGGAAATTACGCAAATGCATTTTGCGGCGTAAGCTTAACAGGTGTTGGTGAAGATATTGTAAGTGGTGCAGTTGCAGCAAAAATTGTTACACGGGTTACGGATGGATTTTCGATTAAAGAGGCGTTTGCAAAAACGTTTCAGGAATTGACACCCATTGACGGATTTGCGGGAGCAATTGCCATTGATAAAGAAGGTACTATTTTTCACCAAGATTCACATCCTTCTATGGTTTTTGCCAGTTTTGATGGACAATTAGAAGAAGTTTTTCAATAGATTAAAACCAAATTTTGAACCATACAAAGCCTGAATAATTAGAGATTCAGGCTTTTTTTTGCTAGGTCAAATTCTCAAACTTTGATTCTTGTGAGTTGATTTATTAAAGTGTAAATTTGCCGCTTCTAACTACAACACTTTTTTCACATGATTAATACTATAATTTTTGACATGGATGGCGTCATCGTTGACACAGAACCGGTTCATCGCTATGCTTATTTTAAACATTTTGACGAACTTAACGTAGTAGTTACGGACGAAATGTTTGCTACTTATACCGGAAATTCGACTCGGAATGTATTCCAAAAATTAAAGGCTACTTTTGAAATCAATCATGAAGTGGAAGATTTAATTCAACGTAAAAGAGCTATTTTCAACGATGCTTTTGACACCAAAGAAGATTTATGCTTGATTGAAGGTGTTGAAAATTTGATTCAGACCTTGCATGCAGATGGTTTTGAACTAATTGTAGCTTCTTCAGCGTCTAAAGTTACTATCGATCGTGTATTTAAACGCTTTCAGTTGCACCAATATTTTTCGCACATTGTGAGCGGTGAGGATTTTCCTAAAAGTAAGCCGCATCCTGCTATTTTTGAACATGCTGCACGTTTATCCAAATTTCCAAAAGGCGATTGTATCGTAATCGAAGACAGTTGGAACGGTATTGAAGCGGCGGTTGGTGCTGGAATTTTCTGCGTAGGCTACAATAGCGAACACTCTAAAATGCAGGACTTATCCAAAGCAAATATCATCGTAAATCACTTTGACGAACTGACTTTGACACAAATTAGAAACTTCAACTAAATAATTTATTTTGATAAAAACGGTAATTTTTGATATGGATGGTGTTTTGGTAAATAGTGAACCCCTGCACCATCAGGTTTGCAAAGTGCAATTTAAAGATTTGAATATCGAAGTTTCAGACGAATTGTTTGCCACTTTCACAGGAAGTTCGAATAAAATGATTTACCAAAAACTAAAGACTAAATTTCAGTTACACGAAGATGTTTCAGAGCTAATTGCCGAAAAAAACAGATTATTTGTAAACGCATTTAAAAGTGATTCAACACATGATTTAATTGACGGCGTAAAGGAACTCATTGTCGATTTGCATCAAAAAGGCATGCAAATCATTGTGGCTTCTTCCTCTGAGATGGAAATTATCAATGCCATTTTTGACCGATTTGACTTGCACACTTATTTTTCGTACAAAGTTAGCGGTGCAGATTTTCCAGAATCAAAACCAAATCCAGCTATTTTCCTAAAAGCAGTTGAATTGTCAGAAAATTCACCTTCAGAATGCATTATCATTGAAGACAGTACGAACGGAATTAAGGCAGCAAATGCGGCAGGAGTGTATTGTATTGCTTACAAAGCGTCTGGAGTTGACTCTCAAAATCAATCCTTAGCGGACAAAATTATTTATAATTATAAGGAACTGAATTACGATACAATTCGAGAAATTAGCGTTTAAAATTAGGTGGTATAACTAATGAAAAGTAAGGTTAAATAAGCATTAACCAACAGCTTCTTTATACGTTTTCAAACAAAGTTCTCGGGCTTGTTTATGATCAACAATTGGATTTGGATAATGAAGCGTTTCCAATTCAGGTACCCATTTTTTAATGTATTTCAAATCTTTGTCAAATTTTTTGACTTGCTCTGTAGGATTAAAAATGCGAAAATAAGGTGCAGCATCCACTCCAGATCCGGCAGCCCATTGCCAATTTCCTACATTACTTGATTGTTCGTAATCCAATAGTTTTTGTGCAAAATACGTTTCGCCCCAACGCCAATCAATGAGCAAGTGCTTGGTTAAGAAACTAGCCACAACCATGCGAACTCGATTGTGCATGTAGCCGGTTTTGTTCAATTGCCGCATTCCAGCGTCGACTATTGGATATCCAGTTTTACCTTGACACCATTTTTTAAATAATTTCTCATCATTTTTCCATTGAATTGCGTCGTATTTAGGTCGGAAACTTTGATGCACCGTATGCGGAAAATGCCACAAAATTTGCATGAAGAATTCGCGCCAAATCAACTCTTTTAAATAGGTTTCCTGTTGGAATTTTGCTGCATATTGGACCAACTTTCGTGTACTGATTGTGCCAAAACGCAAATGAACACTGGCATAAGAAGTTTGATCTACCGCTGGAAAATTTCGAGTATCATTATAATTTTCAATTACTTTTTTAGAAATATCATACGGCTTAACTTTAATTGTTGAAGATTCAAATCCGAAGTCAGCCAAGTTCAGAAAAGGATAGGAGTGCATTGTTATCTTTTCTAAAAATCCCTCAGAGTTGTAATTTTCAATGGGATTGTTTTTCAGTTTTTCTTTCCACTTGTTTGAAAATGGAGTATACACAACGTAGGGTAAACCGTCGTCTTTTACCACTTCATTTTTTTCAAAAATAACTTGGTCTTTGTAAGTCTGAAACGAAATTCCCTTTTGTTCAAAATACAATTTTAGTTTTGCATCTCTTTTCAACGCATAAGGTTCATAATCGTGATTGGTGTACACTGCATTTATGTCGTTTTCAGATGTAATTTGTTCCCAAACTTCCTCTGGATTTCCATAAAAAACAGCCAATGACTTGTTAACTTTTTGCAATTTAGTATTAATACCGACTAAACTCTCATGAATAAAAGTCACTCGAGCATCGTCCTTTGGCAGTTCGTCTAAAATCATTTTGTCAAAAATAAAAATAGGGAGAACGGCTTCTGAAGTAGATAGAGCTTCAAATAACCCGTGGTTGTCGTCTAATCGTAAATCGCGTCTGAACCAAAAAATCGTCATTTTGTTGTATTTTATAGGTTTAAAGTAGACATTCCGCCGTCCACGTGAAAAACTTGTCCGGTGATCCAAGAGGCGTTATCACTAAGTAAAAATTGTGCCATTTGCGCAATATCTTGCGGTTGTCCTACTTTTTTCAAAGGATGTCTTTCGGCAGCACGTTCTGTTTTCACGTCCGAATTTAAGAATTTATCGGCTAACGGCGTGTTCGTAATTGATGGAGCGATCGTATTTACTCTAATTTTGGGTGCAAATTCGGCAGCAACTGCTTTTGCAAAACCCTCTACAGCAGCTTTAGCACCAGCTATACTGGAGTGGAAAGGCATTCCTGTACTTGCGGCAACACTACTAAATAAAACAACACTAGCTTGGGGAGACGCTAATAATTTTGGTAAAATAGTTTGGAAAATCTTGACCATGTAAATGTAATTAATCTCCAAATCTTCTTGAAACTGCTCTATTTTTAAATTCTTGAACGGTTTTAAATTGATACTTCCCGGACAATATACAAATCCATCTAAGGATTCTGGCAAGGCAGATAAATCTAAAGTATCTGTTGAAGCGTCAAATGTGATGTGTTTTAAATTCATGTCGCCTAAATGCTCCGCTGTTCTTGATGCAACTATGATGTTATGAGTTGCACTTAAGTTTTTTGCAATTTCAAGTCCAATTCCGTGTGATCCTCCTATTAATAATATATTTTTCATCTTTAGTTCTATTTTAATTCGCCAAAAAGCTCTATTAATTTTTTTCTTCGGTATTCAAATATCTCTTCTAATTTTGGTTGAACCAAAAAAGGATGCACCATTTGGCCAAGAATTCCCATTGGTACTTTATAATCAATGATGTCTTCCATTTCCACGCCGCCTTCAATTTCTTTGATGAAATGTTTGTGGTGCCAAAATGCGTACGGTCCAAACCGTTGTTCGTCAATAAAATATTCTTTTTCCACAACTTGCGTAATTTCAGAAACCCATTTGGCCTTGATGCCTAACACCGGAGTTACAATATACTGAATTATTTGTCCCGCATACATTTTTCTATCTGCGCCAGAAATGATATTGAAACTCATGTAATCGGGTGTAATGGTTTTTAAATTTCTTGGATTAGAAAGAAATTCCCACGCCACGTCCATAGAAATAGGTAATCTTTGTGTACTACTTTTTGTATAAATCATCGAATAATAATTTTGGTAAAAGTACAAATAATGTTTAACTTTTGACGTATTTGGTTAAACATAATATTCATTTTGGGTTTATTTTAACTTTTATAATTCCATAAGAATGCTATCTTTGAGCACTAACTTTTTAAGATATTAAGCATGAAAAAATTACTTACAACTTTATTAATGGCAGTTGTTTGTTCAACTGGATTTTCCCAAGTAAAAACTCCTCAACCAAGTCCAAAAGCGATGGTTTCTCAAATGGTAGGAATGACTGACGTTTCTATTGATTACAGCAGACCAAGTGCAAAAGGAAGAACCATTTTTGGCGATTTAGTTCCTTTTGGAAAATTATGGAGAACGGGTGCAAATGCGAATTCAATTGTTACTTTTTCGGATGATGTAATGATTGATGGAAAAATGTTGCCTAAAGGAAAATATGCCATTTTTACTGTTCCTAAAGCGGACAATTGGGATATCATGTTCTACACAGATACAGACAACTGGGGAACTCCAGAAAATATGGATGAGTCGAAAGTGGCTTTAAAAACAACGGCTAAACCACAAATGTTGAACAACAGATTGGAGACGTTTACGATTGCTATGAATAACTTGGATAACAATTTTGGACACCTTGAAATTTCTTGGGAGAAAACATTGGTAGCGGTGAAAGTAGAAGTTCCAACAGATAAAATTGCAATGGCAAGCATCGCTAAAGCTTTGGACGGACCAAATGCAGCAGATTACTATGCAGCAGGAACGTATTATTTCCAATCAAATGGCGACATGAAAAAAGCATTGGAATATGTAGACAAAGCGTTGACTATGAATGATGCAAAACCGTTTTGGCAGTTGAGACAAAAATCATTGATTCAAGCAAAATTAGGAGACAAAAAAGGAGCTATTGAAACAGCAAAACTTTCTCTTGCAGCTGCTGAAACAGCGAAAAATAACGATTACGTAAAAATGAATAAAGACAGTATTGCTGAATGGAGCAAGAAATAATTTTTTTCATTTCTTTAAGTATGAAAAACCGTCTCAATTGTTGAGACGGTTTTTTTTATGACTGCACTTTGCAGGTTATATCTAGAGTGACATCATTTTAAAAAGCAAACCCTTCAAATTGTAAAATTTAAAGGGTTTGTTATTAATAAAAAGTACTTTCCATAGAAAATAAAGGATGCGTTTTTAAGATTTAAGAGACGCCATATCAATTACAAAGCGGTATTTTACATCGCTTTTTAACATACGTTCGTAAGCAGTATTGATGTCTTCCATTTTAATAAGCTCGATGTCAGAAACGATATTGTTAGCACCACAGAAATCAAGCATTTCTTGTGTTTCTGCAATTCCTCCAATTAGTGACCCTGCCACCGATTTGCGGCCTAAAATCATCGGAACAGAATTTAAAAAGGGATCTAATGGTCCAAGATATCCTACTAAAACTATAGTTCCATTGACATTTAAAGTCGAAACGTACGGATTGATATCGTGAACGTAAGGAACTGTATCAATAATCAAGTCAAAGCGATTATTTACAGAAACCATTTGATTTTCATCTGTGGAAATAATAACGGTATCAGCACCTAATTCCTTTGCATCGCTGATTTTATCAGTAGATCTTGAAAAAAGTGTGACTTCAGCACCTAAACCTTTAGCTAATTTTATAGCCATGTGTCCCAATCCTCCTAAACCTACAACGGCTACTTTACTACCTTTACCTACTTTCCAGTGTTTTAAAGGCGACCACGTAGTTATTCCTGCACAAAGTAAAGGTGCAACTGCTGCTAAATTTAAGTTTGTTGGGACTTTTAAAACAAAATTTTGATCCACTACCACTTTTTCAGAGTAACCTCCAAAAGTGTAACCTTCTGAATGTTTATCTTCGCCATTGTACGTTCCTACCCAACCGTTTGAGCAATATTGTTCTAGATCTTGCTTGCAGTTATCGCAAGTTTGGCACGAATCCACCATACAGCCTACACCAGCTAAGTCGCCCACCTTCATTTTTGTTACTTCGCTTCCGACTTGTGTGATTCGACCAACAATTTCATGTCCGGGAACGGTGGGATATAGGGTTCCTCCCCAATCGTTTCGAGCGGTATGTAGATCGGAGTGACATACACCACAATATAAAATTTCTATTTCAATATCCGTAGCGGTTACTGCTCGTCTTTCGATGCTCATTTTTTTTAAATCAGCGTCTTTATCTGCAGCACCATATGCTTTTACTTGAGTTGTGCTCATTTTTCTTGAATTTTAAATATATTTAATAGTCCAACAATGCTTGTTGTACAAAGGTAAAAGTACAGCTTTGAACTTTAACAATGAAAATGATTTAACATTTCTCAATGTAATTGATAGGCGTCATTTACGCCTTACTTTGTATAAAAAGTAAAATTAAAGCATTGTACATCAATTGTTTTGATGCAATTTAATATCTTTAGCACCTTAAAAGTTCAACTATATAATCAAGTTAATGACGGGAGTTTATTTAGCTTCTACCAATGTTGGTTCTTCGGGAATTTCATCTTTAAAAATCATCTGAAATAGAACAGATAAAATTAACGTCAGAACAGCTCCGATGAAGTTAAGCCATAAATAACCTAACTTTTCTTGTCCACTAGGATAGATGTGAATGGTGAAATAGTAGATAAAAAAGATGGTCAGCTGACTTAAAGCAGCACCCCAAAAAATAGCTTTACCTTTAACGTATTTCACATAGAATCCAACTAAGAAAATTCCCAATACCGTTCCGTAAAAAATAGAACCGATGATATTAACCAGCTGAATTAAATTCTCAAATAATGTTCCAAAACAAGCAAATAGGATTGCTATAACACCCCACATAATTGTGAACAACTTGGACGCATTTACAAAATGCTTATCCGATTTTTCAGTCTTTATATTACGTTTGTAAATATCAATAACTGTGGTAGAAGCAAGTGAACTCAATCCTGAAGCGGTGGAAGACATTGCAGCGGACATAATTACGGCCAATAAAAGACCGATCATTCCTTTGGGTAAGAAGTTAATAATAAAGTGCATGAAAACATAATCGGCATCACTTGTTTTGCCTTTTTCATTTGCTTTACCAATCATTACTTTTGCTTCATCACGAATGCTTTTCTCTTTTTCATTCAAGGCAATAATTCGACTTTTCAAAACTTTATTTTCGCGGTCAATGTTCAATTGAGTGGCGTAAGCTAAAGTCACGTCTTTCTTTTCAGCAGATACCTTAACTAAATTTTGCTCAAGTTGTTTGTATTCTTCGGCATAAATTGAATTTTCAATAGTTGCTTTGCTGTTGGGATTGAAATTGATGGGCAAACTTTGAAATTGAAAAAACACATACACCATTACTCCAGTTAACAGGATAAAGAACTGCATCGGTACTTTCATCAATCCATTAAAGACTAAACCCATTTGACTTTCACGAATGGATTTTCCGGATAAATAGCGTTGGACTTGCGATTGATCGGTTCCAAAATAGGAGAGTGCTAGGAAGAAACCACCCGTTATTCCGCTCCAAAACGTGTACCTACTTTTGGTATCAAAAGAAAAATCGATGATGTTCATTTTATCATTTACTCCGGCAATTTGCAATGCATTTGAAAAAGTGACTTCTTCAGGCAAATAGCTTAAAATTAAGTAAAAAGCGATAAACATTCCCGACATAATGATGAACATTTGCTGCTTTTGTGTCACATTTACCGCTTTTGTACCACCGGTAAAAGTATAAATAATAACTAAAGTTCCGATTACAATAATGGTGTTGGTTAAATCCCAACCCAAGATGGTAGAAAGAATTATGGCTGGAGCATAAATGGTTAATCCCGTTCCTAAACCACGCTGAATTAAAAATAAAATTGCAGCTAAAGAGCGCGTCTTCAAGTCAAAACGTTGTTCCAAATACTCGTAGGCCGTGTAAACTTTTAATTTATGATAAATCGGAATAAACGTGTAGCAGATGACGACCATAGCAATGGGTAATCCAAAGTAAAATTGCACAAAACCCATTCCATCATTAAAGGCTTGTCCAGGTGTAGAAAGAAAAGTAATCGCGCTGGCTTGTGTTGCCATAACAGAGATTCCAACGGTATACCAAGGTGTTTCGTTGTTCCCTAAAATATAGTCGTTTACATTTTTACTGCCTTTGGTTTTCCAAACGCCGTATAAAACGATAAATGACAATGTACATATCAGTATGATCCAATCTAATTCTTGCATAATCTAGGAAAAGTAAGTCATTATAATGTAAAAAATTAGAATATAAACCGCATTGGCAACCAGCACCAAAGTGTAGTTTTTTTTCCACGTCTTTATTTTTGGCTCTCCCATGAATTATTTTTCGTTTTTAAGACTGATTAAATTGGCAAGAAGTCGGTGTGCTCCAGAAACTCCGGCAGGTAATTCTCTAAAGAAACTTAATCCTGTGTAAATATAATATCCTTTTCCGAAAGGAGCCACTAATAAGGCACCGTTTTTTGGTGTTTCATTCTCGTCGTGCGAAGAAATTATAGGAACAAATGCTTTGTCCCACTGATCTGGATAATATAATCCTTGTTCTTGTACCCAATTTTCAAAATCTTTTGAAGTAATTTTATTTGGTGTGTTTAAAACCGGATGAGCTGGTGCTAAAAATGTGACTTTTGCATCTTCTTCGGTTACGCGATCGCGTGACAATTTCAATGGAAATGGCGCTAAGTTATTGGTCACTAATTTGCCCGTAGTATTGTATTGTACAATCATGGTTTTGCCTTTTTCAACTAGATCCAGCAAAATCGCTTGTTTAAATTCTAATTCTTCAACAGTATTATACGCTCGGATTCCCAACATGATGACGTCAAATCTCTGCAAGTTTTCTGCTGAAATTTCTGCCGGTTTAACAATAGTCACGGAGTAGCCCATGTTTTGTAAACTCACAGGAACTTCATCTCCAGCTCCCATGATGTATGCAATTTTTTCAGTTCCAGTTTTGATGTCTAATTTTATGAATTTTGCCACTGAAGGCTGAAGAACTTGTTGGTGGGAAATATGGTTGTACGTCAACATGATTTTTTCTTTGTCAAAAATTTGATCATTCACCACCGCTATTGCCTTCACATTTACTTCGTTGCTAGATTTTGGAGGTGTAACTTCAAAAGTATATGTTTTTGACTCTCCTTTTAAAGCTATTGAAAAAGGAATAGTTTCAGGATTTACCATCCATTCTTTTGGCACATCTAATTTTAATGTACCTTTTAAATTTGCTGCTCCAGCGTGTACTTTTACGGTCACATTCTGTCTATTATTTGAACTAAATATTTTCACTTTATCCGTAAAACTTGTACTTACTAAAGGCTCAATATCAAATGGACGATACACTTCCCCAGCAACGGGATCGTTAAATTTATATATTACGGTTCGCTCAAAAGGGATGAGAACATCGTTAATTTTGATATTAAAAACGGTTTTAACATCACGAATAATATCAGGTTTACCAATATTTTTCTGATCGTCTACACGATACATTCCGACCGTTCCTTGCTCTTTTAACCAATATGGAGCGGTAAATTCAGTTGATTTTGGAATATGAATTTTTAAAGAAATACTTTCGTTTACATTGTCTTTTAATACGATGTTTTGAGTTGAAATTACATTTTCGGGTAATGTAGTTAAGCTTTCTAATGTCATGGATACTGCACTTCTATTTACGGCTTCCACATTTAAATTAATGTCAGAATCGGGTGTCGCAGATTGATTTTCGGCAACTGTTTCTAAATACAATCCTGCACATGATGCAATAATGTCCTTAATTTCTTTAGATTTTAACTCTTTCCAATGGTCATTTTTTAAATTTTGAATCATTTGATAAGCCTTTACCAAATCAGAAATGCTAGCCGATGGATTTTTAAAATTATACTCTTTTATAATTTTGTCCACTAAATTACCAACTGTTTTTCCGCCTTCCACGCGGTTCCATGAAGTATCAATGCCTTCAAATAAATTTGTGGGTACCTTTGGTTTTTCACCTTTGATAAATTCTAAATATTCCATATCATCTCCTCTAACCCCGAAAGTTCCGAAGCCTTGAGACTGATGGCGACTTCTACTTAAAGCAGCGATTTCTTGATTGGATTTCCCTAAACTTTGGTAATAAACGCCTGTGGTCAGGTTTGCTAAATTGGTTTTATCTGCCGAATCAAATTTATCCTTTGTGCCGTAAAACCACCATGAAGTATTGAAGTACATGCGTTTGGGTTGCCAGGTTTGCACCAAGTTCAATTGATCGGAATAACTGTTCTTATCATTTACTAAATCAAATGCTTGTTGCGCTAATATTGCTGATGATGTGTGGTGACCATGTGTGGTTCCTGGAGTTCTGTAATCAAAGCGATTGATAATTACATCCGGTTGAAATTTTCGAATGATGTAAACCATATCACCTAAAACTTCTTTTTCATTCCAAATTTTTAAAGTTTCAGTTGGAATTTTAGAATAACCAAAATCATTTGCACGTGAAAAAAATTGTTCGCCACCATCTACTTTTCGAGCTTCAATTAATTCTTGCGTACGGATTACTCCAAGAAATTCACGCAGTTCGGGACCAATTAAATTCTGACCTCCATCACCTCTTGTAAGTGATAGATAACCTGTTCTGGCTTTTTGTGCATTGGCCATGTATGAAATTAATCGAGTATTTTCATCGTCAGGATGGGCTGCTACGTAAAGAACAGAACCAAGAAAATTCAATTTTTCGATTTTAGCGTAAATTTCAGCTGAATTGGGTTTAGCGGGTGCTTGCGCTTGAATTTGACTGGATAGAAAGAAAAACGTTATTATTAATAGGGTAGAGCGTACGTGCATTCTAAAAAAATATGTGGTTAGAATGCCAAATATAGGTATTTAATAAAAGTTTGAAATGATTTGAAAAACCTTTAACATTACATTAGAAATTGAGGTTCTACTCATATAATATTGTTCGTGGTTTTCCCAATTCAAAATCTTGAAAGCCAAAATCAGTAGTTTGATAGGAATTGGTTTGGAATATATTAGTTCCTTGTCCCGGAATGGACGGATAATACGCCAATGAAAATTGGAATGAATTGAAAACTAAATAATCATTACTTATGATAACGCCAACAACTAACGAAGAATATAATTTGCTTTTTAAAAGGCTGGAATCTTGGCTTCCTAAAATTGCCCCTGTAACATTTACGTACGGATTAAATCGAAAACCGATCCAGTTCCAAGGCGCATAAAATTGCGTTTGCAAAGAAATAATTACTTTCTTAGTTCCGAAAATGTTAGTATCATAGCCTTGTAAACCATACGAATTTGTGCCATCAAATCCTGCCCCATAATCGCCTTGAAATGTACTACTTTCATTGATAGTTACATAATCTCCATTGCTTTGTAATCGGTTCCAACCTAAAACTACTTGTGGTTTTATAAACTGACGCATTTTCCAATCGTTACTCAAAGTAATTAAATTGGTGAAATAATTTGCTTGAATAGTTAACGCAGACTGTTCTAAACGCTTCTTTTTAAAGAAAGTGCCGTATTCAAAATTAACACTGAAATAACCAAATTTGTAGTAGTTTCCAAAGGAAAATCGACTGCCTAAGTAATAGCGTCCCAACTCGTTTTTTCGCTGATAACCTGCGGTAATATTGTAAATTTTTCCCACGGGAACATCCTCCGTAATTCCATAATTAAATAAGTATTCATCTTCCACAAACTGTCGGGAAGACAACCCGATTCCTAAAAGTGCAAAGTTTTCGCCACTGTAATAATTTATAGGATCAAACGCTTCGGCAGGAGTCTCGTCAAAATTGGTGTGTAAGTATCTTGTAGCTAAAATAAGATTTGTAGTCCTGGCAGTTTCACTTCTTCCATCAAAAATAGAGAAAGCACGTCCAGCCCAAACATCAATTGAATTGTATCTAAAATTTTGCATTGCATATTCACCTGCGCTATTTTGTAGAGAGTCTTTATTGAATTGCTGATCAACATAGATTCCACCTGCATATTTTGTAAAGGCAGAATAGAAATTTCGTTCAACGTTTATGCTTTTACCATAGCTTTCATCAATATTATAGCGGTACGATAAAGTCGTTCTTACATACGAGTTTTTTATCGTAGGTATCACTAATTTTGTGCGATATCCTGTATTTCCACTTTCATTTTCGGTAACTATTTCATTTTCAAATTCGCTTCCAGTTCCAAAAAAGTTTCGATCTAATATTTCAAAACGAGTTCGGCTTGGTGATATCGATCCTTTAGGAATTATACTCCAAGAATCTAATACTCTAATGGTAACATCAATCGAATCTGATTTTGCACTAGCTAAACTGGCTGTTATATGTACTTCACTGGCAAAGCGCTGCTTCCGTATCAAACGTTCTGTTTCTCTAACAATTAATGAATCTAAAGGTGTGTTTTTCTTTAAAAGCGTTAAGTTTTTAATAGCAAATTCTTTCGATTTTAGGTGTAATTTATTTCCGGTTTCCTCACCCCAATTTTTTGGTTTTTTGGTTGTATCAGTAACAGAGTAGCCAAAAGGATCTAAGGTTTGGATGGTAATAGACCTAATGATTTTACCTTCATATTTTTTATATTCCCGTTTTCTTTCTTTCCGAATTGGGTTTGAACTTTTATTACTAATTGGTTCAAATACGGCTTTGTGCAATAGTTTTGTAAATTTACTTTTCTTTGAAAAATCCTCTATCTTATTATAAAGTACCGTATCCTTTTCCGAGGAAGATTTCTCTTGTTCAGGCTTTTTCTTTATTATCTTCTTTGCAGTAGTGTCCTTAACTTCCTCTTTTACTTGCGCAGAAAGTGCAGCAGGTAATAAAAAGGTAATTAGTAGTAAAAAGAAGTAAGATGGCGTCTTCATTTGGGGTAATTTATTTAAGATCAGCATTAGCAGTGAGATCGGCTAAATAATGAAACGTAGTAAGTAGGCAAAACAGAAAAAAACCGATTTCTATTTAAAAAACCGGTTTTATAAATTATGTATTTATTTCTGATGATTCATCGGGCAACTTCTTTATTATAAAACCAGAAACTGCTGCTTGTACCGCTGTTCCTAGAAGTCGTTTTACAATGCCTGCATCTGCTCCTAAGAATAATTTCTTTGTCAAAAATCCAGTTGCTAAACCAATTCCAGTTTTTAAAACACCATTTTTGAAGCCGGTAGAATGTACCGTTTCACTTATATTTGATAAACCATCGTGAATTTTTTCTTTTACTATGTTCAAAGGATTCAATTCATGAAAAGTATATTCAGCATGTTTTTTAAGAATTTCTAACTCTAAAACACGTTGTGCTTCCAAATTTTGAATGGCTGTTGCTAAAGTTTTGTCGCTATTAATTCTATACATTGTCTTTCTCTTTAAAGATTTGATTGATAAGGAAATCGTTAAGTTTGAATTCTAACCATTCGCGACGATTCATCGCTACAATGATAGCAATCAAACCGTACAGCCCACTTAATGCAAAGAAGCCATAGTATGATTTTCCCAAAAGTTCGCCTAGAAAAAGCGCAAGACCAATTGAAAATAATATGAAGAATAAAGCAATAATAACAGCAAGTATAAGTCCAGAAGCAATGGTTGCAAATACATCTGTAAGCTTGTCAATAGCTTTGAGTCGGTACAATTCAATAGTGGTCTTCGTGTACGATTCCACTTTTCCAAAAAGCATTTCTATCAATACTGCTTTATCTTTCATAGTTGTTCATTTAATTATTTAACTTGACTTTCAGCTCTAATCTTAGCCTCACGTGTCAAATCTTTTCCTTCTGCGTATAGACGTTCAGCATTTTCTTTTACGTCTTCTGCCATGTTTTCACCTTTGTTCATAAGAGCCGAAGCATCTTTCTTTACACTTTCGTATTTGTTAGACAATGTATCAATAACACCTTCGTATTTTGATTTCATCTCGTCCATAGACTCTTTGCTTTTTTTAGCAATTTTCTTACGTGTGTCTTTACCTTTTTCTGGAGCAAATAATATTCCTAAAATTGCACCTGTTGCTAATCCTGCGATTGCACCTAAAACTACTTTACCTGAACTCATAATGTTTGATTTTTAAAATTAGTATTATTTTTTGACTTTTCGAAAGATATAGCGGTCTTTCGTTAATTTTTCTTTTTCAGTAACAATTTCTCCCATTAATCTTTAGAAACGGTATCCTAAAGTAACTTGAAAAACTTGATTTTTATAATTGATGTCACTCGTATCGTTATCATCATTTACTTTACTTAAGTCCCAAGATCCACGAGCAGAAATTAGAAAGTTTTGTAATGTAAAATCTACACCTGCAGAAAGTCCTAATGTTGCTCTCTTGTTATCGTCTTCTAAATCGTCACTTGAAGCACTAAAACCGCCCAACTCATATTTAGAGCTTAATAGGTACGAAAATTGTGGTCCTGCAAGAATACTAATGTTTTCAGTAGGCTTAATTTGTAAGTGAACAGGTAAGTCTAGGTAGTTAAACGTAGCTTTATATTCTGCACCAAGCACTTCGCCTTTAAAACCTTTTTGAGAATACATCAATTCAGGCTGAATTCCAACCAATTGACTTAAAGGAATAGACACAAAAACACCTCCAGCAAATCCTGCTTTACCATCGGCAACAAAATCTTCTCCGCTTTCGCTGTACACATTGGAATAATTCATACCAGCCTTGATACCAACTTTTAATTCTTCTCTACCGTCCATATCATACGCAGATGAATTAGTTAGGTCTTGAGCGGACATTGAGTGTGCTGAAAAAAGTGCTACAGCAAATACAGGGGCAATAAATAATTTTCTTAAAGTTGTCATATTCTAAATATTAATTTGGGGATTTACTTTTGATTTTCTAGTTCTTTAAATTCACGTTCCAATGCATCTGCATTTTCCTGTAAATCGTTTTTAAATGTTGCGTAACTTGACTCATCATAAGAAGTATAAGCATCTAACTTTGCTTTCAATGCTTCTGTCTTGGTTTGCAATTGATCAATTCGAGTGGCATAATCTTCGCGCTCTTTCGCTGTACCTTTAATTTCTTTAACTCTCAAATCGCGAATCTTTTTGTTGTTGTCTGAAATATCTTCATACACATCCAACTTAAATTTCTCTAAAGCTTCAGCAGCTTCATTTTTGGATTCCATTAAATCTACTCTAGAATCCAATACTTCTTCTTGAGTATCTTTAACAGTACCTTCAGCATCCTTACAACTTGTAAGCGAAAGTGCAAAAACCGAAGCCAGCATTCCTAAAGTTAAAATTGATTTTTTCATAGCTTTTTTTTGTTTTTATAGGTTGTTAATTCTATAGTACAAAGATGCCACCGTTACCTTTAAAATCTGTTATAGTACTTTTTTTATAGTTTACAATATTTAAACTTTTACATGAAATTGAACTTTCGGAGCTTTAATTAGCGCACTTGACACCTTATTATTACTATGTGAATTTTATGAAGCTGTGATTTTTATAATTTTTTAAATGAATTTAATTCTATCTTATTTTAGTTTCTTATTTTAGATGGAAAGCTTTCGGTTTTGATTATTTTTGCGAAACAAACAACAGCAATATGTATAAAACAATTCTCCGACCGCTCTTATTTCAATATGATCCAGAAAAAGTGCACTATTTTACGTTTTCGATGATTCGTAATTTATTTAAGTTACCTGGAATTGCCGGAATTTTTCGGAAGTTGTATGAAGTAAATGATCCGCGGCTGGAACGCGAAGTGTTTGGTTTAAAATTTAAAAACCCAGTAGGTTTAGCCGCCGGATTTGATAAGGATGCAAAATTATATAAGGAATTATCCAATCTAGGGTTCGGTTTTATAGAAATTGGCACATTGACGCCAAAAGGGCAAGAAGGTAATCCTAAAAAGCGTTTATTTCGTTTGAAGGAAGACCAAGCAATCATCAATCGGATGGGTTTTAATAATGGAGGTGTTTTGGAAGCGGTGGAACGTTTGAAAAAAAATAATGGAGTTTTAATAGGAGGAAATATTGGTAAAAATAAACTGACATCCAACGAGGAAGCAGTTACCGACTATGAAATTTGTTTTGATGCGCTTTATGATCATGTGGATTACTTTGTGGTCAATGTGAGTTCGCCCAATACACCAAATTTGAGAGCATTACAGGACAAAGAACCTTTGCAACACTTATTACAAACCTTGCAAAATAAAAATAATTTAAAGTCGAAACCAAAACCGATTTTATTAAAAATTGCTCCCGATTTGACCGACGAACAATTGCTTGATATTATTGATATCGTAAATACTACAAAAATTGCAGGAGTAATTGCTACCAATACCACGCTTTCGCGCGAAGGATTGCAATCTGAAAATAAAGCTGAAATGGGTGGTTTATCTGGAAAACCTTTGAGTAAAAGATCTACGGAAGTAATTCGGTTTTTGGCTGAAAAAGGCAATCGTTCATTTCCAATTATTGGAGTGGGAGGGATTCATTCTGCCGAAGATGCAATTGAAAAGTTAGATGCAGGTGCAAGTCTAATTCAGTTGTATACTGGGTTTATTTACGAAGGTCCTGCTTTAATTAAAGCCATTAATAAAAAATTGTTGGGTCGATTAAAATAATCAAATGAATGCGGCAATTGATATTTTTTCAGAAATCGATTTCGTAAATTTCAATTCTTTACTATCTTTGGCAAGATGAAGTCAATCAAAATTATCGAATGTCCCCGAGATGCCATGCAAGGTATCAAGTCGTTTATTCCTACGGATGAAAAGGTAGCTTATATCCAGTCGCTTTTGCGAGTAGGCTTTGATACGATTGACTTTGGAAGCTTTGTATCTCCAAAAGCAATTCCGCAAATGGTGGACACGGCAGAAGTATTAGCCAAGTTAGATTTATCACAGACGCAAAGTAAACTTCTGGCTATTATTGCCAATACTAAAGGTGCAGAATTAGCCTCAGTTCATAACGAAATTCAATATTTAGGCTATCCTTTTTCAATTTCTGAAAATTTTCAGATGAGAAATACGCATAAAACCATTGCAGAATCCTTAGTTACTTTGGACGAAATCTTAAATATTGCTTCAAAAACAAATAAGGAAGTTGTTGCCTATCTTTCGATGGGATTTGGAAATCCGTATGGAGATCCTTGGAATGTGGAAATTGTGGGCGATTGGACCGAACGTTTGACTAAAATGGGCGTTAAAATCTTATCCTTATCAGATACAGTAGGAAGTTCCACACCGGAAGTGATTGAATATTTATTTTCAAATTTGATTCCGCACT
The DNA here is from genome assembly GCF_000425485.1 of Flavobacterium tegetincola DSM 22377. Lineage (GTDB taxonomy): Bacteria > Bacteroidota > Bacteroidia > Flavobacteriales > Flavobacteriaceae > Flavobacterium > Flavobacterium tegetincola. Next base: position 151,693 of record NZ_KE384386.1, on the reverse strand, counting down.
ACCCTCAAATCGAATTTGGAGCACATCTACACACCACGCCTGATAAATGGTTTGAAAAAGTAAATGCTGCTTATAAAGGAGGCTGTTTACGATTTGACGGAGCTATTCAAGGATTTGGAGGTTGCCCGATGGCGAAAGACGATTTGACTGGAAATATGCCAACTGAAAAATTGCTATCTTACTTTACTGCCGAGAAAGTACCCACAAACGCTAGTCCAATGAGCTTTGAAAGTTGTTATAATGAAGCTACAAAATTGTTTGGAAAATACCATTAAATTATTGCAATTGTGCGTGCTTTATTTGTTTAAAATAAGCAGGCATTACAGCGTTAAGCAATAAGGTGGATAGAAAAAGGAGTTCATGCAGGTTAAATCAAAATACGCACTATAAATTTATACGTATCCATTTATGAAGGTTCATATTCAGTTGCTTTTAATTGTGTTGTTTGCAATTGCTTCACAACACGCAGCTCAAGCGCAGCAATCAACTTTAAAAAAGATTGATTTACTTCTTAAAGAGGCAGATAATTTAAAGTATAAAAGTGATAGTATTGGTTTTTTAAAGGTAGAACAAGCTAAGAAATTAGCCGTCAAGCTTAATAATAAAGCGAAATTAGGGGAGGTTTATACAATGTTGGGTGTTTACAATTATGTAAAAGGCTCGTACAACCTCTCACTTCAAATGTATCTCAAAGCTGTTCCGATTCACGAAAAGTATAATAATGACAAGGACTTAGCACGCTCTCTAAATGGAATTGCACTTATTCAAAGTGGATTTAATCAAATGGATGAAGCCATTTCTACTTTTGAAAAATGCCTGCAAATTGATTTAAAGAATAAAAATTATTTAGGAATTACGAGATGTTATTTTAATATCAGTTTAGCACAAGGTGCTTTAAAAGCCTATGATGAAGCTACCGTAAGCTTACAGAAAGCACTAAGGTATTCTAAATTCCTGGAAGGAGAGGAATCAAATAACATGATTGAAAGTAAGCTTGGCGATATGATGCTCACGAGAAACAAGCCAGATTCTGCGCTTTATTATTACAATAAAGTACTTACGAGTAAGCAGCCATTACCAAACAACTGGGAAAAGGCGTATGCATATATTGGCTTGTCGCAAACATTTTTAGAGCTAAATGATTACGATAAAGCAGAAGAATACGGTCTATTGTCCTACTCCTATGCTTTAAAAAATACAGCAATTGTAGATGTTGCTCGTATTTCAAAAATTATTTCAGAAGTATATTACAAGAAAAGTGATTTTAAGAAAGCGTACGACTACAGAAAAATCAGCAGTGATTTGGAAGATAGTTTGTACAGTGAAAAAAAAATAAATGATATTAATTATCTGCAACTTAAAAGTAAGGAAGTTGAAAATTTAAAACTTGTTAGCACCAACCAGAAAAAGGTACAGGAAGCCAAACGTAATCAAATTATAATGTACTCTTTTGTAGCCTTAATCTTGCTTCTAATAGGTACGCTATTTTTAGCTTGGAGAACTGCAAAGCTAAAAGATGCGTTCAATAGAAAACTGACTTTAAAAAATGAAGATATTAAACGTCAAAAAGCATTAATAATAAGGCAGAATAAAGATTTACTAAGTCTTAACGAGTCAAAAAATCAATTATTCTCAATCATTTCACATGATCTGCGTTCGCCGTTAAATACCATCATACAGGTTTTGGAATTACAAAAAGAGCATGCGTTTTCGCCGGAGCTTCAAGAAGAGGTTTTTGAGAAATTACATTTGCAAGCACAAAGCACATCTAGAATGCTGAACGATTTGCTCGAGTGGGCCAACACGCAAATGGACGGTCAAAAAGTAAACTTTGAAAGTGTAGATATCTATTCTTTAATAGAACATGTTGCGGATTTTTATAGAGAAGAAATTAATGAAAAACAGATCAAGTTTCAAAATTTTGAGCAAGATCAGGTGCTTTTTATCAATGCCGATATTGGTCAAGCACGAATAATAATTCAGAATCTCATTTCTAATGCAATTAAGTTTACCAATCCAAGTGGAAAAATTAGTGTATCCTACACAGAGTCTGATGATTATGTGGAAGTACACATTTTAAATACTGGCAAAAAATTAAGTGAAGAGCGTATTGATCAAATACTAAATAGGCAACAACGGATGACTTCAGAGGATGGAACAGCATTTGAAGAAGGAACAGGATTAGGGCTTTTATTAGTAAAGCAATTTTTAGCTAATAATCGGGGCAGGCTTGATTTGAAAAGTACAGTAGAAAATGGCACGGAGTTTATTATTTCTTTTTTAAAAAATTAGGAAATAATTTTATTTAATTGTAGTATATTTGCACGCAATTAAACCACAACTACAACAGGCAATGATTGCACATCAAACAAAAATAATCGGAGAAGGACTTACTTATGACGATGTTTTATTAGTACCAAATTTTTCAAATGTACTTCCTAGAGAAGTCAATATCCAAACTAAATTTTCTCGAAATATAACGCTTAATGTTCCTATTGTTTCCGCAGCAATGGATACAGTGACTGAAAGTGCTATGGCAATTGCGATGGCTCAAGAAGGCGGAATAGGTGTTTTGCATAAAAACATGACCATTGAACAGCAAGCTGCAAAAGTGCGTCGTGTAAAACGTGCGGAGTCGGGAATGATTATCGATCCTGTAACTTTACCTTTAAATTCAACAGTTGCAGATGCTAAAAATGCAATGAAGGAATTTGGTATCGGTGGAATTCCAATTGTTGATGAAGAGAAAAAATTGAAAGGAATTGTTACCAATCGTGATTTGCGTTTTGAAAAAGTGGGAACCCGTCCGATTGTTGAAGTGATGACTTTTGAGAATTTAGTGACAGCTGCTGCAGGAACTTCTTTAGGCGAAGCGGAAATAATTTTGCAAGGTCATAAAATTGAAAAACTTCCCGTTGTTGACGCTAATAATGTGTTAGTAGGATTAATTACTTTTAGAGATATTACCAAATTAACACAAAAGCCAATAGCAAATAAAGACGTTTACGGTAGGTTAAGAGTTGCCGCTGCGATTGGTGTTACTGGTGATGCGGTTCAAAGAGCTGAAGCTTTGGTAAACGCTGGTGTAGATGCTTTAATAATTGATACGGCTCACGGACATACGCAAGGTGTGGTCAATGTTTTGAAAGAAATAAAAGCAAAATTTACCAGTATAGACGTTATCGTAGGAAATATTGCTACACCTGAAGCAGCTAAATTTTTAGTTGAAAATGGTGCAGATGGCGTAAAAGTAGGAATTGGTCCAGGTTCAATCTGTACTACTCGTATTGTAGCAGGTGTTGGTTTTCCGCAATTTTCTGCAGTCCTAGAAGTTGCCGCTGCAATTAAAGGCTCAGGCGTTCCGGTAATCGCTGATGGAGGAATTCGTTATACAGGAGACATTCCTAAAGCAATTGCTGCAGGAGCAGATTGTGTAATGCTAGGTTCGCTTTTAGCGGGAACAAAAGAATCTCCAGGAGAGACGATAATTTTTGAAGGTAGAAAATTCAAATCGTACCGTGGAATGGGTTCTGTAGAAGCTATGCAAGAAGGTTCAAAAGACCGCTATTTCCAGGATGTTGAAGATGATGTTAAAAAATTAGTACCAGAAGGAATCGTTGGTCGTGTACCTTATAAAGGAGAATTAAACGAAAGTATGCAACAGTTCATCGGTGGTTTACGGGCTGGAATGGGATACTGTGGTTCAAAAGATATTCCAACTTTGCAAGAAACGGGACGATTTGTTCGCATTACGTCCAGCGGAATTAATGAAAGCCATCCTCATAATGTAACGATTACAAAGGAAGCTCCAAATTATTCGAGATAAACCTCAAGTAAAGTATATATAAAGTCTGACATTTTTGTCAGACTTTTTTTTTAAAGACTATTTTGCACCTGTATTTGTTGTAAAATATCTAAAGTGGCTTAGTTTCCTGATTTTAATTTACAATAATTAAATTGTGTGTAACATTATTTTGTAATTCAAAATATAAGCTTTACTTTTGCACACCTTTTAGCGAATAGCGTTTCCATTAGGTATCAAATATTTAAGTAAACAACTTCTGTTTTTTTCTTATCGCATTAAGAAACGCAAGGAATGCAGAATACAAATTTTTATCAGAACATATGTCTGACGTTAACAAATCACAAGAGCAGTTTTTAGCAGAGTTTAATTGGCACAATTTCGAAGAAGGAATTGATCCTGTTGACCAAAAAAACTTGCAAGAATTTGAAGAATTAGTAGCAAAAACTTTTATTGCAACTGATCAAGAAGAAGTAGTAGATGGTATTGTTGTAAGAATTACTGACAGAGATGCAATCGTTGATATCAACGCTAAATCTGAAGGTGTAATTTCTTTAAATGAATTCCGTTACAATCCAAACTTAAAAGTAGGTGATACTGTAGAAGTATTAATTGACATCCGTGAGGATAAAACAGGTCAATTGGTATTATCTCACAGAAAAGCACGTACTATCAAAGCTTGGGATAGAGTTATCTCTGCAAACGAAACAGGAGAAATCGTTAATGGTTTTGTAAAATGCAGAACTAAAGGTGGTATGATCGTTGACGTTTTCGGAATTGAAGCGTTTTTACCAGGATCTCAAATTGATGTTAAACCAATTAGAGATTACGACGTATACGTAAACAAAACAATGGAATTTAAAGTTGTGAAAATTAATCACGAATTTAAAAACGTTGTTGTATCTCACAAAGCGCTTATCGAAGCGGATATTGAAGTACAGAAAAAAGAAATCATCGGTCAATTAGAAAAAGGACAAGTATTAGAAGGTGTTGTTAAAAACATTACTTCTTATGGTGTGTTTATTGACTTAGGTGGTGTTGATGGATTGATTCACATTACTGACCTTTCTTGGTCTAGAATTAATCACCCAAGTGAAGTTCTTGAATTAGATCAAAAATTGAACGTTGTAATCCTTGACTTTGATGACGAGAAAACAAGAATTCAATTAGGATTGAAACAATTAAACGCTCACCCTTGGGATGCTTTAGATGCTAACCTTGCTGTTGGTGATAAAGTTAAAGGTAAAGTAGTTGTTATCGCTGATTACGGTGCTTTCATCGAAGTTGCTGAAGGTGTTGAAGGTTTGATCCACGTTTCTGAAATGTCATGGTCAACTCATTTACGTTCTGCTCAAGATTTCGTAAAAGTTGGTGATGAAGTGGATGCAGTGATCTTAACTTTAGATAGAGATGACCGTAAAATGTCATTAGGTATCAAACAATTGTCTCAAGACCCTTGGACTGATATTACTTCTAAATACCCTGTAGGTTCTAAACATTCAGGTATTGTTAGAAACTTTACAAACTTTGGTATCTTCGTAGAGCTTGAAGAAGGAATTGATGGATTAATCTACATTTCTGACTTATCTTGGACTAAGAAAATTAAACACCCATCTGAATTTGTAAACGTTGGTGAAAAACTTGACGTTGTAGTATTAGAATTAGATGTTGACGGACGTAAATTGTCTTTAGGTCACAAACAAACTACTGCTAATCCATGGGACAAACATGAAGAAGCTTTTGCTGTAGGAACTATCCACAACGGTGAAATCTCTGAAATTGTTGACAAAGGAGCTACTGTAGATTTCGGTGATGATGTTGTTGCGTTTATTCCAACTCGTCATTTAGAAAAAGAAGACGGTAAAAAATTGAAAAAAGGCGATACTGCTGATTTCAAAGTTATCGAATTCAACAAAGAATTCAAAAGAGTTGTTGCATCTCACACAGCGATCTTCCGTGAAGAAGAAGAGAAAAATGTGAAAGCAAACAATGACAATAACAATAGCAATTCATCTAGTAACAACAATGCACCTGCTGCTTCTACTTTAGGAGATAGTAACGACATTCTTGCAGCTTTGAAAGCTAAAATGGAAAAAGGAGGAAACTAATTTCCAGACTTTATTTCAATAAAATTAAGGCCTCACAGTAATGTGGGGCTTTTTTTATGCATTATTTTTATTTATTTAAAACCATATCAAATGCATTCCCGTAAATGACTGTATAAACATCTAATAATAAAAATTATCATGAAAAACAGAAATTTATTAAGTACAGCAATTTTCACAATTGCATTAGCATTCGGAACAACTTCTTACGCTCAAAAAACAGTAATGGTAGGTGGTGCCGAAATGTATCCAACTAAAAACATTGTTGAGAATGCAGTAAATTCCAAAGACCATACAACTCTAGTTGCCGCAGTTAAAGCTGCAGATTTAGTAGAGACTTTATCAAGTAAAGGTCCTTTCACCGTTTTTGCTCCAACGAACGCTGCTTTTGACAAATTGCCTAAAGGAACAGTTGAAACTTTGGTTAAACCCGAAAATAAAGCAATGTTGCAAGGGATCTTAACGTACCACGTTGTTGCAGGAAAAATGAATGCAAAAGATATTGCAAAAGCAATTAAAAAAGGAAATGGAAAAGCAATGTTGAAAACCGTTCAAGGTGGTACATTAACGGCTTGGATGATGGGTAAAGATTTATATATCACGGACGAAAATGGAGGAAAAGCAAAAGTAACTATTGCTGATGTTAACCAATCTAATGGTGTTATTCACGTAATTGATACTGTTGTTACTCCAAAAGCATAACACATAAGGTTTGTTTTTTTGGTTGATTGAAAGAGGATTTGTAATTTTACAAATCCTTTTTTTTGTTTAGTACTTTCTAATCAATTCCAGTTGAGCAAAAAATAATCCTTACTAATGCTAAGCATTTTGCAAATTAAGATAATAAAAATCCTGATGATTTCTTTAATTTTAAAAACACAAACTTTGCTAAATTGACTTAATTCAATCCGATAATTCATAATTCGCCTTGTTACTGAATCTGGACTTCGCTTTCAATATAGATTGTATTATTTTTAATATAAAATCTTTACTACAGAGTTATGCACTATACAGTTGGCAATATGCTTTGCTTTTACTTTATAATTATTAAAATCAATATACTTAATTTTAACCCAAAATGAATCTTATAAAAGAAACTTTTATTTTTCCTATCTTTATATTCTAAAAGTACGACAATGAATTTTAAACGTCAATGGGTTTTTTATAGTGTTCTAATTTTCTGGTTGGCCATTTTGATCGCTATGATTTATGCGCTTCTTTATGCTCCAATTGGAAGTTTTGCAAAACAATATAGATTTATTATTGCGTTGTTTTTTATCACTTCTACGCAATTTGTGAAGCGGGCTTATCGATATTCCTTTAAAACAGAGCCAAGATTTCGCAAGTAATTTATTTTAATGTATCATTATGACGATAAGCACTTTTATCAAATTATCGCTAGAAGAACAATTTGAACGAACACTAAAAGTGCAACTTCTAGATCGGGTGTACAAGAACGAGTCTAGTGTAATGATAAATTATCAATCTTCAAAGGATGTTATTGATGCAGAATTTGTGTCGCATAAAATCAAAATTAAAGGAAAAACTTTCGTCCAATTACATAAAGAATTAGCGACAAAAGGCAGAACTATCTATAATAAAATCGCACTGGCTTGTTTTGGAAATGATTGGCATCTTCCTATTGGTTATCTACGAAGTACATTTTTAAAAAGCTACTTACATGTGCTGGAATTGTATCTTCTGAATAATGACTTTTCAAAAATGAGTATAGATTTTCAAGATAAAAACAAGAATTATAAAGACTATGCGTGTTTTTTACATCAAGTATTCTAGTCGAATTTTAAATTTTTTTCTAAGGCTTTCGCCAAATAAAATCGACTCTTTAATTCAACGAAAATTCCATCCAAATCGGGAGGTGATCAGAAACGGATCGAGCTTCAGGTAAAGTTTTAAAATTTGTGTAAAACAGAATAATACCCCCATTTGTCTTATTTACTTTCGGAGAATAAAACATATTATCAAACTCGGAATGCAAGTATTCGCCGTTTTTAATATGCTTTTTTAAGGTTGTTTTTTGAGCAATTAACAAAGGTTGGTAGCCCAATTTCTTCAAAGGATTGAAAACCGAATGCGATTGCGGACAATTGAAATCGCCAACAAATATCAGATTCAGTTTGGGATATAAATCGGGTAGAAATTTAAAGTATTTTATCTCTGTCTCCGGCTGAAGATTCTTGGTAATAGCATGAAAGTTAACTAACGTAAATGGTTGTCCTTTATAATCAAAAGTACAGTAGAAAGGTTCGCGGTCGATCTCCAAAGTATATTTTTGCTCTAACCATGGTTTGCCAATTTTCTTTACAACTGCCGTTTTCCATAGAAATGCATATCGTTCTGTTTTATAAGCGCTGCTTGAAGTAGGATCGCTTATAACGTAATCCCATTTTGAACCTGTACGATTTAATTCATCTGCTAATTGAGCTACAGCTTGAGCACCTCCGTAGCCGGCAACGACTTCCTGAATTGCCGCAACGTCAAAATCTCTAATAATTTTTGCCATGAATTTGATTTCTGTGGCGGTTTTTGATTTCCCGAGATGCTCTACATTCCAAGAAACTACTTTAACTTGGGAGTGACATAAACCAGTATTTAAAATCCAAAGTACTAAGGAAAGTAAATATATAGTATGATTTGAAAGGTAACGAAATTGCATTTGGCGTTTATTAATAAGTAGTGCAAGATACTTATTTTATTTCTGGTTGTAAAATAGAAGAGTTTATTCTCAGTGTTGAGATGAAGTTCTATTTATTTTTTCTCTGGCTTCTTTATTGATGATGTAGCAAACAAATTAAACAATAATCCACCCATTAAACCGCCATACAGTGTGCTATTTAATGGTTTGGATGTAATGGCGCAATTTCCTGTTAAACAACCAATTTTGTCGTAATAGAAGTAACCTGAAACTAATCCAAAAACAATCCCTATTCCTGTAATTATAAATCCTTTTCTTGTCATTTTAATTTTTATCAAATGTAATACTCCAAATTCCTCTAACTTCATTTTCATTGTAGTCAACAGCCAAATCGTTTGGATATAGTTTTAGTATCCGTTTCGAAACATCGGGTCTGATCTGGGTTCCATGACATTGTAAACACATTGAATTGGTTTCTATTGGATAGTAAAATTGAATTTTAGATCCTTTTTCTAATGCCACTGGCTTAATTTCTTCTTTATTGGCAGTCAATTTTTTAAAATGATTGATGTAATATAACTCCTCTGCGTTTGTTTTGTTGTTTGGGTTTCTATTCCGGTCTGAAACACGTTTAATGACTGCATTGTAATGTGTAGACATACTGTCAGTTAGTGGTATTGCTTGTACATTACAAAAATCCAAAGCAGCAATTGTCCCTTTTTGCTGAATAGCTGTCATTAAGTTTTTCCCCAGCACTTTTTTGGTTTCTAAAGCATATTCTAAACCTATGTCGGCAAAATTTGGAGCTGTGCTTGATTCTGTAAATACAATACCTGATTGCGACCAGTTTTGGTTTCCATGCGATTGCCAATGCGATTGAAACCATTGGGGTTCTTCAATTTTGTATTCGTAAAGATATGCCGCTATTTTCTCTACGCTACCTATTGGAAAATCTTGTTTTGGCATCAAACCGTGCTTTTTGACAGCACCCTTCAAAATTGCCTTATCTTTGGTTGGATTTTGTACAAACGAAGTCATTTTTTCAATAAATTCGTCCTTACTGTAGCCTTTCTTATCTATATAGTGTGCTTTTATGGCAACCATGGGAGGCGCGATTCGGCCCTGGTTTTCTGCAGCATCTGGACTATGGCACAAATAACAATGGGTTTCCATTAGTTTTTTTCCTTCTACAACAGCAGCAGTTTTTTCATCAGCGTGCGTGGAAATTTCGGTGAAGGTGGTGTTCTTTTTTTGACATCCAAAAAGGAAGAGTAACGCCGAAAGGGATAGAAAATATTTCATAGTATTTTTTATATTATTCAAAATTACAAATTAAATTTAAGTTGTAAAGTAACCAAAGTTACACAGAATCTAATCTTTTAAAAATGAATTGACTTTTTTAATTTTTACATAAAAAATTGAAAAACAATTAATTAGCTAGTTTTAATCAGGTTGTTAAAAAGAATTAATTTATTTTGTAGAAATTAATTTTATTGTGCAAAAATTATTGTAAATTTGTTAACCAAGTGGTTAAACTGTTTAGTCAAAATGAAGAAATTAGAATCCAATACAGAAGAGCTTATATTTAAAAGTGCCATTGCTATTTTCCACAAGAAAGGAATGGCGGGTGCCAGAATGCAAGAAATTGCAGATGAAGCGGGTATAAATAAAGCGATGTTGCATTATTATTTTAGGAGCAAACAGTTACTTTTTGAGGCTGTTTTTAAGAAAGCATTTATGCAATTGGCACCGCAAATTCACATCGTCTTGAATTCTGATGATGCTCTTTTTGATAAAATTGAAAATTTTACCGACAAGTACATTTCATTTGTATTGGAAAATCGTTTCTTACCCACGTTCATTATTCAAGAGCTAAATAACAACCCTGATTTTGCCGCTGATTTTTTCAGTCAGGCTGAATTTCCAAAACCCACTAAATTTTTGATCCAAATTGAAGAAGGAATTAAAAATGGAATTTTACGATCTGTAGATCCAAAACAAATAGTAGTGGATATGTTTTCCTTGTCCATATTTCCATTTGTGGGCGCTCCATTACTTCAGAAAATTTCAAATTTAAATGAAGTCGACTACAACCAACTTCTTGCAGAACGTAAAAAGCATATCACATCCTTTATTATAAATGCAATAAAAAAATGAAAAAATTAATTTTATATTATTTAATTTTTATACCCTTTTTAGGATTCTCACAGCAAAAAATAAGCTTGAAAGAGTGTTATGATTGGGCCGAAAAAAATTATCCATTAGCGAAACAAACTGATTTGATTCAACAAAAATCAACATTAGAAATTGGTGCGTTGCATAAAGCAAAATTGCCCAAGGTAGATTTGAATGCATTGGCAACCTATCAATCGGATGTTATTGGTTTACCAACATCTTTGCCTGGAATTCAGCCGATAAATAAAGATCAATATAGAGCAACTTTAGATGTAAATCAGTTGATTTATAATGGTGGAATGATCGCTGCAAATTCCAAATTAAAAGAAGCGCAAATGCAAACAGTACAGCAGCAAGTTGCCATAAATCTATATCAATTAAAATCTAGAATTAATTATGCATACATGATGATTTTGCTTTTTGAAGAGCAAAGTAAATTGTTGGTTGCAAAACAAAATACAATCAATTCAAGATTAAAAGAAGTGCATTCTGGTGTTAAAAACGGAGCTAACTTGCCGGCATCAGAACAAGTTTTAGAAGCGGAATTACTAAAGTTAGATCAAGCTTTGACGGAAAATAGTTTTCAAAGAGCTAAAGAACTTCAAAATCTAGCTAGTTTAACAACAATTGAATTTGCCGAAAATACCATTTTAGAAAATCCAAGTACTGATGTACAAGGTGCAGGTTTTCGACCAGAATTACAGTTTTTTGAATTGCAACAAGCGCAAATCGACGCTTCAAAGGAAGTGATTTCAAAATCAAATTTACCGAAACTTAGCGCATTTGGACAAGCAGGTTATGGAAATCCAGGTTTGAATATGCTTGACAATTCCTTTCAGGGATTTTATATTGTGGGTTTAAAGCTAAATTGGAATATTTTTGATTGGAATAAATCAAGAACCGATAATCAAGCTTTAGACATTGCCAAGGAAATTATTACAACCGAAAAAGATACTTTTGAAACCAATAATCAGATGCAGTTAAATGACTTACAATCTGAAATTGCTAAAATGGAAGCCATCATAAAAACGGATGCTAAAATTATTGAAATCAGGGAGAAAGTAATGAATGCTTTTGATTCGCAATTGCGAAATGGCGTGATAACTTCGTCAGAATATTTGACAGAATTAAACCAACTTTATGACTCAAAAACGAACCAAAAAATACACGAAACACAACTTGAATTAGCCAAAATTAGTTACCAAACGACATTGGGTACGAATTAGTCGAAAGTAGTAAAGTCAAAAAAAATAAAAATATATAATGAAAAATATAGTTACAATTATAATCGCATTTGTATTATTTTCTTGCAATAAAGCAGAGAACGAAGCGGATGCATATGGAAATTTTGAAGCTACAGAAGTTACGATTTCTGCAGAAGCCAATGGAAAAATTGAGTTCTTAAATCTAGATGAAGGCATGCTGCTTGAAAAAAATGTGGTGATTGGCCAAATTGATACACTGCAATTGTATTTAAACAAACAGCAGTTGCTTGCTTCTAAAAATACGATTCTATCAAAGTCAGCAAATGTTTTGTCACAACGCAATGTGGTGCAAGAACAACTGAAAACAGCCAAATTGGAACAAAGCCGAATCGAAACGATGTTCAGCGAAAGTGCTGCCACGAAACGCCAAGTAGACGAAATTTCTGGAAAAGTAAACGTATTGCAACAGCAAATTAAAAGTGTAGCAACACAAAATGCACCAATTGTAAACGAAGTACAATCGATCGACGTTCAAATTGAAAAATTAAACGACCAACTTAAAAAATCAAAAATTATAAATCCCGTTTCGGGAACTGTTTTAGCACAATATGCAGAGGCCAACGAAATCACATCGTATGGCAAACCAATCTATAAAATTGCCGATTTGTCCGAAATGACCTTGCGTGTTTATTTTAGCGAAACGCAATTGTCATCCATAAAAGTCGGACAAGAAGTAAACGTTACTATCGATGAAAAAGACGGAACAAAAACCTTTAAAGGAAAAATTTCTTGGATTGCTTCTGCGGCAGAATTTACTCCTAAAATCATTCAAACTAAGGAAGAACGGGTTAATTTGGTTTACGCTGTAAAAGTAATCGTTAAGAATGATGGAAGCTTAAAAATAGGAATGCCTGCGGAAGTAATGCTTTAGTTCAATAGCAAAGACAATATTAATTTTTTGAATCAATTTCAACAATAAAATCAATTACAATTTATATAAACAGTAAAAAGTACTACTATGAAAAAAATAATTCTCTTCGTATCCATTTTAGGATTCACCAGTTGTAAGTCTACGTCAGTTCAACAAACTACTAAAGCAATGAATTTAAAAGAATTACACACTGAGGTAAAAGACGTTCAAACGGCACTTTTATTTGCTCCATCAGAAAATAAGGTACTGTCGCTGCAAATTGCGAAAGGTAAACAATTAGCAGAACACATCACAAATGTACCAGCATTATTAGTTTGTGTATCAGGTAGCGGAAGTTATAAAGATGAAAGAGGCAAGAAGGTAAATTTAAAATCAGGCGATTATGTAAAAATCGAGCCAAACATCAAACATTGGGTGGATGCTTCTGAAAATAGCAACTTCTTGTTAATTAAGTAAATAATAACAAAAATCATCTTCAATGGCAAAAGTCAAGATCAAGTACAAAAATTGAATTTTGACATTGCCATTGTTATTGCAATTGAAATGAATATAAAAGTTCAAAACATCTCCAAATCGTACAATAAAATCAAAGCAGTTGACGCGGTAACTTTTGAAGTAAATTCAGGAGAATTGTTTGGATTGATTGGTCCTGATGGTGCTGGAAAAACAACCATTTTCAGAATACTAACAACACTTTTAATGCCTGATGAAGGAAATGCAACTGTTGCTGAATATGACGTAGTTGCAGATTATAAAGCCATTCGGAGTTCCGTGGGTTATATGCCGGGGAAGTTTTCACTGTACCAAGATTTGACAGTTGAAGAAAATCTTGAATTTTTTGCCACCATTTTTGGAACTACACTTGCTGAAAATTATGCCTTAATTGCAGACATTTATATTCAACTTGAACCTTTCAAAGACAGAAGAGCAGGAGCATTGTCTGGTGGAATGAAGCAGAAATTAGCATTGTGTTGTGCATTGATTCACGCACCAAAAGTTTTGTTTTTAGATGAACCGACAACAGGTGTTGACCCAGTTTCTCGAAAAGAATTTTGGCAAATGCTGAAACGATTGCAGCTAAAAGGAATTACCATTTTAGTTTCTACACCTTACATGGATGAAGCTTCCTTATGTGATAGAATTGCGTTGATACAAAAAGGAAAAATATTAAAAATTGATGCTCCACAAGTAATAACAGCTAATTATGAAAAACTAATTTATGATATTCAGTCTAAAAATACACACGGATTAATTCATGATTTGAAAAATTATTCAAGTCATTATAGTGTTTATGCTTTTGGAGAATTCATTCATTACATTGATAAAAATGTTGATTTTAAACCAGAAGATTTACAACAGTATTTGGAAGAAAAAAATCATTCGGACATTATAATAAAAAAAGCAGAAACAACTATTGAAGATGTATTTATGGACTTGTAATTATCCTACATGGTTTTCGAAACCTTGCAGGTATCTATCATTATTATGAACAAAGAAAAAATCATACAAGTAGAAAAACTCACCAAAACATTTGGCAATTTCACTGCAGTGAAAGGCATTACGTTTGATGTTTACAAAGGAGAAATTTTTGGATTTCTAGGAGCTAATGGTGCAGGCAAAACTACGGCGATGAAAATGCTGATTGGTATCTCAAATCCTACTTCAGGAAAAGCGATTGTTGCTGGATTAGATGTTGCTACGCAATCCGATTTAGTAAAGATGAATATTGGGTACATGAGTCAGAAATTTTCTTTGTACGATGATTTAACGGTAAATGAAAACATTACGTTTTTCGGTGGAATTTACGGCTTATCGCGGAAGCAGATTAAAGAAAAGTCGATTCAATTAGTTGAAGAACTAGAAATGCAAAATGTAGCCAATAATTTAGTGGGTGCACTGCCATTGGGTTGGAAGCAGAAGCTGTCGTTTTCGGTAGCTTTGCTGCATGAGCCAAAAATTGTTTTTTTAGACGAACCCACTGGAGGTGTTGATCCCATTACCAGAAGGCAATTTTGGGAAATGATTTATACACAAGCCCACAAAGGAACTACAATTTTTGTAACCACGCATTATATGGACGAAGCCGAATATTGCGACCGCGTTTCTATAATGGTTGACGGCGTGATCGAAGCCTTGGATACGCCAAAAAACCTAAAACAACAATTCAAGGTAAATTCAATGAATGATGTGTTTTTGAAGTTGGCGCGGAATATAGAATAGTAATAAGATTTTAAAAGAGTATGGATTTTACTGATTTCTCAAATTTCTTAAATCTGTTTTCCTAAAAATTAAAACATTGCGAAGATCGCGTAAACCTTTGCGGACTTTACTGTTAAAAATTGAAAAAATGAAAAGATTCATCGGTTTTGTAAGGAAAGAATTCTATCACATTTTTCGTGACAAACGTTCTATGTTCATTCTTTTTGGAATGCCGATAGCACAAATTATGTTGTTCGGTTTTGCCATAACAAACGAAATTAATAACGTTAAAATTGCCGTTCTAGACAAGTCAAAAGATACTGAAACGCAAAAGATTATTCAAAAAATCAGCAATTCTACCTATTTTGATATCGAACAAGAATTAAGTTCAGAATCACAAATTGAAGCGGTTTTTAAAAGAGGTAAAGTAAAGGCGGTTTTGGTTTTTGAGAATGATTTTATCAAACAATTGCAAACCGAAAAAAATGCAAAAGTGCAGGTAATTACGGATGCTACGGATCCCAATATTGCTAATACAATTTCTAATTATGTTACTGCAATGTTGCAAAATTACATGCAAGACAAAAATAAAATCAACAATCAAAAGCATCAAATAGAAACGCAAACACAACTATTTTACAACCCAGAACTGAAAAGTGTTTTCACCTTTGTTCCAGGAGTTATGACTGTTATTTTAATGTTGGTTTCGGCTATGATGACGTCTATTTCAATTACTAGAGAAAAGGAAATGGGAACGATGGAAGTGTTACTGGTTTCGCCCATTAAACCGATTCAAGTAATTATTGGAAAAGTGTTTCCGTACATTTTTTTGTCCATTATTAACGCAGCAGTGATTTTACTTTTAGGCTATTTTGTTTTTAAAATGCCTATTGAAGGCAGTTTATTTTTATTGGCTGTTGAAAGTGTGTTGTTTATTATCTGTGCCTTGAGCCTCGGTATTTTGATTTCAACTTTGTCCAATTCGCAACAAACCGCTATGATGATATCGCTTTTTGGCTTGATGTTGCCTGTCATATTACTGTCTGGATTCATCTTTCCCATTTCGAGTATGCCTTTGCCATTGCAAATCATCAGTAACATTATTCCCGCAAAATGGTTTATTATCATTATAAAAGCAATCATGCTCAAAGGTGCAGGATTTTCTATAATTTGGAAAGAAACGCTGATTCTCGTAGGAATGACTCTGTTGTTTATATCAGTTAGTATTAAAAAGTACAAAATCAGATTAGAGTAGGAGATACCACTAATAATTTCAAATATCAATGATAATAGAAAATCCGTATCAAAAAAGAGTATTAAAATTGCTCTATTTTCTCAAATCGGTGTTCCAAAATTAATTATCTCAACACTTCCATCTTAATACTCGCAATGTGAAAATAATTCTATTCATAATTCAAAAAGAGTTCAAGCAAATTTTTAGAAATAAAAGTATGCTTCCTATTATATTTATTTTGCCTTTACTGCAATTGGTCATTTTATCAAATGCTGCAAGTTTTGAAGTAAAAAATATTAAATTTTCATATGTTGATCACGATCATTCAGCCGCTTCTCGCGAGTTGATCCGTACATTTCAATCATCCGATTATTTTGATATAATTGCCGAATTTCCAAGTAAAAAAGAAGCCAACCTTCAAATGCAAAAAGGAAATGTAGACGTAATTCTGGAAATCCCAATTCATTTTGAACGCAATTTAATAAAACAAAATTATACCAATCTTTCAGTGAGCATTAATGCGATTGATGGAGCAGCTGCTGGAGTTTCAAATGTGTATATCACACAAATTATATCGAGTTTTAATCAATCCATAAAAATGCGATTGCAAATCTATAATCAAGGTAACGAAGTACAGCCTGAAAACATTCTTACTATTCCATCGTTTTGGTACAACAAAAATCTAAATTATAAAATCTTTATGGTACCCGGAATTTTAGTTTTAATTGTAACTATGTTGTCTTTATTCTTGTCATCCATGAACATTGTTCGCGAAAAGGAAATGGGTACTTTAGAACAGATTAATGTAACTCCCATTAAAAAACACCAATTCATCATCGGGAAATTATTTCCATTTTGGATTTTAGGCTTAGTAATTTTAACTGTCGGGTTGATTATTGCCAAAGTACTCTTTAACGTTCCGATTTTAGGAAATATTTTTTTGATATACTTATTTACTTCCATTTATCTAATTCTTATTTTAGGCATCGGATTATTCATTTCCAATCATACCGAGACCCAACAACAAGCGATGTTTATTGCGTGGTTTTTTACGGTGATTTTTATCTTAATGAGTGGACTTTTTACACCAATTGAAAGCATGCCAAGTTGGGCTCAAAAAGTAACGTTATTAAATCCTATTCGCTATTTTGTTGAAGTCATAAGAATGGTTATGCTAAAAGGAGCAGGGTTTAATGATATAAAAAGTCAATTAGTAATAATTGCAATTTATGCTTTCGCAATTAATGGTTTTGCCGTTTGGAGTTATAAAAAAACGAATTAGTGATGCAATAATTATTTTTTATTTAATATAATTTTAAATCTCCCATCTCTAAAAGTTTTGTATTTTTAAAAAACAGAGAATAATATTAATTGTATAAAACTAAATCTATGTCATTAATAGAAGATTTGAATTGGCGCCACGCCACAAAAGCTTACCTTCCAGAGAAAAAAGTAAGTGAAGAAAACCTTACTAAAATTTTAGAAGCAACTCGTTTAGCGCCAACATCATCAGGTTTGCAGCAATTTAGAGTGATCGTTGTTGAAGATAAAGAGTTGCGTAAAAAACTAGCTATAGGATCGCTTAATCCAGAATGTATGGTGGAAGCGTCTTGCGTTTTAGTATTTGCCGCTTGGGATGAATACACACCAGAAAGAATTGATGCAATTTACGATAGAACTACAGAAGAACGAAATTTGCCCAAAGGTCGTTTTGACTCATACACGGACAAACTTAAAGAAATGTATGCAAAACAGCCTAAAGAAGAACACTTTATTCATGCCGCTAAACAATCCTATATTGGTTTAGGAATGGCTTTGGCGCAAGCTGCCGAACTTAAAATTGATTCTACGCCTGCGGAAGGATTTGATAATAAATTGGTGGATACTGTTTTAGGATTACCAGAAAAAGGGCTGAAAAGTGTTTGCCTTCTTTACGTTGGTTATAGTGACAAAGAGCGCGATTGGTTGGCTACAATGAAAAAAGTGCGAAATCCAATGGATGTCTTTACCATTAGAATGTAAGAATAATTTCTAAAAAAATAAATCCGTCTCGAAAACACATTTTCGAGACGGATTTTTATCTTAAAACAAGTTGTTATTGATTTCTGAAAACCAATTTTCCATCAAAGGCATCAAGTAAAATAATACTTTCTGTCGAAATTGTACTGCTCAAAATCTCTTTCGATAATGGATTTAATACATCTCTTTGAATTACTCTTTTCACAGGTCTGGCGCCAAATTCAGCATCAAAACCTTTTTCTGATAAGTAAGCTACAGCTTCGGGAGTTGCATCAAAAGTGATTCCTTGTAAACCCAACATCTTGCTTACTGATTTCAATTGTAATCCAACAATTTTTTGGATATTACTTTGAGTCAAAGGTGTAAACATCACGATTTCGTCAATTCTGTTGATGAATTCTGGTCGAACCGTCTGTTTCAATAATGACAACACTTCAACTTTAGCTTCTTCAATAGCTTGATCAAGTCCTTTTTTAAGGTTTTCCTTTTCAAATTTTTCTTGAATAATTGCACTTCCCATATTCGAAGTCATGATGATAATCGCATTTTTAAAATCAGCGAGACGCCCTTTATTATCGGTCAATCGACCTTCATCCAAGACTTGTAACAATATATTAAAGGTGTCTGGATGCGCTTTTTCTATTTCATCTAAAAGAATTACAGAATACGGTTTTCTTCGAACGGCTTCTGTCAATTGTCCACCTTCATCATAACCTACATATCCCGGAGGTGCTCCAACCAATCGACTCACGCTGTGGCGTTCTTGATATTCACTCATGTCAATTCGCGTCATTGCATTTTCATCATCAAATAAATATTCAGCCAGTGCTTTTGCTAATTCTGTTTTTCCAACTCCTGTTGTGCCTAAAAATAAAAACGTTCCGACAGGTTTTTTCAAATCTTGCAATCCAGCACGACTTCTTCGAACGGCATCTGAGACCGCTTCAATCGCTTCTTCTTGACCTACAACACGCAAATGCAATTCGTTTTCTAAATTCAGCAATTTTTCACGTTCACCTTGTAACATTTTCATGACTGGAATACCGGTCCATTTTGCTACCACTTCAGCAATATCTTCACGGGTTACTTCTTCTTTGATCAAAGAATGTTCGTTCTGATTTTCTGCCAAATCTTTTTGTAATTCATCCAAACGCTCCTGCGTTTCCTTCATTTTTCCGTACCGAATTTCCGCTACTTTTCCGTAATCGCCTTCACGTTCTGCTTTTTCAGCTTCAAATTTTAAGTCTTCAATTTCTGTTTTTACCGTTTGAATGTTATCTACAACGTCCTTTTCGCTTTTCCATTTGGTAAAAATGATGTTACGATCTTCTTTTAAATTGGCCAAATCCAGATGCAATACTTTGAGTTTATTTTCGTCATTCTCACGTTTTATCGCTTCAATTTCAATTTCTAATTGCATGATTTTTCGATCCAAAACATCTAATTCCTCTGGTTTTGAATTGATTTCCATACGTAATTTGGAAGCCGCTTCGTCCATCAAGTCAATCGCTTTATCTGGAAGAAATCGGTTAGTAATATAACGTTGCGAAAGTTCTACGGCTGCAATAATTGCATCGTCTTTGATACGAACTTTGTGATGTGTTTCATATTTTTCTTTAATCCCACGTAAAATTGAAATGGCACTTTCTGTGTCCGGTTCATCCACCATCACTTTTTGGAAACGACGTTCTAACGCTTTGTCTTTTTCAAAATACTTTTGGTATTCATCTAAAGTTGTTGCACCAATTGCTCTTAATTCGCCACGGGCTAAAGCCGGTTTTAGAATATTTGCCGCATCCATCGCGCCATCACCACCTCCAGCACCAACTAAGGTATGGATTTCATCAATAAATAAAACAATGTCGCCTTCGGCAGAAGTTACTTCTTTGACCACTGATTTTAAGCGTTCTTCAAATTCTCCCTTAAATTTTGCTCCGGCAATTAAAGCGCCCATATCTAAAGAAAAAACAATTTTGTCTTTTAAGTTATCAGGAACGTCGCCATCTACAATTCTGTGTGCTAAACCTTCGGCAATGGCGGTTTTACCAACTCCAGGTTCTCCTACTAACATCGGATTGTTTTTGGTTCTCCTAGTTAAAATCTGTAAAACCCGTCTGATTTCTTCATCACGACCAATTACAGGATCTAGTTTTCCGTTTCGCGCCAATTCATTTAAGTTCTGGGCATATTTATTTAGCGCATTGTAAGTTTCCTCAGCAGATTGCGAAGTTACCCGTTCACCTTTGCGCAATTCTTCAATGGCACTTTCTAGAGCTTTTTTAGTAACGCCTTGGTCTTTTAACGCTTGAGCTACTTTACTTTTAGATTGAAAAATGGCTAAAATTAAATGCTCTATGGAAACGTATTCGTCATTTCCTTTTTTAGCAATAATTTCTGCTTCATTCAGTGTTGCATTTGCTTCACGCGAAAGATTGATATCGCCACCAGAAACTTTAGGAAATGATTCAATCATTCTATCCAAAATCTGCTTGAATAAATCAACGTTAACATTGAGTTTTTTAAGTAGGTAAGGCGCCACATTTTCATCTACTTCAAAAATACCTTTCAAAATGTGTTCATTCTCAATCTGTTGTTGCCCGTTTATTTGCGTTAACATTTGCGCTTTTTGAATCGCCTCTTGAGATTTGATTGTAAAATTGTTAATGTTCATATGTTGTGTATTATAATTAAATTAATATTTTTTAACTTTGATAATAGAACGTCAATTTATAGTCCAATGTGAATTTAGCGCCAAATTGCTAGATACGACTTTGAATTTAATGACAAATTGGCATAAAAAATGACAAAATGGGTATATTTGGAGGAATGTTTGGAAAAAGTGAAGAGAAACCATCTTCAAAATTAGATTGGAAATATCTAGAATCAATGGAAGACTTGGATGCTGCAGAACAAGCATCGAAGGAGAAGACAGTAGTATTGTTTAAACACAGTACGCGATGCAGTATCAGTCGTTTTGTATTAAAACAGTTTGAAAACACCTACGGTATTCCGGCAGATCAAATGGATATTTATTTTTTGGATTTAATAGAATACCGTCCCATTTCGAATGCAATAGCAGAACGCTTTGGAGTAACGCATCAATCGCCTCAAATGATTGTTTTAAAACAAGGAAAAGCGGTTTATGATGCTTCACACGACAGTATAGATGCAGGATCACTGCAACAATTTGTATAGTTAATTGTCCAAAAAAAAATCTCCAAAACTTACTAAAGTGTTGGAGATTTTTATTTTAACGTTCAATCTTAGCTTGTTTTTTCAAGCGTTTTAGTTTCACCAAAGCCAAACAAATGGTGTTGCTTTATAATTTCTGCAATACCTCTTGGAAGCATTTCCTCCCAACCGGGTTTTCCTTTGCTGATCATTTTAAGCACTTCACGAGAGAAAATTTGCAAATCTTCATTATCAATGTCTTCTATGTCAATTACTTTTCCATTGAATTTAAAGAATTTATACAATTCTTTCATTCTAGGATGCACTTTTAGATTCTCTGATGTAATTAGAGTTCCTTCTTCGTCAAGCATAGGGTACAAAAATACTTTTAAATCTCTGTAAAATAACTTTCCGAAAGCTTCTAGAATTCCACCGCTCAAGTGACGGTAATATTTCTCGTCAAAAATATCGATTAAATTATTTACACCCATGGCTAATCCCATACGCGCTTTGGTGTAATTGGAGAAGTATTCTACTACTTTATAATATTCCTGAAAATTTGAAATCATCACGGTATGACCTAATGAGCAAAGCAATTCTGCTCGATCCATGAAATCACGTTCATCAATTTCACCTTCAGATCGCAGATTAGACAGCGTAATTTCAAAAATTACTAACGTATTTTTTTCATCCACCTTATTTTCTTCAATAAACATTTTATATGATTTTTCATACATATCAATATTTACTTTGGTAACTGGACGGAAACTTCCTCGTAAAGCAAGGATATTTTTTTTATATAAAATGGAGGCTGGTAAAATGTTTTGCCCCTCAGGGTTGAACATTACTGCATCAGTCATTCCATTTTTTACCAATTGTAAACTCATCAATCGATTGTCTACATCTGCAAATAAAGGTCCGGAGAAATTTATGGTATCAATTTCCAATTGGTCTTTATCCAAATGATCGTATAAGTAGCGAAGCAATCTTTTAGGATCGTTATACTTATAATAAGCACCATAAATCAAGTTCACACCTAAAACACCTAAAGTTTCTTGTTGCAAACGTGCATCCATTTCCTTAAAACGGATGTGGATTATAATTTCATTGTATTCTTGACTGGCGTCCAATTGATACTTAATTCCAACCCAACCGTGTCCTTTAAATTGCTTGGCAAAGTCGATAGTAGCAACCGTATTCGCATAGCTAAAAAACATTTTATGAGGATGCTTCTCTCTATTTAAACGAGCTTCAATTAAGTTGACTTCGTGCGAAAGCATTTTCTTCAAACGACTTTCTGTTACATATCTTCCGTCTTCTTCAACTCCATAGACCGCATCACTAAAATCTTTGTCATAAGCCGACATTGCTTTTGCAATTGTACCTGATGAACCACCCGTTCTAAAGAAGTGTCGTACGGTTTCTTGACCCGCACCAATTTCAGCAAACGTGCCGTAAATGTTTTCGTTCAAATTAATTCGAAGCGCTTTGTCTTTTATAGAAGGAATTTGTTCGATGACTCTATCACCTTTCAATATTATTTCAGTATCCATGAAAATAAGTTGCATTTTAGTAGATACAAAGTTAACAAAATAGGCCGTTAATGAACCAATTTTATCTTATTTTTGCATAAAATTATTACTTTTGAACGTTTATTTTTTAGGTACAGGAACTTCTCAAGGCATTCCAGTTATTGGATGTACAGATGCGGTATGTAATAGTTTGGATTCGAGAGATAAACGGCTCAGAGTTGCTGTTTGGGTCTACAATGAAAACTTTTCAATCGTAATTGATTGTGGTCCCGATTTCCGTATGCAGATGTTAGCCTCAGGTTGCAACCGAATGGATGCTTTACTTTTTACACACGAACATGCAGATCATACCGCGGGATTGGATGATATTCGTCCCTTTTATTTTAAACAAGGGGATATTCCAGTTTATGGTCATCCGCGGGTTTTAGAAAATTTGGCGCGACGTTTTGATTACATATTTACAACCGAAAATAAATATCCTGGAGCTCCTTCTGTTCTTCCAATTGCAGTGGATAAGAACGAACCATTTTCAATTCTCAATCAAGCTGTTATTCCAATCAATGCGTGTCATGGTGGTTTGCAAGTTTTTGGATATCGAATTGGGGATTTTGCCTATTTGACTGATGTCAAAACCATTGAAGAAGCGGAAATTGAGAAGATAAAGGGTGTCAAAGTTTTAGTCATTAACGTACTGCGAAAGGAACCACATCCGACGCATTTTAATTTAGAAGAAGCACTTGCCTTTATTGAAAAAGTACAGCCTGAAAAAACCTATTTTACACACGTTAGTCATAATTTCGGTTTTCACGAAACAATTGAATCCGAACTGCCGCCGAATGTTTTTGTGGCTTATGATAATTTAGAAATTACTATTTAATTATTTTATATGAAAAAATCAATTCTACTTTACCTTGTAGTTTTAGCTGGTTTATTTAATGTTTTTACGTACGCTTGGTTTACAAAAGATCAGAAATTTGAAAAAGAGCGCTATGAAAAGTTGGACAAAAAAATGCACGATTCTATTCAAGTTTTGAACAACAATTTATTTGACGCTGATTATTTTTCTCTGGAAACCAATGACAATGCACAAAATTATTTTGAAGATAAAACCACAGGCGAATTTCTAGCTCATCAGAAGTTGATTCCTTTTCTTAAAGACCAATTAGTAGCTTTTAATGATCAACCAGACGGAAATCCATACACAGGATTTGATAAAATTTCAGAACGAAAATTTATTATAAATAAAGTAAAAGTGCTCAACCACCGTTGGATTATTGCTGATTTTAATAATGGTACAACTTGGGGAGAAGTACTTATAAAGTATTTTATCAACGACGATAAAACCGTTTCCTTTGAAGTTGCAGAAACAGTGATTTACCCAAAACGCTAAAAAAAAAAAGTTCCTAAATGGAACTTTTTGTTTTTTGTAACCAATTCTTTAAATCGGCAAAGTTTTGTGGAGCAACGCCGTGACCTACTTCATATTCTTGATAGGTATTTGGTATGGCCAAAGCATTTAAAATTCCAGGTGCTTTTCTAGCCCAACTTGCCGGAATTACTTGATCAACAGAGCCGTGTGATACAAATATTTGTAAATTAGAGAAATCGTTATTTCTGTAATCTTTAGCTATAATTTCTTCATTGATGTAACCGCTTAATGCAATTACCCTTTGTACTTTTTCAGGATAGGAAAGTGCCACAGCATAACTTAAGATGGTTCCTTGGCTGAAACCTAATAATGCAACTTGCTTTGCATCTATTGGGTAGTTTAGGACTAATTCGTCAATAAATGTCGCTATTAGATCTCGTGATGCTACAGCTTGCACATCATCAGAAAATTTGTTTTGATTTCCATCAAAATTGATTGCGTACCATGCATAACTTCCATATTGCAAGTCATAAGGCGCTCGCGCCGCGATAACATAATATTCGTCAGGAAGCTCGCTTGCAAAAGAAAATAAATCTTGTTCATTGCTACCGTAACCATGCAATAATAAGATCAAAGGATTTTTTTCGGCTTTTATCTTTGGTTCTCTTATAAGGTATTCTAATGTTAATTTCATGCTTAATTAATTCCTTTAAATAATTTTTGATAAAGTGGTCCAACAAGCGGCACCAATCGGGCTTTCCCTTCTAAAGCGCCTAAAAATCCGTACATCCAAAGTACAAATATAAACACCCAAAAGGCAGAGGTAATCATCCAGCTGTTAAAATATCCGATGATGTATCCAAAGCCAAAAAAGGTTATAAAAATTCCCAATGATTGTCTGACATGAAAAGCGGCAAATGTGTTTTTAGCATCACTATTCATCGTTGCAGCTACAATTGTACCTATTATAGTAATATAACTTATAGTTGCTATTTTTTTTCCTTCTTGAATCGTATCCATAGTTATGCTAAAACGAGTTGATTATTATTGTAAATTCCATGTGCTTTACCTTGCAATTCTGTGCCAAGGAAAGCACTATTTTTTGATTTTGATAAAATGTCAGATTTTGAAAAAGTGTAATTAACTTTTGCAGAAAACAATGAAATATTTGCAGGTTTATCAATTTCAATTGCTTGTTCGATTCCTAAAAACAAGGACCTTCCTGCTGTTAATTTTTCGATGATGTCTTCAATTGGCAAAACAGTCATTAAAGCGCCAAAAGCAGATTCTAGACCTATAGTTCCATTTTTTGCCAAGTCAAATTCCATTTTCTTGTGTTCAATGTCCATCGGATTGTGGTCCGAAGTGATCACATCAATTGTACCGTCTTTTACTGCTTCAATTAATGCGAGTCGGTCGCTTTCAATTCGTAAAGGAGGCGAAACTTTAAATCGTGTGTCAAATGTTTCCAGTTTTTGATCGGTTAAAACCAAATGATGTACCGAAACGCTGCATGTTACATTCAAGCCTTTCGCTTTGGCCTCTCGAATTAACTGAGCTGACTTTGCCGTAGAAATAGTTGGAATGTGCATTTTTCCGCCGGTATATTCAAGGACAAATAAATTTTTGACAATTTGCAATTCTTCGGCTAAAGCGGGAATTCCTTTTAAGCCCAATCGAGTGGAAACAATTCCTTCATTCACAACGCCCGAACCTTTAATTGTTGAATCTTGCGAAAAGGCAATGACCAATGCATCAAAGTCGGCGGCATATTGCAACGCAATCTTTAATAAATTAGAGTTGTCAATAGTTGAATTGTAATCGCCAAATGCAACAGCTCCAGCATTTTTCATATCAAATAATTCCGCTAAATCTTTTCCATCGCTATTCTTTGTAAGCGCTCCAATAGGATACAGTGACGTTGCAAATCCATTGCTTTTTAATTTTACAAAATTAATTTGTGACTGATTATCAATACTAGGAGTGGAATTGGGTTGGAGTGCTACACCTGTAAAACCACTTCTTGCTGCTACGTTTAACCCGTTGGCAATGGTTTCTCGATCTTCAAAACCGGGTTCTCCAAAGCAGACACTTGTATCAAACCAACCGGTAGAAATATGTAAATCGGGTAATGCAATTTCTTGTATATTGTTTGGATTTCCGAGACTTTTGTCAATTGATTTAATAATCCCATCCGTAATCTCAACATCCATAATTTGGTTGTGAAAGACACTTTTAGCATCAATTATTTTTGCTTTTCGCAGGATTACATTCATTTTACAAATTTTTGAATAAACAATTCCGTGATTAATAAAAGTAAGGTCAAAACAGCAAACCATTTCCAAATTTCATTATTGGTGCGATTGGTTTGTAAAGTATCGATGATGGATTCTATTGATGTTGCAACGTTATAGTTACTCAAATTAACAACAGCATCATTTAAATTACTTTCAGTTCGCGGATAATTAAAACTTATATTTTGCAGTATTTTTTCATTTTGGTAGATGCCATAATTTCCAGATTCGGATGGAGCATTGTCAAAAGTCAGCAGCACTTTATTGTTTTTAATTTGCTGCGAAGGTACAAAATCCGTTGCTTCCGATGAATTACTTTTACGGACTTTTAAAATCTCCTCTTTCTGTAATTTTGCGTCAACAGTTAATGCATTTTCAAATCCGATTTGCATTGCAGAAATTCCAGAGCGATTTGAATTTTGCGCCATATTATAAAAAGTAGGAACGATTAAAGGCGAATTCTGAAAATTACCATTTTCCTTATTCAAAGGTGCGGCAAAAACAAACACTTTTCCAATTGCAGAAAGAAATGGCGCTTCGTCTTCAAAACGTAAGACTGGAGCTGCAGTTGTGTTTACACGGAAATAATTATTTACGGATGGAAACTGAAAATTAGTCACATTTTTTTCAAAAACATTTTTAAATAATGGATGTGAAAAAGAGATTTTGGTAATCAACTTTTTGGTATTTTCAATTTTAGAATAGTGAATGGTCCCAACACTTCTAAACCAATTATTTAATTCTTCTACATTGGATGCTGCAGAAGGAATAAAAATGATGTTGCCGTCTTTTTTGGCAAAATCAGTAAGCGTAGTTTGCAAGGATTGTGGAATCGAAGAAAGTTCATTGACAATAATAACCTCTTGCTTTTCCAATAGATTATAATTTAAGGCAGTAAGTTCAACATTTACATAATTAAATTCTGATTCCGTATAAATCTTGGATAAAAATGTACTTTTATCGGTTGCTCCAATGCTTAATACATTGATTTTTTTTGGTTCCGAAATACTGAAATAGAGTTGATTGTCGTAGGTAAGCGCGTTGTCATCAATGGATGCAAAACCGTTAAACGCTAGTTTAGGAAGTGTGAAGAATACAACTTTTTTTGCAGTTTCAAATTTAACAACTGATTTTGCAATGAGTTTACTCTCGTTGTAAATCCCGAGAGGTATTTCGGTTTTTTCGGTGGCGTAGTTGGTCAACTGAATTCCAACTTCATAGAATTTATCGGTGGTTTCTTTGATAAAAACACTGTCAATGGAGATGTTGGCTTTCTTCTCTGCTTGTAGTGGAATTACAAAAGTATTAAACGCACTATTTATTTTATCTAACGCATTTGCATCCGCATTAATAAAATCAGAAATGATGATAATGTCCTTTTGGAATGGCGACTTTTTAGATTTAATTTGAGAAAGCACTTGGTTCAAAGAAAATTCGGAAGCACTATACTCTAAATTTTGAATTTCTTTCTGTATTGATTTTACATCTGTTTCCCAGTAATTTTCGGTGCTTGTGAGGAGCGAAAAGTTTTGATTTTCAGGAAGGTGCTGCTGTAAATCTTCCATGACTCTTTTTAATAATGGGCCGTTCTGGCCTTGAGCTTGCATACTAAACGAATTATCAACTAAGATATAAGTTTCATTTGTACTTGCATTTTCGTCTTTGGCGGCAAAAAAAGGTTGTGCAAAGGCAAAAATCAACGCTGTTAAAATTAAAAGACGGGTAGCTAATAAAAGCCATTTCTTGATTTGTGAACTTTTGCGGGTTTGAAGACTTAATTCCTTTAAAAATTGAACATTGGTAAAATATTCCTTCTTAAATCGACGCAATTGGAATAAATGAACCAAAATTGGAATAAGCAATAGGAATAAAAAATAAAGAATTTCGGGATTTTTAAATTGCATTCTACCTTATAGTTTACTTAAATGGGTTTTTTCAGAAAAGCAACTGAATTTTGTGTGTCAAAAATACTACTTTTTATTTTGTAGGCTTGCAAAATTAATTGAAAATCATAAAAAGAGTAAATGTTCGTTAATAATCATTCGGAATAGGAGGGAAGAGTATAAATTTGTCTTTTAAAAGAAAGTATTTATGTGGAAAAATAGTTTATACATATTAGTTTTGATTTGTTTTGGCATCGCTAATGCACAAGAAACTAACTTAAAATTTTTAGTGGGTACTTACACCAACACCTGCAAAAGTGATGGTATTTACGTTTTTGATTTAGATTTGAATACTGGAAATACTTCTTTGTATGAACAATCCAGCAATGTAGTGAATCCAAGTTATATGTCTGTTACGGCAGATGGCAAAATTATTTACGCTGTCAATGAAAATGGTGCAGAAAGTACGGTTTCGAGTTTTAAGTATGACAAAGCTAGCAGTTCCATAAAGTTGCTCAATAAACAAGAAGCAGCAGGTTCGGATCCATGTCATATTATTAATGACGACAAAAATGTAGTGGTAGCCAATTATTCCAGTGGTTCGATAAGTGTTTTTAAAAAATCAAAAACGGGAAGTTTAAATGCAGCTTCGCAAGTTATTTTGCACAAAGGGAAAAGTAAAAATCCAGATAGACAATCTGCTTCACACGTTCATCAAGTGCAGTTTTCACCGGACAACAAATATGTTTTAGCGACAGATTTAGGAACAGATAAAATTTACATTTACAATTACAATCCAACTTCGGAGCAAGAAGTATTGACCATTAAAGACAGTGTTTCGCTAAAAAGAGGAGCAGGTCCAAGGCATTTGACATTCAGTCCTAACGGCAAGTTTGTATATCTACTCCAGGAATTGGATGGTGGAATGATTGTATTCAATTACCAAGACGGAATTTTGCGCAAGTTGGAGGAAACTCAAATTGTGGATGATGATTTTAAAGGAATAATTGGTGGAGCAGCCCTTCACTTTTCGCCTGACGGCAAATATTTGTACGCTACCAATAGAGGAAGTGTGAATGACATTACCATTTTTACCGTTCAAGCAGATGGAAGATTGAATTATAAAGCAAGTGTTCCATCAGGTGGAAAAGGACCAAGAGATTTTGCTATTGATCCCACTGGAGCATTTTTACTGGTTGCCAATCAAAATTCAAATGAAATACAGGTGTTTAGAAGAGATATAATTTCGGGAATGTTGTCACCTTTGCCGAGGAAGATTCAAATTTGTTCGCCAGTTCACATTGTTTTTATTCCTTAACGTGCGTAAAAATGTCAACTTGTCAGCAAAAATTGATTTGTAAATTAATAAAACTGACAATTCATAGGATTATTTTCAATGGCACAATGATTGCTTTTAAGTGAATAATAAAAAAAATTATTAAATTAAATTATATACAATGGGTAAAATAATTGGTATTGACTTAGGAACAACAAATTCATGTGTGTCTGTAATGGAAGGAAATGAAGCAGTTGTAATTCCTAATGCAGAAGGAAAAAGAACAACACCATCAATCATCGCTTTTGTTGAAGGTGGCGAAATTAAAGTAGGAGATCCTGCAAAAAGACAAGCAGTAACTAATCCTACCAAAACAATTGCTTCTATCAAACGTTTTATGGGACAAAATTTTGCTGAAACTACAGGTGAAGCTAAAAGAATGTCGTACAAAATCGTAAAAGGAGACAACAATACGCCACGTGTGGATATTGATGGACGTTTATATACGGCTCAAGAATTGTCAGCAATGACTCTTCAAAAAATGAAAAAAACAGCTGAAGACTATTTAGGTCAAACAGTTACTGAAGCAGTTATTACTGTTCCTGCTTACTTTAATGATGCACAACGTCAAGCTACGAAAGAAGCGGGTGAAATTGCAGGTCTTAAAGTAATGCGTATCATCAATGAGCCAACTGCAGCTGCACTTGCTTACGGATTAGATAAAAAAGGTTCAGACCAAAAAATTGCGGTTTACGATTTAGGTGGTGGTACTTTTGATATTTCTATCCTTGAATTAGGAGACGGAGTTTTTGAAGTATTGTCTACAAACGGAGATACACACTTAGGTGGAGATGATTTTGACCATGAAATTATTGACTGGTTAGCAAAAGATTTCTTAGCTGAAGAAGGTATTGACTTACGTTTGGATCCAATGTCATTGCAACGTTTGAAAGAAGCTGCTGAAAAAGCGAAGATTGAATTGTCTTCTTCTTCAGAAACTGAAATCAACTTGCCATACGTTACAGCTACGGCTTCAGGACCAAAACACTTAGTTAAAAAATTATCTCGTTCTCAGTTCGAAAAATTAACTGATTCTTTAGTAAAACGTTCTATGGAACCAGTTGCTAAAGCATTAAAAGATGCAGGTTTATCTGTTTCTGATATTGACGAAGTTATTCTTGTAGGAGGTTCAACTCGTATGCCAAGAATCGCTGACGAAGTAGAAAAATTCTTTGGTAAAAAAGCATCTAAAGGAGTTAATCCTGATGAAGTTGTTGCTATTGGAGCTGCTATCCAAGGTGGAGTTTTATCTGGAGATGTAAAAGATGTATTGTTACTTGACGTTACACCTTTATCTTTAGGAATCGAAACTATGGGTGGTGTATTGACTAAATTAATCGAGTCTAACACAACTATTCCAACTAAAAAATCACAAGTGTTCTCTACAGCTGCTGATTCTCAACCATCGGTTGAAATTCACGTTTTGCAAGGAGAAAGAGCGATGGCTACTGATAACAAAACAATCGGTCGTTTTCACTTAGACGGTATTCCACCAGCACCAAGAGGAGTTCCTCAAATTGAGGTTACTTTTGATATTGATGCAAATGGTATCATCAAAGTTTCGGCTACTGACAAAGGAACAGGAAAATCTCACGATATTCGTATCGAAGCTTCTTCTGGATTGACAGCTGACGAAATCGAGCAAATGAAAAAAGACGCAGAAGCTAACGCTGGTGCTGATAAATTAGCTCGTGAAAGAGCAGAGAAGTTAAACGAAGCTGATTCTATGATTTTCCAAACAGAAAGTCAATTGAAAGAATTGGGTGACAAATTAACTGACGCTCACAAAACGACAATTGAAATGGCATTAACTGAATTGAGATTGGCACACGCTAACCAAGACGTTACTGCAATTCAAACTGCACTTGATAACATCAATGCTGCTTGGAAAACTGCAACTGAAGCAATGTACGCTCAAGGAGATGCTGGTCAAGCACAAGGTGCTCAACCACAAGATAACGCTCCAGAAGGTGACAACGTTCAAGACGTAGATTACGAAGAAGTTAAGTAAGTATTAAGACTGAAGTATTAAGTATTAAGACTTTAGAATTATATATTTAAAATAAGAATTAACCGAGTTAGCAATAGCTCGGTTTTTTTATGTCAAATTTTTAATATTTTTTTTTAGGATTATTATTTCCCTTTTGTAGATTTAGTTCGACTGTCAAAATGTGAATTAGGGTTATTCACATGTTTATTCATAATTCGTTTGCATTCTTCTTTTACCGCTTCCTTTTTTCTAAAACTCCAGACAATTTCGCTTGCATATTTGCGGGTTTCTTCAATGTTAACGATTGGAAAGGGATAGTCTTTACCTATTTCGCAATTGTAAAATGTTTGCTCAATAGCGTTTAATTTCCAAGGTTCATGAATACTATGTACGGGAACTTCCACTAGTTCAGGTATCCATTTTTTGATAAAATCACCTTCAGCATCATGTTCTTCCGAATTCTTTATCGGATTGTAAATCCGTATGGTATTGATGCCAGTAGTTCCAGATTGCATCTGAATTTGCGGATAATGAATTCCCGGTTCGTAATCCAGAAATTGCCTTGCAAGAAAATGCAATTCGCGCCAATCTTGCCACAAGTTAAATGTGAAAAATGAAACCACCATTGCTCGCATTCTGAAATTAATGTATCCCGTTTGAACCAGACAGCGCATGCAAGCATCCACAATAGGAACCCCAGTTTTACCTTCCTGCCACGCCTTGATGTACATTTCGTTTTTAGGTTTTACTAAAGAATCATAAGCTTTATTTACGTTTTCAAATTCCATCCGGCATTCGTCCTCAAATTTCTGAATGAAATGACAATGCCAATGCAAACGCGATACAAAGTTGAGCATAGCTCGCTTATTGGGTGAATTTTCGTAAAATTGATTGGTATATTGATAGACCATTCGCATGCTGATAGTTCCATAAGTCAGATAGGGCGACATTCGGCTGCAACCGGTTCGGCTTAAACTTGGTTTGGAAATGTGCTTGCTGTAATTGACGTGACGCTTTCTAACAAAACTATCCAGATACCGCCAAGCCCAATATTCGCCGCCTTGTTGGAAATTTTCGTTATGAGTGGTTATTGCTGCGGAAAGAGCAGTACCTTTTAACTTTAAATAGGAATCACCTTCCAAATTTTCAAATCGAAATAAAGCCAAGTCGATGATTTTTGCATCCGATTGCATCACTTCTTTCCACCTCTTTTCCCAATCCTTCCGCGATTTTAATTTCCGAATCACGCCGTGCATCTGAGATTGTTGCCACGTGATATTTTTACGATCAAAGAAATGCTGCATCGCAACATCTCGATCATAGGTCACTTTATTTCCTATTTCTTGGTGCGAAAAAATGTTCTGAATGTCATAAAGCACCGAAAGTTTTTCAAAAACAACTTCAACTTCACTATGAAAAATATAAATCTGGGTTGAAAATGCTTCTAATTTTTTATTCAATTCTTGAAGCGACTCATAAATAAAACGCCAATGCCGACTGTCCGAATCAGCATAGTTCATAATAGAAGGTTCAAAAAAGTAGAGCAGGAGTGTAGGATTCCCTGAAGCCTGAGCCAAAAACAAAGGTTCGTGGTCTGTAAAACGCAAATCACGTTTGAACCAAACAATATTTATAGCCTTTTTAGTCAAAATTAGTTTCAATTTGTAGCTCGGAGATTAAAGTGAAAGAAAGCATAACATCTATATTTCAAAGCCATACATCTATGCTCTATATTCTATACTCTATACTCTTCAATTTTCACAAAATACCTCAACCCAAATGAATCCACTTCTTATCACTATTCATTTTAAAAGTTCCGATGTGTTCTCTGTTCCATTCTAAAGGTCCAATTAGTGAAAGAAAGTTGGAGCCATCTTTTCCCACATATAAATGGTAAATTTCTCCGATAACAGGTTCAAATGCAAATTTAGCATTGTACACCAATTCGTTCCATTCAAATTCTTCAACTAGACTTTGGTATTGGGCTTTCAGTTCTTCAAACTTACCCGCTAATTCTTTATTGACACTCGTGATTCCTCTGCTTTTCCACGATACTAAATCGTCGATGCGAATAGCGGGAGCGCCAACATTTGTGGCATAAGGCAGTATATTGGCGTTGTAACCTTCGGTTTCAGAGTATACAATATTATCGGGTTTTTTATTTTCCATGAAATGTGAAATTGCGTTTTATAAAGTAGTTCAGAAAGAAAAGTATCAGTTGTAGTGCTGTGTCAACTTCCTTTCATAAATTATAATGCAAATATAAATTATATTTTTTGTTTATCTATATTAATTTATAGTTAAACAAAAACAAATGTTTGTAGCAGCTATTACATGGGTAATTATTTATGCATCTTTCGCATCTGTATCCGTTGGTTCTTCCTCCTTCGGCTTACTTTTTTGAACTTCTAATTTGTAAAAAAGCCATCCGAAACCTGCTATTAAATGCAGAAGTATAACTCCAAAAATAATATAATTCATCATGTGTTACGATTTTTGAATCAGCGATAATTTCAGTTCATTGGAAAGCAGATCTTGTAACTTTCCTTCGCTAACTGCATTAGCGCTGACAATTAGTATTTCGGACTTTTTAGTGTTGATACTTATATTTTCAATACCATCAGCGGCAAGTAGTTTTTCTGCAATTATCTTAACTGAAGTAGTCACGGAATCAATGCTAAACAGATTGACTTGAACGGCATTTACTTTTTGAAACTCAAAAAAAAGTTCGGTGTTGGCTCTATTGGATATTGAATTTTTGGCTACTTCCAATGTTTTAAATGTAAAAGATTTTGCAAACAACTGTTCGTATTCCGATTTACTTCCACTAAAAGGCGGACCATTTTCGAAAGATCGGTTGAATAGCAAACCCGCTATACTTCCGTTTGGTGCCAAAAGTTGGTGCATTTTCCATACGTACCGCGGTCTCATTTCTGGAGGTAATGCGCAGAAAAAAGTTTGTTCCAAAATTATATCATAGCTTCCAACGTGTTCAAAAAAGTCACCCAAAAGTACTGTGATCTGATCTTGATGTACAAATTTTTTCTGCAGCACTTCCACCAATGAAGGTGCAATGTCAATGACTGTAATATTCGTAAATCCTTGTTGCACTAAATACTCGGCCTCATACGCGTTGCCGCAGCCTGGAATTAGAATGACTGCGTCTTTATTTGCTATAGAGTCAATAAAGGATTTTAGTGGTGGCGACACCTTTCCCAAATCCCAGCCAGTGGCATTTGCTTGGTACCTGTTTTCCCAAAAATTGGAATTGGAGGAAGTGTCGGTTGTATTTGTATTTTGTAAATCACTCATTGCTTCAACTTATTTAGCCGATTTATTTTCGCACGTGTTGACACCAATCAGGGTATAAAGTGGGCAAAAACTAATGAAACTAGTAATAAACAGAACGCATGCCATAGTACCTAAAATGAGTGCAAGCGTCCCATTGATAAGATCGTTATAGTATAAAAGACCAACAATAATAGCTAGCGCAAGCCGGATGATTTTGTCGGTAGAACCGATGTTGTTTTTCATGAGATGATGTAGTTTGAAAGTAAGGTGTGCAATTTACAATGACCTAATTACTTTGTCAATAAAGCATTTACTTCTTGCCAAGTTCCCCCATTTGTTACATTGGTAATTCCATTGTTTTTTAAGATGTCGATGGCTTTTGCGCTTCTTCCGCCACTTCTACAAAACACTACGATATTCTTTTTGTCTTTAAATTGAGCCAAATTCTTTTCCACTTGATCCAATGGAATATTCACGGCGTTTTTTGCAGAACCTTCGGCAAATTCTTCGGGTGTTCTTACATCTACATAGAACGTTTCTTCTTGTGAAACTTCTGTTTGCGTAGTTTCGGTTGCAGTTGATTTTTTATTTTGAGCACAACCAAATGTTGTTGAAAGTGCTACAATAGCTATAAATAGGATGTTACTTTTCATAATGTTACTTTTTAAGAGCATGCTATTGGCACTTAAATTAGTACCAATAGCATTTATAATTTATGCTTTAAGCACTTTGCTTTGGCACACAAAATTAGTTTTAGGTACGTCGGTTTTGGCAATTTCATTAAATCCACCGCTTACTTCTGTAAAGTTTCTGTAGCCACGTGCTTGTAGAATTGAAGCGGCAATCATCGAACGGTAACCGCCTGCACAATGCATGTAGAAATGTTCGTCCGGATTAATGTCTTTTACCCATTCATTGATGGAGGATAAGGGCTTGCTGAAGGCTTCGTCTACATGTTCAGCCTTATATTCTGTTTCTTTTCGAACGTCAATTACGGTACTTTCACCAATTTTTACTTCTTTGGCAAATTGCTCTGGCGTAATTCGTGTCACTTTATCACTGTCAAAACCAGCTTTAGTCCATGAAGCATAGCCGCCGTCCAAATAACCAATTAAGTGATCAAAACCTACTCGAGACAATCGGGTAACGGTTTCTTCTTCTTTTCCCGCATCAGTAACCAGCATTATGGGTTGTTTTACGTCTCCAATTAAAGCTCCTACCCATGGAGCAAAATCGCCTGCGATACCAATATTTATAGACTGTGGAACGTATCCTTTTGCAAAATCAACATTGCTTCGTGTATCCAAAATCAGCGCGCCTGTTTCTTGAGCAACTACTTCAAATTCGGAGGCATAAATGGCACGCATTCCATTATTTAAAACGGTATCAAAACTTTCAATACCCGATTTGTTCATAGCCACATTCATTCCGAAATAGGCGGGAGGAGGCAATAAACCGTCCGTTACCTCAGCAATAAATTCAGCTTCGGTCATATCAGCACGTAAGGCGTAATTTTTTTCTTTCTGTTCGCCAATGGTAGAAACGGTTTCTTTACTCATGTTCTTGCCACAAGCCGAACCTGCACCGTGAGCCGGATAGACAATTACATCATCTGCCAAAGTCATGATTTTATCACGCAATGAATGATATAAAATTCCAGCCAAATCATCTTGCGTCATCGATGCCGCTTTTTGAGCCAAATCAGGACGACCTACATCGCCAATAAATAAAGTATCTCCGGAGAAAAGTGCATGGTCTTTTCCGTTTTCGTCAAGTAGCAAGTAGGACGTACTTTCCATGGTGTGACCAGGAGTATGCAACACCTTTATTTTAATATTTCCAATGCTAAATTCCTGGTTGTCTTTGGCAGAAATAAATTCGAAGTCGGGTGCCGCATTTGGTCCGTACACCACAGATGCACCGGTTTGTTTGCCTAAATCCACATGTCCGGAAACAAAATCCGCGTGAAAGTGGGTTTCAAAAATATATTTTAATTTGACATTATCGTTTTTTAAACGATCGGTGTACGGCTGGGTTTCGCGAAGTGGATCTATAATAGCAGCTTCGCCATTAGATGTAATATAATAAGCGCCTTGCGCTAAACATCCTGTATAAATTTGTTCTATTTTCATAGGTACTGTTCTTTTTAATATGTGTTCAATATACAAATATACAATTCAAAAATGAGTTGTAGTGTGACAAAAGTTACAAGAAGGGGAAATTGTTGAGAATAGAGTATAGAAAATAGAAAATAGAGTAGAGAGTATAGAAAATAGAGCAGAGAGTAAAGAATGTAGGGTGCTAAAATTAGAGAACGTTGTCAAGAACCTTCTGCTTTTCATGCTATGTTAGGGAGTTTTCAAAGTTAAAACGATCAGCTAAATCAGTTATACTTGAAGATATTCCATCTATTTTTTAAATATAAACTCGTGCCTTTGGACTTCGGTGTGGGAACAGACTGTATCAAATTCTTTTACAGATTTAAATTGTAATTGTTCAATGATTTTATATTCGTAAAACACTTTGAACGTATCCGTTTTAAAAGGCCATGGATCGACCGAAATAACATCATCCGACTTGTAATACGTTTGGCTCATGATGCCTTCAGGACTTTCCGAAATTTCCATCTTTCGTCCTTCAGGCTGGATTTTGTCCATGCAAATAAGCAGCGAAAACGCATCACACCATTCTACAAAACTATACAAGCGGTCAGCCATTTTCTGGTCCATATCCAGATGCTTCAGAATGTGCTTGCGATTTTTTGACTGTTCTTTTAAAAAGGCATCCAGCTCTTTATCTTCGCCTGGCTTTTTATCACTGAAAATAAAATCCATGTGCATCGAAGTTAGCAAAGCATTCAATTGACACTTTGAAGTTGCAATTTCCATCACATTATAATGCTGTTTCAAATCGGTTTTTTTGGAGCCACCCGGTGCCAAGAAATGCTTTGGAGCACCCGCGTCTGTGAGATTTTTACTTTCCTTAGTTTCAGCTATACCGTCATCATGTTCTGCAATGGTTATGAGCGTGGGTACAATGATTTCGTTAGGCAAGTCAATGTTGTATTGGTACGCCAACATTGCAGCGAGAAGTCCATGCGAACGTTGGTTGATGATTTTCCATCCTTTTTGATGTGAAGCAACTATCATACTGTTCTGAATTAAAGTGGTTTTATTGTAGCTATTAAAACAATTGATCCCGTGAATAAAAGGGAGTATCAAATATATAAAATTTTGACTTTGCGTCAAAACCATGTTGGAACTTAAAGAGCAATATAGTTTTTTCATGAAAACTTAGGTGCGCTGGACAGGACGTTTATAAAATTTTGACTTTACGTCAAAAACAATCTGCTATTGA
The DNA here is from genome assembly GCF_000425485.1 of Flavobacterium tegetincola DSM 22377. Lineage (GTDB taxonomy): Bacteria > Bacteroidota > Bacteroidia > Flavobacteriales > Flavobacteriaceae > Flavobacterium > Flavobacterium tegetincola. The sequence goes on along the minus strand of NZ_KE384386.1, from coordinate 113,147 downwards.
TGGTTATTAATTCTTTACGTTGTGCAGTAAGCACAAATTCATCTAATAGGCAACAAAAAAAATGCTCTAAATATGTAGAGCATGTAAATAGTGATGTCAAGTTTAGTATTTGTCTTTTTGCAATCCCCAAAGTCGGAGTTCTTGTTTGTAAGTATCGGGATAGTTTGCTTGTAAAGCATTAATCACTGCGTTCAAGCCTTTTTTAATAGTCATTTTCAACTCATTCTTATCGCCCACTTTTTGGGAAATACCGCCGTCTAATGCTCGGGCCTGAGTAACGAGGTCTACAAAATTAGTTTTGATAGCCGTCCAATACTCAAGTCCGTAGGTTCTGTCCTCAAAACCGTTGTTTTGAATGCCTTCCAACATCAAGTCCAGTGCGTCTTCGCGATTACTTTGATCCATCGGTATTGCATATTTTTTATTTTCATAATTGATTCCAAAAGCAGGATAATAACTCAAAGAGGGATCTTTTTTGTACTTTTCTGCAAGGTATCCCTTTACAAAAGCCACCGAATTGTCGATCTCTTTATTGAGTGTTTTTAATGCCGTTGTAATTTGAGGGCGCGGATTTGTAATCCGTGCCCGCTTACTTTGAGAACAACTCCAATAAAACAACCCAATACCGCGATTCCGATAGCGCAGATTTGTAATCCGTGCCCACTTAGTAGCTTCAATAAAACAACCCATTACCGCGATTCCGATAGCGCGGATTTGTAATCCGTGCCCACTAACTTTGAGAACAACTTAAATAAAACAACCCATTACCGCGACTCCGATAGCGCGGATTTCTAATCCGTGCCCACTTATTTGAGAACAACTCCAATAATACAACCCAATACCGCGATTCCGATAGCGCTGATTTGTAATCCGTGCCCACTTACTTTCAAAACAACTCCAATTAAACAACCTCGATCTCATGTTCTAAACCCGCATAATTTCGGGCAGAACTGAAGTAGTAATCTTCAGGCAAAGTGACCCATTTATCTTTTACAGGATTATCATGAATATAGGCTATTTTCTCCTTTATAAATGAATTACTATATATGTGTATCGCATGATAGCCATCCTGCCATACTTTAAATTGTTGTTCTCTTTTTAAATGTTGACATGCTTTTCTGAAATGTTCCAACAACCATTCTCTTCTACTCTCAGGCTCCTCCATTATGGTTTTTATAATTTTCTTGGAAGTAAATTTTTTAAAATCCCTAATCACATCAGATAATACAAAACCATCGACCGCTTTACAAAGCAGATGTAGGTGACTGCTCATAATTACGTAGGCATAAATTTCCAAACCTTTATGCTCTTGGCAATGCCGCAAAGCATTTGTAATACAATATTTCTGATTTAGTCGCGTAAAGATGTCTACCCAGCCTACCGTAGTTATTGTAATAAAATAGGCTTCTTCTGTAGTATTGGCTTTATATTTTGTGGACATTATACGTGATTTATGAGGAATAATTATGGTAGAGTAGGTGTTGGCTTCTGTGATTGGGCACGGATTGCAAATCCGCGCTATCGGGCATGATACATAATTTATGAAGAATAATTTGTAGAGTAAGTGTTGGCTTTGTGTGATTGGGCACGGATTGCAAATCCGCGCTATCTGGCATGATACATAATTTAGGTAGAATAAGTTTTGGTTTTGCGTGATTGGGCACGGATTGCAAATCCGCGCTATCTGGTTGCAAATCCGCCCTATCGGTGTTCTTTTTTCTTTTTATTTTTTATTTTATAATATGTATATTATTCATCATTTTCTGCTGTTTTTAAGTGTGTAATTTCCAAGTCTCAATAACGCAATTATTAACAAAAGCATAACTGCTGATGTATATTTTCTTGTGTTGAAAAAACAATGTGCTATATTGTTTCTTAAATTCATTCCCTCTGATGTAAATAGAAATTTAAAAAAAGCAATATCGTCTTCTGGAATTAATGCCTTTAGCTTTTCGTTATCTAATAATTTGTCAAAATTAATTCTTTCCTCTGTTCCATTTTCTTTTATTTCTATTGTTTGAGCTTCAATCACTCTTGAAAATTCACGGAGTAGACCTTCAAATTTCAATACTAAACTATCTATTGCCAAAATGTAGCCTTGTGTATTATGGTTGTTTGTTTTTATATCAATTTCAGTCTGAATAAAGTAACTTTGTAAGGCTGGAGAAAGTAATTCAATCCAATTGAAACCTTGGGTTTCGTTGTTTGTGTCCAAATAAGTAAAATCTTGACCATACCAAGAATTGTTCTTTAAATACTCAATTAAGCTTTCATATGAAATTTTACCTTTTTTAATTCCTTTTGAAACAACAAGCCAAATGTGATTAATAGAAAAGTTATTTATATGTATTGAATATGGATTTATTACACCTGATTTGTTTTTGCTAATGTTTTTATTAATGTCAAATGTCATACAAGAAACTAAATCTAATATTACTGGCTTGATTTCTTCGTTTAAGGTAGAAGCTTTAGGAAATAAGTTTTCTAAAATTAAATATCCGTAGATATCATTATCATTTCCATTATCAATTAGATGGCTAGTTTTTTCCTTAGTAAAATCCCACCATTGATTTAAAGCTTGATTTATTTTTTCGTCTTTAACTTCAAAAGAAACTTTTTTAAGGTCAATAGTCTTTTTTGCTTGTTCAAGTAAAACTGCTGTTTGCTCAATCTTTTTTTTATTGTTTCCTTTTTTGTATTCCTCTAAAGCGTCAGTATAATAGCGATGAGCTATAAAGCCTTGATTTTTTTCAGTTTTGAGTTGTGATATATGATAATCTCCTAATTTTTCGTGAAATTCACTTGTTGATCGATTTAGCTTTTGACTTAAAGTAACAAGCAAATTTAGGTAGCTTTCTAAAACCCTTGATTCTAAATTTGCAATTACATTATTCGAATAATCGTAAAATTTTTGCGTTATCGAAGAATTGATTTTTTTTTCGTTCGAAATAATGTAATCCATTAATGAATATTTAGTAAAATCATTAATTTTATCAATATCTAAAAGTGATACTAAATAATCTATGACTTCGTCTTTTTTGTAGTTTACTTTTTGGCTCAACACAAAAATATTTTTGAAATAATTCCCAAAAGAATAGCATTGTAAATTATCATCAACGGGAAACGAAGAGTTTTGTAAAAGCAACAAGTAGTTTTCAATTGCCTGTTCTGCAAAATCAATATGTTTAACAGGACTTAACCATAGTAAATGATTGTATTTTGCTTTATACTTAGGGTTGATTGCTTCGCTTGCTCTTGTTTTGATGTAATCAAAGTTATCTTCAAATAATTCTAATTTTGGATAAGTGTTTGCACCAACTTGAAATTTTGGAATATGTACTCCATTTTCTATTGAAAAGTCAGCGAAAAATAATTCATAAGAACAGATTTTTTTTAACCTTTCCTCATTTGTTCTATCTCTTAAATCCGTAATATACTTGTAAGTGTTTAAATCTAAATGTTTAAAATTAGTGTCGTTTTCAAGATATTCATAATATTCTTCTAAGTTTTGAAAATTCATTTGATGTTTGATATAGATTTCTTTTCTCACGCGGGTTTTCACACTGACGGCCAACTAGTAAATATACGCAAGTACATGTAACTTTTTTTAATTTATAATTTTTTCCACTCATTTAAAATTCAAAAGTACTTTTTACTTTATTCTTAAACCATAAATCTAAATATTTTCTTACAGTCCTTAAAAACCACAATATCCTCCGCATCCGACTGTGGTTACAGTTTACCGTAGATTAAACAGATAATAATTGTGGTTTTTGCAATTAAAGCGGTTATTAGTGTACATTTGACTACCAAAAATAAAAAAATAAATGAATAAAAGTGGCCCAATCATAATTGTAGAGGACGATGAAGACGATCGGTTATTTTTTAGTGAAGTATTTGACGAGTTGAAGTACAAGAATGAGATTCTTTTTTTTTGCGACGGACAAGAAGCGCTTGCGTATTTGACTACCATGACCAGTGAACCTTTTATTGTTTTTTCGGACATCAATATGCCAAAATTGAACGGCATTGAGTTGCGCAACAAAATTATTGAAAACGAAGATATCCGATTGAGGACTATTCCGTACTTGTTTTTTACCACGAGTGCCGAACAAGAATCGGTTATTGACGCTTATTCTAAATCCATTCAAGGATTTTTTGTTAAGCCCAGAAGTTTTGAGACTTTAAAAAGCACCATAAAATGTATTGTAGAGTATTGGGAGCGCTGCGAATCGCCTCATTATGTGCGGTAGTTGGTACCAGATCCAATTGAAAACACAGTAAGACGTGCTGGTAACATTTAAGAAATTTGCGACCGGCGCTTCTCAAAATTTCATACTGCATTAAAATCTACAATCTCACGAAAAGAACGTGGAAATACATTTTATAACTAAAGCAGAATCAAATTTTTCTTTGCTAATTAATCCATCTCAGTTTTTGTCAGAAAATGCATAAGGATAAAAATCCTGAGTATACGCCTCGTAATCTATTACGAGTACTGCTTGATATACCATTGGTTCGTATTATTTCAGATTTAAATATGTAATCTTAGGACATGTAATGGCAATTAGTTCATTGCATTGGTTAAAATCTTTATTTTATTAAGGCAACTTATCGAAATTTAGATTGCCTTTTACCATAGGATTTATTCACAAATTTAAATCCTTAATTCAATCAAAATTAGTATTTAAGGTATCCTGGAAATCTTCGTAATTAGCGGTAGATGTTTGTAGAGCACTCATTTTATTCGAGTTGAATTTTCGCGCTTTCAGGTTAAAACTACTTTATAGTTTCTTTTTCAAATAATCAACATTTAAAGCGCTCCAAAAAAGTACTATTAAAAGTAATATAGAAGGATTTTTTTGGAAATTACTAGATAGAAAATAACTAATTCCATTCAAAATTAATAGTAAGCTGACTGACACAATTAATAGTGCAGTATATAATTTATGTAGAGATTTCAAATCTTTAACAGATTTAGAAGCGTAAATTTTATCTAACATATTTATGTTTTTTTAAGCAACTTCCAATGAAATTGCTGCTCAGTAATAATTATCAGCAAGTATATGCAACTTTTTTTAAATTCCAATTAAGAAACAATATTACTTTTTAAGAATAAGCAGAAGTACAGTTCACCTCCTTAAATTAACCGAAATCTATTGAAAATTTGGCCTTCACACTAGCATTATGGCTTCCGTACTAATGAAAATAAGAAGTTATTTTAGAGTTCAGTTGTGTGAAAAATCAGCTGCAAAACCTCCTTTTAAAAAACCTATAAAACTCAATAGAGATTTTATAAAATTAATATTAATTGCAATTCCGAACTTTGGATAAGTATTAAAACTAAAAAAAAAAACTATGAACACAAGTGATCAAATTTCAGCATTAAACGAATTAATTGTAATTAATAACGACCGAATTGAAGGCTACGATACTGCTTCAAAAGAAACAGAGGATTTGGACTTGAAAGGATTATTTGCAGCATTGCAAACTACCAGTCAAAGCAACTTATCCGAGCTTCGCGCAGAGGTGTTGCGCATGGGTGGAGAAGTAGAAGAAGGAACACGTACAACGGGCAAGTTCTTTAGAGTTTGGATGGATGTAAAAGCGGCACTTACTGGAAACGATAGAGGTACTATCTTAGATTCATGCGAGCTTGGCGAAGACAAGGCTTTGGAAGCGTACCAAAATGCGCTTGAAAATACTGAGAATTTTCAACCTTCACACGTGGCGTTGATTCAAAAACAACATACCGCTTTGCGAGCAGATCACGATAAAGTAAAAGCTTTGCGTGATGCTGAAAACAAATAGTACATGTATACTATTTATATAATGGCACTAAGCCTCAATGCAATTTGTATTGAGGCTTAGTTTTTATACTACTTTGTGGAGATCAAGACGATTTATAGGAAAAGGGTTGCTGCGTAATTTTGGACTTTACGTGGGCGTTGCATTTTAGCATTTCCCAACTTCTATTGCTTATCTTTGCAACAGCAAAAATTTAAAATGGAAAATCAAGCGTACAAAATACACATTATTGGAGCAGGAGTAAGCGGACTTGTAGCAGCAAAAGTGCTGGAAGATCATGGGTTTTGTCCTCTTATAATTGAAGCTACAGATCGGGTAGGAGGTAGAGTAAAAACCGATAATGTGGATGGATATCAGTTGGATCATGGATTTCAAGTAATGTTGACTTCCTATCCTGCTGCACAAAAATACTTGAATTATGAAGCACTAGCATTGCAACATTTTCTTCCCGGAGCGGCTGTGTTTCAAAATGGAAAACAAAAAGTTCTTGGTGATCCATTGCGTGATTTGTCATTATTACTACCGACTCTGACATCAGGAATTGGAAGTATTTCTGATAAAATGAATATATTGAAGTTGAACCTGCTCTTAAAGAAAACTGCACTTCAGGATATTTTTGCAAAACCGGAAAAAACTACCTACAATTATCTTGTTGATTTTGGATTTTCAGAAGACATGATTACCACTTTTTTTAAACCTTTTTTCAGCGGCATCTTCTTGGAAAATCAGTTAGAAACGTCCAGCAGAATGTTTGAATTTGTGTACAAAATGTTTGGCGACGGTACAGCCGCATTGCCCAAAGCAGGAATGGAAGCGATTCCGAAACAGTTGAAATCAAATTTGAAAAACACAAAATTTGTGTTCAATACTAAAGTGAAATCGGTGGAGGAAACTAAAATACTACTTGCCGACGGAACGGAATTGGAAAGCGATTACACGATTATCGCTGCTGAAAATAGTGATTTGATTCGTGGTAATTTGACGCAAAAAATAGCGTGGAAATCGTGTGATGCACTTTATTTTGAAGTCGATTCAAGAGTCATTGATAAAAAGTTAATTGGTCTAATTGCGGATAAAAATGCATTGATCAATAATATATTTTACCCTACCAGTTTGGAGTCGGTAGCGGCTGGAGCCAAAGAATTGCTTTCTGTTACAGTTGTCAAAGCACATAATTTAAATAGCGAAGAATTGCAAAAGCAAGTAGAAGTTGAATTGAAACAATTTTGTGGTATCGATCACCTACGATTTTTAAAACACTATTGTATTCCTAAGGCGCTTCCGAAATTGGCAAATTTAAAATATGAAATGCAACCTGCTGATACCCGTTTTTCAGATGCTATTTTTCTTGCCGGAGACACCCAATTGAACGGCTCATTAAATGCTGCAATGCTGGCGGGAGAACGCGCTGCTTTGGGAATTGTTGAGGTAGTAAAAGGAAATTAAAACGTTCGGTATTTTGAAAATTGGATAAGATTGATCGAAAATTATTGCGTATTTTAATTGTACTAAATCAAAGTTTTAATCTAAAAAAAGAGGCTGTTTCGAATTACGAAACAGCCTCTTTTGGATTATAAAAGCATTAACATTATTTTGGATCTAAAGCCATACTAATTTTAGCCACTAAATCCAATAAATGAAACTTGCTCAAACGGTCTGCAGTAGATGCCGCACTCAATTTAAGTTTTGCTTTCAATTGATTCAATTGACCTCTTGCGATGGATGGAATATCTGTTTCGCTGTATTGTACCGGTGTTCTGTTCAATCCTCTAGCTGATTTTTTACCCTCGTTATCCAGAGCGTCAATCAAGTTGTTGACAAATATTTTCTGAAGATTTCTTCTGTAAATATCAATTGGAGCATTGCTGTTTAATTCTGAGAATATTCCAATTCTTAAATCAGACATCAACTCATCAACCGAATAATTCTTTTTGCTTAAAGACGAAGTCTCAATCAATCGAATCAAACGATCTCCTGCCATCAAACTATTTAATGTTCCGCCTTGCAATGATTTCATCGCTTCAACGCCACTGTCTGGATTGATTTTAGTTAACACGGATTGATCCAATAACCATATTGGCGTTTTGAATAATTGTGTTTGTAAGAAATCAATTGCCTCGTTTTGAATAGCACTTGGCACAACCTCGTATTCATCACCTGCCATTTCTGTAGTCTTTGGATTGTAGTAAATTCCACCTACATTCTTAGTTACATGGCCCATATATCTTCTAAATTGACCGGTAAGAGAATTGTATAAACCTTCTAATTCCGAATAATCTTCACCATCTTCTCTACTCCAAGAATTCAGTTGTGGAAGAATGCGTTTCAAGTTTTTAATACCATATGCTGAAGCCTTCATCGCATTGTCACCTAAATCTTCTGTTTGGTATCTTGGATCGTATGGACTGGATTCTGTTCCAAACCATAAACGTCTGTCTTTATACGCTTCTTTAGTCATTTCATTTAACAAATCCTTTTCTTCTTTTTCAGAAGTAGCATCTGGAAAGTAAGCATAACCCCATTTGATGGCCCATTTATCATAATCACCAATTCTTGGAAATAAATCAGTAACGCCGTCTTCGGGTTGCGCTACATAATTAAAACGTGCATAATCCATAATAGAAGACGTGTGTCCTTTCTCTTTTTGGAACGCAGCATCTCTTAATTTTTCAACAGGCGTTGCATTACTCGCACCCATATTGTGACGCAGTCCAAGTGTGTGACCTACTTCATGCGATGAAACGAAACGAATCAATTCGCCCATTAATTTATCGTCAAATTTCTTAGCACGCGCTTTTTCGTCTACTGCTCCAGTTTGAATTAAATACCAATCTCTCAATAAACTCATGATGTTATGGTACCAACCAATGTGGCTTTCCATAATTTCACCTGTTCGTGGATCGTGTACATTTGGTCCATAAGCATTTTGGATATCTGCTGCAAAGTACCTCAATACAGAGAAACGAGCATCTTCAAGACTCATGGTTGGGTCGTTTTCTGGCCAATATTCACCACGAATTGCATTTTTCCAACCTGCAAATTCAAATGCTTCTTGCCAATCGTCAATACCTGCTTTGATAAAAGGCCTCCATTTTTCTGGAGTGGCAGGATCAATATAATAGACAATAGGTTTTTTAGGCTCAATTAATTCACCTCTTTTTTGCTTTTCAGCATCTTCTGCATTTTTGGGCTCTAATCTCCAACGAACTGCAAAAATTGACTTATCGGATTTCAATGATTCGTCTTCAAAAACGTCGTATCCGTTAGCGAAATATCCTACACGAGGATCGTATGTTCTTTTACGCATCGGCACTTCTGGCAAAAGTAAAAGAGACGTGTTTAACTCAACTGTTACTACACCTGCATCAAGTCCTGCTGGGAAATCCACACCAATTTGAGGCGTAGGTGTTCTTGAAATTTTTCTTGGTTCTGTTGAAAATGTTTTTACACTTCTAATTTCCACATTAATAGGAAAACTTTTGATGTCAGAAATAAACGATTTGTCTTTTTGAAACGATTGAATCTTTAGCAATTGCTTATTGACAGGACTCAAAGAAAATGTTTGCATATCTGCATCAAAACTTGAATTCATGTCAATTACGTATCCTGCATTTGATTTACCATCAGCCCCTTTTTTGTAAGCTAAAATGTCGTAATTTCCGATGATTGGATCTGCACTCGAATTTTTAACTGCCTGACTGATGGGTTTGTCCACGTCAGGAGTTGTAATTACGTAAGTAACAGAGCGAAGAATGATGTTGTCCTTCATTCCCCTTTCAAAGCGTACCACTTGGCGGTTGATTTCTTCACCTCCAAAAATTCCTCCACCTGCTGGTGTTTTGGAATATCGTGTTGTGGTCATAATTTCTTTTCCTATTAAGGAATCCGAAATTTCAAATAAAAATTTGTCTTTGGTTTTGTGGATGTCAATCAATCCTTTCTGCGTTACTGTAGATGCAGAATCAATAACTGATTTGTAAGGTTTTGGACCTTTTTTCTCTTCTGGTTTTTTGTCGACAACTTCAGTTTTGTCTTTCGACTTTTTCTTTCTGTCTTTTTTTTGTGCAAAACCATCGACACAAAACAACAGCAAAAGGCATGTTGATAATAGTGTAATCTTTTTAAACATAAATTGGGTGAGTTAATAGTTATAAATCAATTACCAAAACTATTTTAAATTGTACAGAATCTCCACTTTTCATCCTAAAAATTAGATTTATTTAACAATTTTATGATTTGTTGATGGATTGTGGAGCAATAAAATGAATTTTAAATGGGTTTATATGTCACCTTACAGACTCATACTAAGTGTTGAGAGAGGATTAGGTGCTTTTGAACTTTAAATGGAATAAAATGATAATATGTATTTATTTCGCTGTTAAATTAGGTACTTCATAAAAATAATTGAGATAATTTGCCATATCCTCGATTATATATTTGCTAATTTAGTATATTTATGCAAAATTTATATACATGGAGATTTTAGCATGTCCAAAGTGCCAAGACAATAACATTGTAAAAAGTGGTGTCATCAAAGGCAGACAAAGGTATTTGTGCAAAAAATGCAATTACTATTTTACAGTAAACAAAATAGGTAAAAAGATCGATAATTACTATGTCACTAAAGCATTGCAACTGTATTTAGAAGGCTTGAGTTTTAGAGAAATTGAGCGTATTATCGGGGTTTCCCACGTTACCGTGAGCAATTGGATAAAAGAATTTAATGTCAAGAAGCCCAGTCATGCCGATTATCATCCTACTTACAAGATATTTAATCATTTAGAGCTTATAGAATACTTAAAAAACAAGGAAAAACTATCTGGTGCAGGTATGATTATTACGGAGTTAGGGGACAAGTTTATGCTTATAAAATGGGAACGTTTCCGGGATTAGCTATACTACTTTACAGTTAGATATATTAAATTATTACTTTTTCATTACAATTATGCAATTTGGCAGTGTTGAAAAACATTAACCACAAACCAAAAAGCATATTTATGAAACAAATTTATCTAATTGCAGCTGCCTTGTTTCTTTCGGTAAGTGCCTTCTCGCAAGGTTCGCCCGAATATGGAGCAGGATTGAAGTTCAAATTGAACGACGATGGCTCAAAGTATTTACGCCTCATCGCTTGGAATCAAATTTGGTTGCGTTCTACCGAAATGAATCCAGGAACTATGATCAATGGCGAGGAAGCAAGTTCTAGCACGGATATTGGCAATCGTAGACTCCGTGTTTTAATGTACGCTCAAATTTCACCACGTTACATGATTGTTACACACTTTGGGGTTAACAACCAGACGTTTACCAACGGTGGGGCTTTAGGAAGTACAGGAACGGGGGGTTATGGACAAGGAAAAAAGCCAGGACTTTTCTTTCATGATGCGTGGAATGAATACGCGATGGTTTTGCCTCAAGCCGACAAAAAATTCAGCCTTTCTATAGGGGGTGGTTTGCACTATTACATGGGACTTTCTCGACTTACGATGGCTTCGACTTTAAATTTTTTAGCAGTTGACTCGCCGACATTCAATTGGCCACTTATCGAAAATTCGGACCAGTTTGCACGCCAAATGGGTTTATTTGCTAAAGGAAAATACGGAAAATTTGAATACCGCTTGAGCTATAATAAACCTTATGCAACAACGCTAACTCCTACAGATGTTGCAACTTCTGATTTAGCAGTAGCAGTGGACAACAGTGGAAATACAAAATGGTCTAAAGCAGGATACTTTGAATACCAATTTTTAGATGGCGAATCCAATCTACTTCCTTACAAAGTTGGTTCGTACTTGGGAACAAAGAAAGTGTTTAATCTAGGAGCTGGATTTTATAACGCACCTGATGCTACCAAATCTTCTGTTGCAGGTGCCATAGAAAAGCACGATATCACATTACTTTCTGCAGATGCATTTTTGGACATGCCGATTGGCAATCCCGAAAAGAAAATGGCTCTAACCGCATACAGTGTCTTTTATAATTATGACTTTGGCCCCAATTACTTAAGAAATATTTCTATTATGAACGTGGGAGTTGCAGATCCTAATTTTGCGGGTGATCGTGCTTTAGCTGGTGCGGGAAATTTACAACCTGCAATTGGTTCTGGAAATATCTGGTACACACAAGCAGGTGTTTTGCTTCCTACTTCTCAAGAAAAACCTAAAGTGAGAATCCAGCCGTTTGCCGCCTATACGTACAAAAATTTTGATGCTTTGGAAAAAGCAAGCAGTCAATTTGATATCGGAACAAATTTATTTTTAGACGGTCATCATGCTAAATTAACAGCACAATATTCTACAAGACCGGTCTATACAACGCCACAAAATATTGACAGTTATTTAGGTGAATTCATTGTACAACTTCAAATTTATTTATAAATCAACTTTAAAAAAATCATAAAATGAGTCAAGAAAATGCTACAGCATATTGGAAGGAAAACATCAAATATGTGTTTATACTTCTCGCCATTTGGTTTGCCGTTTCTTACGGTGCCGGAATTTTATTTGTGGAACAATTGAATGAAATCAAATTAGCAGGATTTCCACTTGGTTTTTGGTTTGCACAACAAGGATCCATTTACGTGTTTGTCGTTTTGATTTTAGTGTACATCCGATTGATGAATAAGCTAGACAAGAAATACGGATACGACGAAGAATAGTTAGAAAAAACAAGATTTAAAACTTTAAAAAATAAACAAAATGGATGTACAAACTTGGACCTACATTATAGTAGGAGTAACTTTTGCTCTTTACATTGGAATTGCAATTTGGGCACGTGCTGGATCTACAAAAGAATTTTATGTAGCCGGCGGAGGTGTTGGACCTATAGCAAACGGAATGGCAACGGCTGCCGATTGGATGTCTGCCGCATCTTTTATCTCAATGGCAGGAATCATTTCTTTTGCGGGTTATGATGGCGCTGTTTACCTGATGGGTTGGACTGGAGGATATGTTTTATTGGCTTTATTATTAGCGCCTTATTTGAGGAAATTTGGAAAATTTACGGTGCCGGACTTCATTGGCGATCGTTATTATTCAAAAACAGCGCGGACCGTTGCCGTTTTCTGTGCTTTGATTGTTTCTTTTACGTACGTGGCTGGACAAATGAGAGGTGTAGGATTGGTGTTCTCTAGATTTTTAGAAGTTGAAATTAATACTGGTGTAATCATCGGAATGATTATCGTTTTATTTTATGCAGTTTTAGGCGGTATGAAAGGGATTACCTACACACAAGTAGCACAATATTGCGTGTTGATTTTTGCCTTCATGGTTCCTGCAATTTTCATTTCGATTCAAGCTACAGGTCATTCTATCCCGCAATTGGGAATGGGTGGAACAGTATCTGGGTCAGATGTGTATTTGTTGGATAAATTAAACGGACTTTCAACCGATTTAGGATTCGCAGAATATACTGCAGGTAAGAAAAGCATGATCGATGTTTTTGCAATTACATTAGCATTAATGGTTGGAACAGCTGGATTACCTCACGTGATTGTAAGATTTTTTACGGTGAAAAAGGTAAAAGACGCCAGAAAATCTGCCGGTTGGGCTTTGTTCTTAATCGCAATTTTATATACAACGGCTCCTGCTGTTTCGGTTTTTGCTAAAGTAAATTTAATTGAGACTGTAAGTAATAAAGAATATTCAAGCATGCCAGAATGGTTCAAAAAATGGGAAACGACTGGATTGCTGACTTTTGATGACAAAAATAAAGATGGTAAAATCAATTATTATAATGACAAATCCAAAGACGAAGCTTTTGTAGCAGCCGCTGCCGCTAAAGGTCTTGCAGGAAACGAATTGACCATTGACAATGATATTATGGTTTTGGCAAATCCTGAAATCGCAAATTTACCAAATTGGGTAATAGCTTTAGTTGCCGCTGGTGCTTTAGCCGCTGCACTTTCTACCGCTGCTGGACTATTATTGGTAATTTCTGCATCGGTTTCGCATGATTTAATTAAAAAAATGATCAACCCAAACATCTCTGAAAAAGGCGAATTATGGGCCGCTCGTGGAGCTGCAACTGTTGCTGTAGTAATTGCAGGTTGGTTTGGTATTAATCCTCCTGGATTTGTGGCAGCCGTCGTCGCATTAGCGTTTGGACTTGCAGCAGCGTCATTTTTCCCAGCTATTATTTTAGGAATTTTCTACAAGAAAATGAATAAAGAAGGAGCGGTTGCCGGAATGGTTGTCGGAATGTTATTGATGATTTTCTACATGTTAAAATTCAAATTCGGAATTTTCGACGGAGGAAAAGAAGCTGTGGCTGGTTTAGAAGCAAAATGGTGGTTTGGAATTTCGCCAGAAGGTTTTGGAACGGTTGCTATGCTTGCCAACTTTGCAGTAGCATTGACCATAAAAACATTCACGCCAGATCCTCCTCAAGAAGTACAAGATATTGTGGAAAACATCCGAATTCCATCGGGTGCGGGAGAAGCAGTAGATCATTAATAGATTTAATTGTTGGTAATTCAAGACTGCTGTATTGTTCCAAACAATGCAGCAGCTTTTGAATTTAATCTTTCGAATTATACCTTATAGAATCACATTTTTTTTATACATTTAGCCAGCTGCTAACCATTTTATTTTGATTTCTATCTAATTGAAATCCATATAAAAATCATGAACAAAAGACACCAACAAAAACTAATCATTTTAACCATTACCTTGTTGCTTTGCTTCAACATGCCACTGTTGTTGCTCTTTGACAGTGCAAGTTCTGTAGGTGGAATTCCAGTGATTTACGTGTATTTATTCTCGCTTTGTGTAGTGTCAATTCTCATTTCATTATTGGTAATAAAAAGATATTATGAGTAGCATAGCTTTACTAGTCATATTATCAATATATTTGGCGCTTCTTTTTGGAGTAGCACATTTTGCCGAAAAGCGTGCCAATTCAAAATGGGTGAATAATCCTTATGTATACACCTTGTCTTTGGCGGTATATTGTAGCGCTTGGACGTATTACGGAAGTATTGGTGTTGCCGCGAACTCTGGGCTAAATTATCTGCCAATCTATATCGGACCAATTATAATCATACCAGTCTGGATGATTGTTTTGCGCAAAATAATTCGGATTTCAAAAATAAATAAGATTTCCAGCATTGCAGATTTTATTTCACTTCGATATGGAAACAGTCGATTTTTAGGAGCATTAGTTACTCTAATTTGCATTTTCGGAATTTTGCCTTACATCGCTTTGCAATTAAAAGCCATTGCCGAAACGTTTCATGTGGTTACAAAGACTACCGGAGATTCCAATATTTTTAGTGATACTACAACTTATGTAGCCATTGCTTTGGCACTTTTTGCATCCTATTATGGAACGCGTTATGTGGATGCATCTGAACAAAGAAAAGGCATTGTTACCGCCGTGGCGATGGAATCTGTGCTGAAATTATTCTTCTTTTTATTGTTGGGTATTTATGTGACTTTTTTCGTATTCGATGGTTTTGACGATATTTATGCACAAGCAAGTATTCTCGAACATTTCAAGGAGAAAAATACGATTGGTGGAATTCCGCAAGCTATAAATTGGCTCTTTTTATGTGTTTTATCATTGTTTGCCATTTTCCTTTTGCCAAGGCAATTTCAAATGTCTGTAGTGGAGAATAATCGTGAAAGTCACATCAAAACAGCAGTTTGGCTTTTCCCGTTGTATTTAGTATTATTCAATATTTTTGTTTATCCCGTAGCTTGGGGCGGAAATATTCTTTTTGAAGGACAATCGGTGAATTCAGATACGTACTCATTATTAATTCCGCAATTGTTTGATAATCAATTCATTGTTGTTTTAGTGTTTTTAGGTGGTTTTTCTGCGGCAATTTCGATGATTGTCGTTTCGTGCATTGGATTATCTACCATGTTGAGTAATAATTTACTAATTCCTTACGGATTTCTAGGTCGGTTGCAAAGTGATTTTCAGGAAACCAACAACAAGAAAATTGTAAACATTCGGAAAGTCGGCATATTTTCACTAATAATTCTCTCGTATATTATCTATAGAGTGTTTGTTTTAGAATACAATTTGTTCTCGATTGGAATGGTTGCATTTGTAATTATTGCACAATTAGCTCCTGCTTTTTTTGGAGCAATTCTTTGGAAAAGAGGTTCTAAAAAAGGAGCCATTACAGGAATGATCATTGGATTTATATTCTGTATGTATACTTTATTAATTCCGTATGCGATTGGAATTAGTGATTTTGATAGCAGTTTTATAACCAACGGACTTTTTGGAATAGAACTTTTGAGACCTTTTCAATTGTTTGGAATTGATTATTTAGAACCGGTTCCTCAAGCTTTATTCTGGAGTATGTTGTTCAATATCATGTCGTATTTGGCAGTTTCTGTCAGCTTTACTGGAAATTATAGAGAACGAAATTACGCTGAGATGTACGTGGATATTGACCAATACATGGCTACCAATGAAAGTAACTTCATCTGGAAAGGAACGGCAAACACCACTGATATCCAAAAAGTACTGAATCGGTTTTTAGGCGAAGAACGAACTAAACGAGCTTTGAACCTGTTCCGGTTAAAATATCAAGTTGAAAAAATCGAAGAATTGGCTGATGCACGATTGATCAAATTTGCCGAGAATTTATTAACGGGACATATTGGTACGGCTTCCGCCAAAATCTTGATTTCAAGTGTGGTAAAAGAGGAAAAAATCACGCTTCCCGAGGTAATGAAAATTTTGGAAGAATCAAAAGAGAATATTTTAATCAATAAAAAGCTGACGGAAACGTCCAAGGAACTCAATGCCATTACTGCACAATTGAAAAAGGCGAATGCCGATTTAATTTTGAAAGACAAGCAGAAAGACGAGTTTCTAGATACCATTTCTCACGAATTAAGGACGCCAATCACCGCCATTCGTGCAGCGACAGAAATCTTACACGACAATGATGACGTGCCGGAAGAAATGAAGAAACAGTTTCTATCCAACATTATTACAGAATCCGACCGATTGAACCGTTTGATTACAAAAATACTTGATTTAGAAAAATTTGATTCAGGAATGCAGAAAATTTATGTAACTAAAAATAATATTTACCACACTATTTCTGAAACGATTAATCAATTGCAGCAGCTTATTGACAACAAAAAAATAACTATAGATCTGATTTCTCAAAAGAATATTGTTAAAGCATTTTATGACGAAGATCGCATCACGCAAGTGTTGAATAATTTGCTTTCAAACGCAATAAAATTTTGCCCAAATCAAGATGGAACAATCGCCATTTTTGTTAAAGAAACGGAGCAAATCATTGAAGTTGCTATTGAAGATAATGGCAAAGGAATTGACGAAAATGACTTCGAAGCAGTGTTTGAAAAGTTTTATCAGTCGTCCAATCAAAACATTAGGAAACCTGTAGGAAGTGGTTTAGGTTTAGCAATTTGTAAAAAAATAATAGAACATCATAACGGAAGGATTTGGGCGGAAAACAGTGTGAATTCGGGAGCAAGAATTACGTTTACCATTCCTAAATACAGTAGATTAAATCAAAAAAATACTTAAATAATAGTGAAAGATAGCCTATGAAAAAGATCCTAATTGTTGACGACGAACCCAACATTGTCATGTCTTTAGAATATACTTTTAAGAAAAATAATTTTGAAGTATTCATCGCTAGAGACGGACAAGAAGCGTTAGATATTTTAAAAAACGCATTGCCGGATATTATTATTTTGGATGTGATGATGCCCAACGTGGACGGTTACAATACGTTGGAACAAATAAAAAGTGATGTGCGTTTAGAGCATACAAAAGTCATTTTCCTTTCGGCAAAAAATAAAGAAAAAGACATTGAAAGAGGATTGGCACTTGGAGCAGATTTGTACATGACGAAGCCTTTTTCAGTTAAAAAATTAGTAGAACAAGTCAATGAAATAATAAAATAATTTTTCAAAATATAATTAAATCAATTACATCAAACCAACACACAACCAAATAATACAGTTATGAATAAGTATAATGAATTTTACGAACAAAGCATAAAAGATCCTGCTTCATTTTGGCAAGAGCAATCAGAGCAAATTGAATGGTTTTCAAAACCAACAAACATACTTTCAAAGGACGAAAACGGCTATCCACTTTGGTTTGAAGATGGCACGTTAAACATGTCTTATTTAACGATAGACAAACATATTAATGAAGGTTTTGGTGACGAAATTGCCATTATTTACGATTCGCCAGTGACGCAAACGGTAAAAAAATATACGTTTAATGAGGTCAAAACAGAAGTGGCTAAATTAGCCGGAGGTTTACTTTCCTTGGGTTTCAAAAAAGGACACACGGCCATTATTTACATGCCAATGATTCCGCAAACCACCTTTGCCATGTTGGCTTGCGCGAGGATTGGAGTCATCCATTCTGTAGTTTTTGGCGGATTTGCACCACACGAATTGGCGATCAGAATTGACGATTGCAAACCGCGTGGTATCATTACTGCATCTTCTGGAATTGAAATCGACCGACTGATTGCCTACAAACCCTTAGTTGACGAAGCAATTGAATTGGCAGAACACAAGCCTAAAAAAGTAGTTATTTTCAACAGAAAATTGGGTGCACGAGTTCCGTTCAAGAAACGCGATGTGGATTACGATGCTTTAGTTTACGGTTCTGAAGAAGCCGATTATGTTCCGGTTGCTTCCAATCATCCGTTGTATATTTTATACACTTCGGGTACGACTGGAAAGCCAAAGGGAATTATTCGGGATACAGGTGGTTACGCAACTGCGCTAAAATTTTCGATGAAATACATTTACAATACCACACCTGGCGAAGTTTTTTGGTCGGCATCCGATATGGGTTGGGCTGTTGGACACAGCTATATTTTATACGGACCGCTCTTAAACAGAAATACGACCATTATTTTTGAGGGAAAACCAATACGAACTCCCGATTCCAGTACGTTTTGGAGAATGATATCAGAACATAAAGTGTCTACGATGTTTACAGCTCCAACCGCAATTAGAGCCATTAAAAAAGAAGATCCAAACGGCGAATTCATCAAGCAATACGACTTATCTTGCTTGCGCAATCAGTTTTTAGCAGGTGAAAGATGTGATTCTGCTACAATCGAATGGTTTCAGCAGCACATTCCAATTCCCGTAATTGATCATTGGTGGCAAACTGAATCAGGTTGGCCAATGGTGGCTAATCCATTAGGTGTCGAGCAAATGAACGTCAAATTGGGTTCGGCAACAAAACCCGTTTGTGGATACGACTTGAAAATATTCAGTGAAGAAGGAGAAGAGTTGGGACCAAATCAAGAGGGTTTAGTAGTTATAAAATTGCCTTTGCCACCCGGAAATATGATTGGACTTTGGGACAATTTAGAACGTTTTCAGTCGGGTTATTTTAAGAAATTTGACGGTTATTACCTGTCAGGAGATGGTGGGTTTGTGGATGATGACGGCTATGTTTTTATTACAGGAAGAGTAGATGATGTGATAAATGTAGCCGGACACCGATTATCAACAGCAGAGATGGAAGAAATTGTTTCATCACATCAAGCCGTTGCCGAATGTGCAGTTATTGGAATTAATGACGCGTTAAAAGGACAAATTCCCGTAGCTTTGGCAGTAATTAAGGCAGGAAATGACATGGAGCGTTTTCAATTGGAATATGAAGTGGTCCAATTGGTTCGCGCTCAAATTGGTGCGGTTGCGTCGTTGCGAAATGTAATTGTGGTAGACCGATTGCCTAAAACTCGTTCCGGAAAAACACTTCGGAAACTGATGCGAAGTATTGCCGATGGCGAAAATTTCCAAATTCCTTCCACCATTGATGACGAAGCAATTATCGATGAAATCCGATTGGCATTTGAAAATGCAAAAGTGGGAAAAGTAGCAGAATAGTTTATAAAATAGAATAAGAAGACCAAAATAATTAAAACATACGATTATGAGTTATTATCAAGTTAAAAATTTAGAACAATATTTCAAACATTACAATAAATCCATCCGCGAGCCGAGAAAATTTTGGGGCAAAATTGCTTCTGAAAATTTTACTTGGTACCAAGAATGGGATAAAGTAGTGGAATTTGATATGGCAGAAGCTGAAATTAAGTGGTTTAGCGGTGCAAAAGTTAACATCGTTAAAAATTGTATTGACCGTCATTTGTCCAAAAGAGGCGAGAAGACTGCAATCATTTTTGAACCTAACGACCCAAAAGAAGCCGCGGAACATATTACATATAATGATTTGCACCAACGGGTTTGTAAAATGGCAAATGTCCTGAAGGAGCAAGGTATTAAAAAAGGAGACCGTGTTTGTATTTATTTACCAATGATTCCAGAATTAGCGGTTTCCATTTTAGCTTGTGCTCGTATTGGTGCAATTCATTCTGTGGTCTTTGCAGGGTTTTCTTCAAGTGCTGTGGCAGCGAGAATCAATGATTCGGACTGTAAAATGGTTATTACTTCGGACGGAGGTTTTCGCGGAAACAAAACCATTGACCTGAAAGGAATTATTGATGAAGCACTGACCAATTGTCCATCAGTTACCAAAGTATTGGTTGCAAAGAGAATTAATGCTGAAATTAAAATGGTGGAAGATAGAGATATGTGGCTACAGCCTTTATTAGACCAAGCATCTGATAATAACGTGGCCGAAATCATGGATGCTGAGGATCCTTTATTCATTTTATACACGTCAGGATCTACCGGAAAACCTAAAGGTATGGTTCATACTACGGCAGGATATATGGTTTATACGGCTTATACATTTAAAAATGTCTTTAATTATGAAGAAAATGATGTGTATTGGTGTACTGCAGATATTGGCTGGATTACGGGACATTCGTACATTTTATACGGTCCGCTTTTAAATGGTGCGACAACCGTTATTTTTGAAGGCGTTCCTTCTTATCCAGACTTCAGTAGATTCTGGGAAGTGATTGAAAAACATAAAGTAAGTCAATTTTATACGGCTCCAACAGCGATCAGATCATTAGCAAAAGAAAGTTTAGATTTCGTAGAACGTTTTCCATTGTCATCCCTTAAAGTCATCGGCTCCGTTGGCGAACCCATTAATGAGGAAGCGTGGCACTGGTACAACGACCACGTAGGAGGAAAACGTTGTCCTTTAGTTGATACTTGGTGGCAAACCGAAACGGGTGGAATCATGCTTTCGCCAATTCCTTTTGTAACGCCAACAAAACCAACGTATGCCACTTTACCATTACCGGGAATTCAGCCGGTTTTAATGGACGATCGTCGCAATGAAATTGAAGGAAATCAAGTAGTAGGAAGTTTGTGTATAAAATTTCCATGGCCTGGAATTGCTCGAACCATTTGGGGCGATCACCAGCGTTATAAAGAAACGTACTTTACTGCTTTTCCTGGAAAATATTTTACAGGAGATGGTGCTCTACGAGATGAAGTTGGCTATTATAGAATTACGGGTCGCGTAGATGACGTAGTTATTGTTTCTGGACATAATTTAGGAACAGCTCCAATTGAAGATGCTATTAACGAACATCCTGCTGTAGCCGAGTCTGCGATTGTTGGATTTCCACACGAAATTAAAGGAAGTGCACTTTACGGATACGTAATTTTAAAAGAAGCGGGTGAATACCGAGATCGTAATAACCTTGAAAAAGAGATTAACGAAATGATTTCCAACCAAATCGGACCGATTGCAAAATTGGATAAAATTCAGTTTGTTTCGGCATTGCCAAAAACGCGTTCTGGTAAAATTATGCGACGCATTTTACGTAAGATAGCAGAAGGTGACTTCTCTAATTTTGGCGATACTAGTACTTTATTGAATCCTGAAATTGTAGAGGAAATTAAAGAAGGTAAGGTTTAAACTTTTAATCGTTTTCTAAAAAGTGCTGTATTGTATTATACAGCACTTTTTTTTTGTCTTAAAACAAAGTATTTATAGATAAGTTTTTATCACAATTGTTTTTTTTCCACTTGTTCTGTGTTTTTGCATTTTATAGAAACAACAAGCGAAATAAATGATGAATAGACAATTAACGGATAATCAATTATTTATCATAATGACCAATAGCAATTTTATTGCGTCATCCAATGGGAATTACAAATAATTCGTCCGATTAAAAGATCTTCATAAGAATATATATCTTTTTTAATTTTATTTTGCAGATGATATATCTTTATAATCTATCTTTGTGCAAAATATTTAAGGGTGGATAAATTTTTAGTAATCCTTGCTGGCGAGAATCATTTAGAATATGCCAACACGATTGTTCAAGAAATGCAGGCATCTGCACAAGTTAGAGGTACGGGTATTGCCAAGCGAACGCCAGAATACATCCAGCAGAAAATGATGGAAGGAAAAGCGATTATTGCTTTCGATTCAAAAAAGAAATGGGCGGGATTTTGCTATATCGAAACGTGGCAATCGGGTGAATATGTGGCGAATTCAGGTCTGATCATAGCGCCACCTTTCAGAAATTTAGGTTTGGCCAAATTAATCAAAGAACAAGTACTGCTTCTTTCCCGAACAAAATATCCGAATTCAAAAATTTTTGGTCTAACTACCGGTTTAGCAGTGATGAAAATAAATTCTGAATTGGGCTACAAACCTGTTACCTACTCTGAGTTAACTACAGACGAACAGTTCTGGAACGGCTGCAAGAGTTGCGTAAACTATTCTATTCTAACAAGTAAAGACTTTAAAAATTGTTTGTGCACAGCAATGATTTGCAGTGACAATCCTGCAAAAAACAAGGTAATAGTATCAACTGATATAACGTTAGAGTCAAAGTTTACAACTTTCTTAAAGCGGTTAGCCAAAATAAAAGAGCATATGAAACTTCAAATAATTGAAAATCAAAAATGGAAGCAAAAGATAAAATAATTGTAGCCTACAGTGGAGGTCTAGACACAACATATTGTGCAGTAATGCTGAATAAAATAAAAAATTATGAAGTGCATGCCGTTACTATAAACACAGGTGCATTTACGGACGAAGATGTGTTGGAATTGGAGAAGAAAGCCTACGCAATAGGCGTAACCTCTTTTAAATGCATTGATGTCAGAAAAAAATATTATGATGATTGCATTAAGTATTTGATTTTTGGAAATATTTTAAAAAATGGAACATATCCATTAAGTGTTAGTGCCGAACGAATTATTCAAGCGATTTCTATTGTTGAATATGCAAAAGAAGTAAACATCACCACCATTGCTCACGGAAGTACAGGTGCAGGAAATGACCAAATTAGATTTGATATGATATTTAGTCATTTAATGCCCGAAGTAAATATCGTAACGCCAATTAGAGATGAAAAACTAAGTAGAGAAGCAGAAATTTCATTTTTAAGAGCGCATAATGCAGAATATGATTTTGCGAAAGCAACTTACAGTATCAACAAAGGCCTTTGGGGAACCTCTGTTGGTGGAAAGGAAACATTGACTTCAACTCACAATTTACCTGAAGAAGCATGGCCCACAAAAATTACTGAGACCAACCAAAAGGACTTAATACTGCATTTTGAAAAAGGGGAAATAATAGGAATCGATAATTTAAAATTTAATCATCCAGTTGAAGCTATCGAATATTTACAAAATATGGCACAACCTTTTGGCATCGGAAGAGACATCCACGTTGGCGATACCATTATTGGGATTAAAGGCCGAGTAGGTTTTGAAGCTGCTGCACCAATTATCATAATTAAAGCGCACCACTTATTAGAAAAGCATGTGCTCACGAAATGGCAATTGTATTGGAAAGAGCAGCAAGCTTCCTTCTACGGAAATTGGCTGCATGAAGGCCAAATGTTAGATCCTACTATGCGCGATATGGAAGCGTTTTTTATAAGTACACAGAAAACCGTAACTGGAAAAGTGCACGTTACGCTTTTTCCGCACCGCTTTGTACTCAATGGAATTGAAAGCAAACATGATTTAATGGCTGCGGAATTTGGCTCTTATGGCGAAATGAATAACAGTTGGACAGGAAATGACGTGAAAGGTTTTACAAAGATATTTGGAAACCAAACTGCAATTTATCATCAAGTAAATAAAAATCTAAGCGATGAAAAAATGTAAAGTTGGAATTTTAGGTGGAGCTGGTTATACAGGCGGAGAGCTGATTCGGTTGCTAATCAATCATCCATTTGTCGAAATTGGATACATTCACAGCAACAGCAATGCGGGAAATTTCGTGTATGAAGTGCACACAGATCTCTTAGGTGATACCGATCTGAAGTTTGTAAATGCAACAGACGAGTCCGTAGATGTAGTTTTTTTATGTTTGGGTCATGGAGAATCTATTAAACGAGTTGATTCAATTAGCAAGAAGGTCAAAGTAATCGACTTGAGTCAAGATTTTAGATTGAATTCTGAGCAAAGTCGACCGTTTGTATACGGTTTACCAGAACTGAACAAAGAGCAAATAAAAAAAGCGCATAATGTAGCAAACCCCGGTTGTTTTGCCACAGCAATTCAATTGGCTTTATTGCCGTTGGCTTCAGAAAATAAATTGCCAAAAGGAATTCAAATCAATGCTACAACCGGCTCAACAGGCGTTGGACAAAGACTAAGTAGTAGTTCGCATTTTACTTGGAGGCAAAATAATGCTTCGGTCTACAAGCCTTTTGAACACCAGCATTTAGCCGAAATCAATAAAAGTTTGACTTTTCTGCAAGCGTCATTTTCTGCTGACATGCTTTTTATTCCGCAACGTGGCACATTTACGAGAGGTATTATGGCGTGCGTCACTTTAACCACTTCGCTTTCAATCGAAGCGTTAAAAAACACTTACGCAGCTTATTATAGAGATCATCCCTTTGTTCATGTAAGTGATAAAGCAATTGATTTAAAGCAAGTAGTAAACACCAACAAATGTGTGCTTTATATAGAGAAATACAAAGAGCAACTCCTCATTGTAAGTGTAATTGACAATTTATTAAAAGGAGCCTCAGGGCAGGCCGTACAAAATATGAATTTGATGTTCGGTTTTGACGAAAAAGCAGGATTACAATTAAAAGCTTCGGCATTTTAAAACACCTAAATTAATAATTGATGAAATCATTTGACGTATATTCTGTTTTTGATATTGAAATTACAAAAGCGAGCGGTGCTGATTTGTGGGACTTAAACGGAAAGAAATATTTGGACTTATATGGCGGCCATGCAGTTATATCTGTAGGTCACAGTCATCCTAAATACGTAAGTTCGATTACGAAACAATTAAATGCTATTGCTTTTTACTCCAACTCTGTAGTTATTAATTTGCAAAATGAATTGGCCAAAAAATTGGGTCGTTTGTCAGGATACGATGACTACGACTTATTCTTATGTAACTCTGGAGCCGAAGCTAATGAAAATGCATTTAAGTTGGCATCTTTTCAAAACGGAAGAAAAAAAATCATCGCCTTCAAGTCGGGCTTTCACGGAAGAACTTCGCTGGCCGTTGCCGCAACAGACAATCCGAAAATTGTTGCTGCTGTAAATCAAAACGAAAACATCACCTTTTTACCAATCAATGATTTTGAAGCCATAAGAAAAGAGATCAACGAAACCATTTGTGCCGTGATAATTGAAGGAATACAAGGAGTGGGTGGAATAAATATTCCCAATACAGATTTTTTACAAAAATTAAGAGCACTTTGCACTGAAAGCGGTGTTGTGTTAATTTTAGATGAAATTCAATCGGGATACGGTCGAACTGGAAAATTTTTTGCTCACCAATATGCAAACATAAAACCCGATATAATCACTGTGGCCAAAGGGATGGGAAATGGTTTTCCAATTGGCGGTTTGTTAATTTCCCCTGCATTTAAAGCGGTCAAAGAATCACTAGGAAACACTTTTGGAGGCAATTATTTGGCTTGTGCCGCAGGAATCGCTGTATTGGACATCATTGAGGAAGAGAATTTAATACAAAACGCGTTGAAGCAAGGTGCTTATTTGAAATCTAAACTTACTTCCTTTTCAAAAATAAAAGAAGTGCGTGGCGAAGGATTGATGATTGGTATTGAACTATTTGAACCCTGTGCCGAAACAAGAAAGAAAATTTTGTTTAATCATTCCATATTTACTGGTGCTTCATCCAATAAAAATGTACTTCGAATCTTGCCATCATTAGCCGTAACAAAGGAGCAAATTGATGCTTTTGTAACTGCTTTAGAACACTCTTTAAATTAAATTACGTCATGAAACATTTTATATCTGCTCACGATAGTGTCAATCCACACCAATTAGTACAAGAAGCTTTACAAGTAAAGCAAAATCCATATAATTTTCCAGAATTGGGGAAAAACAGAACCATTGGCTTATTATTTTTCAATTCAAGTTTGCGTACGCGTTTGAGCACGCAAAAGGCAGCTATGAATTTGGGGTTGCAAGTCATGGTAATGAATATTGGCAGTGAAGGTTGGGCTCTTGAATATGAAGATGGAACGGTAATGAACGGCACATCGGTGGAGCATGTTAAAGATGCAGCGGCTGTAATTGGAGTATATTGTGACATTATTGCTATTCGATGTTTTCCTTCTTTACAAGACAGAACTGCCGATTATAGCGAAATGGTTTTGCAACAATTTATTAAATTTTCAAACAAGCCAATTGTAAGTTTAGAGTCGGCCACATTGCATCCGCTGCAAAGTTTGGCAGATTTAATCACAATTCAAGAACATAAAAAAACAGATAAACCCAAGATTGTGTTGACTTGGGCGCCTCATATAAAAGCATTACCTCAAGTGGTAGCAAATTCATTTTCACAGTGGGTTTTAAAAGCCGGGTATGATTTAACAATCACGCATCCTGAAGGATTCGAACTAAGCGAAGAATTTACCAATGGCGCTACGGTAGAATACGATCAAGAAAAAGCATTACAAGATGCTGATTTTGTTTATGTTAAAAACTGGTCCTCTTATAAGGATTACGGAAAAGTGGCTGTAGGTCACGACGATTGGATGCTTACTGATGAAAAGATGGAAACAACCAATGGTGGGAAAATTATGCATTGCCTCCCTGTAAGACGAAATCTAGAAGTTTCAGATGAACTATTAGATGGAGATAACGCGCTGGTTTTGCAGCAAGCAGAAAACAGAATTTATGCCGCACAAGTCGTTTTGAAGAAAATTTTGGAAGCAAATTTCTAAGTATGAAAAAGCTACATGTCATAAAAACAGGAGGAAATATCATTGATGATTCCCAAGCGCTGACGAAATTTCTATCTGACTTTCATTTAATTGACGGACTTAAAATAGTAGTGCATGGTGGCGGAAAACAAGCTACAAATCTGGCGAATTCGCTTCACATTAAACAAACAATGGTTGACGGACGTCGCATTACAGATGCAGAAACGCTAGATGTTGCCGTAATGGTATATGCCGGACTAATAAATAAAAATATCGTGGCAAAACTGCAAGCGCAAAATTGCAACGCTGTTGGTTTTAGTGGTGCTGATGGAAATTTAGTAAAAAGTACGAAGCGAATTCATCCCTCAATTGATTTTGGTTATGTAGGCGATATTTCTGAAACGGGAGTAAATGTTACACAATTTGAACACCTTTTACACGCTGGTTTAACACCAGTTATTTGTGCGATCACACACGATGGCGATGGAAATTTACTAAATACGAATGCTGACACGATGGCGTCGAAAATTGCATCAGCACTTGCTCAGAAATACACGGTTTCGTTGACGTACTGTTTCGAAAAAAATGGCGTTTTAAGTAATGTAGACGATGACTATTCCTATTTACCAAAATTAAACAAAACGAAATACGAGCAATTAAAGCAAGAAGAAAAAATTACAAAAGGCATGATTCCCAAGTTAGATAATGCCTTTGAAGCGCTTGAAAAAAACGTTAAAAACGTTAGCATTTGCCATGCTCAAAATCTTTCTTCAGTAGATAAAAATTTAATTGGTACTCAAATTATATCATCATGACTACCTTAAACAGTGAAGCGTTAGCGTTGCTAAAACAATTAATTGCTATAGAATCTTTCAGCACAACCGAGGATAAAACAGCCACTTTAATTGAATCTTTTTTTGCTAGTAAAAAAGTTATTACACAGCGCTTATGCAACAATATATGGGCAAAAAATAAACATTTTGATGCCTCAAAACCAAGCATTCTACTAAATTCACACCACGATACCGTAAAACCCAATAGTCAATATACCAGAGATCCTTTTGAACCTGTTATCGAAGACGGCAAATTGTACGGTCTGGGTAGCAACGATGCCGGAGGCCCTTTAGTAGCACTGATTTCGTGCTTTCTACATTTCTACGAAAGGGAAGATTTAAAATTCAATCTCATTATAGCGGCAACGGCAGAAGAAGAAATTTCAGGAAAAAATGGTGTTGAGCTATTATTGCCTCATTTGGGTGCCATTTCTTTTGGAATTGTGGGCGAACCTACAAAAATGGATATCGCCATCGCAGAAAAAGGGTTGCTGGTCATAGATTGTGTAGCTCACGGCAAGACGGGACACGCTGCACGAGAAGAAGGCGAAAATGCAATCTATAAGGCGTTAAAAGACATTCAGTGGTTTAAAAATTATAAATTTCCAATTGTTTCAGAAGCTTTGGGATCCGTTAAAATGTCCGTTACGATGATTCAAGCAGGATTGCAACACAATATTGTACCTGAAAAGTGTCAGTTTATTGTAGATATTAGAACTACAGATTCTTACAATAACGAGGAAGTCCTACAAGTGATTCGGCAGCATGTTTCGGCGGAAATTAAACCCCGTTCCGTTCGACTCAATCCGTCATCTGTTCCTTCAGATCATCCACTGGTGCAAATTGGGAACGACTTAAACTGCAAATTATACGGTTCGCCCACCACGTCAGATCAGGCTTTAATGGCTTTTTCAACTTTTAAAATGGGACCTGGAGATTCAGCACGCTCACACTCGGCTGACGAATTTATTTTCGTAGACGAAATCTATGATGGCATTGCACTTTACATCAAATTACTAAATACATTCAACCGATTATGAAAAAACTTTGGCAAAAAGAAACAGTAAGTGCGCTATCCGATTTACAATCTAAAATTGAAACGTTTACCATTGGAAGTGATAAGCAATGGGATTTATATTTGGCGGAAGCCGATGTCTTGGGCTCTATGGCGCATGCCGAAATGTTAGCATCAATTGATTTACTCACACAAAATGAATTCTTAGAATTAAAATCAGAATTACATACTATTTTAGATTCTATAAAGAACGGTTCCTTTGCAATTGAAGCAGGTGTGGAAGACGTGCACTCACAAATAGAAATCCTCCTAACCCAAACTTTAGGTGATGTAGGCAAAAAAATTCACAGCGGAAGATCTAGAAATGATCAATCTTTAGTAGATATTAAACTGTTTATAAAGAAGGAGATTGAAGCAATTGCGTCGCTAACAAAGCACCTTTTTGATCAACTCATCTCTTTAAGCAATGAGCATAAATCCGAATTAATGCCGGGTTACACGCACATGCAAATTGCTATGCCTTCCTCTTTCGGACTGTGGTTTGGAGCGTATGCAGAAAGTTTGAGTGATGATTTAGAGTTGTTGATTGCTGCCTATAATGTTACCAATAAAAATCCTCTGGGCTCAGGAGCTGGTTACGGATCTTCCTTTCCTCTGGACCGACAAAAAACAACCAAAGTTTTAGGATTTGAAGGTTTGAACTATAATGTAGTTTATGCGCAAATGACTCGAGGAAAAACAGAGAAAATAACAGCTGTTGCTATAGCGGGAATTGCTGCAACACTTTCTAAATTTTCTATGGATGTGTGTTTGTACATGAATCAAAATTTTGGATTTATTACATTTCCACAAGAATTGACAACAGGTAGCAGCATTATGCCTCACAAAAAAAATCCAGATGTGTTTGAATTAATTCGGGCAAAGTGTAACAGAATTCAATCATTGCCTAATGAGTTGACATTACTCATTAATAACTTGCCTTCCGGTTATCACCGAGATATGCAATTGACAAAGGAATGTTTGTTTCCTGCTCTAATTGATTTTAAAGACTGCCTGGAACTGACCGTTTTAATGCTTGAAAACATTGTAATTAAAAAAGATATCTTGAAAGATGAGATGTACAAAAATTTATTCACCGTCGAGAAAGTGAATGAATTAACGTTGTCTGGCATTCCGTTTAGAGAAGCATACAAGCAAGTCGCACAATTAATTGAAGACGATGCTTTTGACAGTCAAATGATTGTAAATCACACCCATCAAGGAAGTATTGGTAATTTGTGCAACGAAGAAATCGCTGCAGTTTTCAACAAAAGGATTTCGAAAATTTTAGAGTAATTTACTCTTCTTCAATAAAGTAAGCCGTTTCATCCTTAACCATGCTCATCACAATATTACTGTGGTACTGACCAATGTTGGGGATGCTGGCTATTTTAGTAATAACAAAGTCATTATACGTTTCAATATCTGTTGTGGCTACTTTTATCATGTAATCGTAAGATCCCGATAAACTACTGACTTCCATAATCTCTGGAATTTGCATCACCGATTTTTCAAAATCTTTTAAAAACTGAATGGATTGTTCTTTTAAAGTGATGTTACAATACACAAAAAGTTTGATACCCACTTTCTTAGGATCTAAAATTACCACTCGTGACTTTATCACACCCGTATCTTCCAACACACGGATGCGTTCGTAGGTTGGCGAATAGGATAAACCAATTTGAGCAGCGATTTCCTTAACCGGAATGTTGCTGTTTCTCTGTAAAATGTTCAGAATTTTTAGATCTAACTTATCCATGACATGATTATTTCAGCTAATGTAAGAAATTTTATAGAAAAGCACTTGTAATCTACACTTTTGAATTCTTATTATTATATCAAAAAAATAGCGCAAAGATTTTAAGACCTTCACGCTAAATGCATTAAAATTATAGGATAAACTATTTCTTTTTCAAAATCATTTTTTTTGACTTCTTTTTATTTTTTGATTTTTTATCTTTCTTTTCACTTTTCGTTTTCTTATCTTTTTTGCCTTTGGACTTTTTGTCTTTTGAAGATTTCTCGTCCAATTTGCTGTTGGCTTGTAAAGCTTCCAAATCAGTTGAAGCGGTCAGTTCTGCAATTCTGATAATCACATCAATTGCTTTTTGCATACTTTCTGCTGGAAGATATTCGTATTTTCCGTGGAAGTTATGTCCACCTGCAAAGATATTAGGACAAGGCAATCCCATGTAAGACAATTTAGAACCGTCTGTTCCTCCACGAATTGGTTTAATAAGCGGTTTGATACCCAAATCTTTCATAGCCATTTCAGCCAAATCTACAATGTATTTTACAGGCTCTACTTTTTCGCGCATGTTAAAGTATTGGTCTGTAATTTCTACATCCACAATGTTCTCGCCAAACTGCTTTGCGTATTTTTCATTGATCTTATCGGCTAATTTCTGAACGGTTTTCTTTCTTTTTTCAAAGCTTTTTGCATCAAAATCACGAATGATTAATTGAACCACTGTTTCTTCCAAACTACCGTCAAGATGATGAACGTGAAAAAATCCTTCATAACCAGCAGTTTGTTCTGGTGTTTCTCCTTTTGGTAATTTACTGACGAACTTGTTGGCAAGTAACATCGAGTTGATCATTTTACCTTTGGCATAACCTGGATGAACGCTTTTTCCTTTGAAAGTCAATTTGGCTCCAGCAGCATTAAAATTTTCGTACTCCAATTCACCTACTTGGCTTCCGTCCATGGTATAAGCCCATTTTGCACCAAATTTTTCTACATCCAATAAATCAGCTCCTCGGCCAATTTCTTCGTCGGGAGTAAAGCAAACTCTAATTTTTCCGTGTTTGATTTGTGGATTTTTAATTAAATGTTCCATCGCTGAAACAATTTCTGTCAATCCCGCTTTATCATCTGCACCTAAAAGCGTTGTTCCATCTGTAGTGATAATGGTTTGCCCTTTGTACATCAATAAATCTTCAAAATAATTTGGAGAAAGCACGATGTTTTGTGCTGCATTCAAAATAATATCGCCACCGTCATAATTCGCAACGATTTGTGGTTTTACATTTAATCCTGTAAAATCAGGAGTTGTGTCAAAATGGGAAACAAAACCAATGGTAGGAACTTCATGTTCTACATTGCTTTCTAAAGTTCCCATTACATAACCGTTAGCATCTTTAGAAACGTCGGTCATGCCAATTTCATTTAATTCTTTTACCAATAAATCAGCTAGAACGTGTTGTTTTTTTGAACTTGGTGTGGTATTCGAATTTGGATCCGCTTCTGTATCAATAATAGCGTAGCTGATAAAACGGTCGATTAAATTTTGCATAAATATAAGGTTAAAAATAGTTATAATGTTGTTGAAGTACAAAGATACACAATCAGCGGTTTAAGGATGTTAAGATTATCAAATTTTCTTTGCAATCGGAGCTGCCAAACAGGATTCTGGAATTCCAAATGCATCGACTAAAGCTACTGCATCAGGTCTGATTTCCCAACACAACTGATTCACCATTTTCCGAATCGCTTTTGACTTTACTGCTTCCATGTAATTGTTTTCCAAATACCACGCTCTATTTTCTTCCATTTTATGTAAGGCAAATACTTGTGCTAATTTTTGCAACATTGACT
Organism: Flavobacterium tegetincola DSM 22377; assembly: GCF_000425485.1. GTDB lineage: Bacteria > Bacteroidota > Bacteroidia > Flavobacteriales > Flavobacteriaceae > Flavobacterium > Flavobacterium tegetincola. The sequence continues at coordinate 80,781 of NZ_KE384386.1, read as the reverse complement.
TTGTAGCAACTTCTTTGATGGTTTCAATTTTATGTAAAAACTGCTCTAAAACTACGCGATCTAGATACGCTTTGGCCACATCAATCATTTGATGTTGTACTACATTAAAAGCATCGTAAGCATTTAAACCTGAGTCAATTAAATTCTTAATTCTTTTGGCTGCCGAAACCGTTATTTCGTGTTCTCGATAGTAAAAAGCATTCAAGTGAAAAGCAGCATCTAATAAATGGGTATCGCTTGTGTCGCGAGTTGCAAAAGGATTTCTTTCGGATAAATAAACTTTTGTTTGATTCCAAACATAGCTTACTTTATCCATGGAATCCATTTCAGACACCGATTTTCTAAAAACGGATAAACGGTTCTTGGCTACCAGCTGCATTAAAACTGTATTGTCACCTTCGAAGGTGGTATAGACTTCGGTATCATTTTTCAAACGGTCAATTCTATTTTCGGATAAATACCCTTTTCCACCACATGCTTCCCTGCATTCCTGCAAAGTAGCTGTAGTATGCCACGTGGTGTACGCTTTTAATCCTGCAGCGAGCGCTTCAATTTCCTGCATTTCCTCTGGTTTTTTGTCGATATAGCGTTGGGTCAAATACCGAAGTGCAAAATGAAAAGCATAGGTTTTTGCTACTGGTGGAATTAATCTTCGCTGGTGCATTCTGTAATTCAAAATCGGAATTTCTGAACCACCTTCCGGTCCAAACTGGCGGCGTTGATCGCTGTATCTTATGGTGATGGCTAATCCTGATTTGGCTGCAGCCAAAGCCGATCGAGGTATGCCAATTCTGCCGCCAACTAATGTGCCTAACATGGTAAAAAAACGTCTGTTATCACTTGGAATCGGACTTTCAAACACGCCTTCTTTATTTACAGATGCAAATTTGTCAAGCATATTTTCTTTCGGAATTACCACTTTGTGAAAAGAAATAGTACCATTATCTACACCATTTAAACCCATTTTCAAGCCACAATCATTGATTTCAACGTTTGACAAGGATTTATTATTTTTGTCCCGAATAGGAACAATAAATGCATTGACACCATAATCGGTGTCGTCAATAATCAATTTTGCAAAAACCGTCGCCATTTGACCATGTGCTGCGGCATTACCAATATATTCTTTTTGGTCTTTTGGCGTTGGTGTATTGATGGTAAATGTTTGGTCGTCGTGATTATAAGTTGCAGTAGTTTGCAACCCCTTAACGTTGGAACCGTGGTGGGTTTCCGTCATAGCGAAACAACCTGGAAGCTCTAATTTTCCAACTTTATTTAAGTATTTTTCATAATGCTTTTCTGTACCCAAAGATTGAATGCTCATCCCCCAAAGCCCAAACTGAACGCCAAATTTTATGACCAGACTTAAATCGTGAAAACTCAAAGTTTCCATAATGGCAAAATATTCTGCTAGATTTTCTCCACCTCCGTATTTTTTGGGATACGCTCTATTTCCTAAATTTTTCTGTGCTAAAATATGACACCATTCCAATACCTTCTCTCTGTAAACGTGAACATCAGTCGTATTTTCATAAGCAAATTCAGGTGAACTGATTACCTTTTTTACTTCGTTAATTGCATTTGCGACGTTTCCATCCAAAATTGCAGTCATTTTGACAACGTCAAAGCTTGAATTGGTTTCGTAATTATACGTCTGATTGGTATTATTTTTTGTAAAATTAAGTAATGCTTCCGAACCTAGAATACCTAAATCTTGTTCTAGTTTTTCAAAAAGTGATTTGTATTGGTCTAAAGAAGTATCGGCGGAAACTTTTAATTGTAAATCATAAAAACTTAAAAAAGTAGGGTTGACAGCCACCATCTCGGCAATTTCTTTACGCCACGCATTTAGATCAGATCGGGTAGGAGGTATGCTTAAATTGAGATGGCTTTCCAAAAATGATTTTTCATCTTCGGAAAGCCAAGCTTGATTTTTTATGAAAGTAGAAAGTGTATTAAATTCATCTGCCGTTAGTAAGTCATCAGACCAAACAATATAAAGTAGCGGTAAAAACAGTCGTGATTTGGAAGTAAACATCGGTGTAATTTTAGTGTTGCTTAAAATTACACAATAATTTGTTTAACCATTTTAAAGAACTGTTAATTAAAGATTTTTATATTTCTGACTTTGAAAATGACGTAAAGATTGCACCGCTTTCTGCTGGATTTTTTTCTGAAAAAATGACGTCCAGCCGAATAATTTTCCTTTTAAACCTAAAGCTTGTTTGGACCACTCGTATAAATCGAATGCATCTTTGTGACTGACAATTAGACCGTCTTTAAATTCAAATGTAGCTTGAACGACATTGACCACGGGTCGGTTTGTACTGCTAAAAATATAGCTGGCTTTCCATTCCGCAAATCCTTTGGTGCCTGGAGCAGCTACATTTGAAAAACAAATTTTCAGTTGGCCTTGGCTCTTTTCAATCAACATTTCCCACATATCTCGAACGTCATCGCCTTCCAAAAGACCAAATACAGGATCTTCAAAAGTTGCCTCTTTATGGTAGCAACTGTTCATTGTAGTACTGTTTGCATCTGCAAACCCAGAATAAAACTCCTCTATTATTTGTTCATGGAGATTCCTCATATTTACTTAAAAATTTGATTTATTGCAGAAACTGTATCATAACTCTTTGGTATTGAACTAAAGCTCAATATTTTGTTTTTTGCTGTAAAAAAGCCCGTGGGACTTGAAAACTGGGTCTCATTACCTGTAATTCTGAAACGCACGTCGGTGATTTTATTTTTCTTCAACAAATTAATTTCCGAAGCTGTTAAAATATAGAACGACTGTATCATCTTGCCCGAAACAGTTCTACTATTTTTGTCCGTACAGGTGATGACATTTGCGTCATCTAAAAATAAATAGACTGTGCCACTGATTTTAAAGCTGGGATCTGATGTTTCAACTTGAATTAGTAATGTTCCACCGTTTCCGTTATTACCAATTTGGACTTTTAAATCACCCGAATACGTATATGTGTCGTTTGAAAAGCTCCACAATTCTGTAGCTTCAATTGTTTTTTGATCGTTCACCAGCATTTTTTCTTGAGAAAAAATAGTTGACGTTAGTAGTAATAAGATTATTGAAATAAAAATTTTTGGCATTTGTTTTAATTTAATTCATAATGTCAACCCAATCTGTAGATTTAATAGCTGACACTTTTTTATTTTCATCAATAGTAACGCGTAATTCTTTATTGGCAAAATCTCTTTGGTACGTTGCCTTATATCGAAAAATGTAGCTACCATCGTCATTATTTTTTATCACTTCGGCAAGATTGATTTCTTTAAAGTCACCATATTTTACTCTGAATTTATGGCACACTTTGGATAAACGTTCTTGAGTGGTATTTTTAATAACAGAAGCCGTTGCTTCATCTGATGTAAAAGGTTTAAAGCGTGAAGTATTGCATGTCATTAAAACCCTTTTACCTAAAGAATACGCTTTGGATTTTAAATCTGCAGGAATTTCTTCTGTCGCAACCACAGACATTCCTGAAAGTGAAGATGTGGACGTAGCGCTTTGCTTTGTTTTACAACCTATTAATAAAAAAATACAACCGATAATTAAAACTTTTCTCATGTTCATGTGAGTTTTAGATCTTCTAAATGTATACTATTTTGATTGAAGACCGCGTGAATACTTATTTTATAACTTTTATTTGTGAATAGATAGCCTTAACTGATGTAAATGCAGCACCAAGATAAGAAATCTTAAACTCATAAATATGTTCCGTGCGGCAAGTTAACTATATTTGTATTCTATTAATTATCGAAAAAACACTTTTACATTATGAAATTACACACAATTGCTGGCGTTTTTGCAGCAGCCACTTTATTTGTTTCTTGTAAGAAAGAAGAAAGCAAGAAAGCGGATGATCAGAATACTACGTCAGAAATGCCCTTTGATTATGTTGCAGAACAATTTGCAGACATTAAAGTGTTGCGTTACAAAATCAACAACTTTGAAAATTTGACACTCAAAGAAAAGGAATTGGTTTACTACCTGACGCAAGCTGGAACTGCAGGACGTGATATGATGTGGGATCAAAACTACAAGCACAATTTGAAAATTCGTGCTGCTTTAGAGCAAATTTATCAAACGTATTCGGGCGATAAAAATAATAAAGATTGGTTGAATTTTGAGATTTATTTAAAGCGAGTTTGGTTTGCTAATGGAATTCACCATCACTATTCCATGGAAAAAATTAAACCAGATTTTAGCCAAGCCTATTTTGAAACACTTTTAAAAGAAACCAAAACTTCTTTAAATTCAGAAGTAGTTGCCGTATTGTTTAATGATAAAGACAGTAAAAAAGTAAACTTAAACGAAGATTTAGGATTGATTGCTGGATCTGCTATCAATTTTTATGATGCCGGAATTTCTGATAAGGAAGCGGTAGATTTTTATAAAGCAATAAAACCTATCGATCCAAAACGTCCTTATTCTTATGGATTAAATTCAAAACTAGTTCGAAATGCGGCTGGAAAAATTGAAGAGAAGGTATGGAAAAGCGGCGGAATGTATGGTCCTGCAATTGATAAGGTGATTTATTGGCTGGAAAAAGCAAAAACGGTTGCTGAAAATCAGAAGCAAGGCGATGCTTTAGGATTATTAATTCAGTATTACAAAACGGGAGATTTGAAAACTTGGGACGATTATAATATCGCATGGTTACAAGCTACGGAAGGAAATATTGACTACATCAACGGATTTATTGAAGTCTACAATGATCCTTTAGGAGCTAGAGGTTCTTACGAGAGTGTAGTGCAAATTAAAGATTTTGACATGTCGGCAAAAATGGAAAAAATTGGTCACGAAGCACAATGGTTCGAGGACAATTCTCCATTGTTTCCTGAACATAAGAAGAAAAAAGTAGTAGGCGTTTCTTATAAAACGGTTATTGTTGCTGGAGAAGGTGGGGATTCTTCACCAAGTACGCCAATCGGTGTTAATTTACCAAATGCAGATTGGATCCGTGCGGAACACGGTTCAAAATCTGTTTCTTTAGGTAATATTGTTGAAGCTTACAATAATGTGGGTGGTTCAGATCGTTTAAAGGAATTTGCCAATGATGCAGAAGAAATTGCCTTGGAGGAAAAGTACGGTGAGGAAGCGGATAAATTACATACGGCTTTGCATGAAGTTGTCGGTCATGCTTCGGGACAAATTAATTCTGGAGTAGGAACCACCAACGAAACTTTAAAAAGTTACGCTTCAACTTTGGAAGAAGGAAGAGCAGATTTAGTCGGATTATTTTATTTATATAATTCTAAAATTCAAGAGTTGGGATTGACAGACAATTGGAAAAATACTGGAATGGCAGCCTATGATAGTTACATCAGAAACGGTTTGATGACGCAATTGGTTCGTTTAGAGCCAGGAGCTGACATTGAGGAATCGCACATGAGAAACCGTCAATGGGTAAGTGCTTGGGTGTTTGAAAAAGGAAAAAAGGACAATGTAATTGAGAAAATTGTTAGAGATGGAAAAACCTATTTCAACATAACAAACTATGAAAAACTACATGGTTTATTTGGCCAATTATTGAAAGAAACCCAACGCATTAAATCTGAAGGTGATTATAAAGCAGGTAAAGCTTTAGTAGATACCTACGGAGTAAAAGTAGATCAGAAAATACACAAAGAGGTTTTGGAGCGTAATGCTAAATTCAAATCGGCTCCATACAGTGGTTTCATTAATCCTTTATTGGTGCCAAAAATGGATGACAGCGGAAAAATTATTGATATCCAAGTAACACAACCAAAGTCGTTTGCAGAACAAATGTTGTATTATTCTAAAAACTTCAGTTTTTTACCAATGGATAATTAAAATCAAATTATAGAGTGCAATTAAAGGCAGACTTCGGTTTGCCTTTTTTTATGTAATAAAAGTGACAGAACAAGCGCAAAACTTTACGCATCTTTGTATAATTCATTTAATAAAAGCCATTATGGAAATTATAGGTTACATTGCTTCTTTATTTATTGGAATTTCGCTCGGATTAATCGGTGGAGGCGGAAGTATTTTGACCGTTCCCATTTTAGTTTATTTGTTTGATGTTAATCCAAAATTAGCTACAACCTATTCCTTATTTATTGTGGGATTGACGGCTGCTTTTGGTGCAATTCGACATTATAATATGGGAAATATTAAAGTAAAGTCGGCAATGTACTTTGCAATTCCTTCTTTAATTACACTGCTTTTAGTACGAAAAATCATCTTACTTCGTATTCCAGAATTGATTCCAATTGGATCTTCTTACACTGTAAATCGCGGATTACTGATTATGGTCTTATTTGCAATTTTAATGGTTTTGGCTTCATATTCGATGATTAAAAAGCAAAATTTCGTGAATACCTTGAGTCAAATTAAGCCGATTCAATTAATGTTTATTGGAGCTGCAGTGGGAATTATAACTGGATTTTTAGGTGCGGGTGGAGGTTTCCTCATAATACCAGCATTACTTTTTTTTGCAAAAATGCAGATGAAGCAAGCCGTAGGAACTTCATTATTAATCATTGCATTTAATTCGCTTTTAGGATTTGCCGGAGACGTTCTTAATGGTGTAGAAATTGATTACATGTTCTTATTGACAATTGCTTTCATCGCTGGAATTGGTATCTTCATTGGAACTTATTTGTCAAAAAAAATGGATGGAGCACAACTCAAACCTATTTTTGGATGGTTTGTTTTGGTGATGGGAATCTATATCATTGCCAAAGAGCTGTTCCTTTAAAACTTTAAAAAAATATTTATTCTGTCTTTCAAAAAATACTCCTATTTATATATAACTTTTTTGCTATTACTAAAAAATCAAGAGCTATTTAGTAGTCGATCTCTTTTTGATTTTTATAATTTCATACCAAATTACAGTACTAAATCCCACTAAAATAGAAAGTAAAAGAGGCATTAAATCAAGTGCTGCAAATCCAAAAAATGTGCGTAGAGCTGGAACAAATATAAGCAAGGAAGTTATTAAGATTGTGATGCCAATCATTAATGGTACCAAATTATTTTTGTACTTCAATGTGGTCAAAATGGAATAATAAAAAGAGCGATTGACTAACGTTAAGAATATGTTTGCTGAAATTAAAGTAAGAAAAACCAATGTCCTAGTTTCATCTTCTCCAAGATTTTGATAAACCGCATATTGATACATGAATAAACTTCCAACAGTAATTGCCAATCCTTGAATAATACTCGTGGTTAATTCACTCCAATTGAAGAATGATGTGACAAAAGGTCGCGGTTTGTTCAACATTGTATTTTCCTCCATCGGTTCATTTTCAAAAATAATAGAACACGTAGGTCCCATAATTAATTCTAGAAAAATAATGTGTACAGGAGTCAAAATATTTGGAAATATCCAACCTAAAGCAAGCGGGATAAAAACCGTCAAAATTATCGGAATATGAATTGAAATTATGTACTGAATTGCTTTCTTTAAATTAGTGTAAATCCTTCTTCCCATTGCAATTGCATCGACCATTTTGGATAAATCATCGTCGATTAAAATCAAAGAAGCGGCTTGTTTGGCAATTTCAGTACCTTTTTTTCCCATGGCAATGCCAATGTGTGCAGCTTTTAAAGCAGGACCATCATTAACGCCATCTCCTGTCATTGCTACGATTTCGTTATTTGCTTTTAAAGCGTTAATGATGCGCAATTTTGCTTCAGGAAACATGCGAGTAAAGATGTTTGTAACGCTCACTCTTTCTTGTAATTCAGCGTCAGAAAGTTGCATCAGTTCATCACCGGTCATGCTGTGTTCACTACCTCTAAAATTAATTTGCTTTGCAATTGCTGTAGTAGTTTCTGCATTATCGCCGGTTACAATTTTGACTTTTATTCCTGCGTTGTAAAACTGTTTTAAAACTTGATTTATGTTTTGCTTTGGTGGATCGTAAAAAGCGACGATTCCTTTAAATGTAAATTTGAATTCTTGCTGTGTTTTTGGAAAATCAAATCCAGAAAAAGTACTTTTACCAACAGCCAAAACACGATAGCCTTGAGAAGTAATGGACTTGATTGCGTTATTTATTTGTTCTACTTCGGCTGCTGTTAAATTGGAGACATTCATTATAGCTTCCGGAGCTCCTTTTGCAGCAATGATTCTTTGGCCTTTTTCATTTTCAAAAAGATGCGTCATCATTGGCGGTTTTCCACCTAATGGATATTCATGAATCATGTGAAAATTAGGCCTGTCATCTATTTGCATAAATTTGGCGTAAGCCTGATGAAGGGCCATTTCCATCGGATCAAAAGGGATGGGTTCGCTAGACCACATTGCTAATTCCAGTACTTCTTTTTCAGCCTTGTCCGCATCTTCAGGATTTGAAATCTTCAAAGTTTCAAGAGCAAAAACTTTAGCAAGCGTCATTTTATTCTCGGTGATTGTACCTGTTTTATCGGTACAAATAACAGTTGCAGACCCCAATGTTTCCACTGTTTTCATTTGTTTTACTACAACGCCCATTTTCATTAAACGTAAAGCTCCAATTGCCATAAAGGCCGTAAATGCCATCGGAATTTCTTCGGGTAAAATACTCATAGCCAATGTCAAGGCTTTTAGTAAACTATCTAGAAATTGATGCGAGTTAGAGTAATTGATAGCCCAAACAATTAAAAAAACAACTGCTCCAGCGATCACGAGTTTTTTTACAAAACTGTTAATTTGAATTTCTAAAGGTGTTTTTTCAACTTGGATGCGTTCCAGGCTTTCGCCAATTTTCCCCAGCTTGGTGTGATTGCCAATATGCGTTACTGTTACAATTGCGAGACCAGTTGCCACAGTTGTTCCTTTGTAAATCGCATGATCATCTTGAAGTTTATCTTTGAAAACAGCAAAGGATTCGCCTGTCAGGATCGATTCATTAACAGAAAAATCGTTAGAATGAATGATAATTCCATCGGCCGGTATGGAGGTTCCTTCTTCTACAATTAAGCTGTCGCCAAGGACTACATCTTCACTTTTTATTTGAATAGTTGCGCCATTCCGAATTACGGTGCAATGGGGTTGCGTGAAATCTTTTAACTTCTGTAACGCATTTCTACTTTTTGAATCTTGATACAATGAAATTACGGAGACAATAAGTATTGCAGAAAGTAAAAATAATCCGTCGCCATGATCTCCGCTTATAAAATAAATTAGTGCGGCAAGGAGCAAAAGAATAATCATGGGTTCCTTAGCAAGACTTTTTAGCGCTTCGATGAAACCATTTTCCTTCTTAAAATTCAGTTCGTTTTTACCAAATTTCTCTCGTGACTGAAGTATTTCTTCATCTGTTAAACCTTTGATATCAAAATTATTTACAGACATGACCAAAAAAATTTAAAGAATTTAGCTTTTCATTTACAAGATAGTTCACATCAAACCTATTTAGTATAATGCTTCAATCCAAAATCTATTTTTACTGCGAATTCGCAATGTCAATCAAATGTAGTTAAAAATGAATCTTTAAAGTTTCTAAATAGCGTATGTTTCTGCTGAAATTAAAAACCTTCAAAAACGCCTAATCCAAACAGTGCAAAATCATATTTTGTAGGATCATTTGGGTCTAAAATGCGCAATTGCGTATCCAATTCAAAGACGGCTTTAGCATCATTTTGTTTTCGCGTGAGCAGACCAAGTTTGCGAGCTACATTTCCAGAATGCACATCAAGTGGACACGAGAGATAAGCCGGAGAAACAGTTTTCCAAAGGCCAAAATCTACGCCAGCGTTATCAGTTCTGACCATCCAGCGGAGAAACATGTAAGTACGGGTAATTAGGATGGCATTAATCAAATAATATAAACTCAGCTGGGTTTAGTTTGATACCGTCATCACCAAGCATGGAAGATACTATTTCGTCTCCTTCGTAATCAATTAAATCTTTTTCTTCATCAAATGGAATTCCTTTAAAGGCAAATGCAGCTCTTAAACCTTCAATGTCTTCGGCAAGTTGTTGTTCTGAAACTGCTTTTTCTCGATAGTAAGAATGCCATAGCCAATCTAGAGCTTTCCAATTTGTCATGAAAACCGAGTATTCAGAGTAATTTTTATACTTGATTATTAATGAGTAAAATCCTGATTTATTTTCTTCCGTATGCTTTATCGTTATACTCTCTATCAATGAATGCACCAACCTTTTAATTTCATCAAACTGTATATTATCAGTATAGCTTTCTATCAATGTTTTGGTTCTATCATTCCTTGTCTCATTTTCAATTTCTAAAATTTTAGCTTGCAACTCATTGACGTATATTACTGTTTTCTCTTTTTTCTCCTTTGAAATTTTATAGTCCTTTATGAACGTTTCATCGTCCGCTAAATCAGGGTTTTTTATAAGTTTTGCTAAATGTTTTACTTGCTTATCTAAAAAAATTAGTTCACTTTTTTTATCTTCGAGCGTTTGTCGAAGCGGAATTGAGGCACTGCTTTTTGGAGCTTCAATCAACAATTCCTTTAAGTTTTTTGTTTTGAATAAATGGTGGATAATAAAATTTTCTAATTTAGGAAGTGAAATTGCCCTACTATTTTGGCAATCTTTATGTGGTGGTCTCTTTCCTTTGCATTTATAGGAGTTATCATTTCCATTTGGTCTCTTCTTACCCAATACTTCATTTTCGCAGTGGCCACAAATGATTATTCCATTTAATAGATATTTGTACACTGCTCTCTTACCAACATTCTTAATATTTTTGGATAGATTCTCATTTACCTTATCCCATAAATCATCATTAAGTATTTGAACATTTAATTTGACTTCGATTCTTCTTTCTATATTGTTTTTATTCCAAACACGAATTCCTTTATAGATTGGGTTTTTTAAAATGTCGTGAATAACATTACCTCTCCATTTAACATCGCTTTTTTCATAAAATGTAATGGCGTTAGTATATTCGTCTTTCCTCTTTATTTTTCCTTTGAACCTATTAAATTTGGTTGGTGCCCCTTCCTCGTTTAAAATATTAGCAATTGTATAAGTACCAACTCCTTGAAGTGATAAATCAAACATTTTGCGAACATACTTTGCCTCTTCCTCAAAAATTTCAAAATTATTTTCCATATCACGTTTATAACCATAAGGTTTCATACCATGTGTTTTACCCTTTAAAGTTTTATTATGATTAGCTAGTTTTACTTTCCTTGATGTAATTTTTGCATAGTATGAATTTACTAATGACATAAGTTTTGAATTGAAAACACTTTCTTCGTTCGTCAAATCAAATTCGTTCCCATTAGGATAATATTTACACTTATGCGTAATGCATTCAGCAGAGAAAATATCCCAAACTAATGTGTTACGTTCAATCCTAGATTGGTCAAAACAATAAACGCAAGTTAGAATACCTTTTGTTAAATCACTCATCATATCAGCTAGTGAAGGTCTATCCTCAATAGCTAAAGTTCCGCTCATTCCTTCATCAATATAGAACTTATGTTCTATACCCAATTGTTCAGCTAATTTTAATCCGCCTTGCTGTTGGGTTTCAATTGAATAATCAGTTCCTTCTTCTTTATTCTTTGAAGTACGGCAATAAATTGCAAGCATAAATATATTTTTTACAAATATAATAAATAGACTGCTACGGGTAAATAGGATGGCAGATTAAAATATACTTGTTTGATTTGCATTACTCCACATTTATCTGTGGCTCCCTTCCAATCACTTTTACCAAATTCGACAACATTATCTCTTTCGTTCGCTCCATATCTTTTTTCGGGACCAGTAACCCATCGTGAAGAGTAAGTGGAATAATTCCTTCACCAACAAGGTCTTTGCAAATCTTATCTATGAAAACCTTGCTCTCAATTTTTTGAAGCTCTACCGAGAAGGCAGCATGGTACTTTTCTTTTTTATCCTCTATAATTTTGTAAATGAAAGGGAATTCTTTTTTGAATATGTTTTTCTCAGACTTGTAGGAACTGTTCTTGCTATAGGCTAACTCCATCCAAATTTTCTTTGCCTTGGCTCTATCAATACCGTAAATTTCCATTATGGTTTCATACCAGTTTCCGCTAGTTGTGGATTCCAAATATAAGTCTAGTTCCTTCAACTCTTCATCTGAAGCATTCTTCCTATAACTCCTCAACATGACGTTAAAAAGCACGGGCTGAGAATTAACTAGGTCAAGATTTACCATGTCTTTAAAACCTACTATAAATGGCCTTAAATCACTTGCCATGTTGGTGAGATTCGTATCTAACCTATTATTTGTTGAGTTCCTGTGGAAGCGTAATGTTTTATTCATTCGACCATTTACAAACTGATGTATAGTAGCGATTCTACTGGAATATTCTCGATGAGCCTTATATTTATAGTCTTCGTTTATTGCATTTAAAACTTGCTCACTGAATCTATTTCTTGTATGATTTATCGCTGCTTCATAATCTATATCTATATTTCTGAAATAGCTTCCCATCTTCTTTAAATGTTTTGCTGAATTGTTTATGTATTTCGAATCCTTCTCATAATCTGTTGTTAAGTATCTCTTATTTTCTTTATCTATTGGAATCTGAATTCTATACCAATCGTAAAATATCCCATCTTTTGCATCTGCGTTTGAATCAGTGATACCGTGGATTTCAAGAGTAATATTAGTACTACTCAATACACAATAGGTAGTTATTATACTATTTATATCTTCTTCTAAATCCATTAACTTTGATTTTATCAAGCTCACGCAGGTAGGAATTGATTGAAGATAATAATGATTACTATACCCTTTATGGTAGAAATCTTTCCATAGTACAGAATGGATAACTAACCACTTTAAATAAGGTGAATAATCATCACCATATTTCAATTTAAGATACTTAGAGTGCATCGGAATACAATGAAATGGATAATCTTCATCTCGATTGAACATGGATGATTTGGTGATAATTTCATTGATAATGGATAAACCAATGGTGACTTCAGCTTTCCTATTTTCAGAATTGAGTGGTGATTGATTTGATGTGACAAGCAGAAGGTCTACCATTTCTTTTGGTAGAATAAAGGTCCTATACTTTTGATAGGTTGTTTTGGGTTTCGTTTTCATTAATAGGTATTCTCGCTTTGTTATGGTTGTCTCGTTTTGATTAAGCTGGGGCGAGAACCACAAGAAGCAACTCAAGTGGAACCCAGCAGACTGACCCGAAAACCAATCCAGATAAATATACTAACAGAATAAAAAAAATCAAGTAAAATCGGAAAAGAAAGTGAAAATAAAATAAAAAAAAAAGGAATTACATCCGAATTACAGAGTAGAACTAACAACATAAAACTGGTATTTCTACCTACTGGGTGTTCTTTATAATGAAGAAAAAACCCCAGTTACTATCACTTTTACGTACAAAACATTATCGTGATGCCCCCGTAAAGCACAGGGAAGTATTAGAACTGAATTGCTGGTAATCAATTACTTACATCACGCATCAATGAAGTGTCTCGTTCACTGCTGGTAAAATTTCAGATTAAAATTTAATCCAAGGCTTTTTTTGTTAAATTTACCAGAAGGAAAACTTTAATTTTTTTTAAAGAACAAATGCTAAAAGAGATATTGAAAACCAAAGGTGTAAAGCAAAAATGGCTTGCATCTAAAGTTGGTGTTAGCGAAGTAACAGTAAGTAACTGGGTAAAAGAAAAAACTGTTCCATCGCAAAAGCACTTGGATAAATTGTGTGAAGTACTGAACATTTCACCAAAAGAAATAATAAATTAATGACCCAAGAACTAGAAAAATACGACTTTTCATTCACCACTTCTTCACTGAGGTTAAATGAAATGGTGGTTGTTGCTACTGCAACGACAGAGGGTAAAGAAGTTGATTTTGTAAACGATTTGGGCGGTGGAAAATCTGCAACTGGAAGAAAAATGCTTTCGGAGTTTAACAAGAGAATTTCGTTTCTTACTCCAGCTCAATTAACTACGTTGGTCCAAAGCGATTTAACTACTCGAAGGCAAATTGCACTGGTTGCTGTTTGCAAAGCTTACGCTTTTATTAGAGATTTCATCATAGAAGTTGTTAGAGAGAAGCTACTCGTTTATGACTACAAAATCTCGGATGGTGATTTCATTTCTTTCTACAGGAGAAAGACGGAGCTACATGATGAAATGGAGAAGTTAACGGAGCTTACTCAAAAGAAAATCAAGCAAGTAACCTTCAAAATCTTAGAGCAATCTGGCATCATAAATAACATCAAGGAACGCATTATTCAACCGCAGTTTTTGGATGAAAATCTCATTAAAGTTCTTATCAATGATAATCCCAATTGGTTAAAAGTCCTTCTGGTCTCAGATATGGACATTAAAAAAGCAATGAAGTAAAATGGAAGATATTACAAAGAAGTTCTCGCATCTATACGATGTGATATCAACTCAAAGATTTTTGAAAAAGGAAGCATTGGGTGGTGAAATACCATTTTTTATTACTGCTTATGATGCCAAACAAGAGCTACAAGTTAGCGATGGAATTAAGCTATTGAAAAACAAATTAGAAACAAACGGTGTTTCAGTTCTGGAGTTGAATCTTTATGATATAGTGTGTGATATTCTTGAAGAAAAAGGTGGCGTAGACAGAATGGCTAAGATTGAAAAGGTAAAATCGAAGGATAAATTCTTGAGTGCTTTACAATCCACATTAAACATCCATCAAATATTAATGCCGAAAATTCAGAAAATGATTGCCGATAATCCATCAAAAGTTTATTTCTTGACAGGAATCGGAATGGTTTTTCCTTATATTCGTTCCCACAACATTTTAAACAACCTTCAGAACGTAGCCAAGGATTCACCAACGGTTACTTTTTTTCCAGGGGAATACAACGGTCATTCACTTAATCTTTTTGGATTAATGAAAGACGACAATTATTATAGAGCATTCAATATAGACCATATAGACCCAAAAGCATGATAATCAAAGATTTTTTCGAGAATGACATTAACCGTACCATTGAGACGGTAATAAAAGCAGACGATAGAGATAATATTTCAACAGAGGTGGCTGAATACGTAATCACCAAAGAGATTGCGAAGAAGATACGAGAGCTCTTTCAAAATTATACCGATTACAGCGGTGCAAACGGAGTTTGGATTTCTGGTTTTTTTGGAAGTGGTAAATCCCACCTGCTAAAAATTATTTCTTATGTCTTAGAGAACAAAGAATTCAATGGGTACAAAAGCGGTGAACTGTTCGCTGAAAAAATTGAAGATGACGAGCTACTCCGAGCTGATGTAATGTCGGCAACACGGATTCCATCGGAATCAATTTTGTTTAACATTGACCAACAAGCACAGATTACAAGTAAAACAGATGCTAATGCCATCCTTTCGGTATTTTACAAAGTTTTTTACGACCATCTGGGCTACTACGGTTTTCAACCGCACGTGGCTGAATTTGAAATGTGGTTGGACAAACAAGGCAAGTATTCTTTATTCCAAGAAAAGTTTCAATCTGAATTTAGTGGTTCTTGGGAAAATGCTCGAGTGGATTATTTTGACCCAATGGTTACATCTTCTGTTGCCAATGTTTTAGGTGAAATATTCAACACAGATGCATCCAAATACGAAACGATACTTGATTCATTAGAAGATAAACAAAAGCAGTCTATCAAAGATTTCTGTCAACGAGTACAGGATTACATTGAAATGAAACCAAAAGGTTTCAGACTAAACTTCTTTGTGGATGAAGTGGGTCAATACATTTCTGACAACACCAAGTTAATGCTAAACCTTCAGACAATCGCTGAAACGTTAGCAACCACAACTAGAGGTGGTTCTTGGATTCTAGTTACTTCGCAAGAGGACATGGAAAAAGTGGTTGGCGACATGAACAGAAGCCAGCAAAATGACTTCTCTCGTATTCAAGCTCGATTCCAGATTAAAGTGCCGTTGACTTCTGCAAACGTTGACGAAGTTATTGAAAAGAGATTGTTGAAAAAAAGTCCTTCAGCACAATCTCATTTGGCTTCTTCTTTCAAGAATGAAAGTGCTCTTTTAGATACCTTGTTGAGCTTCTCTGATTCAGGGGTGCAATTTAAAGGATTTAAAAACGAAACTGATTTTGCCAATAAACTTCCTTTTGTGCCCTACCAGTTTGATTTATTCCAGCAGTGTAGGATTGCACTTGCATCTCACAATGCATTTCAAGGAAAACATGCCTCTGTTGGAGAACGAAGCATGCTGGGTGTATTCCAACAGGTTATCCAAAACATAGAAGAACGTGGCGAAAAATCAATAGTAAGTTTTGATATGATGTTCGATGGAATTCGAAATGAATTGAAAGGACAAATTCAAAATACTATTACTCTCGCAGAACGTCAGATAGATGATAAATTTGCGATTAAACTATTGAAAGCCCTGTTTCTGGTGAAGTACTTTGGTAATTTCAAAACTACTAAAAGAAACATATCAGTGCTAATGATTGATGCCATTGATATTGACCTTAAAAAACATGAGCAAAATATCGATGAAGCTTTAAACCTACTGGAGAATCAAAGCTACATTCAAAGAAGCGGTGACATCTATGAGTTTTTGACTGATGACGAAAAAGATGTTGAGCAGGAAATCAAAAACACCGACATTGATGAACAAGCGGTTACGAATTTATTAAAGGAAATTTTCTTTGATGAAATCATCCGTGACAATAAGATAAAATACCTAGAAAATAAACAAGACTACGAATTTACCAGCAAGATTGATGGAGTAATTTTAGGTCGTGAAAAGGAGTTGGAAATTGAAATCCTTACAGAAAACTATACCGATTATTCGAATCTAACTTTCATTCAATCCCAAACTATTGGTAGTTCGGGGATGAAGATTGTGTTGCCTTCAGATGCAACTTTCATCAAGGATTTGAAAATGTATTTGAGAACGGATAAATACAACAAACAAAATCAATCCACATCCAACAGAAACGAAGTCAAACGAATCCTTCAGGAAAAAGTGATTCAGAACGCTGAGCGAAGAAGAAATTTACTCCTTCTAGCGAACAAAGCTTTGGCTTCTGGTGATGTATATTTGAATGGTGAAAAAATACACACTGGTAGTTCTTCTGATGGAAAAACATTGGTGGTAAATGCATTTCAAAACTTAATTAAAACGGTTTACGTCAATTTAAGAATGTTAGGTTCCACTCAATTTAGCGAAGACACTTTCAAGCGAGTAGTTGCTGGTAATATGGACGGCTTGTTTGGTGGAGACGATGCCACAATGAGCGAAGCCGAATCAGAAATTTTGACGCTTGTCAACCGTAGAAAAAATCAATCGGATAGAACTTCATTAAACGATTTAAAGACTGTTCTTGCAAAGAAACCTTACGGTTGGTATCAGAATGCTGTCTTTACTATCGTAGCCAAGCTCTATAAAAGAGGAAAAATAGAAATCAAAAAAGATTCTAACATCCTTGAAGATATGGATGTGGTTCAAGCTCTATTAAACTCTGCAAATTATGCGAATGTTTTAATTGAGCCTCAAGCGGTTATCGACCCTAAATTAGTCAAAGACTTAAAACAAGTTTATGCGGATGCATTTGACGAAACTTGTCCTTTCAACGATGCAAAAGATGTTGCTAATGCCTTCAAGGAAAAATTGAAAGGCATGCATCAAGAAGTATCTGAACTACTTGCTCGCAAAAGTTCACTTCCATTCGTTGCTTCGTTAGCTGATTTTAAAGAAAAACTGGGTAAATGGACCGACCGTGATTACAGTTTCTTCCTTTCTAATCTTAAAGATTTTGAAGATGTAATTTTGGATACCAAAGAAGAAATTCTGGACCCTATAAAACGATTTGTTACTGGTGACCAAATCAAAATTTACGAAAATATCAATGCTTTTGTAAAAGGTGACCTTTCTAATTTGGATTACGTAGAAGGCGAAGAATTCAAATTGATGAAGGAGACGCTTGAAAATCCAGCACCTTATAAAGGAACTATAATTCGGGATGCAAAGTCAGCTCTTGATGCCTTGTCTAAAAACGTTCTGGATAAAATTGCAGAAGAAAAAAGCAAAGCGATTACAAAGATTCAGGATGTAATTGAAAACATTCAAGAAAAGGAAGAATTTAAGACTTTGGATAAAACAAATCAAAGCAAGCTTACCGAGCCTTTTAGAAATGAAATAGAAAAATTACATTCGCAACGCTACATTGGTAACATGCGAAATGTAACAAGAAATGTAACTGAACAATTATTTCAACAGCAGTTGAATCAAATGATGACTCTCTCTACTCCCGCAAAAGATGATAATGATGATGACGTTGTAAATGAGCCAGTGGTGCATTATATTAGAAACAACGCTATCAAAGCAAATTTCCGTAAATCAGAACTTCGTACCGAGGAAGATGTAAACGAATATATAGAAGCACTCAAAAACGCACTGTTAGAGAAGATTAGAGACAATAAAAGGATTTCATTATGATTAATTATAAAGTTTTTCAAGTTGGTGATGCCTTATTGTCTGTGCTTTTAAATAGAATTGAAAATACTGCGGTTGAATATAAAAGCATCTTTGATTTTGGCTATTCAAATGCAGGTTTATTTAGAGGAGTTAATTCAAGTGAATATTCTGACTCAAAAACATTACTAATTAGTCATTTTCACAGAGACCATTTTAATGGTTTAAGTAAAATTAATGACAAGAGTTTAGGAATTGAAAGCTTAATTATTCCTAAATTACCTTTTGATGCTTTGATGGCAATTGGAATAAAGTCATTTGTGGCTATTCAACTTTTCTATCTTGCTGAAAAAACAGGATTTTATGAAACTGATGTATTAAATATTATAAAACGAAAAAACAGAATCAATTTTATTGTCAATAGAAGACGTCTTAACGATTCTTTTATGGCATCAAATATTGAATTCGATGTAATTTGGCCTGACCCTATGTTTATTAGCAATATTCCATCGGTAAAAATTGCTGTTACAAATATTGCAATCATATTAGAAGAAAATGATGAGTTTAATACATTTTACAATGAGGTATTAGAATCGGATTTTCTTAATGAAGAGATTGATAATGTTGTTGTGGAAGAGCTAGATGAGTTACGACCCTTTCAAATAAAACTAACGAAAAGTCAAAGATTATTGCTAAAAAATGCAAACGCAAGATTAATAAATGTTGCAAATGACAATTGTCTAGCTTTTCAAAATATTGAATATAAATTTTTATCACTAGGAGATTTGAGTAGAAGAGCTTTATGGAATTTATTTGATGCGAAATTCCAAAATCCATTTAAGTATGAGATTATTTTATCAGCTCATCATGGAACTCATTTTACTAATCATGCGAATTGGCATAATGTTAAATCTTGTGTGGTTGCTCATTCTAATGGACTTAAAATGCGACATTATTATAGAAATGAATATGCTTGTTTCTCAAATCAACATCATCAATCTCATAATTCAGGTTTATTCGAATCTCGTCCGTATGTAAGACATTGTCGATTAGAAGATTATTAAAACCTAAAATAAGAAAAGAATTAAATGAATACAAATTTACTTAAAAGATTCGCCCAGCAAGCTCGTATTAAACTTCTAGACCAGATTGAAGCCAAGCTTGAATTTGTACTTCATTCCGATACTCCAGAACTTCGTGAGAAAGCAGAACAGGTTAAAAAACTGAAAGAAACCTTAACGCAAACTACAAAAAAGCAGTTGGTTGATAAGGTGGCTTACACATGGTTCAACCGATTCATGGCGTTGCGTTTTATGGATGTGAATGAATACCAACCTTTGGGAGTAAAAGTAATTACGCCAAAGGACGGTTATACACTTCCTGAAATTTTAGATGATGCCAAACAAGGTCATGTCAATGACGAACTGAAAGTAAACCGCCAACGAATTTTTGATTTAATTGATGGTAAAATTCCAAGTACGAACGGACAAAACGAAGCGTTTAGAGAATTGCTTATTGGAGCTTGTAACCACTTGAACCAAGTTTTACCTTTCTTGTTTGAACGCATCAATGATTACACCGAATTACTTTTACCAGACGATTTAACTTCTGAACTTTCCATCCTTCAAGACATTCGTGATGGAATGACCCTTGAAGATTGTGCTGAAGTAGAAATTATTGGTTGGTTGTATCAATTTTATATTTCAGAGAAGAATGAAGAATTGATTAGCTCCAAAAAGGTCTATAAAAAAGACGAACTTGCACCAGCATCACAATTGTTTACGCCAAAATGGATTGTGCAATACATGGTGGATAATACGCTTGGTCAAGTTTGGTCTGAATTAAATCCAGCAACAAAAGTAACTGCTGATTTAGAGTTTTACATCAAACCAGCCTACTTGGAGCAAGTTCAAAAACGAGAAATCAAAAGTATTGAAGAAGTAAAATTCTTTGAACCTTGTGTGGGTTCTGGACACATTTTAGCTTACGCTTTTGATGTGTTTTACAAAATCTATGAAGAGCAAGGTTACAACCCAACAGAGATTCCAGAACTCATCATCACAAAAAACTTATTTGGTGTTGATATCGACCAACGTGCTTCTCAACTAGCTTCGTTTGTCTTGGTAATGAAAGGAAGGCAAAAAAACAGACGCTTCCTTCGTGCTGTAGAAACCAAAAATATTCAACCTAATATTTCGTACTACCAAGACTTTGAATTTGATAACAAATTTAAAAACGCAACCGCTTTAGGTTCTTTAATTAGAGTGGATGCTGAAGATTTGAAAAATTTAGTTGTTGACGAAAACTCGCTTTTTGGTGAGAGACAAGAAGAAGTTAAGAAATTGTATCAACTATTAGGACAACGCTATGACGTAGTGGTTACAAATCCACCTTACATCAGTTCATCACGTATGGAAGGAAGTTTGAAACAATATGTAGAAGCAATCTATCCAGAAACTAAATCTGATTTATTTGCTACATTCATTTTACGTTGTTTGGAGTTATGTAATGACGATGGCTTAACAGGATACATGACACCTTTTGTATGGATGTTTATTTCAAGTTATGAAAAATTAAGAGAAATAATTATTGATAAGCATTTCATTAATAACCTTATTCAATTAGAATATTCTGGTTTTGATGGTGCAACAGTACCAATTTGCACATTCACATTAAGACATCGAAATGTTGAAAATGCAAAAGGGAGTTACATACGTTTGAGTGATTTTAAAGGTTCACAAAATCAAGCACCAAAAACACTTGAGGCTATTAAAAACAATAAATGTGGTTGGTTTTATAAAGCTAATCAAAAGAATTTTAAAAAAATTCTTGGTAGTCCAATTGGATATTGGTTGACTGAAAATATTTTTTCAATTTTTGAAAAGAATGTTTCTATTTCTAAGTCAACAACTTCGAGAAATGGTATGACAACAGGTTTAAACGATAAATTTTTAAAGAAATGGTTTGAAGTAAATAACAAATATTTGAACCTTTCGAGAAAAAGTAAAAATGATACCTCAAAATATATTAATGAGTGGGTGCCATACAATAAGGGTGGTGATTTTAGAAAATGGTACGGAAACATTATAGATGTTCTTGATTGGAAACATAATGGTTCAGAAATTAAAAAATATAAAAAATCAATATTAAGAAATACTGACTTTTATTTTAAAGAAGGCATTACTTGGACATTATTAAGTTCATCATATTTTGGGGTAAGAACTTTAGACGAAGGAGCTGTCTTTGACGTAAATGGTATGAGTATGTTTTTATTAAATGATGATATTCAAAAAGAATATTACTTAGGCTTTTTATCATCAAAAATCTCACACGAATTTTTAAAAATAATTAATCCTACATTAGCTTTTCAAGTGGGTGATATTAACCGTCTTCCAATTATTCAGAATTCAGCAAAACAGAACTTTATAAAAGATTTAGTTATTGATAATATAGAAATCTCAAAAAAGGAATGGTTTCAAAAAGAAAACACCTGGGGTTTCCTAAAAAATGAATTAAATAATCATAAATCTCAAGACCTCGAAGAAACCTATGATTTATACCAACAATATTGGAAAAATAAATTCTTTCAACTTCACAAAAATGAAGAAGAGCTCAACCGTCAGTTTATTGAAATCTATGGTTTACAAGAAGAGTTAACCCCAGATGTTCCATTAAAAGATATAACTATTCTAAAAGAAGAAACCAGTATAGTTAACAATCAATTGGTGTTTGATGCCAATGAAGTGTTTGCTCAATTTATAAGTTATGCTGTGGGTTGTATGTTTGGTCGTTATTCTTTAGATAAAGAAGGTTTAATTTTGGCTAACCAAGGGGAAACACTTGAGGATTATTTAGAGAAAGTAGTTTTATCAAAAGACCAATTAAGTTTTACTCCAGATGCAGACAACATCATTCCTGTTCTAGATGATGAATGGTTTGAAGATGATATTACAGGTCGTTTCTATGCGTTTTTAAAAGCGAGTTTTGGTACGGCAAATTTTGATAAGAACTTGGCTTTTGTAGAAGAATGTTTGGGTAAAGATATTCGCAAATATTTTGTAAAAGACTTTTATGTAGACCACATTAAACGCTACAAGAAAAGACCTATTTACTGGATGTTCTCTTCACCGAAAGGTTCGTTTAATGTCTTGGTGTATATGCACCGTTACACTCCAGATACACTAAATAAAATACTAAACAGTTATTTGATTCAGTATCGTGAAAAACTAAATACACGTATCGAGCACTTGGACCATGTGATAGTTACGGGAAGTTCTGTTGAAAAAATAAAAGCAGAAAAGGAAAAAGACAAAATTAAATTGGTCATCATCGAGCTCATCGATTATGAGCGTGATGTAATTCGTCCGCTTGCCATTGACCGTATTAGTATTGATTTAGATGACGGTGTTTTGGTGAATTACAATAAGTTTGGAACTGCAATTAAAGCAGTTGCTGGATTGAATGATGCTAAAACAAAGAAGAAGGTTAGGGAGTTTGATTGGATTGATGTAACAATGATAAAATAGAAAAATATGAGCCAGTTAGATATGTTTGGAGAAGAAACTCCCAATAACGGAGACAGCACTGTATTACAAAACGGAGAATACATTTACATTCCAAATTTCTTAGGCACAAAAACTGCTGACCGCTATTTAGAGGCATTCAAAAACAATATTGAATGGCAACAACAAAGCATGAATATGTATGGAAAGCAAGTGTTGTTTCCCAGACTTACTTCATGGTATGGTGAAAATGATAAAGCGTACTCTTTTTCTGGAATCACTTTAAATCCGCATGCTTGGTCGGAAGAACTTTTGCAAATCAAATCATTGATAGAACCCATTAGTGAGGTTGAGTTTAATAGTGTTTTACTTAATCGATACCGAGATGGAAACGATTCAATTTCATGGCACACAGATGCTGAAAAAGAGCTTGGTAGAAATCCAATCATCGCCTCGGTAAACTTTGGAGCTGAACGCAAATTTCAATTGAAACATAACGATACTCAAGAGAAACATGAAATTGTGTTGAAACATGGAAGTCTACTTTTAATGAAAGGAGAACTACAGCATTTCTGGAAGCACCAAGTTCCAAAGCAAAAAAACATTACTAAAGAGCGTATTAATTTAACTTTTAGGGTGATAAAATAAATGAGTTACGAAAGAAATTTACACGCCTTAATCAATCCTTCATTTAGTGCAATCCGAAACATTGCATCAGATGAGCTTTCACATTTGAGCAGATTTCAAAGGGACAAACTGTGGGAAGAGCTCGATAGAGGAACGGCACTTTTGCAGACTCATGAGCAGATGTGTCAGTACTTGTTCTCGTATGGTAATATGCACCAAGCTAAATTAATGGACGCTTTTCAACAACTTCCATCAGTTGCGTACGAGAGACAGATTGAAATCATAGATTGGGGTTGCGGACAAGCAATGGGTACGATAAATTTCATTGATTTCTTAAATGAGAAAGACGCTACTTCCAATATAAAAAAAATCACTTTAATTGAGCCTTCAGCGGTAGCTCTTGAGCGAGCTCGGATTCACGTCAATAGTTTAGTTGATGCGTCAGTTGAGTTAATTACAATTCCACATTTTTTCGAAGATATTACAGCAGATGAAATATCATCGAATTCTGAACGGATTGTGATTCACATATTTTCAAATATTTTGGATGTTGCTCAAATTGATTTAAAACATTTGGCCAACCTTATTGATAATACGGTTATTTCAGATAATTTTTTGGTTTGCGTTGGGCCTTTAAATCCAACGAATCAGAGAATTGATGCTTTTTTTAGATATTTTGATGACGATTTAATTGATAACTTATACGAATTCGAGGAAACGAATTTTAAAAACAGAAACTGGACTTACAAGGGTAGAATTTATAAACTTGAACGTAATGAAAGAGGACATCTTATTCCTATCGAATACTATCCAACTGTACAATTTCATTCTGCTTATGAGTTGGATATGCTTCGCAACAATAGAGGTCAAAAGCAAATCGAGTTTAGCAGTAATTTGCAAAGTTTTGAAGTAGCAGTTCCATTCGATTTAGGTGCTAGTGTTTATGACGATGTTCATCCTGTGTTAGCAGTGTTGAACAACATTATTTGTCGAGGCCTACCAACTAAAACCAGCGTTTACATTGAAGAGCAATTTCAAAGTGCATTTGAATTAACTCAAAGAGATATCAAATATGGCGAAATTAAATTCAATCTAAAACCTGATTCAGAATTCGATATAGATTTTGAGATATTTGAGAAATATTTAGATAACGAGCTTGAAATTGATTCAGCAGATTTAGTTCAGCTTCAATTACTTTTTACTCCAATAGCCATTGCTAGGTTTCAGAAAGTTATTGTAGAAGCAATAATAACTGGACATCTTCCCATGGATACGGGTAGTTGGAAAATACTAGTTGAGGAAAAAGATGTTCCCTTTGCAAATCTTGCGATTGAAGATTTCAAATCCACATTTGATAATTTAATCCAGCTTTCAGAAGAATATAACGATTATAGATTGCCAGAAATAGAGCTGTTTGTAATTAGTAATAATTCGTTTTTTGAATCAAAATTACACTGTAGAAAAGTTTATAGAAATACTACGAACGAATTGCGGTCAATGGCTTTTGACATGGTGGTTACTCACGCTATATTAAAAACTACATCAATCGATATTGAATCATTCAGCGAGTATACAGTAAAAAACAATTGCTACTTTAATATCCGTTCTATAGAATCTAAACGTACCGCAAGAGGGATTTACACATCAAATGTTATAAAGTATAAAAACTTAGTTGAGAAAACTTCTCAAGGAGTTTTTATAGAGAACGCTCGAGCAAAAGAAAATTTAACTTATTTTCTTCAATTGTTCTTCAGAAAAGATGCTTTCCGTGCAGGACAGCTTCCTATTTTAGATAGAGCTTTACAGAATCTTCCTGTTATAGGATTACTTCCAACTGGTGGTGGTAAGTCACTTACTTATCAAATTTCTGCACTACTACAGCCAGGAATCACGATGGTAATTGACCCACTTAAATCCTTGATGAAGGACCAGTATGATGGACTTATTAGCAGTGGAATAGATTGTGTGACTTATCTCAACTCAAGTTTGACCACTTCAGAACGAAAATCTCGAGAAAGACAGCTAGAGTCTTCACAAGTACAGATTATATTTCTATCGCCAGAACGACTTGCGATTGCGAGCTTTAGAGAGCGACTAAAAAATATGCACGATTACAATGTATACTTCTCCTATGGTGTGATTGACGAGGTGCATTGTGTTTCAGAATGGGGACACGATTTTAGATTTTCATATTTACACCTAGGGAGAAATTTATACAATTACGTTAAAGGAAAAGACAAAGAGATATCATTGTTTGGTTTAACAGCGACTGCATCTTTTGACGTTCTAGCTGACGTTGAGAGAGAGCTTTCAGGTAATGGTTCATTTGTCCTAGATGCCGATGTTATTGTTCGCTACGAGAACACCAATAGACTGGAATTACAATACAAGGTGGAAAAGGTTGAAGTTGATTTTGAAGACGATGGTTTCTTTGACCCGAATCATCAACTTGCTCCTCATCTTGCCAAAGCACTAAATATAACTAATCACTGGAAAGCATTTGATTCAAAATCGAATTTCCTGAAGGATTACACCAAGAAAATCCCAGATTATTTGAATGAAATTCAATCAGTAGCCAATGTCGACTACATAAAAAGTAGGTTTGTCGAGAGGCAGAATAACGATGAGGGAATTGATGCAAATCTTCAAATTCCTATCACATCTGATTATTATGCTGAAAAAGAAGTGTATGAGGAAGCTGGTATTGTTTTTTGTCCTCATGTCCAAGGAACTGGACTATCTGTACAAGTGAATACAACTAACTTAAGACAGGAAGGCTTTACGGATGTTGCTTCTTTTTCAGGTAGAGATAATGACAATCTTTCGATGGCAAATCTAGAAACGTTTAGAAAAAATGGGAGCCCTTTAATGGTAGCGACTAAAGCTTTTGGGATGGGAATTGACAAGCCTAACGTTCGATTTACTGTAAACATGAATTATTCAAGTTCTCTTGAGTCATTCGTACAAGAAGCTGGAAGGGCTGGTAGAGATAAAAAGATTGCGTTGTCTACTATTCTCGTTTCAGATTATTCCCTAGCTCAAGTCAGTCGAAAATATTTGTCGCCTGTTTTTCCTATACCACTTATTAAAGGTAAATGGTTTAGGAAAGAGGATTTAAAGGAAATATTATCACATTATGCAATAACAGTTCCAGAGCAATTTTGGCAATATGCAACACCAAATAAAGATATTGTAAAGCTTTTTTGTCCGAAAGATAATGTGATGTTTGGCTTTAATAATTGTAGTGAAGTTTGTACTGAATTTACAAGATGTAATTTAAGAAAAGCTACTAATGAAAGTCGAGGCTGGAAATCGGAAGTTGAATTAATTCAAGATTTAAAAGCAAAAAATCTTAATTTAAGTAAAAAATATTTCCAATATCTAAATGCTGATTATCAAACCGTAATGTATTTCTTCAACGAATCCTTCAAAGGGGACAACATTGAAAAAAGGTTTATGCATCAACTTTTAAATACCAATCAGCTTTTTATTGAAACCAAAGATGGGGAAAGTACAACTCTAACTGAAAAAACAGGTTTTCTCTCCACAGTTTTAAGTGCTTCAATAGATGAAGAAATAGTAGTTTTTATACCTTATAATGAAACAAACTCTACAGATTTGTCAAAAGCCATTTATAGAATGGTGTGCATCGAGTTAATAGAAGATTTTACTCAAAACTATTCTACAAGACAATTCAGAATTGTTACAAAGCGAAAAGAGTTAGGCCAATATTATCAAGGTTTAAAGCGGTTTTTATTACGATATTACACGGACGAACGAGCAGATGCAGAATTAGTTAAAGTTACAGAAATAGTCCTTAAATCTGAAGATATAGATGAACTTTCTAAAGAAATTTATAAGTGTCTTGCTTACTTGACCGAATTCGTTTACGATAAGATTTCAGAAAAAAGAAAGAGAGCTATAGACGACATGCGAAATTTTTGCATGGAAGGTGTTGACGAAAGTGTTACATGGGTTGAAAGAAATGAGAGTTTAAAAGATTTTATCTACTATTACTTCAATTCGAAATATGCGAAAAGTGATTACGTTGCAGATAATGGTGAAGCTTTTTCATTAGTAATCGACACCGATGGTGGTAAAATTTCTAGTGAAGAAATTTTGTTTAAATATACACGTGTAATTGATGATGATATAGTTGGTGTCGGTACACCTCTAGATAATATTAAACATTTATACGGTGCTGTGAGATTAATTAGTAGGTCATTAACGGATAGTAATCCAGCGTTATATCTATTAGAAGTCTTCTGTCTAGCTTATATGGGAATGAAAAACAACAAAGGCCTACAAGAGCAATTAGTCTCTAGATATTCGGAAGGAATGACTGAGTTTTCATCTCGAATGGATTCTCAAGAGAGTTTCTGGACACTATTTAAAAGTTTTAATACTTTTATCAAAAGCCATATTAAGAAAAATGATTTAAAAACTTTAATCGATGAAACGACTTTTTTAATACACGCTAATCAATTACGTACGATAAAAAATAAATACCTAGAAATCAATGAATAATCCAGCAATACAACAAACACTTGTAGAATTACAAGATAGCTTAGCAAAAATAGAATCAGCTCGTACACAGGTCAATACTATAGCAGAAAAGAGTGAACAGCTAATTAATTCCTTCACAAATGTTCTACGAAGTATCGAAACAATTTCAGATGGTGTAGGTATAGATAAAGAAGCAATTAAGGAAAACATTGACAAAAGTTTCAAAACTTTTGGAGCAGATTTGAAAAAGATTTCAAATCAATCAGATTCTAGGATTCAAGAAGTAGATTCCAAATTGCAAGAGAACCAAGTTGGTTTCCAAAAGGATTTGCAAGGATACATAAAGAGTTTTGAATCTTCAATTAAAAAACTAGTCGCTAGCTTTGAGTCAAAGTCAAATGAACAGTTGAGTTCACTAACTGCGTCAAATCAAAGCTTGGGTAAAGAATTAGAACAGGTTTCGAATCAATCTGGTTTAAGAATTAAAGAATTAGAAGATAAATTAAAAACAAATCAAGTTCATTTTCAAGAAGGTCTAGAATCAAGTCTTAAAGATTTTGAATCGACAGTAGAAACTCTTAAAAGCACTTTGCTATCAACTTTAGATGAACAAACATCGTTGCTAAAAACATCTAATCAAGAATTGATAAGCGAAATTAACAACGTAAAAAGTGGATTAATTTCATTTGACAGCAGTTTGAAAAGTTTGCAAAGTGAAATTTCAGAACTTGATTTTGCCAAAGAGTTTAAACTTCTTTCTGATAAAATCGATGCAAAGCATAAACAAAGTCTAATCGTAAATATTGTACTTGCGATAATAATAATCATAGTATTTTTCGTAAAATAATGAGCAAAATAGCTGAAGCATTAACAAAGTTATTCAACAAGCACCGTATTGTTTTTTGGTACGATGAAAAGGAAGAGTTGACAGACCAGTTCCAGTCATTGGAACTGGAGCATGTCACTAAGATTCATGTGCAACATAATGAATTTGAGGTGAAGCATGCCGTTTGTAAAAAACAGCCAAAAGAAAAGTTTTTACTTTATTTCACTGGTGAAAAACCTGCGAATGAAGATAATTGGTTATTGGATTTAGAATTAGCACATCATGTATTTCATACGGACCAAGAGGCAATGTTTCTCCAAGAGATGGGATTGGGTTACCATTTAAAGGACTTTGTTGGAAATCATATTGAATTCTTTAAAGCAAAAGAACGCAGGTTGAAACTAAAAGAATACTTAGGTGACGGAGATGATTTTCAAGAAATAAAATACAAGATGCTGGCCATCACACTTGGAACAGAAAACGTTAGCTTGGTTACTTATATTCATGCTCATGGTTTTTCTTATATAGACGGCAATGAAAAGTTTGACAAGGACCTTGAACGCTATAATTTATCATCATTTTATTGGGGAGAAATTAAGCGTAAGTACAATTACCTCAATGAGAATCCATCTATTTACGATTTCTTATTAGAAGTGTTCAACAATAACTTCTCACTGGGGCAAAATACTGGGATTGCAAAGGAATCGAGGTTGTTACTTTCATTGTGGAAAGATACCATTCAATACCGTGAAAGTTTTGGTAGACTATCCTCTAAAATAGCTTTAGATATTGACGTTGAAAACAAATTATACAGTAGTTCAATCGATGCAATTGTTGACGATGATATTTTTAAGTTAATTGATAAAAAGGTTATTCACGAATTAATTGAACTGATAATTTCAGAACAGATTTCTAGCGAGAAGATAGCTCAATATGTGAAGCAAAGAGAAAATAAGTATTGGTATTCTGAAGTAGAATTTTTCTATGACAGTATCCTTTTCGCTTCGGATTTAATCTCGGCAATTCGTAAACACTCTCATACAAAGTATACTTCTTTTGAAGAGGGAACAGCTGATTATGCATCAAATCTTTATGAGGTTGACCTGCTTTACAGAAAATTTATCTGGAACTATAGAAAAACCAGCCAAAACAAAATATTAGCAGACTTAGCGGTTAAGATTGAAAAAGTATATTCTAATGATTGGCTGTTGAATTATAATAACAATTGGCAAACTGTAGTTGACGGATTGAGCAGTTGGACTAAAGATTCAGATGTTGCTCAGCGAAATTTTTTTGACATCCATGTCAAGCCTATTGCAGATAAAAAACAACGTATATTTATTATAATTTCGGACGCATTTAGATATGAATGTGGTGTGGAATTTACAAAAAGACTTCAATCAGAAAATAGATTTGAGGCTTCAATATCGCATTTGGTTTCGAGTTTGCCATCTTACACACAGCTTGGGATGGCTTCGCTTCTTCCTCACAAAGAACTTTCTATTCAGGAAGGAACTGACTTGGTTCTAGCTGATGGGAAATCTACTAGTGGCATCCAAGGTCGCACAAAGATTTTAGAAGCTAATTTAGGACCTAGGGCGACTGCAATTAAGGCAGAAGAGTTTATGAAAATGAATTCATCAAAAGAAGGTAGAGATTTTGTAAAGAATTATGATGTGATTTACATTTATCATAATCGAATTGACAAAACGGGTGATGATAAAACTACTGAAGAAAAAGTATTTGATGCTGTAGAGGACGAATTCACATTCCTATTCGAAATGTTGAAAAAAATCAACAATATGAATGGTTACAATATGATTGTTACTTCTGACCATGGCTTTATCTACCAACATAACGAACTTGATGAAAGTGATTTTAGCGATTCAAAGCACAGCGGTGAAATATGGAAAGACAACAGAAGATTTGTTATTGGCAAAGATTTGAAGTCAGATAACGCTACAAAATCCTTCACTGGAACTCAATTGGGTCTGTCAAATGATATCGATGTCCTAGTTCCTAAATCAATCAATCGACTTCGAGTTAAAGGTGCAGGCTCTCGTTTTATTCATGGTGGAGCTTCACTTCAGGAAATCGTTATTCCTGTAATAAAAATTACCAAGACAAGACAAGACACAACTACACAAGTTGAAATCGACATTATTAAATCGTTGGACAGAATTACGACTAATATTCTTGCAGTTTCATTTATTCAAACGAATTTAGTAAGTGACCAAGTTTTACCTCGAATTTTGAGAACAACGATAAAGGCTGAAGATGGTGAAGAATTAAGCGACCAGTTTAAATATAATTTTGATATTGAAGATGGTAGTGAACGCCAAAGAGAAGTTAAGCACAGATTCCAGCTCAGTTCGAAAGCAAGTGGAAAATACAAGAATCAACGAGTAAAATTAATCTTAGAAGAACCTGTCGAAGGCTCGTCAAAGTGGAAGACTTATAAAGAATACTTTTATACACTAAACATTTCATTCACTAACGATTTTGATGAATTTTAAGCCATGAAGGAACTAGATTTAAAATTAAACGAATATTTTGGGGGCAAAGTAGTACGAAAAGATTTAACCAAATTGGTTAAAGGAAACGCCATCGTACCAATCTATGTTTTGGAATACTTACTCGGACAATACTGTGCAACTAGCGATGAAGAAACAATCATTCAAGGCGTTGAAACAGTAAAGACAATTATATCCAAACACTTTGTACATCGTGACGAAGCTCAGATAATAAAGTCTACGGTGCGTGAAAAAGGTTCGCACAGAATAATTGACAAAATTTCAGTAAAACTGAATGACAAAGAAGACCAGTACGAAGCCTACTTTGCAAACCTCGGACTTAAAGCAATTCCAATAGCAGATTCAGTAATTAGAGAACATCAAAAATTATTATCTACAGGTGTTTGGTGTATTCTTACCCTAGGTTACGTTTCAACGGACGAACGAGGAACTTCACCATGGATTATTGAAAGTATCAAACCCATCCAGATTTCAATCAGCGATTTGGATGAATTTAAAGAAGGAAGAAAAGCATTTAGTAAGGAAGAATGGATTGATGTTCTGCTACAAACTATGGGATTGAATCCTGAAGAGTTTACTTTTCGTTCCAAATTGCTTCAACTTACTCGCCTTGTTCCATTTGTGGAAAACAATTATAATTTGATTGAACTTGGTCCGAAAGGAACAGGAAAATCACACATATTTTCTGAGCTTTCACCACACGGAATGTTGATTTCTGGTGGTGAAGTTTCAAAGGCAAAACTATTTGTAAATAATAGTTCTGGTGAGATTGGTTTGGTTGGTTATTGGGATGTTGTTGCTTACGATGAATTTGCTGGAAAAACAAAAAATACGGACAGAGGACTTGTTGACATCATGAAAAACTACATGGCTAACAAATCCTTCTCTAGAGGGACGCAAGTCTACGGTGCTTCAGCTTCTATGGTATTTGTAGGAAACACGGACCACAGCGTTCCGTATATGCTTAAGCATAGCAATTTGTTTGAAGCTTTACCAAAAGACTACTATGATACTGCTTTTTTAGACAGAATACATGCGTACTTGCCTGGATGGGAAGTTCAAAAGTTGAGAAACGACATGTTTACTTCTGACTATGGGTTTATCGTTGACTATTTGGCAGAAATTTTAAAAGAGCTAAGAAAAGAGGACCGTACGAACGAATACGCCAAGTATTTTGAATTGTCCGACACCATTACTACAAGGGATAAAACATCGATAATTAAGACCTTCGCTGGATTGGCCAAAGTGATTTATCCGCATGGCGAATTATCAGAAGAGGATATGCAAGAGTTGCTTGATTTTGCAATCGAATGCAGAAAAAGAGTGAAACTTCAACTTCAGAATATGGATGAAACTTTTGAAGAAGTTGATTTCAGTTACACCATCAAAAGTAATGGCAAAAAAATTACCGTTGAAACTTTGGAAGTTTTGGAGCACCTAACACCAGTGCAAGAAACTACCTTTATTTCAGATAGTCCAGAACAAGTATTGCAGTCTTCAATTCCTAAAAAACTACTTAAAGAACCACAGATTGAATTACAAGGTGGGCAAAAGTTAATACGAGATAACCAATCTGGTATTTCATATGACATGCTTTTTGGAGCATATTTTATCAACGCTACTGACTACAAAATAATTGACCCATACATTAGACTACCATACCAATTGAGAAATTTCATGGAACTGGCGAAACTTATTTCGGAAAAGAAAGACCCAGACACAGAAGTGAAACTTCACCTTGTTACGAGTAACAATGAAGACTATATTGATGGTGCAAAAGAAGCATTTGAACAAATGACATATTCGTTAGAATCTATCGGAATTATTTTTAGTTATGAGTTCGATGACAACATTCACGACCGTTCTATTGTGATGGATAACGGTTGGAAAATAGTACTCGGAAGAGGTTTAGACATTTGGCAGAAAACTGGTGGCTGGTATGATGTCAATGAGTACATTCAAGAAAAGAGAATTTGTAAGGCTTGTGAAGTGACTTTTTTAAAGTATTAATTAAGAAATGATTTATGTGCATAACTGTCGAGTTTCACAACGTTATTAATGTTAATTTCTGACAATAAATAATAGTAAGTTAATTGGCAGAATCTGCAACGATTGAGTCAATATTTAATTTTACTCTTTGTCAATGTCGATTTCAAGAAAGTCAACATAAACTAATATTACAAAAAATAAAAAACAACTAATAAAAAGTAATAAAAATGGGATTATTTGACTTTTTCAAAAAGAAACAACAACCAAAAACGCTACTTGAACAAGCTCAAGCATTAGGTGGACCGCTAATAGTTAATGGTTATCGTAGCATTGCTGCTGCGAATAATATGGCACCTACTTCTAAAACATCCGACCAAAAAATCATTGAAATTTATCAAAGGGTCGGTTCCGCATTTAGAGAAGCATCAAAGCAAAGGAATGAGCATATTCCAGCAGGATATCTCAACACTATAGTTCTTAAATACTTTCAAGTTTACGAAATGATGGGAGACATGATGCTTGATGAAAACTTAAAGTATGAAGTAGATAAATATATTCAAGAAGGTTTGCGAGAAGATTATAAACAGGACTTAAAATTATTTTAAGATTATAGAAACGTATTATGCACACCATCGTAAAATTCTAGATTACTAACTTATTAAGTTGAATATAATAATCTGCAGGGATTGATGATAATTTTAATATAATAGTGAAAGTCAAATTATTACTTCATGACTATATAGGTCAATAAAATCAGCATCAACTTGACTAAAAAAAACGAAACAAAATATTAAAAAAACGAAAAAAAATGGGATTATTTGACTTTTTTAAATCGAGCGACAAGAAGGAATCCAAGATTGATTTGACGGATTTTAAATTTCTATCTGACGACCACATTAGAATAGAAAATGGGAAACCAACCAATGCAACCAATAAAGGAGCGTGGCGAGGAATCAGAGTAAAAACTACTGATAATAAAATTTTCAATGTGACAATGTACAACATGAATGGCAATCATCCAGTATGGGGTGATAACATTCAAATGGCGGAAAAACGTATGAAAATAATCGAGAACAACAATTCAAAAATCGTTCTCCGTGGTTTTGGAACTGACGCTATGGGAGCTTCATTTTCTGATTACGGTTTAACTCTTCATAAATCTAACAATATTATTGATAGTGTTACTTTGCACATGCATGACAGAAATGTTGACATAGAGTATAAAAAGGCGCAAGATGTAAAACATTCTGAAGCTCTAAACGAATATTCAGAATTTGACAATTTTAAAAATTTTATCCAACGTTGGAATACAACTATGTCAATGCCAGAGAAAATGCAAATAGCAGGACAAAGTGATGAAGTTAATAATCGTGGAGCAAATGCCTATAGAAATGATGATATAACAAGTGCTATTTCATTTTTTGAACAAGCTATAAAATTAATGCCTAACAATGATGATGCTCTAAAAAATCTAATAATATGTTACGGAAGAAATGGAAATCAAATGAAAGTTGATGAAATGCAAAGGAGACTAGATTATCTAAGGTAAAAAGTAAAACAGTTGTTATGCAATTATAAAATTTGGGTTTGATATTCAATTGATTGGTAAATCTGTTAATTTCAAACCTTAATTTTTTAAGTATCGCTTTCGATGAAGTTAATTAATTCACCACTCATTCTTATAAAATGTTGGTTTATTTCAGCATCTCGCTTTTTCTTAATAGGGTAAGATTGGAGAAAGAAGGCTTTGGAAAAGATTAAAAATTCATCAAATGCCTCTGCATGGTCACAATCCACATTGACTAATATTTCACCAGTGTTCTTTATAATATGGTTTTTTATGTATGGATGCATTAGTGGAAAGTAATGGAGCAATCTTGCCTGAGCTTCCTCAGGATTGGCCGTACTTAATTTTTTAAAATACTCTATCGCAAAATTCACAAATTCTTTAAAAGGATTTCCACTCTCATTTAGTAATTGCTGATAATTTCCATCCAGTAAGCCTCTTATTGCCAAGGACCGACCGAGAGTATGCTCTCTATGTATCATTAATAATAATTGACTCCAACCATTATCTTCAAAAAACTTTTGTTCGGCATGTGACAATTCTTCTCCATACAAATCCTTTTTTTCAATAATGGTGTATATTTCATCGACAGTCATATCCCGATATTTATCTTCGAAGAGAATATCTTCAAGCTTTTCTTTATCGTCATCGGTATTAACTTTAACAATATCACCACTACTTTCTTGTGCTACAACAGTAACTTTCACTTCAGTATTTGCGTTATTTTTGAATAATGATTTTAGAAATTTCATACACTTAAGTTTAGAGCAAATTGACTTCCAATGATTAGCTATACAATCGGAATAACTATTTTCTTTTATTTAGGAAATTCTAACAAATCCAAATAAAATAAAAGACTAATTCGCATTATCGAACTGCCATTTTAAATTAACTTTTTCACTCTTTTAAAACTTCAAATGTTGCAAGGCCTCAATATAAATGTTGAACCACTCTTTTATATAATCCGTTATTTCTTCCCTTGTCACCAAATCTTCATGATTCGTAGTATAAATCTCTATTCCACGAAATGTTATATCTATAACGTTATAATGGGGCGGTTCTAAAATGAAAAGGTCTTGACTGTCCTCATTGCCAAATTCAATAAATATATTTCTCATTTCTAAAGAATTATACTTTTCAAGCAAGTGTATATTTAGTTCGTCAACTATTTCCTTCAAATTAACCTTTTTTGTTTTTGTCATCGTAATTATTTTTAGTGATAAATATCAAATGCCTCACATTTCAACTGACCTTATTTTCTTCCAGTGTTGAAATGAGTAACCAAGATACAATTTATTACTAATTAATATGAAAGTTAAAGCTTTTTAAGCAATGTTCAATTTACAGTTAAAAGCCTACAACATAAACTATATCAGAAGTTCGTATGCGTTCATCTCCCAATCAATATTATCAAAACCAATATTAATTAGTTCTTTGATGTTATAGTCCAACATATTGTCTAAAGTAAATGCAACTGCCAGCTGACTATAGGCTAATATATTCTCACTATTACTTAATTCTTCGTAACATTCCGCAAGTATCCAAACTGTATATTTTCTCCACGGTTTATCTAAATCAAAATCGTTTTCATTGTAAATACATTTTTTCGCTAGCCATTCTTTTGGACAACACAGTTCTTTTAAAAGATTTTGTCTGTCTTCTAAATTAGGCTGCCCAGCCAAAATATTGCCAAGGTAAGTTTCTCTAACTTGAAGACCCAATATGTGTAATTTATATCCGTCTTTTGATATGGTAGTAGCGTCTTCCATTTTGTGTGTTTATAGATAAAAAGCTAAAATAAAGAATAAACACTTGTGAACCAGGATATTAATACATTTACTTGCACGTGAAAAATATATCTTGAATATTTGTGAAAGGTTTTAGTTTTAGACTATAACCTTATAATGAATCACCTTAATATCAACCAACCCAATAACAGCTGTAGATATGTTTCATTAAAATTGAGAGCCTAAAACTAAAGCAATAATCATCTAAATTTCCATCCTATGTATTACTTCTACTCTCGAATTTCAACGGCCCAACAAAATTCAAGTCGACAACTAGAAAACTTCAAAAATCATGTTGGCTACGATGTCAAAAATGTATTTGTGGAAAAGATTCAAGGAAACGTTCCCTTCTTTGAAAGACCAGAGGCAAATCGAATGTTTGACGAGATGACGGATGCTAAAGAATGTGGTATGGTCATCGTTGATTCAATTGACCGTCTTGGGAGAAATCTTTTAGATATTCTAAACACCATCGAAACATTTACAAAAAACGGAATAAATTTGAAATCTCTCAAAGAAGGATTCACTACGCTATTGGATAACGGTGAAGAAAATCCAATGGCCAAGTTGGTCATTTCTGTTATGGCTAGCATTGGCGAAATGGAGCGTAACCGAATCAAGATTAGAACCGCTGAAGGTGTTGCAATAGGAAAAGCATTAGGGAAGTTCACTGGAAGAAAGCTTGGAAGCACACAGTCCGATGAAAAGTTATTGCAGCGACACCAAACCATTCAGAAGAAACTTGTCAAAGGACTAACGATTCGTGAAGTTTCTGAAATTACTGGAGCATCATCAGCAACTATTATTAAGGTAAAAAAAGTAATGTCTAACCGTAAAATGATATAATCAATGGGAAACATAAACATTTTTAAGATTTATAAAACACTAATGGTGCTGTACAATTGTCGAAGCTTCGAAGTTTTCGCTACACATAATAGTCGTCCTAATTGTCCTGATGAAATAATGATAAATTTTTATATTGACGTTAATAGAAAGGCTGATGTAAGACGTTTACATCGACAATTCGAGAGACACATTTGTGTATATAACTATTTTCTTCTTTCAGAGAAAGGAAAGGTTTCGCTAATTGTTCAGTTCCATAGACCAGAGCAAAAGTTTAAGCCAGATTTAAATTTCTGTTTAAACTAATTTAGCTACCAACCCTTCCCCCCGTGGAGTCCTTCCCCCCGTTACCCACCCCATGGGAGGGGGTGGTTTTGGTTCGTATATGGGGGTATGATGAGACGTTCAAAAATTTTCCTGGGAATTTTTTTACTAAAAAAAAATAAGTCATCTTATTAGAATCCTTCAAATATTCCTAAACCAAATAATGCAAAATCATATTTGACTGGGTCATTGACATCAAGAGCTCTTAAATTATTATCTAGTTCAGTTAAAGCTTTTACGTCATTCTGCTTGCGATTTATCAATCCAAGTTTCCGAGCAACATTTCCACTGTGAACATCTAGAGGACACGATAGTTTGGATGGATTAATGTTCCAAATTCCAAAATCAACACCTGAATTATCTTGCCTAATCATCCACCTTAAGTACATATTCAGTCTCTTCGAAACGGAACCTTTACTGGGATTTGCAACATGTTTCCGACTTCTATTCTCATGCGGAATCTCAAAGAACGCTTGATGCAATTCAAAAATAGCTGGCTGTAAAGAATCTTCTGTCTGATACTTTTGAAAAATTCCTTCTAGTCCTTCATGATTAATATAGATATGTTTTAAAGCGGTGATGAAATGTTTAAAATCATCGGAATTAAATGTTCGATGGACGAAACCCTCTAACCGTTCTAAATGATATTCCTGATGATTCATGACAAAATCATACGGTGAACTACCCATCAAATCCATCATTCGATGTCCGTTTTTAGTAATCATAGTTCTGTTTCCCCACGCAATCGTAGCACTTAAAAATCCAGCAATTTCAATGTCTTCTTTTAAAGAGTATCTATGAGGAACACTAACTGGGTCTGGCTCAATGAATGCTACAGTATTGTACTGAATTACTTTTGATTCAAGAAATTCCTTTAATTCGTCTTTAGGGATAACCATCTTTTTCTTTAAATTTAGAGCAAAATATTCCTGACAAAGATAACGTAATAAATTTTTTTTATACTACCTTAATTACCCGTACTTACATATTGATCCGTTTTGCTGCCGAATTATTTAACGGATCGGAGATGTGTTTTTGTGTACGCTTTTCGTGCTCAATTTCAAAAAACTTCTTTTTAAATTCACTTATGTTTTGCTGTAGCGAGTTATTTTCCACTTTTTGAAAAACACCTTCTAAACCGTTGTGATTTTTGTAAATATGTCTTAATCCAAGCATAAACATTTTGACATCTGCTGCATTAAAGGTACGATGCACAAAATCGTCAAATCGTTCCAACTGCTCCGGTGTATGCGACATCACAAAATCATAGGGAGAATTACCCATTAAGTCCATCATTTTTGATGCGTTTCGGATAATCATTGTTCGATTTCCCCATGCAATAGTGGCGCTTAAAAAACCAGCAATTTCAATATCCTCTTTTCTAGAAAATCGATGGGGAATTTGTATCGGATCAGTTTCAATGAACGTGGGATTATTGTAAAAAATAACTTTTTCGTCCAAAAAATCTTTAAGTTCAGATTTATTCATTTTTCAGTAAATTTTTGGAATAGAATCCATCTTTAATATCATTTGTTCGCATTTGCGGAATAATATCGTAATTTCTTTGATAATAATCTATTTGTTTTTTATTGACGCAAGGTAATGCTCCATTTCCCGTTCCATAGAAAAAATCATTATCAAGGGGAGAATTATATTTTAAATTTCCAAGTTCAAAAACTTCAAAATCATTTCCTAATTTGGTATTTTCAAGCGGAAAAAGAAGTGCCTTTAATGGAAATGTATTTGTTTTTGACATAAAAGTATTAGACGTAAAATACGATAATTGCATTGGTATAAATAGAGTGAAACCAATTGGAACTAAAGAGAAGTACAAAAGGGTTATGATTACTTTCTGATTACGAATCAGACAGACGAAGCAAAAAAAGCTAAAAAACAGTACAAAATTCATGAAAAATCGGTACTGAGGCGAGGTTGCAAAAAGTAGCGCCATCTGAAAAACCATTAGTAAGTAAACGATCCAAAAACTTTTTTTATTTTGGTATTTATAAATAAAAAAGGGTACAATTGCTATTATTGATAGGCCTATCTTATTAAATACCCCATTTAATTTTGGCATTGAAAGCCAGTTTATGAGCAATTCAATGGTAGACATTTCCTGAAATTGATTTGCATTAACACGATATCCAAAATAGCGAATCGCATCATAATAGTTACTTTCAATTGTCTTCGGTATGCTGTAGTCGGCGGCGAAAGACTCGAATAATTTTGACGGAAAAAATACCGAACCACTCACAATCATGTTTTTTGTAATAAAAAGAACTAAAACAATTCCCGCTAGTAGAGACGGAATAATTAAATTTTTGATTAAATTTTTGAAATTCTGAAGAAAAAGTACCAGTGGAAGAATCGCAAAAACAATCGAAGTGCTTTTAATATACAGCATAAAGAGCACTAACGCGACGATCAAATTAAAAACTTCAGATGAACAATTTTTGTAATTTTCGATAAAATAAAATAAAATTATGAACGTCAAAACGTATATAGCAATATCGGGTGATGGAGCGCTAATGAACTGAAAGTAATAAATACTACCAAATGTAAATACTCCTGTAATGAGGAAAATAAGTGTTCTGTTTTTATAGTAAAGCTGCAGTTTTTCTATTGAAAAAAGTACACCTAAAAGTAAACAATAGCCACTCAAGTCATTAAAATTTGGATATAAAAAAGAAAGATTGAAAACACTTTGAGTGATGTGCCATCCGCTGAATTGACCTAAATAGAGGTGTAAATTTGCCAAACCTTTTACAAAACCATATTCATTTAACCATTTAATGGTTTGAATGTAATACGATTCGTTATCAATTACATAAGGAAGTGTGCTGCATTGAGCTAAGATCAATAAAGTAATTAGCACTAAAAATGTTTGTAACGCTCCTGATAATGCCAAAATGTGCTGCCAAAATAAATTGTAAGATGTATTAATCGCCCTTCTGAATTTGTAATAAATGACTAAATTAAAAAGTAATAAAACTACATGAAATTCTATATTTATTCGTCCAAAAACAGCCCAAATACTTGCGATTAGTGTGATTGAAAAAAGCCCTAAAATTGAAGTTACAACTGTATTTCTATTTTTTAAACCAAGAATTTTTTCCGTCCATACGCCACAATTTACGGACGTAAAGACAATATAAATCCATGATAAAAAAATTAAAAACATCTTACTGAGCGATTAATCCGTCCACCATTACTAATTTCCGATCGGCCATATTTGCAAAATCTTCGTTGTGCGTCACGATGACAAAAGTTTGTCCAAACTCATCTCGTAAATCAAAAAACAATTGGTGCAAATTTTCTGCAGAAACGGTGTCCAAATTTCCTGAAGGTTCATCTGCAAAAATGATGGCAGGTTTGTTTATTAAAGCTCTTGCAACAGCCACACGCTGTTGTTCGCCACCAGAAAGTTCACTTGGCTTGTGGTTGATGCGATGACCTAAACCTAAATATTCCAATAACCGAATGGCTTCTTGCTCTGTTTCTTTTTTATCTTTCTTAGCAATAAATGCAGGAATGCATACATTTTCCATTGCTGTAAATTCTGGCAACAATTGGTGAAACTGGAATATGAATCCCAAATTAAGATTTCTAAATTTAGAAAGTGCTTTGTCTGAAATTTCGAGTACGTTTTGACCGTTTATAATTAAGGAGGTCAATGAAGCGGCTGAAGGAACATCCAATGTGCCCAAAATTTGAAGTAATGTGGTTTTTCCAGCGCCTGAAGCACCTACAATAGAAACAATTTCACCTTTTTTGATATGCAAGTACACTCCTTTTAGTACTTGCAAGTCATCATAATGCTTCTGAATATTGACTGCCTCAATCATAATTTATTTTTTTACAAAGTAACAAAGTTTTTTGGAAAACTAGATCTATACCCTTTTTTTCTTTGCAAGCGATATTATAAAATTGCGTTAATGCAACCTATTTCTGTTTAGTAAATAGTTAATTTTGTTCAACAATTATAAGATGGTTTTCGGCATTTGTAATCATTTTCAAGTGATTTTAAAACCATATGCAAACGCTTTTTGATAATAAAAGGACGATTTGTACACGAATAAATTAGTAGCAATTGTATTGGCGTACTACATTAACGTACGTCAATCTAAATAAAAAATATATGACAGCATTTAATGCAGCGAATGAGTTTCAAAAACAAGATAATTTAGAGATTGCCACTTTTGCCGGCGGTTGTTTTTGGTGTACCGAAGCGGTTTTTTTAAAAATTGAAGGAGTTCAATCCGTTTCGCCTGGTTACATTGGCGGAGAAGTATCAAATCCTACTTATCAAGAAGTCACCACAGGAAGAACGGGTCATGCAGAAGCAATTGAGATTGTTTTTGATTCAAATTTAATAAGTTATGGAGAATTGTTGGAAGTGTTTTTCGCCACACATGATCCTACTACTTTGAACCGCCAAGGAGCGGATGTGGGAACGCAATATAGAAGTGAAGTTTTTTACCACACTGATGAACAAAAGCAAATTACGGAGGAATTCATCTCATTTTTGAACAGTGAAAATGCTTTTGGCAAACCGATAGTAACAGCAACTTCTCAAGCATCAACATTTTATGTAGCTGAAGATTACCATAAAAATTACTACAACCGGAATTCCGATCAATCGTATTGTACCTATGTGATTACACCAAAAATGGACAAACTTAAAGCCTATTTTCAAGATAAACTGAAAAAGTAAGCCAGAAAATTTAGGCATTGTTTTTGTTTTAAATTCATTATGAAACAAATTGATCAACCTTCTAAACAGGGAAACAAAACGAGGGATTTTTTTTTAAGTCTCTTATTTGATGCCATAGGGATGATGTCTTTTTCAATTCCATTCATTGGCGAGTTTGCTGATGTGGTTTGGGCACCAATATCTGGCATCATCATGGTTTGGATGTACAAAGGAACGATGGGTAAAGTAGCAGGTGTAGTTTCTTTTATTGAAGAAATTCTTCCAGCTACAGATATTGTACCATCATTTACCCTAATGTGGTTTTATACTTATTTTATCAAAAAGAGCTAGAAGAAATTCTAGCTTTTTTCTTTTGGTAACAGAAATCCCATTTTCATACTGCGAATCATTCTCTTTGCAAATGGTGTAAAAAAGGAAGATTGACCAAAGAGCCATCCAAAAAACATTAGCATAAAAGGGTAGAGTGGAAGCACTAGAACAAGTAATATAACGTAGTATAAAAGTAGGTTTGTATTATCTTTTGTTATTCCCATTTCATCCAGAAAAAATGATGATATTTTGGCAGACAATGAACCATTTATTGCAAAGACAACAAAAATAATCGCGAGCTGAAAATTAGAGGTTATTCCCCATCGGGTCTTGAGCTTATTCATTTGGAAATAGAAATAGGTAAAAAAGGCTTTTTACAATCGGGCTTTGAAACCGCCCAATTGGATGTTATTCGTAAGTTGAAAATAAGTCAAATAATTGTAGATCAAATAGTTTACTTCATATCCGTAATCCGTGTTATTATTGTAATCGATACTCATTTCAAATAAATGCGTATAAGGTCCGGAAATTACATTTTGATTCCACTGCGAAACCCAAACCCGATTTCGTTGCTCCATATAGTCTTGGCTGTAAAAATTTCTGCTTTTGCCGTAAGTTGCCAACCAAGAATTAAATCCAGGATCAATGATTATTACTTCATATTCCAATTCCTCATTTGCAATCCGAATGGTATCATTAGTACCTGTTGCTGAATTAAACGACGTGTTTTTTTTAGGTACACATGCAAAAACGACAAGGAGCACGAGCGCAAATAAGTAATATTTTTTCATAACATTGAATTTGCATAAAAATACAAATTTTTGACTGCTTTTGCATCTCATTTGATGTCATTTAACAAAAAAAGCCAAACTCTTACATTTGGCTTTGCAATTCATTGCAAATGGATTCTAAAATTTATGATTTTAAAAGACCTATAATTTGCTCAGCAAGTTCAATTCCGATGCGGTCTTGTGCTTCCATTGTAGCAGCTCCAATATGAGGTGTTAACGAAACTTTTGGGTGCATAAGTACTTGTACAGCTGGAGTTGGTTCTTCTTCAAAAACATCTAATCCAGCAAATAGCACTTTTTCACTATCAAGCGCTTTTAACAAAGCGACTTCATTAATAATACCGCCTCGAGAAGCATTAATAATTCCTACATTTTTTTTCATTAAATCAAATTCTGGCTCATCAATGACGTAGCCATTTTCTTGAGCTGGAACGTGAAGTGTAATAAAATCAGCATGTTTTAAAACATCTTCTATAGGTTCGGTATCAATTTTGACATTTATAAATTGGCCGTTGTAAAAATCTACTTTAATTTCCGCATAGCCAATAAATTTATCTGCAGCAATAACGCGCATTCCCAATCCTAAACCGATTCGGGCTACTTCTCTTCCAATTCGACCAAATCCGATGATGCCAAGTGTTTTTCCACGCAATTCAATTCCATTTGCATATGCTTTTTTCAAACCATTAAAATTAGAATCACCTTCCAATGGCATGGTTCTATTGGCATCGTGCAAAAAACGAACACCAGAAAATAAGTGTGCAAACACTAATTCTGCAACCGATTCGGAAGAAGATGCAGGAGTACTGATGACATTTTTTCCTTGAGAACGAGCATAATCAACCTCAATATTATCCATTCCTACGCCACCACGACCAATGACTTTTAGCGATGGACAATGATCTATTATCTCTTTGTTTACTTTTGTGGCACTTCGCACAAGTAACACATCAATATCATTTTTGTTGATGTAAGAAGCGACTTGCTCTTGCGCTACTTTTGTAGTAATTACTTCAAATCCATTTGATTCTAAAAGTTTGATTCCGCTTGGTGAAATCCCATCGTTAGCTAATACTTTCATTTATTTTAAATATAGAAATTTCTATTTATATAGTACTTGTAATTCTTGCATGGCGTCTACCAAAATTTGCACGCTTTCAACAGGCATTGCGTTGTAGATAGAAGCGCGGTAACCTCCCACACTTCTGTGACCAATAATTCCAGAAATGCCTTTGTTGTTGCA
Organism: Flavobacterium tegetincola DSM 22377; assembly: GCF_000425485.1. Taxonomy (GTDB): domain Bacteria; phylum Bacteroidota; class Bacteroidia; order Flavobacteriales; family Flavobacteriaceae; genus Flavobacterium; species Flavobacterium tegetincola. The sequence goes on along the minus strand of NZ_KE384386.1, from coordinate 35,848 downwards.
AATTTCCGAAAATTTTTCAGTTTGAGCATTGTTTTTTAATACAAAAGTCACATTCATCAATGACCGATCTTCTTTTTTTGCAGTGCCTTCAAAAAGTGGGTTGTTATCAATTTCAGCATAAAGTAAAGCCGCTTTCTCCTGGTTTTCTTTTTCCATTTGAGCAAGTCCGCCTTTGTTCTTTAACCACTTTAAGTTTAATAAGGAGGTGTAAATAGGAAAAACAGCAGGCGTATTATACATGCTTTTTGCTGCGATATGCTGCTCGTAATTTAAAATATTTGGTATTTTACGATTGGTTTTGCCTAATATATCTTTTTTCACAACAATTAAAGTAACTCCCGCTGGTCCCATATTTTTTTGAGCTCCCGCATATATTAAATCAAAATTGGAGTAGTCCATCACTCTAGAAAAAATATCCGAACTCATATCACAAACCACAGGAATAGTCGTTGCTGGAAATTCGTGCATTTGAGTGCCATAAATGGTATTGTTAGACGTGCAATGAAAATAAGCGGCATCGTCAGGAATAGCATAGTCCTTGGGAATGTAATTGTAGTTATGGTTTTTAGAAGAACCTACAATTGCAACGGTCCCAAAAGCACGTGCTTCTGCAATGGCAAGGGATGCCCAGTTTCCAGTTTCTAAATAGGCAGCAGTTTGGTTCTTTGCCAATAAATTATACGGAACCCTTAAAAACTCCATACTTGCTCCACCTTGAAGAAATAATACTTCATACTGCTTAGAATCTAATTCCATTAGCTCTAAAACGAGTGCCCGTGCTTCCTCCATAACTGCTATAAACGCTTCACTTCGGTGGGAAATTTCTAAGATAGACAAGCCCGAGTCATCCAAATTTAAGACGGCTTGGGCTGCTTTCTCAAAAACTTCTTGTGGTAAAATACAAGGACCTGCACTAAAATTATGTTTTTTCATGAAATTGAAATTTTGGATGTAAGACTACAAATTTCAATAAAAGTATTTTAAAATGCAGTTTTTAAACGTTACAAAAGTTACATTCTATTAACAATAACGTAATAGTAAAAATTATATTTGTTGTAAAAACATCATGGTGTCTACATTATCGGCATAATCCCAAAGTTCAGGCATTTGTGTTTCACCGAAAGGTATACTTGTTGGAACCAGTTGATTAGAAACAATACATTGAATTTGCTCGTTTTCCGATGCTAATTTTAATTTCAAATCCTCTAAGTCATCATAGAATTCGTAAAAAACACTTGAGATAGGAGAGGCGTAACTTGTGTCTTCTTTAATTGTCAAAAATCCGTTATCCAAAAGCTTAAAATTGCTCATTAAAAATACAGCTTTATTGTAATCATAATTGTTGGCGTACTTTTCGTAATGAATCACATCTTGAAATTTGAAAATACCTTCAAAAAACGAATCAAAAATATAATTTCTAGGCACAAATAGTTTGCTGACATTTCTACAACCCAATCCAAAATACCTGAAAATATCCTCGCCCAAAGCTTCAAAATCTGCTTTGGTTTCCGAACCATTTAAAACGGCAACTGAATTTCTGTTTTTACGAATGATGGAAGGTTTGTCTTTAAAATAATATTCAAAATACCGAGCTGTATTATTACTACCTGTTGCAATTACGGCATCAAAATCAGTTAATTTCCCTTCAGAAAAATGGATACAATTCAATAATGCTGGTGCTACAGAAGTAAGGTAATTTGCCAAAAAAGGCAATAGCATTTGGTCGTTAGACGAAGTTTTTACCTGTACGTTATGACCAGAAAGTAAGACACAGATGAAATCGTGAAAACCTACCAAGGGAATATTTCCCGCTAAAACTAAACCAACTGTTTTAGGTTCAATGTTTTCAAAATTATAAGTGGTAAGCCATTGCTCTAAATTCGCTTTCGTCAATGCTTTTGCCCAAGAGTTTATAGCAAAATATACATTTTCTTGAGTGTACCAACCGTTGTGTGATTGCGACAATTCAATTAAATCCAGAAATGCCGTGTAAAACAAATCATTCTTCAATACTTCTGGATGAGGACTGCTATTTTCCAATTGAAATTGAGCAAGAAATTTTCCCAATTCGATTAAAGTATTTTTTTTATATTCTAAAGTCATATTGATTTGCTTATGTGATGTTTTGGGCGTAATTTTGCACAAAAATAAACCTTTTTTAAGCATTAGGCAATACGAAGTTTTTCTAAAGGCTTAAACTGAGTTTCAAAATAAAAAAAATGGCAATCATAATAACTGATGAATGCATCAATTGTGGTGCATGTGAACCCGAATGTCCAAACACTGCGATCTATGAAGGTGCAGACGACTGGAGGTATAAAGATGGGACAAAATTAAATGGTAAAGTGGTACTTCCAGATGGAACGGAAGTGGATGCAGAAGCAGTTCAAACTCCTATTTCTGATGAATATTACTACATCGTTCCTAGTAAATGTACCGAATGTAAAGGGTTCCACGATGAACCTCAATGTGCTGCAGTTTGTCCGGTTGACTGCTGTGTTCCCGATGGAGAACATGTTGAAAGCGACGAAACCTTATTGAACAAGCAAGCATTTTTACATAACGAATAAAAAAAAAGAGATGATCTAATTTAGACCATCTCTTTTTTTTTTAAAGAATAATTTATTTCTTTTTTTATAGTAGTGCAATCATAGAAATTTCAATATTTACATTTTTAGGTAAGCAAGCCACTTGAACCGTTTCTCTCGCAGGAGCGGTTTTTTCATCAAAATAAGTTTCGTAAACACTATTTATTTTTGCAAAATCGCCCATATTCATAATAAATATTGTGCTTTTTACTACATTTTCAAAAGTCATTCCAGCAGCTTCTAAAACGGCTTTCATGTTTTCCATTACTTGTTTGGTCTCCACTTCAATCGTGTCCGTTACAAGTTTCATAGTAAGTGGATTCAATGCAATTTGTCCTGATGTATATAAAGTATTTCCTGCTAAAACGGCCTGATTGTAAGGTCCAATCGGTGCCGGAGCTTTGTCTGTAAAAATTATTTTTTTCATAAATAAAATAGTTTAAAGTTATTTGATGATTCGTTCCGGTTGTGTTCTTTTATCCCATTTGATGTCGCTCAACATACCCGATTTAATTCCAATGAAGAATCCCCAAGATGCACTTTCACCAAAAGGAGTCCAGTTAAAATCCATACGCCAACTTAATAAATCGCGTTCAAAGCGAAGTTGTGTAAAAGTCACTCCATTTTGTACAAAATCATAACCGGTTGAAACACCTATTTTCCACTTTGGACTGATGTCTACATTTCCAGAAACCATCACCGAATTTCCAATAATTTCATTCTGACGGTTTGCGTTTCCGTACGTCAGCGAATAGGCAAAGGTGAAATCCCAAGGAATATCTGTTTTAAAAAATTCTGACGGTTCCTTTTCCTTTTCTTCATCGTCAAACTGGCTGTCTCTTCGATCACTAAAATCAATATTTGATCCAAATAAATCATCTTCACGTCCACCATTTCGAGCACCTTGACTGTTTTTATCATCGTCTTTACTACTTCCTGTACTGCTTAGAGAATAGTTAATGGTCATATTGGCACTCGTCATTCTAAATAAACTACCGCCATTGTCAATATTATATTTTTCAATTCTTTTTCCACTATTATCTACCGTATAAGGATCTAAAGTAGCTCCAAAGTTGACGTTCATTTTATCCTTGAACAATAAAGTTCCCCCACTCACACGGACTGGCGACCAAGCTAGAGAATCTGCGGCAATGTTATAACTAGTAGAAAAATTAAGATTGTTAAGCAACATCACTTTTTTAGGCTCTGTAGCAGTTGAATCTTTACTGCTAACTTTTGCTTCTAGTGTATTGTTTAAACTAATTCCAACATTATTGGAGTACGTTTGACCGGGTGAACCAAATATACCGCCCTCAAATCGGGTATAGTCGGTAAGCATGGTTCCACTTGCATCTGTGGCATACGTATCATAATATTTCTCAAAACTAGGAGTATAATTATAAGAAACGGATGGACGCATCACGTGTCGGATGGCTTGAATTTTTTTGCTTTCGCCAAAATCAAAGGTTCCATAAACCGTTGTTCCAATACTACTGGAAAAAGAGTAAGTTCTAAAAGCGTCAAATTTGTCAACCTCACTTTCCACAACACTACCTTGATCTTCATCAAAATTTCGTCTTATGGTTTTTAAATACCACACTTCATTATAGTTCATTCCTGTTGAAACGCTGAAGTGTTTGAAAACTTTAAAATTGGTGCTTAAAGGAATGGAATGTTGAAAACCAACCTTTGCATCTTTAAACATTTCGGTGGTAAAGAAAAGTGAATCTGTGGTTCTAATCTGGTTTTCTCCTCTTAGATTGTATTGAAAGTTGATGTTTTTAATAAAACCCTTTTTCGGCTCATCTTCGGAAGCAAATGGAAATACACGATCTACACTAAGTTGTAATGTAGGAAGTGTCATATTAATTTCTTCTGTTTGCGTATTTTGAGAATGCGTTGCTGTTAAAGATAAATTTACGGATGGAACCGTATTAAATGTTTTAGCATAAGAAATAGATGAACTCAAGGTATTGTTTAAACGTGAGCCAACATTAACTTGATTCAATGAATTCTGAAAGTATGTGCTACTTCCTAAATTGACAGAGGCCGAAAATCGCGAATTTGGATTTGATTTTGTATCTTGTGAATGCGACCATTGAATGTTGTAAATGTTACTTTTTGCATAGTCAGGAAAACCACGTTCACTTGTAATTTGGTTTTCAAAACGAAGATTTAGATTTCCACGAAAACGGTAGCGACTGGCATAACTCGATTCAAATCGCATGGCGTAACTCCCATTGGTATAGTAATCACCTAAAAAGGTCAAATCATAATTATCACTTAATGCAAAATAATATCCACCGTTTTGTAACGAATATCCTTGACTTCGTGTGTCATTGAAGGTGGGTAAAATTACTCCTGATTGACTGCTTTCTGTCATTGGAAAAAACGCAAACGGAAGTCCAATTGGTGTAGGAACATCTGCAATATACATATTAGTCAATCCAACTACTACTTTCTTCTTGGGAACAAATTTGGCTTTTCTAGCTAAAAAATAGTACTCAGGATCATCAATATCTTCGGCGGTAGTAAATTTTACGTTTTCCATAAAATACACTGAATCATTTTCTTTTTTTGCGCGTTCGGCAATAAAATTCAATTCTCCTTGTTTGCTTCTTGAATTCCAAATTAGGACTTTTTTGGTTTTAAAATTAAACCGAATGGAATCGGGTTCGATTACATTTGTGCCTTGCGTAAATACGGGTCGTTGCGTAAAATTTCCAGCAGAATCTTTTATTCGACCTGCATAAACTTCATTTTTGGCATAATCCATTACAATTACGCCTGATTTTAAAACGACATCTAAATAATAAAGTTCGGCTTTATTGTATAAAGTAATGCGTTTTTTCTTCTGATCAATGCGTTCGTAATCTACTGCAGTTCGTTTTACAATTCCCTCTAGAACTGATTTTTTCTTTTTAACGGTATCCGTTTTAGTACTGTCAATTTCCTTATTAAGTTTGGGAAGTGACTGTACGACAAGGCTGTCTGACGGTTGCTCGTTTTTTACAGGTACCGGAACAGTCAGTTTCTTTGGGTTTTCTTGAGAGTACAGTTGTGAAGTTCCAACGGTCAAGAAAATAGATAAGAAAACGATATGAAATAAGTTTGTATGCAAAAGTTTAAATGCTATTTTTGTAAAAATATGGCGTGCTCTTTGATGTGTCAAACTTACTATAATTTTTTCATCAAAATACGCGTTTTTGTAAATTATAACAGTAGTGTTTTTAATTAAATTAACTTTTCCTATACCTATGCGACGATTCAATCAGTATAACTGTCTTATTCTTATTTTGTTATGTACTTTTTCGCTCACTAGTTCAGCACAAGCAACTAAATTTAAAGTAGTACTAGATGCGGGTCATGGTGGAAATGATTTTGGAGCTTCGTACAATGGTCTACATGAAAAATCCATTGCTTTAAGTATAACCCAAAAAGTGGGAAAGATTCTTGAGAAAAATCCTAATGTGGAAGTAATTTATACAAGAAATTCAGATGTTTTCATAGAATTGAACAAACGTGCTCAAATTGCCAATGAAAATAAAGCATCTATTTTTGTTTCCATTCATTGTAATGCAAATAAAAACACCTCTGCTGAAGGATATGAAACTTATGTAATGGGAATGCACCGAAATGCTTCCAATCTAGAAGTAGCAAAATTGGAGAATGAAGTTGTTACCATGGAAAAAGACTACAAATTGAAGTACAACGGTTATGACCCAAAATCTCCTGAAACAGCAATTGGTACTACGTTAATGCAGGAAGAGTACATGGACAATAGTATCACCTTAGCAAGTAGAGTTCAGGACGGAATGGCTACAAACTTTGGAAGAAAAGATAGAAGAGTAAAACAGGCAGGGTTTCTAGTTTTACGAGAAATTTATATGCCCCGAATTTTGATTGAGATGGGATTCATATCCAATGCTAGAGAAGGGAATTATATGAATTCAGATGCTGGTCAAAATGAAATTGCTACAGGAATTGCCGGAGCGATTATTAGTTATAAAAATGAATTTTACGGAAGTGGTAAAAATGAGCCGCAAATTGAAAAATACGTTCCTTCTACGCCTGAAAAACAACCAGCGAAAGAAATTGTAGCGGTAAAAGAGGTGATTAAAGAGGTAAAGACTGCAGCACCTGAAGCAGATGCTGTAAAAAGTGGTATTGTTTTTAAAGTGCAGATTGCTGCAAGTGGTACTAAACTGGATTTAACGCCAAGTAATTTTAAAGGCTTAAATAATCTTTCTGTAAGTTCCGATGGTGGAAATTTATACAAATACATGTATGGAAATTCTAGCGATTACAATGAAATAAAACAGAATTTAGCGGAAGCAAAATCAAAAGGATTTGAAGGTGCTTACATCATTGCATTGAAAGATGGCAAGAAAATAAGTCTTCAAGAAGCATTGAAATAGGCGTTCTTCCATTTTTTTGTTATAAATTTGTCTTTAAAAACGCTATATTTTGAAAATTACAAGAGAAATTAAAACGGCAATACTTGTCATTGCTTCCATATTATTATTTATTTGGGGCTATAGTTTTCTGCAAGGTCGCGACTTATTGAGTTCGTATCGAATGTTTTATGTTCAGTATGAGAATGTGGAAGGACTGTCCAGTTCAGCACCTGTTACTATCAATGGATTGACAGTGGGTCGTATTACTAAAATCGAATTAATTCCAGCTACGGGTAAATTGCAAGTGGAAATCCAAGTAAAAAGTGATTTTCCAATTTCTAAATCAAGTACCGTTGATATTTACGAACCAGGTTTAATTGGCGGAAAGCAAATTCAAATTGTACCAAATCTGCAAGACACACAATTAGCAGAATCTGGGTATACATTTAAAGGACGTATTGTACCGGGACTTACAGGTTTAGTTGGTGAAAAACTTACTCCTTTGCAAGAAAAAATAGAGAAAGTGGCATTAAGTGCAGATGTGCTTTTGACAAATTTAAATGACGTTTTAGATGCTAAATCTAAAGCTAATTTAAGAGAGAGCATTGCAAAACTAAATAGTTTGATGGACGAATTTGGAAAAGCAAGTAAAAGTGTCAATCAAATTATTGATAAAAATCAAGCGAATATAGATGGATCACTTGCTAATCTAAATAAAACGACTGCAAATTTTTCTAAAATTTCAGATACTTTGGCGAAAGCTAAAATAGGTCAAGCCATAAATCATTTTGAACAATCTTTAAAAAGTGTCGACAAAATGATGTCTAATTTGGAGCAAGGTAAAGGTACAATGGGTAAACTTTTGACCGATGATCAATTGTATAAAAATTTAAATTCTACTTCAACGGAGTTAGAATTGCTTTTACAAGATTTACGCTTAAATCCAACGCGGTACATAAACGTTTCTTTATTCGGAAAAAAGAATAAACCTTACGTTGCGCCAAAACCTCAAGATTCAATTTCAAACTAACGGCTGATTACTCATGCATTATTTAGATAATATTTTATTTGCAATTTTACTATTATTAGGAGTTGGTTATTTTACGCTTAATTGTAAAAAAATCCTGCGTAACATTAGACTTGGTAAGGAAGTCAACCGTTCTGACCGCAAAGGCGACCGATGGAAAAACATGGCAATGATTGCTTTGGGACAATCCAAAATGGTCAAGCGTCCTGTTGCTGGAATTTTACACATCATTGTATATGTTGGTTTCGTTGTAATTAACATTGAAGTATTAGAGATTATTATCGATGGCCTTTTTGGAACGCATCGGGTGTTCTCATTTCTAGGACCGGTCTATAACGTTTTGATTGGCTCGTTTGAAATTCTAGCATTCTTGGTTTTAGTTGCTGTTATAATTTTTTACATCCGTAGAAATATTATCAACTTGAAACGATTTGTGCATTCAGATTTAAAAGGCTGGCCAAAATCAGATGGTAATATCATCTTGTACTTTGAAGTAGTCTTGATGACTTTATTCTTAACGATGAATGCGGCAGATTTTCACTTGCAAAACGTAAGTGGTGGATTTATGCATTTTCACACTGCAGGTTCATTTCCTATAAGTCAATATATCGCTGTTCTCTTTGAAGGAGTTCCAAATGCAACCGTTTATGTAATTGAGCGTGCAGCTTGGTGGTTGCACATCGCAGGAATCTTGGTTTTCTTAAATTATTTATATTTCTCAAAACATTTGCACATTCTATTGGCATTTCCAAATACGTATTTTGCGGATTTAAATCCAAAGGGGCAATTTGAGAATTTAGAAGCGGTGACAAATGAAGTTAAGTTGATGATGGATCCAAATGCAGATCCTTATGCAGCAGCTCCAGCGGATGCAGTTCCAACTAAATTTGGAGCATCAGATGTACAAGATTTAAATTGGGTGCAATTGCTTAATGCATATACTTGTACAGAATGTGGACGTTGTACAAGTGCTTGTCCAGCCAATCAAACAGGTAAAAAATTATCGCCTCGTAAAATCATGATGGACACCCGCGACCGAATGGAAGAAGTGGGAAAAAATATTGATGCGAACAAAGGCGTTTTTATTCCAGATAATAAAACATTATTAAACGATTATATTACGGCTGAAGAACTTTGGGCATGTACCACTTGCAATGCTTGTGTAGAAGAATGTCCGGTTAATATTAGTCCACTTTCTATCATTATGGAGATGCGTCAGTATTTGGTTATGGAACAAAGTGCCGCACCAATGCCATTGAATGCTATGATGACAAATATTGAGAACAATGGAGCGCCTTGGCAATACAGTCAACAAGATCGTTTGAATTGGAAAGATGAAAATTAATTTTTGGAAAGCATAGAGTTTAGAATAGAAAGCATAGATTATAGAAAAAGAAATAAAAATTCTCTTATAATGTGAGGTTAAGAGTGTTTTTTATTATTGTAAACAGTAAAAACAATTAATATGAAAACACAGGATGTAGAACAGAAGTTGGTTAAGACCGTTGAAAATGGACAAGTAATAAGTCCTGTTTTGTCAGAAGGAATTAAGAATTACTTAATTGATATTGACGGAACCATTTGCGATGATATTCCAAATGAAGAACCCGAACGCATGTTAACGGCAGAGGTCTATCCGGAAGCATTACACATTATCAACAAGTGGTATGAAGAAGGACACATCATTACCTTTTTTACGTCTCGAACTGAGGCACATCGTGAATATACAGAACGTTGGTTGAAAAACCATGGTTTCAAGTACCACGGAATGGTAATGGGTAAACCACGAGGCGGAAATTACCATTGGATTGACAATCATATTGTGCGAGCCACACAGTACAAGGGAAAGTTTACAGATTTAGTAAAGAAGAATGTAAACATCGAAGTTTTCAAGGAAGAAGATTAAATGGTTGTAAATAACCGATTATAACATAATAAAAAGAGTACAATGTCAGAAAATTTAGTGGTACCTACAATGGCGGAAATGTTGGCACAAGGCAAACAACCTGAAGTTCTTTTTTGGGTGGGTTGTGCTGGAAGTTTTGACGACAGAGCCAAAAAAATCACCAAAGCATTTGTCAAAATTTTAAACCGTGCCAACGTGTCTTTTGCAGTTTTAGGTGCTGAAGAAAGTTGTACGGGAGATCCTGCAAAAAGAGCGGGTAATGAATTCTTGTTTCAAATGCAAGCCATGATGAATATCGAGGTTTTAAATGCGTATGAAGCTAAGAAAATTGTAACGGCTTGTCCACATTGTTTCAATACGTTGAAAAATGAATATCCTGAATTAGGCGGGCAATACGAGGTGGTGCATCATACGCAATTTCTAAAATCACTTTTGGACGATGACCGACTGACAATTGAAGGCGGACAGTTTAAAGGAAAACGCATTACTTTTCACGATCCATGTTACCTCGGTCGCGCCAATAATATTTATGAAGCGCCACGTGATTTAATCATGAAATTGGATGCTGAATTATTAGAAATGAAACGTTCTAAAGCAAATGGTTTGTGCTGTGGAGCAGGTGGCGCACAGATGTTTAAAGATGCAGAACCTGGAAACAAAGAAATTAACATAGAACGTACCGAAGATGCATTGGAAGTAAAACCAGACATCATTGCTGCAGGTTGCCCATTTTGCAATACCATGATGACGGATGGCGTTAAAAATAAAGAAAAAGAAAGCGAAGTTAAAGTAATGGACATCGCTGAATTAATTGCTAATGCGCAAGATTTATAAGTTTAGATTTTCTATTCTTAATTTAAAAAAGAAATAAAATGTACGTTCCCTTTGATACTCTACCGGAAGAATCCAAAATTTGGATTTACCAATCCAACCGAAAATTTTCGGATGCTGAAATGACTGATATTGAATCAGATTTAAAAGAATTTATAGAAAATTGGGCAGCTCATGGAACTAGTTTAACAGCGTCCTATCTATTGAAATACAATCGTTTTATTATTTTGGCGGTAAATCAAGAAGACCAAATGGCTACGGGTTGTTCGATAGATGCATCGGTTGCCTTTATTCAAAGTTTAGAACAAAAATACACAGTTGATTTATTGGACAAGATGAACGTGACCTTCAAGGTAGGCGAACATGTAGCGCACAAAACCTTGATTGATTTTAAAAAAATGGCTAAAGATAAAGCAGTTACAGGCGACACAATTGTCTTTAATAATTTAGTCAATAACATCGCCGAATTTAACGAATCCTGGGAAACTCCAGCTGACGAAAGTTGGCACAGTCGATTCTTTTAATATTTATATGAACAAATTTCTTTTGATGCTGATTTTTATAAGTCAGCTTTCTTTTTCTCAAACCAATTCAATTGCAGCTCCATCTTCTGAATTGCAGATAAAATGGGTGGACAGTGTATACAATCAAATGTCTTTGGATGAACGCATTGGTCAACTTTTTATGGTTGCAGCGTACTCAAATAAAGATTCAGCGCACGTCAATTCTATTGAAAAATTAGTTTCACAATATAAAATCGGCGGACTTATTTTTTTTCAAGGAGGTCCAAAGCGTCAAGCGAATTTAACAAACAGGTATCAGAAAAAGTCAAAACTTCCCTTATTCGTTGGTATCGATGCAGAGTGGGGTTTAGCCATGCGATTGGACTCGGTAGCTCGTTTTCCTTGGAACATGACTCTGGGTGCGATTCAAGATATGAGTTTAATTGAAAAAGTAGGTGAGGCCTATGCCAATCAAAGTAAGAGATTGGGGATTCAATTTAATTTTGCTCCCGTTTTAGACATCAACACCAATCCTAAAAACCCGATTATTGGCAACCGTTCTTTTGGTGAAAATAAAGAAAACGTGACCAAAAGTGCTTTGGCAATGATGAAAGGCATCCAGAATAATGGTGTTTTTGCAACAGGAAAGCATTTTCCCGGACACGGTGCGACTTCAACAGATTCGCATTATTCACTTCCAACTATTGACTTCTCCAAGGAACATATTGACGAAGTAGAATTGTATCCATACAAAAAACTATTTTCGGAAGGAATGGCGTCGGTTATGGTGGCGCATTTGAATGTACCGAGTTTGGAACCAAGAGAAAATTTCCCTTCTTCGCTATCTTATAACATTGTGACCAATGTTTTGCAAAATCAACTAGGGTTTAAAGGTCTGATATTTACTGACGCCTTGAATATGAAAGGCGCGAGTAATTTTAAAAAGCCAGGTGAAATTGATTTAGCCGCTTTCATGGCTGGAAATGACATTTTACTTTTTGCTGAAAATGTACCTTTGGCTTTGGAAAAAATTTGTGAGGCCTATCAAGATTCAGTGATTTCTGAGGAACGTTTACAACAATCGGTTAAGAAAATTTTGACTTATAAGTTTAAATCAGGTTTGAATAATTACAAACCAATCGATACGCTCAATTTAATAAAAGATTTGAATCCTGCTAAGGATGCCGCGTTGCAATACAAACTGTATGAAAATGCAGTAACGGTAGTGCGTAATCGTGATCAAACTTTACCCATCAAAAATTATGAAAAAGAGAAAATTGCTTATGTAAAAATTGGCGATGACGTACATACTACATTTTTAACTACTTTACAGAATTATACTGAAGTCACAGAAGTTAAAGAAGATAATATTGACTCGTTGATGGTCAAGTTACAGCCGTTTACCAAAGTAATTATTGGATTTCACAAAGCTGATGGCGCTTGGAAAAATCATGATTTCAAGGCAAGTGAACTAGCAAAATTGGATACTATTGCAAAATACAAACACATTATTTTGGATGTGTTTGCAAAACCTTACGCACTGCTTCCAATAGCCGATTTTCAAGATTATGATGCATTGATAGTTTCATATCAAAATACAGAGGTATCTCAAGTTGTTTCAAGTGAAATCATTTTTGGAGCTATTGGTTCTAAAGGAAAATTACCCGTATCTATCAATAATTTCTATCCTGTAAATCATGGTTTGGAAACAAAGCAACTAAACGTTTTAGGTTTTACAGCACCTGAAAATGTCAATGTCAGTTCTACTAAATTAGCAGCAATTGACTTATTAGTTCAAAAAGCAATAAAAGCTAAAATGACGCCTGGAGCACAAGTCTTGATCGCCAAAGACGGGAAAATTATTTATCAGAAAGCATTTGGATCACCCACTTATGAAAACAAAGTAAAAGTAAATAACACCGATTTATACGATGTAGCGTCGCTTACCAAGATCATGGCCACTTTGCCTGTTGTTATGCAAGAGTTTGATAACGGACGATTGAATATTCTTTCCACCTTAGGGCAGATGTTACCAGAATTTAAAAATTCAAATAAAGCGGCTATTTCATTTACAGATTTACTTTCGCATCAAGCACAATTAAAGCCGTGGGAACCGTTTTATAAAGCTACCTTAAATGAGCAGGGGAAACCAAGTGAGATGTATTACAGAAAATCATTTGACGAACAATTTTCCAAGCAAGTAGCCGACAGTTTGTTTATTAAAAATGACTATCAAGATACAATTCTAAATTTTATTAAAGACAGTGAATTGTTGCCTAAAAAAGAATACAAGTACAGCGATTTTACTTTTATTTTATTAAAGGAATATTTAGAACGAGCTACACATCAGAAATTAAACATTTTAGCCTACGACCGTTTCTTTCATCCGTTGGGAATGAACAGCACGTTGTATAACCCTTTAAATAAATTTCCTAAGAGCAAAATTATTCCAACGGAAATTGATACTTATTTTAGATATCAAAAGCTACAAGGATATGTACACGATATGGAAGCGGCCATGGAAGGTGGAGTAGCAGGCCACGCGGGAATTTTTTCCAACAGTATGGATGTGGCTAAATTGATGCAAATGTTTTTGCAAAAAGGAAATTATGCTAATAAAACGTACTTTTCTGAAAGGACGTTCAACACTTTTAATACCCGATACTTTGAAGCCACAGGAAGCCGTCGCGGATTGGGCTTTGATAAAGAGCAATTGCCGGGAACTTCAGGACCCACTTGTGGATGTACTTCAGCTAGTAGTTTTGGACACACAGGTTTTACAGGAACAATGGCTTGGGCAGATGCGGAACATAACCTCGTTTATATATTCTTATCCAACCGAACTTTTCCAGATTCTAATATGCCAAACGAACTTTCAAGGGCAAATATTAGAGAAGATATCCAAAAAGTGATTTACGACGCTATCGAAAAATAGCACAGACACACGTTAAAGTTATTTAAAAAAAAGAGAACTCGGTCGTAATTTTGTACATTCGTTAGACTAAAATTTACGAATGAAAATTGCAATTGTTTGTTATCCAACTTTTGGAGGTAGTGGAGTAGTAGCTACTGAATTAGGTCTGGAATTAGCCAGAAGAGGCCACGAAATCCATTTTATTACTTACCGACAACCTGTCCGCTTGGCATTGTTAAATCCCAATGTCTTTTACCACGAAGTAAATGTTCCTGAATACGCACTTTTCCATTATCAACCTTATGAACTGGCACTTTCCAGCAAATTGGTTGACATGGTTAAATTGTATAAAATTGAACTAATGCACGTGCATTACGCCATTCCTCATGCGTATGCGGGTTATATGGCAAAGCAAATGTTGAAAGACGAAGGAATTGATATTCCAATGGTCACCACGCTTCACGGAACTGATATTACGTTAGTGGGAAGCCATCCGTTTTATAAATCAGCGGTAACTTTTAGCATAAATAAATCGGACTATGTGACTTCTGTTTCGGAAAGTTTGAAGCAAGACACTTTGAAGCTCTTTAATATAAAAAATGAAATTCAGGTAATTCCTAATTTTATTGAATTAGAAAAAAATCACGAAGATTCGAGTATTCCTTGTCGCAGATCGGTAATGGCAAAATCCAATCAAAGAATTTTGACACACATCAGTAATTTCAGAAAGGTGAAACGCATTCCTGACGTGATTGATATTTTTTATAAAGTCCAGCAGAAGTTAGACGTAAAATTAATGATGGTGGGCGATGGTCCTGAAAAAGAACAAGCCGAACTACTTTGTGAAAAGTTAGGCATCTCAAGTAAAGTTATCTTTTTTGGAAACAGCAACGAGGTTGATCAGATCTTAAGTTATACCGATTTATTTTTACTTCCATCAGAAACGGAAAGCTTTGGTTTAGCCGCTTTGGAAGCAATGGCATGGGGCGTTCCGGTTATTTCTAGCAATTCAGGGGGTTTGCCTGAAGTCAATTTTGAAGGTATTTCCGGCTATTTAAGTAACGTAGGAGATACGGATGATATGGCTGCGAAAGCCATCTCTATATTGGAAGACGATGATAATTTATGTCTGTTTAAAAAGAACGCTTTAGAAATTGCAAAGAAATTTGACATCAAAAATATTTTGCCACTTTATGAAGCACTTTATGAAAAGGCATTAGGTAAAGTTACAGTATGAAAAAAGTATATTTAATTCCCATCCTATTTTTAATAATCTCGTGCAAACCAATGAGCGATATAACCGTCAATAAAACCGGTAAACCTGAACTTTACACCGTACTTTATACTTCCGAAAATCAAGGTAAGGATGAAGAATCGACTAGTGTAATTCGGGATTCAGAAGCATTGTCCGTTTTATATGAGTCGGTAGGAATAGAGAATGTGCCAGAAATTGACTTCAAAAAAAATCAAGTTGTAGCACTTTTTTTAGGAACAAAAAGAACGGGTGGTTATGGAATTACTGTTGAGCGAGTGGAGGAAGTTAACAATCAAATTAGTATCCACAAAAAAATTACCACTCCACAAGGTGACATGGTTACAACCGCGTTAACAAATCCCTTTGTAATTGTTGAAATTCATAGTACGAAAGAAATTATAATTAAGTAATTATTACTGAAATAAAACAGCAATAATTTAGTGTGTCGACCATTTTTGTACGTCTTGCATTCTTTAGGCTGCGGAGTTAAAGGTGGCATATAATCGTGTGCTATTACAACTGGATCAATATTTACTTTTAAATACGCTGTTTAACAAATCACTGCTTTTGAAAGCTGCATTGTAATAATGGCGACCAAACTGCGAAAAGTACTAAGGGTCAAAAAGCGACAGATTAAGATCTCCAACAAAACGAAAAGTAGCTATTTTTGAATATTGTTGTAGGTCTACGATGTGTTTTCCAAAGTCTGACTTAAAATGCGATCTTTATTTCTAGTAATGCCAACAATTGCACCGTACACTACCAAGTCTTCAAAATCAGTACCTAACAAAGCTTAGTGATGTCTTATCATTAATGTGTGCACTACTTTCTTGATTGGATATTTTGAAAATAGTGCTACTCTTATTTCTCTTACTTTATAACTGAATGATGCCTCAGGCAATAGATTCATTGTAATGGTATAACGGTAAGCACTATTCCCTGTGGCAATTTTCATAGCGATATGAGTAGTAACCTTTTAAGCTGTAGTCAACTACAGCGCTAAATTTTTAGCACGCTTATCATCAAAAAATTCTTGCAACATTTTTTTACTTCCAACGATCCAGAGAATGTCATTTTCTTGCAACACCAAATTTGACTCAGGGTTTAAAAAACGTTTTCCATCACGTTCGATACCTACAACCATCGCTCGTGTCTTCTCTCTAATCTGTGAATCTCGAATGGTTTTTCCAATAAAAAGCTCGTTGTTCAGTTCCAATTGCTTTAAAATGATATCGTTATTAATCAGTTTTTCTGGAATGTCAAACTCGTGTTGATCCAAATAATTTTGGAATTTCGTAATTTGATCATCTGTACCAATTACGCAAATTTCATCACCCGGGAATAGGCGTTCCATCTTGTTCGGAATATCGATAGTAATTTCGCCACGACGAATGAAAGCTACATTAATTCCTAAAGTTTCCCGCAGTTGCAGTTCATCTAATGTTTTACCGGCAATATTGGATTCTTTGGCAATATCGAAAGTCGTCATGTGACCGTCCCACGGGGTCAAGTCACTTCTACTTTTACTGGCTTGAATGATTTCTCGGGCATTTAAATTTTCTACAAAACGACGTTCAATTTTGTGATACTGCTCGTTCAATTTTTTTGGAAATAATACATAAGCTCCAATTGCTACGATTAATGCAATCAATGCAACAACCGGTGAGAAAAAGCTGTTAAGTAAAAATCCTAAAAAGAATAAAGTTAAAAGCATTCTTAGAAGAACCAACATGATAATCGGGCCGCGGTATTTTCTAATTTTCATTAAAGCATCCACTTGCTCCTTTGCCACTCGTTTTAAGGAAAGCGCATAGAAAAAAGGCGATAAAACGATCAATGTAATTAACGCGGCAAGTGCGTTTCCAAAGCGTGAATCTTCCACCAATGGCAATACATATCCAGAAGAAAGTAAAATAATAGCTACGATGATAACCGAATGAATTATTACTTGAACTAGGTATGCTTTAATTACTATTTGCCAATTACTTGCAGATTTAATAGACTCAGAATTTGAGCTGTATCGATCTATCTTTTTCGCCCATTTTCGAGGAATTTTTCTTTCAATAAAAACAGAAAAAGGGACGGCAGCCTTAATCATGTAAGGAGTTGTAAACGTAGTTACAGCTGAAACCGCAACGACCATCGGGTATAAAAAATCACTCGTAACATTAAGCGTCATTCCGAGCGTAGCAATGATGAACGAAAATTCTCCAATTTGGGACAAACTCATCCCGGTTTGAATGGATTGCTTGAGCGGCTGACCCGAAATTAAAGCACCAATTGTGGAACTTATGGATTGTCCGAAAATTGTAACAAGCGTGAGTATTGCCACTGGAACAGCATATTCAATCAAAGTATCTGGATCAATTAACATTCCAACAGATACGAAGAACACAGCGCCAAAAAGATCTTTTACAGGTTTAACCAGATGTTCTACATGTTCTGCTTGCGTGGTTTCTGCTATAATAGAACCCATAATAAATGCTCCCAAAGCAGGAGAAAAGCCTACATTTGATGCTAAAATTACCATCATTAAACACAAGGCAATGGAGATAATTAAGGTCATTTCGTCGGTCAATAAACTTTTTGCTTTCCGAAGTAGTGTTGGAATAAAAAAGATGCCACCAATAAACCATAGCGTCAAAAAGAATATTAATCTAAGTATAGATTGCAGTAATTCGCCACCGGAAAACTGCTGACTTACAGCAACTGTAGACAGCAAAACCAACATCAAAATAGCTACAATGTCTTGTACAATCAATGAACCAAGTACGATTCCAGCAAACTTCTGCGTCTTGACACCCAATTCATCAAAGGTTTTAAGAATGATTGTAGTGGACGAAATCGCCAGAATTGCTCCTAAAAAAATACTGTCCATTTTTCCCCAACCCATTGCAACACCCACAAAATAGCCTAAAATTACCATGGTAATGATTTGAGTGGTTGCCGTAATGGAGGCCGAACCGCCCACTTTCATTAATTTCTTAAAACTGAATTCCAAACCAAGACTAAATAGTAAAAATATAATACCAATTTCAGCCCAAACTTCTACTCCCGCTTTATCAGTAACAGAGGGAAAGAAGTCGAAATTATTTCCAGCTAAAAATCCTGCTACCAAATAACCCAATACCAAAGGTTGCTTGATTTTCTTAAATAATAGCACGGCAATTGCAGCAGTCATCAGAATTAAACCCAAATCACTGATTAAAGGTTTTAAATGCGAAGTAGCTGAGGCCGTCATTAAAAAGAAGGAAAAGAAGTGAATCACGTGTAAAATTTTAGGTGTGTGGAAAGATAAAAAAAAAGAAAATAAAATGCTACATTTTGAATACTTGATTTAACAGAGAGGCGACAAATTTATTTAAAAGTATAAGCTACTAATCATTTACTTTGTTGTACCGTAGCTATTTTATGGTAAGTTCCGTTTGTTTCGTTCTCTAACTCTATCGACCTTGCTTCCTTGAAGTAGAATACCACGTCTTGTGCTCTTTTAAAGAACAATTTATATACTTAAAAAGTATAATTTAATAAAAAAGCAGTTCTTTTTTTATACTTGCCTTAACTAAAGAACTTATAATATAAAAGAAATGATCCCAAAGCATTATTTTTATTATCAAAAAATCCCTCTCCCAAAAAAATTAGGAAAGGGATTGATTATAAAATTATGAATGGTTTACACTCCTAAATAGGTACTAGGCGAAATGACCAATAATTCATTTTTAATCGCTTCCGAAACATCTAAAGTTCCAATAAACGCATGAATGGATTCTTTTGTAATTGCAGCATTTGTTCTTGTCAAACCTTTTAAGGCTTCGTACGGATTCGGATAGCCTTCACGTCTTAAGATTGTTTGAATGGCTTCGGCAACTACGGCCCAGTTTTTCTCTAAATCTTCGGCAAATTTAGGTTCGTTAAGCAATAGTTTATTCAACCCTTTCAATGTTGCTTCAAAAGCAATTAGCGTATGTCCTATGGGAACGCCAATATTTCTCAAAACGGTACTGTCTGTTAAATCCCGTTGCAATCTGGACAAAGGTAATTTTGCCGAAAGGTGCTCAAAAATAGCATTTGCCATTCCTAAATTTCCTTCAGAATTTTCAAAATCAATCGGATTTACTTTATGCGGCATAGCCGATGACCCAATTTCTCCTTCTTTAATTTTTTGCTTAAAATAATCCATTGAAACATACGTCCAAATGTCTCGGTCTAAATCAATTATGATCGTATTAATACGTTTTAAAGCATCAAAAAAGGCTGCGAAATGATCGTAATGCTCAATTTGTGTTGTAGGAAATGAGTGGTGCAATCCCAGTTTTCCGACTACAAAATCAGTTCCAAATTTCTTCCAATCCGTCTGTGGATATGCTACATGATGTGCATTATAATTTCCAGTTGCGCCACCAAATTTTGCCGCAAAAGGAATGGAAAATAAGCTGCGCATTTGCTCTTCTAAACGCTCTACAAAAACAGCAATTTCTTTTCCCAATCGGGTAGGGGAAGCAGGCTGTCCGTGGGTTCTAGCCAACATCGGAACATCGTTCCATTCGGTACTCAACTCTTTTAACTTACTGATTAGAGCTACCAAACTCTTTAAATATACATTTTCAAAGGCCTCTTTTGTTGAAAGTGGAATAGCAGTATTGTTAATGTCTTGCGAAGTCAATCCAAAATGGATAAATTCTTTATATTCGGACAAATTCAATTGATCAAAAGCAGTTTTGATGAAATATTCCACCGCTTTTACATCATGATTTGTTGTTTTTTCAATATCCTTGATGGCTTGTGCATCTGCTGAAGAAAAATTTCTATAAATGTCACGCAATTGTTCAAAAACTGCGGTATCTACGTTTTTAACTTGTGGCAATGGAATTTCGCACAAGGCAATAAAATACTCGATTTCGACTAAAACGCGGTATTTGATCAATGCTTCTTCCGAGAAATATGGCGAAAGACTCATTGTTCTATTTCTGTATCTTCCGTCAATCGGCGATACAGCATTTAATTCGTTCAAAAGATTCATGGTAGTTGTGTTTTGTAAGAAAGCAAAGATACATTTTTAGAGTCAAATCACAAACCATGAATCGCAATCGTATACTGCTAATTTTTACGTCATTTTCTGACAAAAAAAATCCCCTTTTCAAGTTTATGAGTAGGGGAAATTTTAATTTAGTGGTTGTGGCCTTCGTGATCGTCATGGCCTTCATGACTTTCCGTTGCATCGTTTGCCGCTACCAAGTCCATTTCACAAACAGGACATTTTCCTGCTTCAGTATACGTCTTTCCTTTTTCACAATCCATTGGACATACATAGGCAACTTCTGCTGCAGAGGTAGTTGTTTCTGTACTCGTCTCTGTTGTGGTTTCTGTTTTAGGTTCTGACTTACACGATGTCATAGACAAAGTACAAACCGCAAAAGCAAACATTAAAATGGTTTTTTTCATAGGATTCTTATTTTTAAATTAGGTAAATTTAATGTGCATGACCGCCGCCGCCTTGGCTTTTGGCCAAATGACTTTGGATATAATACGCGCCTTTTAAAGCAATTTGAGCGTCTTTATCTATTTTTTGCAGCAAATCAATTTGCACAAAACCGAGTTGTGCGGTTCGTTCATTAACTTCTACACGCTTGAAATGCATTTCTTCGTCAACCGTATCATTTTTCTCTAAAACAAATATAAACGACCGACCATCCGCTTTTACAACCGACTCTAAAGGTAAGGCAAAAACGGCATTTGATCCAAGATCTATCATTGCATTAACGTACATTCCTGAAATTAATTGCTCGTCTTTGTTTTCAATTTCCGCGTGAATGGCAACTGCTTTTGTATCATTTTCAAAAGCTTTTCCAATATTAAACACCGTTCCCACCACTTCATTTTGACCTTGATTGGTTAAGATGAACCGTACCTTTTGTCCCTTTTTTATTTTGTACAAATCTTTTTCATACACCAATAAATCTACGTGTAATTTTGAATTGTCCACAATGTTGAGCATAGAAGTTCCTGGAGCAACTGCACTTCCAATTCGGATATTAATTTCCGTCACATAACCTCCTATTGGCGCTAAAACTGGAGCTGTAGCCGTTGCATTTTCAGATAAATTGATGTTTAATAGTTGAAGTTGTTTTTGTAGCGATGCATAACGCGCTTGTTCCATTTCATAATCTGATTTTGCTTTTTGAAACGTTTTTTTAGCGTTTACGGCGTCTTCATCAAGCGTTTTTTGGCGTTCATAATCTGCTTTTAGAAAAGTTAAATGACTTTTGGAAAGTAAATACGCTTCTTTTAATTTGGCAAATTCAGGACTTTCAACGGTAGCCAATACTTGCCCCTTTTTTACTTTTGCACCTTCTTCAATCAAAATACTTTTGATAATACCGTTAGCGTGAATGGAAACATCTGCTTGGTTCTGCGGAGGTAATTTAGTATAGCCATTTGACGAAACAACATCATTCATGTTTTTCTTTGAAAAAGTACCTAAGGTAATTGCAGCCGCTTTAAATTGCGCAGCATTTAGATGTACTTCATTTTCATCGGTATGATTTTCTACTTCTTCTGCGGCATGGTCGTGGTCGTCAGCTGGATTGTTGCCAAATTGTATGTAAAGCAGCAAACCCAGAACCATTATTAGTAAAAAGCTTATGTATATAGTGGATTTTTTCATTTTATTGATTGGTTAAATAATACAGATTAATGATGTTCTGATTGTATTTATAGACAGATTCATTGGCATTCAAGCGAATTTGAAAAGCAGTTTCAATACTGTTTACAAATTCAATATACGATATGGCGCCATTTTTAAAACTCTTATCTGCGTTAGTATTGATTTCCTTTGCATTAGGCAAAGCCACGTTCTCGTAATATTGCTGTAGTGCATTTGCTGTTTCCAATTGTTTTTTTTCTTGATCAAATGCGGCGTTTAGTTGACTTCGCACAAACAGACTATTTTTTTCTCCTACTTCAGTCTGGATCTTTGCCGCTTTCACTTTTGAAATTGTGCTTCCTGCAAAAATAGGTAACGCAATACCGACCGAAATGCCAGTAAAATCTAAACTACTGTCGTAAAACTTGTCCGTACTTTGTCCCATTGCAGCACCGTTCATGGATTGCATAAAATAGCCCACAGATACTTCAGGATATAATGCTGCTCTTTGCAATTTATGGCTGGCTTGTGCCAAATTAACTTGATTTTGTGCATTTTGTAGTTCTAAATTTTGATCGACAGAACTTTGCGAAGCATCATAAATCAGAACAGTTAATTCGTTTTCTGAAGGTATAAAATCAGCGTCCAATTGCATAAAATGCATCAATTTACTTTTTTCAATTTCAATCAATGCGGTATTCTGATTGATTTTTTGTTGCAATTCCATTTGTTTTACTACGGCAATATTTTTTTCCAAAGCATTGGTTTCGCCAGCATTGTACCGTTTTGTAGCGGCATCGGCAAATTTCAATAAAATGACATTTTGTTCTTGCAATACTTTGCTTTGCGATTGATAAAACAACATGCTGTTCCACGACTGCCGAATTGAAAACACCAACTCTTGCTTGGCTTTTGCCAAATTGGTTTCGCTCACTGAGCTGTTCATCTGCAATACTTTTTTTCGAGCGCCAATTTCAAACGGATTGAAACGCTGACTGATTTCAAAATTTCTATCGCTTTCAATTGAATTTAATTGACCAAAAGCACCGCTAATTTCAGTCTTAGGAAGTTCCCAAGCCGAATGGGTTAACTCTTTATTTCTTTGAAAGTCTAATTCAGTTGCTTGAATTTTTAAATTATTCTTTAAACCCAATGTAATGGCTTGCTGTTGATTGAGTAGTGTTACCTCTTGCGATTGTACCATGTTGATTCCTGAAATAAAAATCAATAAAGTTAGTGCAGTTGTATTCATTTTTATGGATTTTTTAAAACCAGTTTCTAAATAATAGTATAATATGGGAAGTACAATTAAAGTTAAAAGAGTAGCTGTAAGTAAGCCACCAATAACTACGGTTGCCAATGGTTTTTGCACTTCAGCACCTGCAGAAGTACTCAATGCCATTGGTAAAAATCCCAATGATGCTACCGCAGCAGTCATAATAATGGGACGTAAACGCGTTGCTGTACCCATTTTTATTCGCGAAACGACATCTGAAATTCCTTCTGCTTTTAATTGATTCATGTAACCGATCAATACAATTCCGTTTAGAACGGCCACGCCAAATAGCGCAATGAAACCCACTCCAGCTGAAATACTAAACGGCATGTCGCGCAGCCACAAAGCAAAGATTCCTCCGATAGCCGAAAGTGGAATCGCAGTAAAAATCAGTAGTGATTGTCGGATCGAATTAAATGTAAAATAAAGTAGAATCAAGATCAATCCCAGCGCTATCGGAACAGCAATCATCAGACGAGTACTCGCTTGAATTAAGTTTTCAAATTGGCCGCCATAGGTTACATAATAACCGTCGGGAAGCTTTAATTCTTTATCTAATTTAGTTTGGATTTCTTCCACCACACTTTTTACATCGCGATCTCGAACGTTAAAACCTACTACAATCCTGCGTTTCCCTTCTTCACGGGAAATTTGCATCGGTCCATTTTCCATGGCAATATCGGCTACTTGGTTCAGCGGAATTTGATTGCCTGAAGGCAAAGAAATGTATAAGTTTTCAAGATTACTTAAATCTTGGCGGCTTGAATTATCCAATCGAACTACAAGGTCAAAACGTTTTTCGCCTTCGTATACTACGCCTGCTTTCTCGCCTGCAAAGCCCATTTTTATCACGCGATTCAAGTCGTTTACTTTCAAGCCGTATGCTGCCATTTTATTGGAATTGTATCGGATGGTAATTTGTGGCAGTCCAGCTACGCGTTCCAATTCGGCATCTGCAACGCCTGAAATCCCACCAATTTTTTTTAAAACTTCTTCGCCTTTACTGACCAATAAATCAATATCGTCGCCAAAAATCTTAACTGCCACATCACTTCTCACGCCTGTCATCAACTCATTGAAACGCATCTGTATCGGTTGTGAAAATTCTGTAGTAACGCCCGGAATATCATCCAAAGCTTTTTCCATTTCTTTTGTCAGTACTTCTTTGGTTTTTCCTGACCTCCATTCGCGTTTGTCTTTTAATATAATTATCAAATCCGCGGCTTCCATTGGCATTGGATCTGTTGGGATTTCTGCTGAACCAATTTTGGAAACAATCATTTTGATTTCTGGAAATTGGGCTTTCAATAATTTCTCTGCCTTGGTAGTGGTTTCAATTTCTTGCGAAAGCGAACTTCCCGAAGCAATAATAATGTGCGTGGCAATATCACCTTCGTCTAAATTTGGTATAAATTCACCACCTAAATTTGAAAATATAAAAAGCGAAATGGCTAATAATCCCACAGAAATGCCAATTATCAAACCTTTTATTTCTAAAGCTTTGTCTAAAATAGGTTGGTAAAGCGCATTCAATTTATCAATAATTTTATCGCTGAAATTGCGCTTGCGATCGATTGTTCTGCTTAAAGCAAGCGACGTCATCATGGGAACATACGTCAACGAAAGCAGGAACGCGCCTAAAATTGCAAATGAAACCGTCTGTGCCATCGGTCCAAACATTTTACCCTCAATTCCTACCAATGCTAAAATGGGTAGATAAACGATCAAAATGATGATTTCTCCAAATGCAGCACTGGTCCTGATTTTAGACGAAGCTTGATATACTTCATCGTTCATTTCCATAGCAGTAAGTTTGGTTTTATTGCCTAATTTCAGTCGGTGGATGATGGATTCTACAATAATAATAGCGCCATCCACGATCAATCCGAAGTCAATAGCACCAAGACTCATTAAATTTCCGCTGACGCCAAAAAGCCGCATCATTGAGATGGCAAACAGTAAGGATAATGGAATTACTGAAGCAACGACCAATCCAGCGCGCCAATTTCCTAATAATAATACCAATACGAAAACCACGATCAAAGCGCCTTCTATCAGGTTTTTTTCAACCGTGCTGATGGTTCGATCCACTAACATGGAGCGGTCTAGAAAAGCAGTAATGTCAACACCTTCCGGCAAAGACTTTTTAATTTGCTCCATTTTTTCTTTGACCCGCTTTGTAACTTCGCCGCCATTTTCGCCTTTAAGCATCATTACCATTCCCGAAACATCTTCGCCTTCACCGTCTTTGGTAACGGCTCCAAAGCGTATGCTACTTCCAATTTGTACAGTGGCTACATCCCGAATTAAAATCGGAATACCGTCATTGGATTTAACGACTATTTTTTCAATATCATTAATGCTTTTTACCATACCAATACCTCGAATAAAGTAAGCGTACGGTTTTTTGTCAATGTAAGCACCTCCGGTATTTTCGTTATTTTGCGAAAGCGCTTCAAAAACCTCCGTAACCGAAGTATTCATGCTGTTCAAACGATCAGGCTGAATGGCAATCTCGTACTGCTTTAAATGACCGCCAAGCGTATTGACTTCCGCAATTCCTTTGATGCCCATCAATTGAGGTTTGATGATCCAATCTTGGATGCTACGCAATTCTGTAGGATTGAACTTTTCTTCAAATCCCTTTTTAGGATGCACAATGTATTGGTAAATTTCGCCCAATCCCGTTGAAACTGGTGCAATTTCAGGAACTCCCATGTCGGAAGGAATAGAGTTTTCCGCTTCTTTTAGTCGTTCGGCTACTTGCGTTCGTGCCCAATAAATATCAACGTCTTCTTCAAAAACCAACGTTATTACGCTTAAACCAAATTTACTTATGGAGCGTAATTCAATCGTTTTTGGAATTGTCTTGAGCGATTGTTCAATAGGATAGGTTATAAACTGTTCAATTTCCTGAGTAGCAAGAGTAGGGGAAGTAGTAATAATTTGTACCTGATTATTAGTGATATCAGGTAGCGCATCAATGGGTAAAGTGTAGGCAGAATAGGCTCCCACCAGAATTAAAGTAAACGTAAACAGTCCAATAATAAATTTATTATGGATGCTAAAATGAATGATTTTATCTAACATGTAACGCGAATAATTAATGAAAACAATGAAAAGCCTTTAGGATGAAAATCGTCAAATTGGATGTTCTTGATAAAGGGTGTTTTAAATTAATTATACGGCTTGAGGCGGTTGCCAAATGCTACCAGAATACGAATCCCTTAAGTTGGAAACGTAAAATGATTCTTTTAGAGGAATGGTTTGAAAAGGAATTGGAAATTCAATCGTCACATAGGAGACGTAGTTTAGCATTTGTAAACCGCAACAATTGCACACGCAAAATGGCGGACAAGTATCTTCGTGGTCACTGTGGGAATGAGTATCATGGTTGTGGTTCTTTTCAATAGCATGTGACGCTATAATCGTGTTCTCCGTATCAGTGCACGGATAAAACGAAACAGCGAGTAAGTAAAATGCCATTAAAAAATGCGTCCACTTCATAATACAATAGTAATGAAATTATGTCAAACCATTGGTTATTTATAACTTAAAATAATTTTAAATTACTTTAGTCTGTAAAAATATATCTTTCTACGTATTTGCTGATTTAACTTTATTGGTTTCCAATAATTCAATTAATTTAGAAGTAGCATCGTCTGCAGAAATGCCGTAACCGTTTACCAAAACACCCTTTAATCTAAATTTTTTAGACGAAATTGCATACAATATGGATTGGTCATCGGGATTCGAAATGCCTTCAAAACGATAGACTTTATCAATTTGAAAATCGGCTGGCGCCAAAGCATCTTTTGTCTGATGGCAAATGATGCAGTCTTCTTGCAGGTTAAAATCATGGACATAACCAATGAGCACGAGGTCATTGATGGTTTCTGATAATGTGCCGTAACTTTCTTGTGGTTGATTTTTGTTCATAGCTTAAAGGTAAACAATAAATTTGGAACACAATTTAAAAAACCACCTTATTTACCACATATCGCTCACCTCATCTTTAATAAAAGCCAATGCTGCGTTACTTGGTGAGTCCTTGTCAAATAATTCTTTTAAAATAAGTTCACGAAGTTCATTTGCAGTAGTAATTTCAGAAGTTGAAGCTGCTTTTCGAATCATTTGGTTGGTAGCATTCTTTGCCGTAACCACGTAACCCCAACAACTGCTTGAAACGTAAATTTGTTGCGTCAAGTTGTGTTCAAATTCTTGATCTATGGATGCGATTAAATAATCGGCATAATCATTTTTATCATTAGAAATAGGTGCTACACGAATCAAGAGTTTCGATGGATTAATGCGTTCTAAAAACAAAGAGAGCCTTTCATACGCCTGCAAGCGAAGCGGTAGAGCTTGTTTTTGTGTCTCCTTTTGGTTCAACCATCTTCGGGTGTGCTGTTGGTCTTTAAAATACGAATTAAATAGAAAATATGCCACACCGCCAGTTATAACAGAAGGCAAAGTGTAACTCAATAATTCGATAATTTTGGTACTGTCCATAGTTTAGATAAAGTTTGTGTGTTTATTTGTTGCTTCAAAAGTAAAGGGTTTTTTAATGCAAAACAAAAATAGAAGAATATTTAGGGTTGCGGCTGTAGCCGTTCTGGTTTTGCACGATTTATGTTAGCGTAAACAATAGGATAATTATCGGGACTCGATATTCTTCAAAACGCTTTACGATAACTCCATAAGTATGGTCGGCATGTAATCGGTTCTCCCGAGAAAACAGGACAGGCTGTTCAATACAGGTTTCATTGTTGTTCTGCCAACGCAACGAGCATCCATGTAAAAGCAGTAAATAGATCCTCGAAATAAATACTAACTGCACTACAGTTTAACTGTCTGCTACTAGTTTAATGATATGAGTATTCAAATTACTACTAGTCCATACGTATATATTGGTTTGGATATACACAAGGAAATATGGACAGTTTCAATCCAAACCGATATATTTATCATAAAACTTATTGTTTTGATTCCTATAAAACAAGAGTACTATGTTATTAATAATTTCTATAATCACGAGGTTTTTTTTGTTTATGAAGCAGGTTGTTGTAAATTTTCTATAGTGCGATATTTCTTAAATTTAGGAAGGAATTTTCTTTTAGTCAATCCAGCTGACGTGAAAACAGGAAATAAGGAGCGCTATCAAAAAACATATGCACTGTATGCGAAAAAATTATGCAATCAGTTGAAATCGGGCACTCTAAAAGGAATAATACTTAAGTTATGAATCCACAATTTATCAGGCTTTAATTGTTAAATATTTTATAATGAATTAAACCATTCTAAATATGAATTGTCTTTAATACATAATAAAAATAGTTCTTATGAGAAATCTTATCAAGCTTTCATTTCTATTAGTATTCTTCATAACATGGAATGAACCTATGTATGCGCAGAATTCAAGAAATTCTAAAAAGACAGTAATCGTTAAAAAAAGTAACCAACGGGTTCCTAGTAAAACAGTAATCTATAAAAAACCCACAAGAAAAGTTGTAGCAGTAAGAACATTATCTAATAAAACCATAGTAAAGCACAAAGGAATTAGCTACTACTATTCCAATAATAGATTTTACACGTACTCTGGAGGAAGTTATATTGTAATAGCTCCAAAGATTGGTTTTAGAATAAAAACCTTGCCTGTTGGATATATTAAAATAAAGCATCCAAATCGAGATTACTTTTGGTTCAACGGTGTTTTTTATAACAATGTTGATGATGGCTTTGAAGTAGTTGAACCAGAAATTGGTACCGTAATTTATGAACTTCCCGATGAATACGAGCGGGTTGAAGTAGATGGCAATACCTACTATGAGTTTGACAACGTACTTTATGAAAAAATCCAGATAGATGGAGCGAGGGCTTACGAAGTGACAGGCTTCATTGAACAATAAAACACTAAATTCTAACACTTAAATAATTACAAAAAATGAAACATTTATTAATTGTACTCTTAACACTTTCAAGTCTCTCTTCGTTCGCATCAAATAAGAGCAGTTTCCCAGCAGATACTACTCAAATAGGCAATAAAAACGTATTATATAAAGTTTCACAAGACGACAAATATGTTTACCTAAATATAAGCACCACAGATAAACAGGCGGCTATGTCCATCCTTAGAAATGGTCTTACCATTTATTATGACATTAAGGGAAAAGAAAAAAAGAATGTGTATGTAAAATATCCTTACAGTAATGAATCAAGACTTGTTGAGAAAGGTTCACTTGGAAATACTGATGTCAACGCTATTGATTTAAATAGTATGATTAAAAAATTACCGGCAGATGCAGAGTTTGGTTCTTTTGAAGAAAAGCAAGTGTTTAATAAAGACTTAAATAGTTTAGATATTGCAATTGCAAACCACTATACAGCTTCGAGTAAATTATTTGAATTTTCAATTAAAACCCCTAAAGCTAAAATAGCTTCCCAAGAAAACACTGATTTTTCTAAATTATCTATAGGCGTTGTTGCCAATAAAATGGAAGGTGCTGCTAATAAAGAAAGAGGGCAAGGTCAAAGCCAAGGAATGAGAAGTGGTGGTGGTGGTGGCGGTGGCGGAAGAGGAAATGGTGGCGGAGGCGGACGCGGCGGATCGAGAGGCCAAAGTGAACAACAATCAACTCCAACAGCAGAAAGAGCAACTGTTGATTTTTGGTTTGATGCACAATAAACACATACCTGTCCTAAACGTCTAAATATTCAAGTACTTTTATTCGTTATAATCGTCCTTCGAGCATTGGCAAAAAAACAGCTCATTTATTTTTTTCAGCGTTGACATTTGGCGTAGCGGAAAATGAATGGGCTGTTTGTGTATTGGCATTTTTAGTTCTAATTTTTGGTAATTTGTACGATTTTACGCGTTATGCACAACGTCAGTTCGTCTAAAAACCCTTCCAAGTTCCTATCTAAACTTAATTTTGAAGTAAATATAACCCATTTTCCGAACAATTATTCCGTCTTTTAAAAAATGCCGCACATTTTACTACATAAAAAAAGAGGATCATCTAATCCTCTCGATATTCTTCAAAACGATTTACGATAACTCTATACCTGTTGACGGCATGTAATTGGTTCTCCCGAGAAAACGGGACAGGCTGTTCAACACAGGTTTCATTGTTCGTTCTCCGAACGCAACGAACCCTTTGCTGTTAGCGGTTGTTTTTTTTAAAGTGATATATGGTTAAAAATTGCATTTTGTCTATACGATTTTATTACCAATTTTAAAGGTTTTTTATAAAACCCTTCATTATTAGTAATTTGATAAATTCTATAATTTTTGGTATCATAGTATGAATTTTGTTCTGGACTATATTCGTTATTATGCCAATCTTTTGATAGTTCTTGATAATTTCTTCTAAATCTTATTTTTGTTTTAGGGTCAAATAATTCGTTTTCAAGGTCGTGATTTGAATTTGACCAACCGTTTAACACTTCTGTACTATCTTTTTCTGTAATAATTGTACAGTTTAATAAAGAAAACATCATTTCCTTAATTACTTTACGTCCTGTTCCTAATGTGTCATTTAATTTTAATGTGTTCAATGCAGTAATAAATTCTTGATTAAAATTACTTTTTGTCTTTTTAACATTTGGAATTGTTTTTTCGTTTTTAAAACCCCAATAATCTCTATATGTATTTGATAAAAAGGGAATAGCATAACACTGATTTGTTGAATTAATTAACACTAATATTTTTTGTGGATCATTCAGACTGTCAGGTTCAGAACGGAGCTGAAGTTTAAATTCATTTTCTCCATAAGTAACACTTCTAACGAGTTTGTAATATTCGATTTGTTTTGATTTACCTTTTCTGAATTGTGGAAAATTATTAGTTAAATCTGAAATTGCTTTTTCCACATTTGCCTCATTATTTAGTTGTTTACAACCAATTAATATTATAGAAAAAAAAGAGAAAATTGAAATACGTATTAATATATTATTTTTCATTATTTAACTAATTTCCATTTGTTTACGATTTTTTTTTCAAAATATCATACAACGTCCTGTGGCTTTATTTCAGTTGCGAAGTTCGTAACTGGATATTTTCTGCCAACACTAAACGTTATGCGATACGTGAACGTGATTTAACCACTAAACTCGCAATTGAATAAAACCGTTGTTGTAACTCGTTTTTTTTTCGGTTTCGCTTCCGCACCGTTTAAGTCGGAAACAATTTTAAATTATACTTTATGGTTTATTTTTTAAAGAATCTATTTCTTTTTTTAAAGAAAGTATTAATGTGTTTTTTTCGTTCAGGAGAGTTTGAAAATGAATTATTGAATCGTTTTTTTCAAATATTTCTTTACGTTCTTTTTTTAGTGTTTCTGCATTGTTTTTTGATTCCGTATTATTTTTAATAAATACACCTAATATTGATCCAAATACTAAGAAGCAAAAATTTATTAAATACTTATTATTTAAATCGAATAAAGTTTTTTGTTTTATTTTAGTTTCAGTATCTTTTTCAGCCTGTTTATTCAATAAATATTTTTCAATGCCTACTTTATGTATGTCGTAAATTTCTGAACATGGATGATATTGATATCGTTTGTTATGTTCTTTAATCCATCCTTTCGACTTCAAAAATCTGATAGATTTATTACATATTTTGGTATTCATATTATTATCGGATACAACTCCTTCTAAAATTAATATTTCAACTAATGAATTTATTTCTTTATAATCTTCTTTATCCATAATATGCTCCAAAATGAGTTACAACTACTAGATATACGCAAGTCTATACAACTTTATATATCTTTTCGGTTCTCAAATATATACATTTAATCCCAACCCGGCAGATAAAAAGGGTCATCTCCCTAAAACCATAAAATACTATCAAAATCAACCCCATTTTACTGCATAAAAAAAGAGGATCATCTAATCCTCTCGATATTCTTAAAAACGCTTTACGATAACTCCATAAGTGTTGACGGCATGTAATCGGTTCCGTTCAACACAGGTTTCATTGTTCGTTCTCCGAACGCAACGAACCCTTTGCTGTTAGTGGCTGCACTTCTTTTCCACCGCTATATTTCTATTTCAATGAGGTTAACAGATTTCTTTCTGCGGTTGCTATATTTCTTTTAACGGTTGTCATATTTCTTTTGTCGGTTACTATATTTCTTCCTGCGGTTACTATAATTCTTTTAGTGGTTGTTATATTTCTACTTGCGGTTAACATATTTCTAATAGAGGTTAAAATAAAACTTATTGCGTAAGCAATAAGTTTTATTGATGTTGCTCTATTTCTTTTCGTGGTAGCAAGATTTCTTTTTTCGGTAGGTTTATATCTTTGGTTTCTTAAATTCTATTCCTTTTACCTGTGCAAATTGAGGACTGCTTGCTCCAAATACTGACTTAACGTATTTCTTTACTTCGTTGGCGGTTTCAACTAGTCCTGTGGTTGCAGAATATAACGTTTCGTTTCTTGCAATTCTTGAATTGCTTATGCTTGTATATGCAGTTGCAACGGCTGTATTTTTTGCGTTTAGGTCAGCAATTTTAGCTTGAATAGTTGCCGTTTGTAAATCGGTTTCGTTTGGTGTGTAACTTGTTTCAGCTTCTAAAACGGAGTTTAAACCTGCCAAATGTTGTATAAGTTGGTCATATGATTGTTGACTTGTAGAAATCGTTGTTGGTGCTGGAGCGTTTGGGTCGGTTGGTGTTTGCGAAGCAGACGCTTTTTTGCCTTGTAACTTTCTGTTAAAAGTTTTTGCGTTTCCAACTGTTTCGGCTGTTGCATCGGTTGTTTGTAAAGCATTTACCAATCGAGTAGAGTAGGCTTTTAAACCGCTGAAAGCGGTTATGCGTTCATTTACTTTATTGTTATAGTTTGTGTTTTTTGAAATTACATCTGTTAAGTTGCCTTCGGCAGATGCTTTTAATGTAATTAAATTAGACAGTTTTAAACTGCCTTTATATGGATTGTAGGTTGCCCCGTAACCTGTAGCGAACTCAATTAAATCTTGAAAGTTTGCTACGTTTTTTGCGTGTCCTGTTTCTGATGTTGATGCCATAAGTAAATTGGTTTTGAGTTAATAATCTTTCAAAAATAATAAAAAAAATATTTGCTTATACTATTGATATTAAAATAAATGGCTAACCGTAAGGTTAGCCATTTATTTAATTTATTTTCCAGATTTTCTTCTATTATCTTCTCTACATAACATTTGGCAATTTTCTGTTATGGTTTTACCACCAGAATGCCAAGGGTCAATGTGGTCAGCTTCCATTTCGTTTAATTCAAAATGTTGTTTACAATCTGTACAAATCCCTTTTTGTCTTTCGTAAGCTTCTCGCTTTTGTTTGTCGCTGAATGCTCGTATGTTTAAATGCTTTTCTTTGCCTGTCAAAACGTAAGAGTAAATTCCTTTTTTGTTTTGAACATCTTCGTCAATCATTAATTCGGTTATTTGCTCTTCTAATTTTTTAGAGTCAAATTTTTGGTCTTTATAATCATTGTAGAAAAATCCCCATTTCAAACCATTCATTTCTTTTCTGTATTTTGGAAATGTTGCTTTAATCCAACTTATTACACTTTGGAAATAAAGCCATAATTCATTTGCGTTTGGTTCGTGTTGGTTCTTGGACATATATTCTTTTATATTTCCATCTGAAATCCAATCTATTGCTGTTTCTAAATATTCTTGTCGATTTGCTGAACCACTTAAATATTCATCACCGATTTTTGGTCTGCTATTTTTAGAAAAATAACGTTTTGCATCAGAAACCCAAGAGCCTGAAAAAACTGCATTTCTTAATTCTTGCTTTGTTAAAACTTTACCTGCAATATTGATTGTTTCAAACCAATCTAATTTTTCACTATCCTCGCCAGAGCAAAAATAAACCATTAAAGGATAGTCAAGTATTTGCTCTTTCTTGTCATTTGGTAGACTATGAAAATAAAAACCGTCTATTGAAAAATCTCCTGTAACATATTGACAAATTGAAATAGTTCTTTGTTGTCCGTCTATAACTTCAAAATCGCCATCCTCACGAACAGCCCAATACATAACATTTAAAGGAAAGTCCTTTTGTAACGTATTTAAAACTGCGTTTCTTTCTTTTTCATCATATACAAAATTACGTTGATAAGGTGGTCGAATATCTAATCTACCACTATAACCGACAACGCCATTTTCATTGTTATCTTTATAACCAGTTGTTAATTCTCGGACAGTTATTTCTTTAAGTTCAATATTCATATTTTTTTGTTTTTTACAAATATTCTTGCATACGTATTTTTTCCATTTATTAATGGTCGTGCGTCTTTATCTCCTAAAAAAGGAATACCAACAATTTCTTCGCTGTAGCCTGCTGAAGCCGATAAACCTAAAATTTCAAATTGTTCAACACTATATTTATCCAAAAAAGTTATTGGAACGCCCATAATACCTTTATAGTCTACCGGAATATCTTTTGTCTTATTAACATTTATAGCATCATAATTATCATAGGTTGGATATTCTTCTAAAGTATATGGTTTATATAAAATTAAATCTTCGTGCCTTTTATTTATATCGAGATTAGTAAACCAATGTACTCCTGAAACTCTAATCATCCCGTCTCTATGGTCGCCAGCAGTTGCATAGTCTTCATATTCTGTATTAATAAAATGACCTGCACCACCTTTAAAACCATATCCAAGCCAAAGTTTGTTTTCTTTCATTAACTTAAATATATCCTTATAAGTAATTGCGTTTTGGTGTCCTACAATTAGGAATTTTTTATTGTATTCAATAAGTTGTGCAACATATTCACGAAAAAGTGAAAAAGGAGGATTTGTTACAATAATATCTGCTTGTTTCAAAAGTTCAATACTTTCTTTGCTTCTAAAATCTCCATCTTCTTTTAATGCAATAATTCCAATTTCTTCTGGGTCAGGAATATTGTTACCGTTTTTGTCTCCATCATATTCTAAATAAATTGCCTTATCAGAATCGTTTTGACTAAATAAATCAGCATCTTGATTTTTATAACACGTTGCAATAAGTTTTTTAAGACCTAAATGTTCAAAGTTATACGAGAAATAATGAAAAAAATTGCTAACTCTTGGGTCGTCACAATTACAATAAACTACTTTGTCTTTAAAATGTTCTTTGTAGTGTCGCAATTCATTTTCAATATCGGGAAGTTGAGTATAAAACTCGTCTTTTTTGTTATTCTTTGCTTTATGTAAATTTTTATTTTGTGCTTCTTTACTCATCTTATAATTGTTGATAGACAAAAATAGTTTTTTAAAATGATTTTTCCATTTTTACTTTTAAAGAAAAAAATATGTTTTGAAATACAGTACGTTTTTTTATACTATTTTCTTTGCGGTTTGTGTAGCTCGAGTGTTGCCACTAACGTTTCGCGGCTTTGCGAGGTTGCGAACTTCGGAACCGAGATTTTTCTGCTAAGATAAAATTTTTTGCGAAAGATAAACTTGATTTTACCACATATTTCGCAATCTCGCAAAACCGCTGTTGAACTAAACCTTCGGTAGCGT
>NZ_KE384385.1:207654-218106 GCF_000425485.1 Flavobacterium tegetincola DSM 22377 | reverse complement strand
ATTGAATTTGAATTCAATAAATCAAACATAACCGCAGAAGGAGCATTTGAGTTGGACAAATTGGTTCAAGTTTTGAAAAACAATGAGAACATGGTGATCATGGTAAAAGCGCACACAGACAACCGTGGAAGCGATACATACAACATGAATTTATCAGATCGTAGAGCAAAATCTACAGTTCAATATGTAATCTCAAAAGGAATCGATAAATCACGTATCACAGGAAAAGGATACGGAGAAAGCGAACCAAAAATTGACTGTAAAGAAGCATGTACAGAAGAAGAACATGCAGAAAACAGAAGAAGTGAATTCTTAATCGTTAAGAAATAAGAACTCTCTTTTTATAAGATTTATAGAAACCAAAACCCCCCGAAGTGAATGCTTCGAGGGTTTTTGGTTTTAGAAGGGTCGAGTGACAGCTTTCTGTTGGTAAACGCCCTTTTTAAAAACCCAAAGTACAGCATAACCACCTGCTCCATCACCGTTGATTGCTTGCAAATACAATATTTGATTTATGTTGTCATAATAACAATTCGTGGAATCAAAATTTGGTTCGTATAAACCAGCTATCGCTGTTTCGGGTACTGCAATAGTTACAGTATCAAAATGAATTTTGATGGTTTGGTAAGTTGTTTTGGGAAAATTACCATCTGTACCAAAAATAGTTTTTCCATCAATTTTAATGAGCTGATCTGGATTTTTTTTGTAAAATTCAAATGTATGTTTTGATTTATCAAAAACTTTTCTTGAAATAACAACTTTAAATTCTGGATGAGAAAACAGCAATTCATTTTTAGAACGAGTTGCTTTTAATTCTAAAAAACTTGAGGAATTCACCAGTCTATTTTTATAAATGTAACCGTTTCGTTCTTCGCCATTTTTTTGATAATCAACTAAAATCCAATTCGCATCAGAACCAAAATGACTAACTATAAAGCCATTTTTAAGTGTGTCGATTAGGGTATTCGATCTCACTTCTTTGGAACTCCGAACATATGCAAACCCGTCTTTATCCTTGACGGTTGCAAACTCAAAAGTCTGACCGCTACAGACACAAACATTTAATAGAAGTACAAAATATTTAATAGTGCCCGTCATAATTACTATTTTAGAAGGTAACCACATCAACTTTATAATTTTGAATGGATGAATTTATAATCCAATATTTCAACTAATTTTGAAGAATCAATCACTTTTCCTGAAGCATTATTTTCATCAAATTCGGGAAGTGGCAATCCCAACTCTGCGGCTTTGGCCGAGTAATATTTTTTGCGAGAGGGATGAAAAGGAGCCGAAGCATTCAATTTTTTGTTCCAAATTCCGTGTTCAATAATTGCCAAAATAATTCCAATACAATCGTCTCGATGAATCAAATTAATGGGAGCTTCTGGAGTGGCAATATTGCGCTTTCCTGAAAGTGATTTTGCTGGATTTCTACTTCCTCCAATCAAACCGCCAAAGCGCAAGATCGTGGTTTTAAAATCGGTCTGCTGTTGCAAAAACTGTTCAGTTTCTACTAATTCTTTACCCGATAAAGTTGCTGGATTTTCAACAGTTTCCTCAGTTACATTTACAGCATCATCTCCATAAACCGAAGTGGAACTGATGAACAAAACATTTTCAATTGAAGAATTTAAAACGGCTGTTTCTACAAAATTTTTCATTTTGTCCACAAAAGATACTGGATGTTCGCCTCGCAATTTCGGCGGAATATCAATGATCAATGTCTTAGAATTTTGCAGAAAACTTTTATAATCTCCGTGAACTTCATTTGACGATAATTCAATGATAAAAGCTTCAACTTCTACGGATTCCAACTCGCCAATTCTAGACGGAGAAGTAGTTGAACCTTTGACGTAAAATCCCTTTTCAATTAAATGTTCGGCAAGGGGTAATCCCAACCAGCCACATCCTAAAATACTAATTTGCTCCATAATTAAGGCTTTACAATGGTAGAATCTACAATGATTGGTTTAACAATTTTTGTTTTTATATAACTGCTACTGATTACAGGATTTATTACAGTTACAGTGTCAATTGTCATTTGAGTTTGATTTGGCTTAATTTTCTGACGAATTACAACCGCGTCATTTAAAACAAATGGCGTCGGAATCATCCAATTGGGTCTTTTAGCAATTGAGAATTGTGGGTGTTCCAATAAATCAAAGGAGGATTCTAATAATTCCATATCCAATTTTGTAGCCGCATCAAGTGTAAAGGATAGTTGTAATGGCTCATTGTCCACAACGTAATAACTTAAAATCTTTTTGCCCTTTCGTCTGTACTTGGCTTCTTTCCAGCCAATAAGTGAAACTCCATTTGCCTTGAAATTATAAAAATCCATATTTTCGTTAGCAAATATATCATAACGATTTACCTTCCGGTTCGGTGTGATTGTAATCAAATACTGTTTTCGGGCATTGATTAAAGTGTCTTTATTAAATTGAATGGACGGTCCAGCAATTGATTTTACATCTGCTTTAGCTGTAAAGTTAAAAACCGTATTGTATTTGCTAAACAACGGTAAATTGTGAATAGAATCGGATGTATTTGGCGTAGGCCCGAAATACGTCTTTGTCCAATCGTCCAGGTTTCTATCATAAGAAGCCCAGACTGCGGTTTGCGCGTCATTATTCAAGACATAAAGTAAACTATTAGGTTTTGCATGAAGTTTTGAATAACCAGAATTTAAATGCGCATTGACCAAAAAGCCCACTGCGACTAAAAAAGCCACCGTTGCCATTATTTTTTTGTTATAAAAAGATCCAAAAACGGGTAGTAATAAGGTAAAAACAAGTGCGATCAGAATAGTGCTTCCCAATAACATTTTCAAACCCAATCCCACCGGAAGCGTTACTACAAAAGGAATGAAAATTATGAGTGCTGGAATACTGAAAAGCAAATTAAGAAACATACTGGATTTTTGGGTAATGATAAAAAATCCAAAAGCCAGTAAGATCCCAAAGACAGGAAGGATGAAAAAACTTCCTCCTGGAAGATAGATAGTAATGAATAAATTTAAAACGATCCACAGAAAAATTGGGGCAACAGAACCATTCATTACTTCAGCCTTAGTTTTGTAATTCCTGTAAAAGAAGAAGCAAACCATTAGTGCTAACGCCGAAAAGGCTATGATATAATCATGACCATTGTACGTAAATCCTTGTAAAATATCTTTGTATTCAGGATAGAAAAGCAGAACCAATTTCCAACCTAAAAATCCAATAAGCCCAGAAATAATAATTGAGGTTAATAATGGAATAAATCCACGAATAATGGCTGAAAAATGTAAAATTCGTTTGCCAATCCCTATCAATACAAAGGCTAAAAAAAGTGCAAATGCCAATCCAATCAATGGAAAATTCCAATAAAAAGGGTAATGTATAAAGCTAACGGGAGTATTAAAATAAACTTCATCCACTTTTGTTTCTAATGTTCTCAAATCGGCATTGCCAAAATAATTTAGCATAGACATTAGATACGTTCCTTGATGTGCCAAACTCTTGACACTTAAATTGTTTAAATTATCTTGAGTCGTGTGGTAATTGTAATGGCTGTCAATAAAAGCAAAGTTGAAACCCTGGATTTTTCCTTCTTCGCGAAAAACGGTAAGATCGGTATCGTTAGGTAACATTTTATAAATGCTGTACATCAACGAATTGGAAACGGGAAATTTTGGCTTTGCGGCTGCAAAATGTCGTACAAGTTCGGCATTTCCATTGGTAGATTCCATCAACATATAAGACGGTCCTGAAGTTCCACGTGCTTCAAAATTTATCGCAAGTCCTATTTCTTTGGCCCAATTGTGTTGGGTTACAAAAAGTGCAGCACCGTTTAATCCCAATTCTTCTGCATCAGAAAATAGAATGACAATGTCGTTTTTAGGTTTTGGATTGGTGTGCAAATACGT
This sequence comes from Flavobacterium tegetincola DSM 22377, assembly GCF_000425485.1. Classification (GTDB taxonomy): domain Bacteria; phylum Bacteroidota; class Bacteroidia; order Flavobacteriales; family Flavobacteriaceae; genus Flavobacterium; species Flavobacterium tegetincola. Next base: position 214,196 of record NZ_KE384385.1, on the reverse strand, counting down.
ACGTAACCCTTCTAAAATAGTAACAATTCCCGAACCATCATCACTCGCGCCAACTGATTTGGAATGTGGAGCACTATCGTAATGCGATAAAAGAAGCAAAGCTTTTGAATTTGCCGTTCCTTTTATACGTGCTAAAATATTTTTAGATTTAACTAAATTTCCCCAGTCGGTAAGTGTGTAGCCTTCCTGAATTTCAGGTTCGAGTCCTAAATTTTCCAATTCTTTTATTACAAAATCGGCAACTACTTTATGATTCTCAGAGCCTACATAATGAGGTTCTTTAGCAATAATAGCTAATTTTCCAAGTGCTCTTTGTGTTGAAAATTCAGATAATGATCCCTCCACTTTTGAAACCGATTGGGGCATCATTGCAAAAAATATCCAATATATAATCCCGACAATAAAAATCACTGAGAGTAAAGTGGTGGAATTTTTCTTCATAATAAAATCGGTTTAACTGGAGTTTTTTTAGAATGCGTCAACTAAAGATATTGAATTTATTGAGAACACGGACAAATTATTAATTAATTGATTTTCAGGTGTCTTTTTTTACTAAAATATAGTACTCGTTTTCCAATGCCATATACCCTTGATCGTACAGAAAGTAGTAGGTATTTCCTGTTTTTGTATTTAAAATGTTGGTAAAAAATTCAAAGTCAAAACCCTTTGCAATTAATTTTGCACGAGAAGTTTTTGTTTTTCCTTCGACATTTAATGCAGTTAAAATGCGGTAGTTTTTACGCAATTTATTATTGATGTTCCGCATGTAATTGGTGCTGTCCTTATTAATTTTGTTGTTGTACGCATTTCTACAACCGTCGCTGCAAAACTTTTTATCTTCACGACCACTGAACTTTTCTTCACATTCAATACAATTTTTCATAAGAAATCTTTTAAATTTCATGACTGGTATAAAAAATCGCACTTGCCAAAATCATTTGATATTTGATAAGTGCGATTGTTCTTTATGCTATTTCAGTTTCTTAATTTGATATAAATCATGACGTCTATCCTTTAAAATTCGGACGCTTCCATGTTCGTGCAATTTTTTAAGTAAATCTAAATCTACGTCCACAATTAATGTCATCTCAGTATTTGGCGTTGCTTCAGCTTTAATTCCATTACTTGGAAAAGCAAAATCAGATGGAGTAAATACAGCTGCTTGAGCATATTGAATGTCCATATTATTTACTTTGGGTAAATTTCCCACACAACCTGCAATAGCCACATAGCATTCATTTTCAATGGCGCGTGCTTGAGCACAAAGTTTTACTCGTGTGTAACCATTTTGAGTATCTGTTAAAAAAGGCACGAACAGAATATCCATTCCTTCGTCTGACATCAGTCTAGAAAGTTCAGGAAATTCCACATCATAACAAATCATAATTCCAATTTTACCACAATCGGTGTCAAAAGTTTTGATTTCTGATCCTCCTTTCATTCCCCAATATTGCACTTCATTTGGTGTGATGTGGATTTTGGTATACATTTCAAAAGTTCCATCGCGTTTGCATAAAAAACCAACATTATAAAGATTTCCATCTTCTAAATAAGGCATACTTCCGGTAATGATATTGATATTATAGGAAATGGCGAATTCGGAAAATTTCTTCTGAATTGGATCGCAATATCGAGCCAGTTCCCGAATAGCATCGGCTTCAGAAAGATGATTGTAGTCGGCCATTAATGGGGCAATGAATAACTCTGGAAATAAAACAAAATCACTTCCGTAACCCGAAACCACATCAATAAAAAACTCTGATTGTTCAAACAAAGCTTCTAAATTAGACAAAGGACGCATTTGCCATTGTACCAGTCCCAAACGGATTACTGTTTTCCTAGAATTGATTCCTTTGGGGCTTTTATCATAATAAATATTATTCCATTCTAGCAGTGCTGCATAATCTTTAGAACTTATATCGCCTTCTAAATAGTTTTTCATCACTTTAATAACATGAAAATCATTGCTCAGCTGAAAGGACAAAACCGGATCATAGATCTCTTTTAATTTAACCTTGTCAATATATTCTTTTGGTGTGTAATTCGCGCTGTTTTCAGTATAATTGGGAATTCTTCCCGCAAAAATGATGGACTTTAAGTTCAGTTGTTCGCACAATTCTTTCCTCGCGTCATACAAACGTCTTCCCAAACGAATGCCTCGGTAATCGGGATCAATAAAAACGTCAATTCCGTATAAAACATCGGCCGTTGGATCATGTGTAGAAAAGGTATAATTTCCTGTAATCTGTTCGTAGGTATGATTAGTGTTGGCAATTTTATCGCTTACAATTAAAGATAAAGCCGAACCCACCACTTTTCCATCAACTAGAATTACCAATTGTCCTTCTGGGAAAATATTTAATAAATTTATTATTTCTTTTTCTTTCCAATGAGCGCCATTGATTTCACTGTACGCTTTTATCATTGAATTCCGGAGCTCGTTATAATCTTCAAGTCTTAAATTCCGAAGTTCAATACTACTAATTTCTGTTTGCTTCATTCTTTTTTTTGCTAAAGATACAAAAAAGCCGTTTACAATTGGATAACTACGAAAATTTCAATTTATGCTTTTTTTTATTTAGAAACCTTTTTATTTGAAATTATAAACTGAAATCTTATAAGTGTTTGCCAATACTTTTTTTTACATTTAGCTTTCTTAATATTGGACAGATGACTGTAGAAATTGGAATAGTGAGCGGAATCTTAATTATAGCTTTCGGCTTATTTGTCAGCGAGAAATTTACGGTCGATAAAACGTCCTTTTTTATTCTCCTTAGTTTACTCGTTTTCGGAATTGTCACGCCAGAACAAGCCGTTTCAGGATTTTCGGACAACTCGGTTTTGACTATTTTGTGCTTAATGATTATTGCCATCGGACTCGAAAAAAATGGCGTAGTTTCATGGATGGCGACAAAAATTGTTCCGATGGCCAATTGGCCGTTTTGGGTTTTTCTGCCACTTTTAATGATATTTGTTGGTTTGTTTTCATCCTTTATTGCCACAACAGCAGTTGTAATTATTTTTATCAAACTTTTTAATGAGTTAGATAAACAAGGTAAAATTGACAAATCCAAAGTCCTACTTCCGGTTTCTTTTGCAGGAATTTTAGGGGGAAGTTGCACGCTGATGGGAACCAGTACCAACTTAATTGTATCAGGAATTTCGCAGAAAAGTGGCGTTGGAAAATTTTCGTTTTTTGAGTTTTCATCTGCCGGATTAATTTTTTTATTGATATCAATTCCGATTATTTACTTTTTAAGTCAAAAGTTTTTGCCCTCGAAGAAAGTTGAAGAAGGCGAAGAAATTCCTCACAAATATGGTTATATCACCTCTGTTCGAATTAATGAAGGTTCAATTTTAATCGGGAAAGTTGTAAAAGACACTGAGATTTGGGGTGAAAATGATATCGAATTGATTAAAATTCAGCGTGGAAGGAAGTATTTAAAATCTGCTTTAAAGACGGAAGTTTTAGAGGAAAATGACATTCTTTGGCTTGATTTAACGATCGAAGATTTAAAAGCAAAAACGGAAACTTTGGGTGTAAGTATTCTCGGTGTGGATCGAAATGCAGTTGACGACATCTACTCCAATGAGTTTCACGAAGTAATTGTTTTGCCTAATTCTAGATTTGTGAACATGTCTATTCGTGAATTTGACGAACAATTGCCAGAAAATGTCTTTGTAAAAGGGATCAACAGCGAAAAAAGTTTCAATCGGCTTCCAAGTTTTTTCGCACAATTTTTTAGTAAAAAATTTCTTACGCCAGGAAATCGCGTTTTGCTTACTGGTAATTTAACTGAGATCCAAAAGTTGTCTAAAAACAATGAATTGTTGTTTTCAAATACAGTAATTACAATGCCAAATATTCCAACTTGGAAGAAATTAGTTTCTTTTGGAGCTATTTTACTAGTAATTTTTTTGTCTGCTTCTAATACTTTTTCAATTTTAAAAAGTGCTTTAATTGGGGTGGGACTGTGTTTATTTACCGGTTGTATTCAATTGAAAGATGCGTATGCGGGAATTAATTGGCAGGTGATTTTTCTTTTGGCAGGGATGATTCCACTTGGAATTGCGATGAAAAATACAGGGACTGACGTTTTTATTGCCGATCATTTGTACACCGTTTTAAAATCAGTTCCAACACCGGTAGTTATCTCAATTGTCTTTGCTTTTACAATGTTAATGAGTGGATTTATCAGTAATAATGCTACTGCAATTGTTTTTGCACCAATAGTAATTGCCGTTGCCGTAAAAATGGATTTGAATCCAAAACCCCTTTTATATGCAGTGATGTTTGGTGCAAATTTCAGTTTTTATACGCCAATGGGATATCAAACCAACGCCATTATTTATGGTATGGGAATTTATAAATTCAAACACTTTTTTATAATTGGTGGGATATTGTCATTGGTTTTATTGATAGTTGCTAGTTTGTTGTTGCCGTTTTTGTATTCTTAAAAGCCATTTAATTATGTTAATTTGAAACGCTAAATAATATTTAAAAATAATTTTAAAAACTTATTTTTAATAATTGCTTTTTTGAACCTTTTCTTCCTGGAAAAATAATAGTATTACTCATTTTTATTCCATTTGCAACCATAAAAGGAACTTCATTATCATCTTCCTTCAATATTATTTGATAATTAAAAGTGCCGTCTTCAGTAACACGAACTACATATAAATCTGATTTTTTAATATTTTTATCTACAAATTCAATCCGATTGTTGTCCAAGTTTTTGATTTTTTCACTTGCATTTAGAAAAAAATAATTAGTGTCATTTATCAGTAAAGAAGAATAGGAAATATATGGAATTTTATCTAAAACCGCATTTTGTAATTTATTTATATTTCTTGACCATAATAGGTTTCCGTCTTCGTTCAATTTAACGCTTATGATGTCATTAAAATTATAAACTATCTTACTATCTCTACTAGTATTATTGAATTTACCATTATTATTGAATTTACCATGATCGAATTTATCATAATACATATCTTCTTTATAAATCTCTTCAGCATTAAGAATAACTTCATCATTTTTTAGAACTAAAACTTCTTTGACTAAGATATTTTTTAATTCTTTAGGCCTTTTAACACCGTATTTATCAATAATAAACTGATTGCTGAAAGGATTGAATTTTTTATACAGCAGTTCGAGATTTTCTGACTTAAATTGAAAGTATGAAACGCCTTTAAATCTATTGTCATTTTTATCAGAATAAAAACCAACTAAAACTATTTTATCATGTAAAACCACCGTTTTTAAAGTTTGTATAAAGTGATTTTCAACATCAACAACTTTAAATTTTTCAGTATTTTTAGTCAGACTAGTAATTTCAAACACATATTTCCCTCCTTCTTCTTTGGCCTTACTTTCATCTGTATATACTTTTGAAGTCAAGTAAACGATATCACCGTCATTAGAAATTTCAAGATTATGAAGCTCAAAATTGTCGTCATTAATGTCTTTTGTAAATACCTTATTAAAATTTAAGTTCATTTTACTGTCAAAAACAAAAAGCTTAATCGTTTCTGCTTTTTCAGAGAAAAAATCTATTGCAATCGCAAAAGCGGATTTGTCTTTATTAACGCTCATTTTTATTGCCGAAGATTTATGTCTATTTTCATATGGACTAAATGCATTTAGCCTAAATTCAGGGGATAACGCAAATAAACCTAATTTTTTCATCTCATCTCTCGGAATTTTAAATAGTTCTTTTTTTGAAGATTTAAAATCATTAAAACTTACCGTTGTAATCGAGCATACTATTGCTTTTTCTTTTAAGTCAAATAATATATCGGCAATATGAATCTCATTGTCAATGAAAAAATAGCCTAAAGCAGTATTGTTTTTTTGATAAACGGGAAGTTTAGTTTCCAACTGAAAATCTTTCACAAGCTTAAGATTGGAATCATAATGTTCAAAATAGTAGCCATTAGTTGGCGAAATTGTATTGCCATTATAAGAACGAAGTATAAGAACGCCTCCATTAACATCATCTTGTGAGGCTAGTATTTCAGTCTCTCTATATTCATCTTTAAAAACTTCGCTTTTCTCAACCTTAACATCGATAACTTGTCCAAAACTAATTAGCGATACAAATGAAAATGAGATTAATATAAGTGATTTAATCATAATTAAATTTTGAAATGGAACAATCTGTTGGTTCTTAATAGTGTTCTAAATTAGTTTGTAGTCGAAAGTAATGAAAAATTAATTTGTTATTAATAATTATGAAGTGAATTTAAAACAAATAGCAAGAAGTTTACCTTTATCTTGAATGGTGATTATTTATTTGAAGTTCAGTGTTTTGATTTTTAAAATTCCACTTACAAACGCTTACAAACATTTACAACCGCTAGTAAACGTTTTACAACCGAATAACTTTTAGCCCGTATCGCAACTTTGTACCGTTGATTAAAAACAACAAAACATTTTTTTTAAACATTTAAATTTACAAGCCATGAGTACATTAAGAAACAGAGTACAGTTGATCGGAAGAGTAGGGAATGACCCAGAAGTGAAATCTTTCGAAGGAGGA
>NZ_KE384385.1:0-207104 GCF_000425485.1 Flavobacterium tegetincola DSM 22377 | reverse complement strand
GCTTGGGGAAAAACAGCCGAAATCATCGAGCAATTTGTAACCAAAGGTCGAGAAATAGCCATTGACGGAAAACTAACGCATAGAAGTTATGACGATAAAGACGGAACCAAACGCTTCATGACCGAAGTAGTAGCAAACGATATTCAATTAATGGGTAGCAAATAAGATCATGAAAGTGCGTATTTTTAGTATTCGGTTGGCTGCAAATCAGCTGACCGAAGACGAGAATCAGCTGAATGATTTTCTAGAAAGTGTCGATTTTTTAAAATCAGATGTCCATTTCGTTGAGTCAAAAGACAGCTATTGGTCGGTTTTAGTCCATTACAATGAGAAAAGTAGGCTGCAAAAATCGGAATCCAGTGCGGACGAACGAAATAGCGTTGTTGAGCAAGATTTGAATGCCAAACAACAAGCCTTTTACGAAACCTTAAAAGTCTGGCGTACCAACAAAGCAAAAGAATTGAAAATCCCAAGTTACTTGGTATGCCACAATTCAGAATTGCTAAATGCAATTTTGCGTGAAGCTAAAACGCCAACCGACTTACGAAGTATTAAAGGTTTCGGTGAACTGAAAGTAGAAAAATACGGAGATGAAATTCTTTCCATTTTAAATGCCAATTAGAGTTTTTTGTACGGTAAAGCCATCTGATTTCAGGTGGCTTTATTTTTTGGCAAAATGTGCAAGGCGTTCTTCAAGTGTTGCCAAGCGATTTTCAAGCAGAAGTGATTTCGATGAAATAGCGTGATGAAAAACATGTTCTATTTTCCAAATACAGAGTAGTGTTTCATACTCAAAAATAACATCAGGAACTCCATGATGGTCTGCTTTTAAAAGAATTTGATTTTCCTGTTTAGAAAGTCTTCGGAACAGCAACTCGTCTTTTGTCAAAACCATTACTAAACTTTTTTCTTCTATTTTCTTTAAATCCGATTCAGTGGCTATCACAATGTCCTTAGGGAAAAATTCAACCGAACCGCCTGTCATGGACAAATCATCCACTGAAAAAGCAATACGATTCGTACATTCAATGTAAGGCAGCTTAATTAGAGGATATTTTTCCAAATGGGATGTTTTCGAAAAATTAGCTATAAAATGATTTTTATCTGAGGTCAAAACACAAGGAATTCCTTCAAATTCATTTTTTGGAAAGACTTCTTTTTCAGTAGTGATGCGTTCATTAAATTTGATTAATCGGTTTACGGTCAATTCTCCCGTTAGCAACTCTTCGATACCGATGCTAAAATGGTTAGCAATTTTAAGAACAGTTTCTAGTTTTGGATTACTCCTTCCTTCTTCGTAAGCACCTAGTGTACCGCGTTTTAGGTCAAAAATATCAGCAAAAACTTGCTGACTCAAACTATGTACACTTCGTATCTTCTTTATGTTTTTTCCAAAATTCATCTGCATATTGCTAATTTTATTTGCATTACTAAAATTATTTTGTATATTTGCCTAACGCATTTAGCAAAAGTAAGTAATTAATGCTAATAGTTTGAGTTTATGAGGTAAATTTAAATAACAATTCAATTGAAAATAATTGAATATAAAGTTGTTAGAATTTATTAAATAACCGATTTTTATCAAATCTTTATACTATAAATTTTGAGTTCAACTTAATTAACAATTTTGTTTTAACAAGACTCATAGAAATAAGACAAAGACCACGAAATACATCAACTATAAAGAGTAATTTATGAAAGACTATTACGCTACTGTCAAAGGTTTCCTGCAAAATTTGCAGTTAGAAATTATAAACGAAAATCAGAAGGATGGGATTTTCATTGTAAGTAATGAGCCAGAAGGAATTTTTCAACTCATCATTTGTGTCGCTTACCCAATTGTTGTTTTTGAACAATTTATTTTCGAAATTAAAGAAGAAGGAACACATATTTATAAATCGCTTTTGCAAAAAAATAGAGACATCATTCACGGTGCTTTTGTAATTGATGACAGCGGCAGAAAAGTAATTTTCAGGGATTCATTGCAAATTGAAAACCTAAACCAAAACGAATTTGAAGCGACAATAAATTCACTAAGTGTCTTGCTCAGCGAGTATTCAGAACAAATCATTAATTTTTCAAAAAACAAATAATTATGCAATTTTTAAAAAGATTATTTAAAATAGGACAAGCAGAAGTACATTCTGCAATTGACGGAATTGAAGATCCAATCAAGATGACCGAACAAGGAATTCGCGACATGAAATTGGATTTAGACAAAAGTCTTGAAGCTTTGGCACAAGTAAAAGCCATGAGTATTCGCGCTAAAAATGAAGTGCAAGAATACGAAGCAAAAGGCGAAGATTACAATGAAAAAGCTATGTTGATTCTAAAAAAAGCCCAATCCGGTGGATTGGATGCGGCAGAAGCAGACCGCTTGGCAACCGAAGCTTTGATGAAAAAAGAAGAAGCAATTGGTGGTCAAAATAGAGCAATTGCCGACAAAGAAAAATTTGATTTGAATGTTTCGCAAATGGAAAGCAATGTGCAAACCATTAAGCAAAATATTTCAAAATGGGAAAACGAGTTGAAAATTTTGCGATCCAGAGTAAAAGTGGCCGATGCTACAAAAACTTTGAACAAGCAAATGGCTCAAATTGACAGCAATGGAACGGTGGCACTCTTGGAACGTATGAAAGAAAAAGTAGCGCAAGAAGAAGCATTGGCAGAAGCATACGGCGATATAGCAAACAATTCAAAATCCGTAGATGATGAAATTGATAAAGCAATAAATGTAAAACAAACCAAAGCGTCAAGCGAATTAGAGAAATTAAAAGAACAGATGGGTATCACAGATTCTAACGCATAAAATTAAAGATGAAAGAGTTAATTGAGATTTCGTTTTCTCCGGTAAATGCTTTTTTTAGCATCATGTCCATCGTCATGTTGCTCTATTGGATTGCAGTGATCGTGGCGGGATTGGATCCGGATTTGTTCAGTGTCGACTTTGATTCTGCTGATTTAGATACGGATTTTGACAGTCACTCACATGATTTGCCAGACAGAACAGACGTGCATGCGGAAGGAAATGGTTTCATGAAAATCCTCGAATTCTTTAATTTTGACGAATTGCCGTTGATGTTTATTCTGACCATCATTTTCTTTACAATGTGGTTTCTAGGAATTAATGTGACTTATTATTTAGGCATAGAAAGTACTTGGGTCGGAGTTTTATTACTAATTCCAAATCTAATTTTTAGCCTCTTTATTGTCAAAATATTCAGTAAACCACTGGCATATTTGTACAAACAAGTCAACCATAAGGGCGAACCTGAAATTGATTTTCTAGGCAGAAGATGTGTGGTTTTCTCAACATTAGATGATTTGAAAACAGGACAAATACAGTTGACCGTAAACGGAGATCCCATTCGGCTTTCCGCCAAAAGTAATACTGCCGAAAAATTACTTGCAGGACAAGAAGCTGTTATCGTTGGCGAGAGCGAAGACAAAAGGTATTGTCTCGTAGAAAAATTTGATTATTAAAATTAAAACAAAGTAAAAATGATTGCGATTATAATTCAAATTATGGATTTGCTAATGCAATTATTAGCACTACTTTTAAAATCTATTTTATAACTAATTCAAACCTATTAAAAAACCAAAAACATGTTAGGAAATTCTTTACTTATTACGATGATTGCCATCATTATTGTTGTTGTCGGCCTCTTGGTTTGGATAATTTCAATGTACAAAAAAATTATCCAAGGAAAAGTAATTGTGAGAACGGGTGCCGGTGGTACTAAAGTTTTTTACAATGCTGGACTTGTAGTTCCTGTTTTGCACAAAATGGAAATCATGGATATTTCTGTAAAAAAGTTAGACGTAGAACGAACGGGTGCAAATGGTTTAATTTGTAAAGACAACATTCGTGCAGATATCAAGGTTACTTTTTTCATAAAAATTAATAAATCTACGGCTGACATTATAAATGTAGCACAAACTATTGGTTGCGAAAGAGCTTCTGATATGGAAGTATTGCGCACTTTATTTGATGCCAAATTCTCTGAAGCATTAAAAACCGTCGGTAAGAAGTTTGATTTCATTGAATTGTATGAAGCTCGAAGTGAATTCCGTGCTGAAATTATCTCAATCATTGGAACCGATTTGAACGGATATATTTTGGACGATTGTGCCATTGATGATTTAGAGCAAACGCCGTTGAGCTTTTTAAAAGCCGATAATATTTTGGACTCTGAAGGTATTAAGAAAATTATTGAACTGACGGCTGCACAAAACATTAAATCGAATTTGATTCGCAGGGACGAGCAAAAAACAATTCGCAAGCAAGACGTGGAAGCAACCGAAGCAATATTAGCATTAGACCGTCAATTGGCAGAAAAACAAGAGCAACAAAAAAGAGAGATTGCCAACATAAAATCGCGTGAAGAAGCCGAAATCATGAAGGTTTCTGAAGAAGAACGCTTAAAATCAGAAACGGCTCGCATCAATACGACTGAAAAAGTAGCTGTTGCAGAGGAAAATAAAGACCGTTTGGTAATTGTGGCTTTGAAAAACAAAGAACGTACAGAAGCTGTAGAAACAGAACGTGTGGAAAAAGACCGTGCATTGGAACAAACTGAACGTGAAAGAGTAGTGACTTTGGCACAAATTGAAAAGGAAAAAGCAGTTGAAATTGAACGTAAAAATATCCAAGATGTAATTCGCGATCGAGTAGTACTTGAAAAAGGAGTAGTGCAAGAACAAGAAAACATGAAAGATATTGAAGCGTTTAAAACCGCCGATCGAGCTAAAAAAGTGGCAATTACGTTAGCCGAAAAAGATAGCGAAGAACTTTATATTAAGAAAATCAGAGCAGCCGAATCTGAAAAAGATGCTGCAAAACAAAAAGCAGAAGAAATCAATATCGATGCAGAAGCGCATTTAGTAGCGAGCGAAAAAGAAGCCCAAGCACGTAAAATTTTAGCAGAAGCAAAAGCAAAAGAAGATGCAACTGTAGGACTTTCTGAAGCACAAGTGATGCATGCTAAAGCGGATGCAAACGAACGTCAAGGAATTGTGGACGCTGTAATTGTAGAAAAAATGGCTGTAGCCGAAGCTGCTGGAATGACGGCAAAAGCTACATCTTCTAGAGATTTAGGTTTTGCAGAAGCAGAAGTAATTCGTGAGAAAGCATTAGCAGAAGCAACAGGAATTGAAGAAAAAGCAAATGCAATGAAAAAATTAGACGGTGTTGGTAAAGAGCACGAAGAATTTAAATTGCGTTTAAACAAAGAACTGCAAGTAGATTTGGCACACATCAATATTCAAAAAGACATTGCAGATGCACAAGCAAGCGTAATTGGCGAAGCATTAAAAGCAGCAAAAATTGATATTGTGGGTGGCGAAACAATGTTCTTTGATCAAATTGTGGGTCAGATTACAAGAGCCAAAGGTTTCGATCGTTTGGTAAACAGTTCTGAAAATATTACTGAAATCAAAGAAGCAATTCTTGGCGAAAGCGCTTTGGAAGGCGGAAATTTAATGGAACGCGTCAAAGGTTTTGCTGACAAATACGGGATTTCTTCCGAAGACATAAAAAACTTGACGGTTTCTGGTTTGCTGCTTGAATTGCAAAGAAGAAGTAACGACGATAGCGAACAAGGTTTGTTTTCTAACTTAATGACCATGGCTAAAAACATGGGCTTGACCGACAAAAAACTAGGTTAAAAATTTTTATACTTCTCCTGCAAGAAAGCTTTTTCTTGCAGGAAATTTTAAGTCCTGAATTTTCAATCGGGTCTAAATCTATTAACCATCAACGACATTTTAATTATGAATGCACTAGAAGGCGGAACTTACGAAATCATACAAAGCCGTTTAGAGACTCAAAAAAAGGATTTAATCCATCGATTGAATTTACTGAATGACGCTCGAAAAGAAGTTTTTGGAAGTGTTGAAACTAAATTAATTGCCAACAACCGCATCATTACTGAAAACAATTGTATTTCAAGTGATATTGTAAACATTGGTGATTTTTGTCTTTTTGGTTATAATGTGTATTTTGGGTTGCGAACGGAAATCAAGATTGAAGACGTTTTTAGTATTTACAAATATGAAAATCAAGAATTTCTGTCGCAAAATCTCGATTTGATCAACGACGAAACGTTCCTATTTGATTTTTTAAATTTATACAAATATTACCGCGATACCGAGTTCAGAAAGTTCTTTATTGGCGGGAATTATTTGCACATGGTTTTTCAACTGAGCGATCGTGTTTCTGATGTAAAAACCTTCAAATGGTTGATTCGGGAAGGTACTCTGGAATATATTGACAACAGAAGTGATCACGAATATAAATTTCCAAAACAGCACGATTTCCTGTGGCAAGAAACCACAAGAGAGATGCAGAAGTATGGAAAACATCCGCATATTTCTATTTTAGATAAAGTATTTGTAGAAACAGTTGGTGGCACGTTAACCATAAAAATTGAAGACAATACAACGTCTGGAAAAGGAATTTTTGATGAAGATGTTGCATTTCCTGATCAAACGCTGGACGATGGAACCTATAAATTTGCCGACCTCGGAAATTTAATTGCGTTACAAATTAAGCCGTTTCAAGAAGAAGCCAGATATTTTATATACAACCATAAATTACAGGAAGTGCAGAAAGTGGACAGCGTAAAAAATGCTGCCATTTTGCTTCCTGACAACCATGGATTGATGTTTTCTAACGGATATTATTTGCAAACCGGAGAATACAAAATTTTTGAAAACAACTTGGAACAACTCATGTTTCAAGAACGTATTTCTTCGCCAAACGGGGAAGATTTTATGTACGTTTTCTATGAAAGTCAGCACGGACAATATGTATTGATTTCCTACAATTTAATTTCGCATGAAGTTAAAAATCCAATCGTTTGCAATGGATTTACGATTTTAAGTAATGGTGAATTGTGTTATTTCAAGTCAGAAAATGAGCAAACCAAAAACCATGTTATTCAAATTTGGCAAACTCCATTTGTCAAAGGTGCCGTAATTCCATCTGAATTTAAAGACAGTTTTATTTATAAAATTGGAAACAAAGACATTGTAAAGGCAATGGCAGATTCTAATTCTATTGTTACTTTGCTTAATAAAAGTGATGATTATGACGGATTGTATGCCGATTTATCCAAGCTTACGCAAAACATTTTAGACGGATATTATTGGATTGGTGGTGCAGAAACCTTCGAATTAAAAATTCCACTTTTAGAAATTAAAAATACGGCAAATGCTGCAATTGACGAATTTGAAAAAGTAGTACAATTGCGTTTGCATGCCAAGGAGTTGACTGCCGAAACGGAACAAAAGGCGAACAAAATTTTCAGCACTATCAAATCATCGTCTTTAGATAATATTGATGTTTTTGTTTCTAATTTGGCAAATTTAAGAAAACTCCGTGGTGAATTGATCACTTTGAAAGAAGTGCGGTACGTGGATATGGCTTTAATTGAAGAAATTGAAAAAGAAATTGTCAGCCAAACCGAACGCGTTTCGCAACATTGTGTTCAGTTTTTATTGAATGAAAAAGCGCTGGAACCGTATCAAATTCGTGTTAATGAAAAACAAGGAGAAATTGATGCGATCTCAAAAGTAGCTGAAGGAAAAAAGCTAGAGGAGGAAGTCAATCAGATTACCGGTGATCTGGAAATGTTGATTGATATCGTTTCTAACTTAAACATCGAAGACACATCGCACGCGACACAAATTATAAATAATATTTCGTTGATTTTTGCCACTCTAAATAAAGTGAAAGCAGAAATCAAGAACAAGATGAGTACATTGGGTGGCAAAGAGGCAAAAGCTGATTTTGCGGCTCAAATGAAATTGATTGACCAAAGTATTGTCAACGCACTTGACCGCGCCAACACGCCGGATAAAATTGCAGAATCGCTCAATAAAATGTCGGTTCAGTTGGAAGATTTAGAAGCACGTTTTGCCGATTATGAAGATTTTACCGTCTTAATTATCGAAAAAAGGGAAGAAATTTACAATGCTTTTGAAGCCAAGAAAAACAGTTTAATTGAAGCTCGAAACAAGAAAGCAATTGCTGTTGAAAATGCGTCGAAAAGAATTTTGAAAAGTGTGGCTACAAAAGCAATGACTTTCAATTCTACCGAAGAAATCAACGGATATTTTGCGGCAGATTTGATGATTTCAAAACTGCGCGATTTAGTCAAACAATTGGTAGATTTAAATGACGTTGGTAAAGCAGAATCAATTGAAACCGAATTGAAATCGGCAAAGGAAGATGCTTTGCGCAAATTGAAAGACAAGCACGAATTATATGAAGACGGCGAAAATATCATACGTTTAGGGAAACATAAATTTGCCGTAAACAGGCAAGTATTAGATTTGACAATTGTATTTAAAGAAGGAAAATTAAATTATCATTTAACGGGAACTGATTTTTATCAACCGTTAAAAAATGCAGTTTTAGATTCAGGTAAAAAGTACTGGGATCAAGATTTGGTTTCGGAAAATGACGCGGTGTATCGCGGATCTTTCTTGGCTTATAAAATATTTAAGTCGCATCCTGTTTCTGATTTATTGAGTTTAACTGCTGAAAATTTGCAGCAATTAGTTGCAGAAGAAACGGCTAAAAATTATTCGGAAGGATACATTAAAGGTGTTCATGATGCGGATGCTTTGTTGCTTTTAAAAGCACTTTTGGAAAAACACCATGCACTTGGAATGCTCCGTTTTGATTCTAAAACCCGCGCTTTTGCACAATTTTTCTGGAACAGTTTAGATATAGCTAAAAGAGAAAATTTAGATTTGAAAATCAAATCAGCCGGTGAAGTATTAGATGTTTTTCCAAACAGCAGCCAATTTGATTACATCATTGAAGAACTCGAAAAAGATTTAAAAGGCTTTGCATCCCAATCCGAGTTTGCCAGAAAAGCGGTAATGGATGTTGAAAGTGCCGCGCTTTATTTATTTAAGGAATTGATGCACGATGCTGTTTTTGTAACCAGTTTGAAGGCACAACATTTAGCAAATGAATTTCAAAAAGTAATTGCTGCAAAAAATACCGATTTAAAATTCAAACAAGCTATCGGAAAAGCGACTGATTTGGAAGATAAATTGCAGTTGGCTATGCAATGGGTTTCGTCTTACATCAGCGATACAAAAATAGAGAGCGATTTAGAATATGTTTTTGAAGTGATTGCGCTTCTGCTTTTTCCACATGAAAGTGCAGAAAATGTAATTTCTATTGATGCGGATGTTGTGATTTCCGGCTTGTCGGGTCAGCATCCTACTATTACGGAAGGGAAGTTTAATTTTAATTACCACCGATTTATTCAAGTTTTAGAACATCATTTTGAGGTTGATGTTCCTGCTTTTGAGCACTTTCGATTGGAAAGACATCAACTCACTTTGAGTCTAAAAGAAGATTTAAGACTGCATGAATTTGAACCAAAAGTATTGACATCGTTTGTTAGAAATAAACTAATAGACCAAGTGTATTTGCCTTTATTTGGAGAAAATCTGGCCAAACAATTGGGAAGTGCGGGAGATGATAGAAGAACAGACCGTTCGGGAATGTTGCTTTTGGTTTCGCCTCCAGGTTATGGAAAAACCACGTTGATGGAATATTTAGCCAACCGATTGGGACTTGTTTTTGTCAAAATAAATGTTCCTGCAATTGGACATGAAATAACTTCAGTTGATCCTGAATCGGCTACGAATTCTGCAGCTAGAGAAGAGTTGAAAAAACTTAATTTAGCATTAGAAATGGGTAACAACGTGATGCTTTATTTAGATGATATTCAGCATTGCAACCCAGAATTGCTTCAGAAATTTATCTCACTTGCCGATGGAACACGAAAAATGGCAGGAGTTTACAACGGAAATCCGAAAACGTACGACATGAAATCCAAAAAGTTTTGTGTGGTAATGGCCGGAAATCCCTATACCGAAACGGGTGAAAAATTCCAGATTCCAGACATGCTTGCCAATCGAGCGGATATTTATAATTTAGGTGATGTTATTGGCAACACGGCAGCTCTTTTTGAGTTGAGTTTGATTGAAAATGCCATGACTTCCAATTCACTTTTGGCGCAATTGGCCTCAAAAATGCCGGAAGATTTATATCCATTAATTGAGATGGCTTCTTCGGGTAAAAAAGATGGTTTTGAATTAAAAGGAAATCATTCCAAGCAAGATATTGAAGCGTATTTGGCCATTTTAGACAAAGTTATCAAAGTGCGTGACGTGGTTTTAAAAGCAAATAGCGCATACATTTCTTCGGCTGCAATGGAAGATTCCTATAGAACCGAACCTGCATTCCGACTCCAAGGTTCGTACCGTGATATGAATAAGTTGGTTTCCAAAATTGTTCCAATGATGAACGATGCTGAAATTGAAACGGTGTTGCTTTCTCATTATCAAAATGAAACACAAACTTTGACGAGTGCTGCAGAAGCTAATTTATTGAAATATAAAGAAATGACAGGTATTTTAAGCGAGGAAGAACGGCTGCGTTGGGAAAATATCAAGACTACTTTTGTTAAAAATAATAAACTAAAAGCGTTTGGAGATGCCAATAATATGGCACAAGTTTTATCTCAAATTACTGAATTTACGGACCACATTGAAGGTATAAAAGAGATTTTGAGGAATGGATTAGGGAAATAATTTAAAAAAACCGTTTCAGATTTGAAACGGTTTTTTTTTGATTTAATTAGGAATGTCTTCAAATTTACGCATCACAAATTCTTTGGTTTCACTGTCATAATAATTAAGAATTACATAGTTCTTATGAAGAATAGTATTGTGTACAGATGGGTTATTTTCATTTAAGAATTCGCCCAAAGCATCGATGTACAAAGGTCGGTAAGGCGTTTTTACATGTTTGAAAGTGGTGTCGAAATAACTTTCAAAGTAAACGGATTGCAAGTTGCTGCTATCCATTAAAAAACTTGGATCAGCAAACCCACCTCCAAAAGCCCCTAAAACTACAACACCAATTCCTAAGGCCACATTTCCTCCGGAAGCCACTTCACGAACACCACCAATGGTAAATAAATTATAATTGGGAGTAGAATAAACACTCAAACCCACATGTCCGTCGTTTATTTTTGATAACAATTTAGATGTATTTTTGATCTCACGTGTTTTGCCACTTTCGGATTGAAGTAAAAGCGGACTGTTTTTAAAATCGATATCGTTTTTAGCATTTGCTTGATAGGATTTGATTTTATTTCCACTTGCTAAATTGGTGGCAGATAGTGAAAGCGCTTCAGAATTTGCTGTGAATTGGTATAAAATAGTGTCATTTAAAAAAGAATTTGATTTGGCCTTTTCTTCTAAATGCTCATACGGAAACAGTTTTTTATCTACTGAAAAATCACTTAAATGGATTGAAAAGACGGTTGTCTGGGCTTTTGTATCAAAAGTTAAAATAAATTGTTGGTTGTTTAAATACCTTTTTACTTTCGAAACACCTATATATAATGGAGTAAATAATTTTGAATCAATGGCAGTTATTCCATTTTCAAAAATTAATTCGCTGTAGGTCGGATCTTTCGCGTTTTCAATAGGAGTATGATTTGGAGATAAAGTGATAAAATACTCTTTTTTGCCACTATTTGAAAAATTTGAAAATTTTAATTGATTGTTTTGTGTAACGGTGACAATGTTTACAGCGTTTTCCGCTACAAAAACATCAACCACTTTTTCTCTTTCAAAATCATTTTCGAAGATGAGACTAGAGCTAGTGTGGGTTTTAAAATCGAATGCAATTAACTTTAGCGTTGTATAATCCTTCGAAGACCAATATAAGTTTGGGTTTCCATCTTCTGAAAATGTGGTTCCGATCATAAAATCAAAATTCTTGTCTGGTCTAGAAACAGCTATACTATCGGTAAAAAATAAGGCAGAATTGTGTTTTAAAACCGTTGTATTTTGTTTGTCTGTAATAAAAGAAAAGTAGTCTTTTGAAGCGTTTTCAGCATTTAAAATCTGAAAATAGTCGCTAGATCTTTTCAATTCTAAAGGAAATCGATTGAGAATTGTTTGAGCGAATGTACTTTGTACAGTACAAATCAGCAGCAGTGTGAAATATAATTTACTCATAATAATATAATTTAGATTTTTTTCTCAAACAATTTTTAACTTTAGGCGTCCATAAACTCTTGCAATTTTGTGAAAAATAGACCCACATGATAACCGTCCATTAAACCATGGTGCACATGAACAGATACCGACATGCTGCGTGTTCCATCCTCAGCGGTAGTCATTTTACCTACAGAAATTTTAGGACAACTATCGGGAATTGTAAAACCTCTTGCATGTGATAAACTGGTAAAATTTACCCAAGGAAGAGCGGAGAAATGTATTAAGTTATCTGCTTCAAAACTTCTCGTAAAAAGGCCTTTGGTGTTTCGAATTCTTTCGATTTCTTCAACCGCTGTGGCCTGAAATACTTCAAAATCTTCGTGGAACGGCACGAGCGAAAAGCCAAACGTATTGTCTTCACGTGTTAGTGTTGCAGAAGCATCAATGCGATCAAAAACGGTCACAGAATCGTTTTCAATTCGGTAGCGAAAACTTTCCACAGCATTTACGGCTGAAAGTGTTTTATGCAGATAATACAAGAAGAAGGAAACTCCTTTCTCTTTTGCAGTTTTATAGGCTTTAGTGCAATCAATTGGAGCTACAACGCCAAAGAAAGGTTCTTCGAATTGCTTGAAAAATTCAAAGTGTTCTTTTCGTGCCCAAGTGTTTAGATCCAATAGTGTTTTCATGAATAGGTGCTTTGTGATGAAGGGATAAAATAGGAGTGGAAAGCATAAAAATGCCAACAGCCAATATTTCTTTGTAGTTAACTATAGCATTTATTAGAAATAGTTAATTACAGTCTGATTTGTAAAAAACGGTTAAAACAGTGCTATTACCTCTTTAATATCCGTTAATGCGGTAAATTTTTCATGTTCAATTTCAAAATCAATTTTTTCATATTCCCATGTTGTCAAATACGGAATGTGAATCCCTGTCCCACCAATATTTAAAATAGGCAACACATCTGATTTTAATGAATTTCCAATCATCACAAAATCTTCTGGTTGGCATTCTAAACGCGCCAACATTTTGGTGTAATCCAATTCGGTTTTGTCACTCAACACTTCGATATGATGAAAATAAGGACCTAATTTCGAATCGTGTAATTTTCTATGTTGGTCTTTTAGATCGCCTTTAGTGGCGACCACTAATTTATATTTCCCATGTAATTCTTGCAAAACTTCCTCAACATTGGGCAACAATTCAACTGGTTTTTCTAATAAATCTCTTCCAATGGCAATGATCTTTTCAATCCCTGTTCCATTAATGTTGTTCTGCGTTAATTTTAACGCCGTCTCAATCATAGAAAGGGTAAAAGCTTTTATTCCAAATCCATAAAGTGGCAAATTTTTTACTTGATGGTTTAAGATCATGCCTAATATTTCTTGACTAGAAGCCAAATCCTGAAACAAAGCACAAAAACGTTCTTGTGCTTCGTCAAAATAAGGTTCGTTGTGCCAAAGTGTGTCGTCTGCGTCAAAAGCAATTATCTTTTTATTCATTTTGTTTGGTTCTAATTGTACTATGATTTAAATATATTATTGAGTGCTAACCGTTTTTCAATGAAGGTAATTCGAATTCCGAAAAGCAGAATAATTCCGCCAATAACCATTTGCAGTGTAATTAATTCGTCCAAGAATAGAAATGCAATGATGGAAGTCAGTACCGCTTGACCTAATAAACTTAACGAGACGCGAGTCGCTCTCATGTATTTAGTAGCAAAGCTGATCAAGAACCACGCGGCCAATTGACACACAGCTGCCTGAAGAATTAATACACCCCAACCTGCATTTGAAAATCCTGTAAAAGGTTCATTCGCCCACAAACAAAGCACTGCTAGGTAGATAGACGAAGCAAATAAACTCAAGAACATAAACGAAAACACATCTACTTTTTCTAAAGTGTTTTTACTGATTAGCAAATAGGCCGCGTAAAAAATACCAGAAAGCACAGCAAAAATAAAGGCACGGTCAAAATCCATTGCGGTGAAAAACTGAAAGCCTACAAAAGTTACCATTCCAAAAACGGCAACTACGGTTCCGATCCAGAAATTGGTTTTGGGCTTCGGACGTAAAAACAAAAAGGAAGCAATTCCTACCCAAACTGGTGATAAATTAGTCAGTAATGACGCTTGTGTCGCGCTTGATTCTTGAATGGCAATATTCCATACTGCGACGTCAGAACCAAATAAAACACCACATAGCAATGCTAAAAGTAAATATTTTGTCGGCGGCATTTTTAATTTTCCTGAAAAAATGGCAAACGGAAGTAAGAACGCAAATGCAAATGCCATTCTATAAAACGCGGAGATAAGTCCAGGTGTTAATTCCAATTTTACTAAAATTGGAAAGATGGAAATGCATACTATTCCAATTGCTAAAGCTAATCTGGGTTTTGCGTTTTGCATATTTTTGTCGTTTAATAAATTCCTTGAAATTTATTACCTGTATTTAGCCACAGATTAAAAAGATTTTCACAGATTTTATTCCAAAAGAAATCTTGTTAATCCCGATAATCTGTGGCAAATAGTTTGTTTTTTAATTAATAGTTTCCCCATTTCCAACACCTTCCGTGTCTGGATTTACGAAAACCAGTTTGCCTTCCGCATTGTTCGTCATTAAAATCATACCTTGACTTTCAACGCCTCTCAAAGCTCTTGGAGCAAGATTCACTAAAACCGTTACTTTCTTTCCGATGATATCTTCGGGCTTGAAACTTTCGGCAATTCCAGAAACAATCGTACGTACGTCAATTCCTGTATCGACTTTTAAAACCAAAAGTTTATTGGCTTTAGGCATTTTCTCTGCTTCAATAATTGTTCCCACTCGCAAATCCATTTTGGAGAAATCGTCAAATTGAATCAATTCTTTCTGTGGCTCAGCTTTTTTATTCTCGGCGATGTTCGCTGTTTTTGTCGCTTCCAATTTGTCAATTTGTTTTTGAATTTCTTCGTCTTCTATCTTTGCAAAAAGCAATTCCGCTTGGTTGATTTGATTTCCTGATGGAAGTAATTCGTCCAATTCATTCACGTTATTCCAAGATAATTTTCCAGCATTGTTCAACATTTTCTTCAACTTAAAAGAAGTAAAAGGTAAGAACGGCTCTGACAAGACGCTTAATGCCGCTGCAATTTGCAAGGCAACGTACATTTGAGTTTTCACACGTTCTGGATCGGTTTTCACCATTTTCCAAGGCTCTTCATCAGCCAAGTATTTATTTCCTAAACGAGCCACATTCATCATTTCGCCCAACGCTTCTCTAAAACGGTAACGTTCTATGGAACTTGCTATAACTGCTGGATAGGCTTTCAATTCTGTTAAAGTTGCTTGATCTACTTCAGAAAATTCATTTGGAGTTGGCACAAAACCTTCGTAGTATTTATGAGTCAAAACCGTAACGCGGTTGATGAAATTTCCTAAAATCGCAACCAATTCATTATTATTTCTTGCTTGAAAATCTTTCCAAGTAAAATCGTTGTCTTTTGTTTCCGGAGCATTTGACGTTAAGGAATAACGCAAAACATCTTGCTTGTCTGGAAAATCTTCCAAATATTCGTGCAACCAAACTGCCCAGTTTTTAGATGTTGAAAGTTTATTTCCTTCCAAATTTAAAAACTCATTTGCAGGAACATTATCAGGTAAAATGTACGTTCCCTCGGCTTTCAACATGGCAGGAAAAATAATACAATGAAAAACAATATTGTCTTTCCCAATAAAGTGAACTAACTTTGTATCGTCTGATTTCCAATACGGTTCCCAATCCATTCCTTCTCTCAATGCCCATTCTTTTGTAGCAGAAATGTAGCCAATTGGAGCGTCAAACCACACATATAATTTTTTTCCTTCGGCTCCTTCAACGGGAACATCAATTCCCCAATCCAAATCTCTAGTTACGGCACGAGGTTCTAAACCGCCGTCAATCCAGGATTTTACTTGGCCGTAAACATTCGGTTTCCAGTCGCTTTTATGGCCTTCAAGAATCCATTTACTCAAGAAATCTTGATAGCGATTTAAAGGTAAAAACCAGTGCTTTGTTTCTTTCATAACTGGTTTTTCGCCAGTAATCGTCGATTTTGGATTGATTAAATCCGTCGCATTTAATGTCGAACCGCATTTTTCGCATTGGTCGCCATAAGCTTCTTCATTGCCACATTTCGGACAAGTTCCTGTAACAAAACGGTCGGCTAAAAACTGGTCTGCTTTTGCGTCGTACAATTGTTCCGTAACTTCTTCAATAAAATCGCCGTTGTCGTACAGTTTTCTAAAAAATTCCTGAGCTGTATCGTGGTGGATTTTCGAGGAAGTACGGGAGTAATTGTCAAACGAAATTCCAAAATCTACAAATGATTTCCGGATAATCCCATCGTATTTATCAATTACTTCTTGTGGCGTAATTCCTTCTTTTTTCGCTTTCATCGAAATCGCAACACCGTGTTCATCGCTTCCGCATATAAATGCAACATCTTTTTGTTGCAAACGCAAGTAACGACTGTAAATATCAGCAGGTACGTAAACACCGGCTAAATGACCAATATGAATCGGTCCGTTTGTATAAGGCAAAGCTGCCGTAATGGTATATCTTTTAGGATTTTGTAGCATTGAAATGAATTATTTTATGGGTGCAAAAATACGCTTTTGCCGTTGAAGTACCTACATTGTTAGATATTTATTGTGATGGTTTTGGAGCACATCTTTTGGCGTTTTTTAAGCCATTTTCCCGCTTTCCTTCCACATCTCCTGATGAAAAATCAGGAGGATGTTCCCTCCAGTCGGGGCTATTATAAAATCTTTAGGCTTCTTTTTATCTTTAGGCTTTTAAAAAATTAATGTCATTTATAATTCTGACGGAGATTTGCATACCATTAAAGTTCTCGACTGTGTGCTGTCTCAACTTTTCTTATCTTTGCAACACAAATAGTTATCATGGCAAAAGGCCCAGAAAAAAACACGAAGAACAAAGCATTACATACCAAATTACTGAATCGGAAGAATGCTAAAATTGCACAAGAAAAAAAGGACAAAGCAGCTCGTTTAAAAGTATTGATTACCAAAATGAATCAGCAACATAAATTGGATCCATCTATGCCAGAGTCCATTTCAGAAAAATAATTTTAATTAGTGAACGGAATGAGTACCTCATATATAAAGTGTCCAAAATGTGGAACAGAGAATGTAAATAACGATTATTGCAGTAATTGTGGTGCAATTATAAACGGTGTACTCGAACGGAAACTAGAAAGAGATTTAAAAAATCAAGACAGACGAGATGCCGAAAATGCTGAAGCGCCAAGCAAGGTGGAGTTATTTTTGAAGAAAGGATTAGAACACCCGAATTTAATTATTCGCATTTTTTTCAAAGTGGGATATGGGATTTGGTTTTTCTTTGCCGTCATAATTGGCGGTATGATTGCAGCAATAATTGGAGCTGCAGCAGGTTAATTAAAAATTACACTATGAAAAATTCTATACAAAAACAGCAACATTCAATTAAAGAAAACAGTTTCGTTTTTAAAAATAAATACGCAGCTAAAATCTTTAATTCTACTTGGGGATTAGGAGCGCTTTTAGCGGCAATTTCTGCTTGGACTGCTGGAATGTTATATGTTTAAAAAAGTAGTTTATGGGATTATGGTTGTAATCGCTGGTGCAATTTATGTCAGACAGCGGTTGCAATTGCCACTTCCGGAACTGGTCAACAATTACGTCAATGATTTACTTTGCATGCCACTTCTGCTTGGCGCTCTGACCTTTCTACTTCGTGGACTTAAGGGCGACAAAGACTTTAGGTTTTCACTTCTATTCGTGCTTTTTATGGCAAGTTATTATTCGGTTTATTTTGAATATTATTTGCCTAAAGTAAATCCACGCTATACGGCAGATTGGATGGATGTGGTGCTGTATTTTACAGGCGCGATTGCTTACTTTTTGCTGGAAGGCAAAAAATCAAATCAGACTTTAAAATAGCAGGCTCAAGCATTAAAATAGAATTGTTTTAAACTACTTTTCCACCATTGAATTATAAATATATTTTGCAACCTTTGAGTTCAAAAAAAACACAAAATGAGTAAGACAAAATTGACGATCAGTAAAAACGGATTTATCAAAGTAGAAGGTGATTTTGAAATCGTAGATACGGAAGGAGTAGTTTATAATGTGCAAGGTAGAACTTCATTAGGCCTTTGCCGATGCGGATTGTCTGCAAACAAACCTTTTTGCGATGGAGCACATAGAAACGGTTTTGAACATGAAGCGGCTGCTTTTGATTTGCCACCAATGAAAACAAAATAAGAGATCTTTAGATTTATAAATGAGCTGCATTCTTTTGGGTGCAGCTTTTTTTATGGCATTAAAATGAGATGGTATTGCGTATGGTTTCGCTTAAATATATTGTTTTCACTTAGTTGCAATTTGGATGTAAAATTTACTTCTTATAAAGTTTTGTATCGTTTTCTGTAAAAATTTATGATTTGATGAAGGGAAAAAATTATTAATTTCCATAAGTTTTCGCTTAATTTGTGATCCACTTTAATAATTAAGATGCAATATACTATCAAATACATTAAATTTATTCTTTTTACAACGTGTTCTTTATTGTTTTTTGCGAGCGGTACTGCACAAAATAAAATAGGGGAAGAAGTACAAAAACTACAGCTGCAAAGCACAGTATTTGCACCACTATCAGTATTAACTGTGGATACGTCCATCAGCAAGAAAGATATTGATCAAGCAGTAACGGGTGCTACGGTGGCAAAAGTAAACTTGAATCAACTGAATCAACTGGTTTCAAATCCACTGGATTTTATAGAACTTGAGATTCCGTATCAAAATCAGCAGTATAAAATCTTATTGTACCGTGTAAATCCTTTTTCCGATGGTTTTTCCATTGATACCGACAAATGCACCGCTATCGTCTACCAAAAAGGTGTGCATTACCGTGGAATAATAAAAGGTAATCCGACTTCAATTTCGGCCTTTAATTTCTTTAATGGCACGTTCAATGGGATGTTTTCGTCGCAAGAATTGGGAAATGTAGTGGTAGGTAAAATTGACAAACCAAATAACCAGAGTGATTACATCGTTTATTCGGATGCTAATTTTTTAAAACAAAATAATTTTGAATGTCATGTAAAGGAAGATGCTACACCCATAACTACTTCAACTTTAAGTAGAGAAGCAACGACCACTAAATGTGTAACATTTTACTTTGAAGTGGATTATAATTTATTTGTTAGTAACGGAAGTAGTTCGACCAATACTGCAAATTGGGCTACATCTATCTTTAATAATGTGCAAACATTGTATGCTAATGATGGAATTACAACATCATTAAACTCAATGTACATTTGGACGAGTCCCGATATTTACAATAATGTAGGCACAACTTCAATTGCCTACCTAGAGGCTTTCGCCAATAACAGGCCTTTTGTTAATAGTGATGTTGGAATGCTTGTTGGAATTGATCCAGGCGGATTAGGTGGTGTTGCTTATTTAAACGGCCTTTGTACGGATTACAATTACGGTTATTCTGATGTAGATGGAATTTCAATTGTTACGGTTCCCACATATTCTTGGACTACTGAAGTTATGACGCACGAATTAGGTCATTTAATGGGTTCGCCACATACACATGCATGTTCTTGGAACGGAAATAATACACCAATTGACGGATGTGGATCGCAAGCAGGTTATCCAGAAACGGGTTGCACGATTGTAGGACCCATTCCTGCTCCAGCGGTTAAAGGAACGATTATGAGTTATTGTCATTTGATACAAGGTGTTGGTATTAGTTTTGCAAATGGTTTTGGATCGCAACCCGCCACCTTAATAGCAAATACCGTAAACTCAAAGCCATGCCTGAGTACGAATTGTACCAATTGCAACAATACAGTTACGGATATTGAAGCCAATGCGATTTCCGAAACTGCAGCCACATTAACGTGGGATGATTTTGAAGATGCCGAATCTTGGCAAATATCAGTTACACCTTATACCGCTTTACCAGTTTGGACTACGGTGGTGCAATCCACTTATCAGGCTTCGGGACTGCTTCCAAATACGTATTACAAAGTTAGAATCAGACCCATTTGTACTGCTACGACGGCAAAAATTAGAGAATTTATTTTTATGACTGCTGGAAATTATTGTGGAGGTTTAAATTTCTATGATACAGGTGGTGCCAATGGTAGTTATGCCAACATGGAATCATTTACAAGAACGATTACGCCAAATGTACCTTCTCAAAAAATTGTGGCTACTTTTACGCAATTCTCGTTAGAAGACGACTACGATTACTTATATATTTACAATGGAGGCGATGCGTCTTTTCCTGAGTTTAATGACGGAGATGGATTTACAGGTACAGACACGCCTGGAACAATAACGTCTACGGCTATTGATGGCTCGTTGACATTTAGATTCTTTTCGGATCAAGGTGTTACCGCTTCAGGATGGAAGGCAGTAATTAGTTGTCAACAAAGTTTAGGTAGTACTGCAAATAATTATTTAGATTTTACGTATTATCCAAATCCAACGCAAAACACTGTCACTTTAAAATCCAATACCAATATTACAGAGATTGAAGTGTTTAATATTCAAGGTAGAAAACTGTTTGCGCAAAAGTTAGAAACATTGGAATCAAGTGTGGACTTATCTGCATTTGCCTCTGGGACCTATTTCTTTAAAGTGAAATTTAATGATTTTGAAAAAAACTTCAAGATTTTGAAATTGTAAAATTTCTTTAATTCTATTAATAAGCTGTACTATTTCAAGTACAGCTTTTTTGTTTTAGGTCAAGTAATGCAAATAAATACGTAGAAACTGAACAAATTTTGTGAAATTTGCAAAACACATTAAATAACAATCAAATGGAATTCGGTAAAATTTTAGTTTCAGAAACGGCAATGAATAGTGAAAATGTGCAAGACATCATTCACTCCAATATTTCCATTGTCAATTTGCTTCGGGAAGAAGGTGTTTCGGATGAATTGATTCATGAAGATGCGATTATGAGCTACTATTTGGATTATTATTGGACTCATAATTCCCAAGGAGGTTTTGCACAGTTTGTGCATCAATCCGGTTGGGACAAAGAACTGAACGAACTGATTGAAGAAGGTTTGGCATTAATTGGTGCTGAAAAACATTTGGAATACTTTCAACAGCAATCCAAAAAAGTCAAATTGATGAGTAGCGTAAAATTGACTAAATTTCTAAAAGGAAAATTGGACGGTGTAAATCCTGTGAGAGATTCTTTAAACAACGAAGCTTTCTTTGAATTAGAAGAAAACCTAATTGAACTGAATGCTACTTTCTTAAAAACACATCCCGATTTTGAAGCGCTTCCTATTGATGAAATCTTCGCAGTTTTAGAAGAATTTGTCGGTCATGAAATAAAGAGAGATTAATTTATTCCAACTTTGGAAAACAAAAAAAATCCCGTTTCAATTGAAACGGGATTTTGTATTTAGAATCTAAAATGAATTCAGATTGACAAATTTTATAACTCCAATGATTTTTAGCATCACCATTCAGCAACAATTCTATTGGATTTTCTAACGCTTCTTTGATTAATTCTTGCAAAAAAATTATTGCTTTGTCAAAGTTACATTCACGGTTGGAATATAAATTGGGATTTCTGCTTGTGTGAGATAAGGACAGTTGTCGGGCATCCAAAATTCATCAAAACGATATTGATAAAAAAGTTCATTAGGGTTGCCAAGATTTCTGATCAATTTAATTTTTCCTGTATTATTACATAAATCTGGATCCATGTAGAGAAAATAAATTTGATTGTCTTTGCCTGTACTTATGCTTGTTATTTTTGCATCTTTAAGATTGCTAATGCCATACGTATTTGCAAACTCTAATTGTGTGGTAAGATCTATCACTCTAAATTTGATTATTAAGTAATCCTTATAGTAATAGTTACCATTGGGGGAAGTTATTAATTGTTTAGTGCTTTTTTGGATACTTACATCCATTTTTTTACCTTCCCATTGTGTTTCCCAATTGCCTAAATAAGGTAAATAGACATTGTCAATGTCTTTTACGTAATCACCATTTTCTGTAGATAATAGGTCGTGACTAAGAGGTAAAATGTTGCCTTGCTGACTTTGAACATTGAAACTCATTAGAAGTAAAATGCAAACTATATTATTTATCATATCTCATCAAGTTTGAAAAAATGAAACCATTTCTTAAAGATACATTTTATTATTTAGGATTAATTA
Source organism: Flavobacterium tegetincola DSM 22377 (assembly GCF_000425485.1). Classification (GTDB taxonomy): domain Bacteria; phylum Bacteroidota; class Bacteroidia; order Flavobacteriales; family Flavobacteriaceae; genus Flavobacterium; species Flavobacterium tegetincola. The sequence goes on along the minus strand of NZ_KE384385.1, from coordinate 184,828 downwards.
GTTTTTTGCTTTCCTTTAAAGTTTTACTGATGCGTCAAAATTTATGCAAAAAAAAATCCCGTTTCGATTGAAACGGGATTTGTATTTAGAATCTGAAAATGAATTCAGATTGACAAAACTATTTTAAAACTCCAATGCTTTTTTAGCATCACCGTTCATCAATAAATCTATTGGATTTTCTAACACTTCTTTGATTAATTCTTGCAAAAAAATTATTGCTTTGTCAACGTTACATTCACAGTTGGAATATAAATTGGGATTTCTGCTTGTGTGAGATAAGGACAGTTGTCGGGCATCCAAAATTCATCAAAACGATATTGATAAAAAAGTTCATTAGGGTTGCCAAGATTTCTGATCAATTTAATCTTTCCTGAATTATTACATAAATCTGGATCCATATAAAGAAAAGAAAGTTGATTATATTTGCCTGTACTTATGCTTCTTATTTTTGCATCTTTAAGATTGCTTATGGCATACGTGTTTGCAAACTCTAATTGTGTGGCAAGATCTATTACTCTAAATTTAATTATCAAATAATCCTCGTAGTAATAATCGCCATTAGGAAAAGTTAATAATTGTTTAGTATTTTTTTGAATAGTAATAGTCATTTTTTTACCTTCCCATTGCGTTTCCCAATTGCCTAAATAAGGTAAATAGATATTGTCAATGTCTTTTATGTATGTTCCATTTTGAATTTTAAGAGTAGGGTCATGATTCAATGGTAAAACAATATTTTCTTGGCTTTGAGCATTTAAAGCTCGTAATAGAACCATGCTTATTATTAGTATATATTTCATAATTATTTTTGTTAATTGTTATTTACATGGGATAACTACACGATCACCGTTTTGTATTTGCACTCGATTCCATTCTGTCAAATTATCTGCAGCAGCTATAAATAGTCCTACTTTATCACTAAGTCCATGTGTACTTAACAGCCTTAAAAACATTATCTGTAAGTTAATAGAACTTAGTTTATTAGCATCAACCAATTCTTCAACTTTTTTCTCATATTCTTTGCCAAATTCTGTCCAATTAGTATTAAATATAGTAGTTGCAGGATCCAAAATTTTTATAGCAAATGAATCATGAGAAGAAATCATAATACCATAAGCATCTTCATAACTCAATCCAGCATCGACGGCATTTTTTTTACAATCACGTATTAATCTAAATAAATCTTGTGTAGAAAAAATCTTAACAGTATGAGCAATACCATTATCAGTTATATAGTCATTTTGATGAGTATGTACATAGCCAATCATTTTATGTGTTGTTGGAAATATAAGTTTATGGGTTCGTGGTTCAGCCGTGCAATCGCTATATACAATTTCACCCGAAATAGCATTCCTACTTTCCGCAAATCCATTTTCATTGGGTTGGGATAATACAGTAGGAGTGTTTAAAGCATCCACTTTATTTTTGAAAATGGGGTTTTGACTTTTTTTGTTTAAAGCAATACAAGGTTGAACGGGTTTGGTAGACGGAAAAACAGGAACTGTAACCACCGGAGTTAGTCCTCCGCCTCCAGGACTTCCACCATTACCAGGAGTAGCTCCACCGCTTCCTGAATTGATACAATCTAAATTATAAGTCATCACGATAACAGCTGGTTGAGGGCCCTCCGGAAGACCTTCCCACGTGCATCCAGTACCAAATTCGTGATTATCACTACTATCACAAGGAGTAGAGGGAATTAAAACAATCTGCTCCGTTAAGCAGTCCAGTGCCATATTACGTCCTCTGCTTAATATAGTAGTAGCAGATGTACCTTTAACTAGGTTTTCAACAAATATTTTCCCTGCAAAATCAACATATAGACCCATTTGAAATTTTTGTTGTTCTTCTTTCGTTAATTCGTAACCGAAAATAACTTCATTAAAAGTTCCGTCGCTTTCGCTACTTAAAACTAAATTTTCAGTCAAACTTTTCTCGCCCTCTCGTGTTATCAAAAAAGTGTAGGAACGATAATTATTGTTCTGCAAGAAATAAACATTTTCAGTATCTACTTCAAAATCATGAATTTTAACAATTCGACTTAACGGGTTGGAGTCCTTTTGGGTATCCTGACTTTTTAACTTGTTTAATCGGTCAATAATTTCGGGAGCTGTGCTTTTTACTTCTTCTAAAGAAATTTTCTTAAATTGATACTCACTTTTTTTGCTTGACGGTAATTCAACTTCATCAATTTGACAACCAAAAAATAAAAGTGGAATCAGCAAGTAAAACAGCCACTTTCTTTCTTTCTTTCTTTCTTTCTTTCTTCATAACATTTTATGTTAAGTATTAAATTATGTTAAATATAATATTTATTATTTGTTTATACAAAATTTATTTTGTGTTTATTTGATTTTTCGGTAATATTTGTGTTTTTTTTTATTGCTTAATGCGGGGTTTGTAAACAAAAAAAATCCCGTTTCAATTGAAACGGGATTTGTATTTAGAATTTGAAATGAATTCAAATTGACAATATTGGAATTTTACAACTCAAATGCTTTTTTAGCATCTCCATTCAACAACAATTCTAACGGATTTTCTAACGCTTCTTTAATCGCAACTAGGAAACCAACAGACTCACGACCGTCGATAATTCTATGGTCATAAGAAAGTGCCACGTACATCATTGGGTGAATTTCCACTTTACCGTTTACGGCAATTGGACGCTCAATAATGTTGTGCATTCCTAAAATCCCAGATTGAGGAGGATTGATAATTGGCGTAGATAACATACTTCCAAAGACACCACCATTTGTAATGGTAAATGTTCCACCAGTCATATCGTCAACAGTAATTTGTCCGTCACGCGCTCTGATTGCTAATCTTTTGATTTCCGCTTCAACACCGCGGAACGTCAAGTTTTCAGCATTACGAACTACAGGAACCATCAAACCTTTAGGTCCTGATACTGCAATTGAAATATCGCAGAAATCGTACGCTACTTTATAATCGCCGTCCATCATTGAGTTTACATCAGGATACATTTGCAATGCTCTCGTAACTGCTTTTGTAAAGAAAGACATATATCCTAAACCAACACCAGCGTGTTTTGCTTTAAAGGCATCTTTGTATTCGTTACGGATTTTGTTGATAGGCGTCATGTTTACTTCATTAAATGTAGTCAACATTGCTGTTTCATTTTTTGCGGCTACTAAACGTTCTGCCACTTTTCTACGCAACATAGAAAGTTTAGAACGCTCTGAACCACGGCTTCCGCCTGTTGGAGTTCCCATTGAAGGTACTGCATTTACAGCATCATCTTTAGTAATTCTTCCGTCTTTTCCTGTTCCTTTTATATCAGAAGTAGGAATATTTTTTTCATCTAAAATTTTACGAGCTGCCGGAGATGGTGTTCCAGAAGCGTAAGTTGCAGCAGCTGCTTGTGGCGCTTCTTTCTTTACTTCTGCTTTTGGAGCTTCCACTTTAGCCTCTTCTTTTTTAGTCTCTGCTACTGGAGCCGCGTCTGAAGCACCAGGCTTTGCTGCTGAAGTATCAATCAAACATACTACAGCGCCAACTGCTACTGCATCACCTTCTTCTGCTTTTAGCGTAATGATTCCGCTTTCTTCAGCAGGTAATTCTAAAGTTGCTTTATCAGAATCCACTTCAGCAATTGCTTGGTCTTTTTCTACATAGTCACCATCTTTTACCAACCAAGTTGCAATTTCAACTTCTGTGATTGATTCCCCTGGTGAAGGGACTTTCATTTCTAAAATCATGTTCTTTTAGGTTAAAAGGTTATAGATTTAAAGTTTAAAATTGCCAAGTGGAATTCTAAACTTTAAACCTGAAACTAATATTTTAATTAAATAAATTTTTGTCAAAAACCATGGCTATTGCTGAAGCGTGACGTTTTTTAGAACGTGCGTAACTTCCTGCCGCTGGAGCACTGTATGCTTTTAAAGATGCCAAACGCAATTTTACCAAGTCGAAGTTCATCAACATAAAGCTATAAGCTCCCATGTTTTTTGGTTCTTCTTGAGCCCAAACGTAATCGTCCGCATTTGGATAACTTGCAATAACGGCTTTTAATTGCTCCACTGGTAATGGAAATAATTGCTCGATTCTAATAAAAGCTACATCCGTTCTGCCGTTTGCTTCTCTTTCTGCAACTAAATCATAATAGAATTTACCGGTACAGAAAACTAATGATTTCACTAATTTTTTGTCTGCAATTGGATCGTCCAATACTTCTTGGAAACTTCCGTTTGCAAATTCGTCCACTGTAGAAACTACGGATGGATGACGCAATAAACTTTTTGGAGTAAAGACAATTAATGGTTTTCTAAACGTCGTTTTCATTTGTCTTCTTAACAAGTGAAAAAAGTTGGCTGGAGTTGTACAATCGGCAATAAACATGTTGTCTGTTGCACCCATTTGTAAATAACGCTCCATTCTTGCAGACGAATGTTCCGCTCCTTGACCTTCATAACCGTGTGGCAATAACATTACCAAACCGTTTTGATTGTTCCATTTATCTTCTGCAGCAGAAATATATTGATCCAACATAATTTGAGCTCCATTGCTGAAATCTCCAAATTGTGCTTCCCAAATGGTCAATGTTTTCGGACTTGCCAAAGCATAACCGTAATCAAATCCAACTACTCCGTATTCTGAAAGTAATGAATTGTAGATTCTAAATTTACCATTTGAATTGTCTGAATTTGCATTCAATTGATTCAATAAAATGATGCGTTCTTCTGAATCTTCTGATTTTATAACGGCATGACGGTGCGAGAATGTACCTCTTTCCACGTCTTGACCGGACATTCTAACGTCGTATCCTTCAGTTAGTAATGAGCCATAAGCCAATAATTCGGCCATAGCCCAATCCAACTTATCGCTTTCGAAGAACATCGATTTTCGGTCGTTAATCAACTTCTGAATTTTGTTGAAAAACTTTTTATCTTCTGGCAAAGTGGTAATCACCTTTGCAATGTCTGTCAAAGTTTCTTTAGAAAAAGTAGTGTCTACTTTCTGAATCATTTCAGCTAATTCTGCTTGCGCGAATCCTTGCCATTCATTTTGCATAAAAGGCGTAATGATTGTCAGCTCTTTTTTACGAGAAGCTTCAAGGTTTTCTTCTAAATCTGCTTTATATTTTGCTTCTAATTCTTTTACATAATCGCCTTGAATTACACCTTCAGCGAGCAATTGAGCTGCATAAATGTCTCTTGGGTTTTGATGTTTTGCAATTAGTTTATATAATTTTGGTTGTGTAAAACGAGGTTCGTCACCTTCATTATGTCCGTATTTTCTATAACCCAGAAGGTCAATAAATACATCACGGCCAAATTCCATACGGAAATCTAGCGCAAATAACATCGCGTGAACTACTGCTTCCGCGTCATCTGCATTAACATGCAATACCGGAGACAAAGTTACTTTTGCAATATCAGTACAATATGTCGATGATCTTGCGTCTAAATAATTTGTTGTAAATCCAACTTGATTATTTACCACGATATGAATTGTTCCGCCTGTTTTATAACCTTCCAACTGTGCCATTTGCACAATTTCATACACAATTCCTTGTCCTGCAACTGCTGCATCTCCGTGAAGTGCGATTGGTAAAACTTTAGAATTGTCATTAGGAAAGTAATGATCCTGTTTAGCACGCGTAATTCCTTCAATTACAGCTCCAACCGTTTCTAAATGCGAAGGGTTTGGTGCTAAATTGATATTGATGCTTTTGCCTGATTTTGTTTTTCTGTCAGCTGTAAGTCCCAAATGGTATTTTACGTCACCGTCAAAAAGAGCGTCGTCGTCGTAGTCTTTTCCGTCAAATTCAGAGAAAATGTCTTGTGTGTTTTTGCCAAAAATATTTGCCAAAACGCTCAAACGACCACGGTGTGCCATTCCCATTACAAATTGTTCTACTCCTTTATCCGCTGCAGCTTCAATTAAAGCATCCAATCCAGGAATTAAAGATTCTCCACCTTCAAGTGAAAAACGCTTTTGACCCACATATTTGGTATGCAAAAAGTTTTCAAAAGAAACGGCTTCGTTCAATTTTCCTAAAATATTTTTCTTCTGCTCTGCAGAAAATTTAGGGAGATTATCATTGTAGCCAATTTTTGCTTGAATCCAATTGCGAATTTCAGGATCTCTAATGTACATGTATTCCACACCAATATGCTGGCAATAAATGTTATCTAGATGTCCTAAAATTTCTTTTAAAGTACAAGGTGCAATTTTAAGTGCTTTTGCAGCATCAAAAACAGTACTCAAATCCTTGTCAGATAAATCAAAATTTGATAAATCCAATGTCGGTTGATATGTTCTTCTATCGCGAACTGGGTTTGTTTTAGTAAACAAGTGGCCACGCGTTCTGTAGGCTTCAATTAAATTTAAAACATTAAATTCCTTTTGAAGTTGATTGGAAACGATCGAACAATCTTGTCCTTGACCTTGAGTATTTGCGGCAACAGCCGCCATTTGCACCGCGGGACTTTCGTCGTTATAGGTTGTAGAGCCAAAATCAAATCCTTGAAAGAAACTTCTCCAGCTTGGCTCAACGCTGTCAGGATTTGCTAAATATTGGTCGTATAATTCGCCAAAGAATTCTGTGTGAGCTGCATTTAAAAATGAAAACCTATCCATAATATATATTGAATGTCCTAATTTTAATAAAAATGATTAGGCAAAAGTACAACAATTACCACACTCTAATAAATATTTTATACTTTTATGACTTAAACTTATCTTAAAGAGAATATGAAATCAACGAAATATATGAAATCAACATTTTTAGGTCTTATTGTTGCAATTTTTTGCGTACCAATTGCTTCAGCACAAAATTCTACTCCTTTTTCCGAGCGCATCCATTATGGTGGAACTTTAGGTTTGAGCTTTGGATCTGGTTTTACAAACATTGTGGTGGCACCAAGTGCGATCTATGACGTCAATCAATATTTTTCTGCAGGAGCTGGAGTGCAAGGAAGTTATGTGAGTTGGAAAAACAACTTTGAATCCTATATTTACGGAGCCAGTTTAATTGCTTTAGTGAACCCTATAGAACAAGTACAATTATCAGCAGAATTGGAACAACTTCGTGTCAATACTACTTACGAAGATAATTTTAAGGATAACTTTTGGAATACCGCACTATTTGTTGGTGCAGGTTACCGGACCAATAATGTAACTATTGGAGTGCGTTATAATGTTTTGTTTAAAGAAAGAAACAATGTATATAATGAGGCTTTTATGCCGTTTATTAGAGTTTATTTTTGATTAGAGAATTTTTTAAAATGAATAATCCCTAACTAATTGTAAGTTTCTTTTTAACATCTCACAATAACTCTTAACTAAGTTGAAATTTTCAATAAGACAAAAAAAATTGAGTGAAAAATAAAGTTACAATTTATTCCTAAACCAAACTTTCTGCCATTCTCTTTTCAAAATCAAAAAAGCAACTTGACCCGATAATTCTGAAATATCAGAACCGTCTAACTTTTTAATTTCAGTTTCAGAAACATCAACGATATAAAGTAGATTCAGATATTCGGCAAATTTATATTGAATCAATCGATAGATTTTTTCGTGTAAAATCGTTTTCAAATCTTCCGCCGAACTAAGTAGTGGAATATCAATAGACTCATTTGCCAAACTAAAATCCTTGTTCAATTGTGCTATTAATTTTTGGTACAAGTTTTCTTTTTCGGCTTCAGAAAGTAGTAGATCAGCGGATTGAGGTGCAATGAATTTCATGCGATAAAGTGTTTTTTGGTTACGGCAAACTAATTTAAATTTATATTCTAACCGTAGATTCTCTTTCAATAATTTCTGTGGGAAGCGTAATAGTTTGGTGCTTAATTGGGACGTGATTTTTTGCTTGAATGATTTCATCTATTAATATAGAAACAGCCTTAAATCCAATATCATAACCAGGTTGATTGACAGTAGATAGTTTTGGTGAAATTACGGTGGACATGAACCAATTACTAAAACCAATTACAGCAATCTGTTCAGGAATTTTAATCTCCACCTCGTTTAAATATTTTATAATTCCAATGGCTACTAAATCTGTAATGGCAAAAACTGCATCAATTTCTTGCTGACTTTCAACCATTTTTTTTGCATTTGCATATCCGTCTTCAAAATCTGTATTGTGGTCGCACATAAATACTAAATTGGGATCAAAAATAATTCCGTGGTCTTCCAGTGCTTTTTTATAACCTAAAAAACGATCTATAGAATTTTGAGGAACCAGAGAACCGCGGAAATGAGCAATTCGCTTGTAACCTTTTCCAATTAAATAGGATACAGCATCGTAAGCTGCTTTCCGGTCGTCAATTACCACTTTTGAACAGTGTACCATCTTGGCAATTTTATCAAATAACACCACTGGCGTTTCTTTGTTTAATACTGCATTAATGTGCGAAAAATCATCTGTTTCATTCGATAATGAGATGAGAATTCCATCCACTCTTTTTTGCATTAGTAAAGAAATTTGCTTTTTTTCCAATTCGTACTTTTCGTTGGATTGCAAAATAATTACGAGGTAACCTCTTTTTTCTGCTTCATCTAAAATACCGTTTAATACACTTGAAAAAAAGTGATGTACCGTGGTGGGAATGATAACACCAATTGTTTTGGTCTGATTGGTACGTAAATTTACAGCATTTTCATTGGGAAGATAATTCATTTTCTCCGCCATTTCAATGATTCGAGCGCGTGTATCTTTATTAATATCGGGATAACCTTTAAGTGCTTTTGAGACGGTTGTTACGGAAACACCAACTGCCGCCGCTATATCTGTTAGCTTTGTATCATTCATGCACTAAAAGTAAACAATTTATGATTAAGTACTTACTTTCTTTACCGAAAACGTTTTCGGTGGTTTCGAAAACGTTTTCGGAACAAATTTCTTATTGAAACGTTAATAAGTACTTAAATTTACCATTCAACAAACTCTATTAGTAATTAAAACAAAATATTATGAAACAATTTGACTTTTATACAACAGGTTTTATGCTGTTGTTACTGTTGGTTTTTCAGCCTTCAAATGCATTTGCGCAAGGAAACGGTTCCATTTCAGGAAAAGTTTTCGATGAAAATGGACGTACTGTTCCCGGTGTAAATGTTTCTTTAAAAAATGCGGATAAAAATGCGGTAACAGATGGAGATGGGAATTTTAAATTTTCCAACGTGGCCGCTGGCGTATACACAATGATCGCAAGTAGCATAGGTTATTCTGCGGTTGAAAAAGAAATTTCAATAGCAGCGGGCGAAAATAAAATCCAAGATGTGAAACTTGCCACATTAACCGAAAGCTTAAATGAAGTGGTCATTACAGGATCTTCAAATCCAAGAACAAAGCTGGAATCAAGTATTGCCATTACAACTTTAGGTGCCAAAGCAATTGAAAATAGAGCACCATTGAGTACAGCGGCACTGCTACAAACCATTCCTGGATTTGTTGTGGAAACGTCGGGCGGTGAGGTAGGAAATAATTTATTTGCAAGAGGAATTCCTTCTGCTGGAGCTTATGAATATGTTCAAATCCAAGAAGATGGATTGCCTGTTTTTGAAGACGGCGCGTTGCAATTTGCCAATGCAGACAGTTTTTATCGCCTGGACGAAACATTAAGTAAGATGGAAGCGGTTCGAGGTGGCTCGGCATCCATTTTTGCTACAAATGCTCCTGGAGGAATTATCAACTTTATTTCTAAAACGGGACAAAACGAGTTTAAAGGAAGAGCAAAATTTACTACGGGTGATTATGGATTGTTTAGAAACGACCTGAACTTAAGTGGTGCTTTAGTGAAAGATAAATTATTTTTCAATGTAGGTGGCTTTTACCGCGTGGATGAAGGTATCAGAGAAACTGGTTTTTCTGCAAACAAAGGAGGACAGATAAAAATGAACTTGACGTACAGGTTTGACGATGGTGGCTATTTCCGAATTAATTATAAAAAATTAGACGATAGAAATGCTTTTTTCTTGCCTATTCCCCTTAAGAGTTCTAATGGTAAGATTGAAGGAATTGATGGATTTAATCCAAATTATGGAACGCTGACTTCGGTAAATTTCTCAAACTTAAATGTACCGCAATTTGGCGGAGGAACTTTTAAAGCAGATTTAGAAGATGGAGTGCATCCGGTTGTAGATGCAATTGGTGCTGAATTTAAAAAGAAAATAGCAGATAAAATAACGGTCAAAAATGCATTTAGAAATACGCAAATCGATTTAAATTACAATGCTATTTTTCCAAATGGTGGACCTTGGACTCAAGCAGCTTACACGGATATTGTTCCAGGAAGCACCGGAAATGCAGCGGATTACCAGTTTACTTATGTTGATGGAGGAGGAAATTTAGATCCAAATTCATTGGTGATGCGAGCCGATCATTGGTACATTCACAAGAAAATGCAAAACTTTGCCAATAATTTATCTTTTACATTTGATTTAGAGCCACTGACTATTACTGCGGGATATTATTATTCCAATTGGAAATCTAACCAATATTGGAACTGGAACAGTTATTTAGTAGATGTTTCAGACAATCCAAGATTGCTGAATGTAGAAAACACAACAACGGGTGTAAATCATACTTATAACGGTATTGAGAGAATTACATGGTTGGAACGGGATGCTCAAACTAAAGGGCTTCTTAATGATATTTATGTGGATGCGGAATTTGAAGCTTCGGATAAATTGACATTGAATGCAGGTTTAAGATATAATAAAGACAAATATTCAGGGTATAGAGATAACGCACGTTTTGGAGCGGAAAATTTAGGAATTCTAGATGATAATACAGCTGATGATGCGGTAACTACCATCATAGGTAATCCATATACATATTGGCGATATGACGTAAGTGAAATTTCCTACACAGGTGCGGTAAATTACAAATTCAATGATAGAATGGCTTCTTATGTTAGATACAGTCACGGCTTCAGATCGCCAATTGAGGAGGCTTTTTATGACAATGCTGCTGATTTAAGTAAGTTGGAAAATACCATGGTCAATCAGTTAGAATTGGGGTATAAGTTTGCAAATTCATTTATTTCCTTAAATGCCAATTTGTTTCACATGAATTTAGAGAATGTGGCCTTTACGGATATTTTATCAGATGGTTCTTCTGAAAATAAATTTGCCGATATCAATAATGTTGGACTTGAAGTAGAAACCAATGTACGCTATTCTATTTTTAGATTGGGATTAAACTTTACGTTCCAGAAACCAGAATACGATAATTTTACAGGAACCAACGGCGATGGATCTGAATTTAATTTTAATGGAAATACGGCAAGAAGAATTCCAACTTTCTTCTACACGTTGCGTCCAGAAGTGGACATTACAAAACAGTTAGCTGCTTATGTAAATGTGACTTATTTTGACAAAAAATACACCAATCAAGACAACAAACAAGTTTTACCCGCTTTCAATGAAGTTGGAGCAGGATTAAGTTACACCGTTAATAATTTGAGATTTGGGTTAGACGGTTCAAACTTGTTCAATGCAATTGGTTTAACAGAAGGAGATCCAAGGCAAACTACTTCTTCGTCAAGCGATGTATTTATGGCACGACCAATATTAGGACGGACCTTTAGATTGTCAGTAGCTCTAGATTTTTAATAATTGAATTGTTTAGTTAATAGTTTCCAAATGCTGTTCTCAAAGACAGCATTTGGTTTATTTGTACATTTATAACTAAATCGGAACACATGAAAAACATAGGAATAAAAATCTCCTTGTACCTAAATTACTTCGTTTTTGCAATTTTACTCAACAGCGTAGGAATTGTGATCTTAAAATCCCAGAAAAATTACGGAGTTAATGAAGTACAAGCAAGCATACTTGAAGCATTTAAAGATTTGCCCATTGCCATCGTTTCCTTTTTTATTGCGTCTTTTTTGCCCAGAATTGGTTATAAAAAAGCAATGCTCATTGGACTTGGATTGGTTACCATTGCAAGTTTAAGTATGTATTATGGCAACTCATTTAATTCGGCTAAAATTTTATTTGCTACAGTGGGAATTTCATTTGCGTTGATAAAAGTTTCTGTTTATTCCTTAATTGGAACAGTTACCGAAAATCAAAAAGAACATAATTCGCTGATGAGTTCTATTGAAGGTGTCTTTATGATTGGAATTGCGTTAGCTTATTTCCTTTTTCCTGCATTCAATACTACTGAAAATCCTGATTCCTGGCTCAACGTGTATTGGCTTTTGGCATCGATTTCTCTTCTGTCCTTTGTGTTTTTATTGTTTACAAAATTTGAAAAATCAGAAGCAATTCCAGGTGTCAATTTAATGGACGATTTTCTGCAAATGTTCAAATTAATTACCAAGATCATTACTATCGTTTTTGTAATAAACGTTTTTCTTTTTGTAATGATTGAGCAAGGAATTATGTCGTGGTTGCCAACATTTAATGAAAAAGTATTGCATCTTCCCGAAAATATAGGGATTATGATGGCAAGTATTTTAGCAATTTCATTAGCCGTCGGACGACTTGCTGCAGGATATATTACCAAGAAAATCAACTGGATTTGGGTACTTACTTTCTGCATAATAGCGGCAATGCTGCTTGTGATTTTTGTACTTCCAAAAACGGTAGGATTAGAAGTTAAAGCGATTAATTCTCTTGCGGATATTCCACTAATTGGTTTTGCATTTCCATTAATTGGGTTGTTTATAGCACCAATTTACCCGCTTTTGAATTCGGTTGTTTTAAGTGCTTTGCCACAAAAACTACACAGTTCTATGACGGGTTTAATCGTAATATTTTCGGCACTTGGAGGAACGTTAGGTTCTCGAATTATCGGATGGTTGTTTCAAAATCAAGGTCCAGAAAATGCATTTTATTTTACTTTAATCCCGATGGGTTTATTGCTAATATCATTCTTTATTCTCAAAAAATTAACTACCAAAAATGAAGCTTAAACTACATATTGAATCAACACTAAAAGCCTTGCTTGCCCAAGAAGATACGGACAATGATAAGAAAATCACGGTGGATGATTGTGGTCCAAAACGCTTTGTTTTGAACGATGCAAACGGCAAGTCGGTAGTAATTGAAGGAACGTATCACTTGTCTAATTTACTTCAAGAATTGGCTTTGGCCAAAAAAACTCAAACGGAATTTACAGAAGTTGATTTAGATGAAATTTTAGAAAATCCTGTTGAACGAATTTCTAGAAAAATAAAAACATTGTATTGGAAAGGCTTAACTCGAACTATTGATGCCGACGGAATACAGCAAATTCTCACGGACGAAAAGACACAAAGTGAGTTTTCCTATTTGTATGTTCCTGCAAGTGATAACGATGCGTTTGAGTATTTTAAAAACCTCGAGGCTTCTTATTCAAAATTAAAAGTGGTTGCATTACCGCACCTTATTTCTGCTGAATTTGAACTCACATTAAACAGGCAACCTGGAATTTTAGCTTTGGCAATGAAGGATGGAAGAGGAATTCCTTTTGTAGTTCCTGGTGGTAGATTCAATGAAATGTACGGTTGGGACAGTTATTTTATCGCAAAAGGACTTTTAATTGACGGCGAAGTCGATCTTGCCATTTCAATTGCAGAAAATTTTAAATACCAAATTGACCATTATGGAAAAATTCTGAATGCCAATCGAAGTTATTATCTTTCTAGAACCCAACCGCCATTATATACTTCGTTAGTAGTTGATATTTTAAAGAAGTCCAATCAGGAAATCTCTTGGATTGAAAAACACCTGAAAACGTGCATTAAAGAATACCAGCAAGTGTGGATGGGCGAGGGAAAGCGATTGACATCAAATGGATTAAATCGGTATAAAGCAGAAGGAATTGGACTTCCATTTGAAGTAGAATCAGGACATTTTGATGATATTTTAGAAAAATATGCACTAAAGTATAAGCTGCCGCTGCGTGATTTTGAAAAGAAATATTTAGAACGTGAAATTGTAGACGCGGAACTCGACAACTACTTTATGCACGATCGAAGTATGCGAGAAAGCGGTCACGATACCACAAATCGATTGGTAGCTATTTGTGCTGATCTAAACACTGTTGCTCTAAACAGTTTGCTTTATAAGTATGAAACGGACATTGAATTTTTAATTGGAAACTATTTCAATAATGAATTTCAATTGGATAAAAACACGAAATACACTTCGGAGTATTGGCAGAAAAAAGCAACTTCAAGAAAGCAGAAAATCAATGATTTGTGCTGGAATGAAAATGAAGAAATGTATTTTGATTACAATTTTGAATTAAAAGAACAGCAGAATTTTGAAGCAGCAACAACATTTTATTCGCTTTGGGCAAAATTATGCAGTGCGGAACAAGCTGAAATTTTAGTAAAAAAGACACTTTCTAAGTTCAAAATGAGAGGTGGAATTTCAGGAAGTACTAAAAAATCCATTGGAAATATTCCAGCGGACGCTCCAGTCCGACAATGGGATTATCCATTTGGCTGGGCACCTCATCAGATATTTTTATGGAAAGGTTTGCTGAATTACGGATACATGGAAGAAGCTCAAGAAATGGTGTACCGCTGGTTGTGGTTGATAACAAAAAACGCAGTGGATTTTAACGGAACCATTCCCGAAAAGTACGATCTAGAAAGTAGTTCGCATAAAATTTTTGCCGAATACGGTAACGTAGGAACCGAATTTAATTACATTACAGAAGAAGGTTTTGGTTGGATGAATGCGTCGTATCAATTTGGGTTGACCATTTTAAACTCAGAATTGAAAAGTAAATTAAATTTATTAACTCCTCCTGAAGATTTGTTTTAATCGGATGCAAAAAAAATGCAAATTCGCAATTTTGACGAATTTGCATTTTTACAAGTATTATAATGAAATTAAAGTGTTTAATACTGAAACATTACACATTCCGACTCATTAATTTCTCTCCAAACAATCGTAGAATCGCTTTTTTATCTGCAGAAATTTCCAACTTTTCTAAAGTTTCAAAAGCAATCATTGTAAAATCAGTGATGGCTTTTTGCGTAGCGGCTGCAGCGCCCGTTTTTTCAAAAACTTTTTTTACAGATTCTACTTTATCAGTAGTGTCTACAGGATGTATTGAAAATAAATGCATCAGTTCTTCGCGTTGTTCTGCAGTAGAAAACTCTTGCGCTTTTAAGTATAAATAGGTTTTTTTATTTTCAATAATATCACCGCCCACTTGCTTTCCAAAGGTGGCTGGATCTCCAAAAGCGTCTAAATAATCATCTTGCAATTGAAAAGCCAAACCTAAATTCAATCCAAAATCATAAATTAATTCGCAGTTTTCAGTTGTAGTTGACGCTATTATAGCACCCATTTTCATCGCTGCAGCAACAAGTACGGCCGTTTTATACTCAATCATTTTTAAATATTCCGGAATAGAAACTTCCTCTCGATCTTCAAAATCCACGTCCCATTGTTGGCCTTCGCAAACTTGAATTGCGGTTTTGCTAAACAATTTTGCCAAGTCTCTAAAAACGGCAGGTTCGTATTGTTCAAAATATTGGTACGCCAAAATCAGCATTGCATCGCCTGAAAGTATTCCGGTATTCAAATCCCACTTTTCATGCACCGTTTCATTTCCTCTTCGTAAAGGCGCGTCGTCCATGATGTCATCGTGAATCAACGAGAAATTATGAAAGACTTCAATGGCCAAAGCTGCCGGCAATGCCTCTTTATAATCAGTTCCAAAAATTTCTGCCGTCATCAAGGTTAAAGTAGGACGAATTCTTTTTCCGCCTAAAAGTAAAATATAACTGATTGGTTCGTAGAGGTTTTTTGGTTCACGCACAATTTTCTGGGCGGACAAATAGTCTTCTATAAATTCTTGATACTGCTTGATGGAACGCATGATGGTCTAATTTTTTGGCTAAAATAATCTTTTCCATCCTCATTAAAAATCGCAATCCTTAAAACGACTGTTAAATATACAATAAAAACCAAGGAAACTATTTTGGTGTTTAAAGTTTCCGACTTACATTTGCACTCGAAAATAATGAAGAAGGCAATGATGAAAAGTAAAATAATCAACAAATCCAGGGAACTCTTTCTAAGATTGGGTTTCAAAAGCATTACCATG
Organism: Flavobacterium tegetincola DSM 22377; assembly: GCF_000425485.1. Lineage (GTDB taxonomy): Bacteria > Bacteroidota > Bacteroidia > Flavobacteriales > Flavobacteriaceae > Flavobacterium > Flavobacterium tegetincola. The sequence continues at coordinate 168,798 of NZ_KE384385.1, read as the reverse complement.
GATGATATTGCTGCAGAGATGTCGTGCAGCAAGAAAACCTTGTATAAGTTTTTTGACAACAAGGAAATTCTTGTTGAGGAAACAATCGAAGAGGTTCAGAATGAAATACATTATAATATCTCTAAAATCCTGACGGAGAACGTAAATGCAATTGCAGGAAATTTTGAAGTTACGGCGTATTTTGAGGATATGTTTAAATCGTCAGAAACTTCGCCAATTCATCAATTAAAGAAGCATTACCCTGACATTTATAGGAAAGCCCACGACAGGCAAGTGAATGAATGTAAGGTTTGGTTTGTCAATAACATTCAAAAAGGTATTGATCAAGGTTATTTTAGGAGTGATATTGATCCTGATACTTACGCGAATTTCTATTATTTGCTCATTTTCCAAATCAATGAAAACACGGTGAACGTAAGAGATGCAGCGGCTTTAGAATTAAAAGCTTTGGAATACCATATTCGGGCCTTGGCTACGCCAAAAGGAATTATAGAATTAGAACTACAATTAGCACAAATACATAATTAAATAATGAACAAAAATTTTCTTTTAATCGCTTTTCTAGTGCTTTCAAACGGTTTGTTTGCACAAAATAATGCGCCAAAAACGTATCGTTTTTCAGTGGAAGAAGCTGTGACTTTTGCTGTGGAAAATAATTACTCGGCCATAAATGCCGGTCGTGATATTGACGCTGCTAAACAGAAAAGACGCGAGACTATTGCAACGGGTTTGCCCCAAATTACGGCAGGTGTGGATTATACCAATAATTTTGCATTGCAGAAATCCTTGGTTCCAGCGGAATTTTTTGGCGGACAACCTGGAGAATTTGCTGAACTTGCTTTTGGAACTAAACACACAATGACGGCGCGTTCTCAATTGAGTCAATTGCTTTTTGACGGTTCTTACATTGTAGCACTTCAAGCGTCACGCACGTATTTAAAATATTTTGAAAATTACAAACAGAAAACCAACATTGAGGTGCGGGAAATGGTTATCAACTCCTACACCAACGTGCTTCTTGCTGAAGAAAATATTTTGATTTTAAACAAAAACAAGGAGGTCTTGGATAAAATTTTATTTGACACCAATGAAACTTTTAAGAACGGTTTGATCGAAGAGGAAAATGTCGAACAGCTTAAAATTACGCTTTCATCAGTGGTGAGTAATTTGAATTATACGTTGCGATTGAAACAAATTTCCATCAATATGCTTAAATTGAATTTGGGAATTCCAGTAGATTCTGAATTGATTTTAACCGACAAATTGGACCAACTCAATCAAGCCAATCTTGATTTTGCAATGGCAACACCTTCATTTGATGTAAAGAAAAGTATTGATTATGAAATCAGTCAAAGTCTTGTGGACCAACGTAGATTGGAATTAAAATTAGAAAAAAGTAAAGCGCTGCCAAGTCTTTCTGCCAACATGAATTTTGGCTACAATGCTTTTGGTGATGATTTTAAATTTACAAGCAGCGACCAAAAATGGTTCAATTATTCAAATTTAGGACTTTCATTAAACATTCCAATCTTCAGTAGTTTTGGCCGTCAAGCGAAAACTCAACAAGCCGAAATTGAGTTTGATAAAGCTAAAACGCAGCAAACCGAAGCCGAACAACAACTGCTTTTGCAATTTCAAACAGCAAAAAGTGATTACGAATTTCGTGTGGAACAATATACAAGTGCCAAAGAAAATTTGCGTTTAGCCGAACGAATTGAACGCAAACAAAATGTCAAATTTACTGAAGGTATTTCAAGCAGTTTTGACTTTACAGACGCACAACAGCAACTGTACAAAGCCCAACAAAATTATTTGCAATCGATGGTTGATGTCATAAATACAAAAGCAACGCTTGACAAACTCCTTACAATTCCTAATTAATGCTCTCATTTGAAAAACAGAATACAATGAAAAAAATAATTTCCCTTTCCGTACTCGCTTTTGCTTTATACAGTTGTGGCGACCAATCCACTAAAGATGTTGAAACAGTAATTGCAACTAATGATTTAAAGCAAATCAACGAAAAGCGCGATCAAATCCATCAGGATTATGAAAAGTTAGCTGCTCAAATGGCACTTTTGGATGCCGCAATTATCAAACTAGACGATACTAAAAGATATCCTTTGGTAAAAACGATGACGGTTATAGATTCTGCATTTACACATTATATTGAATTGCAAGGAAATGTGGATACTAAAGAAAACATCCTCATTTACCCAGAATATTCTGGAATTCTAACCGCTTTAAATGTAAAATCGGGTCAGAAAGTGTCTAAAGGACAAGTTTTAGCACGAATTGACGACGGCGGAATGAGTGCTCAATTGGCTCAAGCCGAAAATAAATTGGCATTGGACAAAACTACGTTTGACCGTCAGAAAAATCTCTGGAATCAGAAAATTGGTTCGGAAATTCAATATTTGCAAACGCAAACTGCTTATCAAAGTCAGCAGAAAATGGTGAAACAGATGCAGGCACAATTGTCAAAAACAGTTGTTCGAGCGCCATTTTCAGGAACCATTGATGAGGTGCTTGCCGAACGTGGTCAAGTTGTAGCTCCAGGTCAAGAATTATTTAGAATTGTAAATCTTGGAAATATGTATGTAACAGCAAATGTGCCTGAAAACTACTTGAGTCAACTGAAATTAGGTGCTACTGTTGAGGTATATTTAAACGCTATTGGCAAAACATATAAAGGAAAAGTACGTCAAGTGGGAACTTTTATCAATCCAAACAACAGAACGTTTGGAATTGAGATTGCGGTTCCAAATCCCGATAATTTATTGCGTCCGAATCAAGTGGCTGTTTTGAAAATTGAAGATTATACGAGTAAAAATGCACTTTTGATTCCTGAAAATATCATATCAGAAAATGCGTTGAACGAGAAAATTGTTTACGTAATAACCAATGAAAAAGAACCAAAAGTAGCACAACGAATCATTGAAGTGGGATATGCGTCTGGTGCATTGGTAGAAGTAAAATCAGGTTTAAAACCGGGTGAAATCATTGTAACCGATGGTGGAAAAGCACTTTCAGACGGTGCCGCCGTGGAAATCATTAAATAATTGACCTCATAATACATCTAACTCATGAGTAATAAAATAAACAAGGAATTTGCCGTTTCAACTTGGGCAATTAATAATAAGATGACGGTTTATGTCATTACCGCCATTTTACTTATTGGTGGTTTATTGTCCTACTATGCAATGCCTCGGGAAAGTTTTCCTGAAATTGTGGAAACCAAAATTTACATCAGTTCAATAAATCCAGGGAATTCTGCCGAAGATGTGGAAAAATTGATTACAAAACCTTTGGAAGAAGAATTCAATAATATTTCGGGCGTTACCAAAATTACGTCGAATACATTGGAAGATTATTCCATGATTTTAGTAGAATTTGACGAAGATATTTCGGTAGAAGATGCCAAACAGAAGGTCAAGGATAAGGTGGACAAAGTAAAATCAGATACACAATGGCCCACAATTGATGGTGGTGGTAAAGTTGAGCCAAATGTTTTTGACTTGAATATTGCCGAAGAAGTGCCAATTTTGAATATCAATCTGCGAGGAGATTATCCTTCGCAGAAATTGAAAGAATATTCAGAATACATTGAAGAACGCGTAGAACGTTTGCCACAAATTAAAGAAGCGGCAATTCGTGGAGTGGATGATAAAGAGGTGGAAATTGCTGTAGACATTTATAAAATGAGTGCTGCAAAAGTCAGTTTTGACGACATCATCAATGCGGTGAAATATGAAAACAAGACCATTTCTGGTGGAAGTGTTTCCAATAACGGCATCAAGAAAAATATCAGAGTGATTGGTGAAATTAATGATCCGAATCAACTGGCGAATATTGTAGTTAAAAAGCAAGACGGAAATGTGTATTTGAAAGACATTGCTACTATTGTGTTCAAAGAAAAAGAACGTACCACTTTTGCACGAGATTTCGGCGATAATGTGGTAATGGTTGACATCAAGAAACGAAGTGGAAAAAACATGGTGGAAGCCGTGGATGGAGTGAAAGCCATCATTGAAAAAGCACAAGAAAACTATTTTCCGGAAGGATTAAAAATCACGTATGCCAACGATCAATCGGAACGAACGATTGCACAAGTAGACGATTTGGTAAACAATATCATCTTTGGAGTTTTGCTTGTAATCATCGTTTTAATGTTTTTCTTGGGATTGAGAAATGCGTTATTTGTAGGGTTTGCGATACCACTTTCGATGTTTATGTCGTACATGATTCTCGCCTCGTTTGGAATTACCTTAAATACTATGGTGCTTTTTGCCTTGGTTATGGGACTCGGAATGTTGGTGGATAACGGAATTGTAGTGGTGGAAAATGTCTACTCGCTAATGAGTCAAGGAATGTCCAGAAAGCAAGCTGCTATTGAAGGTATTGGCGAGATTGCTTGGCCAATTATTGCTTCGACAGCAACAACTTTAGCCGCATTTTTTCCGTTGGGATTGTGGCCGGGAACGATGGGTAAATTCATGATTTACTTTCCAATGACGCTTTCTGTGGTTTTGTTTTCGTCTCTTTTTGTGGCTTTAATTATCAACGCGACCTTGACTGCCGATTTCATGCAATTGCAAGAAAAAGAAATGCCGCGTAAAAAATTAATTTTCATCAGCAGTGTTATTGGTGGAATTGGAGCCGCAATTTTAGTGTTTGGATTAGCAACAGATTCTGGATTCGGAAGAGGAATTGGAAACTTGATGTTGTTTTTTGCCATCATGATGTGGGTTTATAAATATTTCCTACTGAAAAGAATGGATAAATTTCAGTCTACGAGTTTAGTAGGTTTGGAACGCAGATACCAACAGTTTTTGCAGTTCGCATTGACTGGAAAAAGACCTCGATTTTTCTTTTTAGGAACTTTTGCCATCTTGATCCTGTCTTTCGTAGCAGTTGGAATTGCTAAACCTAACGTGTTGTTTTTTCCAGAAAATCAGCCGAACCAAATCATGGTTTACATTGAATTTCCAGAAGGAACGGATATTGCAAAGACCAATACTTTTACCAAAGAAATTGAAAAGAAAGTATATGCCATTGCCAATAAATATGAGAAGGATGGCAAAAACTTTATGGTAGAAACCGCCATTGCACAAGTAGGTCAGGGTGCTGGAAATCCACAAACGGACGGCGGTTCTGAAAATGATATGCCGCACCGTGGAAAAGTTACGTTGACCATGCGGGAATATAAATACCGTCAAGGCATCAACAGTTTGGACGTGATGGAAGAGATTCGTAAGTCAGTTCAAGGCTATCCCGGTGTTTCAATTATAGTGGAAAAAGAAGCAAACGGACCTCCAGCAGGTTATCCGGTAAACATTGAAATTACAGGAGAAGATTATAGAGAAATGTTGCTTGAAGCCAATCGATTGAAGGACTTTTTGAACAAAAGAAATGTGGCTGGAATTGAGGAATTAAAAATTGACGTCAATAAATCAAAACCAGGTGTGGATATTTCTATTGATGTGGAAAAAGCAGGTCAATTGGGAATTACTTCCAGTCAAGTGGGGCAAACGTTAAGGCGTGCGGTTTTTGGCGAAAAAATTTCTACTTACAAAGAAGGGAAAGACGATTACGAAATCAATGTTCGGATGGAAGAAGAACAGCGAAATGATAATAAGGTAATTTACAATCAGCCCATTACGTTTAGAGATCAAGCGTCTGGAAAACTGGTTCAAGTGCCTATTTCAGCAATTACTTCGATGGAAGATTCCAATACATTTAATACCATTAAACGTAAAAACTTGAAGCGTGTAATTACCGTTTATTCCAATGTAATTGGTGGTTACAATGGAAACGTAATCGTGGATAAATTAAAAGGAGAATTGTCTGATTATAAAATGAAAGGCGATATTACTTTCGCTTTTACTGGTGAGCAAGAAGAACAAGCTAAAAACATGAGTTTCTTGGTAAATGCTTTACTAATTGCAATTGGTGGAATTTTATTGATTTTAGTGGCACAATTTAACTCGATTTCAAAACCTATTATAATCTTGGTATCGGTGTTATTGAGTTTTGGAGGTGTTTTCTTCGGAATGGTAATTTTCAACAATGATTTTGTCATCATCATGACGATGATGGGGATCATTTCCTTGGCCGGAATTGTGGTAAATAATGCCATTGTGTTGATTGATTACACACAACTTCTAATTGACAGAAAGCTCCATGAAAATGGAATGGGCGACAAGGAATTGCTAACCAAGCAAGAATATTTTGACATTATGGTTGAAGCGGGTCGATCACGTTTGCGTCCGGTTTTATTGACGGCAATTACCACCGTTTTAGGTTTGGTGCCACTTGCCATTGGCTTGAATATTGATTTCTTTAATCTTTTCATCAATTACAATCCAAATATTTATTTGGGTGGAGATAATGTAGTATTCTGGGGGCCTTTGGCAAAAACTGTAATTTATGGTTTGATCTTCGCAACGTTCTTGACTTTAGTTATTATTCCGGTCATGTTCTTTATTTTGCAAAAGATAAAGATTAGATTGAAGAATAGAGGAACTAAAAGTGGTGAGAATTCAGTAGAATTAATTGGTCAGAGTTCAGTAGATTAGCGTTCAGGCGAGGAAGTTAATAGTTCTCGGTTTTCCGTTAGTAAGTGATCTATTTACTGAATTTAGAAATAAATTGATTTATAGATATAACCTCAACTTTATCGTTGAGGTTATTTTTTTTGAATAGTTTGCATAAAAAAAAGCGTTCTGTACAGAACGCTTTTCGATTTTAAAAATAGTAACCTATCAATTTTTATTAACCAATGCTTCCTCTTTCCACGTTTTAACAAAAGCTACTCGATTTTCTGAGTAATCCACTTCGCTTAAAACAGTATTATTCCAGAAAATCCACTTTCCTGTTTTTACACCCTCATTGTATTCTCCCATTGCTTTCTTCTTACCCGATTCATCGTAAGAAGTCCATTGGCCGTGCACTTTTCCGTTTTTGTAAAATCCTTCTTGACTTACCGCTCCATTTTCAAAATAATAAGTTGATTTTACTAAATCACCTAGAACTTCATGTTTCGGAGGATGGTTTGCAAAGATTAATCCTGAAATTAAAAATGCTCCTATTATCATATACTTTTTCATCGCTTTTTATTTTTTAATTGTTTTATAAACTCTATATTCAATTCGCTTAATTTGAATTGATTACTCAAATGTAAAAAAAAGATTTACATAAAAAAAACTTTTACTTAACAATTTGGTAACATAGCGAAAAACTTAACATTGAATTTCTGAAGCAAAAAAAACCGCCTTAAGAAAGACGGTTATATGTGGAACGTTTTTGTTACTTAACTAATGTTTCCAGTAATGCGGTTAACGCAGGGTTTGAAGGACGATCAGCACTTGCGTTAATAATAGTTCCTTGCGGATCAATTAAAATGAATCGCGGAATTCCAGTAATTCCGTACGCTTTTACAAAATCTGAATTCCAGTCGTTATCGGCTACAAGTTGAATGCCGCCTAATTCTTTAGTAACTACAAATTTTTTCCACTTCTCATAATCTCTTTTGGTGTCAATTGAAATGCTTACAAATTCGATATTTTTACCGTGGAATTGTTGTTCCACTTTTTTCAATGAGGGAATTTCAGCGATACAAGGCCCACACCACGTAGCCCAAACATCTACATAAACATATTTTCCACGTAAATCTTCTAATTTGGTGGTGCCGCCTTTGTGATTTTCATAATTAAAAGTAGGAGAAGCTGTATTATTTAGCTTTCGGATGGCCAATTCCTCTTTATAATAGTGCTTTAATCCTTTTAAAGAATTAGTAATTTCAGTGCTGTGCAAAGTGGTAAAGGCTGGATCTAATTTAGCATCCTTCAGTCGCTTTAGGTCGCTTTGTTGTTTATCAACAGCCATTTTTTCAAAAGTACTTTCATCTGCTTTTAGCATTTCATCAAAGCTGAAATTCTCGTCTAATAATGCTTTTTGTGCTAAGAAATTATTTTCTTTCGCGCCTTTTCCTGCATACACAATACTTTCGTCAAATTCTTTGGCATCCATCTTTAAATTTAAATCCATTCCATTTCTCAGAAAAAGAGACGTGTTTTCAACGCCATCACTCAAACGGTACATTCCCTCAGTTACTTTCAACGTATCTTGAAAGCGGCCTGAGTTGTTCAAAGTAAATTCTTTTTTAAACTTATTTGGACCTAATATGTACAGTTTGTCGCCGTTTTTATTATCAATTTTAGCTTCAAAAGTCACATAGTTTTTTTGGGCGAAAGCCGAAACGGAAAGGACTGTAAGTAAAATTCCTGTTATAATTATTTTCATAAAATAGAAGTATTGATTTTTATAATATCAAATATAGTTTTTTTATGTTTTGGTAGCGAAATTTTTTAAAATCAATTTAAAGTACACGTACAGTATTCAACCTTATTATTTATAGTAGAGGAATTGCAATTGCAACTATAATTTAGGACATTAAATGTATTAAATTTCCAATTTGTTAATGATAATTTATCTTAATGAAAAATTATTTGATATAAATTTACTACAAAACATAAAAATATGAAAAAACTATTTATTGCATCGGTTTTAGTATCTGGATTGATTTCTTTGAATTCTTGTAAGAAAAGTGAAAGTACTGTGGAAACTAAAACTACAGAAAATACGGCATTAGAAGGAAATAACTCCACTCCAGAAGCTGAGACTGCATCACAGCCCAAAACATTTTTAGTAACAGCAACTCCAGATCTTGTTTTACTTGGAAAAGATAAAGAAGCTTCCGTAAAACTTACCAATTTAAAAGCGATTGAATTATCGAATCCTGACGGAAAAATTACGGGTATTGAAATGTCTTATGATGTCGAATTGACTAATAAAAACCCAATAGCAAAAGGAGGATATATTCAATTGGATCTTTCAAAATTCAGATTGCTTTTAGACAATGGATCAAAAATTTCGCACGACAAATATAACTATGTTAGTGCAGATGCTGATGAAACTAAAACGACAAACGGTAATACGTTTAAATTACCTGCAGGAACAAAACCTGTTTCTTTAAATCTTTTTTACAATGAAACTATTGTAAATGTGAAATTAGAATTAAAATAAAAAAGCAAAATTTTTCATGCAATTATTGCATCGTTTCAGTAAATAGAATTGAATCTACTTTAGTGTAAACTGAAGTAGATTTTTTATAAATGAACTTCTTTTTCCTTCCGAAAACGTATTTTCAATTAAATTTTTGATTCCTTCCACTTTTCTAAAACGATTAGTGAATCTTCATACGTTCTTAATTTAAAACAAAACACTATTTTTGCAGTCTAAAATTTTGATAATGTATAGAAGTCATAATTGTGGAGAACTAAACGCTTCACACATCAATACCGAAGTTACACTTGCTGGATGGGTTCAAAAATCACGTGATAAAGGATTCATGAATTGGGTCGATTTACGCGATCGATATGGAATTACGCAATTGATTTTTGACGAAAGTCGCTCTGAAAAATCTGTTTTTGAAAAAGCAAAAACGCTGGGTCGTGAATTTGTAATTCAAGTTAAAGGAACCGTAATAGAGCGTGAAGCGAAAAATAAGAACATTCCAACGGGTGAAATTGAAATTTTAGTTACCGAATTGACTGTTTTAAACCAAGCAATCACGCCTCCTTTTACAATTGAAGATGAAACGGACGGTGGTGAAGATATTCGAATGAAATACCGTTACCTAGATATTAGAAGAAATCCGGTAAAAAACAGCTTGTTGTTCCGTCATAAAGTGGCGATGGAAGTTAGAAAATACCTTTCGGACTTGGATTTTTGTGAAGTGGAAACCCCTTACTTAATTAAATCGACTCCAGAAGGTGCGAGAGATTTTGTAGTTCCTTCCCGTATGAATGAAGGGCAGTTTTATGCGTTACCACAATCGCCACAAACTTTTAAACAATTGTTGATGGTAGGTGGAATGGACAAATATTTCCAAATTGTGAAATGTTTCCGTGACGAAGATTTAAGAGCCGACAGACAGCCTGAGTTTACACAAATCGATTGCGAAATGGCTTTTGTGGAACAAGAAGATATCTTAAATATTTTTGAAGGATTGACGCGTCATTTATTGTTAGAAATTAAGGGAATTGAGGTAGATAAATTTCCAAGAATCACGTACGATTATGCAATGAAAACGTACGGAAACGACAAGCCAGACATTCGTTTTGATATGAAATTTGGTGAATTGAACGAAGTAGCACAACATAAAGAATTCCCTGTATTTAATGCAGCCGAATTGGTAGTAGGTATTGCAGCACCTGGTTGTGCATCTTATACTCGAAAAGAAATCGATGCATTAATAGACTGGGTAAAACGTCCACAAGTAGGTGCTTCCGGAATGGTTTACGTAAAATGCGAAGCCAATGGAACGTATAAATCCTCGGTAGATAAATTTTACGACCAAGAAGATTTGGCCAATTGGGCAAAAGCAACGGATGCAAAAGAAGGCGACATGATTTTTGTACTTTCTGGTCCAGCAAATAAAACAAGAGCGGCACTTTCTGCTTTACGTATGGAACTTGCAACACGTTTGGGATTGAGAAATCCAGCGGTTTTTGCACCTCTTTGGGTAGTTGATTTTCCTTTATTGGAATTTGACGAAGAAAGCGGTCGTTACCACGCAATGCACCACCCGTTTACATCCCCAAAACCAGAAGATATGGCTTTATTGGAAACCGATCCAGGAAAAGTTCGTGCCAATGCTTATGATATGGTGTTAAACGGAAATGAAATTGGTGGAGGTTCCATCCGAATTCACGACAAAGCAACCCAAGCCTTGATGTTTAAATATTTAGGATTTACCGAAGAAGAAGCAAAAGCACAATTCGGATTCTTGATGGATGCTTTCCAATATGGAGCGCCACCACACGGAGGTTTGGCTTTTGGATTGGATAGATTGGTTGCCATTTTAGGCGGTCAAGAAACGATTCGTGATTTTATTGCTTTCCCTAAAAACAATTCAGGAAGAGATGTTATGATTGACGCGCCTTCCATGATTGACGAGAAACAGTTGAATGAATTGCATATTCAATTGAAGTAAGAAAGTTTTTATAAAAAAGGAAGCCTCGAGAAATTCGGGGCTTTTTTTGTGCTATAATTTTTTGAAAAAGCTGATTTCTACAACATCTCCATTAATTCCAAAGCTCTAGTAACCGGTTTTACATTATCAAAAGTCAATAACAACTTCAAGCCTTTAGGTGTTTCTTTTTCTTTGATTCGTCCTAATTTTGGATTGGTTTGCACAAACTTTAACACCTTCGTGAATTCGTTCGATTGGTAATAAGCTGATTTTCTTATAAGTGCGTTATTTTTGAATCAATATCTGCTCTTGTACTCCAAAATGCTATTATGTAAACTTCATCGGAATCAAACAAATAATAAATTCCATAAGGAAATTTTTTGAGCCAAATAATACGAATCATCTTATGTCGAAATTGAAAACCTTCAGGATTTTCAGCAATTTTTAAGAAGCTATTTCTTAATTTTTTTTCAAGACGCTGACCTAAAGTCTTGCTGATTTCAGTGTTTAAGACAACTACGTTTTCTATTTCAATGGGTGCTGTAGATTTAATAACGAGTTTTTTATAACTCATATTTAGCCTTTAAAGCATCTAAAAATTCAAAAGCATCAACATCAGAATCTTCTTTATGCTGATGGCCATGAAGTCTCCTTTCAAGCTCATTTTTTTGTTCCTCTGTTAAATTTGAAGGATTTAATTCTGTCAGAACAAAAGCCTTCACCTTTTTAAGCAGTGAAATGTCATTGATGTTTTGAAGTAAATCAATTACTAGCGACTTTTCTGTTTGAATACTCATCTTTTTGTAAATTAATGACTTTAACAAATATAATAAATATACCTACAACATCTCCATCAACTCCAAAGCCCGTCTCACGCTTTTTACATTATCAAAAGTCAATAACAACTTCAATCCTTTTGGGGTTTCCTTTTCTTTGATTCGTCCTAGTTTTGGATTGGTTTGTACAAACTGTAACACCTTCGTGAATTCTTTAGATTGGTAATAAGCCGATTGATGGTCGGAAACAAAATAAGCAATCATTTTGCCTTGTTTCATGACTAGTTTTTCAATTCCAAATCGGGTTGCAATCCATTTAATTTTAATGCTACTCATTAATGAAAGCGCTTGTTTTGGTAAAGGTCCAAATCGGTCAACCAATTTGATTTCAAAAGCCAAAAGTGCATCTTCGTCTTTAATCAAGCTCAATTCATTATATAAATTCAAGCGTTCTGAAATGTTGTTGATGTACTCATCTGGAAACAACAATTCGAAATCTGTATCAATTTGAATGTCTTTAACGAAAGGTTTTGGTGGTGCATGTTCATCGACTGGATACAGTTCTTTAAACTCATTTTCCTTCAATTCTTCAATGGCTTCGTTCATGATTTTTTGGTAGGTTTCAAAACCAATTTCATTGATAAAACCACTTTGTTCACCACCTAATAAATCTCCAGCTCCTCGAATTTCCAAATCTTTCATCGCAATATTAAAACCGCTTCCCAATTCACTGAATTGTTCCAAAGCTTGAATTCGTTTTCGCGCTTCATCCGTCATTGCTGAATACGGCGGACAAATAAAATAACAAAACGCTTTCTTATTACTTCGACCCACACGACCTCGCATTTGATGCAAATCAGAAAGTCCAAAATTATTCGCATTATTGATGAAAATCGTATTGGCATTCGGAACATCTAATCCACTTTCGATGATGGTTGTAGCTACTAAAACGTCGAAATCACCGTTCATAAAAGCCAACATCAATTCCTCCAATTTTTTTCCGTCCATTTGTCCGTGGCCAATTCCCACACGAGCTCCAGGAACCAATCGCTGAATCATTCCAGCAACTTCTTTGATGTTTTCAATTCGATTATTGACAAAATACACTTGTCCGTTTCGCTGAATTTCATACGAAACTGCATCACGAATCATTTCTTCCGAAAATCCCACAACATGTGTTTCAATCGGATAACGATTGGGTGGAGGAGTAGTGATTACGGATAAATCTCGAGCCGCCATCAATGAAAATTGCAACGTTCTCGGAATCGGAGTTGCCGTCAAAGTCAACGTGTCAATATTAGCCGAAATCGTTTTTAATTTGTCTTTTACATTGACACCAAATTTCTGTTCTTCATCAACAATTAACAAACCTAGATTTTTAAATACTACATTTTTATTGACCAATTGATGTGTTCCAATCACGATATCTAATCTTCCTTCCGCTAAATCTTTAAGCGTTTCTGCTTTTTCTTTTGCCGTTCTAAATCGATTTAAATAACCAACCGTTACCGGCATATCTTTCAATCGTTCTGAAAAAGTACGCGAATGTTGGTACGCCAAAATAGTGGTCGGAACTAAAATCGCCACTTGTTTTCCATTATCAACCGCTTTAAATGCCGCACGAATGGCAACTTCTGTTTTTCCAAAACCTACGTCACCACAAACCAATCGGTCCATTGGTCGGTCACTTTCCATGTCGTTCTTTACATCTTGTGTCGCTTTTCCTTGGTCGGGCGTGTCTTCGTACATGAACGAACTTTCCAATTCCTTCTGCAAATAACTGTCGGGACTGTATTGAAAACCTTTTTCCAATCGACGTTTCGCATACAATTGAATTAAATTGAATGCAATATGTTTTACTCGAGCTTTGGTTTTCTGTTTTAAAACTTTCCAAGCATTCGAACCTAATTTGTATATTTTCGGAGGCGTTCCATCTTTTCCATTGAACTTTGAAATCTTGTGCAACGAGTGAATACTCACATAAACAATGTCGTTATCTGCATAAACCAATTTGATGGCTTCTTGCGTTTTGCCTTCGACTTGAATTTTTTGCAATCCGCCAAACTTTCCAATTCCGTGGTCAATGTGGGTTACATAATCACCAACAGACAACGTGTTAAGTTCTTTTAAAGTAATTGTCTGCTTTTTTGCATATCCATTTTTGATGTGAAATTTATGATAACGCTCAAAAATCTGATGGTCGGTATAACATGCGATTTGCAATTCTTCATCAATAAAACCTTCATATAAAGGAAACACGATGTTGTCATACGATTTGGTTGCATCTTTAAACTCTTCTTCATTCAACGCTGCAAAAATATCTTGAAAGCGATTCGCTTGTTGCAAATTTGAACTTAAAAGATAATTTTTTACCCCGTTTGAATAATTATCGTTGAGATTCTGATACAGTAAATCAAACTGTTTGTTGAACGAAGGTTGCGGTTGAATGTGAAATTCAAATGTCTTTTTAGTCCTGAAAATGGCTTTACTTCCCAATTCTACAATGGAGAAATCGAGTGCTTTTTTGATAAAAGAAGCTTGATTTAAATAAAGCATTTCCGGTTCGGAATGCTTGATTTCTTTATTCAGTTTTTCAAAAGCGACTTCTGCTTTTTCAAACATTTTGTCTAATTTGCTAAAAAGACCTTCTGTATTGTGGATAAAAATAGTCGTTTTCGGATTGATGTACTCTAAAAAACTCTCTCTATTTTCAGCAAAGAATTTATTTTCAACGTTGGGAATGATGTTGATTTTCTTTTGTTTTTCAACAGAAAGTTGGGTTTCCACATCAAAACTTCGGATGCTTTCTACTTCATTTCCAAAAAATTCGATTCGGTACGGATAATCATTTGAAAAAGAAAATACATCGATAATTCCACCTCGAACAGAAAATTCTCCAGGTTCTGTGATAAAATCCACGCGTTTAAATTCGTATTCAAATAAAACTTCATTAATGAAATCGATGGAAATTTGGTCGCCAACCGCAACTTTCAATGTGTTTTTATCCAATTCTTTTTTAGTCACAACTTTTTCAAAAAGTGCTTCAGGATAAGTGACAATTAAAGCGGGTTTCTTTCGAGAATTAATTCGGTTCAATACTTCTGCACGAAGCAAAATATTCGCGTTATCGGTATCTTCAATTTGATACGGATTTCTGTAGGAACCCGGATAAAACAAAACATCTTGGTCGTTAATCAACTGCTCCAAATCATTCAGATAATAAGCCGAAGATTCCTTGTCGTCTAAGATTAACAACATCGGATTTTCTGTTTTTGAAAAAATAGCTTGTGTCACGAACGATAACGACGAAGCAATTAATCCTTTCAGATGTATTTTCTGTTCAGGAACGGCAAGAATTTCGGCAATCTGATTGATTTTTGCCGACTTTTCATAGCGTTTTTGTATGGAAGTAATGTTCTTGCTCAATTTATGGAAGTATAGGTTTTGACGAAGGAATGGCGCGCGTTGTGTCTAGCATTCTAATCATATCGGCTTCTCCTTGTTCTACTGGAATTTTTTCTTTTCGTATAATTTCTTGAAATTGTGCTTCAAGAGATCGCAACCCTTTATTCACATTAGGAATTATGGCAACCACTTTTTCTGCAGGAATTTTATCTAAATTGATGTACAAATCCAATTGATGCAACTGGGTTATAATTATAGCTATTCGACTTTTAACTTGTGGCTTGTCATATTTTGCGGGAATATTATTATTCAAAGCTTCAGCTTTTTTCGAAAGTGCAATTGCTTTTTTTCGAAATGCATTTATGGACGACTTTGGCTTTTGCTCCAATTCGCGTGAGAAATCATTCCACTGGTTCCAACTTTTCAATATGGATTGCACTTCCTCGGTTGAAGAAGGTTGGTCAAAACTCCAGCCTTTATTGATTTTTGCAAAAACAATTTGGGATTTTTCTACCGATTTTAGGCGTTCTTTTTCGCGTATTGCGTCCTCATCTTGACAGGATAACAATAATAGTGAAGGAAGTAGCAACAAAATAAACTTAAGATTCATTCGTAAGAATTTAGAATACAAAGTTAAAGAGGTTATCTTAATTTGTAGTTATGAATTGGGAATTATTAACGATTTTGCATTTCGGTATTTACTTACGAAAACGTTATATTTGCGAACGAAAATCAACACGCAAATTATGGCAACTAAAATATTAATCATCGGAGCTTGTGGTCAAATTGGTACTGAGCTTACACAAAAGCTTCGTCAAGAATACGGAACCGAAAATGTTATTGCTTCAGACATTAGAAAACTGAACAATGATGTAATCAATTCGGGACCATTTGAAGTGGTAAATGCTTTGGATTACAATCAGATTGAGAATTTAATTGAAAAGCATCAAATTGATGAGGTGTATTTAATGGCTGCCTTACTTTCTGCAACAGCTGAAAAAAACCCTGCATTTGCCTGGGATTTGAATATGAACAGCTTGTTCCACGTTTTGAATTTGGCGAAAGCCGGAAAAATTAAAAAGATTTTTTGGCCCTCGTCTATAGCGGTTTTTGGACCGACAACGCCAAAGGAGCAAACGCCACAATATACGATAATGGAGCCTTCTACGGTGTACGGAATCAGTAAACAATCGGGTGAAAGATGGTGTGAATATTACCACAATATTTACGGTGTGGATGTTAGAAGTATTCGTTATCCAGGTTTAATCAGTTGGTCGTCGCTTCCTGGAGGAGGAACAACAGATTATGCTGTTGATATTTATTATAAAGCTTTGGAAGACAAGAAATACGAATGTTTTTTATCTGAAGAAACCAAAATGCCAATGATGTACATGGACGATGCGATTAAAGCAACAATTGGAATTATGCAAGCGCCAAGTGAGAAAATAAAAATTCGATCTTCTTATAATTTAGCGGCTATGAGTTTTACACCTAAAGTAATTGCTGCTGAAATTAAAAAACACATTCCTGAATTCGAGATTACGTATAATCCAGACTTTCGTCAAAAAATTGCAGACAGTTGGCCGGCAAGTATTGATGATTCATCAGCAAGGGAAGATTGGGGTTGGAGACATGAGTACGACTTGGAGAAAATGACGATAGATATGTTGAACCATTTATCGGAGAAATAAGAATAAAAAAAAATGCCATTCAAAATCAATTGAATGGCATTTTTAATAGTTTAGAATTATTAGCTTGGGTCTTGAACGATTGGCGATCTCAATGATTCCAAAACAGCTCCAACTTCGCCAACCAATGCAGGATCAGTTACACCATTTTTTCCAGCTGCAACTACTACGTAACCAACGAATTTGTCGTAATTTGCGTTAGTTGCTTTGGCACCCATTCTTGGGTGAACTGCAGGATTATGCGCATCAACCATATTTAATCCTGAATACGTATTTGTCGCTCCACCACCTGTATTTGCAGAGAAGAAATCGGTAAGATTTTTACTTAGCACGGCTACATTGGTTGTGTTCATTGTTGGTCCAAAAACTTCACCAGCTAAAGGTGCAAAGTGCGCTCCTAGATTTCCTTCATTTCCGGCTACAATATCAGAAACAATAAGTACAATAGTAGAATCTACTACAGAACGGAAACTCAATCTTCCTTGCTCAATCATCATTGATGTATTATTAGGATCCGTTACCTTAGTAGTTCCGCCTAATTTTTGATAAAGCGTCAGTTCTGGTGTTACAGTTGGGTTCTCATCGTCATCGTCACAAGAAGTGAAAAATGCGCTAGAACCAATAATCAGTGCACATAGTGCGATTTTTGAAAACTTAGTCATAATAAAAGTATTTATAGTTAATTAAAAATTCGTTGGATTCCTCTAGAAAATTTGAAGCTAAAACTGTCCTCATCCATCACGGGACAAACTCCATTGGAGGCTAATGCGGCCGGAACTACATAGCGAGATGCATTATAATTTCCTTTTGCCATTAATTGCGTATACACTTGTTCTGAATTTGCTATGGTCATATCATGGTAATAAACTACTACTTTTTTATCAGCAAAGACAGAAGGATTTTTTACACCTTTAATACTTTTCATGTCTCGGTTGATTTGCTTTGCCATCGCACTGTCAATCGGTTGTTTAAAGTCAATGCGACTAATTTGCAAAGTAGCATTGTCATAAACGGTTGGTTTAACTGTTGCTATGTGCACTACTAAAACAATAAATAAAAGAAGAACGATGCCAAGAATACTTCCTGCGGCTATTTTTACATACTTATTTATTTTCATACTACAGATTTTATGTGTTTAACAATGGTTTATAGGTCTATTTACGGTTCCTTTTCAGGCTTGGTTTTGAAAAATGAAAAACAATTGAGAATTCATCTCTATTTATAACTGTTTTAAATAATTTTGATTTTGTGGTGCTTCTTCTTTACTTCTAAAAGGGATTAAATCCTTCCGAAGTACTAATTTTTAAAGCTGTGTTAAGCGAGATGGTATTAAATAAATGATCATACAAGAAGGTAGTACGTCACTTTAATGTATGACAATGCAGTAAATAATATTACAAAAGGTATTCTATTATCGAAAAATAGGATAAAATAAAAACCAGCTGGTGAGTTTCAAGAAAAATTGGAATTACTTCCGCATGCTTTTTAACAGCTGCTCATCAACTGCTGTCTTCATTTTGACAATTTCGTTTGATAACTCATTTGGAATATTAATGGAAAGAACATAATGCGCAATTTTCCATTCGTTATTCACTTTAGTTAGTACACCAGATCCGCGGCAGATTTTCATTTGTGTATCTAAAAGCTCGTCAAACCAAGCAGTTTTTTGATCAGCAGAAAAATAGATGTTTCGTTCTAAAGGAATAAAACTCCATGCTTTTCCTTTGTCAAAATGGGGTTTAGCATACGCTTGAAATTCTTTTTTGTTCCAATTCTCTGTCGCATCCGTGCCGATAAAAATAGCATTGTCAGACATGAGATTAAAATAAGTGGCGAAATCAGCTTCGGAAGCGGCTTTGTGCCAAGAATCTATAATTTGATGAACGGCTTTGGTCTCACGATCCACATTTTGGCACTGACTTGTTAGGGTAGTAAATAGGAGAGAAAGTAGAAGTAGCGCTTGTTTCATAATTTTTCGTATCTTATCGGAAGTGTAAGTAAAAATAGTAATTTTATACAGAAAAAAGTGCTAGTTATGAAAAGTAAGTATGTAATAATTGTGGGTGCGGTGTTAATTTTAGGTGTTATTTTAATGCTGTGGCAATGTAAAGCCGAGGAGCCTATTGTGGTAAAGCAGTTAGAATTGAAATTGGATCAGCCTGATCCTGAATTGAAGCCTTTTGATAGCACAGGTATTGCCACTTTTTATAAAACCCATCCTGAACTTGTCAAATATCAAGAAGACGTACTTGCAGCTTACAGAAATCATAAGTTTAATTATTTATGGCATGATAGCAAAGGTCGCAAAGAAACTGCCGAGGTATTGTACAACCGAATCAATTCTATTGCCGAGGAAGGAATTACGGAAAAATTGCCTTACAAGGAGGCTTTTGATTTGATGTGGTACCAAAGTTCAGCTACTGATTTGACAGGCGAATTGCTTTTAACCAATTATTATTTTTTCTATACTGATAAAGTTTTGGCTGGAACTGATCAAAAAAAGAGGGAAGAAATGGGCTGGTTTTTAGAGCGCAAACCCACTTCTTATGTTGCTTATTTAGATACTTTATTAGCAAATCCTGGTTTGGTTCACAAAAAGACTCAGCTCAATAAGCAATATTACCAACTAAAGAAAGCATTGGAGCAGTATCGCATTATTGCGAAAAATGGGGGATGGGATTCCATCGTTTTGCCTGAAGAATTCAAGAGTTTAAGATTTAAGGACAGTTCCGCTTTGATTACGCAAATACGGAAACGACTCTTTATTTCGGGAGATCTTAAAGAAGATTCTGGGAGCGGACTTTTTGATAAAAGTTTAATAGATGCAGTTTCCGTATTTCAAAGACGTCACGGTTTCTTGGTAGATAAAACCTTGGGTAAAAATACGATTGGTGCGATGAATGTTTCGGTAGCGGATCGGATAAAAACTATAATGATTAATATGGAACGGTGCCGTTGGATATCGCCAACTATTTCGCAAGACAAAGAGTATATAGTAGTCAATATTCCCGCATATCAATTGACCTATATAAAGAATGATTCGGTCGTCTTACAATCTGATGTAGTGGTAGGAACTACGGTACATCAGACGGTTATTTTCAGTGGAAAAATGAAGTACGTTGTATTTAGTCCTTATTGGAATATTCCACAAAGTATCATTAAAAATGAAGTCCTTCCCGGAATTCAGAAAAACAGTAATTATCTGGCAAACCATAATATGGAATGGAATAACGGACAAGTGCGTCAAAAGCCAGGGGTAAGAAACTCATTGGGATTGGTAAAATTTATTTTTCCAAATAGTAATAATATTTACCTTCATGATACGCCTTCTAAAAGTTTATTTCAAAGAGAAACGCGTGCATTCAGTCACGGTTGTATTCGTGTGGCAAAACCAAAGGATTTAGCGGAGCACATTCTCGCAGATGACTCCAACTGGTCGCCAGAGAAAATTGATGCAGCGATGCATAAAGGAACAGAAAAATGGTATCCGTTAAAAAGTGAGATACCTGTTTACATTGGTTATTTCACCGCGTGGATGGATCGAAGTGGAAACTTAAATTTCTACGAAGATGTCTATAAGAGAGACGCTCAGATGGAATCGTTATTGATTCAAAATGAATAGATTTGCTTAAATTGTGGGTATAAAAAAAGGCTATCGAATAAACGATAGCCTTTTTTGTATTGAATAAGTTGCACCAATTATTGAATTGTAAAATGATCAACATGTAAATCATATGTAGAATCTTTTCCAATTTTTAATGCAAAAATGTTACTTCCTGGATCAGTATTAATTGGAATTCCAGTAATGTTTAATGTCACCTTTACCCAAGTGTTATTAGTATTTATTGTACCAATATAATCGTTTACACCACTTCCAATTGAGGATCCTGTAGTTTGTAGTACAGTTGTTTTTTCAACAGTAACTCCAGTTGCTCCTAAATCTCCTAAATTGAAACAGTCATAACCACTTCCGGCTTTGTAAATGTTCATAGATAAAGATTTTCCAGTAGAGGTTCCTCTTACATAGAACATGATTTTAGTTGGATTTGCAGGTAAACTTGCCAATGGTGGAACTGAAAACAAAAATGTATTTGAACTTGATGTACCTGTTATTTTTAAAGAGTTGCTATTACTTATTCCTGTAGCAGTACTTAAAGCTGCATTTGAAGATAGTGGAAATTGAGTTCCAACTGCAGTAGTAAATGCTGCGAAATTTTCGAAATCTCCACCACCGAAGAAAATAGATCCTGTTGGTGCGCTAACTGGACCTGTTGGGTCAGTAGTTCCTCCGCCAGTATCTCCACCGCCAGTGTCTCCACCACCTGTATCTCCACCGCCTGCTGTAAGACGCGGCTCTGTCAATTTAATGTCTGAAGCGTATCGTGCTACAAATTGATAAGTAGAACCAAATTTTGTCAAGATACCTCTAATTCTTCCGCTGTTTGGAGAAACTGCTATACCTGCATATTTAGCGAATGAACCTGTTCTGAAAATTAATGTTTTACCTTCTGCATTTGTAATGATTAGATTTGTTTCTCCACCTACCACATTAGTTGCATTGTAGTAATTTTGACCTAATGCATCATCAGCAAATTGTACATCAACAAATTCAATTAGTTTTCCAAGATTGCTGTCATTGATGTCTGTTAAAGTAAGTTCGTTTACTAATGTAGATTCTTCCACTACTTCACATGCTCTAACTACTGCTTTCTTGTATTCTGTAGTTGCAATTTGACCCACATTTCCATTAAAAAGAGCACCAATTTGAAGTGTGTTGTTTCTGATTTGAGTGTATAAACCTTTAAGTTTAACGTATACTTTTCTTCCAACCGCGTAATCAGTAAAAGTACTTACTTGATTAACAGCTACACTGAATCCGATCTCACCGTCCATGGAATTCATGTAAATGATTTTGTAGAAGTTACCTCCTTGATCACTTGAAACTACATGCGCTTCAATTACATCGTCTGCTTGGTATAAAGTTGCAACAGGTGTAGCTTGGTCATATATAGCTTGAACGGTTTTCACTGTTGAGGTAATTACCGGCTCATTACATTCCAAATTTGGAATTGAATAATCGTCATCATTTACACAACTCGTAAAAAGAGCTGCTGATAATGCTACGAAAAAGATTGATTTTAAAAAATTTGTTTTCATATGATAATTTTTATTTTATTAGAAGTTATAATATACGTTAACGAAATAAGTTCGTCCGTAACCGTAGAAATATTTAGGACCAAATGAACGAGCAGGGCCTTGCATGTCTTGAGACAATTGTTCGAAATTTGCATTTCTAGCTTGTTCGAAACCACCTGTTTTATACGTTTTATCTAGTACATTATTAACACTTGCAAAGAATCCAATTGTATTTCTGTTCTTAGAATTGGTTCTCCAAGATTTTCCACCTACTAAGTTAAGTAAAGTAACTGGATCAAATTTTTCTTGCTTTAACAATTCTCTTCCTGCTTCTTCAGTAGCTCCAGCAAATGGGAAACCGTCTGGGTCATTTGCATTTTTAAAGAAGTTATCAGTTCTTAATAATGGAGAAATATCTAAGTAGTTATCGGCAAGATAATTGGCATTTGCACCAATCCACCAATATTTAGGATCTCTATATTCTATTCCTACAGCATATGCTTGTTGCGGCATACCCGGTTGTTTGTAATCTTTCATTGTAGCACTACCATAATCTACTACGGATCTATTAGTATCTACGTTTAATTTTACATTTGGGTTGCTTGCGTAAGTATATTGTCCGTAAGCTGCAGTGGCTGTACCTTTAATAGTTGAAGTAAATTGATATTCAATACCAAATTCCCCACCCATATTTTGCTTTGTTAAACCTGTAACGATTTCTGCAACAAAAGCATTTCCATTTCCACTTACTAAAGCATTAGTAGTTTCGTCAATGATTCCAATTCCTTCGGCAAAATAAAATGCAATGTCTGTTGAATTACTAATTCTTGAAAAATATCCAGTTATTTTGGCTTTCAATTTTGGAGTACGAATGATGTAACTTGCGTCAGCACTTACGATCGCTTCACTTTGCAAATCTTCAACAATATTATTGTTCAGTCTTACATTAGGAAAAGTATTTCTCATTGAAGGCGCTTTTGTCATGTAAGCTCCGTTGAAGTCTAAAAAGTTACGACCCGTAATTTTATATGTCATACCTCCTTTAAAACCGAAGTTTTCAAAAATGACTTTCTTACTGTCTCCCTTTGAAGTTGTAGGGTAGTTTCCATTTTGATAGATACCTTCTCTTTGGTACTGACTTCTAGAAAATGATTGAGCCAAATAAAAATCTACTTTATTATAGCTAAATTTAAACTGTGTAAATGCATCAACCACGTCGGCATGAAGTAAATAACGGTATCCAAATTTATCTCCTTCAACCACTTTTCGATCTGGATTAGCTAAATCAGATTGTTCTCTTCCACCGCCTTTTTGTAGTAAAAAAGTATCAATATCAAGGTAGTATTGTCCACCTAATAAATCAAGTACATTTTGAAAGTTTTCAGAACGTAATTTACGATAGTTAAAACCACCGTTGAAAATGATATTGTCAGACAATTGTGAAGCTAAAAGTGCGTTAGCAGTCCATTGTCTATCTTCTGTAGTATCTTCATATAAAATAGCTAAACTTTCTCCTGATAATTGTTCTTGATTAGCACGGTATAATTCATCCCAATTGATTTGTCTGTTTGCTAAAAATGATTCACGATTAGCATCAGCTAGCAACATATTTTCAGGTGTGTTTCCTAAATATTCTCCGGTTGTGTTATCGTGAAATGTAGAAAAATAACTTGGTAAATTTCTATAATATGTAGGATCTGGGTTTCTTGTTCCATTATAGTCTAAACGGCTGTTTGAAATAGAGCCAAATTGATAAGCTACATTGGTGTTCAAATCGGTTTTATCAGAAATTTTCCAGTAATGACTTAAGATAAAAATAGGTTCTTCAACATCTTTATCTCTTGAATTTCTTTTCTTACCGTCTTGGTATCCCCAATAGGAGTTATATTTTACACCTGCTAAGTCGTTTATCTCATCGCTATTTGGAGAGTTTTTTCCACGACTGTTTTGTGCATAAATGGCAGTAAAATTTAAGCTATGGTTGTCGTTAATTTTCTTTTCAACAGCAGCAAAGAATGAATTTGCAGCATAGTCTGTTCCTTCAAAGTAACCTTCTTGTGCCCAACGTCTAGAAGCTGAAATTACATAAGCCCAACCGTTTTTATCCATTCCAGAGGCGTGAGTAGCCATAGTTCTGAAACTATAATTGGTATTAGTATTTGAAAACGAAATTCTAGAACCAGGACGGTAGATCGAAGCTCTTGTGTTGATTTCTTGTGTTCCCAAAGCACCACCAAAAGTGTAAGCAGAAGGAGCAGATCCCATTGTAAATTCTTGATTTCTAGTAGCGTCGTTCAAGCCTCCCCAGTTAGCATACTGAGGTCGACCATCATACACCTTATCCATAGAAATACCATTAATCATCGTTTTACCGTACTCATTATCAAGACCTCTAATTCTAAATCGGGCTTGACCCCAATTAAAAGCAGCAGCTTGTTGAAATACATCACGACTGGCTTGAAGTAAACCAGCAGTACTTTCGGATCCACTATTGTCGTCTCCTAAATCATTTTCTGTAAGTGTAATAAGACTAAGTTGTTGTTCAGACGTAATGTCTTCTTCAAGCATAATAGTTCCTAAATCCAAAACACTACCTTCTGTAACAGAAATTGAAATCAATTGTCTGGCATAACCAGCACTGTTAATTTCTAATAATTGATCACCAACCACAACTGCATCAAAAACAAACTGACCTTCGCTATTTGTCAAAGCGGTAAATGTGGTGTTTTCAATAGAAGTCACTACATTTTCTAAAGGTTTTTGCGTTTTTGAATCAACAACTTTCCCAGTAACTCCGGCTGTTTTGTCTTGTGACCAAGCAAAAACAACTTGCAGCACAAAGAACATACTAATTACAAGCTTTTTCATAAATAAATTTAATTTAATCCTTTTATGTTAAAATAATCTTTTCTTAACGGCGACAAAGTTACATTATTAATTAAATATAATTACTTTTACAGCCAAGTTTCTGTTAAACTTCACACTTAAATAATATTAGATATTTATGAAATTGAAAAAATCGATCTTTCTGTCTTTATTTCTTGCCTTTGCAATGTCTCAGGTGCATGCTCAGGATAAAAAATTTAAGATACATACTGTAGCGTTTTATAACGTAGAAAATTTATTTGACACCATTAATCAAGCAAATTATGACGAAGAATATTTGCCGCAAAACGGTTGGACATCCAAAAAATACAAGCAGAAGCTAAATAATTTAGCCCGAGTTATTGTAGGAATTGGAACTAATGACCAACAAAAAGAATCGCCAACTATCTTAGGAGTTTGTGAAGTGGAAAACAAAGGGGTGCTAGAAGATTTAGTAAAAAATCCTCAAATCGCAAGCAAGGATTACGGTATTGTACACTTTGATTCGCCTGATAAGCGAGGGATTGATGTAGGATTCTTATACCAGAAAAAGCATTTTAAACCTACGAGCTATATTAATGTTCCTTTATATGTATACCAAAATGAAGCGGACACTTCTAAAAAAGAGGAAAAAGATGCCGAAGAGTCGGACAAGCCAAATGTAAATTTTGACGCAACAAGCAAAAGAATTTATACACGTGACCAATTATTAGTTACTGGTTTATTGGACGGTGAAGAAATGCATTTTATTGTAAATCACTGGCCTTCTCGCTCAGGTGGCGAAAAAAGAAGCAGTCCGTACCGAGAAGCAGCGGGACGATTGAACCGAAAAATTATGGATTCCTTGTTTAAAATCAATCCGAATGCAAAAATCATTACTATGGGTGATTTAAACGATGGAACGTATAATAAAAGTGTAAAAGAAGGAATTGGCGCTAAACTAAAGAAATCTGAAGTTAAAAAATCTGGTATTTATAATCCTTTTGAACAAATGGCAAAGGATGGAAACGCCACATTATTCTATAGAGATTCTGGTGATATTTTTGACCAAATTATGCTCAGTGAGCCATTTTTAAGAAATGACTTTTCAAGTTTTCAATACTGGAAAGCTGGTATTTATAACAAGCAATTCTTGATACAAATTTCAGGACAGTACAAGGGGTATCCGTTAAGAAACTCTCCAAGTGAACCTGGTTTTAGCGATCACTTTCCTGTATACATCTATTTGCTAAAGGAAATAAAATAAATTGAAATTTTAAAAGGCTGGTTTTTTACCAGCCTTTTTTATTTTTGTAAATTAGCTAAAAAATTAAAATATGGCTATCGCAAAACCTTTTAACTTGACCAAATGGATTGACGAAAACAGACATTTGCTCAAGCCACCTGTGGGAAATAAAAACATCTACATCGATTCTGACGATTACATTGTTATGATTGTTGCAGGACCCAATGCGCGAAAAGATTACCACTTCAATGAAACCGAAGAACTGTTCTATCAATTGGAAGGGTCAATTACGGTTTATGTCCAAGACGAAGGTAACAAAGTAGCGATGCAATTAAATGCCGGCGACATGTACCTCCATCCCGCAAAAACGCCTCATTCTCCCGTTCGATCTGAAAACTCAATTGGATTAGTGATTGAGAAAAAACGCGAAGGTCAAAACTTAAAAGACGGTTTACTATGGTTCTGCGAAAAGTGCAATCATAAATTACATGAGGTTTATTTTGAATTAAAGGATATTGAGAAAGACTTCCTACCGCATTTTAAACACTTTTATAGTTCAGAAGAATTACGAACATGTAACAATTGCGGAACAGTGATGGAAGCAGATCCTAAGTTTGTAAAATAATTTTGAGGAGCTTAATCCAGCTGTTCACTGTATCTTTTTATTTCAGATTGCTTCGTTTCTCGCAATCACGAAAATAAAAAGGATGCCGCTTCCATCTGGGCTAGGGTACAATCCTAAAAATCAAAATTCATTGAAGAGCAATTGCGGCAATGAAAGTAAAATAAAAGTCTTATTTTTGCATAAATATTAATAAAAACCATTAAAAAATAAAGAATGTCTACAATAGCACAACAATTCGGAATGGACGAAGCACTAGAAAAATTAGGGCTAAAAGCCGTTAACGAAGGAACATCAACAGGAAATGAGTGGTTTTCAAACGGAGCAATCATTGAAAGTCATTCACCAGTAGATGGTCAATTAATTGGAAAAGTAAAAACAACTACAGCAGCAGATTACGAAAAAGTAATGGAAAGCGCTACTGCAGCTTTTAAAACATTTAGAACAATGCCTGCTCCACAAAGAGGAGAAATTGTACGTCAATTTGGAAATAAATTAAGAGAATTAAAAGAACCATTAGGGAAATTAGTTTCTTACGAAATGGGTAAATCCTTGCAAGAAGGATACGGGGAAGTGCAAGAAATGATTGACATCTGTGACTTTGCTGTAGGTTTATCACGCCAATTAAACGGTCAAACCATTCCTTCAGAACGTCCAGGACACGTAATGAGAGAGCAATGGCATTCGCTTGGTGTAGTAGGAATCATTTCAGCATTTAACTTTCCTGTTGCAGTTTGGGCATGGAACACGGCTTTGGCTTGGGTATGTGGAGATGTATGTGTTTGGAAAGCTTCAGAAAAAGCACCTCTGTGTTCTGTAGCTTGTCAAAATATTATTGCTCAAGTTTTAAAAGAAAACAACTTGCCAGAAGGAATTTCATCCATCATTAATGGCGACTATAAAGTTGGTGAAATGATGACTACCGATACGCGAATTCCTTTAATTTCTGCTACCGGTTCTACAAGAATGGGTAGAATTGTAGGAGTTAAAGTAGCTGAGCGTTTTGGAAAATCTTTGTTAGAGTTAGGTGGAAATAATGCAATCATTATCACGCCAACTGCTGATTTAAAAGTAGTAGTTCCAGGTGCTGTTTTTGGCGCTGTTGGAACTGCAGGTCAAAGATGTACATCTACAAGACGTTTAATTATTCACGAATCGGTATATGATAAAGTGAGAGACGCAATTGTTGGAGCGTATGGTCAATTGACAATCGGGAATCCACTAGATCAGAAAAACCATATCGGACCGCTAATTGATAAAGATTCAGTAAACACTTATTTAGCTGCCATTGAATCTGCAAAAGCAGAAGGTGGAAAAGTATTGGTAGAAGGTGGTGTACTTTCAGGCGAAGGTTTCGAAAGTGGATGCTACGTAAAACCAGCAATCATTGAAGCTGAAAATTCATTTAAAATTGTGCAGCATGAAACGTTTGCGCCAATTTTATATTTAATGAAATACAGTGGTGAAGTGGAAAATGCAATTGATATGCAAAATGGCGTTGCCCAAGGTTTATCTTCTGCAATCATGACGAACGAATTAAAAGAAGCTGAAAAATTCTTGTCGTATTCAGGTTCAGATTGTGGAATTGCCAACGTAAATATTGGAACTTCAGGTGCTGAAATTGGTGGTGCCTTTGGTGGTGAAAAAGAAACAGGTGGTGGACGCGAGTCAGGATCTGATGCTTGGAAAGTATATATGAGAAGACAAACCAATACAGTGAATTATTCTGATGAGTTGCCTTTGGCACAAGGAATTAAATTTGACTTGTAGAGCATAAATTGTCTTTCGATAGAATAGATTTTTAATAAAAAAGACGATTTGAATTAATTTTCAAATCGTCTTTTTTTTACAGTATATTTTAAACCAAGTAGCAATGCCAAAGAAAGTAAAATAATAATGTTTGAGTCTATTGGAGCAGCACATCCTTCAGTATCTAAGCAGGCACGATAGGCTGGCGTATCTGTGTCAAATTCGCAATTTTCCTGATCCCATGCCATTAAATAGCCACACCCACAGTCACCTTCTGGAGGTGGTGGAGGAGCACATTGTGTATGACTTAGAGTGACGTTAAATACGATTAGTATCAGTAAAAAAAGTTTCTTCATTTTAATTTTGATAGGATGTAAAAATATGTAAAAATATTTAATATCAAAATATATTAAATAGTATTTGTTGATTTAGTAACAGTTACAGATTTTTCTATGATTAAAAATAAGCTCTCAATTGAACACTTCCGGTATGAATGGCTTTGCTCGTCTCACTTTTTCTTCCTTGATAATTTAGATTAATGTCTAAAAATTGCGTTAGATTTTTTTGTATAAGCAACCTCCAAGTCAAATTTTCTCCCACTTGCAAACCTTCTAACATTTGAAAAGCCACCGGTGCCAATTCATTTCCGTCAAATTTATTCTGATACAGCGAAACTTCGCCATTCAGAGTAAATTGCTTTTTGCCAGAATATGTAAATGAACTTCCAAATCGATTTTGCTGCAAAAATGCTTCGGTTCCTAGCGTATTGTTTTTCTTTTCATATTCATAAAAAACATCCCAACTTGTACTTTTTGAAAACAAATAAGTCAATTTTGGTGCAACCTGAAATCCATCAATTTCATAATTTTTTGTCGCAAAGTTTTCCGAGGCTAAGGTCGTTGCAATTGTTTTTCCAGAAAAATTCAGCAACCAACTCTTTGCATACAAGTGCAAATATTGCAGTTGATGTGAAGCATTTTTGTTTTCTTGTGAGCCTACAGACAACAAATTTTTAACTCGGCTGTTTAAGAAAGTGTACGTCACCGAATGCTTTTGCTTTCCGCGATTGTAAAATAAGCTATTTCTGAAATTAGTGTTCAGTCCCAATAAATCAGAATCCGATGAACTAAACGGGTTCAAGTCGAAGTTGCTTCCATTTCTCGCAATTTTCCGTTCCGTTAAATAGGAGGTTTGATTGTAAAAATAAGATACTATTTTTTTAAAACCTGTTTCGTTTTGCCACTGCAATGGATTCAAAATTATGGATTGCGAAAATCGATTTTGATGGGTGCGTTCAAAAACTTGATTGGGAAGAAAAACACGCAGAAACTTTGCTTGATCTGGAAATGGCGCCACTTCAAACTCTTCCAATTCCTGAATCCCGTTTAAATTATAGTCGTTCCAAACATACACACCTTGTCCGGCTTCTACTTCAAGATACGTAAATTCTTGCCGTGCAATGGAGCCTGAAGTGTTCTCATACGTAGTGGAAAATTGGACGAGTTGGTTGAAAAAGCGGGTGTTGTAAAGCAATCTTGAATTTAATGAAGGTTCGTTTTTTCTATTCTCATCTTCAAAAGATAACGTACGGTAATTAATGTACACGGCTAAATCGGTGCGGTCGTTTTGTACTAATTTTGATTTTAAATAATAGGAATGTGACGTGTTTACTTTCTGTAAAATACCATTTTGTAAACTATCATTAACGCGGTTTAAATAGCCTAATTCAGCGTATACTTTCGTGGAATCTCCTCGACCGATAAACGCACCATATTCTGTAAATCTTTGGCTTAAAGCCGAAAGCAATCCTGTTGATTTTAACTTTTCTTGATTGTCTTCTAATTGTAAAGTTGAACCAATCCAGTTGTTATTCCAATTGTATTTGGCCTTCGTTTTATTTCTCAAAAATTGCGAAGTTGCACTGACACCGTTGCTTTTTAGGAAACTTCCGTTATTTTGAATGGACCAATTTTTCAAGTTGAAAAAAGCATCCACTACATGTCGATTTCCTGAAAATGAGTCGCTAAAATTTAAGTTTTCAAACTGATACGTCAAGAGTCCTTTTTCTGGTAATTGAAGAGAAAGCCCTGAAATCAGTAAACTTTGATTTCCAGTAGGATCAAGTAAATTCCAATCGCGGTCAAATTCAATTGTAAACAGACGTTCAATAGTTCTAAATTCTTTCTGTATAAATTGGTAATTTGTAAAAAAATCTACATTCCATTTCTTAGAAAGTAAACGTTGTTTAATAGTTACTTTTCCTGCAACTCCTTGATTATTATCGTCATCTAGACCTGAAAACAGATTTAAATCGTTATTACTTAGTCCGACTTCAAAATCAATAGTTGTTTTTTCAGAAGGATTAAATTTTCCCATCACAGTAGCAATTTGAATTTTTGTTGGAGCGATTAATTGAATAATGGGTTCGTAATTCCCTTGTTTTACACCATTTATGGGTTCAACGTATTCATAAATTTTTCCCACAGCAGAAGCATTTGTTAAGATGTAATTGCCTTGATTTTGCGCAAGCAAACTGAATTTCACATTGTATAATTCGTCCTCAGGATTGTTGGAAAAAATGAAAACTTCAATTCCGTTTATCATTTCTTTCCGATACAAAATTTTATTTTCTGAAAAGGAATCGATAAATGCGGAAGGAGCGGTCATCAAGTCAGGATTGTCACCTGCGTTAACCAAAACTTGTGCTTGTTCTTCCGAGAGATTTTGTTGCAACGGCTGGTTCTTTACGTCATTTTCAGAGTATAAATAACCGCCAATACTCCATTTTTCAGTTTCATGATTGGCGCCCGCGTAAGTCACAAATCGCGTATAATTTCGATCGGAATATTGGTATTCAATGTTGATTCGCATTTCGGAAGTAATTGGAAAAAGTGAGGTAAAAGTCACTTCTCCAGCGTTATAATCAATTACATAATCATTGTTTTCGCCACGTTTGAGCAAAACGCCGTTGACATAAATGCGCTCTGAACCGGAAATGACCAATACAAATAATTCGTTATTTGGCCCACGAAGTTTATATGGACCTTGATTTCCTTCTTGTCCTACAAAAGTACTTTTGGTATATTGACCCCGAACCAAAGCGGCTGCGGCAAAAATACTGGTCTTGGCCGTTTCGGTTCCAAATTGAAAGTTGGTGGATATACCTTGTACTTTTTTATTGAAGTTTAAAAATTTAGAATTTCGGTTTTCAAGAAATAAATCGCCGGCTCGGACACTCCAATCTTTTGCGAAAAGTTCAATAAAGATTTGATCAAATTCATCCAGCTTTTGCGAATAACCACCTTCCTGTAATGGAATATTAGTATCCTGAATGGAAGCACGAAGACTGACTTTATCCGAAATTTTCCCCGTAATTTGTAAATCCAAACTCGAATTGACAACGGCACTTTGATTGTTTCCCACGGTTATTCCGCGAGTGATGCTTCCTGATGTTGAAAGTCCATCAAAGGGGACAAATTTATTTTTAGGCTCTTGATCCACTTTGAATAATGATCCTTTGGCATTTGCTACAACTCTTTTTTGGTCGTAAATACTGTATTCTTGCGTCAGAAATTTTGGTAATTCAAAATAACGAAGCGTGATTGTATCAGCCGAAATGTAGTTTGAATTGAATACTAATATTGATTTTTGGAAGTTGACTTTGTAAAAACTACTGTCAATAACATGATTGTTCTGATCTAAAATCTTGAAAAAAGTGGGATTGATAGAAACGGAGTCTATAAATATTGTGTCACGAGACACCAGCATTTTCTTTGTTTTATACAGCGAGGGAATTTCTTGGGCTTGAAGTCCCGAAATCCAAATCACCAGCAAACAAATAAAAACCTTTTTAATCATAGAATGTATAACGCCAAGACTTCAAAAGTAGTGTGTTTTGATTAGATTACCGAACAGCAGATTGTTTTGTAGTATTTTTTACCGAAAACTGCGCCAAGTTTTACTAGAGTATCGTTGGTTTTAAGACCTTGGAAACTAATTAAAGAATTGATGCTATATTGGAGTGAGACAATTTCTTTTATAATTTAGTTCATTTCTACTGGTTTCTTCGTCTAGCAATTCCGTAAATTTTGATACCCAATTCGCAAAGAAAAAAGTGCCAAGTCTTGCGTTTTGGTATTTTTTCGAGATCATTTTTTTGAGAATAGCATGAAGAAAAACTGCATTTTTTATAGTTCAATTTCCTTCGTAACCAATTGAAGCGTTTCTCTACTTATTTGTTTCAATAAAACAGTTTTGTCTTTTTCAATCGCAGTTTTTGACTTTTCATCAAAATGACGAATCGTGTAAAGTGATACATTTTCATTATAAGAAACGGCAAATTTCTTAGATAAAATGGATTTCAACGCTTCGAAATTAGCATATTTATCTTCAATACAAACTGAAAAACTGATGGCAGAATTTTGAATCAAACTGACCTTCATCTTAAATTCATGCAATAACTTAAAGATCTCACTTATGTTTTCTTCCATGATGAACGAAAAATCGATGGACGAAAGTGATAATAATAATTGATTTCTTTTGACGATAAAACAAGGAAGGTGAGGTTCTAAATCAACTCCTTTTGATACACTTGTTCCGGGTAAAATTGGGTTGATAAACGATTTTACGAGTAATGGAATTTCCTTTCTTTGCAAAGGTTGCAATGTTTTTGGATGGATGACCGTCGCGCCATAAAAAGCCAATTCAATCGCTTCTCTATAGGAAATTTGATTGAGTAAGGTGGCATTTTCAAAGTACCTCGGATCGGCATTCATCACTCCAGGAACGTCTTTCCAGATGGTGACGCTTTCAGCATTTAAGCAATACGCAAAAATGGCGGCAGAATAATCTGAACCTTCTCGACCTAAAGTAGTAGTAAAATTATTTTCATCAGCACCAATGAATCCTTGGGTAATGTTGAGAATATTTTTCTTAATTCCTTTAGAAATTGTTTTTTGTGTAATTTCCCAATTTACGGTTGCATCTCTATAATTGCTATCGGTTTTAATAAAATTCCGAACGTCCACCCAATTGTTGGGTATGTTTTGGCTGGTAAAATAGTGGCTTAAAATAGTGCTCGAAAGTAATTCGCCAAAGGAAACCATTTGATCGTACACAAAACTGTAATTGGGTGATTTATTGTGACTCAGAAAATAATCTAATTCTTGAAATATGGCATCAACATTTTGATATACAGCATGTTTTTCGTCTTCAAATAAATCTAAAATAACTTCGTAATGGTATTTTTTAACCTCCTGAACCGAAGCTTGTAGTGCTTTTGATTTATCAAAATAATCTTTTATTACAATTTCTAAAGCATTTGTAGTTTTGCCCATAGCCGAAACTACGATTAAAACATCGTCGTAGCCTACTGTTTTTAGGACTTCGTAAACATTTTGTACACCTGCTGCATCCTTTACAGAAGCACCACCAAATTTAAATACCCTCATTATTCTTATTGATTTTTTACACAAATTGCACCGACTTTTAGGAAATAAACTTCAAAGAATTCGGGTGATTTATGTAAAATTTTTATTTATTATTTTGCAAAAAAGCAGTCAAACCTTCCTCGTCCATTTGTGCTACAAGCCAATCTTTAAAAACCACAGCACCCGTTTTCTCATAGAATGAAATAGCAGGTGTGTTCCAATCTAAGACATTCCATTCAACGCGACGGACATTTTGATCTTTGGCTTCTGCCATCACCGCTTTGTAGAGTTGCATTCCAATTCCTGAACCGCGGTATTTTTCGGAAACGATTAAATCTTCCAAGTGAATGGTTTTGCCTTTCCAAGTAGAAAATCGATTGTAGAACAAAGCAATTCCAGGAATTTCACCGTTTATGTCAGCTACTAAAATTTGGAAGAGCGGATGCGTTCCAAAACCATCACGTTCCAAATCAGAAACGGTAACTTCCACCGCATCGGGTTGTAGCTCAAAAGCAGCCAGTTCCTGAATTAATTCTAAAACGCGGGGCATGTCTTCAATTTGTCCTTTTCTGATCTTCATTTTCAAAGTTTTTGTAAATATACAAAGTGAGAATTTATTTTTTTCATTGGATTTTAAATCTTCACATTAAATTAAACAATAAACGTTTTTGAATTGCAGATTTTAAATTTTAGTCAATTTGTTAAAAAAACCATAAACAACTATCCAATAAAATGCATTGCTTTTTGTCAAAATATACGATATTTGCACCTAAGAACTACAACGATTTCGACATGGAAGAACGCAACAAGACCTTAGGAGAATTTATTATTGAAAAGCAAGAAGAATTTAAGTATTCGTCAGGCGAATTATCACGGATTATTAACTCCATTCGGTTAGCGGCCAAAGTTGTAAATTATAAGGTAAATAAAGCGGGTTTAGTAGATATTATTGGAGCAGCAGGAGAGCAAAATATTCAAGGTGAAGACCAACAAAAATTGGATGTGTATGCAAATGAAGTCTTTATTCAGAACTTGATCAACCGTGAAATTGTATGTGGAATTGCTTCTGAAGAAAATGATGATTTTATTACCGTTCAAGGAAGTGACAACGGACATAATAATAAGTACGTAGTTTTAATGGATCCTTTGGATGGCTCGTCAAATATTGATGTGAACGTTTCTGTGGGAACTATTTTTTCAGTGTATAGAAGAGTTACTCCAATTGGAACGCCCGTTAAATCGGAAGATTTCTTACAGCCAGGCGTGAATCAAGTTGCAGCAGGTTATGTGATTTATGGAACTTCTACAATGATTGTTTATACCACAGGTCACGGTGTTAATGGCTTTACCTTAAATCCAGCGATTGGAACTTTTTACCTTTCGCATCCTAATATGACGTTTAAAAAAGATGGACATATTTACAGTATCAACGAAGGAAATTATACCCATTTTCCGCAAGGAGTGAAAGATTATATTAAATATTGCCAAACGGATGAGGAAGACCGACCGTACACGTCGCGCTACATTGGAAGTTTAGTTTCTGACATTCATAGAAATATGATTAAAGGCGGAATTTATATTTATCCAACGAGTGCCAAAGCGCCAAAAGGAAAATTACGCTTACTTTATGAATGCAATCCGATGGCATTTATCGCTGAACAAGCGGGAGGAAAAGCATCAGATGGAATGAATAGAATTATGGAAATTGAACCGACTGAATTACACCAACGCGTTCCTTTTTTCTGTGGAAGTTACAACATGGTTGAAAAAGCAGAAGAATTTATGATGAAAGCAAAATTGAGTAAATATTAAAATATAGAACTACCAACCACCATTAAAAAACCCATTTAAATTTCTTTAAATGGGTTTTTTAATGCTTCTAAGTGAAGTGTTTATCTATTCATGTGTTGCATTTCGAATAAAAACGTATCTAAATCTACGTTTAAAACCAAAAGCGACAATGATTTATCTACAATATAGCTCACATTTCCTGGCGTGAAACCTAATGCTAAAGCAAAACGGGTTAGAATCTCTTTCTGACGTGGTCCTAGAATGTGATCAGCATAAACCATGCGCGACAAATCATACAAACGCTCTAATCTTTGCGTGTGCAAATACGGAGGATTGACCGGATATTTTGTTGGATTCTCTAAAATTTCAGCATATTCTTCTGTAGAGATTTCCAATTCTACTGCTAATTTGTCTAAAAACGAACGCTCTTCGTCGCTCAAGTGTCCATTTTCCATGGCAACTCTCACGATTGACGAGAAATGTCCCTTATTTCTGTTTTTAAATCCGCTATCAAATAATTCTGCAAATGACATAATCGTGTTTTTAATTATTCTGCAAATATAGAATCTATTTTAAAATTTATTGAATACTATCTTGAAACTTTTAACAAAAAAATCACACCTCATTTTTATGTCTTTTCCTTCTCAAGCTTCTTAAAATAATTTGTAAGTTTGAAAAGGTCAAACTGACTTGTAAAATTTTAATTTATGTCTGATTTTTTGCTCTATTTACAAATTGGTTTACGCCACGTTTTGGATATCAATGCGTACGATCATGTATTGTTTTTAACTGCTTTAGTTGTTCCTTATGCTTTTAAAGATTGGAAAAAAGTGCTTACCCTTGTTTCTGTTTTTACTCTAGGACATACTTTAGCTTTAGTTTTAGCAGTTTATAAATTAGTTTCGATTGACATTGATCTTATTGAGTTTCTAATTCCAGTCAGCATCTTGTTTACGGCTGTTTATAATTTATTTAAAACCGGAAAAAGTGCGGCCAAATCCAGTATTTCTATAGCGGTTTTAATTACATTGTTTTTTGGAATTATTCACGGTCTTGGATTTTCCAATTACTTTAATTCAATTCTTGCAGGTACGCCGTCTGAAAAGCTATTGCCGATGTTGCAGTTTGCCGTTGGAATCGAATTGGCACAATTAGCAGTGGTTATAACGGTTTTAATTGTATCCTTCTTGATTCAGAACTTTATAAGAAATTCAAGACGCAATTGGATTTTAATTTCTTCGTCAATTATAATTGGTGTTGTAATACCCATGTTAATTGAAAGTGAAATCTGGAAATAATAATCATTCTAGGACATTTGTTTCTTAAATTTACCACCACTTTACCTTAACTATTTGCTAATGGATGCTGAAAAATTAACGCGATACGATAAAGCTTACCTTAAAATTGCACGGGAATGGGGTTCTCTTTCCTATTGCGAACGAAAAAAAGTCGGGGCAATTATTGTACGCGACCGCATGATTATTTCAGACGGTTATAATGGAACACCTTCAGGATTTGACAATTGTTGCGAAGATGAAAACGGTTTGACCCGCTGGGACGTTTTGCACGCTGAAGCCAATGCTATTTTAAAAGTAGCGGGTTCTACACAATCTTGTGAAGGAGCTACATTATATATAACACTTTCGCCTTGCAAAGATTGCAGTAAATTGATTCACCAATCGGGAATCAAGCGGGTGGTGTATCAAAATGGTTATCGCGACGATTCAGGGTTGCAGTTTTTGGTAAAAGCGGGGATTGAAATAGTTCATATTCCTGAACTAGAGGATTAAATTAGCATGAATAACAAACAAAATTACATTCCTATTTATTTATTTGCGGCACTCGCTTTGGGTGTGGTGCTAGGAACAATGCTCAATTTTCCCGTAACCAATTTATCGTCTGCGCGAAATCCCACCAATAAACTCAACAAACTGATTGAACTAATCGATCGAGAATATGTAGATAGCGTCAATACGGATTCTATAGTGGATTTGGCGGTCAATGATATTTTGC
This sequence comes from Flavobacterium tegetincola DSM 22377, assembly GCF_000425485.1. Classification (GTDB taxonomy): domain Bacteria; phylum Bacteroidota; class Bacteroidia; order Flavobacteriales; family Flavobacteriaceae; genus Flavobacterium; species Flavobacterium tegetincola. Next base: position 131,061 of record NZ_KE384385.1, on the reverse strand, counting down.
AACAACTTGATCCGCATTCCGTTTACATCGGTCGTGAAGATTTAGCTGCTGTAACTCAAAGTATGAAAGGCGATTTTGTGGGAATTGGAATTAATTTCTATATGCATAAAGATACGTTGTCCGTGATCAATGTCGTGGAAAATGGTCCGTCAGAAAAAGCAGGATTGAAATCGGGCGATAAAATTTTATTTGCCGACAAAACAAAACTTTTTGGTCGAAAATTACCTACCGATAGTTTGTTCTCCAGATTAAAAGGTGACATCGGTTCAAAAGTAGAATTGACGATTTTTAGAAAATGGAATAACAAGAAACTGAAAGTAATTGTGGAGCGAAATGTGGTTCCTATAAAAAGCGTGGATGTTGGTTTGATGGTTGGGAAAAAAGTGGGATACATAAAAATAAACCGTTTTTCTGAAACTACTTACGACGAATTTCACAAACAACTTTTGGCGCTCAAAAAGCAAAATGCCGAAACGATGATCGTTGATTTACGCGACAATGGTGGTGGTTACTTGGAAAAAGCTGTTGAAATTGCCGACGAATTTTTGCCAAAAGACCAGCTTATCGTTTTTACCAAAAACAGAAAAGGGCGAGTGGATAAAACTTTTGCCACGAATAAAGGCGATTTTGAAAAAGGGAAAGTAGTAATTTTGATTAACGAAAATTCTGCTTCTGCGAGCGAAATTTTAGCTGGAGCCATTCAAGACAACGACCGTGGAATTATTATGGGTCGACGCTCTTTTGGAAAAGGTTTGGTACAACGCGAAATGGATTTTGGAGACGGATCTGCAGTGCGTTTGACCATTGCGCGATACTACACACCAACCGGCCGTTCTATTCAAAAAGCGTATGATAAAGGTGGTGAAGAGTATGAAAATGAATTTGAACGCCGTTTTGAAAGTGGCGAATTGTATTCCAAAGACAGTATTAAAATTGCAGATACCATTCAGTTCAAGACACCAAAGGGCAAAATTGTGTATGGCGGCGGCGGAATCGTTCCCGATGTTTTTATACCAATTCAGGTAGAACACGGGGATGAGGGAATTTCATATTTCATGCAGTCACCATATGTTGGAAATTTTGTTTTTGAACAATTAGATAGAGATAGGAACAAATACAGCGGCGTCTCATTTGATAGTTTTATTGCTAAAAACCTGTATTCGGAGGAGTATTATAATGCATTTACAAATCACTTTTCTAAAAATGATTTCGGTGATTTGGGATTGCTAAAAAAGTTCAATCAGAATAAAAAACTCATCCAGCGGTACATTGCAGCAGAATATGCACAACAATTATTTGGTTCCAAATATTACTACGAAGTCCTTCTGCCTTATGACGCCATGATAAACAATGTTTTGAAAAAATAAAATAATTGGTACTTATAAAAGAATCCCGCGTTTGAAACCGTAGGCTTTGCTGAATGTTGCATTACACAGCTGCTCCGTTTTTCAGCATTGGCAATGGTTTCGAATCTTCGCTTATAATACTTCAAAATTTACGTATTAAAACCGAGTGCGCTATTTTGAACAATCAACAAAGGGTTCATGAAAAAGTAAGATGCAAGAAAATTATTTTATACTATCGTGCACTTGAGAGTGAATCCCATTATTCCAAAGCGTAAGAAGATCTGTGGCAACGGCAGCGCCACTTCCAGCAGCAATAGCAAGTTGACTTCTGCATCCTGATAAAGTTCCGGCAACATAAATGCCATTTGTAACTAAATGGTCAATGTTTTCTAACTGAATGCGGTTTTTTTCTGGAACTGCTTTTTTGTGCGGTATAACAAAATGCATTAAACCTTCAATATTAAAAGTTACAGAAGAATTAGTGGCAACAACAATAGTTTTGGTGTTATACGATGTTTTATTAGTAGTAAGTCTGAAGTTACCAGCAATTCCTTCAATGCGCAAGACCTTTTCGTTGTCAAGTTGAAGTACATGAGGATATTGTTCGCTTAATTGTTTCGTACTTTCCAGTAACAAAGTGGATCCTAATGTTCCAGCAGGAATTCCGTAAGCATTGTTAAATAGAGCTTCCTGAAGATTGGATGATTTTTGGTGCGTGAAAATACCGATTTTTTTATCGGATGCAAAATGTTTGTTTCTAGCTGAACCTAAAACCAATGCACACGATATTCCAGCTACACCACCTCCAATAATTAAGACGTCAAACATGGAATTTTAGTTGTGGGATTTATCTTGAATCGCTTTAGACATGCGGAAGATAACTAATATTAAAACCGCACAAACGGAAGCCATAATTCCAATTAATCCAACAAGACTATCGCCTTTAAGTAAATTGTTGAAATCAAGCATTGTGATATTAAAAATGATTAAAGCAATTGCTAATACAATTAATATGATCGTGAAAATTTTCATCTGAATGCGTTTAGTCTGTGAAAGTAAAAAAAATTAGTCTATATGAAGAGTGCTTTAACATTACTTGCAAATAATTTAACAGCGATAGCAAGAAGTATCACACCGAAGGTTTTACGGATAACACTCAAGCCGTTTTTGCCCAGTTTAGTTTCAATCTTTTTGGATGCTTTTAAAACCAAGTATACCAGTAAGATATTCAGTACAATAGCGATAATAATATTGATGGCTTGATATTGTGCTCTTAGTGATAATAAGGTAGTCATTGTTCCTGCACCTGCAATTAACGGAAAGGCGATGGGAACTATGGATGCAGAACTAGCTTCGTCATCTTTATACAATCGAATACCTAAAATCATTTCTAAAGCCAAGAAAAACAAGACAAAAGCACCTGCAACAGCAAACGAATTGACGTCAATACCAATCAAACTTAAGATTTGTTCTCCCACAAAGAGAAAAGTAATCATGATTATTCCGGCAACTATTGAAGCTTTTCCAGATTCCACATGTCCGAACTTAGTACGTAAATCAATGATAATTGGAATGCTTCCTACTATATCAATTACGGCAAAAAGTACCATAGCAACGGTGATGATCTCTCTAAAATCTAAGTTCATAGTGGGTCAATTTTTGTGGGTGCAAAAGTATTTTAAATATTTGGAGGGAACGCTAATTTTGAGTTAAAATTTTTCAGAGCATTTGAGTAGTTTACGTGCTGATTTTCAAAGGTTCTAAGATATTAGCCGACAAGCGCGATTGTACCGTTTTAAATCAATGATAGGAGTGTATTTAAAATTATGACGTAAGTCTTCCAAAGTCCATCTTCAAGTTCCAATGTCCAACTTCCAACCTTTCCATCATTTTATCTTTCAATCTTAAATTCAAAGTGTATCTTTGCAAAATGTTTCAACTAGGAAAAACCATCGTGTCGGAAGACATTTTAGAAAAAGATTTTGTGTGCAACCTTTCAGCGTGTAAAGGTGCTTGTTGTGTCGATGGCGATGCAGGAGCTCCTTTGTCTGAGGAAGAGACTAAAATCATGGAGTCTATTTATTCAAAAGTAAAGCCTTTTTTACGGAAAGAGGGAATTGCAGCTATTGAAGCGCAAGGAACTTGGGTGGTAGGAACTGACGGAACATTAGAAACTCCTTTAATTGATGAGAAGGATTGTGCTTACGTAATTTTTGACGGCAAAACCGCGCTTTGTGGAATTGAACAAGCATATAATCAAGGAATCGTAGACTGGAAAAAACCCGTTTCTTGTCATTTGTACCCAATTCGCGTGAAAGATTTTTCAGAATTCGCTGCCGTAAATTATGATAAATGGGACATTTGCGATCCCGCTTGTAGTTTAGGTGCTGAACTGGAAGTTCCGGTTTACAAATTTGTAAAGGAAGCCTTGATTCGCAAATTTGGCGAAGATTGGTACGCAGAATTAGAGAAAGTAGCAGAGGAATTAAAGAAGCAAAATTCTGTGAAAAAAAGATAATTTTAACTTTTTTTTATTCGAAATTATTCTTATATTTTAAAACGAAATTTAAATCCGTGTACTTTTTAAGGTATTAATAATCAATTGGTTAAAAATAGATTGTCGCTTATCCCTTGTGTTTGCTACATTGTTTAAAACTATAAGAAATTGTGCATAAGTTTGGCTTTTTATTCCCCTAATAAATCGCAACCTTTGTATCGCGCTAATCTCAAAAAGCGCAAATTTTTAACCGTATAAAAGTCAGTGAACTATGTTGCAAGTAGAGCCAATTTTACAAGAAAATAAAAACCGTTTTGTCATTTTCCCGATCAAACACCATGATATTTGGGAGTTTTATAAATCCATGGAGGCGAGTTTCTGGACTGCCGAAGAAATTGATTTGTCACAAGATTTAAACGACTGGAATAATAAGTTGAATAAAGACGAACAATACTTTATCAAACACATTTTAGCATTTTTTGCCGCTTCAGACGGAATTGTAAATGAAAATCTTGCTGAAAACTTTGTAAATGAAGTGCAATATGCAGAAGCGAAGTTCTTTTATGGTTTTCAAATCATGATGGAAAATATTCACAGCGAAACGTATTCCTTGTTAATCGACACTTACGTGAAAGATGAAGCAGAGAAAGCCGATTTATTCAATGCATTAGAAGTTTTTCCTGCTATCAAAAAGAAAGCGGACTGGGCAATTCAATGGATTGATTCGGATTCTTTCGCAGAGCGATTGATTGCTTTTGCTGCAGTGGAAGGAATTTTCTTCTCAGGTGCTTTTTGTTCCATTTTCTGGTTGAAAAAACGAGGTTTGATGCCAGGTTTGACATTCTCAAACGAATTGATTTCTCGTGACGAAGGTGTTCACTGTGATTTCGCAGTGCATTTGCACCAACATCACTTGGTAAATAAAGTGCCAAAAGACAGAATCAGAACCATTATTATTGACGCCTTAAACATCGAAAGAGAATTTATTACAGAATCACTTCCTGTAAGTTTGATTGGTATGAATGCGAATTTAATGACGCAATATTTAGAGTTTGTAACGGATAGACTTTTAGTAGAACTAGGTTGCGAACGTGAATACAACACGCCAAATCCATTCGACTTTATGGACATGATTTCACTTCAAGGGAAAACAAACTTCTTTGAGAAAAAAGTGGCGGAATACCAAAAAGCAGGTGTAATGAATAGCGGAACTGGAACAGCGGATGCTCAGAAAATTAGTTTTGACGCGGATTTTTAATTTTTTGCCACGAAGACGCAAAGTGACGAAGATTTTTAAAGATTATCATCGTCATTAAAATAAAGATTCTGAAAAAGCCCAAGCCAATAAATTAGTTTAGCCTAGATAATAGTGAAAATCCTGTCATTGCGAGGTACGAAGCAATCCTATGATGAGATTGCTTCGTACCTCGCAATGACAGATTGAAGCAGATAGCTGGAAATAGCTCCAAATAAAAAAGAATCTGAACTTTAAAAAACAGAAGAGATGCTGAAATAAATTCAGCATGACAATTAACCTGAAACAGTAAAGGGATTTGCTGTTTTGAAAAACATAAAAATTATGTATGTAGTAAAAAGAGACGGACGAAAAGAGCCAGTCATGTTTGACAAAATCACGGACAGAGTAAAAAAACTTTGTTATGGTTTGAATGATTTAGTAGATGCTGTAAAAGTAGCCATGCGGGTTATTGAAGGGCTTTACGATGGAGTAACTACATCAGAATTGGATAATTTGGCGGCAGAAACAGCAGCTTCGATGACGATTGCTCATCCCGATTATGCTCAATTAGCAGCGCGAATTGCGATTTCTAATTTGCACAAAAACACAACCAAGTCCTTTTCGGAAACGATGAATGAAATGTTTCATTACATCAATCCAAGAACCAATCAGGAAGCGCCTTTGCTATCTGACGAGGTTCACAAAGTGATTATGGATAATGCGGAATTTTTAGATTCGCATATTATTTACAACAGAGATTTTAACTACGATTACTTCGGTTTTAAAACCTTGGAGCGTTCGTATTTACTTAAGATAAACGGCAAAATTGTAGAGCGTCCTCAACACATGTTGATGCGTGTTTCGGTAGGAATTCACTTGGATGATTTGGATTCTGTATTGGAAACCTACGACTTAATGTCGAAAAAATTCTTCACGCATGCAACGCCAACGTTGTTTAATGCGGGAACACCAAAACCTCAAATGTCTTCTTGTTTCCTTTTGGCAATGCAAGACGATAGTATTGATGGAATTTACGATACGTTGAAACAAACCGCTAAAATTTCGCAATCTGCGGGAGGTGTTGGTTTGTCTATTCACAACGTTCGTGCAACAGGTTCGTACATTCGTGGAACTAATGGAACATCAAACGGAATTGTTCCGATGTTACGTGTTTTCAATGATACCGCTCGTTATGTAGACCAAGGTGGTGGAAAACGTAAAGGAAGTTTTGCGATTTACATCGAAACTTGGCATGCAGATATCTTTGACTTCTTGGATTTAAAGAAAAATACAGGTAAAGAAGAAATGCGTGCTCGTGATTTGTTTTTCGCGATGTGGACTTCCGATTTATTCATGAAACGTGTAGAAGAAGACAGTTATTGGACGTTAATGTGTCCTAATGAATGTCCAGGATTGTACGACGTTTATGGCGAAGAATTCGAGAAAATGTACGTTGATTATGAAGAACGTAAAAAAGGTAGAAAAACCATCAAAGCACGTGAACTTTGGGAAAAAATCCTAGAATCGCAAATTGAGACAGGAACGCCTTATATGTTGTATAAAGATGCCGCCAACCGTAAATCAAATCAGAAGAATTTAGGTACCATTCGTTCGTCGAATTTGTGTACCGAGATTATGGAATATACCTCTGCTGATGAAGTTGCGGTATGTAACTTGGCTTCGATTTCGTTACCAATGTTTGTGGAAAACGGAAAATTTGACCACCAATTATTGCATGACGTAACGAAAAGAGTAACGCGTAACTTGAATAAAGTTATTGATAGAAATTACTATCCGGTAAAAGAAGCAGAAAATTCTAACATGCGTCACCGTCCAGTAGGATTAGGAGTGCAAGGTTTAGCAGATGCTTTTATCTTATTGCGTTTGCCTTTTACGAGTGACGAAGCGAAGAAATTAAACGAAGAAATTTTTGAAACTTTATATTTTGCAGCCGTAACCGCATCGATGGAAATGGCTCAAGAAGAAGGTCCGTACTCTACTTTTGCAGGTTCGCCTATTTCAAAAGGAGAGTTTCAATACAACCTTTGGGGATTGAAAGACGAAGATTTATCAGGACGTTGGGACTGGAGTTCTTTACGTAAAGAAGTAATGCAGCATGGTGTGAGAAATTCACTTTTGGTAGCACCAATGCCAACAGCTTCAACTTCACAGATTCTTGGAAACAATGAAGCTTTTGAACCTTATACTTCTAATATTTACACAAGACGTGTACTGTCAGGGGAGTTTATTGTGGTAAACAAGCACTTGCTACACGATTTAGTTGACCTTGGTTTGTGGAACGAAAATTTGAAGCAAGAAATCATGCGTCACAACGGTTCGGTTCAAAATATTGATATTGTTCCTCAAGATTTAAAGGAATTGTACAAAACGGTTTGGGAACTTTCGATGAAAGACATTATCGACATGTCCAGACAACGTGGGTATTTTATCGACCAATCGCAATCGTTGAACTTGTTTATGCAAGACGCGAATTATTCGAAACTGACATCAATGCATTTCTATGCTTGGAAATCAGGATTGAAAACCGGAATGTATTATTTGAGAACAAAATCAGCAGTTGATGCGATTCAGTTTACGTTGAATAACGATAAGAAAGCGGCTCCAATTGAAATTCCACAAGTACAACCCAAAGCAGTAGCAGCTCCTGTTGTTGCCGCACAAGTGGAAATGACAGCGGACGAATATAAAGCGATGATTGAAATGGCTAAAAGTTCGGCACCTGACGATTGCGAAATGTGTGGATCGTAAATAGATTTAGACTACTTATTTATAGTTAATATATAAAAACAGCTGCCGAGAGGTAGCTGTTTTTTTTTGTAAATACATTTCAGTTTTGACCAAAAAAAAGCAACTCGGTTGTGAGTTGCTTTTATTTAAAAGTATTATTTTTTACATATCAAATGTTTTTCCAATTTCATTCAGCTCTGCAGTATGGTCTTTTGGGTTAGGACCGTATTCGTTAGAACCTGAATCGCTATCAGTACACATTAAAACGATAAGCCAAATACTCCCAATTAGGGGGATTAATGCGATGAGTATCATCCAGCCGCTCTTTCCAACGTCGTGAAGTCTTCTAACGGCAACTGCTAATCCAGGAATAAGTGCAAAAAGTGCATAAAGGATGTAAAATGGGCCACCAGAACCTTCTGCAAAGTTAATTCCTAATATATTGTCTAATATCATTGCTGCAATAGCAAAAATTATATTAAACAATATAAACATCCAATACTCTTTTCTTCTCGCACGTCCGTTAAAGTCAGCATACTGCCGCATTACTTTTAAATACCATTCCATAATTGTTTTGTTTTAAAATTGTTCTACTCGCTGGCTTTTCGACTCCGCCTCGTTTTTTTAATTGGTCTCTGAACTCCAGTTTTTTTATGATTTACAAATATATACTTTAAGTTGAAAATCAACCTAATTATCATTTATTTTTAGTGAATATTTTTATAAAATACGCAACAATTTATTAATCTACTCTCTTTCTGCGAGTTTTGGAAAAACGATGATGGATTTCTTTCCAACTTTTTAACTTCGTTAGCACATTTTAAGCACCTTTATAATTCCTGACTGTGAAGGCGCTAAAGAAATTATAGTTGTTTAATATTGGTACCACAAAAAAACAGCTACTGAAAAGTAGCTGTTTTTTTTGTGGTATAGTTTACCTCCTTACGATATAATAAAAGTAGATGTATGCAATAACTTATAATCCTTTTAAATCCTTAATTACTTTAAATGCGACATCAACTTTATCCTCACTCACAAAAATAGTGAATTCGTACGAAGTTGAAATTACTTCATTGACTGTAATGCCTTCCCATGCCAATCTTTGAAATATAAAGTAATAAACACCAGGAGTTGAGATGTTGTCTTTTGGTAATTTAATGGTAATGGAGGCTAAATCCGTCGTGGTGTCAATTAATTTTTCATTAGCAAAATGTTTGTCAACCAAATGGGACATGCTTTCGCTTATCACAATGTTGGTTTCATTAACACCGCGGGAAGAAGTGTAAAAAATATCAGAGTGTTGATTGATTTCTGAAATTAATTCTGCCTGACTGTTTAAAATGGTGTCTGAAACGGCAAAATTGAAATCAATTAATGAAGAACGTACAGTGATTTCGCCAATATGTTTTAAAACTTTGACAATCTTGTGGTTTACTCTAAAGTCTAAATCGTCAGAAAGACGCTTTAAGGCCATAACTACAGCACCTTGCTTGACATCTTTACCCAACTCGCTTTCGAGTTCGATCATGATGTTTCGTGCCAATGAAGTCAAATTTATAATGCCTTGAGAAAGCGCACTGAGCAAAAAGGGCTTTGTTTTAATGTAGTTTTCTACGATGGATGATACTGTTTTCATAAAAAGTTAGTTGTTTGTGATGCAAATATACTATTTATATACATTTTGTTAAAAATATAACGTTGCAAATACAATTTTAAAAGTGGAAAAAAGCATCTTCGATGTGCTCAATTACAAATTCCTTAGTAAAATCTTTATGAATTGCGATGATGTCAAAGCGAATTTGTACATCTAAATCATTTTTGATCACATATTCATTCACGGCTTTCACTAACAATTGGATTTTCTTTGGTTTTACAAAATCTTGAGGCAAACCAAAATCGGTGCTGCTTCGCGTTTTTACTTCCACAACCGCAAGAACATCGTTTATTTGAGCGATAATATCAATTTCCGCTTTTTGAAAAGTCCAATTGCGTTCCAGAATGGTATACCCATTCTGCTCTAAAAAAGCAGTGGCTCGATCTTCACCTTCCTTTCCTAAATCATTGTGATCAGCCATAACTTAATTCTTTTAACGAGGTTGGTTTATTCAAAAATAACTTTCGTTTCTTTTTCCGTTACCTCTAATGTAATAATTCCGCCCATTATCAATGCACGATTGTCTTTAATATGTCCTGCTGGAAAATTATAAGCTATTGGAATATTCAAATCCTTCACTGCTTCTTGAATAATTTCAAGCGCATTTTTTCCCCAAGCAATGTCATTGTCATTCATTGAAGTCATGCCGCCAATGATAATTCCACGAACGTTTTTCAGCGATCCATTTCGTTTTAAATTGGTCATCATACGATCAATGTGATACAGATATTCGTCTAAATCTTCTAAAAATAAAATTTTATCTTTAAAATCTACTTCAGAAACAGAGCCTTGAATGCTGTACAAAACGGATAGATTTCCGCCCACAAGTTCGCCTTTGGCTTGGCCCAATTTATTAAAATCATGGTGAGGTATCGTGTACAATAGTTTTTCACCAAAAAGAACTTTTCGCAAACTTTCCTTAGCTGCCGAGGTAGCAGATGGTGCAGAAATGGCCATCATGGCGTGCAATGTCTCAAATCCCAATTTATTCATGTGGCTGTGCAAAACTGTTACATCGCTGAATCCGATAATCCATTTTGGATTTTGTTTGAATTTTGAGAAATCAACGCGATCTACAATTTTTACGGTTCCATAACCGCCTTTTGCCGCCCAAATTGCTTTGACCGAGGGATCATCCATCATTTCTTGCAGGTCTGTAGCACGCTGCCAATCGGCTCCGGCAAGTTGATTTTGCGCTTTGCCAATGGTTTTTCCTAAAATGACTTTTAAACCCCAACTTTCTAGTAATTTTATTCCAGGTTGTAGTGTAGAAGCGTCAATTTTTCGAGCTGTGGCAATAATAGCAACGGTATCGCCCTTTTTTAAAGTAGGTGGCATTTTTAATGTGTTTTGAGAGTAGACAGTAGAACTAAAAATAAAGGTAAGAAAAAGTAAAATAAAAGAGCTGAAATTGTGCAAAATTACTTTCGTTAAAGAAGTATTTGGTGGAAAAGTGAGCATTTAAAAGTGCGTTAAAATATTAAATTGAGTTTGAAAAAGTGTAGTATTGGAAAAAAAATTCTCAAATAATAACTCGTTGATGTACGAAGATAAGAAAAACTAAATTATTGAAATCAGCGACTTCGCATTATTTAACAAATCTAAGCATTGCATTCAGTCAAAATTTACTATCAAAGTTAATGCTACGTTAATCTTTATTGTCTACAAAAAGGTACGCCGAAAATGTGTATTTTTCGAAATCTTAATTCTATATATGCGACTCCTTTTAATTTCTTTACTGCTGATAACAACAACGCTCTTTGCACAGCCGTTGACCTTAACTATTGATTCGGTTTTTTCAAAAGAAGAGCATGTGAAAGAGCGAATTTTTACAATAAAATATTCTCTAAAGAATAATTCCGCCGATACGCTGCACTTTTTCCTTGATCCAAAGAATGTTTCACCCAGTTCCGGCGGCTCATTGACAAAAGAAATCTATTATAAAATTTACGAAAATGATAAATTCATAGAAATTGGCGCGGCTTTTAATCAGTTTTTTACAGATGAAATTGTTTTTAAATTTGATGAATCGTTCACTCAATCGCAAAAGGATTCTGTGATGATTGATTACTTGGCTAAAAAGCTTGATGAAAATCCTGAAAAACTGCTTAAAATTTACCAAGAAGAGGGCAGTATTGGCCTTTTAGATTCTTCTAAAGATTACATGCAGAAACACTATAAGCGGGTAAATAACTATTATCACACGCTACTTCCTAATCAAATTGAACATCTTAGCACAACTTTTAACTGGAATAAAAACCGTTACTATTACTTGGAACCTAATGAATTTTATCTTGACGAAAATGCCAAACACTATTTTGAACTCACATTTGTGGCTTTAAAAGAAGAGTACAAAAGTAACATGGACAAAGAGGTCTTTAATGAAATTATGAAAATGCCACACTTTATTAAAGGTGTCTTTGTTTCAAATAAAGTTGAAATTAATTTTAATTAATTTCCGTTTATTTCCAGATAGAATAAGGATTTTTACTCAGGTAAGCATTGTAGTATTTTTCGTCATTGGTGACTTCAACATCCAGCCAATCGGGCTTTTCAAAAGTTTCGGTTTCTGATGATAGTTCAATTTCTGCAACGATTAAGCCTTCATTTTCGCCGTAAAATTCATCCACTTCAAAAAGATGGTTTCCAACGGGGATTTCAAAACGGGTCTTTTCAATAACGCCTTTTTCGCAAAGCAATAATAGTGATTTTGCTTCGGCAACTGGAATTTCTTTTTCCCATTCAAAACGCGTCATTCCGGTTTCATTCCCTTTTCCTTTAACCGTTATAAATCCTTTATCGTTCGAAATTCTAACGCGAACTGTTCGTTCAGGATTGGTATTTAAATAGCCTTGTGCAATATTTTTTTTGGCTGTAGCCCAGTTTTTAAAGTCGGTATTTTTAACTAAGAATTTCCGTTCAATTTCCTGCATTTTCTATCGAATTATTTTTTTAGGCAAGTTAATTATTTATTCAATTCTCTTTGTACTTTTAACCTCGAATATTCAACAGTAAAAGATGGGATTTGGTTTGTTTAAGAAATCTAAAAAATCTAAGGTAAAGCGCAGTTTAGCTACGTTCATGTCGCAACATTTTAACGACAAGGAAGGCTGGATGTTTAACGAGGACGATTTAGAATTGCTAATCGATTTGGTGCAGTTTTTCCGACCTGAACATCCGCATCGTGCTGAAGTGGTGGATTTAACTGAGTTCTTAACTTTCTTGGATCATAATCCAACTTTTAGAAAAGAGCTTGCGGTTTATTTAAAGCAAATTTTGCATCAGAAAAAATTTGATTTAACCATAACAGATGCAGGAATTTTACAAGATGTAGATTTCTTTTTTGAGGTTAGACGCCGCTTGTTTGCAAAAATACTGCCCAATCAACCGCAAAAAGACACTTTGGAATTTGTGATGAACCAAGTGTTTTATTTGTCAAGTGACAGTGTTTGGGTACGAAAAATTCCATTTGATCAATTACAGAAGTTGCATAAAATGCTTGAATTTGGTTCCATTTATGATGACGTAGAACCCTTTTCAGCACTTGCCGAATTGATGAATGCCATGACTTTAATTACACAAAGAATTGGTGGACGAGCAATGGAAACCGATGTTTTAAAGATGGTTCCAGAATACAATGGTATGGAAAGTCCTTTTACGGCTTTTGAAAAAGAATTGCTGATGCTGGAGGAACGCATTAAAACCGAGATACCACATCACTTAACCTCAGAAGACTTATCGTACAAGCAACTTTTGGTTTTTCATAAACAATGCGAGGAATATGTAGATAAGGCATTTAAAAACAGTTCGAAATTTGGAATTTCGCTTCGGGTCAATCAAAATTTGCTTCGTATTCGTCAGCAATTGGTACGATTAAAAGTGCTTTTTCCTCTGATGATCGTGGATGCTGAAACGGATAAAGATGATAATGCGGTCAAAATGAGTGTGCAACTTATTAAATACAATTGCTATAAAAATAACGTTCGGAAATTTATAGCAGAAAGCACGCAACTTTTATCTTACGAAATTACACAACATACCGCTAAAACCGGTGGAAATTATATAACGGAGAGTAGAAAAGAATACTTTATAATGCTGCGAAATTCGCTTGGTGGTGGATTAATTGTAGGCTGTTTATGTATTATAAAATTATTGTTGTCAAAAGTAGATACCAGTTATTTTGGTCAGGCTTTTATTTACAGCATGAATTATTCCCTTGGATTCATTTTAATCTTTCTTCTTGGATTCACTTTGGCAACAAAACAACCGGCTATGACTGCCGCTGCTTTGGCAAGAGCATTGGAAGAAGGACATAAAAAGGAGGGAAATAACAGCCAGAAATACGGTGCTTTTGCCATCTTATTTGCCCGCGTTTTTCGTACCCAATTTATTGCATTCTTTGGAAATGTGGCCATGGCGTTTCCCGTTTCTATGTTGCTAATTTGGTCATTTCAACAAATTTTTGGCAGTAATATTGGAACTGCAAAGTGGGAACACATGATTACCGACATCAGTCCCGTTCACTCCCTAGCTATTTTTCACGCTGCAATTGCAGGTTTGTTTTTATTTTTAAGTGGTATTATTTCTGGAGTGGTTTCCAACCGTGACAAGCACAATCAAGTGTATTACAGGATTCAAGAACATCCCTTATTAAAGAAAACATTTGGTAAAAAACGAACCAAACGCTTTGCCGATTGGTACGAGAAAAAATGGGCGGGTTTCATTTCCAACTTTTGGTTTGGTGTTTTCATGGGAAGTACTGCTTCAATTGGATTGTTCCTTGGGTTGAATTTGGATATCCGACACATCAGTTTTGCCAGTGGAAATCTAGCACTAGCCATTTATGGTTCAGGATTTAAAGTGACGCACATGATGCTTTTTTGGGGTATATTTGGTGTCGGAATTATTGGTTTAATTAACTTCTCGGTAAGTTTTGGACTTTCTTTAGGACTGGCTTTTAGATCACGCAACATTTCTATTTTTGAAATCCGATTTGTAACTTCGGCCATCTGGAGTCATTTTAAACACAAGCCAATAAGTTTCTTTTTTCCAACAGAACAAAAAATAAAGACTGATGTGGAAGAACAGTACTTAAAACCAGATGAAAAACCACATTGACCGAAACGAATCTTACATATAACAATCGGAAAATCATTCACGTGGACATGGATGCTTTTTATGCTTCTGTGGAACAAATGGATCGGCCTGAACTTCGGGGAAAAGCAGTTGCCGTGGGTGGAAGTGAAGCACGAGGTGTAGTTGCAGCTGCCAGTTATGAGGCCAGAAAATTTGGCGTTAGAAGTGCATTGAGCGGTGCTTTAGCAAAGAAATATTGTCCCGATATTATTTTTGTAAAACCCCGATTTGAGCGATACAAAGAAATTTCCCGAAAAGTGCAAGCCATTTTTTATGATTACACTGATTTAGTCGAACCTTTGTCCCTAGATGAAGCCTATCTCGACGTTACCATTAATAAGAAAGGAAATCCAAGTGCAACTTTAATAGCACAAGAAATCAGAGCACGCATTTTCAACGAAGTGGGTTTAACTGCTTCTGCGGGAATTTCTGTAAATAAGTTTGTAGCTAAAATTGCTTCGGATGTCAATAAACCCAACGGTCAGAAAACGGTGCATCCGGACGAAGTGTTGGCATTCTTAGAAGAATTGCCTATAAAAAAGTTTTATGGAGTTGGGAAAGTAACCACCGAAAAAATGTATCAATTGGGTATTTTTACGGGTCTAGATTTACGTGCAAAAGAATTAGATTTTTTAGAAAAATATTTCGGTAAATCGGGCAAATTTTATTATAATGTAGTTCGTGGAATTCATAATGGAGAAGTAAAATCGGAACGCATTGCAAAGTCTGTTGCCACAGAACACACGTTTGATGAGAATCTCTCGTCAGAAATTTTTATGGAAGACAAATTGAAAGTGATTGCTGAACAATTAGAAAAACGATTGTTGCGTCAAAACTTGGCAGGCAAAACAGTGACACTCAAAATCAAATACAGCGATTTTACACAGCAAACCAGAAGTAAAACGGTACTTTATTTCATTGCAAACAAAGCGCTACTTTTTGAAACAGCAAAAGAATTGTTATATCAAGAGCGTTTAAAGAATTCGGTGCGACTTTTGGGAATTTCGGTAACCAACTTAAATACAGAGGTCAAGAAAATGGTTGTTGTACAGCTGAAATTCGATTTTTGAATTGTTTAAAGAACTTCAACAGTAGTTAAACTTAATTGATTTTGTGTTTAAGACAAAAATAAATTTTAATTTTGACCTCTAAATGTAGAAGTCATGATGGATTTAAAAACATACGAAAAAAGCGTTGCCGCAAGTAATGAAGGCAAGCCAATGGCGAAGATGCCTTTACTTTCTTGGGATTTATACAGCGTTTTCTTACGAACACTTATGGGTGCTCAGAAAGATTTGTCGTTACTAAACCAACTTTCCAAAGTGTATAAGTGGAATGTTGCCTTTGATTTTGACGATGAATTAAAAGAAAATGATGCTATCTTAGTGACGGACACTAATCTTCAAATTGTTTTTGCTTCACATGGAATTGCTGAAATGAGTGGGTATAAGCCGGATGAGGTAATAGGGAATTCTCCTAAAATGTTTCAAGGCGTTGCTACTTCGTCAGAGAAACGTGCCGAAATCAATAAAGCCATTTCAGATAAAACGTCTTTTGAAACTACACTTACTAATTATAGAAAAAATGGTGAACCGTACGAATGTCACATTCGTAGTTTTCCAATTTTTAATAAAAAAGGAGAATTGACACACTTTATAGCACTTGAAAGAGCAGCCTAAAGTTTACCTTTGTCGTTCTTCAAATTAGTGATATGAAATACAATTTTTTACCGCATACAGAAACCCAAGTGAGTGAAATTGCTTTGGGAACGATGACTTTTGGGCAACAAAATACTGAATCTGAAGGTCACGACCAGTTGGACTTTGCTTTAGATTCTGGAATAAATTTTATCGATACTGCCGAAATGTATTCGGTTCCTTCAATGAAAGAAACTTCTGGAAGTACCGAAAAGATTATTGGTTCTTGGTTGAAAAAATCAGGAAAAAGAGATCAAATTGTTTTGGCTACAAAAATTGCAGGACCTAATCGTGGCTTAGAATTTATTAGAGACGACTTAAGATTTAACGCTGAAACAATACGACTTTCAATTGAAAAAAGTTTACAACGACTTCAAACAGATTATATTGATTTGTACCAATTGCATTGGCCTGAACGTAAAACAAATTATTTCGGACAACGAAGTTTTGTACAAGAAGAAGATGTTTGGGAAGACAATATTCAACATGTTTTAGAGGTCTTGCAGCAATTAATCAAAGAAGGCAAAATCAAACATATTGGTTTGTCTAACGAGACGCCTTGGGGAATCATGCGCTTTTTAGAGGAAAGTAAAAAGCATAATTTGCCCCGCGTTTCTACCATTCAAAATCCGTATTCACTTTTAAATCGTTCTTTTGAACAAAGTTTAGCAGAAATATCGCATTATGAAAACGTGGGACTTTTGGCTTATTCTCCATTGGCTTTTGGTGTTTTGACAGGGAAATTTTTAACCGGGGAAAGTCTGCCAAATGCTCGAATTAATTTGTTTCCTAGATTTTCACGTTATAATTCTGAAAATGCAACTAAAGCAACCATTTTATATGCTCAAATTGCAAAAGATAACGGATTGACTTTGACACAAATGGCTTTGGCTTTTATCCGTCAGCAGTTTTTTACCACAAGTACAATCATTGGTGCAACAAATTTAAAACAATTACAGGAAAATATTCAGACGAGCCAAATGGTACTTACTCAAAGTGCAATTGACGCAATCAATCAAGTGCAAGATGTGTTTCCAAATCCATCGCCTTAATTAAATTTTTTTCAAAGAAAAACCCCATCGTTGAAAATGGGGTTTTGAATTTTTCTATAAATTATCGATGATTTTATCTTTCGGATATCTCACTTTATAACTGATTCTGATTTTCTTGGTTTCGTTGGGTTTCAAATTCAAATCCCAAGTTAGAATTCCTATTTCAGTATTGATTTTTGCTCCATCATTTTCTTTCAATTCGATTTCAACTTCTTTGTCAGTGCTCAATGGATATTGGTCTTTCAGCATTAAAGTAACGGCTTCTTTTTTATTATTTCGAATGGTAATATCAAAAGTAAACGTCTGTTCTTTTTTGGAAGACAAAAACTTTGTTCCTGATTTATCTACTACTTTTTCCCGTTTGATGGAGATTTTTTTATCTCTTCCCATACTTAAATTCAACGTATCTGAAGTTTGATTTGGATTGATAAACGTTTTACCAACATACATTCCTTCAAAAATAATATTTGCTTCTCCTGGTAATAAATTGTACTTCGAATAATCGCTGATTTCAGCCAGCAAAAACGCTTCTTTTTCCACTCGTGGAGCTGCATAATATTTGTATGTTGCAGGTAGATTGATTTCTTTCAATGCTACAGAATGTGCTTTTCCATTCGATAAAATATCATAAGGAATGTCAATGTCAAAGGAAATATTGAGTTGGTTTTCCTGAATTGTTGTGTTTTTTGATATGGATTTATCTTTCTTCACCATTTCTGATTCTTCTACCTGAATTCCTGCAACTCTACCTTGCAGTACATTGCTTCTAGCATCACCATCCCTGTACATATAATTTTGTTGATATCCATATCTTAAAAACCAAGCATTCAAAAGTGGAGCCTGATTATTCTGATTTGGATTTCCACTTGAAAGAGTCAATTTTACTTGTTTCCAATCAATTCCTGTGTTTTGAACGACTTGTGCTTTATACATCATTTCAATTGGTTCTGACACGTTATGAGCTCGTAAATCGTAAAAAGGCTTCCAGTTGGCGTTGTTGGTCAAATAATTGATTTCAATGTCTACGTTTCCAGCTTTTTCATTCATTACCTGAATCACTAATTTTCCTTTAGAAGTCTTTTCTTCTTTTTGTGTGTTAATTACAAGTTTGTTATTCAAATCAGATAATAGGTCTCTAAATTTTTTAGATTTTTCTTCCAAAGTATCTACATTGTTGCTAATTTCGTTTCTTTTGGATTTATAATAATCAACCATTTTAGCTAATTCAGCAACGCTTAAACCCGAATTTAAACCTGAAACTTGCTGGTTTTTATCTAACAATTCAATGGTTTTTGTCTCTGCTAATTTTGCATTATTGATTTTCTTAATTTCTTTTTCTATCAAATTAATACTGTCTCGCACTTTTTTAATTGCAGGAGAATTTTCATCAATTTCATATTCAGAAATATAATTGTTTGTAAACTGAACCGAAAGTACCGTCACATTTGAAGGTGCTCCAATTTGAACCGTGTTTTCGTTCAAATAATCGGCGACGTTTTTAATCACAATTTCGCTAGTTCCTTTTGGCAAAGTAGCCGAAGTGATTTGCGAAATTTCAGCTGAATTAAAATAAACCGTTACGTTTTTTACTTTTGCAGTTGTGAAAACTGGTTTCTGTGCAAAAATAATTGCTGGAAATAATAAGAAAAGAATGAAATTTTTCATAGTGTTTTGTTTAATGCAAATTGCCTTTTATTATATAGAGTATAAAAAAGGCAATAAGGTTGGGAAGGAAGT
The DNA here is from genome assembly GCF_000425485.1 of Flavobacterium tegetincola DSM 22377. GTDB lineage: Bacteria > Bacteroidota > Bacteroidia > Flavobacteriales > Flavobacteriaceae > Flavobacterium > Flavobacterium tegetincola. The sequence goes on along the minus strand of NZ_KE384385.1, from coordinate 111,957 downwards.
TATTTATTTTAGAAATTTCTTCTCTTAAAAAGTAAATTCTTCTAAATCCAGTGAATCTACAGCCGTGGAATCAATTTCTGTAATTCTCAAAAATGAACGTGCTCTTCCTGAAACATGAACGGGAAATGATTTAAAAATGGTATCAACGGATGTTAAAACACCGCGACGTAACATTAAATTAGTCAAGTACTTTTGTTGAACAACGCCTTGGTTTCGTAAATTTCCTGTGTTGTCAAATTTCCACATAAATCTTTTTGGACTAGGAACAATACTAGCTAAAAACAAACATTCATTCAAACTCAATTGTGATGGATGTTTCTGGAAATAAAATTGCGAAGCTTCACCAATTCCGTAAATATTTGGTCCCCATTCGATGACATTAAAATAGACTTCAAGCATTCGTTCTTTGCTTACGATTCTATTATTTTCGAGAATATAAACCAATAAAATTTCTTCTAATTTTCTAGAAAGTGTTTTTTCACGAGTTAGAAAAACGTTTTTTACCAATTGCATACTAATCGTACTTCCGCCACGACTGAATTGCTTGGTTTTAATATTTTTTATAATCGATTGCTTGAATGCTTCATTTATAAAACCTCTGTGGGAAAAGAACGACGGGTCTTCGGTAGTTAAAACAGATTTTCTTAAATAAGGTGAAATCTCACTTAATGGTGTGTAATTTGGGTTGCTTTCGCCTACAAAAACAGCGCGTTGGGGTGTATCGTTTTCAATAGCACGATAGGTAAAAGGTCCATTTATTTTGTTCAAATCGGCATCACCATATGTCGTTATTTTGAAATCTTTTTTGTTTATTTTACTTTCAAAAACTAAAGCATTTGGGTTGTTTTTATTGAATTCAAAATCCAGATGATAATCAAATTCACCTTCTGTTTGCATTCCTTCAAAATGTGTAAACAAACCCGTTGGTAAAGATTCAATGAAATCTTGCGTTTTCATTTTTGGAATTGCCACTTTTAGCGAATAAATTGTATCTGTTTCAGTATCCAAATTAACATAAGGATGAAATTTAATTTTATTTAATTCTGCCGTCGAACTACTGTCAATTCCAATATTATTTTCATCAATTACGAAATGAAAATCAAAACCTGCTTTTTTGAAAAGTACATCTTTTGAGGCAATTTTTGGATGGTTGACAATTAAATTTGCAATAGAAGAAGTCCCGTCAATATTCAAGGTTCCTCCACTTTTTGAAATATTGTCAATTTTAACTCTAATAGAATCGAAACTTGATTTTAAGTTAAAACGTTCATCAAAATATGGCACTTTTATGGCTCCAGTATCCCGATTTGTAAAGGCAATATCCGCTTTTTGATTTCTTGGGTCTGCAAAACCAGCAATTTTCCAGCGTTGTGAAAAGGTATTGGTTTGTACAGTAATGGAAGTTGCAAGTTGTTTATCTGCCAAACGAAGTTGTTGTAAATTTATACTAGCTTTTTTGCCGTTATCGTCCAATTTGAAAACCAAATTTTTAATATCCATGTCGGTTGGAACCAAATTTAGCGCTGTTGAAATGATTTTATAAGCTAAATCAGCATAATTCCGTTTTGACTTTTCTTCAGATGTTCCAGCCGAAATCGTGTCTTTCTTAAGAAATGCACCAAAGTTCTTCTGTTCCCCTCTTTTAATCAATTGGACTAAACCATTTTCCACAAATAATGTTCCCAATTGCATTTCTCCCGTAAATAAGGGTAGAAACCGAACCGAAGCACTTAATTTTTGAATCGAAAAAAGGGTATCTGCGTTTTTTGGAACCAAAGCTATTTCGGTAAGTAGCACTCCAGTTAATCCATCAAATTCGGCCGTTTTAATGGTGAGTTTCGCATCGTATTCCCGTTCTAATTTTGACGTCACCTTTGCAATAGCTTCTTGCAATAACGATTCTCGAAAACTAAAAAACAAAATCATTCCAAGTCCTAATAAAATTAGAAAACCTAAAAAGATGCGAACTATGATTTTTTTTCTTTTACTCATAAAGATGTATTCTAACCAAAAAGTTCTTCTACAATATCTTCAATTTTTGAAACCAAACGCACTTTAATCACTGTTTTTTTAAGTGAGACTTTATTGTACTTTGATACAAATATAGCTGAAAAACCTAACTTTTCAGCTTCTTGAATCCGTTGGTCGACACGATTTACAGGACGAATTTCGCCAGAAAGCCCGACTTCTCCAGCAAAACAAAAATCTTTATCAACAGGAATATCTTCATTAGAAGAAAGAATTGCAGCAACAACGGCTAAATCAATTGCCGGATCATCTACGGATATTCCGCCGGTTACGTTTAGGAAAACATCTTTGGCACCAAGTCTGAAACCTGCTCTTTTTTCTAAAACGGCAAGAATCATGTTGAGTCTTTTGGCGTTGTAACCAGTCGTACTTCGTTGAGGCGTTCCATAAACCGCTGTACTCACTAGTGCTTGAATTTCAATCATCAGCGGTCGCATTCCTTCGAGTGTTGACGCAATTGCCGTACCTGAAAGTTGTTCTTCTTTATGTGAAATTAATATCTCTGATGGATTAGAAACTTCTCTTAATCCGGAACCTAACATTTCATAAATTCCCAATTCAGCAGTTGAACCGAAGCGATTTTTAAGGGAACGTAAAATTCTGTAAATGTGATTTCTATCGCCTTCAAATTGCAAAACGGTATCGACCATGTGTTCAAGAATTTTTGGTCCAGCAATTGTTCCGTCTTTTGTAATATGACCAATTAATATTACAGGAATATTAGTTTCTTTGGCAAATTTTATCAGTTCAGCAGTCGTTTCTCGAATTTGAGAAATACTTCCCGGAGAAGATTCTATATAGTCTGTATGTAAAGTTTGAATGGAGTCAATAATGACAATTTCCGGTTCAATTGCTTCAATTTGTTTGAAGATATTTTGCGTTTTTGTTTCCGTCAAAATGTAACAATTATCGCTCAACGGATTGATTCTGTCGGCACGCATTTTTATTTGTTTCTGACTTTCTTCGCCGGAAACATATAAAGTTCGGTACGGTAATTTGAGGGAAATTTGCAACAGCAACGTACTTTTTCCAATACCGGGTTCGCCACCAAGAAGAATTAAGGAACCGGGAACAATTCCGCCACCCAAAACACGATTTAGTTCGCCATCACGAGTATCCATCCGAACTTCCTCAGTGCTGTCAATTTCGTGAATTTTCAGTGGTTTTACAGTCCGTTTTGATTCTGTTTGTGTGGGATTCCAACTCTTTTTCTCTTCTTTCTGAATGATTTCTTCGGCAATGGTGTTCCATTCTTTACAAGCATTGCATTGCCCTTGCCATTTGGCATAAGACGTGCCACAATTCTGACAGAAAAAAGAGGTTTTTATTTTTGACATATGTATTTTTCTACTTCATTTGTTCTGCTTTTTCAAGCATAAAATCTCTGGTTAAACTTCCAATTTCTTCCATGTTATATGCATTTAAATATGCTTTCAAGGCTTTTTTAGTTTCACCTGTCTTTTCATAAAACATGCCCATGTGGTATTGACTCAACATACTTTTGGGATAGCTTTTTTTAGAAAGTGCCGCTAATTGTTCAAATTCAGAAAACGCATTGTTTTTTAAGATTGCTGCTTCGATGGCCCTAAAATCATTAATTCTAATGGGGATTTTGATGCCAAAGGAAGTTTGGATAAGATCATACTTTTTGGTAAGGTAGCCCACGTAGTCGCTAGGAAGTTTCACTATTTTTTCTTGAAATTCGGTACTTGATATGGGTTGATACGCACCAAACAAATGATACAATGCGCTTGGAATGGAATGCAAAACCAACGAATAATGAGAGGCATTTTTAAAATCGTCAAATTGATAATACAAGTTTGGATTTTGAATGGTTTTAATATTTCCATCTAATTTTTTAATCAATTCTTGCATTTTTTTTACATCACCATCGGCTGTAGATTGGTAGTAAAACAAAGGCTTTTTGGTCAAACCCAAGCGAGAAGGTAGTCTCGTCTCCATATTCATGGGAAGTTCTGGGCTCATTGATATGTAAGCGTCAAAAAGCGGATTTTCCTTGTAAAGAAATAAATTTAAAAACCCAGCAGTTACATCATGACCTGCAATAATTTTAAAAGGAGCTATTGCGTATTTTTTTTGTAATGCTGGAAGTAATTCCATTGAAAGGAAGTCAAAAAATTGAGCGCCTTTTTCAAAAGGAAGTCCATTATCAGCATCCACGTCGGTTTCTGCATTTCGGTCAAAAGGAGCGCTTTGGTTGATTCCTACTACAATCAGTTCAGGCAGATCGTCCCAATAGTTGCCGTACTGAAGTGCACCCGTAAAGGGTTCAAATAAGTAATCGCCATCAAGTACTAAAAGTAGGGGATACGTTTTATTTTTTTCCTTTCCATAAGACGCGGGGAGTGATATAGAGATGACGCGGTCTTGCTTTAATTTCTCGGAGTGAATGGTATCTGTTGATTTCTGAGCAAATAATGGAATGGTCAGCAAGCTTAACGCAATAATGCAAAAATAATTTTTCATCGAAAATAGTGGTTTGGTTGGACGCCTTGTTTTCACAAAACGCAAGCAAGGTACTAAATTATTTGTTTTTATTTAAAATGGGAAGAAGTAAAAAAGAAAGCCCTCCTAAAACTACGGTTAGAAAGGTCTGCGAGGTCCAAACCAACCAACCAAAAGCGGTTCCGACAGTTTCAGGAATTGCATAAAGTAGAAAAATTTGAGCAATCATTAACGGAAAAGCACCAAAACCACTGTTGGTGAATCCAATAGCAAGACTTCCGATGACAAATGCGGTAATTACGGCACCTAAACTGATGGTACTGGTTTCTTCTAAAGCAAATATGGCAACGTAAAACATTAAAATGTAAGTAAACCAAATAAATAACGAATGGAATAAAAACGGCCACTTGTTTTTCATCTTTACAATACTCAAAATACCCTCCATCAATCCGGCTAATTTTTCTTTGAAAAATAAGATAAATTTCCACTTAGAATAAAGCCAAAGTAGTACAAATACAATAAATCCTACTAGTCCAATAAGCATTAACATCACTAGCTTTTCAAGTGGAATTGTATCAAGAATAAAGTTTTTCAAGATTTTGAATTGCAGAATAAAGGCGGTGAGAACAAATAGGAAAAATAGTAATAAGTCCACAATTCGTTCTGCAACAATGGTACCGAATGCTTTATCAAAAGGAATGTCTTCGTACTTTTTTACAATAACGGCACGGGTAATTTCTCCAGATCTTGGAATGGTCAAGTTCATAAAATAACCAATACAAACTGCCATGAAATTATTTCTAAATCTAGAAGTATACCCCATGTGTTCGATAGAAAATTTCCAACGATAGGCACGCGAGGCAAAACCAAAACAAGCGATAATTAGTGAAAGGAAAATGTAAAAATAATTGGCATTCTTGAAATAGCCCTTCATTTCCAACAGTTGTTCAGGAGTAAATTGATTGTATTGGTATACAATCAAGAAGGCGCCCAAAATAAGCGGAAGTAGAATGGAAAGCCATTTGCTGATTTTCTTTTTCACAAATTACGTCAAAGAATTGTCCTTCTCATTGGGGAAAACCAAACAAGGTTTAAATGATTTTGCTTCTTCAAAATCTAAAATTCCGTAAGAAATGATGATAACAATATCACCTTTTTGAACTTTTCGGGCGGCAGGTCCGTTGAGCGTAATTTCACCGCTATTTCGGTTTCCTTTAATCGCATACGTTTCCAAACGTTCGCCATTGTTGATGTTAACTATGGCTACTTTTTCACCTTCAATAATATTAGACGCTTCCATTAAAGCTTCGTCAATTGTGATGCTTCCAATATAATTTAAATCTGCTCCAGTAACCGTCACGCGGTGAATCTTGGATTTTACTACTTCAATTTGCATGCGGCAAAGATAATTAATTTAATGAAATGGTATCTATCAATCGTATTTCGTTCATAAATACGGCAATAAATGCCCGGTATTTTTTGTTAGGCTCTTTCTCTGTAATTGATTTTAATGTGCTTTCATCTGCTATTTCAAAATATTCAAGCTTAAAATGGACATTGTTATGAAATTCATTTTCCACCCATTTTGTTACTTCTGTAGCATTTTTTGTGCCAAATTGTATTCTTGCTTCTTGCAAAGTTTGATATATAAAAGCAGCTATAACTCTATCTTCGGCAGAAAGTCGTTCATTGCGCGAGCTCATTGCTAAGCCGCTTGGTTCTCTGAAAATGGGTTGGCCAATAACGGTAACATTCATTTGACTTTTTTCGACCATTTTTTTAACGATCTGTAATTGCTGAAAATCTTTTTCACCAAAATAAGCGTTATTAGGTTGGACAATTTCAAACAATCTTTTTACAATTGTACCTACGCCGTTAAAATGACCCGGACGGTGTTTGCCTTCCATTTCAAATTCCAAACCATCATAATCAAAGGATTGTGAAATGGTATTTCCTTGATAAATGTTTTCAACGGAAGGAGCAAATACAATAATGTCCTCGCTAATTCGTTTCATTTTATCCACATCAGATTCAAGTGTTCGGGGATAGTTATTTAAATCGGCACTGTTATTGAATTGTGTTGGATTGATAAAAATACTCATCACTGTAGCATCGTTTTCACTCATTGATTTCTGAATTAATGAGAGATGACCATCATGTAAAGCGCCCATTGTAGGCACAAAGCCGATCGTTTTATGATTTGAAATTAGAGTTTGTAAATGTGATTTTAAATCCTCTTGTGTTTTGAAAATGAGCATGGTTATTTTGTTAGAGAGGTGCAAAATTAATATAATAGTTAATAACTCCGTTATTTTTTGTAATTTTGCGTGTTATTTATTGCCAATAAAAAAATTAAAAGATTAATATGGAGGATAAGAGGATCTTATATGTGTCATCTGAAGTGGTGCCTTATTTAGCAGAAAACGAAGTTTCGTCAATGTCGTATGATGTACCAAAAATGATTAACGATCAAGGAGGACAGATCAGAATATTTATGCCACGTTATGGTAATATCAATGAAAGAAGACATCAACTTCATGAGGTTATTCGATTATCGGGAATGAATTTGGTTGTAAATGATTTGGATATGCCGCTGATTATCAAAGTAGCATCAATTCCAAAAGAGCGCATTCAAGTTTATTTTATTGATAATGATGAATACTTTAAACGTAAAGCAACCTTTACTGATGAGGAAGGTGTCATGTATGCAGACAATGATGAGCGGGCTATTTTCTTTGCGAAAGGTGTTGTAGAAACAGTAAAGAAATTGAACTGGGTTCCAGATATTATTCACGTTCATGGATGGATGGCAGGAATGCTACCGATATATATGAAGCATTACTATAAGGATGAAGCTTTATTTGAAAACACCAAAATTGTAACCTCAGTATATGGAACTTCCTTTGAAGGAGAACTAAATCCAGAAATGATTAATAAGGTGAAATTTGACGGAATTCCGCATGATGCGATTGCTGATCTGGAAAGTCCTACTTATGAAAATCTATTGAAAGCGAGTATCTTACACTCGGATGCAATAATAGTGGGTTCAGAAAGTATTTCGCCAAGTTTAACAAAATTTATTGAATCGTCAGGTAAACCTTTTTTACCTTTCGTCCAAAAAGATAAGTTTGCAGAAGTGTATACAGACTTTTACAAAACAAAGGTACTTTAAGTTAATAATTAAATTTTTATATGAATAAATTATCGTTCTACGGGATTGTTACCACATTAGTGTTGTCGGCACTTGTTCTAACATCTTGTGACCAAGATTTTGATGAGATTGGCTCTGGAATTGTAGATGACGACCATTTTGCGTTTCTACCTGATTATTCTTCAACTGTTAAAGCATATACGCTTGGTGCAGGAGTAGTTCAATCCAACAACTTACCTATAAATTCACTTGGGTATTATGAGAATGCTATTTTTGGCAAAGTAACAGCTAATTTTGTTACACAAGTTGAATTGGCAAGTGTAAATCCTACTATAGAAGCAGAACGTAATCCTGTGCTTGATAGCGTAGTACTTACAATTCCTTATTTTAGTACTAAAACATCGGGAACTTCAACTGATGTGGTGTATAGAATTGATTCCTTAAAGGGTGCTGGCGCTATTAATTTAAAAGTTTATGAGTCTGGATATGTGTTGAATAGCTTAGATCCTGATTCAAATTTTTCTTCACAGCAACGTTATTTTACAGATAATACTAGTATAGAGCTGAGTAAGAAAGGTACGCCGTTAAACAATGCGTTAGATCCAAAACAAAATACAGCATTTGATCCTAGTTCAGCCGAAAGCGCAAAAGAGTTCATAACATTTAAAGTGGATAGAGGCCTTAAAACGATTGTTCCCAAAGAGGTAGAGTCGCGAGTGGCGCCAAGAATTCGTTTAACATTAGACAAGGCTTTCTTTCAAGATAAAATCATGAATGCGCCATCTGGTAAATTGCTTAATAATAGCGTTTTTAAAGAGTACTTTAGAGGTATCTTCTTTCAGGCAGACAAGATTACGCAAGGTACTCTAATGCAGTTGGATTTTTCGAAAGGAGATATTACATTACACTACCACGAATATGCAACTTTGGTGGACGGAGTTCCAGAAAAGTATGATGCGTCGGAAAATGATACTTATGGAGGTCAACCTAAATTGACAGCTAAAAAATTGGTATTAAATTTTACAGGAAATTCGGTTAGTTTATTAAAAACTGAGAATTCTACATTATATGGTGCAGGAATTTTAAATCCTAATAAGGCAGAAGGTGATACTAATTTGTACTTAAAAGGTGGAGAAGGTTCTATAGCTGTAATTGATTTATTTGGCCCTGATAATTTTGGCGATGATGGATTGACCGGCGAGCCAGACGGCGTTGCTGATGAACTTAATATTATTAGAAATAAAGGTTGGTTAATCAATGAAGCCAATTTGACTTTCTACGTTGATCGCAATAAAATGGGTGATGATGTTCCTGAGCCAAAGCGTCTTTATTTATTTGACTTAAATAATAAAAGAGCTTTGGTAGATTATAGTCTAGATGGATCAGGGTCTTCCGCAAATCCTAAGGAAGCAAAATCCATTCACGATGGGATTCTTCAGGAAGAAGGAGGATTAGGTGTGAAATACAGAATTAGGATAACGAATCACGTTCGGAATTTAATTCGAAAAGATTCTACCAATGTTCGATTGGGATTAAGTATTACAGAAGCAATTTCAATTACGGCAAACGTAAGGTTGAAAACGCCAGTGGTTGAGACTTCTCCTGAATTTAAGATTGATCGAATTCCTGCAACATCACTTTTTAATCCGTTAGGAACTATTTTGTATGGAAGTAATATTGCACCCGATAATGCAAATTACGCGAAGCGATTAAAATTAGAGATTTATTATACTAAAGCAAATTAAGAGAGTATGTGTGGAATAGTTGGATACATCGGTTATAGAGAAGCCTTTCCTATTGTAATAAAAGGTTTAAGAAGATTGGAATATCGTGGTTACGATAGTGCTGGAGTAATGCTTTACGACGGTAATGAATTGGTGGTTTGTAAAACCAAAGGAAAAGTTGCTGATTTAGAAGAACGTTGTAAAGACACAACTACAGCTGGTGCTACTATTGGAATGGGTCATACAAGATGGGCTACGCATGGTGTGCCAAATGATGTAAATTCACACCCTCACTTATCAAATTCAGGCGAATTAGCAATTATTCACAATGGAATTATTGAAAATTACGAGCCTTTAAAAAAAGAATTAATCAACAGAGGTTATACTTTTAAATCCGACACTGACACGGAAGTTTTAGTAAATCTGATTGAAGATGTTCAAAAAACGCAAAATTTAAAGTTAGGAAAAGCGGTTCAAGTTGCGTTAAGGCAAGTGATTGGTGCTTATGCAATTTGTGTTTTTGACATCAAGAAACCCAATGAAATAATTGTTGCACGTTTGGGAAGTCCATTAGCAATTGGAGTAGGCGAAAATGAATACTTCATTGCTTCAGATGCATCACCTTTTATTGAGTACACTACAAATGCAATTTATTTGGAGGACGAAGAAATTGCGGTGATTCGTTTGGGTAAAAAATTAAAAGTGCGCAAAATTAAAGATGATTCGTTAGTAGATCCTTACGTTCAAAAACTTCAAATGAATTTGGAGCAAATTGAAAAAGGTGGTTACGATCACTTCATGTTGAAAGAAATTTACGAGCAACCAAGCGTTATTAAAGATACTTATAGAGGTCGTCTACTTGCAGATCAAGGTATTATAAGAATGGCCGGGATTGAAGACAATTTAGAGCGTTTTGTAAATGCAGAACGAATTTTAATTGTGGCTTGTGGGACTTCTTGGCATGCCGGTTTAGTTGCCGAATATGTTATTGAAGAGTTTACAAGAATACCGGTTGAAGTAGAGTATGCTTCAGAATTTAGATACAGAAATCCAATTATCAACAAAGGAGATGTAGTTATTGCTATCTCTCAATCGGGTGAAACAGCGGATACTTTAGCGGCAATTAAGTTGGCTAAAGAAAACGGTGCATTTGTATTTGGTGTTTGTAATGTAGTAGGTTCGTCAATATCTAGAGAAACGCATGCAGGAGCTTACACTCATGCAGGCCCTGAAATTGGAGTAGCATCAACCAAAGCATTTACTACGCAAATAACTGTGTTGACGATGATTGCACTTCGAATTGCTCAAGCTAAAGGAACGTTGAATCATACTGATTACCGTCGCTATTTGCAAGAGCTGGAGCGAATTCCAGAGCAAGTAAAGGAAGCATTAGAAAGCAATGATGTTGCAAAAGAAATTGCAGCGGTTTTTAAAGATGCTCCAAATTGCCTTTACTTAGGTAGAGGATACAACTTTCCGGTAGCATTAGAAGGTGCATTGAAATTAAAGGAAATTTCATACATCCACGCTGAAGGATATCCTGCAGCAGAAATGAAGCACGGTCCAATAGCATTAATTGACGAAATGATGCCTGTTGTAGTAATTGCCCCAAAACAAGGACATTATGATAAGGTGGTAAGTAATATTCAAGAGATAAAATCTCGAAGTGGTAAGATCATCGCAGTGGTTACTAAAGGGGATACGCAAGTGCGTGATCTGGCAGATTACGTGATTGAAATTCCTGAAACTTCAGATGCACTTTCTCCGTTAATTACAACCATACCTTTGCAATTACTTTCATACCACATTGCGGTATTTAGAGGTTGTAATGTAGATCAGCCACGAAACTTAGCAAAATCGGTGACGGTGGAATAATTGACAATAAATACAAATTTTTTAGAAAAGCGGGATTCATTCCCGCTTTTTTTATGCAATTTATTATTTATTTTCATTTTTATGTAATCTTTAATAAATCGTCAATTTTGTATGTATGCATAGTATATTTTTTGGCTTTTAAGCAAAATTGTTAATTAAATCACAATAATATTTCATTATCATATCTTAATTAATTCTTGTTTTAGTTGCGTTTTATTGAAAAAAAGTGGGGCTTTTTTAATAATGTCAAAATTAATTGTACTTTGGCTATAACTAACCAACAAAATTTAAAACAAATGAAGGTGTATCTTTTTATTTTGTCCCTATTTTTCTGCGGAATTTCATTTGCCCAGATAACCACCACCGGAACTATTAAAGATAAAGACGGAATGTCATTACCTGCAACGAGCATTACAGTAGTAGGCGAGAATATTGGTGCTGTTTCAGATGCAAGTGGTAAATTTACGTTGATTGCCAATAAGCAGTTGCCATTTGATATCGAAATTTCGAGCATAGGTTTTCTTGCGCAGAAAGTTAAAATCACAAAAAACAATCAAGTAGTAAACATCACATTAATAGAGGAAGAGAACCTATTGGATGAAATTGTAGTATCTGCTTCAAGAACGCCTGAGCGTTTACGAGAGTCTGCAGTTACGATTGAACGTTTTACCGCTGCCGATGTTAAAAGAACTGCTTCTCCAACATTTTATGACGGATTAGAAAACATGAAGGAAGTGCAAATGAATACCAGTAGTTTGTCCTTCAAGTCCATTAATACGCGTGGTTTTGCTACGGTTGCAAATACTCGATTTATGCAATTAGTGGACGGAATGGATAATTCCTCTCCTTTATTGAATTTTGTCTTGGGAAATCTAATTGGAATTTCTGATATTGATGTAGCTAGTGTAGAGTTGCTTCCAGGAGCTTCTTCCGCTTTGTATGGTGCAAACGCATTTAATGGAATTCTGTTTATGAAAAGTAAAAGTCCTTTTACGGATGAGGGAATTTCAGCTTACGCAAAATATGGTGTAACCAATCAAGAAGCGGCGGGTTCAAATGAGTTCTATGACTATGGAGTGCGAGTAGCGAAAAAATTTAGCGAAAGCTTTGCTGCAAAGGCAAATTTCACTTTCATGAATGGTACGGATTGGTATGCAACTGACTACAGTGATTTAGAAGTAGCTGGTAGAGATCGCACGGATCCAAGTTATAATGGAATAAATGTATATGGTGATGAAGCTGTGGCAAATTTAAAGTCACGTCAACCTTTTGGAAGCACGGGATACAATTTATTGCCAAATATTGATATTACTAGAACAGGTTACAATGAAACTGATTTGACTGAGAGTAAAGTTCAAAATGCAAAGGCAGACATTTCTCTTCACTTCAAGCCATTTAAGAGTGACTTTGAAGTTATTCTACAAAGTAAGTATGGATTTGGAAATTCAATTTATCAAGGTGCAAGTCGCTATAATTTGAATGGATTTAAAATGCAACAGCATAAAGTGGAATTGGTTGGTAAGAATTTCTTTGTTCGTGCCTACATGACCAGTGAAGAAGGAGGCGAATCATATGATATGACATTTACTGCATTAAATATAAACAGAAAATGGAAGTCGGATACAGATTGGTTTACTCAATATGGAGGCGCTTATAGTGTTGCAACTCTAGGATTAGTGCCTAACGTAGGTTCTACACCAAAAGAAGCACATGCTTACGCAAGATCGGTGGCTGATACAGGAAGATTTTTACCAGGTTCGCCAGAATTTATTAAAGCATTTAATGAAGTAATTGCTGATCCAGATATTTTAACGGGTTCTCGATTAGTAGATAATTCTAAAATTTACCATTCAGATGTAAATTATAACTTCAAAGATTTAATTGATTTTGCCGAAATTCAAGCAGGAGGTTCATACAGAAGATACGATTTAAATTCTTTCGGAAGAATTTATACCGATACACCAGATTTAGGAGGTATTAAGTACGACGAATATGGCGTTTACACTCAAGTGCAGAAGAAATTAATGGAAGATAAATTAAAGTTAGCTGCATCCGTTCGTTATGACAAAGCAGATAATTTTGATGGTAACGTATCACCTAGAATTTCAGCTGTGTATTCTGCAGGCGAGTATAAAAACCACACTTTTAGAGGTTCATTTCAAACAGGATTTCGTAATCCAACAACACAAGATCAGTATATTGGTTTTAATATAGGAAACAGAGTGCTTATAGGTTCTGCACCAGACAACTTAACGCGATTTTCTGAAACTTTGCCAATTTCAAGTGCAGGTGGAAATGGATCGGTTACTTTAAACGGAGAAAGTGCTTACTATAATTCTTTCACAAAAGACTCTTTCTTGGAATTTGATAGTGCCTACAGATCAGGACCGCCAAGTGGACTTGCAGATGCAGCACTTTTACTTGAAAGAGCAAATACACGTTTAGTGAAATCAGAAACAGTTAAGTCTTTTGATTTGGGATATAGAGGTAATGTTGAAGGGTTTTTAGTAGATATCAATGGATATTACAATCTTTACAATGACTTTATTGGTAACGTAAATGTAATTACACCTTACTACGGAACAGCAACAACGAGTCCAGATATTAATATAAATACGTCTGCAAACGCTTTGGCAAATAGAGATTACAGAGAATATCAACTTTACACGAATACAGATCTAGAAATTAGCTCTTTTGGAGTTGGAGTTGGTGTGACTAGAAAAGTTTTCAAGAATTATGAAGTAACTGCGAGTTACAATTATGCTCAATTTAATTTTGATCAAGCCGAAGACCCTAATTTTGAAGCAGGTTTCAATACACCAAAACATAGAGTGAAAGGTTCTATTGGAAACGATAACTTGTTTAAGAATTTTGGAGTCAATGTAAGCGCAAGATGGAGTGATGAGTATTTATGGGAATCTACATTCGCAAACGGTATGATTGCAGCGGCAACTGTTGTTGATGCTCAAATCAGTTACGGTATTAAAGCTATTAAATCAATTTTAAAAGTAGGTGCAACAAACATCGGCGGAAAAGAATACAGACAAGTTGTGGGACCTGGATTAATTGGACAGCAGTATTTTGTTTCATTAACGGTGAATCCTTAAAAGTTTAATTAGTCAAAATATAAAAATTTAAGTTATGATAAAAAATTTCAAATGGCTACTGCTGGTTTCACTGACCTTTGTAGCTTGTACGTCAGATATTGAGGACGAAGTAGCACAAGAAGTACCTGTAGTTGCTGGTTCCGCAGATTTTTCAACATATGTTGCTTTAGGAAATTCGTTAACAGCGGGATACAGTGACGGAGCGCTTTTTAAAGCAGGTCAAGAGAATGCCTTTTCAAATCTACTTTCTAAACAATTTGCTTTAGCGGGTGGCGGAACATTTACGACTCCGTTTACCAATGATAATTTTGGAGGATTACTTTTGGGTGGTAACTTAATCGCTGCTCCTCGCCTCGTTTTTAATGGTGTGGGTCCGGTGTCATTACCTGGTGCAGTTCCATCAACTGAAATTGCAGTTCCTTTAGCAGGGCCATTTAATAACATGGGTGTTCCAGGTGCAAAGAGCTATCATTTATTAGCTCCTGGTTATGGAAACTTAGCGGGACTTGCAACCGGTACTGCAAATCCTTACTTTGTACGATTTAGATCAAGTGCAACAACTTCAGTGATTGCAGACGCAATGGCTCAAAATCCAACATTCTTTTCGTTATGGATTGGTAATAATGATGTGTTAGGATACGCTACAAGTGGTGGAGATGGAACAGATCCAATTACGTCTGAAGCGCTTTTTTCACAAGCGTATAACGGGTTAATTACAACTTTAACGTCAGCGGGAGCGAAAGGCGTTGTAGCAAATATTCCGGACGTAAAAACAATTCCGCATTTCAAAGTGGTTCCATTTGATGCTTTGGATTCTGCTAATCCAGCATTTGGGCCGCAAATTCCAACATTGAACGCAACTTTAGCTCCATTGAATCAGGCGTTCGCTTTTCTTGGTGTTCCTGAACGTTCAATTGTCTTTAATGCAAATGGTAAAAGTCCAATTGTAATTCATGACGAGACATTGCCAAATCTTTCTGCTCAATTAGTAGCGGTTCTGCAAGGTGGAGGAGTTCCGGCTGCGACAGCTGCATTATTAGCAAATCAATTTGGTCAATCGCGTCAAGCTACAGCAAATGACTTGTTTGTTTTGCCAGCCTCTTCGATCATTGGTCAATTGAATTCTCAATATTTTGCAGCATTAGTTGCGCAAGGTGTTCCTCAAGCTACAGCAGGTCAATTGGCTGTTAATGGTGTTACGTATCCTATGCAAGATAAATGGGTCTTACTGCCTAGCGAACAAGCAGAACTTGCAACAGCAACCGCATTATTTAATGGTATTATTAAAGCTGCTGCAGATGCTAAAGGGTTAGCGTTTGTTGATGCAAATGCCATTCTAATTAATGTGGCAAATGGGGTGAGTTTTGATAATTACAGTTTGAATGCTTCCTTTGTGAGTGGAGGAGCTTTTAGTTTAGACGGTGTGCATCTTACTGCAAGAGGAAATGCATACATCGCTAATCAATTTTTGAAAGCCATCAATGCAACATATGGATCTACTTTCAGAATGTATAAAGCAGTAGATTATCAAATTAGCTATCCGGCTACGTTACAATAAAAAACAAGAAATTAATTTAAAGCCATCTAAAGGATGGCTTTTTTAATGGTTATAAAGGGATTTGCAGTGTTAAATAGAGCGTCAATAATTTGGAATCTGAATTTTAAATAAAAAACACAACATTTTTATTGATTATATATTTTAAAAAATTATCTTTGCACTCTGAAAAAACACGTATTTTTCATAAACCTAAATAGCTATTTAATAAATACATAAGTAATGTCAAAAGTAATAGGAAAAGTTGCTCAAATCATTGGTCCAGTAGTTGACGTAGTTTTCAACGGAAAGGATGTTGAACTTCCAAAAATTTATGATTCATTGGAAATCACTAAAAAAGATGGTACTATATTAGTATTAGAAGTTCAATCTCACATTGGTGAAAACACAGTTCGTACCATTTCTATGGACTCGACAGATGGTTTAAGTAGAGGATACGATGTATTAGCTACAGGAAATCCAATCAAGATGCCAATCGGTCCAGATGTTTACGGTCGTTTATTCAACGTAATTGGAGATGCTATCGATGGACTTGGAGATTTGCCTAAAACAGGTGATAACGGAATGTCAATTCACCGTCAAGCACCAAGATTCGAAGATTTATCTACTTCTTCTGAAGTTTTATTCACAGGTATTAAAGTAATTGATTTAATTGAGCCTTACTCAAAAGGGGGTAAAATTGGATTGTTCGGTGGTGCTGGTGTTGGTAAAACAGTATTGATTCAGGAGTTGATTAACAATATCGCAAAAGGTCACGGTGGACTTTCAGTATTCGCAGGAGTAGGAGAAAGAACACGTGAAGGAAATGACTTACTTCGTGAGATGTTAGAGTCAGGAATTATAAAATACGGTGATGAATTCATGCACTCTATGGAAAATGGAGGATGGGATTTATCTAAAGTAGATATGCCAGGAATGAGAGAGTCAAAAGCTACTTTCGTTTTCGGTCAAATGAATGAGCCTCCTGGAGCTCGTGCTCGTGTAGCACTTTCAGGACTTTCTATCGCAGAATATTTCCGTGATGGAGCAGGAACTGATCAAGGAAAAGACGTTCTTTTCTTTGTAGATAATATTTTCCGTTTTACTCAAGCGGGTTCTGAAGTATCTGCACTTTTAGGTCGTATGCCATCTGCAGTAGGGTACCAACCAACGTTGGCTACTGAAATGGGAGCGATGCAAGAAAGAATTACTTCTACAAACAAAGGTTCGATTACTTCTGTACAAGCGGTTTACGTTCCTGCGGATGATTTAACGGATCCAGCACCAGCGACAACATTTGCTCACTTAGATGCTACAACAGTATTGTCTCGTAAAATTGCTGAGTTAGGTATTTATCCTGCAGTAGATCCTTTGGATTCTACTTCAAGAATCTTAACGCCACAAATTCTTGGTGATGAGCACTATGATTGTGCACAAAGAGTAAAAGAAATTCTTCAAAAATACAAGCAATTGCAAGATATTATTGCGATTCTAGGTATGGAAGAACTTTCTGAAGAAGATAAATTATCTGTTTCTAGAGCACGTCGTGTACAACGTTTCTTGTCTCAGCCGTTCCACGTTGCAGAGCAATTTACAGGATTGAAAGGAGTTTTAGTAGACATTAAAGATACCATCAAAGGATTTAACATGATCATTGATGGAGAATTAGATCACCTTCCAGAAGCAGCTTTCAACTTGAAAGGTACTATCGAAGAAGCAATCGAAGCTGGAGAGAAAATGTTGGCAGAAGCTTAATGATTTGAGAAATTTGATTTTAGATTTTGGATT
The DNA here is from genome assembly GCF_000425485.1 of Flavobacterium tegetincola DSM 22377. GTDB lineage: Bacteria > Bacteroidota > Bacteroidia > Flavobacteriales > Flavobacteriaceae > Flavobacterium > Flavobacterium tegetincola. The sequence goes on along the minus strand of NZ_KE384385.1, from coordinate 94,284 downwards.
TGCAGTGCAAAACTTAATCCTAATTCAAAAATCCTAAATCCTAAATTTTAAAAAATGACTTTAGAAATAGTATCGCCGGAGGCAAAATTATATTCGGGAGAAGTAACTTCGGTTACCGTTCCTGGAATTGATGGAGAATTTCAGATGTTAAATCACCACGCTGCAATTGTGTCGATATTAGCAAAAGGAACCATTAAGGTAGAAGCAAAAGCATTTGCAGCTACTAAAGAAGGAACCGCTCTTTTCGTATTAGGAGCCGACAGAAAGCAGCACCTTGCAATCGAGTCTGGTACTTTAGAAATGAACGACAATAAAATTATTATTTTAGTAGATTAAGTTCTATATACTTCATAAAGAAAGCCTAACATTTATTTGTTAGGCTTTTTTATTTATATTTAGCGCATGAAACAAGACGAAGAATTTGAACTGATTGTGCATGAAGCAAACCGACCAATTTGGCAAACCATTATTGCAGGATTGATCTTTACATTTATGTTTTATCTCATGTATCATGTTGTAATGCTGTTTTACAATTTTGGATATAGCGACGATACGATGAGGATATTTGCCTCGTTTTTTTATCTCATTGTATGTTGTATCGTAGCAGGTTTTGCTTTTTCAGTGGTCAAATCGGTGCTGATTGATGTTGATAAAGACAATCTTATTTTGCGGTACTATTTAGGTCGCTTTTCTTATGATAGTGTATCACCAGCGCCAAGCTTAGAATACGTTTCCGTTTTTAGAGACGGTTATTACAGTTATCAAGTCAATTTGTGGTACATCGGAAACAAACACTTTGTAATGTGCGACTTTAATGATAGCGCCTCCGCTTTTATTTTCGCGCAAGAAGTTGCCAGAAAGCTAAAACTAGATTTACTAGATGCCACCGTTCGAGGCGATTTTAAATGGGTAGAAGTGGAACAAACCGAAATTCATTGACACAAAAAAAACCAATACAATACTAAGCTTCAAAAGCATCACGCTTCATTGTCTTCATACCTTAATGGTTTAAATTATTTAGATTTCTACTTATTCCGGAACATATTCTAATATATCTCCCGGTTGACATTCCAACACCTCACAAATTGCTTCTAATGTTGAAAAACGGATTGCCTTCGCTTTCCCTGTTTTCAATATAGAAAGGTTTGCAGTTGTCATTCCAATTCGTTCGGCGAGTTCATTAGAACGCATTTTACGCGTCGCAAGCATTACATCTACATTTACTATAATTGGCATGTTTAAAGTGTTAAGTCGTTTTCTTCTTTTAAATTCTTTGCAATTTTAAATACTTCACTCAAAACCATGAAGAACAATCCCAAACTGATTACTAGTAAAGGAGAATCGAAACCAACTTCAAGTTTAAAACCCATTGCGGTTCTATGAAAAGCTGTGTATAGGAAAGAAGGAAGAACCATTAACAGGGTTGAGGTAATAACACAAATCCCGATGACATTGAAGTTTCGGATTACTTCGCTATTAAATACATCTTTTTTAAGGAAGAAACCAATGGTTTTTCGAAGTAAATAAATACCATAAACAAAGAACAGTGCACTTACTAATGCAAAAACCAAAACCACTTTGGCTTGCCAATTGTCAACTATTAATTCGCGTCCTTGCATCTTAATGGGAATTCCATCCATTTGTCCTAAAACAGCAAAAGGAATAAATACAACGAATGCTAAAACAGTTAAACATGAAAGATAAAAAGCAAGATCAATACATGCTTTTAAAACGTTTAGTTTTCTCATATGGATTTAAATTAGATTGTATACAAATATAATATAATTATTGAATAACAATAATAAAATATCTAAAAACAATTAATACTTATCTAATTACGCTACTGTACTAACTAAAAAAAAACCATCAAAGTACCAAGCTCCAAAGCATCACGCTTTATCATCTTAATACCTTAATGGTTTGAAATTTTAAAAAATTTCTATCTACACCGCGCGAACCACAAAGTAATTCTTCTTACCGCGTTGCAATAAAACAAACTTGTCTCCAATTAAATCCTCTGCTTTTAAAACAAAATCTTCTGTTACTTTCTCTTTATTTACCGAGATAGAATTTTCTTTTAAAGCGCGTCTTGCTTCTCCGTTAGAGGCTAGGAAGCCTGTCTTTTCGTTTAGCAAACTCACGATGTCTAAGCCTGCTTGTAGGTCGGTTAGGGCAACGTCTGCTTGTGGGATTCCTTCAAAAATCTCCGAAAGTTGGTTTTCCTTTAGTGTTTTCATGTCGCTCATATCTTTGCTAAAGAAAGCACCCGATGCAAATATAGCGCTATCCAAATCTGCTTGGGAATGTACAAGCAAGGTAAGTTCTTCTGCCAATCGTTTCTGTAAAACTCTTAAATGTGGCGCTTCAAGATGTTCGGCAATGATGGCTTCGATGGTTGCTTTATCTAAGAAAGTGAAGATCTTGATGTAGTTCTCGGCATCTACATCTGAGGTGTTCAACCAAAATTGGTAAAATTTGTAAGGCGAAGTCTTATCGGCGGTAAGCCATATGTTTCCACCTTCGGATTTACCAAATTTAGTACCATCTGCTTTGGTAATAAGTGGGCAAGTCATGGCAAATACTTTACCTCTTTCTTCGTTATCCACGTTCATGCGTCGTACAAGTTCGGTACCCGTGGTGATATTTCCCCATTGGTCGCTTCCACCCATTTGTAGTTTGCAATTGTATTCCCTGTTCAGGTGGTAAAAGTCGTATCCTTGAATCAATTGGTAAGTAAATTCGGTAAAACTCATACCTTCTCCACCATCGCCAGAGAAGCGTTTTTTAACCGAGTCCTTGGACATCATGTAATTGACTGTGATTCGTTTACCCACGTCACGAGCGAAGTTGATAAAGGAGAAATCCTTCATCCAATCGTAGTTGTTTACTAGTATTGGGGCGTTTTCGTCGGTAGCATTAAAGTCTAGGAAGTTAGAAAGTAGTGCTTTAATCCCGGCAACGTTCTTGTTTAGCGTAGCTTCGTCTAATAGGTTTCTCTCGTCCGATTTTCCAGAAGGATCCCCGATATAACCCGTTGCACCACCTACAAGAGCCATAGGACGGTGGCCAAAATTGCGTAAATGTTTTAGGATAATAATGGGCACGAGACTCCCAATGTGAAGCGAGTCGGCGGTTGGGTCAAATCCTATATATACGGTAGTAGCTTCCTTTAAAAGTTGTTCTTCTGTTCCAGGGATCATGTCTTGGACAAGTCCTCTCCACTGTAATTCTTCTACTAGATTCTTCATGTTTTAGTGTAATTTGGGGCAAATATAAGGATTATAGCCGAAAAATGGTGGCTTGGCTCAGCGTGTTTTTTGGTGTTTTGGGGTTGCAAATGGGTTAGGAACAAGGCGTTCTGCATCTTTTGCAATAAATGGCACCTGAAATTAAATAAACCCTAGGTAAAAAGAGAAAAACCCCACCAGAAATGCAAAAGACCCCACCTAACTAGCAAAAGACCCTAGCAGAGTAGACGAAAACCCCACCCAAGTTAAAAAAGACCCTTACAGAGTGGACAGAAACCCCACCGAGGTAAGCAAAAACCCCAGCAGAGTAGACCAAAACCCTTGGCTAGTGGACATAAACCCTATTGCAGTAAGTTTTGTTAATAAGTTGGTTTTATGGGAGGTGGTTGTTGTGTAGAATGGGGTATATTTGAAAAAAATTATATATACTTGTGTGTATTTAATAGTTCAGCGAAATGATAAAACAATCGTCATTAGAGATAAGAAACATTATATGATATTAGCGGAAACAATAAAAGAAATAAAAAGGGATTTTCCCAAATTGCATAGCAGCTATTACAACATTTATTCTATCATTCTGAATAGGGTTACAACCTCCTCATTCTTTAAAATTGCAATAATATTCTTCCTTTTAATTTGCATAGTTGTACTTTATACTTACTCCAATCTAACATTTTTAAATTTTCTTGAAGTAGACTTTCATGATACTATCAAAGTATTAACGACAAGTGTGATTACTTTAGTATCCATGAATTTATTTGTAACAAATCTTCTTCTTACCCATTTAAAGGACGAGCGCGATGACCTTGAAAAAATTATTAGTAAAAAAGTTCAGTTTAAATTTGTTACCTATTTTGGATTTTCAATTATAATTTATCTGCTTATCCTCAATGTAATTTTTAAGAATATTGAAGATTATAAGACAAACATTCTTATTTTCTTATTTTATTGCTTCTTGTTTTTTATCCTACTTTTAATAAATTTATATAAAATAGTATTCGAATTTATTAATAAATCCAGTAGAAAGAAAATTTTACATTACGAGCTAAATCATGAGTTTGACAAAATTTTATATGTAAATAAAATCAAAAAAGAATTCGTGGTTAAATATGATTCTTTTTTCAATTCACATACTTTTAAAAAAACATCACCGTTATTTTTTTCCTTCAGTAATAAGCTATCGACCAAAACAAATGTAACAGTAAAATTTAGCAAGATTAGCTTCTTTAGGGATTTAGACACGAAACGGTTGAAAAAAATTCTTTTGAAATTAAATCATACTGATAATTATTTTGCTTCGTTACAGTTAGATGATAAATTTCAAATTGCTAACGATTTTCTTCTTGTATCGATAAATGAAGATTCATATAAAATTAAAAATTGTTTTGTATTTAAGGAGACGGCTTTATTCTCGGATGAATTAGAACCCGAAGTTCTCAATATTCTTTTAAAAAAATTGGAAAATAACGTAAAGAATGATCGACTTGAAGAACTAAAAGAAGATTTATCAAATATAAATTCTGTTCTTGGAAAATTTTTAAACACCTACTAATATGCTATTTCAAAAAAAATATAGTAATGATTTTGAATCCGAAAATATTGAGTATATAAATCTGATAATTAACAAAGTTCACGACAGTATTATTCTAGCTTCGAAAAAAGATAGTGATGAGATTTTTTTTGAATTATTATTATTTCTCAGAGATGAATTATTGTATCAATCTTTGAATAAATCTTTTTCAATATATTCAAAAGTTATCCAATACCCCGCTAGTATTTATCTTAAGATTCCATTGGAAAATAAAAAAAAGTTAATTGAAGTTATTACAATTCGATTTTCTGAAAGTATTAAATTTCACAACTACACGGAGAATATCGATAAACGCTATTTAGAATTGACATATTTTGGACTCATTTCATTAGTAAAAGCGACAATCGATGAAAGAAATTCTCAAAGTTTCAATTTGGTATTTAAAAAGCTAAAAGAAACATACCTAACTTTTGATGATAAAAATGATTATTATAATTTTGCCTTTCCATTCGCTATTCTATCGTGGCTTTTTTATTTACATCAGTATGAAAAAATAAAATTGGGAGATTTTGATATTAATGTTTTAGAAAGCATCTTTATAAACTCATATTATAATAGAGAAGAATTAATTAATTCTTATTACAAATTTAAATACGATGTAGATGAGGGTTTATGGGAAATTGGAAACTGGCAAATTGAAAAACCTCCAGTAGGTGAAGCGTATTTCATGCTTATGGCTTCGACTTGGTTAAACTTTGGGTTTACAGTTATGCTGTTAAAGTATAAAATATTAAACTATGGTTTTGAAATCCAAAAAATAACAATAAGGGATAGTTTCAGATTTGAATTTGATAATGTAAAAGAAAATCTAGAAATTATAGAGAAAGATAAAGTAAAGTGGTTTCCTTTTTTATATAATCAAACTCCTGACAATCTAAACATTGATGATTTTAATTATAGCAAAGCAAAAATCATTGAATTCTTTTCTGTAATTCAAAAAGAACAAGAAATATTAAAATATAAAGAAATATCCAATATTCCTCTATCAGTAAATAGAATTGCAGAGTTTAAAAAAGACGTAGGTGCAATTTGGGATAGTAATTCTGTTGTTCCTAAACTTCTTAAACATTTCGAGAGAGTTACATATGCCAAAAACATAATTGAAAAATTAGGAATAGGCATATTTACAAAAATGTTGAAGTCTAGATTTGCATTTATTGATGGAGATAAATATCAAAATATCATTGGTTTAACTGATTTTGGTAATAAAACTGCGAGAAACGTAAATAGAGAATTTTTTAAGTCTTTAATGAACAAGAAATATTCGGTTGCAGTAAAAGGAAGTCAATTATCGCAAGCGGTCGATAGATACTTGAATAGCGTCAATGACAAAACGAAAATAGTAATATTTTGCAATTATAAGAATTTAGATCTACTAAACGATTCACAAAACAAAGTTGAATATGTAACTCAATCGGAAATTCCTTTCTCGAGATCTCAATATCGAGAAATCCCTATAATTAACAATTATGAATCTGAAGATTTTCTTTTTATTGTAGACTTAAATTCAATTAATTACATAATTTACCAACAAGATGAATGGTATAATAAAGAGCTACTCGTCGAGATAACAGAACCAATAAAAGATGGTGAAACATCAACTACAGATTATGAAAATGATGAAGTTGAATATTCTTCAGAAGAAGTTGATGTTTTAGAGGGAAATGCAGTAAATGTCAAAATCCTATTTAAACATGATATGGTCATCCTAGACCCTACTAAATATATAATCTACAAAATTATTACATAAGCACTTCTCATATCAACCAAAGTCTCCCTACGTTCAAACAACGAAAAATAAAACCATTGTTGAGCGAAACCAATTAAAAGAATAAAAAGAGAACTTAACAGTTCTCTTTTTTTGTGTTTACAATCGAAACAATCACATAAGTGCAAAGGGAAATGCTTACTGTATTGGGATAATGAATAGTAATAGTACTGGAGAAAACAACGAATTGAAAATAACTGAATTTATAAAGTAATTTGAAAAATAAAAACTACTAGCAATACCGTATAAAAATAATTGCTTGTTCTAGCCTATTTACCAAAATCCTCCCGGATTTTCTATTCGGTTCTATTTGCTAAATTAGGTGCCAAACCATGCCACTAATCATACACAAACACGTTGGCAGTAAGTATCTCGCAGAATCGGTAACTTATAGAGACTTTTTTCCTAAATTTGAATTATGATTTTAATTGAAAAAAATAGTGACCGTCTAAAGGCAATTTGTTCCACACACAATGTGGACAAAATGTATCTATTTGGCTCTGCTTTAAATTCAAACTTCAACGATAAAAGTGATATTGATTTTTTAGTTAAATTCAAATCTTTTGAATTATCACAATATTTCGATAACTATATAAATCTGAAAGAAAATTTAAAAGATCTATTTGGAAGAGAGGTCGATTTACTTGAAGAGCAAACGCTTAAAAATCCAATTTTAATAAATTCCATAAACAAATCTAAAGAACTTATTTATGGATGAGAGAATCCTAAAATGGTTGTTTGATATTAAAATGGCTATAGACGAAATTGACAGTTATTTCATAAATGAATCAAAAGATTTTATGAAGTATCGAGGCAACTTGATGTTAAAAAGAGCAGTTGAAAGAGATTTAGAAATTATTGGAGAAGCAACTAACCGAATTATCACACGAGATAAAACATTCGAAATTAAAATAACTAATGCAAAAGCAATTATCAGTTTGAGAAATCAAGTAATTCACGCTTATGATAATATTTCTGACGAAAACATCTGGTCTATATTGATAAATCATCTTCCAAAACTTAAGATAAAAATTGAAAATCTAATCAACGAAAAATAACTACCACGAACAACCAAAATTCCCCTACGTTCAAACAACGAAAAATAAAACCATTGTTGAACGGAACCAATTACAGCAATAAAAAGAGAACCTAACAGTTCTCTTTTTTTGTATTTACAATCGAAACAATCACATTAGTGCAAAGGGGAAATACTTACTGTATTGGGATAATGAATAGTAATAGTTTCGGTGTATTTATTAAATAACAGAAGAGTTCTAAATTTTATTGATAATGCATTGCAATTTTAAGTAGCTTTACCATAGGCCAACTTGTAGAGGTGCAGGTTGCATGGAGTTTTAATTATTAAATTTTTAAGTATGAACACGAATGTTAAAAATGAGGAGTATGTACCGCTAGGGAAATTTATTATGGTAAGTTATGAGCGGGACCAGGCGGAGATTCAGGGGAAATTTCCCAAGTTGGATGTGCCATTTATGGAGGCGTTTAAAAGTAAGTTGGCCTTGGTTAAGGATTTAGAAAATAGCTTGGTGCTGACCACCACACAGCGTAAGGTTACGGCAGAGTTGTACAAGGAGGCAGCGGCTTTTAATAAGGAGGTGAACTATTTGAGTTCGTATTTTAAAGGTGCTGGGTTGCCTACCAAAGTGGTTACAAAGATGAAGGAGATGCTATCTTCGGATAATATTGAGGGCGCTTTGCAGGAGTTAGTGGGTGTGAGGCAACTGCTTCTTGCCAATGAAACCGCACTTGTGGCAGAAGGAATGCCGGCGGATTATAGCGCTAAAATGGATGCTACTTACACGAGTATGTCTGACAAGAATGTGATGCAGAATGAAATTATGAACGATAGAAAAGCGCTGGTACGGAATAACAAGGCGGAGTATGAAGCTTTGTACACCTATATTTCGACTGTTGCAGAGAAGGGGAAACTGGTATTTGACGGTACAGGGTTTGAGGATGAGTACACGATTACCAAAATTATTAAAAGAATGCGTGCTGCAAAATAACGGGTGGTTGCTGTGGTGTTATAGCGTAGAAAAATCCCAATGGTTGTGGCTGTTGGGATTTTTTTTGTGGATGGAATAGAGGGGAGTCTGGCAATATGTGTGGTGTTTTGGAGTTGTTACATACAAAGAACGGAAAGATATAAGGATGAAAAAACTAATGGTTTTGGTACTTGGTTTAGGGATGTGCTATTTGGGTTATCGTATGTATGCGAGTGATAAGGTGGGTCTTAAAGATTCGATTTCGTTGGTGGAGGAAACCCGAATGGACGTGCTTGATGCTAAAGTTATGGAGGTGGAACAAGTGATTGCCTCTACTGCAAAGTACCGTTCGGACCTTGGGTTTTTCATCGACATGCGGATTCCATCGATGCAGAATCGGTTTTTTATATACGACCTTAAGCAGCATAAAATAATCGACCGAGGCTTGGTGGCTCACGGGGTGGGTTCGGAAACGGGTATTGGCGGTAAGCTGCAGTTTAGCAACATCGAGAACTCGCTTTCTAGTTCCTTGGGAAATTATGCCGTTGGGATTTCCTACTATGGTCAATTTGGCAAGGCTTACAAACTTCATGGCCTAGACGCGACCAACAGCAATGCTTTTGCAAGGCATATTGTGTTGCATAAATATGCAGCAGTTCCGTATGAGGAACAGTCCAGCTACATCTGCAACAGCTATGGTTGCCCGATGGTAAACGAGCGATTTTACAGCAGGATAGAGCAACTACTAGATGCTTCGGAAAAGCACGTTATTATGTGTATATACTACTAGGAATAGTGTGGATTAGAGTTTGGTTTTTGGCAAATTGTCAATCTCTTCATCGGACCTTTCGATGATGTCAATTCGTGGCTCCATCAATTCCTGCTTGTTGGCCAACGTTTTATTTAATGTCAAAACCAAAGCGGGAAGCAACATCAAGTTGGACAACATTCCGAAGAAAAGTGTGATGGAAACCAAACCGCCTAACGCGATGGTACCTCCAAAACTCGACACTAAGAACACCGAAAACCCAAAGAATAGAACAATAGAGGTATAGAACATACTCAAACCTGCATCTGCAAAAGTAGCAAGAACCGACTTCCTGATTTTCCAATTGTTTTTCTTGAGTTCTTCACGGTATTGTGCTAAAAACCGAATGGTATCATCGACAGACAGTCCAAAGGCAATTCCGAAAACTAGAATGGTTGACGGTTTTAACGGAACATCTAAAAAGCCCATAATTCCGGCAGTAATCAGTAAAGGAAGTATATTGGGAATAAGCGAAACAATCACCATCTTAAACGATCGAAACATAAAACCTACTAATAGACCTGTTAGTAAAATTGCAAAGATCAATGACGTCATTAAGTTGTGCAGTAAATAACTGGTTCCCTTCTGAAAAACGTATGCTTTTCCGGTAATTGAAACCGTGTATTTTTCTTTTGGAAAGATTTTGGTAATTTCTTTCCTCAATTCATCCTCAATTTTCTGAATATTTTGTCCACTTTCGTCACGCATAAAGGTTGTAATTCGAGCGTACTGTCCTGTGGAATCCACATAACTTTTCATCAAATTATCTTTCCCTTTCTGGACCGTATTTTTGGCATACGACAAAATAAAACTTTGCTCTTGGTTGGTTGGCAATTCATAATATTCTGGATTGCCGTTGTAATAGGCTTGCTTGGAATACTTAACTAGATTGACAATGGAAATTGGCTTGGAGAGTTCGGGAATTTCATTGATGACCGTTTGCAATTCGTCCATTCTACGAAGCGTGGCCAGTTTCATAACGCCCTTTTTACGTTTGGTGTCAATCATGATTTCCAATGGCATCACACCGTCAAACTCTTTTTCGAAAAATAAAATATCTTCAAAAAAGGCTTCTTTCTTTGGCATGTCTTCAATTAAACTTCCGGAAACACGAATTTTATAGATACCAATAATACTGATGACCAAAAGTAAGATTGAAATCATGTAAATGGACAAACGACTTTCTCGGATGTGGCGCAAAATCCAGTCCATGAAGGAACCAACCGATTGCGAATCCAGGTGTTTCAGATGGCGTGCATTTGGTGGCGCAACATAACTGTGAAATACTGGAATGATGATCAAACAAAGTAAAAACAGTCCCATAATGTTTAACGATGTTACAACGCCAAACTCAATCAACAAATCATTATTGGAAACAATAAACGTAGCAAAACCAATGGCTGTGGTTAAATTGGTCATCAAAGTTGCCATTCCAATTTTAGTGGTAACGCGTTGTAAAGCCTTGACTTTATTGTGGTGAATCTTATATTCCTGATGGTATTTATTGGTGAGAAAGATACAGTTGGGAATTCCAATGACGATGATTAAAGTAGGAACTAGCGCGGTTAAAACTGTAATTTCGTAGCCCAACAATCCCAAGGTTCCAAATGACCAAGCGACTCCAATAAGCACGATTATGAGTGAAATTAAAGTGGCTTTAAAACTTCGGAAAAAGAAATAAAAGAGCAAGCACGTAACTAAAAGCGACATTCCGATAAAAAGTCCAATTTCACCTTTGATGGTTTCTGTATTCATCGTTCGGATGTAGGGCATTCCTGAAACGCGAAGGTCGATTCCTGTTTTTTGCTTGAACAACTCCACCTGCGGAATCAATTTGTTTAAAACAAAATCTTTCCGAATGGGTGTGTTTACAATTGCTTTATCCAAATAAATTGCAGCGCGAATACTTCCTGATTTTTTATTGAATAAAAGACCTTCGTAAAAAGGAAGGTCATTAAATAATTCCTTTTGGATCGTCTTCAAATACGCTGGATCTGTAGTTTTTGAAACATCAACAAAATTGGTCAGTTCAAAAGTTTGTAAGGAATCGTTTTTAACCAGTTTTTTTAAATTTGCAACAGAAAGCACTACATCCGTTTCTTCTTCACTCTGCAAGTTCTGCATCATTTGGTCCCAAGCTTGGTACGCTTTTGGAGTAAATAAAACATCATCGTGCAAGCCGATAAGAATTAGATTTCCTTCTTCGCCAAATTTATCTAGAAAAGCGTTGTACTCAATATTTACATTGTCATCATCGGGTAGTAGATTGGCTTCAGTGTAAGTAAAGCTGATGTTTTTCCATTGTAAGCCAAGGAATATAGTAATTATAGTTACTATAGCCAACATCAGAATTCTATTTCGAAGTACGATTCGGGCCACTAATTCCCAAAATCCCAAACTAAACCATTTAATCATTTCCATATATTTTCGAATGCAAAGGTACAGAAAACGGTGGTTTATCTGTTTTTTATGTGAAATGAATTGCAGAAAGCAGCACTTTTTAAATTTGATTTTTGGTTAGAAAAGAAGTTAACTTGAAGTTAGTTTTTGAAAGCAATTTGCACCATTAGTAAGAATTGTAGTTTAGGAATTAGTGAAAACGTGCGTAATCTATGTCAAATTCTTAAGCACACTCTTAGAGGTTAGCTTTAAATAGTACGGCAGGATATTGTAATTCATATCTCGGCAATTCTTTAGTATCTTTGCTCGTTAAACACACCTTTATGAATTGGATTTTATTGATTATCGCAGGACTTTTTGAAGTTGGATTTGCCACATGTTTAGGAAAAGCAAAAGAAGCGACTGGAAATAGTGCGCTATTTTGGATGATTGGATTTTTTGTCTGTCTTTCGATCAGCATGTTTCTTCTGTATCGCGCTACATTGACGTTACCTATTGGAACTGCTTACGCGGTTTGGACCGGAATTGGAGCTGTAGGAACGGTTTTAGTAGGTGTTTTTATATTTAAAGAACCCGCAACGTTCTGGAGAATCTTCTTTTTAACTACACTAATTGGTTCTATTGCAGGTCTTAAATTTGTTTCCAATTAAAAACCAAGATTAAGTATAAAAGTGGCTTTGATTGAAATATTATCTTCAAACTGACTCAACTGATTTGGACCATAACGGTAGAAGCCCGATAGTCCGAATCCCTTGTAAATTTGATTGAGCTCAATGCCGCTTTCAAAATAACCTTCGTCAAGCGTTTTGTAGTCAATTCCCAGATGCTGTTCCGGTTTTTGCATCGTTCCCCAACCCAATCGCGATACTATAACGAGCGATGGTTTTACTTTTTTAAATAAAGTGATGCGTTTAAAACCGTGTTTGATTTGGAAAAAAGCATATTGACTGCTGAAAAATTCATTAAAGAACATGGTTTCAAAACTGTTTTTTCCGGCAAGAGTAATACGTTGTAAAAGCTTGTCGTTATTCAAGTTGTTAGGAGAAGTGTTGTATAAATGCGTCAGTGGAATGTCGCCAACTCCGTAGCCAAATTCAGAATAAAAAGTCGTCTTTTGGCCGTTGATAAACTTTTTTTGGATATCCATGCGAAGGTCGAATTTTGTGTATTCAAAATCATTTCCAACCACTCCAGGTAAGGATTTTGTAATCTGGAAAGTGAATTTCGGGTAATTCTTTTCAATTTCTAGACGTCCAGAAGGCGTGAGCATGTAATCGCTAAACGGATTCCATTGCAGAGAAACCATGAACGTGGTTAAAGTGAATTTGTCGTAAATTTTATCTTTATATTTAAAAGCATATTCAAAACTGGGATCCACTTGCGACTGACTCAATTCCCAAATACTTTCGGTTTTCGGAATGATTTTAGTTTCAATATAACCGCGGGTTTGTTTGTAATTATAAAAAGTACTCACGTTAATCGGACGCGGATCATAAATTTTAAAAATCCTTTTGTCAATGGCAAATGATGTGCTTGCAATTTCGCGTAGATCATCGGTGTAGGAGCCACCAATCCACGTATTAGAAGCTTTGCCAAGCCGAATTGCACCACCATATTTATATTTTAAGTTGTCGTCTTTTAGGCCATAAGCTACGTAGCCGTCCAACTTGAATATATCGGATAACTTTTCATTGGTTACACCTCCATACCCAAAGCGAAAACCTTCAAAATTATTGTACTTGATCAAATACCTTAAATCAACATCTAGAATACTAACGGGCACATAACCGTCTAAAATCCGGCGGCCAATGATCAATTTCTGCTCAATATTTTTAGAAATAACCAGACTGTCTAATGATTTATAGGTTTCGATCCCTCGAAAATCCAAAGTGTCTTTGCGATTTTGTTGCCAAAATAAATCGCTTTTTTTGATGGCGTTTTCATTCACTTGAATGGCAAGCGTTTTTTTAGAAATAACAAGAGGTTTATTAAATTCATGTTCAAAATAGACCGATTTTGAAATCAGTTGTACAAAATCCGAGGTCACTTTCTCCCGTGAATTTTGAAAATCAGTGTAATTGTCTCCTTCAAACTGAATTTGTCCGCCTAAAATTTTAAGGTTTTCATCGTTTTTGCCTTTGATAATTTTAAACGTTCGGCCGTTTGGAAACCAAATATTTTCAGCTGGAAAGTAGGTGTATTCATGATTCGCGCTGATGTCAATGATGCTTTTTACACGCAAAACGGCTTTTGCAACAGCATAATTTTCGGCATCAATATATAGCACACCGTGCAATCCGTTTTCCTTCTTTCGTTTTTTATTGGCGAAGAAAATCAAATATACTTTACGCTTCTGGATGGAAAGTGTATCGAGTAATTTATAGGAATAATCGTCCAAAGCTGTTGGTCCCAATGGGCCATTGAACTTGGTTTCTAATAAGTCGTATTGGTCCTCATAAATGGAAAATGACATTAATTTAAGTCCAATCAATTCGTAGATTGGTTTTTTAAAACCCGCCATCTTAGTTGCTTCAACCGTCTCTTTAAAATGGGTGCCGTCAAACTGTACTTTTGATATTTTTTCAGTTTGATAAATATGCTGTTTGCTAATGATTTTTTTGAAAGTATAATCGGTGGAATCAAGTGCTACAAATTTGCGAACGCCGCGATTTGTTACAAATATTGAGTCCAAAGTTCCGTTAATGGAGTCTGGATTTGCTGTAATTACCAACTTATTGTAAACTTTAAAATTAAAGAATTTTAATTTTTTCTGTGGATCATTAAGGATTTTATTGGTCAACACCCGCTCCATTATTTTGGTGGCAGGATGATTTCCAATGGCCACTTCTTGCAAGTTTTGGGTAATTGGATTCAGTCTGATTAAAAGAGGACCTTGCTTATCTGCAATTAAGTTTTGAGATTCATAACCGACGTAAGAAGCAGAAATTGAATCGTTTACATAAACTGGTTTCAGTACAAATTTTCCATCTAAATCTGCAATAGCAAAAGAATTATGCGTAAATATAGTGGCATACGGTAAAGGTTTTTTGGTACTGTCATCAATGATCCGGCCCGTTATCTCAAATTGAGCTTGAACGGAACAGGTAAATAATAAGACCAAATAAATAAGATGCTTCATACTGTTTGGAGCCAATAGTGACAAAGCACTATCTGTGACAAAAGTAGGTTACTAACATAAAAAAATCCACTCTTTTAAGTGGATTTTAATAATATTTCAATAAGAAAGAGAATATTATACTTTCATGATTTCAGCTTCTTTAACAACTAAAAGTTCGTCAATATGCTTGATGTAAGTATCGGTTAATTTCTGCACTTCTGCTTCAGCACTTTTACAAATATCTTCAGAAGTTCCGTCTTTTTCCTGCTTTTTAATATCAGAATTCGCGTCTTTACGAGCGTTTCTAATACCAATTTTTGCATCTTCCGCTTCCACTTTTGCTTGTTTAGCTAAATCCCGACGACGTTCTTCGGTTAAAGGTGGAACAGAAATAATGATTAAATCGCCATTGTTCATTGGGTTGAAACCAATATTAGCAAGCATAATTGCTTTCTCAATCGGCTGAATCATGTTTTTTTCAAACGGTTGTAAAGTTATTGTTCTTGCATCCGGAACACTGATTTTAGAAACCTGTGACAAAGCCGTTGCCGAGCCGTAATAATCTACAAAAACACTTCCTAACATTGCAGGAGAGGCTTTTCCAGCACGGATGTTTGTAAATTCTTTTTCTAAATGCGCAATAGAACCAATCATCGATTCCTTTGTACTGTCTAATATAAAATCAATTTCTTCAGTCATAATTTTTAGTTTAAGGGTTTTAAAGTTTACAAGTTTAAAGGGTTAGACTTATAGCCATTTAACCTCATAATCTTTTAAACTTTATTTATTTACTAATGTTCCAATATTTTCTCCTTGACAAATTTTAAGTAAATTACCTGGTTTATTCATGTCAAAAACCACAATAGGCAATTCGTTTTCTTGACTTAATGTAAATGCAGTAGTATCCATAACATTCAATCCTTTTGCAAGTACATCTTCAAAAGAAATACGTTCAAATTTAGTTGCCGAAGCATCTTTTTCAGGATCAGAAGTATAAATTCCATCTACACGCGTTCCTTTTAAAATTACATCCGCATCGATTTCAACACCTCTCAAAACCGCTGCAGTATCCGTTGTAAAATAAGGATTTCCAGTTCCTGCACCAAAAATTACAATTCTCCCTTTTTCTAAATGTCGAACTGCTCTTCGTTTGATATAAGGTTCCGCAATCGCTTCAATTTTTAACGCTGTTTGCAAACGTGTCAACATTCCTTTGTCTTCCAAAGCACCTTGAAGCGCCATTCCGTTAATGATTGTTGCCAACATTCCCATGTAATCGCCTTGAACTCGGTCCATACCGTTACTTGCACCGGCAACTCCTCTAAAAATATTTCCACCACCAATAACGATGGCTATTTCTACTCCTTGTTCGTGGATGGTTTTGATATCATCAGCATATTCGGCTAAACGAATAGGGTCAATACCGTACTGACGGTCACCCATTAAAGCTTCACCACTTAATTTTAGAAGAATTCTTTTGTATTTCATTGGAGTGTTGTTTTTTTGGAATTTGGATCATGCAAAATAAAATCTTCTGAAGTAAAAACTAGATTTAAAACAGTGTCTTTTGCTTTGCAGGTGCAAATATAGACAATTCCTTTTTTTCTTTGGAAAAAATTACCTTTAACTAACTTTTATCATTTGCTTGAAGTAGCATAAACGTATCTTTGTATAACAATGATTTAAAAAACAAATAAATGAAAGATATAATTTTAAATAGTTTAGCAAAAGCGTATTCGTACGAAGATTATAGAACACGCTTACAAAACTTATTAACAGTAGGGAAAACTTCAGGTGACGAACAATCCGCGGATTTAGTACATTACAGCGAATTGAACGAAACAAGAATGAATCGTTTAGATAAAACCATTAAAATTACTTCTGAAACCAGTCAAGCTTTGGAGGCATTAAATACAGAATACATTTGGCTAGTGCTATCAGAAGGATGGTGTGGTGATGCGGCTCAAATTTTGCCCATCATAAATAAAATGGCTCAAATTTCTGATAAGGTAGAATTGAAAATTGCTTTCCGTGATGAAAATCCTGAACTGATGAATTTGTATTTAACAAACGGTGGAAAGGCCATTCCGAAGATGATTATTTTAGAAAAAAATGCGCTAGAAGTTGTTGCAGATTGGGGTCCAAGACCAACCGACGCACGTAATTTAATCTTAGATTACAAGGCAAAACATGGCGTTGTAGATGAAACGGCTAAGACAGATTTGCAAATGTGGTATTTACATGATAAAGGAGTTTCGACTCAAAAAGAGATTGTAGCTTTGCTTAAATAAGAATCTTCTTTGAAGATTTAATTGTTTTTGGTGAGCGACTTCCGTGAAAGGCTCTTAATACTTCTATCCGATTTTCAGTAATGCGGTAAATGATTAGATAGGAGCCTATTATTATGTTTCGGTAGATTTTGTCTTTAGTTTTTAAATGACGGCATTCGGGATGAAGAAGATATTGCGTTTCTAACAATCCGACCCGATAATATATTTCTTCAATAAAAGTATCAGCAATTCGGATTCCAAAAGTTTCCATTCCATAATAAAATATCGATGGAATATCCCGATGGTCGAATAGCGCGGAAGTTACTACGGTTTTACTTTGGCTCTCCATTCTTTAAATAGCTTTTTTGATTCTTCTAAAGTGTGAAACTCTCCTTCTTCAGCTTCTTTAATTAGATTTTCAAAACTTTCTTGAGACATAGGTTCGCCTGGAGTGGCCAAGTTTTCTGCTTTTCGTTCTGATGGTTTCATAATAAGGAATTTTAAATAGTAAGTAAATTTACTAAATTTTCAGATACGTAGTTGCTTTGCTTTGAAAACTTTACAATTATAAATGCTCCAAGTTTTCAGGAGAGAAAGCATTTTCAACCGAATAATCTCCAATTTTAGTTCGACGTAAAGCAGTCAAATGCGAACCGGATTGCATCGCTTTTCCGAAGTCAAAAGCCAGAGAGCGAATGTAAGTTCCTTTAGAACATTTTACTCTAAAATCAATTTCAGGTAACGCAATTCTAGTAATTTCAAATTCGTAAATGGTAGTTTTTCTAAAAGCGATTTCCACTTCTTCACCAGCACGAGCGTGTTCATAAAGTCGTTTTCCGTCTTTTTTTATTGCTGAAAATATCGGTGGTTTCTGGTCAATTTCACCCAGAAATTGTTTTACCGTTTCATGAATTAACGCTTCGTCGATATGTACAGTGGGAAATGTTTCGTCAATTTCTGTCTCCAAATCGTACGATGGAGTAGTAGCACCAATATAAAATGTGCCAGTATATTCTTTGGCTTGACCTTGAATTTCAGAAATTGTTTTGGTAAATTTTCCCGTGCAAACAATCAGAAGTCCCGTGGCCAAAGGATCTAAAGTTCCCGCATGACCAATTTTAAACTTTTTGGGAAGTCCAACTTTGTTGATCAAATGGTATTTTAATTTATTAACCGCTTGAAAGGAACTCCAAGTCAATGGTTTGTCTACCAATAAAACTTGGCCTTCTTGGTAATTTTCGATAGTTAATTTCTCCATTATTTAGTGTAGAAATAAATCAATAATGCAATTCCGATAATAATTCTGTACCAACCCCAAAATTTAAAACCGTACTTTGTCAATACCGTTATAAACGTTTTTACAGCAAGTAACGCCACGACAAAAGCCACTATATTCCCGATAATAAACAAGTTGATGTGATTCTGGTCTTGCAAAATCATTTCAAAACCTTTCATTTCAGTTGCTGTTCCTTTGCCCCAAGTTTTCACAAAAATAGAATAAACCGTAACCGCTAACATCGTAGGAACCGCTAAAAAGAACGAAAATTCAGCCGAAGCTTTTCTACTCAAACCTTGCGTCATACCACCAATTATGGAAGCTGCAGAACGTGAAGTTCCCGGCATCATTGCCAAACATTGCCAGAAACCAATAATGATTGCAGTCTTGATGGAAATGTCTTTTTCATCTAGCACTTTCGGGTTCTTAAACCAATTGTCTACAAATAAAAGGACTACTCCACCCAGAACCAAAACTGATGAGATTGCAATTTGATTTCCCAACACTTCTTCAATCATTTCGTCAAATAAAAAGCCCAAGACCAACGCTGGAATTACGGCATAAATCAATTTGAGATAGAAATTAAAATTTGAAAAGTCAAAAAACTTTCTCCAATACAATACTACAATCGCCAAAATGGCACCAAATTGTATCGAAACCTGAAACATTTTCAGAAATTCGCTTTCGCCCATTCCTAAAAGTGTTGCAAGAAATCCCATGTGGGCGGTTGAAGAAATCGGTAAAAATTCGGTAAGACCTTCAATAATGGCAATCAGAATGGCTTGTAACGTATCCATTTTTTAAATTATGAGTTATGAATTATGATTTATGATGTACTAGTTGAGAGTTTGATGTTCTCAATAAAATAAAAATTGACAACTGTAGACATTGCCTACCGCGACTGAAGGTTGTGACTGAAGGCTAATTATTTACTCTTTTTCAAGATGGCATAAATTGTAATCCCAAAACCAATTAAAACGGTTGTGGGTGCCAATCGAATGCGTTGCCAGTTGAAAATTTTGTCACTAAAAACAGCAGGATCATCTGTGCCACCGCCTGACATTAGGATAAACCCTAAAGCGATTACGGCAAGTCCAATTAATAAGAATTTGTAATTTACGCGGTCAAAAAGAAACTCGTGTTGTGGTTTATTTTCCATTTGTATATTTTTTTACTTTTAGATTTTAGCGCTAACCTTCAAATTCCGGCTTCGTAACTCATAATTTATAATTAATATAAATCGTCTGTTCTTAAGTTCAAGAAACGTTGCGTTGCAAAGAACGTACTCAACCAAGTTATGATAATTCCAACTACTAAAACGCCAACTAAAACCGCTGCCGTCAAAGCCTCTTCTGCTAAAATATTCAGATTTGGATACGTAAGATTCACATAATATAAGGTTGCGATTAATGCTAAAATAGCCAATCCAGCGCCAATCATTCCCAGTTTTACACTTCTCCAAATAAAAGGTTTTCTGATAAAAGATTTTGTCGCACCCACCATTTGCATCGTTTTAATGATAAAACGATTGGAATAAATTGAAAGCCGCATGGAACTGTTGATCAACAAAACCGCTATAAAAGCAAGAAAACCGCTGATGATTAAGATCCAAAAACTTACTTTCTTGATGTTGTCGTTTACTAAATTCACCAACTGTTTGTCGTACACAATGTCTGAAATCGCTTCGTTTTTACGCAAGCGCGTTTCGATTTTTGCAATACTATCGTTCACAATATAATCCGCTTTTAAGTGAATATCAAACGAGTTTTGCAACGGATTGGTACCTAAAAAGGTCATGAAATCTTCGCCAATAATATCGGTATGTTGTTTCGCAGCTTCATCTTTCGTTACATAAACAAAGGATTTTACAAACGGAGCAGTTTGTAATTCACTGTCAAAAGCTTTTATAATCGTGTCGTTTGTATCATTGTCAAAAAATACCGTCATGGCGATTTCTTCTTTGAAGTCATCGGCAAGATTCTTCGAATTGATTACAAATAAACCCAATATACCCAACAGAAAAAGCACCAAAAAGACGCTCAATACAACCGAGAAATAAGAGGATATTAACCTGCGTTTTTGAAATTTATCGTAAGAAGAACTCATAGTTTTTTAATTATGGCGTAAAAATAATAAACAATTTGTTTAATCATACTTTATAACGTTCAAAGTTTTGACTTTCGTACAATATATGTAAATTTGCTCACTCGAATTGATTTTTTTTGTATAGAAGCGAATCATTCGGGCCGTCATTGCGAGGAACGAAGCAATCTCATAATAGGGTGGTCTCATCAGTGGCAATGACAAAATTTCCATTTTAGTCTATGGCTAATTGAAAAGCTATTTTAATTTTTGAATCCTTTAGAAAAACAAACTTTGCATCTTCGTGCCTTCGCGGCAAAAAAAAAATAAACATGAAATACAATCCCAACGAAATTGAAGCCAAGTGGCAAAAACATTGGAGTGAAAACGGTACATTTCAAGCCGAAAACAATTCCGATAGACCTAAATATTATGTTTTAGACATGTTTCCTTATCCTTCAGGAGCCGGATTACACGTAGGACATCCATTAGGGTACATTGCTTCGGATATTTATGCCCGATTCAAACGTCATAAAGGATTTAATGTTTTGCACCCGCAAGGTTACGACAGTTTTGGACTTCCAGCCGAGCAATATGCAATCCAAACGGGTCAACATCCCGATAAAACAACCAAGGAAAACATTGCACGGTACCGTCAACAGTTGGACCGCATTGGTTTTTCATTTGATTGGAGTCGGGAAGTGCGTACGTCAAGTCCTGATTATTACAAATGGACCCAATGGATTTTCATCCAATTATTCGAATCTTGGTACGACAAAGATTCGGATGAAGCCCGTGACATCAAAACCCTAATCATGGAGTTTGAAGCCAACGGAAATTCAAAAGTAAACGCCGTTTGTGATGATAGCATCGCTGCATTTTCGGCCGACGATTGGAAATCCTACACAAAAGAAGCACAAGAAAGAATCTTACTACAATACCGAATGACGTTTCTTGCCGAAACGGAAGTCAATTGGTGTCCCGGTTTAAAAACCGTTTTGGCAAACGACGAAATCGTTGGTGGCGTTTCAGAACGTGGTGGACATCCTGTAGTTCGTAAAAAAATGACGCAGTGGAGCATGCGAATTTCTGCCTATGCAGAACGTCTGCTTCAAGGTTTAGATACGATTGATTGGACGGAATCATTGAAAGAAAGTCAACGAAATTGGATCGGAAAGTCGGTCGGTGCGTTGGTGTCTTTTAAAGTAAAAGATTCAGAAATCGAGCAAGACAATGTAGATTACATCTTATCTGGAGACGAAACGAATGCGTATAAAATTGAAGTTTTTACCACCCGTCCCGACACCATCTTCGGAGTGACCTTTATGACTTTGGCACCCGAACACGATTTGGTTGCAAAAATTACAACTCCAGCACAAAAACAAGCGGTTGAAGCCTATATTGAAGCAACTGCAAAACGTAGTGAACGCGAACGAATGGCAGATGTTAAAACCATTTCAGGTGTGTTTACCGGAGCTTATGCTGAACATCCTTTTACTAAAGAACCAGTTCCCGTTTGGATTGGCGATTATGTACTTGCCGGCTACGGAACAGGTGCAGTTATGGCGGTTCCTTGTGGTGACGAACGCGATTATGCCTTCGCTAATTTCTATAAGGGAACAGAAGGGATGCCGGAAATTAAGAATATTTTCGACCAAGACATTTCTGAAAATGCTTTTGGAGCAAAAGAAGGTTTCAAGTTAGTGGACTCCGATTTTTTAAACGGAATGACCTACAAAGAAGCTTCGGCAAAAGCCATCGAAGCTTTGGAGGAAATAGAGCAAGGGAAAGGCAAAATAAATTACCGTATGCGAGATGCTGTTTTCTCCCGTCAAAGGTATTGGGGCGAACCGTTTCCAGTGTATTACGTAAATGGATTGCCGCAAATGATTGCCAAACAACACTTGCCCATCAGATTACCGGAAGTAGAAAAATATTTGCCAACCGATGACGGCCAACCGCCTTTAGGAAATGCAAATGTTTGGGCATGGGACACGTTACAACATGCAGTGGTAAGTAATGATTTGATCGATCATAAAACAATTTTTCCTTTAGAATTAAATACCATGCCAGGTTGGGCAGGAAGTTCTTGGTATTGGTTGCGTTACATGGACGCTCATAATGAGGACGAAATGGTGTCGAAAGATGCACAAAACTATTGGCAAAACGTCGATTTATATATAGGAGGAAGCGAACACGCAACGGGTCACTTGCTATATTCTCGTTTCTGGAATAAATTCTTGAAAGATCGAGGCTACGTAAATCAAGACGAACCGTTCAAGAAATTGATCAATCAGGGAATGATTTTGGGAATGAGTGCTTTAGTATATAGAATTTCAGGAACTAATAAATATGTTTCTAAAAATCTTAAAAATGAGTATGATACAGAAGGTCTTCACATTGATGTAAGTCTTGTAAATTCGTCTGATGAAATTGACACAGAAAAATTAAGAGAGTGGCAACCACAATTTAATAATGCTGAATTTATTTCTGAAAATGGCAAATTTTACGTTGGTCGTGAAGTTGAGAAAATGTCTAAACGTTGGTATAATGTAGTTAATCCAGACGACATCTGCAACGAATACGGAGCAGATACCTTACGTTTATACGAAATGTTTTTAGGTCCATTAGAACAAGCAAAGCCTTGGAATACCGGCGGAATTTCGGGAGTTTTCGGATTCTTGCGAAAACTATGGAGGTTGTACTTTGACGAAAATGGATTGATAGTAACGTCTAATCCAGCTTCGGCGGAGGCCTTAAAAACTTTGCACAAAACGATCAAGAAAGTCAACGATGATATTGAAGGATTTTCATTCAATACCTCGGTTAGTCAATTTATGATTGCCGTGAATGAATTAACTGCCATGAAATGCCACGAACGTAGTATTTTAGAGCCGTTGGCAATCTTAATTTCGCCGTATGCACCCCACATCGCCGAAGAATTGTGGGAAAAGTTAGGACACCAAATGAGTATTTCAACAGCCGCTTTTCCAATATTCAACCCAGAATATTTAGTGGAAAGCAATAAGGAATATCCAGTTTCTTTTAATGGTAAAATGCGTTTCACCCTGAACTTGCCTTTGGATTTAACCAAAGAACAAATTCAAGAAATAGTAATGAACGACGAAAGAACCATCAAACAACTAGAAGGTAGAACGCCAAATAAAGTAATTATCGTTCCAGGAAAAATCATCAACCTAGTGGGATAATGCATTGTTTTTTTAAAAAGGACCTCCAATATCATAAAGATGTTGGAGGTTTTTTAGTTCAAGCAATCAGTGTACAAAACTGCAATAACTTGGGAGTTAGAAGCTCATTTGTGCATCTCCGAAGCTCAATATAGAGTCTTATTTGTTAAAAAAAGGTCTACTTATAAACGACTACCGTTAACTTTTATAAAATCTTTAACTACCGCCAAACTGACATTAGTTTGCAAGTGGAATACAATTTGTTATATTCGTACCAAAATCAAAAACTATGTGGGGATATTATATTTTAATTGGAATAATTGCTTTAGTAAGTTGGGCGGTAAGCAACAAATTAAAAAGCAAGTTTGAATTCTATTCAAAAGTGCAATTGCGCAACGGGATGAGCGGTGCCGAAATTGCCGAAAAAATGTTAGCAGATCACGGTATTCGCGACGTGCAAGTAATTTCTACACCAGGACGATTGACCGATCATTACAATCCATCAGATAAAACAGTAAATTTAAGTGAAGCCGTGTATAACCAGCGAAATGCAGCCGCAGCCGCCGTTGCCGCTCACGAGGTAGGTCACGCAGTGCAACACGCACAAGCATACGATATGTTAAAATTCCGTTCGGCAATGGTCCCAATGGTAAATGTTTCGTCAAGTGTCTCACAATGGCTCATCATCGGAGGACTGATTATGGGTGCAGCTGCAGGTCTTGGAATGGCTTATTATGTAGCCGTTGCCGGAGTAATCTTAATGGGTATTACCACCATCTTTACCTTTATAACATTGCCAGTAGAATACGATGCAAGTAACCGCGCTTTAGCATGGCTAAAAAATAAAAACATGTTGAGTCAAGAAGAATATGCAGGTGCCGAAGACTCCTTAAAATGGGCGGCAAGAACCTATCTTGTAGCTGCAATTGGAGCCGTTGCCACTTTACTTTATTGGGCTTTACAAGTATTTGGCGGTTCAAGAGACTAACCCAAATTGATATAAATACCAAAATCCGCTTTCATTCATTTGAAAGCGGATTTTTTTAGTTTTGAAACCCATCAAGTTCGAGTAAATGCAGCTTTCTGCATACTTCCAGTTGATTATTTTGGAGCGAATCGCTTGGGCTTTTTCAGCAATCCATTTTCCCGCTATCCTTCCATCCCGATAAAAAAATCGGGATTCCATCCTATCGGGGCTACCGAGGTTGCTACAAGAACGCTTGCAATGGTATCAAGAAAAAGTAAATTCAAAAAAAATTCGCTCTGAAATCAAAGCGAATTTATATATTGTATTGTGCGATCATTAAACCGTCAATCGATCGGGATTGTATCCAAAGTAAGGCATTTCTTTCTCATGAAAAACCACACCAAATTCCTCCAATTCTTTTAATATCGGCAAGTACACTTCCTTACGAATTGGCAATTGCACACCGGGCGTTTTAATATTTCCGTTTAAAATCTGAAGCGTCGCCATTGCCACAGGAAGTCCAACGGTTTTTGCCATTGCAGTATAAGTTTGGTCGTCGCCAAGACAAACCATTGTGGCGTCAATTTGTTTGTGTTCGCCATTTAATTCGTACCCAAATTTATGATACATCACAATCATATCTTTATCTTCCGGAGCAAGAGTCCAACTGTCGTTCAGGATGCGTTCTAAAATTTGAGCAGGTGTTCCATTCTTTACACCGACAATTTTTGTTGCACTAAATAAATCAAGTTCTAAAAGTTTGTCCCAAATAATATCATCTTGTTCAATTCCCGTGCTCATTCTGAATTTAGATTCCACAGAATCCGATGGGTGATACGGTAAAAACAAGTTGGTAAAATCACGGAAACTAATTGTGTCTGAATTATCAATAACATACGTGTCGTCTGTCATTCCCAACTGGACAAAAACATTCCATGCTTTTGAAAAGCCAACTCTTCGAATTGTTCCTCTATATAAGGTCAATGCATCCTCCAAGCCATAAACATTTTGGTACTTCAAAGAATCACGATTGGCATAGCCTTCAAATTTCCCGTAACCTTCTACATGAAAATATTCCGTTCTACGAAACAGCTTTTGATACGGAATGTATTTGTATTTTCCTTCTTGAATAAATTTCGCAGTTCCACCTTGACCGGCTAAAACTACGTTTCTAGGAGCCCAAGTAAATTTGTAATTCCACAAATTATTATCTGATTCAGGAGCGACTAAACCACCACAAAACGATTCAAACAAAATGATTTTTCCACCTTGTTCTTTTATTTCGTCAATGACTTTCATGGCGCTCATGTGATCAATTCCCGGGTCAAGACCTACTTCATTCATCAATACAAGTCCTTTTGCCACAGCTTCGTCATTTAAAGCTTGCATTTCGGTACTGATGTAAGAAGCGGTAACCATGTTTTTGCCAAAAGCCACACAATCTTTAGCCACTTCAATATGCAAGTGAGCCGGCAACATTGAAATAACGATATCTGCTTTTTGAATTTCAGCTTGGCGCTGTTCTGTATTGAAAATGTCTAGCGCCAATGCAGCAGCATTAGCATGATTTTGAGTTTTCTTTTGTGCCAATTCTACTGATAAATCGGCAATTGTAATGTGTAATTTTTCTACTTCAGATTTGCTCAACAAGTAGCGAATAAGCGAAGATGCGGAACGTCCAGCACCAATAATAAGTATTTTTCTCATAGTTAGGTTGTCTCTCACAAAGGTATCAAATTGATCTATTTTGTGCCAACGAAAACGTTATAATCTTTCTCGCGTTAAAAGTTTGAGTATCTTTGTGCAAATTTTCAAAATGATGAATAGAAAGATTATTCTTACAGCTGTTTTTCTAGGAGCAGTTTCTATTGTTCTAGGAGCTTTTGGAGCACACGCTTTAAAAAAGGTAATTGATGTTAATGCATTGGTTACTTTTGAAACCGGTGTTCGTTACCAAATGTATCATGCATTATTCTTGTTGTTTCTGGCAACAAACAACATGGTTCAAGAAAAAACTAAAAAAATCATACATATAATGGTCATCTTTGGTGTTGTATTTTTTTCAGGTTCTATTTATTTATTGGCAACAAATGCAATCACTTCGTTTGACTTTAAAGTAATCGGATTCATAACACCAATCGGAGGATTGTTATTTATTATCGCTTGGGCGATGGTATTTATTGACATTTTTAAGAATAAGTCACAATTTCAATAGAATAGTACTTCATCTAAAATATAATTTTTACTTTTGCAATCTGTATTAAACACACACAACAATTAAATTTATGGATAATAACGCTTCAATTACGAAATCGATTTCGTTAGACGAATTAGGAATTAAAAATTCAAATGTTCATTACCAATTGACGCCAGATCAACTACATGATATCACTATCAAGTCTGGCGAAGGAGTAGAAAGCTCAACTGGAGCTCTATCAATTAACACCGGCGAGTTTACAGGAAGGTCGCCTCAAGACCGTTTCATTGTTAAAGATGCTATTACAGAAGATAAAGTATGGTGGGGAAAAGTTAACATTCCCTTTTCATCAGAAAACTTTGACAAGCTTTATAAAAAAGTAACCAACTATCTTTCAGAGCAAAAAGAAGTTTTTGTTCGTGACAGTTATGTTTGTGCAGATCCTAACTATCGTTTAAACGTTCGCGTGGTAACTGAATTAGCATCATCAAACTTATTTTGCTATAATATGTTTCTTCGTCCAGAAGAGTCTGAATTAGCAAACTTTGCGCCAGATTGGAAATTAATTTGCGCACCAGGTTTTATGGCAGATCCTGCTGTTGATGGAACGCGTCAGCATAATTTTGCTATATTAGACTTTACACGTAAAATTGCTTTAATCGGTGGAACGGGTTATACTGGAGAGATGAAAAAAGGAATTTTCTCTGCATTAAACTTTATTTTACCAGTAGATAAAAATACGTTACCAATGCACTGTAGTGCAAACGTAGGAAATGATGGCGACACAGCAATTTTCTTCGGTCTTTCAGGAACAGGAAAAACAACATTATCGGCAGATCCAAAACGTAAGTTAATTGGAGACGATGAGCACGGTTGGACTGCTGAAAATACGGTATTCAACTTTGAAGGCGGTTGTTATGCTAAAGTGATCACATTAACGGAAGAGCAGGAGCCGGATATTTTTAGAGCTATTAAAAAAGGAGCAATTCTTGAAAATGTTGTATTCAAAAAAGGAACTAACGAAGTGGATTTTGACGATGTTTCAATCACGCCAAATACACGTGTAAGTTACCCAATTTACCATATTGATAATATTCAACCGGGATCAATTGGAAAAAATCCAAAAAACATTTTCTTCTTAACAGCAGATTCATTTGGAATTTTACCTCCAATCTCAAAATTGACTCCAGGTCAAGCGGCTTACCACTTTATTTCAGGATATACTGCAAAAGTAGCTGGAACTGAAGCAGGTGTTACAGAGCCACAACCTAACTTTTCTGCTTGTTTTGGAGCGCCATTTATGCCGTTACATCCAACAAAATATGCTGAAATGTTAAGTCAGAAATTGAAAGATACTGGTGTTCAAGTTTGGTTGATCAACACGGGTTGGACTGGTGGACCTTATGGAATTGGAAGTCGTATGAAATTGAAATATACGCGTGCTATGATTACCGCTGCTTTAGAAGGTGATTTAGATAATGTGACTTTTGAAAAGCACGAAGTTTTTGGAATTGAAAAACCACAATCGTGTCCAAACGTTCCAAGTGAAATCTTGAACCCAAGAAATACATGGGAAGACAAAGATCTTTACGACAAGAAAGCGATTGAATTAGGTAAAAAGTTCCAAGAAAATTTTGCTAAATTCGAAGAGTTTGCTAACGAAGAAATTTTAGCAGGTGGACCTATAGTTTAGTTCCTAATCGAACACTTTAAATATCAAAAAGCCCGATTATTTCGATAATCGGGTTTTTTTTCGTCCTGCAATTTAGATAAAAAAAAGTCCTGATTACTTTTCAGCAATCAGGACTTTTTACTTTAATAGTATCTTGTAACCTTTAAAATTATTTAAAAGCTGGAATTCCTGTAATGTCCATTCCAGTAATCAATAAATGAATATCATGGGTTCCTTCGTAAGTAATTACAGATTCCAAGTTCATCATGTGACGCATGATTGAATATTCGCCAGTAATTCCCATTCCGCCAAGAATTTGACGCGCTTCTCTAGCAATGTTAATTGCCATGTCTACGTTATTTCTTTTTGCCATAGAAATTTGAGCGGTAGTCGCTTTTCCTTCATTTCTCAAAACACCTAAACGCCAAGTCAACAATTGTGCTTTTGTGATTTCAGTAATCATTTCAGCTAATTTCTTTTGTTGTAATTGCGTTCCAGCGATAGGTTTGTCAAACTGAATTCTTTCTTTTGCATAACGCAAAGCTGTATCATAACAATCCATTGCGGCACCAATAGCGCCCCAAGCGATTCCGTATCGTGCTGAATCCAAACATTGCATTGGTGCTCCTAAACCAGATTTTCCTGGCATTAAGTTTTCCTTTGGTACTTTCACATTGTCAAAAATCAATTCACCAGTGGCACTTGCACGAAGCGACCATTTATTGTGTGTTTCAGGAGTAGTAAAACCTTCCATTCCACGTTCTACGATAAGTCCGTGAATTCTTCCTTCTTCATTTTTAGCCCAAACTACAGCAATATCTGCAAAGGGAGCATTTGAAATCCACATTTTTGCACCATTTAATAAATAATGGTCACCCATGTCTTTAAAATTGGTAGTCAATCCGCTTGGATTTGAACCATGATCCGGTTCAGTTAATCCAAAACAGCCCATAAATTCGCCAGTAGCTAATTTTGGTAGATATTTTACACGTTGCTCTTCTGTTCCAAATTTCCAAATGGGGTACATTACCAAAGAAGATTGAACAGATGAAGTAGAACGAACGCCTGAATCACCTCTTTCGATTTCTTGCATAATCAATCCGTAAGAAATTTGATCTAAACCTGCACCGCCATATTCTTCTGGGATGTAAGGTCCAAATCCACCAATTTCGCCCAAACCTTTTATAATTTGTTTTGGAAATTCTGCACGTTGTGCAAAGTCTTCAATAATTGGAGAAACTTCACGTTTTACCCAAGCGCGAGCTGAATCGCGAACGAGCTTGTGTTCATCTGTAAGTAAATCGTCTAATAAATAATAATCTGGAGCTTGAAAAAGATCGGGTCTCATTGTTGTGAAATTTTAAGTCTTCGCAAAAATAAAGAAAGATAGTTAACAAATCAACAAACAGAAGTTATAATTTACCCCAAATTCGGTATTTTTAAAGATAAGGGCAGTCCGTTAAAATATTATGCTAATCGTTGTCCTCTTTTTGTTTTTAATGAATGTATTAAATCAATATTCATTGCGCAAGAATCCGGTAAACTGGCGAAGTAATCCATATTGCGGTTTAAGGGAATTACATCTTCAAATAAAAATCCTTCGTCAAAGAAATATATTCTTCTGTGTAAACATGTCTTTCGGTTTCAATAACTAACTCGTTAATTTCGATTTCATTACTTTCAAGTCGTTTAAAAGCCAATAAACTTCGCTTGATTTCGGAGGTTGATGTTCCTTTTACACGGGTGATTTTCATCGGGAATAATTCAAAATCTCTTGCTAAAGCAAGGAAACTTTCTTCTTCTTTAAAAGGGATAATTACTGAAAATATTCCGTTTTCAGAAAGCAATAAATCCGCAGCTTCAACCAACATTTCAAAAGGCATGGCAACTTCAAATCGTGCTAAATCTCTTTGAGAATCTTCTGTTTTGTAGTTTTCGGTGTAAAAAGGAGGATTGGAAATAATCAAATCATATTCGTCTTCCGGTTCTTCAATCAATTCGTCTAAACCGGCATGAAAACAAAATAAACGATCACCCCAAGGAGAGTTTTCAAAATTTTCGGTAGCTTGTTCATACGCCTCTTCATCGATTTCTACGGCGTCAATTTGTTCCGCAGTACTTCTTTGAGCAAGCATTAAAGCAATGATTCCGGTTCCAGCACCAATATCTAAAACGCTAATCGCAATTTCAGGAATGGGACTCCAAGCGCCAAGTAAAACGCCATCGGTGCCAATTTTCATTGCACAGCGGTCTTGTTCTACAGAAAATTGTTTGAATTTAAATGTTGACATTTATCTAAAAAATTAAAACCATTAAGAAATTGAGTTTCATTAAGTTTTACCTTAAATTTCTTAATTTCTTAATGGTTCAAAATTATAATTTTACAAATACATTTCAATAAGTCCTTCTGGTAAATCCATAATAACCTTTTTATTTTCTCGGTCAATTTTGACAAGAAAATGGTCAATCATCGGGATTAAGATTTCAACGCCATCATTCAAAACTTCAAATAGAGGTTGTGCTGAACTGTCGTTGATGGATTGGATTTCCCCAACGATTCCAAGTCTTTTGTCTTCTACTTCAAATCCAATTACTTCGTGAAAATAGAATTTGTTACCCGTAAGTTTTGGTAACATTTTTAAAGGAAGATAAACATGATTGCCTAGTAAAGCATCCGCTTCTTCCTCATTTTTTACATCTTCAAAGCGAACACGTAGAAAATCATTTTTGTGTAACGAACAGTTTTCAATAAAAAAAGGAACCAAATGTTTGCCGCATTCGACAAACATTGATTCCAAGTTTTCGTATAACTCGGGTTCGTCTGTGTCAAGATAGACCAAAACTTCCCCTTTAAAACTAAATTTTTTTGCGATCTTACCTAAATAGAAACAATCTTCTTTACGCATAACCGCTACTTAAATTAGGCTTGAGTTTCTTCGTTGTTTTCTTCTGTTGCTTCTTCAGTAGCAACTTCAGCATTTGCAGCCTCAGATGCAGCAATTAAATCAGCTTCCGCTTTTTTAACAGCAGCAACACGGTTTTCATTTACTTTTTTCTCTGCTTCAAGAGCTTTCGTTCTTGCATCAGCTTTAGAAGTAGACAATCCGTCTTTTTTAGCCTCAACTTTACCGTCTTTAGCTTCTAACCAAGTAGCTAATTTTGCATCAGCTTGTTCTTGTGTTAAAGCTCCTTTACGAATACCTCCATCAAGGTGGTGTTTCAATAAAGCACCTTTGTAAGAAAGAATTGCTTTTGCAGTATCAGTTGGCTGAGCACCATTGTGCAACCATCTAACAGCGCTATCTACATCTAATTCAATAGTTGCAGGGTTAGTGTTTGGATTGTAAGTACCAATTTTTTCTAGGTATTTACCATCTCTTTTTGAACGAGCATCAGCTGCTACAACCCAGTAAAAAGGTTTTCCTTTTTTACCGTGTCTTTGTAATCTAATTTTTACAGACATAATCTAAGATTAAATTTTGAGGTACACGACCTCGATTAATTAAGGGTGCAAAGATACATTTTTTTTTACGCATGCAACCTTTGTGTTGATTTTTAATTTGTTAATCTCTAATTGTGTCACTTGTTTATCTAATTTTGTTAATAATGGTACGGGAAATGCATTTTATTTAAAATTATTTAGCATGTTTCGTTTTAAAAACTATTTTTGTAAACTATAAATTGAACCACAAATCTTTAAACTGAATACTCAATATGAAAAAAATTTTCGCGTTATTAATGATAGTTAGTGTTTTGGCTTCTTGTGAAGAGGAAGTGTCGTTTAACACTCCCGCTTTTCAAGCAAGAAAGGATAATTTTATGTGGAGGGCTAGGGATTATACGGCAGTGTATGATGTTACAACTAGCACATTGCAGTTATCAGCCTTTGTTGGTTTTGAAAAATTAGTGGTAACTGTTGCTCCGGTAACTATTGTTGGAGATGGAACCACGGCTTTTTTCCAAGATACGACTTTTAATTTAAGTAACAATCCAGATGCTCTGGCAACTTATTCGTTTGTAAATAACGGACAAACTTATTTTTATGCTACAGATGTTGAAGATGTGGCTACTGGTGAAGTAATTATTAAAAATGATGCAATTCAAAAACCAGGTACTATTAGCGGTTCATTCCGTTTAGATGCTCCTTATATAGGAGATGTGCCAAATGCGCCTGAACGAATTAATTTTCAAAATGGCGTTTTCTATGAAATTCCAATTACTTTTGGTCCAATATTGTAATAGTTCTAAAAACCCATTCTGCAACGGATGGTTTTTTTTTGCTTAACCTATAAATTTATATGATAGCCCCAATTATCCCAATAAATGAAAAATCTAGACTCAAAGCACTTCGTGAATACTCCATTTTGGATAGCCTTCCGGAAAAAGAGTATGACGCTATTACGCTGTTGGCTTCTCAAATCTGCGGAACTTCCATCGCTACAATTAGCTTAATTGACGAAAAACGCCAGTGGTTTAAGTCGAAAATAAATCTTGACGGAGATAGTGCGGACAAAGAAAATTCTTTTTGTGGTCACGCAATTGTTGATCCCGACACAATATTTACGATAAAGGATTCGAGATTAGATGAACGTTTTCGAGACAATCCGTTAGTTACAGGTTATCCTAATGTTGTGTTTTATACCGGTGTTCCTTTGGTAAATCCTGAAGGACTTGCATTAGGTACGCTTTGTGTTATCGATAGTAAACCAAAGGAGTTGAATGAGGCTCAGTTAGCTGCTTTGAAGGCGTTATCTAGCCAAGTGGTAAGTTTGTTGGAGCTTCGCAAAAGTAAATTAATGCTCGAGCGTCTCACGGCTGATCTGGAAACTAGAAATAAAGAAGTTGAAAAATTTGCCAGTGTTGCCGCGCATGACATTAAATCGCCCTTAAATAATATTTTGAGTCTTACCGAGATTCTATCGCAAGAGTACGATTCGATTTTAAATGATGATGCTAAAATGATGTTGGAAATGCTAAATACTTCTTCGCAAACTTTACGCGATTTGGTGGACGGAATTTTAGAACACAGTAGAAGTGATTATTTACTAAAAGGAAATAAAAGTATTTTTAACATTGATACTTTGGTTAGTCAATGCATTCAGCTTCTGGATCATAATAGTGAGTTTCAGTTTGAAAAAGAATTATTTGCATCTGAAATTTCTGGAAACAAAGTGGCATTGCAACAGATTCTGTTAAATTTAATGAGTAATGCTGTAAAATACAATAGCAGTACGTGTGTTAAAATTAAAATTGTATTGACCGAAGATGATCAATATTACAGATTTGTAGTGGAAGATAATGGAATTGGGATTGATCCAAAATTCCAAAATCAAGTATTTGAAGTATTTGAAGTGATCAGTACCGAAGATCGTTTTGGAAAGAGGGGAACCGGTATTGGATTGTCAACCGTAAAAAAATTGGTATATGGACTCGGTGGAACGATTTCATTAAAATCGGCTTTGGGAAAAGGATCCGTTTTTGAATTCACCATCGAAAAAGATGATTTTACTACTAAAATCTCCTAATGTATTCACAAATATTGAAATAGATATCAAAATCCAAATTTAATTGATTACATTTGTTTGAATTATAATAATTGTACATATGAATATTTTCGTAGGAAGTCTTCCTTTCAGCATTGAGGAAGCAGATTTAAGAGAGTCTTTCGAGGCTTATGGTACTGTAGATTCTGTAAAAATCATTACAGATAAATTTACAGGTAGAAGTAAAGGATTTGGTTTTGTTGAGATGCCAAATGATGACGATGCACAAAAAGCGATTGACGAATTGAACGGAGCTACTGTTCAAGGACGTGCAATTGTAGTAAATAAATCAGAACCGAAACCAGAAGGAGAAAGAAGAAGCTTCAATGGTGGTGGAAACCGTGGTGGTGGTCAAGGTGGTTACAGAGGTGGAAACGATCGCAATAGCGGTGGTGGATACGGAGGTAACAGCCGTGGCGGAGACAACCGTGGTGGTGGAGACAGAGGTGGTTACTAAACCAATCTTTCTTCAACATATCGGACGAAAATAGAATAATGTACTTTTAGTAGATGTAACTGTTTTTATCAAATATATAAAGAACCATTTTAAGATTGATTTATCAATTTTGAAATGGTTTTTTGTTGCGTCTAATTTTGTGATTAATTTTGAAAAAAAAGCTGTAATTTTGAATCCTTCGCTTTTTTTTAAAGGCGATTTTTAATACATTAAAAATCAGCTATGTACTTAATTTTTGATACGGAAACTACCGGATTACCTAAACGTTGGGATGCTCCAATTACCGATTCAGACAACTGGCCTCGGTGTATTCAAATTGCGTGGCAATTGCATGATGATTTGGGACAACTTATCGAACATCAAGATTATTTAGTTAAACCGGAAGGTTTTAATATTCCTTATGATGCCGAGCGAATTCACGGAATTTCCACAGAATTAGCCGAAGCGCAAGGTGCTACATTAGCAGAGGTTTTAGCGAAATTCAATATTGCTTTATCTAAAACGAAGTTTATTGTCGGTCAAAATTTAGGTTTTGATATCAATATTATGGGAGCGGAATTTCATCGAGCTGAGGTTGATTCCCAAATGAGTTCCATGAAAATTTTAGATACTTGTACCGAAGTTACCGCGTCTTTACTTAAATTGCCAGGAGGTCGTGGCGGAAGATTCAAATTACCAACCTTAACCGAATTACACCAATATTTATTCAATAAACCTTTTTCTGAAGCACACAATGCAACTGCCGATGTGGAAGCTACGACACGTTGTTTTTTCGAATTAATTCGACGTGAAATTTTCACAAAAGAAGAATTGGATGTGCCACTTTCTTATTTCAAGGAGTTTCAAGAGCGAAACAATCACGAAATTCAGTTAATTGGTTTAAAGCACATCAATTTAAAACTTGCTTCGGAGAAAATTCGCCAGCAAATCCAAGCGATTCAAGGCGGTGGAACTAAAAATACAGTTTCTGAATCGGCTAAAAAAGATTTAAAAGAAGCTCGATTTGCTCATTTGCATAATCATACGCAATTTTCGGTTTTGCAATCTACTATTGGAATCCCTAATATGGTTTCGGCTTCAGCCAAATTTAAAATGCCTGCCGTTGCAATGACGGATACGGGTAACATGATGGGTGCTTTTCACTTTGTGAGTGCCGTTATGAATCACAATAAAGGAGCAAAATCTAAAATTGAAGCTTCCATTGCAGCAGGTGAAGAACCAACGGATGTTGAAATTAAACCTATTGTAGGTTGTGAATTTAATGTGTGTGAAAATCACGAAGACAAGTCCAAAAAAGACAATGGATACCAGATTGTTTTGATGGCAAAAAATAAAAAAGGGTATCATAATTTGGTTAAAATGGCTTCGTTGGCATTTACCAAAGGATTTTATTATGTGCCTAGAATTGACCGAAAAATCATCGAGCAATACAAGGAAGACATTATGGTTTTGTCGGGGAATTTGTACGGTGAAATTTCAAGTAAAATTTTAAATGTTGGTGAGAATCAAGCAGAAGATGCATTAATTTGGTGGAAACAGCAATTTGGCGAAGATTTCTATCTAGAAATCATGCGTCACAACCAAGAAGATGAAAATCGTGTAAATAAAACGCTGATTGAGTTTTCAAAAAAGCATGAAGTCAAACTTATTGCGACAAATAATACATTTTATTTAAATAAAGAAGATGCAAATGCCCATGATATTTTATTGTGTGTAAAAGATGGTGAAAAACAAGCCACGCCAATTGGTCGTGGAAGAGGCTATCGGTACGGTTTGCCAAATTCAGAATACTATTTCAAGTCGGAAGATGAGATGAAAAAATTGTTTTCTGATTTACCAGAAGCGATTATTAACATTCAAGAAATTGTAGATAAAGTCGAAATTTACTCATTGTACCGAGATGTTTTACTTCCTAAATATGATATTCCACAAGAATTTGTCGTTGCAGAAGATGAAGCGGACGGTGGAGTTCGAGGTGAAAACTCATATTTGCGTCACTTAACAATGGTTGGTGCTCAAAAAAGATACGGTACTATTACGCCAGAAATTCAGGAGCGATTGGATTTTGAATTACTAACTATTTCCAATTCGGGTTATCCGGGTTATTTCTTGATTGTTCAGGATTTCATTGCTGAAGCAAGAAGAATGGATGTTTCTGTTGGTCCTGGTCGTGGTTCAGCAGCAGGTTCGGCGGTTGCATATTGCTTATGGATTACAAATATTGACCCGATTAAGTACGATTTGCTTTTTGAGCGTTTCTTAAATCCCGACCGTGTATCCATGCCCGATATTGACATCGATTTTGATGATGAAGGTCGAGGTCGTGTTATGGATTATGTAATCAATAAATACGGACAAAAGCAAGTTGCGCAAATTATCACTTATGGTAAGATGGCAACAAAGTCTGCGATTAGAGATACGGCTCGAGTATTAGATTTGCCACTTTTTGAAGCAGATCGAATTGCCAAGTTAATTCCGGCAATGATGCCGTCTAAATGGAATTTGGCGCGTTTTATTTCAGAAAAAGAAGAAGATGTTAAGAAAGCATTACGTTCGGATGAATTTGACGCGGTTAAGGAATTAATAGCAATTGCAAACGAAGGTGAATTAGCGGGAGAAACCATTCAGCAAGCTAAAATTCTGGAAGGTTCAATGAGAAACACTGGGATTCACGCCTGTGGAGTTATCATCACACCATCGGATATTACTAATTACGTTCCCGTTACGCTTGCAAAGGATTCGGAATTATTTGTAACGCAATTTGACAACTCCGTTGCTGAAAGTGCTGGTTTGTTAAAGATGGACTTCTTGGGTTTGAAAACCCTAACTTTGATTAAAGATACAGTCAAATTAGTCAAGTATAGAAATAATATCGACCTGAATCCGGATGAATTTCCTATTGATGATAAAGAAACCTATGAGCTCTTTCAACGTGGAGAAACGGTAGGTATTTTTCAATACGAGTCGCCCGGAATGCAGAAATATATGAAGGATTTGAAACCAACGGTTTTTGGCGATTTAATTGCCATGAATGCGTTGTATCGTCCGGGTCCAATTGAATATATACCTTCTTTTGTTCGCAGAAAAAATGGTGAAGAAGAAATCAAATACGATTTAGATGCTTGTGAAGAGTATCTCGGAGAAACCTACGGAATTACGGTTTACCAAGAGCAAGTAATGCTTTTGTCGCAATCTTTGGCTGGCTTTTCAAAAGGTGATGCCGACGTTTTGCGTAAAGCAATGGGTAAAAAGCAGAAAGATGTTTTGGATAAAATGAAGCCTAAATTCGTTGAGCAAGCTTCTGCGAAAGGACATGATGCGAAGGTTTTGGAGAAAATTTGGAAAGACTGGGAAGCCTTTGCGAGTTATGCATTTAATAAGTCACACTCCACGTGTTATGCTTGGATTGCTTATCAAACTGCTTATTTAAAAGCGCATTTTCCAGCGGAATATATGGCGGCAGTTTTGTCCAATAATATGAATGATATCAAGCAGGTTTCCTTCTTTATGGAGGAATGTAAGCGAATGGGCTTGAATGTTCTAGGTCCTTGTGTAAATGAATCGTATTATAAATTCACTGTAAATAATGATTATGCCGTTCGTTTCGGAATGGGTGCGATCAAAGGAGTTGGTTCTGGTGCGGTGCAAACTATTGTCGACAGTAGAAAAGACGGAAAATACAAATCGATTTTTGATTTAGCCAAACGAATCGATCTTCGAGCTGCGAATAAAAAAGCAATCGAAAATTTAGCTTTGGCTGGAGGTTTTGATACGTTTGAAGGTACGACGAGAGCTCAATATTTTCACCATGATGAGGGCGATAATGTGACATTTTACGAAAAAGCCATTCGCTACGGAGCTAAATTTCAAGAGAATGAAAATTCGTCTCAAGTGAGTTTATTTGGCGAAGCTAGCGATGTTCAAATTGCCGAACCAATTGTTCCTCCATGTGAAGATTGGAGTACGATGGAGAAATTAGCTAAAGAAAAAGAAGTGGTAGGAATCTATATTTCGGGACATCCATTAGATGATTTTAGATTTGAAATGAAATATTTCTGTAATTCCAATCTGGATGCCTTGCGGAATTTAGACCAACATGTAGGTAAGAGTTTGACATTTGCGGGAATTGTAAATAACGTGCAACACCGTGTGGCGAAAAACGGAAAAGGTTGGGCTATCTTTAATTTGGAAGGTTATGATGAAAGTTTCGAATTCAAAATTTTCGGAGAAGAATATTTGAAATTCCGACATTTTTTAATTCAGAATAATTTCACTTATTTGAAGGTTTTGGTCAAAGAAGGTTGGGTAAATAAGGAAACGGGTAAAAAATCAGATCCGCGAATTCAATTTACAGAAGCTAAACAATTGCAAGATGTGTTGACCAATTTTTCAAAGAAAATCATCATCGATTTAGATATTAAAAAGTTAAAACCGGAACTGATTGAAAATTTAACCACAGTTTTTAGTGAACATCAAGGCGATCACCAAGTGAGTTTTGAAATCCTAGAAACCGAAACAGCTTTAGTCAAAAAGAGTGTTTCAGTCGATCCAATTGCAACAGCTGACGACCAAGTTGAAATGGATGAACAATTAGAACTAGATAGTGATGAAGATATTGAAGTTGAAATCCCTGTTGATATAGCTACAGAAATTGAGGAAACTCGAATATTGACTAAGCTTTCCATGAACAGTAGAAAGTTGAAAATCAACATTTGTTATGAACTTTTGCAAGAGCTTGAAAAGTGTGATTTAACATTCAGATTGAATTAGTCAAATCAATTTTAGCAATTCATAAATAGCCAAAACTAATTTAAAATGGTTTTAAAAATCAAATAAATGATGTAAATTTGTGTATTAATAAACTAAATAAAAGATTATGGCATTAACAATAACAGATGCTACTTTCGAAGAAGTAGTATTGAAATCAGACAAACCAGTAGTAGTAGATTTTTGGGCAGCTTGGTGTGGACCATGTCGTATGGTTGGACCAGTTATCGAAGAAGTAGCTGCTGATTACGAAGGAAAAGCAGTAGTAGGAAAAATTGACGTTGACGCAAATCAAGAGTTTGCTGCAAAATACGGAGTAAGAAATATTCCAACTGTTTTGGTGTTTCAAAACGGTGAAGTAGTAGGACGTCAAGTTGGTGTTTCTCCTAAAAAGGCATACACAGATGCAATCGATGCACTTTTGTAAATCGAGCATTTCATTATAAATTAAGGTTTGGCAATTGTCAAACCTTTTTTTTTGGTGCGAATCGTTTGGGTCTGTTATTGCGAGTTTAGAAGCAATCTCTCCTATTATTGCGTCTTTCTTCCATTACGATTAAAACAAGCATTTCCTCCAGCCGGTCCCTAAGCTTCGGAATGTTTAGGTTTTTAAAGCACTTTTGGTTTCTGCTTTACAATCTCCCATCTTTTCAATATCTTTGGTTCTGGCCAATCTGGTAAATATAAATACTCAAGATGAATATTGAATCACAATTTGAAAATATAGCACGATTTCAGCACTTGGAACTTTTAGCAAACCAAGTAGTCGAAGGATTTATATCCGGAATGCATAAAAGTCCATTTCATGGATTTTCAGCAGAATTTGCCGAACATAAAACGTATAATGCGGGTGAAAGTACCAAACACATCGATTGGAAATTATTTGCAAAAACGGATCGTTTATACACCAAACGTTACGAAGAAGAAACCAATTTGCGTTGCCATCTCATTATAGACCACTCTTCTTCGATGCAATATCCTATTTTAAAGTCAGGAGAACTCTTTTATAAAAGTAAAATTGGTTTTTCAGTTTTGGCATCAGCCGTATTGATGAATTTGCTCAAAAAACAGCGTGACGCCGTTGGATTGAGTATTTATTCCGACACTTATGAATATTATGCTCCTGAAAAGGGGAGTGAAAGACACCATCGTATGCTGTTAAATCAACTTGAGAACTTGATACAACATAAGAAAGAAACAAAACCAACAGATACGGTTACTTTTTTACATCATATAGCCGAGAAGATGCACCGTCGTTCGATGATTGTGCTGTTTACAGATATGTTTCAGAATGGAGACGAGGAGGCGTTGTTTAATGCTTTGCAGCATTTGAAGCACAACAAGCATAAAGTTATTTTGTTTCACGTGATTGATCAGCAAACAGAGGTTAACTTTGACTTTGACAGTGGTCCGAGAAAGTTCATTGACGTAGAAACTAATGAGGAGGTCAATATTTTTGCAGACAACATTAAGGATTTATATGAAAAAGAAGTACAATCGTACTTTAAAAAAATAGAAATGATTTGCATGCAGAACAAAATTAGGTACGTTCCGGTGAATGTTGGAGAAAATTTTGAAAAAATTTTAACCACCTATTTAGTTGAAAAACAATCTTTTGGTTAGAAAATGAAAAAAAAGTTGAATTTATTTTAAAAAAGTGCTTGCAGAACTCGAAATGAGTTGTATATTTGCACCGCAGTAGCGCAACGGTTTGGTAGTTCAGTTGGTTAGAATACATGCCTGTCACGCATGGGGTCGCGGGTTCGAGTCCCGTCCAGACCGCTATAAAAGGGGAAAGCACTTCAGAGATGAGGTGCTTTTTTGCCCCCTAAAAGCATCGAAAATAGTTGTGTTGTTTTTACCCGAAAGGGTAGGTTTAGTAGTTAGACCGATGAAAAGCTTTCCACGTTGTGGATGGCTTTTTTGTTTTTAGGGTGGTTTGTGTTTTGGGAAATTCGTTAATTTTGAAATGCACGCTTTCTAATAGCAAAATCAGATTTTATCTAAAATCTGTAGAAGATGAAGATTTAATGGGATCAATCCCAAAACCTGTGGAGTAGCAAAAATTAGGCATATATATTAGTTAGTCTAAAAAGGAAAAACTCAATGTTCCTCACGCCTCTAAATTGAGATCTAAAAGCTTTTATTTTTGCGTTAAAAGATTCCGCTGAAGCATTGGTACTTCTGTTGTCAAAATAGTTTACGATTGTTTGATAATGATTCTGTATTGATCTAGATATGGTATTAAATGATTTAAATTCCGCTTGGGCTACTTTTTCATGCCATCTAGCTAATTTGCTTAGACCATAAATTTTATCGGTAGTATTGGATCAATCCCATCCTCGATTAAT
Source organism: Flavobacterium tegetincola DSM 22377 (assembly GCF_000425485.1). Classification (GTDB taxonomy): domain Bacteria; phylum Bacteroidota; class Bacteroidia; order Flavobacteriales; family Flavobacteriaceae; genus Flavobacterium; species Flavobacterium tegetincola. The sequence continues at coordinate 52,575 of NZ_KE384385.1, read as the reverse complement.
TCCTATAATTTCTCAATAAGGATTTCTCTCTCACTTTAATTCCAGTGAAAAACCGAATGCTTCTTCTGTATTTGCTCTTGGATACTTAAAATGTAAAACTTTAGACTGCATTAAAAACTATTTTACAGGTAATTACGTAAATCACTTAAATATTCATTCACTTGAAATGACATTGAGGTTTTGCGGATTAAATTTCCAGATCATTAAATGTTAAATTTTAATAATTGTTGTTTTATGTGTTTTAATTGATGATAATGTAGGTCAATTCAACACTATTTTATGTTTTAGCGTTGCTAATTTATCGGTTTTGTTGTACGTATGCTAATGTTCAAGGTAATTATTTGGTTAAAACTTTGAAAAAAAATCAGTATAATCTGGATTTAAAATAGTAAGAGAATAATAAATTTTGAATTTATTTCCACTTTTCATTAAAGTTAGTACTATCAATATTTATTGTATTGAATTAGTGTTAATTACTGAAAACACGTTGTAGCTTTGCAGTCCCTAATCGAATATAATTACTTTATGAAAAACACTTTTCTCAGAACACTTTTTCTACTTTCATTCTTACTAATAGATTTAGTTCTTTTTGCCCAACCTTATGGTTCTGGTCCGGGTACTGATGATGAGAATGGTACTTTAGAAGGTGATGACTTGCCTGCAGCATCAATCAACGCAAAATTGATTTGGCTAGCTGTAGTAGGAATCATCTTCGCATACTACACTTTTCAGAAGTCGCGCTTAGCAAAATTATCTAAGTAAAATCCTCTACTTTATAGGTGTTTATTTTTCGTACTTCTGTGTACGACAATTATTTAAAAATTATTTATTATATGTATAAAACTTTATTTTCCAAAGTAATGCTTATTGTAGGCTTATTGATTATTTTGCCTACGTCTTCATTATATGCACAGCAAACTGTTTTTTCCGAGGATTTTAACGCACCGGGAACGCCGCAAAATGCTACTTTTACTTCTGCAGGTCAAATAGGCTCGTCAAATTGGTCTGTCACTCAAGGTGGTACGGGCGATTTCGGCGCCAAGATTGACGACGGGATCTTAACATTATCCAATGACATTTCAGCAGCAGCTAATGATGTGGGTTGGGTTTTAGCAAGTGTTTCTACTTCAAACTATGGTGCTTTTTATAAATCTATTTTAAGTCAAAATGTGGGCGTGGTTTCTTGGACGTTCAATATGCGACAAAAAAGAGCAAATCCAAGTGGATTATCTGCCAATAGATATGGCTCGGCTTTCATTTTGGCTGGAACTCCAAATACTTCCCTTAGCGCAGGTAAAGGATATGCAATTGTTTTAGGGCAAACTACTACTACAGATCCAATTCGACTCATTACTTATAGCAGTGGGTTGTCATCAGGTACAGTTACTAAGATTACATCTTCAACAACGGGTTTAAATGATTTTGGTGCGGAATATACAAGTATTCGGGTGGAGTACAATCCAGCAGGAAATAAATGGTCCTTATATTTAAGAAAAGACAATGCAACTTCTTTTCAAGATCCGAATAGCACGGCTTTGGTTTTCCAGGAGGAAGTAGTAGTTACTGATTTTGTAAATGAAGCATTGACTATATCAGGTGGTTATTGGAATGCAAACAAAGCAAAAGCGCAAACGGCATTTTTTGATAATTTTTCGGTAAAAGTTGAAACACCTCAGTTGATTTCGCTTGATCCGGATTCTAAAGTTGCAAACAGTGGGGCTTTTTCTTTAGCTGTCAATGGAGTAGGATTTTTGCCTACAAGTAAAGTCTATTGGAATGGATCAATAAAAACTACAGCTTATGTTTCTCCAACACAATTATCAGCTTCAATTTTTGCAACAGATCTTTCAGCTGCAGGTACAGCACAAATAACTGTCCAAAATGGAACATTTATATCTAATGCCTTGCCATTTACTATTGAGTCTGCTGGAGTTCCGGTTTTAACCTTATCCGCCACCTCATTAACCGCTCTTACTACATCAGCAGGAACGGCATCAACTGCTTCATCTATATATACAATTAGTGGAGTCAATCTAACAGCTGGTGCCACAGTTACAGCACCAGAAAACTTTGAAGTTTCACTTGATGGTCTTACTTATGCGGACGTGTTGACTTTGCCAATTACTTCGGGAACGGGTAATTTAACAGGGCAACCTTTATCATTGAGAGTTCGGATTAAAGCTACGGCATTACCTGGAACTTATTCTGGAAATGTAATACACACAACACTTGGAGCAATATCCAAATCAGTAGCAGTTTCTGGTCGTGTTTTTGCTACTGAACCTACTGCAAATGCAACTGCAGTTTCGTTTACCAACATAACATCAACCGGATTTAAAGTGAATTGGGTAAATGGAAATGGTGCACAACGCTTAGTTTTAATTAAAACTTTAACAGCGGTTTCATCGCTTCCTACAGATGGAATTACTTATAATGCGAATGCTTCTTTTGCGGGTGGTTCGCAAATTGGATCAGAAAATTTTGTAGTGTACAAAGGGACAGGAAATTCTGTTCAGATTACAGGACTTGAATTTAGCAAAGCCTATCATATTTCGGTAGTTGAATTCAATGGTTCAAATAGTACTGAAAATTATGCAACTACTGGTGCAATTGGAAATACTACTACTTTAAATAGCCCTGTAGGTTTGCAAGTTTTAGCCGCAAATACTTCTTATAAAATTGATTTTGATGCAACGGTAGACGGTGTTAATTTGGGCACTTATCAAGGTGTTGGAATTTCACAAATTGCCGAAGTAGGGCAATTGGACTCTGATTCTTGGGCTTTTTCAGGATTTTCAGGAGGGGCTATTGCTTTTGCAGGAAACAGTGTGGAGGACAGTAATAATGAAAATGGCGCTTCAGATGGCAATGTAGATGATAACGGTTTATACGCATTTAATGTAGGAACAGCTCAAAATGAAAACTATACGCTAGGAATTCAGCCGGGTGGAACTGATTTTAATCCAGGAACAATTACGTTAAGAATGCAAAACCAAATGGGTGCGGCTATGACTAGTGTAAATGTTGGATACAAAATTTATGTATATAACGATCAGCCTTCTTCAACCAAGATTGCGTTTTACTATTCTGCAGCACCAACATCTGGATTTGTGGAACAATCTGTTGTGGAATTAAATTCGCCTACTACCGCAGATTTAGCGCCAGGATGGAAAGCATATTATAGAGTGGTAACAATTTCTGGACTGAATATCGCAAGTAATGATTACTATTATTTTAGATGGTCAGGATCTTCAGTTCCTACAACAGGACTGAAAGATGAGTTTGCCATTGATGATATCGAAGTTATTGCAAATCCAACTTCGAATACAGTTGCCTTTGAAGGCATAGTTGAAGATTTTGTTTTGCAAGGTAATGCGACTTTATCAGCTAACTTAACAGTTCAGAATAGGCTATTATTTAATGGTGGTAAATTAGCAATTAAAGACAAGACATTAACTATTGCGGGATCACTTATCAATACCACAGCAAATGGTTTGACAGGTAGCGCGAATAGTAATTTAGTAGTAACAGGAATCGCAAATCCAACGTTACGATTGGATCAAACTACTTCAGGAACTACGAATAGCTTGAACTCATTAAGTTTGATTGGTGCAAATGCAAATATTGTAACCGTTCAAGATAACGTTTTTGTAAATCAACTTCTTAAAGTAGATGCAATGCATACTTTGAATCTTGGCACCACTACATTGTCTGGGACATTAAATACGATTCAGAATAATGGAACAATTAGAACACAAAACACAACTATTACACCATTTCCAGCTGGAAAAACATGGGCTGGTACAGGTACTTTGAATTTGAATGCAACTTCTACAACTCAAACATTAGTTGCAGGAACCTATTCTAATTTAACGTTGTCATCCACTGGTGGAACCAATGCAGTGGCTAACGTTTCCGTGAATGGTATTTTGAGTTTGCCAAATGGAAATCCTACAGCATCAAAAGGTAGTTTATCTATGGGTACTTTCACTTTAACTATGGGTGAAAACGGTACAAATACAGGTTTAGGTGATGTTACGGGAATTATCAAGAGAGATTCTTTTGTCAACAATAAATTATACACTTTTGGTCATCCAAATACGTCAATTACGTTTACTCCAGCAGGAACGCTTCCTACTACTATGAGTGCTAAATTGGCAATTGGAGCTGTGCCAACTTGGCGAACAGGAGCTACTCAGCGCTTCTTTGATATTATCCAAACGGGCGGTGCTTCCACTAAAGCAATTATTCGTCAGCATTACCTTGATAGCGAACTTAATGGTAATATTGAATCAAAATTAGTAAACTGGGGCTATAAATCCGCGGGTGCACTATCTTTTGAACAAGGAAGATCAAACATCAATACGGTTGATAACTGGGTTGAAATTTCAAATGCAAATGTCGCAGAGATTTTTGTAGATACATTTAATAATGTATTTATAACGCTTGATGAGACTGAAGCAACTGTATTAACGTGGAATGGATCATCAAGTGATTCTTGGACTACATCTGCAAACTGGAGTCCTATTGGAACTCCTTCATCTATTACGAAAGTTATTATTCCAAACGTTGCAGGTTTACCAAATCAACCATTATTAAACCCAATAGTAGATTTAGAATCTATAGTTATTGAAACGGGTGGAATTTTAAATGCACCAGCTGATGCTCAATTCACGATTTTTGGTGGAGCAGGAGCTTGGCAAAATAATGGAACGTTTAATCCAGGAACTGGAACTAGTGCAGTACTATTTAATAACCTTGATGCTACTATTGCTGGGTCTACAACCTTTAATAACGTATCTATTTTGGCTAATGCAGGACTTCGTGCATTGGATGGAAATTTTATGAGTATTACTGGAACATTTACCAATAACGGAACAATGTTTACAACGCTAACTCCAAATACAATTGAATTTAAAGGAACCAACCAAATCATACCTGCACCAGGCGGATTAGATTTTGGCGGATATCACAACTTGATTGTAACTGGAAGTGGAACAACTATTGCTTCTACAACATTAAATGTTAGAGGTAATTTAACACTAAACCAATCTGTACCATTTACTGGAAAAACAATAAATCTAGCAGGCCTTTCGGACCAAACTATTGCTGGAACTGCGGCAATTAATTTTGATAATTTGATTGTAAATAAGGAATCGGGCAAAGTGCTTCTTGCGAAAGATGTTGCTGTTGACGGTATCTTAACGCTTACAGCGGGTAACTTAGTTTTAGGTACTAGTAATCTAACTTTAGGACAAAATCCAGTAGCCGGAACATTCAATGCAAATAATATGATTGTTGCAGAAGGAACAGGTTTACTTAAAAGAACTTTTACTGCCACAGGAAGTTATTTATTTCCAATTGGAGATTTGACAGGATCTGCAAATTATTCACCAATCACGGTAAACGTAACTGCGGGTTCATTCGCAGGTGCTAACGTTGGAGTGAGTGTTGTAGATGCAAAGCACCCTAACAATTTCAGTTCTCAAAATTACATCAGCCGTTACTGGAATGTGGTACAAACAGGTATTACTGGAGCAGTAGCAACCATCACGGGAACTTATGATCCAATAGATCTTGTAGGTGCTGAGTCAGAAATTACTTCTGCACAATTAAAAGGGACTTATGATGCAATCACAAACTCTTGGCTTAAATTTAGCGCATTATCAAGTAATACGCTTGTGGCAACAAATGCAACATTAGCAGCTGGACAAAACTCTTCATTTACAGGATTAAAAGCGGGAGTATTTTCCGTGGAAGTATTTGGTTACGGTTCATTCTGTCAAAATGCAACTGCAGAACTTCAGGCGGTAACTTCAGGTGGAGACGGACCTTTTACATACATGTGGTCCAACAGTTTGCCAAATACGGCTTCGGTTACTATTCCTACGGCTACGGTTGGAAGTACAAATTATACACTAACAGTTCGGGATGCTAACGGTTTTGTGGCAATGGATAATACCAGTCCTGTAGTAATTAATCCACTTTCAGTAGGAGGAACTATAGCAAACGCTTCGCAGCAAATTTGTGCAGGAACTTTAGCTAGTACATTACAATTAAACGGCAGTGTGGGTTCAGTAGTATACTGGCAGAAATCCACAGATTTAAATTTTGCAACTTTTGAAAACCTGTCTAACTTTTCAACTACGCTTACCGGTTTGGAAATTGGAGCAATAAATCAAACTACTTATATCCGAGCAGCTATCAAAAGCGGTTCATGCGAGGAAGTATTCTCAAGCGTTGCAACTATTTTAATTAAAAGTACAACTTGGAATGGGAATGCTTGGAATAATGGAGCGCCAGATGCCGCTACATCAGCAATTTTTACTGGGAATTATACTGCAACAGGAAATGTGTTGGCATGTTCAATAACAGTATCTAATGATGCAGAAGTTTTAATACCTGCTACATTTGATGTAACCATTAATGGTGCTGTTACAGTGGAAAGTGGAACATTTACTTTATCAAGCGACTCTAATTTAATTCAACTTACAGACGCTGTAAATTCAGGTCAAGTAATCGTGAATAGAAAAAGTGCTTCTTTATTTAGATTGGATTACACCATGTGGGGATCGCCAGTTTTTGGAACTCAAACGTTGAAGAATTTTTCTCCATTAACGGTTTCAAATCGTTTCTATACGTATAATTCTTTATCAGATCAATTTGCAGTAATCGACCCGTTAACCAATGGATTTACGCCAGGAAAGGGATATTTAATAAGAATGCCAGACAATCATTCGGCAACGGTAGCTTCATCGTACAATGGAACTTTTACAGGAACACCGAATAACGGACCTATTACTTTACCATTAGCAGAAACAGGACTAGGATTTAATATGATTGCTAATCCTTATGCTTCGATGATCAATGCTGATACGTTTATAGCAGATAACGCAACTGAAATTTCAGGGACATTGTATTTCTGGAGAAGACGAAATGCGGTTCAAGATGCAAGCGCGTACTATGCAACTTACACAAGTGCTGGTGGTACTGGTACTGCAGGATCGGATTCTGCTCCAACACAAATTCCAAACGGATTTATTCAAGTTGGACAAGGATTTATAGTAAAGAAAATTGACGGCGGAACGGGCAACATTGCGTTCAATAACCCAATGCGAACTGCTGCAAATAATGCAAATCAATTTTTCAAAAATGCGACTACTCAAGATAAAAGCAGAATTTGGTTAAATGTGACCAATGCAGCTGGAATTTTTGGTCAAACCCTTATTGCATATATGCCTTCTGCAGCAAATGGAGTCGAATCTTCTGATGGAAAATACCTGGGAGATGGAGCTACTGCACTTACTTCTTGGTTAAACAATGAGGAATACATCATTCAAGGACGTGCACCTTTTACAGCTTCAGACGTAGTACCGCTGCATTTTAAGAATACTACAGCTGGAAATTATACAATAGCTATTGACCATGTAGACGGACTTTTTGAAGGAAATCAAGACATTTATTTACGTGATAACTTTACGGGTATTTTACACGACTTAAAAGCTACTCCATATACTTTTGTATCGGAAGTGGGAAGTTACAATGCGCGTTTTGAAATAGTTTACTTTAATGTTTTATCTGTAGATAACCCTGTTTTTGATGCAAACGCTGTGGTGCTTTACAAGAAAGAAAATAATATCGTTGTAAATGCAGGAAACACAACGCTCGATCAAGTGGAAGTGTACGACATCAGCGGTAGAGTTTTGGCAGTTGCTAAAAAAATCAATGCTAATGAAGTTTCTATTCATGTGGGACAAACCAATCAAGTGTTGATTGTTAAAATTACTTCAACAGATGGAAGAGTAGTTAATAAGAAAACAATTAATTAAATTTCAATTCACAAAATTAGAAATCGCCGTAATTGGCGATTTTTTTTTGCTTTAAACGGAATGGCTGTCATAGAAATACAAATTACATTTTACAGTACAACTTTTCAAATTGTGAATATCTATTTCAAGAAACACCGTCTTTTTTTTGCTTTTAAATCTATCTTTGACTTCCTAAAAAAATTAAAATTATGAGTGCAACTTGGTACGAATGCAAAGTAAAATATAGAAAAACAGACGATACAGGAATTCAAAAAGTAGTAACCGAAGCTTATTTGGTTGATGCTGTTTCCTATACCGAAGCGGAAAGTAGAATCAACGAGGAAATGGCGGCGTACATCAGTGAGGAATTTAAAATCACGAATATTAAAGTAGCAAATTACGCAGAAATTCACCCTTTTGAAAATTCAGACCGTTGGTTTAAGTCAAAAATCGCTTTGGTAGCCTACGATGAAGAAAGTGGTAGGGAACGGAAAACTAATATTCATATTCTACTTCAGGCCAATGACGTGAAGGAAGCGTATGACAATACCATTAAAGTAATGGACGGAACAATGGGCGATTATACCATTCCAATGATTATCGAATCGGCTATCATGGATGTTTTTCCTTATTTTAGTGGTGAAGAAGGAGATTTGGCACGGATTGAAAGATTTAACGCTGCTAAAGCGTCTAAACCTTCTGTAGTAGCTGTGGGCGAAACCAATGAAGCAATTGAAGTGGAAGAAGAAGAATTGACTGAAAGCGTTTAATAAAAAGCGTTTTCAGAGTAGTATAAAAAAGTATCTCATTAAATTATTTGTAAAAAATAGTTTAATGAGATTTTTTTATGCTTAAAAGTTCGGGTAATTTTCCCAAACTAGATATATAAATAATCCCAAATAGATGACACATACAAAAAACTTCATGAATGTAGAAGCTAGAAAACCAATGAAAGAGCCAGTTGCCGCTTTTAGAGCCCGTTTTTTATCTTTAGAATTGTAAATCAATTCGCCCACAAAGGCACCAATAAATGGACCAATGATAAAGCCCAACGGAATTGGAGCGATAAGACCCAAAACCAGTCCGATATTTGTGCCCCAAACGCCGTAGGAACTTCCTCCAAACCGTTTAGTGCCTTTTGCCGGAATTACATAATCCAGAACAGCAACTATAATAGCAATGAAAAGTGTAATGCCAAGCGTCCAATAATTCATCGGTACGGCGTCGGTTAGAAATAAGAATAATAATCCTAGCCAACTGATGGGAGGACCGGGCAAAACAGGTAGAAAGCTACCCAAAATTCCAACAATCATACAGAGTAAACCAATTGACAATAAGATGTAATCCATAAAAATTAATTTTAGTACATTTGGAGATTATAAAATGCCTCGGCACTCATGCAATTTAAAACAATTTTTGCTCTATTTTTGATTTTAATCAGCGTTTCCTCTTGCGACTATTTTCACAAGCCGGTTCCGTCAAAGGAAGTCCTGCTTGAAACTGAATTGAAAGCAATAGATTGGAACAAAGTCGATCAATATCCATCCATTACAGAATGCGAAAATATTGAAGATAAAGACCAACGCCAACAATGTTTTTTTGAATATTTAACTTCGGTAATTCAGCAAAAATTAAGTCAAGATACGTTGCCTTTTATCGGTGTAAATATAGATACGATTATTGTAAAAGTCACCGTTTTTCCTGATGCAACTATTGACTTTGAACCGCAATTCCCCAAAGATTCTGTTGCCTACGATACCATTAAAATTGAAAGTCTATTAACCGAGAAACTCAAAGATTTTCCTAGAATTAATCCTGCTTTGAAAAGAGGAATTCCTGTAAAAACGCAGTTTATACTTCCTGTGATTTTGAAGCAAGAGTAGTTTAACGCTTCCTGTCTTTCCATTCGTAGGTCCCGCCAAAAGAACGAAAAGCAATTACCACGCTGAAAAACGGATAAAGAAACACGTTAAATAATTGATTAGGGATTAATTTTAGAGACTTTATTTGCAAATCTTATTAGCAGAAAAGGGTGTATTTAATTACATGCGAACTTAATATGGCGATTTTTTTTAGGTAAAAAATTGTTAAACACATTTTAGATAAATGTCTGTTAGCTTTTTATTATAGATAATTTTTAAGTACTTATTGTGAAACTTGATTAATCAAGTTACAAAATTGTATTAAATAACGAGTTATTTATAAAAATGAGTAGTTGTGTCGTATTCATTTGATTATTAGTTATCTTTGCAGTCCCTATAATCTAATTTTTTAACTTCATGAAAAATAACCTACAAAACTATTTTATGATAGTTGCATTTCTATGTTTAGATTTTACAGCTTTTGCGCAAGGAAGTTCTCCTGGAACTGGTAACGGAACCGGAGACTTAGAAGGCGATGATGTAGCCGTACCCATTAACGGTAAGTTGATTTGGCTCGCAATCTGTGGGATTGTCTTTGCTTACTACACTTATATTAAGCGTAGTGAGATTAATGTCACTCCATAAAAGTATTATATTAGAAAACGCATTCGAAATTACAATATCAAACTAAAATGTAATTTTCTTATTACTCACCTAAAATGATACACGTAACAAAATGAGAGTTTCTAATTAAAGGTTGTATTACCGAATTTAAAATTAAATAAATTCAATACTGATGTTCAAAAACTATAACTTTTAAAATAGAAGCTACACACTTTTATTTTCCTTTTTAAAATTTTTATTATGAGAAAACTTTTACTTATTTGTGCTATTCTCGTCCCATTTTTAGGGATTTCACAAGCTTTATCGGGTACTTATGTAGTAGGAAATGGACAGCCAATTCCTTTTAATACTTTAACAAATGCAGTTGCAAGAATCAATTCTTCTGGAGTTTCAGGTCCCGTGGTTTTTTTGCTAAATGATGCCGCTTACACGAACGCTAGTGGTGAAGTCTTCCCGCTTAAGATTAATCAATTCGCCGGAACGAGTCTTACAAATACATTAACCATTAAGCCAAATGTAGGTAAAACAGTTGCAATAACTGGAAGTAACTTGAATACTTACAGCGGTGTTGCCAGTATTTTTCAATTTGATGGTGGAGACAATATTATTGTGGATGGTTCCAATACCGCAAATGGAAGTACACGTGATCTTACAATTGTTAATAACGATAATATTAATTATGTCTCAAAAACTGCAATTTGGATTTCGTCAAATGGTACTAATGGCGCTAATAATATCAGTATTTTAAATACAAAATTGCAGATGATAACCGTCAACGCTAATAGTAGGCAACTGTCAGGAGTATTCTCCGGAAGTAATAGTCTTGGAGACGGGAATGGTATAAGTGGAACAAATGCAACTGCTGCAAATTCAAATTTAACTGTAAGTAACAATGAATTTATCAATGTACGTCAAGGAATTATTGTAAAAAGTAGTGAAACGAGCAGCCTTAGAAGTAGTGATATCCAATTTACTTTCAATGTTTTAGGGCGTACTTTGGATTCTGAGAAACCTTCGACCCCAATTAACTTTATAAACGTTAATACGGTAAATATTTTGGACAATACCATTATAGGTGTTTTAAATACTGGTTCTAGCGACCTTACTTTAGGTGTTGTAATTGAAAATTCCTCAAACTGTACTATTAAGAGAAATATTTTACAAGATATAAAAACAATAGGCGTGTATATTGGCCGCGCCATTTGGATAAAGGGCACAACTACGGACCTTGTAATTTCAGAAAATAAGATTTCTAATGTCAAAAATACTGCCAATGGACCGATGTACGGAATCCATCTTGACGTAAGTTCTGGGTCAACAGGAACACTGCTTGCTAACAATTTTATTTCTGACATCTCCTCTACGGGCGGTTTTGATAGTACCGGAAGCGGTATTTTAATAGCTAATGGTTTAGGTACTCGTATATATCATAATACAGTGGCACTGAACGCTCTTCAAAGCGGAACCTCGTCGGCACTTTATTTAAATGCCGGAACAGCCTTTGATATTCGGAATAATATATTTACAAATACCAGCAAGATAGCTTCTGCAGAAACGTGGCTAGGTCCATACGCAATCTATGCAAAGACAGGAGTGACATTTGATACGGTAGACCATAATGATTACTATTCAAGTTTAATGGGTCGTCTAGGAAGTGTTGTCTATACGACTTTAGCAGAGTGGCAAATCGCAACAGGAAAAGATCAGAACTCAAAAAACATTAACCCTGCTTTTGTCTCAATAGCAGACTTACATTTACAATCTATAGCAGCAAATTCAGGATTAGATAATGCTGGAACTTCGCTTGCACTTATAACTACAGATATCGACGGTCAAGCTCGTACTGCAACACCAGATATTGGTGCAGATGAGTTTTCGGTAGTAGCGACGTTAGCTGCAGAACCAATAGCGCAATCATCTGCATTAAATTTTACAGATATTACTGCAAATAGTTTCAAAATCGATTGGACGAAAGGAAGTGGTACAGGTGCAAATAGCATCCTTGTAGTCCGTGAAGGAACCGCTGTCAATTCGGCTCCATTAGATGCAACCACATACAATCCCAGTACTGTTTTTGGTTCAGGGTCTCAAATAGGAACAGGCAACTATGTAGTTTATGCGGGAAATGGAAATACAGTTACAGTTACCGGGTTATCTAGCACTACTACTTATTATGTTGCTATATATGAGTATAACGGAGCTGGATCGACGGCAAATTATTTAACAACTGCACCCTTAAATGGAAATCGATTGACTTTGAATGCTGCTTTAGGTTGGCAAATTGTAAATACCAATTTACTAAATACAATTACTTTTGACAACACAGTGAGTGGTGTTACTAATGGTGCATATGTAGGAAGTGGTTTTACAACATCGCCGACATCTGGTCAATTGAACTCTAATTCATGGGCTGTTGATGGTTTTGAAGATGGTACAATTACTTTTGGTGGAACCAATACCAATCCAGATTTTGGAAAAGGAATAGCAACGGGCGGAATTTCTGAAAGTGGAATTTATGCTTTTCAAACATCACCTAATAACGTAGCACTCGGAATTCAACCGGGAACAGAGGATTTTACTCCTGGAACTATAACGTTGCGCTTCCAAAACCAAACTTCATCAGCCATAACGTCAATCAGTCTGGGCTATAAAGTGTATGTCTATAATGATGAACCGGCTTCTAATAGTTTTAATTTTAGTCATTCTGCGGATAATACAAACTATACAGGAATTTCAGAATTAGATGTTGTTTCTCCTACAACCGCAGATGTGTCTCCCTCATGGAAAGCAAGTTACCGAGTGGTTACTATTACCGGACTTAATATTCCTTCAAATGGATTCTATTATTTAAAATGGAGCGGTGCCGAAGTCATAGCCGGTAGTGCTTACGACCAATTTGCAATCGATGATATTGTTCTATCGGCTAATCCAACTAGTGTTTTTCCAACTTTCGAAGGAATTGCCGAAAATTTCTCGGTACATGGCGCTACAAGCCTCTCAGGAGATTTAACGGTGAATGGAGATTTAAAATTTACTGCAGGAAAACTTTCTATAAAGGCCAGTACTTTAACAGTGGGTGGCCCAATCATCAATACAATTTCTGGTGGGATTGAAGGAAGTGCATCTTCTAATATTTCGATAATCGGATCAGGAAATAAAACGTTGAGTTTTGATCAAACTACAATTGGAACAACTAATTTATTAAATAATTTCTTGATTCCCTTTTCTGCCGGTGCAAATAACATGGTAACCATTGCGAACGCAGTAACAATTAATGGCTTGTTGAGTGTGGCTCTGGATCAGACGCTTGACTTCGGAACAAATCAATTGACAGGAAATCTTTCGACCATCACCATAAATGGAACTGTTTTAACACAGAACGCGGGTACAACGCCATTTCCAGCGGGTAAAACTTGGAGCGGTACAGGGAAATTAAATTTGAATGCATCTTCTGCCCCTCAGACTTTAGTTGCGGGAACATATACTAATCTTACTTTGTCCTCGACCGGTGGTACAACAGCAAGTACGAATTTAACGGTTAATGGAGTTTTAAATTTACCTTCAGCAAATCCAAGTGCAACGGTTGGTGGTTTATCGATGGCAAATCCATCAGAGTTAATTATGGGGCCATTAGGTACAAATACAGGCACAGGTGATGTAAGTGGAATTATAAGTAGAAGTACAATTTTGCCTAACGTTCAGTATACTTTTGGTCATAGAAATTCAACTATCTTGTTTACTAACGTAGGAACACTCCCTGATTGGATGAAGGTAAAAGTAACGATTGGTCAAAATAATTGGCGTACCGGAGCTATAAAAAGATATTATGATATTATACAATCTGGTGCTGCAAATACAAAGGCAATTATTCGTGAACATTATTTGGATAGTGAACTCAACGGTAATACTGAATCGAAATTAGTGAATTGGGGACAATTTACAACCAGCGGTAATTACTTCGAGCAAGGTCGATCTAATATCAGTACAACTGAAAATTGGGTAGAAATTACAAATGCAAATTTGGGTTTATATTTTGAAAATACATTTGGCAAAGTGTTCTTAACTTTAGATGAAACAGAAGCGGAAGTACTAACATGGAATGGCTCATTAAGTAATTCTTGGACGACCGTCGGAAACTGGACTGCAAATAACGGAACAACAACTGCGATACCTTCATCAGGTACTAAAGTAATTATTCCGAATCTATCTAATACATTTCCTCAACCAACATTAAATCCTAATACGCAAGTTTTATCAATTGAAATAGAATCAGGTGCAGTTGTGAATTCTACACCAAACGATGTGTTGGAAGTTTTTGGAACTTCCGGCGCGTGGATTAATAATGGTGGTATTTTTAATGCACCAACTGGTACAGGTAAAGTGATTTTTAAAACGCTTGATGCATCTATAAGCGGTAGCACAACATTTAATAATATAGAAATTGCTAATGGCGCTTCACTACGTACATTAGAAGGTAGTAAAACTACCATAAGCGGAGCTTTCACTAATAATGGAATTCTGCTTGCTGGATTAAATCCTAATACTATCGAATATTCAGGTAATGGACAGACGGTAATTTATGCGAATGGAACATCTTTTGAATCGTACTACAATCTAATTATTTCGGGTGCTAATGCAACATTTCCAACAAGCGTTAATATAAGAGGAGATCTTACTTTAAATGCACCGGTTGATTTTACTGATAAAACAATTAATTTGATAGGTGTGGTGAACCAAAAACTGGAAGGATCTGCAATTATCGATTTTAATAATTTAGTTGTCAATAAAGCATCAGGAACCGTTTTATTAGAAAAAGCGGTTGCAGTAAACGGAACTTTAACTTTAACTAAAGGTAGAGTTATTCTAGGTTCAAATAATTTAACACTTGGAGCCAATGCAGTCGTCGGAACATTTGACGTAAACACGATGATTGTGGCCGACGGCAGTGGTTTTTTGAAAAGATCATTTTCGTCGACAGGATTTTATTTTTTCCCAGTTGGCGAGGTAACAAGTAATCCAGCCTACAGTCCAATATCAGTAAACGTAACTGCTGGAAGTTTTTCGAATGGTTTTGTTTCGGTATCGGTCGTGGATGCTATCCATCCAAACAATAATAGTGGGCAAAATTACATCAGTCGTTATTGGAATGTAAAACAAACAGGAATCTCTGGTGCTGTAGCGACAATTGCAGCAAACTATGTAACGCCTGAACTTTTAACTCCTGCAGAAACAATGATTGCAGCACAGCTTACAGGAACTTTTAATGTAGAAACCAATCCATGGGTACGCTTTTCTCCGTTGAGCGGATTGACTTTGACTGCCACTGGAGCAATTCTAACGGAAGAAATATCTGCTTTCACAGGAATTAAAGGAGGAGAGTTTTCAGTAGAAATTACAGGTGGAGGAAATGTTTGTCAAAATGAGATAGTTACCTTAACTGCTGCTGTAGCAGGTGGAGATTTACCGCTAACTTACGAATGGTCAGATGGATTAGGAACTAATTCTACTGCAGGTCCGGCAGAATATATTGGAACCAAGGATTACTCCGTGACCGTAATTGATGCAAATGGAAGAAAAGCAACAAAAACAATTTCTGTAACTACTAATGCAGCTGTTGCCGCAGGTACTCTTTCTGGAAATCAAACGGTTTGTTTTTCTACTGAACCAAACGATATCATTGTTTCAGGAAATGCAGCGGGTGTAAAGTACTGGCAACGTTCTGAAGAACCATTGTTTCTAAATCCTATTAGTATTGCCAACACAACTGCTACTTTGAGCGGTGCTGAGGCAGGTCAAATTACAGGAGTTACGTATTATAGAGCAGCAATCGATAACGGTTCATGTCCCGATGTTTTTACTCCGGCAATTACAATTGATACAAAAACTACCACCTGGAATGGAACCATCTGGAGCAATGGTATACCAGACAGCAGCACTGCGATAATTATTTCTGGTGATTACAACTTGGCAGCAACGATTACAGGTTGTAGTATAACAGTGATAAATGGTGCTGTAGTTACTATTCCGGCAGGTTATGATGTTATCATTAATGGTGCATTGATTGTAGATAATGCAACTTTCAATTTAGAAAGCGATACAAATTTGATTCAAAATACGGATGTTGATAATTTTGGAACTATTACAGTTGAACGAGAAAGTGCTAAGCTATTTAGGTTAGATTATACGATGTGGGGATCACCTGTATCAGGAGACCAGACGTTAAAGGAGTTTTCTCCACTAACATTTTCAAACCGCTTTTATACGTACAATTCAAATACAAATCTATTTAATGTTATTGCCCCCGAAACAAATACTTTTACTCCAGGTAACGGTTACTTGATCAGAATGGCGGATAATCATATCGCATACGGTACCTCAGTTCTACCAGTATCGTGGAAAGGGATATTTACAGGTGTTCCTACAAATGGTCCTGTTAGGATGCCTTTATCAACTGTAAGTAGCGGATTCAATTTGACCGCAAATCCTTATGCTTCTATGATTGATGCTGATGAATTTTTGAACGATAATGCTGCTGAAATTGGAGGAACACTCTATTTCTGGCGACGTAGAAACGCAGTGCCTATGGGAACTGAAGGTACTAGTGCCTATTATGCCACTTATACGCTTGCAGGTGGTGCAGGCGTTAGCATTAGCGCAATTGAAGATCAAACTTTTACTAGCGAAACTCCAAATGGACTAATTCAAGTGGGACAAGGATTTCTAGTGCAGAAAAATGCTACCAGCAATCCAGGAGATGTTGTATTCAATAATACAATGAGAACTGCTTCGAATAACGATGATCAGTTTTTCAGGACTTCAAATACTGAAGAAAGAAGTCGAATCTGGTTAAATGTTACTAATCCAGCTGGAGAATTTGGTCAAACCCTTATAGCCTACATGTCTCAAGCGCTAAATGGCGTTGATCGCACTGATGGAATATACCTTAACGATGGTACAACTGCACTTACTTCTTGGTTGGACAATTCTGAATATATTATTCAAGGACGTGCTCCTTTTGTAGTTTCAGATATTGTTCCGTTAAATTTCAAAACGATAACTGCAGGAAGCTATACCATCGCAATAGATCATCTAGACGGACTATTTGCAGGAAATCAGGATGTTTTCTTACGAGATAATATGACTGGGATTCTCCATAATTTGAAAACAGGAGCGTATACGTTTGCAACGCAGGTGGGAAGTTTTAATGCACGTTTTGAAGTGGTGTATTTAGATGTATTATCAGTAGATAATCCTAGTTTTAATTCAAACAGTATTGTGCTTTACAATGAACAAAATAATTTAATTATTAATTCAGGAGTAGTGCTCATAGATCATGTTGAAATTTATGATACCAGCGGAAGATTATTAATTGCGACTAAGAAAATTAATTCTAGCGAAGTATCAATTAATGTCGGACAAACCAATCAAGTTTTAATTGTGAAAATTACATCTGTAGATGGAACAACAGTTAACAAGAAAACAATTAATTAACTCTTTATAAAACTATAGAAATCGCCTTAACGGGCGATTTTTTTGTTTTAATAGGGATTTATTAGATGAGTTTTTTTTTGAGTAGACGTAAATTTTGCACTTGCATATTCTAGTGCTTCCTATCTTTCCATTGATAGTTCCCACCAAAAGAACGTAAAGCAACTCCAACGCTAAAAAACGGATAAAGAAAAGTGCTTAATAAATAGAATCGTATTTGTCGCGGTTGAATAAATTTCCCCGTTTGGAATTGCAAAATAAAATCGACCAGTATTTTTAATCCAAATAATAAATACCAATCCCAAAACGGAATTATGCCAAAAAGGCAAAATACCAATCCTACAACAATCGAAAGATTTCCCAAGAAAACAGATAGCGCTAAAATTTTTGCGAAAGCACTTTTGTAAGCCGTCGCCTTTGAAGCCCATCGAATCCGTTGCTGGATTAATTCTTTGAATGTGAAACAAGGATAGGTCAAAACTAAGAAATCGTGACTTTTTAAATAACCAATTTTAGAACTTCCAAATTGACTTGAATTTAATGCTTTTTGCAATAAAAAAACATCGTCGCCACTGGCAATATGATTGGAATCGGCAAAGCCATTCAAAGTCTGAAATAGATTTTTACTATAAGCGAAATTGGCTCCATTACACATAAATGGTTTTTTTATTCCAAAACTACCAATCGTCGCTCCTTGCAAACTCATCAATTCTAATAGTTGAAAATGCTGCAAAAAATGAGCAGTAGTGAGGTAACTAACGGCACCGGCAACCATTTCATAATCATGTTCTCTTATAAAAGCATCCAATGTTTTGAGCCAGTTTTCAGGAACCAAACAATCCGCGTCTGTCGTTATAATCCATGAATGTTTGGATTGCTGAACAGCGGTTTCAATCGCATCTTTCTTAGGAGAACTCGATTTTCGGATGTTTTGTAAAACGCAAACGTCAAAATTATAAGTATCGATTTTGAACCCATCGTCAGAAGCATCATCAACTAAAATTACTTCAAACAAATCTTTGGGATAATTCAATTGAGAAATGGTTGACAACAATTCAGGAAGTAATTTAGCTTCATTTCGAAAAGGAATAATAATCGTAAATGTAGTGGTTGGACTTTGGTATTGACTACTGAAATAAGGCACTTTTTTTATTCCAAAAGAAAGTCTAAGGATGAAAAATCCATAAATGATTATGACGAAAAATAAAATAAGACTAACAATCATGGCATTTTATTTTAAAGCGATTCGGATTTCAGTAGTTGAGGTTTGAATCGAAAAACGTAAACACTTCCAATCATAACAGGCAGAACGATATTCAAAAACCACATTAGCATACTGATGAAAACTACAATCCATTCGTTAATTCCTAAAAGTCCGAAGAAGTAAACAGCAACGCCACCTTTAACGGCAAAATCAAAAAATTGAAAAGTGGGTAATGATGAGGCAATGAAATAAACCGCCGCGATCGTTCCCATCAAAGTGACGTAAGGCAAACTTACATCAAAAGCTAAAAACAAAAAATAATATTGATGTGAAAAAGTCAAATACCTCATAATAGCCAAATAGATATTTTTTCGATGCAGCTTCTTTGGTATAGCATTGATTTTATTGAAAAATTGCGATAACGAATAACCTTTAATCGTAATTTTTTTTAGCAAAAATAAAATAACGCTTACTGTGAGAACAACTGCAATTAAAATTCCCACTTCCAGCCAATAGCCTAAAATCAATAAACCTACAATTCCAAAAAGGACGCTCAAAATCATCTGAATTCCGTTACAAATCAAATTCAAAAATATAACTTCTCCAGTATTTTTTTTAGGAAAATAAAGTGCTTTTCCAGCATATTCACCAATGCCATTTGGCGTAAAAAGTCCAGCGGTTAATGCTGCTAAAACTTGTTCTGTTG
Source organism: Flavobacterium tegetincola DSM 22377 (assembly GCF_000425485.1). GTDB lineage: Bacteria > Bacteroidota > Bacteroidia > Flavobacteriales > Flavobacteriaceae > Flavobacterium > Flavobacterium tegetincola. Next base: position 32,883 of record NZ_KE384385.1, on the reverse strand, counting down.
CTTTTGATAAAGAAAGAGGATGAAGTATTTGAGCCAAATTTTGCCACTTCAAAATCTCTAAAAATCGATTTAAAAAACTTAAGAATAGAATAAATACGATGCCGATAAAAGATTTTTTATGTTCCAATAATTCCAAAAACTGATGCCAATCCAATTTTTCGTTGTGTACGAGTTGGCTGTAAATAAAATATAAAGCACCACCAACAATCAAAAGTTTAGCAAGAAACACGAGGAATTGTTTAGCTTTGTAAGGAATTGAAATCATTGCCGCAAAAGTACTGCAAACCGATTAGATTCCTGCAAGGTTTTTAAAACCTTGTAGGTATAGTTACTAAAGAAAATAAGCCTGTAAGGTTTTGAAAATTGTTCAGTAGAAAAAAATGACAACAGAAAGAATTATATTAGGCATTGATCCAGGAACGACCATCATGGGTTTCGGACTCATAAAAATCGTCAATAAAAAGATGGAATTTCTCCAATTGAACGAATTGATTCTGAACAAATACGACGATCATTACATGAAATTGAAAGTCATATTTGAACGAACGATTGAATTGATTGACACTCATCATCCCGATGAAATTGCGATTGAAGCACCTTTTTTTGGTAAAAACGTGCAATCCATGTTGAAGTTGGGACGAGCTCAAGGTGTGGCAATGGCTGCTGGACTTTCACGTCAAATTCCAATTACAGAATACGAACCCAAGAAAATAAAAATGGCAATCACGGGAAACGGAAATGCCTCAAAGGAACAAGTGGCCAAAATGCTGCAACAACTTCTAGGATTAAAAACGTTGCCCAAAAATCTTGATTCAACAGACGGTTTAGCCGCGGCAGTTTGTCATTTTTTTAATAGTGGGAAAGTAGTGGGAACCAAGAGTTATTCAGGCTGGGATGCTTTTGTGAAAGACAATGATTCTCGTGTAAAAAAATAATTTTCAGTCCCGGTTTTCAGTGTAAAAATTGAAAACTGCGACTGCGATAGAATACTTAAAAATATGGCCGGCATCTACATCCACATCCCTTTTTGCAAACAAGCATGTCACTATTGCGACTTTCATTTTTCGACTTCCATGAAGAAAAAAGACGACATGGTTTTGGCTTTAGCCAAAGAAATTCAACTGCGAAAGCATGAGATTTCTGAAAAAGTTGAAACAATTTACTTTGGAGGAGGAACGCCATCTGTTTTGACAAATATGGAAATTGAATTTTTAATTGATGAAGTTTACAAGAACTTTGAAGTAATCCAAAATCCTGAAATTACTTTAGAAGCCAACCCGGATGATTTGTCGGAAGAACGGATTATAGCACTTTCTAAAACACCAATCAATCGACTTTCCATTGGAATTCAGTCGTTTTTTGAAGCGGATTTGAAAATGATGAATCGAGCTCATAATTCCGCAGAAGCTCGAAATTCATTAGAAATTGCGACACAATATTTTGATAATATTTCAGTGGACTTGATCTATGGAATTCCAGGTTTAACCAATGAAATGTGGATACAAAACATTAAAACTGCTTTGAGTTTTGGCATTCCGCATATTTCAAGTTATGCATTAACAGTGGAACCCAAAACGGCGTTGCACAAATTAATTCAGACTGGAAAAATTGCCGAACCTAAAGACGAAGTGGCACAAGAGCACTTTACTATTTTAGTACAAACACTTACCAACAAAGGATTTGTTCACTATGAATTATCCAACTTTGGAAAACTAAATTATTTCTCTCAAAATAATTCGAGTTATTGGTTGGGCAAAAAATATTTGGGAATTGGACCTTCGGCTCACAGTTTTGATGGGAAATCACGCAGTTGGAATATTGCGAATAACAGCTTGTATTTAAAAAACATTTCGGAAGATAAATTGCCTTCTGAAGTCGAAATTTTAAGTATTCAAGACCGATATAATGAATATATAATGACTGGTTTGAGAACAATTTGGGGTGTTTCTTTGGATCGCATTGAAAATGAATTTGGACTTGAATATTTAAATTACTTGCTAAGGCAAGCGGATAAATTTCTCGTTGATCAATTACTTTCTGTGAAAGACGGAATATTGACAGCAACTTCAAAAGGGAAGTTTTTGGTGGATGGAATTGCAAGTGATTTGTTTTTAGTAAATTTGGAGTAGTTTAAATAAAAAGGTTAAGGTTTTAACCGCAAGGTTCGCAAAGTTTTACGCAAAGCTCGCAAGGAAAACGAGTATTTAATTTGAAGAATCTTAACCGCAAGGTTCACAAAGTTTTACGCAAAGTTCGCAAGGAAAATGAGTATTTAATTTGAAGAATCTTAACCGCAAGGTTCTCAAAGCTTTACGCAAAGTTCGCAAGGAAAATGAGTATTTAATTTGAAGAATCTTAACCGCAAGGTTCACAAAGTTTTACGCAAAGTTCGCAAGGAAAATGAGTATTTAATTTGAAGAATCTTAACCGCAAGGTTCGCAAAGCTTTACGCAAAGTTTGTAAGGAAATTGAGTATTTAATTTGAAGAATCTTAACCGCAAGGTTTACAAAGCTTTACGCAAAGTTCGCAAAGCAAAGTTAATGTGAAGAAGTTCATTTTTAAATTACGGAAGGTTAGTTGTGAGAGCTTGAAATTTAGTTTTAATTTAATCGCCAAATAAATTTGTTATGACAGAAAATGAGTTGTCAAAAATTGTTTTTGATTGTGCTTTGAAAGTGCATCAAGCATTAGGACCTGGGCTTCTAGAAAGGGCGTATGAAGAATGTTTGTTTTACGAGTTGAAGAAGAGAAATTTATCCGTACAAAAACAAAAATCTTTGCCATTGATTTATGAAGATGTCAAATTGGAAATAGGTTATCGGATTGATATTATTATTGAAGATAAATTGATTCTAGAAATTAAATCAGTTGAGGCTTTAAACGATATTCACTTTGCGCAACTTTTGACTTACTTAAAATTGACTGAATGTAAATTAGGTATGCTGATTAATTTCAATGTAATTTTAATTAAAAACGGAATTCGACGTGTTGCTAATAATTTATAAAAAACAGTACTTTCGAATTTTTTATTTATCCAGCCTTGCGACCTTTGCGAAATAATCAAAAAACACATTAAATCAAAAAACATTGCGACCCTTGCGGTTAAATATCAATTTCAAATTAAAAATATATTAATTGACCCTTGCGGTTAAATAAAAATTTTAAACTGATAACTTATTAATTAACCATTGTGTCCTTCGTGTAAAACTTTGCGACCTTCGCGGTTAAAGAAAATTATGAAAGCAACAATCCAACACAACCACCAATCATTTCAAGTCGATTTCTCAAGACCCATCGATATTTCATTGCCATTATCCAATACTACCGAAAATCCAATTGCGTGGTATCAGGAAATTCCAGAAATTGAACCTGTAAAAGTGGGCGACTGGATCGGTAAAGTTTCGGAAGGAACATCGTCAACCAATTTTAATAATATTTTCTTCAATCCGCATGCTCATGGAACGCACACGGAATGTTTGGGACATATTACAACTGATTTTTACAATGTAAATGAAGCGTTGACAACGTTTTTCTTTACCGCGGAATTGATTTCAATAACACCAGAATCTGTTGGAGAAGATTTAGTTATTTCAAGACTTCAAGTTGAAGTGGCTTTGCAAAATAAATCTCCCGAGGCAATCGTCATTCGAACTTTTCCAAATAGTGAAACTAAAAAACATTTGAATTATTCCAATACTAATCCGCCTTATTTATCGGAAGAAGCTGCCATTTTTCTTCGAGAATTGGGTATTAAGCATTTACTGATTGACTTACCAAGTGTGGATAAAGAACACGATGAGGGAAAATTAGTTTCGCATAAAGCCTTTTGGAATGTCAAAGATATCAAGAATTTAAATCCAGATGCACGAATGGATTGCACGATTACCGAATTGATTTTCGTGAAAAATTATATTGCTGATGGAAGCTATCTATTGAACTTACAAATTGCTTCCTTTGTGAACGATGCTTCACCAAGTAAACCTGTTTTGTATAAAATTGAAAATTAATCATGGAAATAGTTAAAACTGAAATTGCAACTATTCCTGCAGTTTTTGAATTGTATAATTTTGCAACCGCTTATCAGCAAAAAGTGGGAACCAACAATTGGAAAGGATTTGAGGTTTCAATGGTTGAAAATGAAATTGCAGAAGAACGGCATTTTAGTATTAGAGATGAAGGTATAATTTCTGCCACATTTGTAATCACTTTTAACGACGCTGCAATCTGGAAAGAAGCCGACTTAGAACCTTCAGTTTACATTCATAGGATTGCTACACATCCTGATTTCAGAGGCAGAAATTATGTGCAAAAAATTGTAGATTGGACGATTGACTTTGCCAAAGCAAAAAATTTAAAATATGTACGTTTGGACACCACAAGCGGAAACAATCGATTGAATCAATATTACATCAAATGCGGATTTAGTTATAAAGGAATTAGCGAAATTGAGTGGAATGAAAGTTTACCTGAACATTATAAGGCCGGAAGTTTTGCGTTATTTGAAATAAAAATTTAAGATGAATATCCAACAATTATATGAATTTTGCCTTTCAAAAAATGGTGTAACGGAGCATTTTCCTTTTGACGAAGATACTTTGGTGTTTAAAGTCGGTGGAAAAATGTTTGCCTTAACCTCATTAGAAGGTTGGGAAAGGGGAACGCCTTCCATCAATTTAAAATGTGATCCCGATCGCGCTCTAGAACTTCGGGCGGAATTTGAAAGTATCAAGCCAGGTTATCATATGAGTAAAATCCATTGGAACACCGTTACTTTTGAAGGCGATGTTTCTGATAAAATGATTTGTAATTTTATCACCGATTCCTACCATTTAATTTTGAAAAGCTTAACAAAGAAAATGCAACTTGAAATTGCTGAATTAGAAAATTAGGCAGTATTTTTGTAAGGCAATTGCAACAAAGAAGCCAAATTACCGCTTAACACCTTAATGCTATGAACGACCATATAAGAAAATTTTTAAACGAAGAGCAAGATCCAAAAGCGATTGAAAAAATCACTTCTAAATTGGTAGATTTACTAATGAAAAATGAAGAAGTAGGTTATATTGGCGTGCAAAAAAAGCCGGTAACCGTTTTTCCCGACAGCATCGTTTTAACTGATAGAAGAATTATCATTTGCAAACCAAAAAATCTTGGCTTTTCGATGGATTTTGTGGATTACAATTGGGATACGATTTCGCATACTACTGTAAACGAAAGTATTTTAGGCTCCGAATTTTCATTTACAACAAAAACTAATATTAGTACTTCCATCGACTATCTGCCAAAAATTCAAGCAAGGAAAATTTATACGTTTGCCAAAGAGCAATTGGAAACTTTAAAAAATAATAGCTCACACGTTGAGGAAGCAGTTGTGGAACCTGAAATGATTCAGGTGTCAGAACCCGTTCAAGCAGCAGAAATTGCAGAAGTAATCGAAGAAATTGAGGCGGAAGAAGTAATTAATTTTGCTGAAATTATTCCGGTTGCGCAATCGGGTTACCGTGCAGAAAAGCAATTTCCGGATGTGGAAGCAAACCCAACTGAAAATGCAGTGAGCGAACTTTCGCAAGACGAATTATTCGAGAAACTGCAGAAGTATAAAAAATTATTAGACAATGGACTGATTTTGCAAGGCGAATACGATGCTTTGAAAAAAGAGGTCTTGAGTAAAATGTAATTTAAAAAAACCCTTTGAAAATAAAATAATTTCAAAGGGTTTTTAAATTAAAAGGTTCGTTTTTGTTTTTCAACAAAATTTAAGGCTTGTAATTCCAGCAATTTTTTTGCCTCTTTTCGCTGTAAATTTAGCAATTCTTGGTCTTTGGCAATTTCATCATATACTTTGTCGTGCATTGCCGCACTGGTTTTAACTAATAATTCCCGCTGGTATTTATCTTGATTGATGGTCGCTTTTAGTGCCGTTTCTAAATCTTCTAGTTTAAAATCATATTCACCTTTTGGAGATAATAACTTTGCAATTATCGGTGAAGTTTCGGTGGCTAAAAATAAAAGCATTATAAAGAACGAAGGCAACCAAGGTAATTTATTCAATGCATTAATTCGCGCCATTAAACCGTCAAATCCATCTATAATCGGTTGAGTTTCTAATACTTTTTTGTCTAAATCCGTTTGCAAAGTGGTGGAGGCTTTTTCTGCAATGCTGATTTTCGCTAAATTGGTTTTCCGCAACGAGTCTAGTTCGGCTTTTGCCAAATCGTGTTTGGCAATCTTCTCTTTAAAAACCGGACCTTTTCCCAATTTTTTAGTTCCTGCAGTGCCTTCCGCTTCGGTAATGTAGGTTTCATATAAGGTGTTGACTTCTTTTTCTTTGTTGGCAATTTCAGATTTTAAACTGTCCACTTGCGTTTTGTTTTTATCCAAATCCGATTTGTAGTAATTGGCAACTTCTTTCTTATTTTCCAAAGCCATCGCATTTTTCTCTTTCAACAAAACGGTGTTGATTTCCTTTTCAAAAATTTTGATTTCCAAAGGTTTTGAAATGACTATGGCAATGATGAGTGCCAAAATAATTCGAGGCGTAGCTTGTAGAAATTCACTCCAAAACGAATCTCTTTTCCGAATGGTAGAAACAATAAATCGGTCGAGATTAAAAATCAATAAACCCCAAACGAGTCCAAAGAAAACGGCGGGATAAACGCTGTCAAACACGGTAAAAAGTGCGTAGGAACTTGCGATGAAAGCCATAACAGCGGTGAAGAAAACAGTAGCTCCAATACCGGCGAATTTAGTATTTTCACCGTCGGAACAGGTACTCAAAAGCGTTCGGTCTGCTCCTGAACACAGAAGGAAGAATTTTTTTAACATAAAGATTGATTGGATTAATTTGATTGATGATTTTGATCTTACAAAAGTAACGCCAAAAAGCTAACTTTGGTATAAATCGCTGATTCGATTTGTGTTAGATGATTTGATTGTCAATTTTAAAAAATGTATGCTATCTTATTAATTTAAACTTCTTTGCCTTCCTCCAAATTTTAACCAAAAAAAATCCACTTTTGAAAGTGGATGATTTAACGATTATGAGGTAATAGAAATGGGTAATGTAAATTTAGAACGTACTGTTTTTCCATTAGTCTCACCCGGAATCCATTTGGGCGACTTTTTTAAAACCCGCAGGGCTTCTTTGCTAGATTTACTTCCAATATCTTTTAAAATGGTTAGGTTACTCAAGCTGCCGTCTTTTTCAATTATGAATTCAACAACTACTTTCCCTTTTAATTTTGAAGATTCCGACACTCTGTAATTCTTTCCCACGAAGTTATAAAACTCCGTCATTCCTCCTGGAAACGTTGGTGGAACATCTAGATCAACACTGTTAAAAACTTTATCATCTTCTTGTAGCTCCACCATTTTAGGAGGGTGTTCTTGCGCAAGCAGTGCTTGAGTTCCGCAAAGTGAAAGTGCTAAAAAGAATATTTTTGTATAATTCGTTATAGATTTAGTACCGCATATTTTAAGTAGCGCCATGATTGACTTTTTTATTCAAATTTATGAATTTAAATTAATTACCGTGAATATTAATTGGTAAGGAATAAAGTACCCGCACTTTTTTGCCGTCTTGTTCACCCGGAACCCATTTAGGAGAAAGTTTCAATACGCGAATCGCCTCTTCGCCTGTGCCATAACCAATGTCCCGAGCTATTTTTATATTCGTTAAAGTCCCGTCGGGTTCTATTACAAATGAAATGTATACTTTTCCTTTTAAATCTTTAACATCGGGCATCTTGTAGTTTAGTCCTACGAAATTGTAAAATGCCTGAATACCGCCCGGAAAATCAGGTTTTTTATCTACGGCTTGGTAAATGGGCGCTTCCGTTCTTTCCTCTTTTAAAGGTGTTTCTTGTGCGAAAGTAATTGAACTTCCCAAAATAAATAGTCCTAAGAAAATGGGAGCTACAATTGTTTTTTTCAACAATTGCGTACGAGTTGAAGTGGTTTTTGTCATCATAATAAAACGTTTTTTAGTTTTTAAAAAAGAATTTAAGTTACTGGTTAAATAGAATGTAGTGTGTGGATTGCCTTGTCTAAGTAATAGCTTCTGATAAAGCGCTGCATTTTCAGATGACGACACCACCTTTTGATCCGCCAAGAATTCGTGATTGAGTTGAATGGCGCGTTTGTACAAAATCAATAAAGGATTGAACCAAAAAGCGGTCTTTAGAAGCTCAACAAAAATGATATCTAAAGTGTGCTTTTCTCTTACATGTGTCAATTCATGTGTGAATATTTCAGCTTCAATGCTACGATTTAAGTACGATTGCTTGTTCACAAAAATCGTAGAACCAAAAGTATGAGGCAATATTGGCGCGTCAACTAAAGCTAGTTTGGCACTTTGGAAATTAGTAATTTCTGCATTTCTTTTTACTTTTTGAATGTTCAACAAGTTCCAAATAAATCTACTAAAAAAAATAAATGTTACTATTCCGTAAATCGAGAGGAGAATGGTATTGGAATAATTTTTTTCTGCATTGATTTCAATTGCTGGCAAAATTATCGTTTGCAAATTTTGACTTACTGCAACAACCGTGTTTTTGGCCTGAAATTCAAAAGCAACAAATGGAATGAGATATGAAAATATCAAACTACCCAATAAGTAAAACCGTTTAAAGACAGGCATGTTTTCGCGTTCGAACAAGAAATAATACACAAGTAAAAACGCGGATAAACACAAAGTGGATTTAATAAGATAGACTATCATTGCTGTTTCTTTTTAAGTTGTACGTCAATAATTTGTTGCAGTTCTTTCAACTCAGATTCGGATAAATCGGTTTGTGTGGTAAAAAACGAGGCAAATTGTGAAGCAGAATCATTGAAAAAGTTTTTAATCAACCCATTCACGTGCTTCGAAAAATAGGCGTCCTTTTTAACTAAAGGGAAATATTCGCGGTTGTTGGCAATTAAAATGTAGTCGACAAACTTTTTGTCAATCATGCGCTTGAGTAAAGTGGCAACCGTTGTGGATGCTGGCTTTGGTTCTGGAAAACATTCTAAAAGATCCTTCATAAAACCTTTTTTTATACTCCATAAATACTGCATTAATTGTTCTTCGGTTGAGGTAAGTTGCATGCTCCTGTTTTTATTAAATTATTGTGTCTAATGTATTGGCAATAGGTGTTCCGCTGTTGTAAAATTTGGAACCTATATACAGTCCTTTTTCATTGTAAAATTTCCATTCTCCGTGCAAAAACCAATGGATTGTGGTGCTGTCAATTTCTAATTTCGAGATTCCTCTTGCTTTTACTCTTCTATTCAAATGAAAATCTGTAGTATAGCAAATGATACCTTTGTACTTTTTTTTGGAAACTATTTTATTAGTGCTGTATTCGCGCCACGTTCCTCTTTCAATACCGTGCTTGAACCTTCCTTTTGAAAGTAATACAGCGTCCAAAATACTGTCTTTATAAATCCAGCGTCCTGTTTTTTCAGCATTCGTTTTCTGATTTGTCTTGCAGCTGGAAATTGAAAGAGCACAAATTAGAATTGAAAAAACAGCTTTATAAAAGTGCATATTAAATTGTTTGTTCTACAAATGTAGAAAACTTTTTCTTATTCTACAAACGTAGAAGTAAAAAATTTATTGTACACACTTTAAGTTGATTACAAAAAAAAATCCACTCTTTGGAGAATGGATTTAATTTTAATGCGATATCGTATTATCTAGTTTTGATTCGAATGGGTAGTGTATATAGTGTTCGAACTGGATTTCCTTCAATAAGTCCCGGTTTCCATTTCGGACTTTTTTTAAGAATTTTTAAAATTTCTTTCCCGATTCTAAAACCAGGATCTCTCGTTATTTTAATATCGGTTAGCGTTCCGTCTTTTTCAACAATAAATGAAGTAAGAACGGATGTATCGATGTCGACTTTAATGTATGCTTTGAAATTATCATAGACAAATTTTGTAAAAGCTTCATGGCCTCCGGGAAATTCTGGACTTGTTTCTACCACGGTAAATATGGCATTTGGATCATCTTGTGAAACAACGGTTGAGATAGTTGTAGTTTCTGCTTCTTTCGTTTCCGTTTTTGATTGACCAAAACTAGCACTTGTAACAAGCGAAGTAAATACCGTCAAAAAGCTTAAAAGTACTGTTTTTGATTCCATTGGATCTCTAATTTAATTTTGGCAAAATGAATTTATAAGTGCTGATAAATATTCCATAAAAGTAAATTCTTTTTTTGTTTTTTAACGTTTATTTTGCAAAAATTTTCGCACTTATACTTATCAATAAAAATCCTTTAAATTGAATTCCAAATTTTTAAACCTCCATTTTCAACATTTTCTGATAAATGATCGAGGACGTTAGGTGGAAGTGAATACGATTTATTCAAATGGCAAAAGTAGCTCTAAGTTAGTTTGTCCACTTAAAAGATACTATTCGGGGCAGTGTTCAAATCTAAAAATTCAGTACCTGCAGGATGGAGGATTTTATAGCAGTTTCAACTGATTAGTTCGTTTGAAATGAAATTGGAAACGTATATTGGGATCGTACTACTTTTCCGTTATTTACAGCAGGTTTCCACTTCGGACTTGTTTTAATTATTTTTATAATTTCTGTTCCTATGCCAAAACCAGGATCTCTCAAGACTTTTATGTCAGAAAGTGTTCCGTCTTTTTCAATAACGAATGAAGCAAAAGCTTTTGCGTTGATTTGTTCCTCTGTTGGCGATTTATACTTTGAGAAAATAAATTTTGTAAAGGCTTGCGAACCGCCCGGATATGCTGCTGGAATTTCGGGTACGGTATAAATATGATTTGGATCTACTTCAAGGTTCACTTTTTGCTCGACGGTCATCACTGGCACATTTTCAGAGTCATAATAAGGTTTGCTTGTAATGACTTGTTTTTCTACTGCTTTTTTTTCTATTGTCTTAGCCTCTTTTTGGGTAGTAGCTTGAGAAAAAGTTGTGCCACTAAATAATAAAAATGAGAGGGTCGGAAATAGCATTAATGGGCTTTTTAAATGCATAATAACGTGGGTTTAGTAGTTGATTGGAAATGGTTTATCTGATAATTTCTCAAATATACTATTTTTTAAAGCACAGTAATTAGATTTTCTTTTATCTGATTTATGCAACGCTATTTTATAAGAAATTGATTTTTATGAAAAAATGGAGGTCGAGGCTTGAAAACAAGTTTGCGTTAGCGGTTGGAGTGGTATCCTTTTGTAATGCGTTAGCTTTACAAACGATAAAGCGTAAGACGCGACCGTAGGGAACGCCCAAAATATTATAGTAAAAAAAATCCGCTTTTTCTATACAGAAGAAGCGGATGATATCAATTCAATTTAGATGTATTTATTTTGAAAGTTCCACAAAATGTTTGTAAAACAACGGAATAGTTTCGATACCTTTTAGGTAATTGAAAATTCCAAAATGCTCATTTGGCGAGTGAATGGCGTCTGAATCTAAACCAAATCCCATTAAAATAGTTTTTGATTTCAATTCTTTTTCAAACAATGCTACAATGGGAATACTTCCTCCTGAACGAACCGGAATTGGCTTGATGCCGAAACTTTCAGTATACGCTTTATCTGCCGCTTGATAGCCAATGCTGTCTATTGGTGTTACGTAACCTTGTCCTCCGTGATGTGGTTTTACCTTAACGGTTACGCCACTTGGAGCGATACTTTCAAAATGTTTGGTAAATAATTCGGTAATTTCATGCCATTCTTGATTGGGTACCAAACGCATAGAAATTTTGGCGAAAGCCTGACTTGCGATAACCGTTTTGGCACCTTCACCTTGATAGCCACCCCAAATTCCATTTACATCTAAAGTAGGACGAATGGAATTTCGCTCGTTTGTAGTGTATCCTTTTTCACCGTAAACATCGTTTAGGTTTAATGATTTTTTGTACGCTTCCAATGAGAAAGGTGCTTTTGCCATTGCTGCACGTTCATCATCTGATAAATCTTCTACTTTATCATAGAAACCAGGAATGGTAATGCGGTTGTTTTCATCGTGAAGTGACGCAATCATTTTAGCTAAAATGTTGATTGGATTGGCTACAGCGCCTCCGTATAATCCGGAATGTAAATCGCGATTGGGACCTGTTACTTCTACTTCCACGTAACTCAAACCACGCAAACCTGTAGTTACAGAAGGTTGTGTGTTGGAAATCATTCCCGTATCGGAAATTAAAATCACATCATTTTTTAATTTTTCTTGATTGCGTTCTACAAACCAACTCAAACTTGTGGAACCAACTTCTTCTTCACCTTCAATCATGAATTTTACGTTGCACGGAAGGTTGTTGGTTTTAACCATAAACTCCATTGCTTTGACGTGCATGTACATTTGGCCTTTATCGTCGCAAGCGCCACGGGCAAAAATGGCACCTTCTGGATGGATATCTGTTTTTTTAATTACAGGTTCAAACGGAGGTGAAGTCCACAATTCAATTGGATCCGGTGGTTGAACGTCATAATGTCCGTAAACCAAAACTGTAGGTAAGTTGGGATCAATCATTTTTTCTGCATAAACGATCGGATAACCGGGCGTTTCGCAAATTTCAACCAAGTCGCAACCAGCTTCTTCAAGTCGCATTTTCACAGCATCTGCAGTATCTACTACATCTTGCGAGTAGGCAGAATCGGCACTTACAGAAGGTATTTTAAGTAATTCAATCAATTCGTCAATGAACCGTTGTTTGTTTTCTTGTACGTATTTTTTAATGTCGTTCATAGGGTGTTGTAATTTTTGTAACGTCAAATATACAAATTGAAATTCCAATTTCCCATTTATTTAGCATTTCTTCGGCAGTGAATTTGACCTAGTACTGCTGATTTTCAACGGTTTTTAGTGTTGAATTAAATTGTGCGTAAAAAAAAATATTTTTTTTTAGTTTTAGGTGTTGCTAATTTAATAGATATGTATATATTTGCACTCACGAATTTCGCGGATATGGTGAAATTGGTAGACATGCCAGACTTAGGATCTGGTGCCGCAAGGCGTGTAGGTTCGAGCCCTATTATCCGCACAATCATTAAGCCTTAAAGTGTTGTAAATAAACATTTTAAGGTTTTTTTATTTTTATTCTACCCCCAATTCTACCCCCTTTTCTATTATGTAAACGTCAATTAATGAAAGTTAACATACTTAAACTTCAATAAGTTTGAAAAATATTTTTAACAAATTAGCGGTGGTAGGGTATAAACTGTTAATTTTTGATTGCTGTTGGGGTATGGTCTAAAGTGTGAGGTCAGTATATTTTGTTTTTAGCAATACTACAATTAAGAAAATTTAAAAATGACCTTATTAGAGTGAAGTTTTTATCTTAATAATAATAACGAGAAAATATTTTAGATAGTAGACAAAATCACATTTAGGGTAGTGGTGGTTGAAAGTCTTACAAATTACAATATCTCTTTAATTTCGATATTTAATGCTTTACAAATTTTATGTAGTGTCAATATGGATGTGTTAATTTCTCCGCGTTCAATTCTACCAATTTGATTGCGAGGTATATTTGCATCAAATGATAAGATTTCTTGAGATAGATTCATTTCTAATCTCCTCGCCTTTATCTTTTCGCCGATTGATTTTATTAATTCTATTTCGTCATTATTGTCTACCACGAAATAAAAGTCTTCATTTACATTAAAATAGACCGACACAAATTTGTGTCTTTCAGTTATTTTTTATAATATTTGGTAAACAAATAATATGGATTACGGTTTACCGTAATTGTTATAGAATTGTATTACATAACTTTACAATAAAAACTGTACAATGAAATCAAAACTAATTATTTTACTGTTATTCTTTTCCTTCAGTCTTTATTCTCAAAAGTCAGAATTCACGAATTTAAAAGATGATGCTATAAAGTTACTGATGAATAATGATGCTAATGGTTCACTAACAAAAATAAATCAGGCGATAAATATTAACTCCCAAAATGCAGATGCATATTATATAAGAGGAAATGTATATGAGAAAAAAGGATTAATTGAGGACGCTAAAAAAGATTATCTTAAAGCAATTCAATTAAATCCTAAACACGGTGATGCTATGTCAAAATGTGCTATTATGTATGGTAAACAGAAGGATATGATTAATTTTTGTTATTACGTCAAAAAGGCATGTGATTTAGGAAGTGCCGATGCATGTGGAATGAAAAACCGATTTTGTAATTAAATCAATATTTTTAATCTTGGAAATCATATACTGTAAATATTAACAATAATTATAAAAGGATGACCGAAACACTTATACTTAAGAGCAAAAACAAACAGTTATCTATCACGGAAACCGAAGCATTCATAAAAGACCATGAAATAGCTTGTAAAACTATGGATGCGTCGAATTTTAGAAGCTTATTCTTGAAATATGATTTGTCTTTCGTTGGGGATTTTCAGGATGTTTTTAATTCTATTATTGAAGCAATGACAGTTTGGAAATCAGTTTTTAAGGGAACGGAACTTCGGGAGATAAATGTTAGGGATTCTAACTGTATTTTCTGTAGTATTGGCAAAAAAGTAAAGGTTTATAATTGGACATATTTACATACGGGAGAAGATGCTCCAATGAATAAATTTGTTTGTTATAGTAGAATTGCTTTTATGTTTGATATACAAGACGATATGCTTAAAAATTATGGTATTTGTAATGCGTATATTTAAAACTATAAAATCAGCTTTAAATCAATAGAAAACCTAAATAAGACAAGATGAAGATTTACTATCTACTTTTTTTACTATTCACTACCAATTCTTTTTCACAATCAGTAACTGAAAAATGGAATAATCTAAATAACAGGTATGAATATTTTGATTCGTACGGTAATATGAAAGGCTATAAGAAGTATAACAGTGTAAAAAAACAGTGGGAATATTATGATTTGAATAATAGCAATAAATATGTTCCACCTGAATTAGGAAATATTGAACTTGCGAGAAGTGTTTTAAAATCTCGCCAAACAAAATATGATGCTAATTACAAGCGGATAAAAGAAACTGCTTCTTCAGCGTATAAATATTTCCAAGATTACATTGCGTCATCTATTAAAGAATATAATGAAGAGAAAAATAGTGACAAATCTTCTAAATTATGGATGAACATGTTCATACGATATCATAGAGATTATGACGATGTAGCGAAAAATAACGGTTACGACTATTCGTCGATGTCCACTACCAATAATGTAATTGATTGGTTAAATAAAGGTGCAGAATATATCGCTAAAGACGAAATACAAAAAGAAATAAAAGAACTGCAAAATCAGAAACAACTTTTAGCTGAAAAGAATTCTGTGCCAGCTTTACAGAAATTTATTGGAAGGCATCATGTTAAAAGTGTTGAAGAGTTTAAATATGTAAGTGGAAAGTGGGTTTTGCATAAGACCGATGTATCAAAAACGGAATTTATATATGGTGGTGATTATTTAGGATTCAAAAGAAGTTACCACAGCGAATTTGTTGGAAGACCAATTCAATTTCTATATTTTGATAGTAATTTAAATAGTTATCAGTTTAATTCTGATATAGGTAAAGTTTTTATTTCGCCTGATTTCAAGAAAATAATTATTTATGACCCAGAAAATTATGGAGAGCCTACGAATAAATTTATTTATAATCTTTAAAATAGTGAATTGAATAAATTTAAAATCAACTAATAATTTAGTTATGTAAACAATTTTTATGAGAAAACGTCCACTTGTTATAATTATGGCTCTGTTGTTTTCGATAATCGGTTATTTGCTTAAGCTTAACAATGATAAAGATAGTTTATTGTCTGAAAGCGATGAATCAATTGAAATGCTAAGTCAAGAGATTGACGAGCTAAAAGAGGAAGTAAAAAATCTAACAGATTTAAATTCAAAAGAATCTACTTTGGAATATCTTACAATTGAACTAAATGAGAAAAGAATTAATTTATGTGAGGAGGAATTAAGGTTAGAGCAAAATAGAATTATTAAACGAGAGGTATTTTATGGAATGATTAAAGATACTGACTTTGAAAAATATATTGAGTCAACTACGTATAGAAATTACCAAAATCCATTATTAAATAAAGTTTCTGTAGAAATTATCGGAACATCCAATATTATTTCATTTTACTCGCAATTGTATTCTGACTACCATTGGCTTTATGTTACGACAAACTATAAATAAACCCGCCTTAAAAAAAGCGGGTAGGTAATTAATGTCATTACTATAATATCTTACATTCTATCCCATTAAGCTGAAATAGGTTCAAACAAATCTAATTCATCTTGATTTATTAATTCCCAAAATTTATGTATTAATTTGAATTCTACATCAGCTTTTAATGTGGTTAAGTTGTACTTTCTTAAAAGTAAATCAAAATCTTTTTTTAACCGTGTTTGAATTTTATAGGACTTGTTTTCTCTTATTCTTTGCCAAAAATTAGGATTTGTGTATTTGTTCAACTTCTCTAAATCTGCGGGAGAAACTGAAATATTTTCTAAATTATCAATCAAAGTTAGCTTTAGGAATTCTTTGTGAAGGAATTCAAAAACTTTATGTAATTTATTTTTGTCTAATAAATCATTTATTGAGTAAATACCTAACGACTGAATTTTTCTTTTAGATTTTAGTTTTAGTTCTATTCTTAAAAGGTTCTTATTCAAGTGAAATTCTTTTCTGTACTGTTTTGATTTATTGTAAATCTTCAAAGAAGAGTCAGTTTTTGAAAATTCTTTAAAGTCTCCATTTCCTTTAAACTTCAAATCTTTATTGTGATTCTTTAAATCATACATTAAAAGATTATTGTCAATTAAAATTTTAGGGTCAAAACCTATATCAATATTTAGTCCTAATTCTAAATAACTTAATGAATTGTTGTCATTTAAGTCAAAAGTTTCTTCCAAAGCTGGAATAAGTGATGATAGTTGATGATATGTAAAATCGTTATAATTTTGATTTTCATCTAAAAAAATCATGTTTTCAAGTTTATGTAAACTTCCTGATAATTTAGAATAGAACGGATTGATTTTAACGTCTAGGTTGAAGTATTTCCCGTACTTTGGATAATCTTGCATTTCTCCTGTGGAAGTGTCTATAAATGTCTTTAAATCTACAATTTGGTTATTTCTAATGTTATTTTCAAATCGTAATGCGTCTGTAATATTTGTCTTGATAAAGTCTATCATTTTTTTTTGTTTTTGAAAATAGCAATGTTGGCAATATGATTAAACACCGCTATTTAATTTTTAATAAATTTTGTTGAAATAGGTTATTTAAACCTTAATAAATTATGCTACTGCATTCAGTTTATCGTAAACTTCACTCTTAAGATAATAAACTCGTCTCCCCAATTTTTTTGGTTTGAGAATGTTTTTATTTGCCCAATGGAAAAGCGAAGTGAAGGAAACTTTTAAAAGTTTTGCTGTTTCTTCCCTAGTCAGTAAATTTGATTCGTTTTCTGAATCTTTTGGATTAATCTGAATTAGATTTTTTAAGTTTTCTAATTCGTTTCTAATTGCATCTTTGATAAGATTTTGTAAGTCGGCTACATCTAAAGTAACTAACATACTGGCTTTGTTTTCAATCATAATAAATTTGCGAAAATGTTTTAAGTTAATTTGTTGTCATTTTCTTTGGCAAACTTATAATTTCAGTTTTGGTACTTTTGAGTAGTACCGTACATAAAAAGTACTACTTATTAAATTCCTTTATTTTTTAATTCTTCTAGTTTTTTAATTAAAAATTTCGAAGGCTCTATATTATTTTCTCGACAGTGAGTAATTAGAAACTCTGCTTTTTTTAGAGAATTGAATATGTTCTTTCTGTTGAGATTCATATTGGCATTTAAAGTATCATTTATATATGATTTTAAGCTCTCTTGTTTGATTTCCCATTCTTCACTTAACTCTCTGGCTAATGCATTGCCACTTTCAAAAAGTATATTTTTGTACTTTATCTCAAATCCAAAATTTTTCTTCTGCTCAAATTCTATTGAACCGATAGCAATTAGAATTCCTAATTTCTGCCATATCGTTTTGTATTCAATTTTTGGATTTTTTTTAATTGTCGGACTGTAATTATTAATATAGTTCGTTATTTCAGGACATATAAATTCGTATTCATTTATAATATCGCTAATACAGTCTTTGTAACTATCGTAAAAGGTTTTTAATACAAATTGCTGAATTTTATTAGCTTCAAAACCTTGGATTTCTTTTTTAAAATTTGAAAATCTTGCAATCTGTCTACTCAAGCTTTCCAAGCCCTCAATGACTTCTTTTAAAAAATATTTTGCTTGTCCTTCAAAGTGTAAAGTATAAAAAGTTTCGTTAACTGCATCAATGAAGTCATACCTGCTGAATATTTCAACTTTCCCGCATATTGTATCTTCAAATTCACTAAACCAAAAAACATCAGCAAACTCGTTGTAATTTAATTCTGTGCGATATTGTATGTCTTCATTTTCAATATTTTTGTCGTAGTCGTCTTTTGTTGTTTGTATTACATTCCAATTTTCATTTCCTTCCCATTCCCAGAAATAATAACTTCTTACTATTTTATAATCTTCATCATTAGGACATGCTCCAAACCTTCTTACGATTTCGTCAACATCGTATAAATCTTTAATCATATATTCCTTGACGTTCGATTTAAGCCAAAACTCTTTCATAATATTATTTGGAATTTCCTATATTAAATTCTTGCTTTTCCCATAATGCTTTCAAATTTTCTGCATACTCCTTTGAAGTAACTTTTATATAAGATAAAAATTGCTTCTCTGTGCTATGACCTGTAATTTTCATAATTGTTAAAGTGTCTAATTTGCCATAAAGATTTGTAGCAAAACTTCTTCTACAAATATGACTACTAACCAATTCATATTTAGGGTATATTCCAGTTTTCTTTCTATGAATTTTCTTCTTTTTTCCATTCTCAATGAATTCTACTTCATCAATTTTAGCACCTTCAACATTCTCTGTAATGCCTGCCTTTTCAGCTATAATTTTTATGTAGTCATTAAACTTCTGGTCGCTAATTTTCCTAGGAAATAAACCGTTTCTTTTTGCTAAAATTTTAGCAACTTGATTATGTATCGGAATAATTACGGGAAAGTCAGTCTTCAGCGTAGTTTTATATATATATCCATCTTCAATATTTTTTTTATCGAGTTTTAAAAAGTCTGAAATTCTAAGCCCTGTTCTTAATCCGATAATAAACCAGTCAGATGCATTCTCTAAATAGTCGGCGTCAAACTTATGGTTAAAAATAGTATTAATTTCTTCTTCTTTTAAGTAAATGTCATTTGTTTTGTTTTTTGGACTGTAGAATTGATTTGTGTTAAGTTCATAAGAAGTGGTTAAACCTTTATTTTTTGCATCATTGCAAATCATTTTAATAACATCTATGTAACCTCCGATTGTATTATTATTTAATCTTTCAACCGTTTCTAAATATTCGATAAATTTTTTATGAAACTCCAAGTCAATCTCATTTAGTTTTAAACTAACATTATAATGATTTTCAAAATTCTTTAATTTATTTAATGTCGTATTATAGTGTTGAATTGTTCTAGGTTTAATTAAATTTCCATCTCTGTTTTTTTTATTTTTAGCTTCCTCAATAAAACTGTCAATAAAATTAGTAAAAAATAGCTTTTGCTTTTCTTCAATTGCAATATCTTGAGGTTTGAAAAATAAATCGACCTTGAATTTTAGCCATTGATTATTGATAACGGCTGTTTTGTTGTTTGTTTTGGTGTTTTCGTATTCTATTTTGAGATATGTCTTAAAGTCAGAAAGCTTTCTATTGACATCTTTGTAGTTTAATTCAATAGTTGACAGTACTTCTTTCTTGGCAATGCTCCATCTGTCTTTTGGGCATTCTAAACCTGTTGATACTTCTAGGTCAAATTTACTTCCTTGTTTGAATCTAACATATATAGATTTCCATTCTGAAACTCCTTTCTTTAACCTGTAGGTAATTGACGCCATAATATCTTTTTATCAAAGATAAGAATTCATTTTTATTATACCCCCAATTATACCCCCAAAATTGGTTAATTAAAGTTAATTTAGTGGAATTTCATTTAATTAATTGCTAGGTTTATATTTTCAAATACTTGTTTATAAGAGTTTAAACAATTAATTTACGATTAATAACATTACAGAGTTGTACTCCTATTATCCGCACAAAACCCTTAATTATTCTGTAATTAAGGGTTTTTTTATGCTTTGTTGCCAAATATTTAATGTAGAAATTCAACATCACGATACAGAAACTTATTTTTTACCTTCACTTTAACTTTTGATAGTGAATTGCCTCTATTATTTCTGCTAAATTTACGGATCCTAAAAACCAACAGAAATGAAAATCAAACCATTCTTAATCTTGCTGACTATTGGAAATCTATTTACCATAGAAGCTCAAGAAAAAAAGCAAACAATGAATCCATTTTATCAAAGTTACAACACACCTTTTAATGTACCTGCTTTTGACAAAATCAAAACCGAACATTTTAAACCAGCTATTTTGGAAGGTATCAAGCGCCATCAAGCGGAAATCAATGCGATTGCCAATAATCCAGCGGCACCTACTTTTGACAACACGATTTTGGCAATGGAAAATGCCGGGGAATTACTTTCTGAAATAAACCGTGTTTTTGGAAATTATAATTCGGCCAATACCAATGAGGAAATTCAGACGATTGCAAAGGAAGTTGCTCCAGAAATGTCCGCTCACGGCGATAATATTTCGTTGAATGAAAAATTATTTGCACGAGTACAAGCGATTTGGAACAAGCGAGAAAGTTTGAACTTGAATTTAGAACAAGCAAAAATACTAGAAAACCGTCACAAATCTTTTGTGCGAAGTGGCGCAAACTTATCAGCAACAGACAAAGATAAATTAAGAAAAATAAATGCCCAACTTTCTTTGACTGCTTTGAAATACGGTCAGAATATTTTGGCTGAAACCAATAAATACGAGTTGGTTATTTCCGACAAAAAAGAATTGGCAGGATTGCCAACTCAGTTGGTAGAGGCGGCTGCTTCTGATGCAAAAGCTAAAGGAAAGACTGGAAAATGGATTTTTACGCTTTCTAATTCAAGTGTAATGCCGTTTTTGCAATACAGTTCAAATAGAAAATTGCGTCAGGAAATTTGGAATGCGTATCAGACGAGAGCCAATCACGACGATGATTTAGACAACAAAAGTAATGCAGTACAACTTGCAAACCTCCGTGGCGAAAAAGCAAGACTTTTGGGTTACGGATCGCATTCGGCTTTTGTTTTAGAAGAATCAATGGCTAAAAATGCTGTTAATGTCAATAAATTATTGAATGACTTGTGGAAACCTGCATTAGAAATTGCAAAAACGGAAGCAGCCGACATTCAATTAATGATGAAGAAAGATGGCATCACCGATAAAGTGCAACCGTACGACTGGAGGTATTATACTGAAAAAATCAGAAAGCAACGTTTTGATTTGGACGAGCAAGAATTGAAACCATATTTTAGTATTGATAACGTGAGAAAAGGTGTATTTCAGGTGACTGAAAATTTATATGGATTGAAATTTAAACAGCTTGATAATGTTCCCGTTTATCACGAAGATGTTACGGCTTGGGAAGTTACAGAAGCAAATGGAACGCATGTTGGTATTTTGTACATGGATTTTCACCCACGAGCTTCAAAACGAGGTGGTGCTTGGATGACATCTTACAGAGCACAAAAAACCGAGAATGGCGTTCGTCAAGCACCAGTTATTTCTATCGTTTGTAATTTTACAAAACCTACGGCAGACGCTCCAGCTCTTTTGACTTTTGATGAGGTTACGACTTATTTCCACGAATTTGGTCACGCTTTGCACGGATTATTATCCAATGTAACGTACCAAAGTCTAGCAGGAACAAGTGTTCCAAGAGATTTTGTGGAGTTGCCTTCGCAAGTAATGGAAAACTGGGCTGCTGAACCTGAAGTATTGAAAATGTATGCCAAGCATTACAAAACAGGAGAAACGATTCCAGACGCTTTGATTGAAAAATTACAAAAAGCGGGTACTTTTGACCAAGGATTTGCTACTGTGGAATATCTAGCTGCATCTTTATTAGATATGGATTATCATTCTCAAACTGCCGCAATTACCACAGATGCTGAAACATTTGAGAAAAATGCAATGCAAAGGATTGGGTTGATTGACGCTATAATCCCACGTTACAGAAGTACGTATTTCCAACATATTTTTTCTGGTGGATATTCGTCTGGATATTACAGTTACATTTGGTCGGGTGTTTTGGATACCGATGCTTTTGAAGCGTTTAAAACTACAACATTGTTCAATCCAGAAATGGCAAAATCGTTTCGCGAAAACATTTTGGAAAAAGGAGGAACTGAAGATCCAATGATTTTATACAAACGTTTTAGAGGTGCAGAACCAAGCATTGCACCATTGTTAAGAAAAAGAGGTTTAGATAAGAAACCGCTAAAAGCAATTAGGTTAAAAGGATAAATTAATTGAAGCATAAAAAAATCCCATTTTGAATTTTCAAAATGGGATTTTTTACATCTATATACTTAAGTCGAATTGCGGAATTAAAATAATTCTCGCCTTATCCTTATTGAAATGCTTTTGCAAACGTTGTGGTTCAATTATAATAAACGCACAGTTTTTACTTCGTTTTTGAAATTTTATTTATACTTGCTTCTTTAACAAATGGTTGAATTTCCAGACCATCATCATCAAGTTGTTTTTTCATATCCTGCAAAACATCTGAATACATATCCCAGTAATCTGCGTTAGTCGCCCATGGTCTAACGGCCATTGTTACACCATTATCCACTAATCCAGTGACAACCACTCCTGGCTTTGGTTCTTTTAAAATGCGAGAATCTTTCTCTAATATCGAATGTAAAATTTCTTTTACGCGTTTTAAATCGGCGTCATAGGAAACGGTAAATGTAATATTGGCACGTCGTGTTCCGGCTTCAGAATAATTGGTAATGTTTCCGTTAGACAAAGCGCCATTTGGAACAAAAATAACTTGGTTGTTGGTTGTGGTTAATTTTGTTATAAAGATTTGAATCTCGGTCACCGTTCCCGAAACGCCTTGTGCTTCAATGAAATCGCCTATTTTGAAAGGTTTAAACATAATAATAAGCATTCCTCCAGCAAAATTGGAAAGCGATCCTTGAAGAGATAATCCAACTGCTAAACCCATTGCTCCTAAAATGGCCACAAAAGAAGAGGTGCCTATTCCCAATTGATCGATGACCGCTACAAACAACATTATTCGCATAATCCAAAGCAATATATCTGCCATAAATTTGCTTAAAGATGGATCATATTCTCTTTTTAACATGATACGTCGAACAAATCGGTTGATTAAACGTACAAGGTAAAGTCCTACAAATAGCAGTAGAAATGCTGAAATTAAACTTGGAATATAATGTACAATAGACGTGATAAACTGTTCGGTATAACGTTGAATGTCTTCGGGTGTGAAATTAACGGCTAAAAATGGAATCATTAAAAAGGCTTATTTTATGTTTTTTGAATAAATTTTCTACAAAACTACTTAAAATCAGTAGCAATTTGCTTTAAAATGAAGTTAAAGTATAGATTTCAAGACTTCTTCAAAATGAGCAGTCGGTGCTTGACACGTTCTGTTTTCACATAAATAAAACAGTGTTTGATGTTCCTGATACCGATTTGTTAGAAACGGTAGATTGCTGTTTTTTGAACTTCCAGAAATAAAGACATTGGGATAATAGTGTGCATTGAATTTTTGTAATTCCTCTCCTGCTTTTGGGCCAACAATTGCCAATTCTTTTGAATTTGAAAAGTCTAATGTAAGGTCAAGCCAGTTAGAAAAGGCTGATGGATAATCTATATTTGGAAGCACTTTGTCTAACATTTCCTGTGCTGTTTTTTCGTAAAATGAATTTGAAAAATGTACGGATAAAATAAGAAGATTCTTTGCCATCATTGAGTTTGAGGCTGGGATAACATTGTCTTCAATATCATAATGTTTCGCAATCAAGTCCGAGTCCAAATCAGACATGTAGTTAAATAATTTTTGCTCTGGTTCAAAGAAATGCTCCAAACTGTAATCCATCAATTGTTTGGCATCGCGTAACCATTTTTCATCGAAGGTGACTTCAAATAAAGCAATAAAACTTTGAATCACACACGCATAGTCTTCTAGGAAACCGTTGATAGTTGCTTTACCATTCTTGTAACTTCTAAATAAATTTCCATCGGCCGACCATAATTTTTCAGCAATAAAATGTCCGTTTTTTAGTGCTAAATCCAAGTATAACGGATTTTGTAAGGCTTTATAACTTTCTACAAATCCGGTTAAAGTCAACGCATTCCATGAAGTCAAGCATTTATCATCCAATCGTGGTGGATTTCTTTTCTGCCTTTCGGCGAATAATAACTGTTCCCATAACTTTTTCTTCTGATGCAATTCAGAAGCCGTAATTTGAAAGGATTTGGCGATTTCGTCCAAAGATTCGCTTTGAATTAAAACGTAATTTCCGTGTTCCCAATGTCCGAATTGATTGATGTTGAAAACTGTAGCAAACAGTTTAAAATCGTCTGTTATTAAGGTTTGCAATTCGCTTTTTTTCCAAACATAAAATGCGCCTTCTTCTAATACGTTATTTTCATTCAAACTATCGGCATCCAAAGCCGAATAAAATCCACCTTCATTGTTGTCCAAATTGGTTTGTAAAAAAGAAACGGTTTTCTCAATTACTTGTTGATACAATGGATTCTTTGTTCTTTTAAAGGCTTTTGCATACAGAGAAAGTAGTTGTCCATTATCGTACAACATCTTTTCAAAATGCGGAACATGCCATTTTATATCTACAGAATACCGTGAAAACCCTCCTTCAATCGTGTCAAATAAACCGCCATAAGCCATTTTTGTAAGCGTCAAATCTACAAAGTTCAATACGTCTTGGTCGTTGTTTTGAAATCCGTAGCGCATTAAAAAATCGTAATTATTTGGCATCATAAATTTTGGTGCACGTGCCATTCCTCCAAACTCAACGTCAAAACTTTTAGTCCATTTGGCAATTAGTTCTTCTAATATAATTGATGTCGGCGTTTCCGTTTTTTCTACAGGCAAATGCTGTAATGACACGATGGCTTCTTGTAATTTATCCGCATACTCCAATAATTTTTCGGGCTTTGTGGTATATAATTTTTGCAATTGTTCCAAAGTATCGATCCACTCCTCAATTTTAAAATACGTTCCGCCCCAAATTGGTCTGCCGTCTGGAAGGCAAACTACGTTGAGTGGCCAACCGCCTCTTTGTGTCATAATTTGCACGGCTTTCATGTAAACGGCGTCAATATCGGGACGTTCCTCACGGTCGACTTTTATTGAGGTGAAATGCGCATTCATGGTTTTTGCGGCATTTTCATTTTCAAAGGTTTCGTGTTCCATCACGTGGCACCAATGGCAAGCAGAATAACCGATACTTACTATTATGAGTTGGTTTTTATGAGAAGCTTTTTTAATTGTATTTTCATTCCAAGCTTTCCAGTGAACAGGATTTTCGGCGTGTTGGAGTAGGTAAGGGCTGGATTCTTTTGAGAGTTCGTTCATGGGAATTTTATTTTATGCCAGTACATCTCGTGGTAAAAACTGGTATTGTCAATGGCGGTATAAAGTTAGGTAAATTGAATTTCAATATCAACGTCAATAGCAATATCAAAAGAAAATTAATTTTAAGTTCCGCTTGCGCAAGAGTTTTGATGCCGACAGTGAAAATGCATTTGACGCAACTCAATTCAAGAAATACTAGTTATTCATTGTTTTGAAAAAAGCCTTATCTTTGTGTAAACACTACAGTTATGGACACTATTATCATTCATGCAGAACCGAAGAAAAAAAAGGCACTAATAGAAATTTTAAAAGCTTTTGATATTCCGTATGAGGTAAAGAAAAAAGCAGAAAAAACCTATGATCCTGAATTTGTGAAAATGGTTTTGGAACGTCGAGCAAGTGCTAAAAATGGAAATACGACGCTTATTAATCCAGAAGACTTATGGGGAAGTTTAGGATTAAAATAGAAAATTCTGCTCAAGAAGATGTATTTAAGATTTATAGATCTGGTGATAAGTCTTGCATTAAGAAATTGCAAAAAATCATGATCGAGCTATCTGATCATCCAACTACCGGAATCGGTAATCCTGAATTATTGAAACACAGTCTTTCTGGATTATGGAGCAGACGCCTTAATAAGAAAGACCGACTGATTTATGAAATCTTTGAAGAGCCTGAAGAGTTGGTCGTGGTGATTTCTGCTTTAGGTCATTATTAGAATAGTTGCTGATGAACTTTTATTAGATAATTTAACTTTTCATTGCTCATAATTAGCGTCCTGCTTGTGCAAATTTACGTTTTAAAAAATTTGAATAGTTATGACCGAAAGCATTGCGGTAGTAATCACACCTGCAGAAATCGTGAATTATATTTTTGCAAAATTTCCATGAAATCCCAAATCCCATAGCCCAGATAGCAGTGAAATCCTTTTATATTTATAGCCCGTGGTTTAAACCATGGGCTATAAATACAAAAGATTGGAGCGTATAGCTGGATGAAGCTCCAAAAACAGAAAGGGAAGATGGGATTAACCACGACTTATAAAAAGAAAACAATTATATTTGTATCGGATTTCGAGACTTTCGGAATCTTTTTTATGTAAACACTTATTTAGACTTAAAAATGAAACATACAAAAGTTAAAGACTTGCTGGAAAGCACGAAGACGCTTCACGAAGTAAATGCAAAAGGATGGGTGAGAACTTTTAGAAATAATCAATTTATTGCGTTAAACGACGGTTCGACGTTACAAAATATTCAGTGTGTGGTGGATTTTGAAAATACACCGGAAGACACGTTGAAACGTATTACGACTGGAGCGGCGGTTTCGGTTACGGGTGAATTGGTGGAGAGTAAAGGTGCTGGACAGAAATTTGAAATTCAGGTTTCGAAGCTTGAAATTTTGGGTGATTGTGATGCGGAGAAATTCCCGATACAGCCGAAGAACAAACCAAGTTTGGATTTCTTGCGTGAAAATGCTCATTTACGGGTGAGAACGAATGCTTTTGGAGCGATTATGCGGGTTCGCTCAGTATTGTCGTTTGCGGTTCATAGTTATTTTCAGGAAAAAGGGTTTGTTTATGTGAACACGCCAATTATTACGGGAAGTGATGCAGAAGGTGCTGGTGAAATGTTTAAAGTAACTGCTTTGCCTTTTGACAACACGCCTAGAACGGAAGAAGGAAAGGTAAATTACAAGGAAGATTTCTTTGAAAAGGAAACAAACTTGACGGTTTCAGGTCAATTGGAGGCGGAAACGTATGCGATGGCTTTGGGTCAGGTGTATACTTTTGGGCCAACTTTTAGAGCAGAAAATTCCAATACCTCTCGTCACTTGGCGGAGTTTTGGATGATTGAGCCGGAGGTTGCGTTTAATAATTTGGACGACAACATGGATTTGGCGGAAGATTTCATTCAATACGTGATCAAGTACACGATGGAGAAATGTGCCGATGATTTGAAGTTTTTAGAAGGTCGATTGCTAGACGAAGAGAAATCAAAACCAGCGGCTGAACGAAGCGAGTTGGCTTTGATGGACAAGTTGAATTTTGTTTTGGAAAACAATTTTAAACGGGTTTCTTATACGGAAGCGATTGATATTTTGAGAAATTCGACACCTAATAAGAAGAAGAAATTCAATTATATCATTAACGAATGGGGTGCTGATTTGCAATCGGAACACGAGCGTTTCTTGGTGGAAAAACACTTTAAATGTCCGGTAATTTTGTTTGATTATCCAGCGAATATCAAAGCTTTTTACATGCGATTGAACGAAGACGGTAAAACGGTTCGTGCGATGGATATTTTGTTTCCTGGAATTGGAGAAATCGTGGGTGGAAGTCAGAGAGAGGAACGTTATGATGTTTTGATTGAGAAAATGAAGGCCTTGGGAATTGACGAAGAAGAATTATCTTGGTACTTGGATACACGAAGATTTGGTAGTGCGGTTCACTCTGGTTTTGGTCTTGGTTTTGAAAGATTGGTGCTGTTTGTAACGGGTATGACTAATATTAGAGACGTGATTCCTTTTCCTAGGACTCCTGGGAATGCCGAGTTCTAGTAAAAATTAAGTTTAAACTTGAAACTATTTTGAACCATTAAGGCACTAAGGAAATTAAGTTAAATCTTAATGAAACTTATTTTTCTTAATGGTTCAAAACTTTAAAATAGAATCTATTCAAGTTAAAATTATTTAATTAAAATTATTTAATTAAAATTATAAGTTATTGAAGTATTTCGTAACTTGAAAACTAAATTAAAATCACAATTCATAAATCCTAATTCATAATTTTCTCAAATGCTTAAGCAGTTTTTAAATTTAAAATTATCTCAGAAATTATCTCCTCAGCAAATTCAGTTGATGAAGCTGATTCAATTGCCTACGCAAGCTTTTGAACAACGTTTGAAAGAAGAAATGAACGAGAATCCTGCCTTGGAAGGTGGTGATGAAGACGAATATGAAAACGATGAACTGGAATTTGAAGACGATGATTATGACGATAATGATGAAAACGAACGCATTGAAGCGGAAGACATCAACATCGATGAATACTTGAGCGATGATGAAACACCAGATTATAAAACGCAGGTAAACAACTACAGCGAAGAAGACGAGAGGGATTCTCCGTTAGCTGCTTCTTGGAGTTTTCACCAAGATTTGATCAATCAACTCAATACTTTCATATTGAATGATAATGAACGTCAGATTGCTGAATTCCTAGTGGGAAGTATTGATGATATGGGTTACATCCGCCGAAGTATTCCTGATATTGTAGACGACATGGCGTTTACGCAAGCGATTTACACTGATGAAGCTGCTGTGGAAAAAATTCTGCACATCATCCATCAATTGGAACCTTCAGGAGTTGGCGCTCGCGATTTACAGGAATGTTTATTGCTGCAATTAAAACATAAAACGCCTACAGAATCTGTTGATTTAGCGACGGATATTATCGAAAATCAGTTTGATGCTTTTACCAAAAAACATTACGATAAACTTTTACAAAAATACGATTGCACGAATGAACTGCTAAAAAAAGCGGTTCATGAAATTGAAAAACTGAATCCAAAACCGGGAGGTTCGTTTGCTGGAAACAGTAAAATTACCGAAAATGTAGTGCCTGATTTTACCATCCGGATTGTAGATGGCGAATTAGAATTGAGTTTGAACGGCAGAAATGCACCTTCTTTGCACGTTTCCAAAGATTATCAGGAAATGATGCAGACGTATAAAGATTCGCGCGATAAATCAAATTCGCAGAAAGATGCGGTACAATTTATTAAGCAAAAATTGGATTCGGCAAAATGGTTTATTGATGCAATCAGACAGCGTCAGGAAACACTTTATGTAACCATGAATGCAATTATGCATTATCAAGAAGATTATTTCTTGGAAGGCGATGAAACCATGTTGCGACCGATGATTCTAAAAGACATTGCCGATTTGGTTGGTTTGGATATTTCCACAGTTTCCCGAGTAGCGAATAGTAAGTATGTGGAAACACCTTACGGAACCAAATTGATCAAAGAATTTTTCTCTGAAGCGATGAAAAACGATCAAGGAGAAGACGTGTCAACTTTGGAAATCAAGAAAATTTTGCAAAACATCATTGAAGCCGAGGATAAGAAAAAACCGTTGCCAGATGATCAACTTGCCGAACTTTTAAAAGAAAAAGGCTACCCAATTGCCCGAAGAACCATTGCCAAATACCGTGAACAACTGGACATTCCTGTAGCGCGAATGCGAAAGAAAATGTAATTCAGAACGTATGTTGAAAAAAATTCTGTTGCCATTTTCCTATATCTTTCACCCGCTATTCATTTCGGTTTATGCAGTATTGCTGTTTTTTTTCTTTGGAAAACATACGTACGATTACCAACAGGTGTACATGGTAATCATCCAGATTGTGATTATTACCATTTTTATTCCTGTAACAATTTACTACCTCTTGCTTTCCATGGGACGTGTGGATTCCATCATGTTGGCGCATAAAAATCAACGCAGGTTGCCGTTGTTGTTTCACGCTATTTTGCTTTTAATTTTGATTCGAAAAAGCATTACTATCGATTATTTTCCCATTTTATACTTCTTCTTTCTGTCCAGTTTGATCAGTACATTTTGGGCCTTTGTGTTTTTGTTTACCAAATTCAAAGTGAGTTTGCATCAACTAGCTATTGCTTCTCTGACCGTCTTTGTCATCGGAATTAGCTTGCATTATAATGTACGAATGTTGTGGGTAATTGTTCCATTACTCGTATGTAACGGTTTGGTGGCTTCTTCTCGATTGGTCATGAAAGCACATACGCCTACAGAACTTATTCTAGGCGGATTGATTGGAAGTATTCCGCAAATTGGACTGCTTTATTTTTGGTTATAAAATGTAAAACATCAAGCCTACTTGAAGCGACTTCATTTTTACTGCTTCACTATTCACATCCACATCTTTAAAAATCGAGTTCGCGCCATAATACGCTTGGAAATTCCATGTATTAAAACCAACTACAATGTAAGGACCGTATTGTAATTTATTGAAGTCACTATTGTTTTTTACGGTTGAGCTCAGGTCATCAGTTTCATACCTGCTTCTGTCGTAAATCGAGTATTGTAATTTAAAACCAGCGTGAATGCGCCAGAATTTGTAGGATGTTGGCGTTGCGTTTCTCCATCTAAATTCAATTGGAACATCCACAAAAAATTGCTCAAATTTTCCCTTTGTCAAGTCTGCACTATTTAAAATTTGGTAATCAGTGCCGCTTGTGCTTTCAGTAATGACTAGATTTTGTTGGTAATTGGCGTATGATAATCCGGCTCCAGCTGCAATGGCAAAAGTCCGTTTTTTATTGATAGGCATATCGCGTAAAAAACCAGCTGACAATCCCGACGAAAATCCTTTCTGCCGAATGCCGGATGGCAAATTGGTAAGCACGTTATACGTTACACCAAAATAAAACTGATCTTCGCGGTACAGTGAATCTGCTTTTGTAAAAAAAGTGCTGTCAATAGTGGTTTCACGAAAATCTTCTTGCGCAAAACAAGGAGTCAAAATAAGGCAAGTGAGCAGTAGGAAAATATATCGCATGTATTCTGAAATGATGATGTTTGAAAAGCACTAGACAAAGATATTAAAGTTATCGCTAATGGCAGAGATTGGTTCAATAGTTTTTAGCGTTGCAGTAAAATAAGGGCGTTTTGATGTCACAAAATTATACTAATTCAATGGCTTTTGTAAATTGAGTTGTTTAAATTTGAGTATCAATAATTAAAAAAAAAGACATTATGCAAATACAGTTCAACACAGACAAAACAATTGAAGGACACGAAAGAATGCAAAATCACTTTTCGGAAGAAATTACCGAAAGCTTCAAAAGATTTGAAGATAAAATCACGAGAGTTGAGGTTCATGTAGGTGATGAAAATAGTGATAAATTCAGTTTAGACGATAAAAGATGCATGATAGAAGTCCGTTTAGCAGGCAAAAATCCAATTGCGGTAACCAACCACGCAGACACTGTTGAAAAAGCAGTAAGTGGTGCAACCGATAAAATGAAGAAATTGCTGACTACGACTTTTGAAAAGTTGAAAGCACATTAATGATAAATGACTTAAACTCCTGATACTTCAGGAGTTTTTTTTTGCTTTCAAGTTAATGCTCGAATCAGAAATATACGTTTAATTATAGCTATTTTTGCATCCAGAAACAACTACCTATTTTCTCATGCAATTATTTGATTTAGTCATCACCGATAAGCAAGACGTTGATTTAAAAGACATCGTTTTAGACGCGCAAAACGAAAAAAGTATTCAGACACTTCTGAAAGAATACAAATATGCAGAAGAACTTTCTAAATACAACTTACCCATCAACAACAAGATTCTACTTTTTGGAAGTTCAGGATGTGGGAAAACAACAACGGCAAAAGCAATTGCAAAAGCGTTGGGAAAGCCTTTGGTAATTCTGAATTTAAGCAATGTAGTTTGCTCTCGAATTGGCGAAACGGCTCAAAATGTCAAACAAGTTTTTGATAAAGCAGCTCGCGAGAAGGCCGTTTTGTTTTTGGATGAATTTGATCAAATTGGTAAAGAACGCGAGACCGACGACAAAGATGTGGGTGAAATGCGACGATTGGTCAATTCAATTATCCAATTGATTGATTATTATCCAAAAAATGCGATAATGATTTGCGCGACGAATCACGTGGAAATGATTGACAAAGCTTTGCTGCGAAGGTTTCAATTGCGCATTAATTTTGAAATGCCAAGTCAAGATGTTTTGGATAAGTATTACGATACTTTATTACATTCATTTCCTGATTCATTGAAAAGCATCAACAGGAAATACGGAATTTCTTTTGCCGAAGCGAAGGACGACGCTTTGACACAAGTTAAGGAACTTTTGATTGCAAGTTTAGAATCCTCTGAAAATGAAAAAAGCTTCTAAATAATTAGAAGCTTTTAATTTTGCAGAGAGGAAGGGATTCGAACTACCCTAATTAAGGAGCGTAAACACTACTTTCTACATTTATAAATCTTATAGGGTCTCGATTTTGCATCGATACAAAATAATTTCAATTCTTATATCGTAAATATAGTAAATCTTTAAAGTTTATATTGCTTTTGAGAGTTAAAATTTGAACATGTTAGATTACTTTACACTTTAATTTTTGAAATTCATCCTAACCAAATTATGTTTTCCTTGAATATTTACATTATTAAATTAAGGAAGTTAATTTAAAATATCATCTAAATTAGATTTGACTTAACGATAAGCCATTTTACTTACTAATTGTAATATTAAAACTTACCATATCATATTTTGAAC